>NZ_QKOE01000004.1 GCF_003226565.1 Parazoarcus communis SWub3 = DSM 12120 | reverse complement strand
AACTGTGCAGCGTCCGGATGGCCCCGTGCTGGGCTCTCTTCAATCGCGCTACGCGCTCCATCCGAGAACCCAGCACGGCAAACCGCACACCAACCGATTTTGCACGAAAACAAAATACAAGGGCGGGATGGAATCCCGCCGGGTGTGCGATGATGCATCCACCGGCGGGCGATTCTGGATTTTCTTTTACGGAGCTTCAAACATGACGACTGGCCTGACCGTTGCCCTTGCGATTTTGATTTTTGTGGTGGTGACCATTGCCAAGGGGGTGCGGCTGGTGCCGCAGGGTGAGGAGTGGATTGTCGAGCGCCTGGGCAAGTATCTGGGCACTTTGCGGCCGGGGCTGAACATTCTGATTCCCTACCTGGACAATGTGTCCTACAAGCTGGTGACCAAGGACATCATTCTGGACGTGCAGGAGCAGGAGGTGATCACGCGTGACAACGCGGTGATCCTGACCAATGCAATTGCTTTTGTGAAGGTCACCGATCCGGTAAAGGCGGTGTATGGGGTGACCGACTTTTCCGAGGCGATCCGTAACCTGATCATGACCACGCTGCGGTCGATCGTGGGCGAGATGGAGTTGGACGAGGCGCTGTCGTCGCGTGACAAGATCAAGGCGCGCCTGCGTGAGAGCATTGCCGACGAGGCGGTGGATTGGGGGCTGACGGTGAAGTCGGTGGAGATCCAGGACATCAAGCCGTCGCAGTCGATGCAGCGGGCGATGGAGTTGCAGGCCGCCGCCGAGCGCGAGCGTAAGGCGATGGTGACCAAAGCCGAGGGCGAAAAGCAGGCTGCGATTCTGGAAGCCGAAGCCCGCCTGGAGGCCGCCAAGCGCGATGCCAACGCTCAGGTGATGCTGGCCGAAGCGTCGGCCGAATCGATTCGCCGGGTGTCGTCTTCGATTGGCGATCAGACCACACCGATGCTGTATCTGCTGGGTGAGAAATACATCAGCGCGATGGAAAAACTCAGCGAATCGGGCAACGCCAAGGTTGTGGTGCTACCCGCCGATCTGCAGGAGACCCTGCGTGGCCTGGTAGGCAAGGCAGGACTCAAGGGCTGACAGGATTCACCCGGCCCTTGAATACCGTGTTCCCGCTTGATCCGAGCCTGCCAAGCACAACGGCTCGTCAATAAACACAGGGCGCGGATCTGAAGGGCCGGGTGACGACCTGGGGCGCGTAAGGCATCGCCCCCCTTCGTCATCAGACCTGGAAACGCTCGACTTTTTTCTCCAGCCCCACGGCCAGGGTTTGCAGGGTGCCGGCGGTCTGTGCGGTGTCGCGCACGGCCGCACTGTTCTCTTCGCTCATCTGGGCGATACGCTCGACGTTGCGGGCAATTTCGGCACTGGCGCTGCTTTGCTCGCGCAGGGCAAACGAGATGTCGCTGACTGCGCGCAGGACTTCTTGCGCGCCGCTGTTGATTTCGTCCATCGAGCGGCCGGCCTGGGTGGTCAATTCGGCGCCGTCACGGACGCGGGCAACGCCGTTCTGCATGGCAACGACTGCGCGCTCGGTACCTTGCTGGATGGATGAGGACATGGCGGTGATCTCTTGCGTTGCCCCTGCGGTGCGCTCGGCCAGTTTGCGCACCTCATCCGCAACCACGGCAAAGCCACGGCCACTCTCGCCCGCACGGGCAGCTTCGATGGCGGCGTTCAGGGCCAGCAGGTTGGTCTGTTCGGCAATCTGCTTGATGGCCTCGACCATGGAGCTGATATGACGCGCCTTTTCGCCCAACTCGCCCACGGCAGAGGCGGATGAATTGACCGCTTCGGCGATGCGCTCCATTTCGCCCACGGTGCGCTGCATGACCTCGCCCCCTTCACGCGAGAGCTGCCCGGATTGCTCGGCAAGCTGCTGGGCGGTACCGGCGTGGCGGGAGATCTCGTCGATGCCGACTGTCATCTGTTCGACTGCTGCTGCCATGCCGGTAGCGGCCTCGCTTTGGGTGTTGGAGCCCTCGGCAACCTGATTGGCCGCGGCGGAGACTTCGGCCGAGGCACGCCCGACCTGCACGGCGCTTTTCTGGATTTCACCGATCAGCTCTGCCACATCGTGGGCCATGGTGTTGAAACGATCCGCCACCATGCGCAGTTCGTCATGGGCGCTGAAGCTGACCCGTGCGCGGTAGTTGCCGCTGGCAAACTGCTGGGCGCCCTGCACCAGCTCGCGCACCGAACGGACAATGGAAAAATAGATGCCGCCAAACAGGTAGCCGGCAATCAGCAAGGCAGCAACGGAGACCAGCAGGCTGTTGATGACGTTGCGTTGAAACTGGTCCATGCGCTCGGCCAGCAGACGCTGCGCGGAAGGCCGCACGGTGTCACGGTAGTGTTTGAGCACGACGTCGATGGCAGCCGTGCCAATGTCGAAGAAGGCTGCCGGCGCAATAGTGAATGCGCTGCCCAGCACCTCGCTGCGCGCGGTGTCGCGCAGACGTGCGATACCCGCGTCGATTTCGGCGATCGCCGAGGTGAGCGGTGCCTGCAGGGTGGTGTTGGCCTGTGCCGCTCGACCGAGTCGGTCCTTGAGCTGTGCCTGGGTCATGGCCAGTTCGGCCAGTTGCGAGACGATGGCATGCTCGTCGGCAGTGGCCAGTTCGCCCCGGGCAATGATGCCGGTCGCCCGGCCACGCAGGCGGCCCAGACGCTCGGTGATGTCGGGGATGGCGTGCAGCATGGGGTCGATGAGGTTGTAGCTGTCGCTGACCGGGTCGAGCGCCAGATTGGAGACATTGCCGATATCGCCAATCCAGGACAGCGTCAGTTCGATGGTTTCGGTGTGGGCGCGAAAGTTGTCGGGCGCCTTCATTGACAGGCCGTCGGCCAGCAGCTTTTGCAGGCGGCTGCGGATGTCCTGCCAGCGTGCGCCAAGCGGCGCCCAGTCTGCATTGCCGGTCAGTTCGGTGTCGACCTTGGCGATGGCGTCAGCCAGCGCCTTGGCGCGGTCGGCCACGCGCGGGCGCAGGTCCTCGCTGCCGCCGAGCAGGCCGGAGGACAATCCACGGTGCTGCTGACTGATGACCAGCACCGAAAAGCTTTTGTCGAGCAGCTCCAGGCCGGCGATCTCGCGCTGGGTGAAGTCGATGTCCTTGGTCAGGCTGAAGTAGATCTGTCCCAGCAAGGCCAGCGTGCCCAACAGGCAGACCAGACAGATGGAGGCGAACTTCCACGGGTAGCGGAAGCGATCCAGCAGGCTCATGATGGGGCGGAACAGGATATCCATGTGATTCTCCCTGCCCGAGGACCGGTGTGTGGTACGCGGGCTACCAGGTGCATTGATCATGCAGTTGTCGTTGTACTGAAGGATAGCAGGCGGATTCTGGAACAAAGCCCCGATCAGAGACCATGATGGCCGTCAATTCGACTCTTGGGCTAACGAGTGCAGAGGCTCAGCGAATTCGATTCAGATCGATGGGGCATTCCCCACCTTGCTCAGGTGATACCTGGACCAGACGCCTTGCCCTCTTCGTGTACAGGACAATCACGGGGATTGAAAGCTATACACCTTTAGACATATCAAGAACCCAAATCAAATGAGCTTCCAACAACGTTTCCGCTGAACTATGATCTTGAAAACTCTTTTTAGAATAGCGCCTTAGATAAGATTCAACCGCATTTAAAAACACATCCTGCCCACTCGATCCTGCTGGAGTTTCTGCATGACCATTACGAAAAAGCTCATGATCCTCGCAGCACTTTCCATCGCTGCACTGTTGGCAGTCAGTGTGATCGGGATACGTAGCGCACAGCACAGCGAGAGCGTCATCGACCGTTTCAGCAATACCGTTTTCCCGTCGATACATTTATTGAATTCCATTCGCTCGGATCAGCAGCTACTTGCCATCACCCTGTTTCGCCATACGCTCGCAAGCGATCCTGCAGCAAAGGCATCCCTCGAATCCAGCCTGGAACAGCAGGCTGCCGCGCTCAAGCGCAACTTTGCCGCCTATGCACCCCTGGTCGGAAGCGAGGCCGAACGAAAGTTGTATGAAGCCGAAGGGGTGCTGGTCGACGAGTACGTCAGCTTGCTGACTCAGTTCATTCAGCGAGTTCGTGCAGGCGAGACCCCCCTGGATCTGAGCGGCCCCATGGGCGCCCGCCGTGCTGCGTTGGCCAAGTTGCTTGATGAGCATCTGGAACTGGACTTCAACGAAGCATCGGCCGCGTCGGCAGAAGCGATTGAGTCGGCGAGCCGGGGCGAGATACTGTCGATATGGGTTTCGGTGCTGGGGTTGGCGCTGATTGCGCTGCTAAGCGTTACCACGATTCGCGGCATTCGCCGTTCGGTCGAGCAGATCCAGGCGTCGGTGCAGGTGATCGAGACAACACAGGATCTTTCGGTCCGTATTCCGGTGCTTGGCAAGGATGAGATCGGGACGACATCGGCAGCGCTCAACCGCCTGCTCGACAAGATATCCCACAGCTTTTCACGCATGTCCGCACAAGCCAACCAGCTTGGCGCATCGTCCACGACAATGACGGGAAGCGCCTCGCAGGTTGCAGAGGCGGCGTCCTCACAAAGCGACGCCGCATCCGGCATGGCAGCAGCCATCGAGGAGGTGACGGTCAGCATCAACCACGTGAGCGACCGCTCGATGGAGGCACGCAACCTTGCACACGAATCCGGACAGTTCGCGGAACAGGGCATTCGCATCATTGGTGAGACGGTTGACGATATCAATGCCATCGCGCGCTCAGTCGCACAGGTTGCGGGACGAATCCGCGAACTGGAGGAGCATGGTGACCGGATTTCGTCGATTGTTTCGGTGATCCGGGATGTTGCCGACCAGACCAATCTGCTGGCGCTCAATGCGGCGATCGAGGCGGCCCGTGCCGGTGAGCAAGGACGCGGTTTTGCCGTAGTGGCCGACGAGGTGAGAAAGCTGGCTGAGCGCACCAGCGGATCGACATCCGAGATCGCCTCGATGGTGGCATCGGTTCGCCATCTGTCAACGGAAGCAGTGGCCCGTATGCGTGAAGCCGAGAGCATGGTGGAGAAAGGCGTCAGTCGAGCGGGCAGCGCAACAGAGGCGATCGAACGGATCAGTGCAGGTAGTGCGCGTTCCTTGACCATGGTTGATGAGATTTCCAGTGCGATTCGCGAGCAAGGCATGGCCAGCAACGTGATTGCGCAGAATGTCGAGCAGATTGCCCAGATGGCGGAGGAGTGCAGCGCCGCCGCGCAATCGAGTGCTGCCGGTGCGACGGCACTGGATCAACTGGCCAAAGAGATGCGTGCTGAAATTGCGATCTATCGCTTGTAGTCGCCGGCGGATGCGGCGGCCGTCTCACCCGAAACATCGCTTGAGTTAGAATCCGCGCTTGTGCCCCCGACCCCGGGGGCTATCCGTTTGCGGATTCGCACATGACCCACAATATCGAACTCAGCGCGCCGTTTGCGCCGCTGGTACGCCGGATCGAAGCCGAGGCGACGATCATTGGCGATCAGATCCTCAAGATCGACCATTTTCTGAACCATCGCATCGAGCCGTCCTTCATCGCCGAGATGGGCCGCGAGCTGGCCCGCCGCCTGTCGGCCTATCAGCCGTCGATGATCCTGACCGCCGAGGCCAGCGGCATTGCCCCCGGGCTGGTGGTGGCGCAAGCGTTGAACGTGCCCTTGGTGTTTGCCAAGAAGTACGCACCGCAGGTTGAATCGCCCTTTATTTCTCGGGTGATTCCGTCGCCTACCAAGGGAGGCGAAACCAAGCTGGTGCTGTCGCAGCGTTTCATTCCTGCCGGATCACGCGTGGTGATCGTGGATGACTTTCTGTCCAACGGTCGCACGGCGGTGGCGCTGGTGGAGATGGCACGCGAAGCCGGTGCGGAGGTGCTGGGTGCGGGCTTTATCGTGGAAAAGCGTTTCAAGCTGGGGCACGAACTGATCGAGGCACTGAACGTGCCAGTGGCGACACTGGCGCAGGTGCTGCGTCTGGAAGACGGCAAGGCCATCCTGATCCAACCGACCGCCTGAGCTGGAAGCCGACCTTTTTGCTTGACGCGCTCGCCGGTGGAGGGTGAGCGCGCTAAACTAGATCGAAATCACCGCGGATGGGTACCACGATGCACGATTACGAGGCGCAAGCCCAGGCTTTTTCGGAGCAGATCGAGGCCGAGCTCGAAGACGGTCGGCTGAACTTTCCGACCGCGCTGGATGTGTCGCTGCGGATCAAACGCATGGCGGACGATCCAAACTCGTCGCTCGACGATATCGCCAACGTAGTCAAGGCCGAGCCGGTGCTCAGCGCCAAGGCGGTACGCATGGCCAACGCGGTGATGCTGAACCCTTACGGCACCCAGATTGCCGACGTCGGCACCGCCGTGAAACGCATCGGTCTGGCTGCGCTGCGCTGCCTGGCGTTTGCGGTGTCGGCCGAGCAGCTGGCGCAGGATCACCGCTCCAAGCACATGCGTCTGATTGCATCGGGCCTGTGGATGCATTCGGTAGATGTGGCCTCGTGGTCGTACGCGTTTGCGCACCAGCTGCGCACGGTGGCGCCCGATCGTGCGATGTTTGCCGGCATGATGGTGGATATCGGCCAGTTTTTCCTGCTTGCGCGAGCGTCGAGCTATCCGGCCCTTGAAGAAAACCTGGAGCGTTTTGCCGAGTTCGTTGAAGTCTGGAGCGAACCGGTTGGCCGCGCCATTCTGGAGGCCTTCGAGCTACCCGAAGAGGTGCTCGATGCGTTCGAGTACGAAAACCCCTATGGCGGCGCCTGGCCCCCCGCCACACTGGGCGACATCGTGTTTGTCGCCTCGCTGGCCGCAGAATCGCCCAATCCCTTTGACTCGGTGCTGGGCGTGCAGCGCCGGCCGGAGATGCTGGAAAATTGCATTGCAGGTATCGAGGCTGACAAGTTCGAAGAACTGGTCAACCAGGCACGTGAGATGCGCCAGGCCATGCTGGCGACCGTCTGCGGTTAAGCAAACGCCACGCCCCTTCCGACCGCGGCGGGGTTGGCACCCCGCCCTACGACGGGTGAAAGGCACACGGGGTGTTTCCACGTAGAGCGGGGTGACAACCCCGCCGTTCGTTACCGACCCAGCCGTTCAGCCAACGCTGCGGCCGCATCCGCGACGGCCTGGCTGGCTTCGGGGAAGAACTTGCCCAAGGTAAAAAAGCCATGAACCATGCCGGCAACCGGACGGTGATCCACTTCGCCTCCCTCTGCCTTGACCCGCTCGACAAAGGCAACACAGTCGTCGCTGAGCGGATCGCATTCGGCAGTCATCAACAGCATGGGCGGCAAACCGGCAAGTGAGTCGGCGCGCATGGGCGAGGCGCGCCAGTCTTCGGTGTTGCCTTCGGGCAGGTAACGGGTAAAAAACCAGTCCAGCGTCTCACGATCCAGAAAGAAACCATCAGCGTAGGCGTCGCGTGAAGGTCGGTTGCTGACGATCTCGGTGCTGGGATAGACCAGCATCAAGTACTGCAGCAATGGCCCACCGGCATCACGCAGGGCGAGCGCAGTGACGATGGACAGATTGCCGCCAGCGCTGTCACCACCCAGCGCGACACGGGTGGGGTCGATGACCAGCAGATCTGCCTGTTCGACAGCCCACTCTACCGCCAGACGGGCATCGATGACGGCCGCCGGAAACGGATGCTCCGGCGCCAGGCGGTAGTCCACCGACAGCACTGCACAGCCGCTACCATTGGCCAGTTGGCGGCACAGGACGTCGTAGCTTTCGATGTCACCCACGCACCATCCACCACCATGAAAGTAGATCAGTAGTGGCAGGCTTTGCCGGGGATGAGCCTGCAGCGGCCGGTAGTAGCGGGCCAGCAATACGCTGCCATCCGGACGACCGATGGGGACTTCGGTCACAGAGGCGACAGCCGGCGCATCCGGACGAAAGGCAAATTGCAGCTTCTGGAACGAATGGCGCGCCTGGGTGGGCGACAGCTCGTGAAAGCGAGGGGCACCGACACGATAGACCATGTCGAGCAGGGAGCGGGCCTGGGCGCTGAGAGGCATGAAGGGGCGACCTGTTTGTTATGACTTGTGCAGTGCAGAATTCTAACTGCTGACGTGGCCAACGAGCACAAGCAGGTTGCGCAGAGACCGCCGCGGGCGGGATTTGCTGCGGAGAACTTGATCATGCGCAGACCGGAGCCCCGACCTTCGGCATAGAATCTTCGTGATCACTGCGACCCCATAAGAATACGAGGACACACGATGAGCAAGGCTGACGATCCCCGCAACACCTCCACCACCACCGGCACGCCCAGCCCTGCAAAGACGACAGCCGGCAAACCCTCGCCACGCAGGACGCCCGCCAAGGCGTCGGGCACAGCCCGCACGGCGGCAAAGCCTCGTCGGGCCACGGCGGGCGACACGTCTCCCGCGCTGGATGCGCTGGCGATCGAGCAGTTCGAGATCGAACAGGCGGTTGCCGCTGCGCGCGAATCCAAAGCGGTTGCAGTGGCCGACATCCTGGGCAATGCAGCCGGAGGCAAGGTGGAGGACATCGCAAGGACGCTCGAGACCATCCTCGCCGGTGCTTCGCCCGACGATGCCGCCCGCCTGCGCCAGGCCCTGCTCGAACGCACCGCGCCTGCGGTACCCCGTGCCAAGCCGGATGAGGAGTTGGCGGATGACTGGCGGGTGGGCGGTTACCCGTACAAGAACCTGATGTCGCGGCGCAACTACGAGAAGCAGAAGTACCGCCTGCAGGTCGAGTTGTTGAAGCTGCAGGCCTGGGTCAAGGAAACCGGGCAGCGCGTGGTGATTCTGTTCGAGGGGCGGGATGCGGCCGGCAAGGGTGGTACGATCAAGCGGTTCATGGAACATCTGAACCCGCGCGGCGCGCATGTGGTGGCGCTGGAAAAGCCCACCGAAACCGAGCGTGGCCAATGGTATTTTCAGCGTTACATCCAGCATCTGCCCACTGCGGGCGAGATCGCGATGTTCGACCGCTCCTGGTACAACCGGGCCGGGGTGGAAAGGGTGATGGGCTTCTGCTCGCCGGACGAATACAACGAGTTCATGCGCCAGGTGCCGGAGTTCGAGCGCAATCTGGTGCGCAGTGGCATTCACCTGATCAAGTTCTGGTTTTCGGTGAGCCGCGAGGAACAGCGCCGCCGCTTCAAGGAGCGTGAATCGCATCCGCTGAAACAGTGGAAGCTGTCACCCATCGATCTGGCCTCGCTCGACAAGTGGGACGATTACACCAAGGCCAAGGAGGCGATGTTCTTTTACACCGACACCGCCGATTCGCCGTGGACGGTGGTCAAGTCCGACTGCAAGAAGCGCGCACGCCTCAATGCGATGCGCTATGTGCTGCACAAGCTGCCCTACACCAACAAGGATCTGGACCGCATCGGCCCGCTGGACCCCTTGCTGGTCGGCCGCGCCAACGTGGTGTATGAGCGCGGGGAGAAGGATACGCCGATCCTGTAATCGTAACGATCGAAGCGCGGGGAAGCCACGCTCAGGCGCTCCCTGTCGCCATCACGGATCGCTACTGGATGAATGGGCATGAACGGCCTCGCCGGCGTGCTCATTTACCCCAATGCGTTGCATGACTCGGCTCACGCCTGATCAAAACACATCGGGTGTGCAGAAAAGCAAAAAGCCCGGAACCTTTCGGAACCGGGCTTTGCGCTTTAATCTGCTGGCGGAGAGGGTGGGATTCGAACCCACGGTACCTTGCGGTACGCCTGATTTCGAGTCAGGTACATTCGACCACTCTGCCACCTCTCCGCTCGAAGGCCGCGATTATAGACGACTCGCTAAAAAAGTACAGCCCTCTGCCAATCTTTTTAAGCCTTCGGCGACATTTCCTCGAATGCACGGATGGCTTCCGCCGCGTACATCAGTGCGGGACCGCCGCCCATATAGGTGCAGATGGCCAGTGTTTCCATCAGTTGTTCTCGGGTGACGCCGAGACGGATCAAGGCCTTGACGTGAAAACCGATACAACCATCGCAGCGCGCCGTCACCCCGATTGCCAGCGCAATCAGTTCCTTGTCGAGTGCAGACAGGGCACCCGCCTTCATCGAGGCTTTGGCCATGGCGCCAAAACCCTGCATGGTTTCAGGCGCCTCGGCGCGCAGGGTTTCCAGGGCTCGTGAGATATCGGACGTGATCTGGACAAAAGACTTCGACATACCGCCATCCATCAGTAAGTTAGAAAACATTAATGTACCAAGATGGCGCATGTGACTCCATGACCTTGATCAAACCAGGGTTCGGCGCCGCACCATTCATTCATCATCGTCAGCAGATTGCATCGGCGGCGATCCGCGCGCAGAATCCTGCGACCGCGACCGGATGACCCCTCTTGAGACGACTGCTGCTTGCCCTCCTCGCCCTGTTGCTGCTTTCTTGCGGGCAACAGGAAACAACCCGACTGGCCGATTACCGGACGCTTGGTGAGTTGCGTGTGGCGACCCGACTGGATGCAATCTCCTACCGTGAGGAAGAAGACGGCACACGTTCGGGTTTCGAACATGATCTGTTGATGGAACTGGGCAAAAAGTTGGGGGTACCGGTACGCTTCGTGGTGTATCGGGATCCGGTTCGGGCGGTTGATGCGGTACTGAACGGCGAGGTTCATCTTGCTGCGGCGGCATTGGCGCGCAACGATCGCTTTCCGCTACGCTGGTCTCCCCCCTTGCGGGAGGTGGACTTCGTGCTGGCGGGCCGTAGCGAAGGGCCTGAACTCGACCGTGAGGACGATCTGGCCGGACGCACGGTCACAGTACGGCGCGGCACGCTGGCGGCAGAAGCCCTTGAAGGCATCAACAAGCGTGTTCCCACGCTGATGGTGCATTACACACGTCGCCGCGATCAGGTCCTGCTCGACCAGGTGGCCGACGGTACGCTGGACCTGGTTGCCACCGACCGCATTCACTTTGCGCTTGCGTCGAGGATCAACCCCGATCTGACACTTGCGTATGATCTACCCCTGAAGAGCCATATTGCCTGGGCGATGCCGATCGACAGCGAAGGAGGCCTGGCCGCGGAAGTGGAGTCCTTCCTGACCGAGGCACAGGCGGAAGGGCTGATCTCACGTATGGCCGATCGCTACTTCGGCTATGTACGCCGATTGCGAGATCAGGATATCGCCACGTTTCTGGCACGCATCCAAGAGCGCCTGCCACGCTTCATCCGCCATTTTCAGGATGCGGAAGCGGCAACCGGCATCGACTGGCGCTACCTTGCCGCAATTGCCTATCAGGAGTCTCACTGGGATCCGCTGGCAACCTCGCGCACTGGCGTACGCGGCATGATGATGCTGACGACCGAGACGGCCGACAGGCTGGGTGTGCAAAACCGGCTGGATGCGCGCCAGAGCATCCTCGGCGGTGCTCGCTACCTTGCGATGCTGCAGGACCAACTGCCACAGGAAATCCCCGAGCCTGACCGACTTTGGATGGCGACCGCTGCCTACAATCTCGGCATGGGGCATTTCAACGGTGCGCGCTCGATCGCCCGACGCCTTGGGAAAGACGAAACGTCGTGGTGGGATATGAAGGCGGTGCTGCCGCTGATGTCGCGCCCCGACTACGCGTCCCGCCTGAAATCCGGCCCCGCACGCGGTGGCGAGGCCGTGGTCATGACTGAAAACGTGCGCAACTACCACGACATCCTGACCCGCATCGGGCCACTTCAGGCGCCCCTGCTGGGCACCCCGGAACTACGCCTGAGCCGGCAGGAATAGGCCTGCTGACCAAGCACGGCGGGTTTGCTGGGGATCGTATGGCGGGATGCAATCCCGCCGCGGGACGGCGGGGGATTGGCCGTTGCTGCTTACGCTTGCGGCGTGAGGACTTCAAGACCGCCCATATAGGGGCGCAGCGCCTTGGGTACCTCGACACTGCCATCGGCGCGCTGGTAGTTTTCCAGCACGGCGACCAGCGTACGGCCGACCGCGAGGCCCGAGCCGTTGAGGGTGTGCACGAGCTCGTTCTTGCCTTGGGCGTTCTTGAACCGGGCCTGCATCCGCCGCGCCTGGAAGGATTCGCAGTTGGAGCAGCTGGAGATTTCGCGATAGGTACCCTGCGCCGGCAGCCAGACCTCGAGGTCGTAGGTCTTGGCTGCAGAGAAGCCCATGTCGCCGGTGCACAGCGTGATGACGCGGTAGGGCAGCTCGAGCCTCTGCAGGATGGCTTCGGCGTGGCCGACCATTTCCTCGAGCGCAGCTTCGCTTTGATCCGGGGCGACGATCTGCACCATTTCGACCTTGTCGAACTGATGCTGGCGGATCATGCCGCGTACGTCGCGCCCGCCGCTGCCCGCTTCGGAGCGGAAGCAGGGGCTGTGTGCAGTCAGTTTGATCGGCAACGCGTCAGCAGTCAGTATCTGTTCGCGTACGGTGTTGGTCAGCGAGATCTCGGAAGTGGAGATGAGGTACTGCTCGCGCACCTCTTCGTCACCGCCACGCAGTACCCAGAACATGTCTTCCTTGAACTTGGGTAGTTGGCCCGTGCCTTCGAGCACTTCGCGATTGACGATGTAGGGGGTATAGCACTCGGTGTAGCCATGCTCACCGGTCTGGGTGTCGAGCATGAACTGGGCAAGCGCACGGTGCAGACGGGCGACCTGACCACGCATGAAGGTGAAGCGCGAACCCGAGAGTTTGGCCCCGGTGTCGAAATCCAGGCCAAGGCGCGCACCGATGTCGACGTGATCGCGGACTTCGAAATCGAAGCTGGCAGGTGCGCCCCAGCGCCGGACCTCGACGTTGCCGCTTTCGTCTTCGCCCACCGGCACGCTCTCTTGCGGCAGGTTGGGCAAGCCGGCAAGAAAGGCGTTCATTCTGTCCAGAACCACCGGCAAGGCTTGCTCGCAGGCCTTGAGCTCGTCGCCCAACTGCCCGACCTCAGCCAGCACCGCAGAGGCGTCCTCACCCTTGCCCTTGAGCATGCCGATCTGCTTGGACAGGTTGTTGCGGCGGGCCTGAAGCTCTTGCGTGCGGGTCTGCAACTGCTTGCGCTCTTCCTCCAGCGCGAGAAAGGCGGCGGTGTCGAACTGCAGGCCGCGGGTGGCGAGTCGCGCAACCACTACGTCGAGCTGGCTGCGAAGCATCTGGATATCGAGCATCGGGAAATCCTGGAGCGATGTGTATGAAGTTAAAGGACTGAATATTCGGGTCAAAACCGCGATCGCGCCAGCACCGGCAGCCGATCGCATGGCACACAATACGTCACCGTATTGGCGCAGCGCACAAATTGATTATATCAATCAATCGCTTAAGCGAAATCTTGGGGGGAAACTTTTCTTGCAATCAGTACTCCATGGCGTAGGCTTAGAGAGGAATGAACGCTGCGTCAGACAGCGCCGACACCAGGAGGAGAAACTGCATGCTATCCATTCGTGACTGCCTAGATTACTGCGACCTGACCGAAGAAGAAGTTGCCCTGATTGCCGAACATGAAGGCATTCCGGATGCTGCCGCCGCGCAAGTTGCCTGCGGCTTGGTGCAAACCCCCGAAGGGGTGTTGTTGCTGACTCAATACATGCTCGACCTGATCGAAAAAGCCGACGCCCGTGGCGACAACGAAAAGGCCGAATCCGCACGTTCGCTGTGCGCCCGTTTCATGACGGATCATCCTCTGCCGCATTAGGCTTGCCTGCCTCTACCCCGCCTCGCCGTCTGTCGGTGTGCGAGGCGGGCGGCGTCGCGCCTGAAACGGCGGCGTCCAGCCTGCGAAGATAGGCGAGCTTCTCGCCGATCTTTGCTTCCATGCCGCGTGGCGTCGGTTGATACCAGCCAGGCGCTGCCATGCCCTCCGGCAAGTAGCTCTCGCCCGCTGCGTAGGCGTCGGGCTCGTCGTGTGCATAACGATAGGCCTTGCCGTAACCCAGTTCTTTCATCAACCGGGTTGGCGCATTGCGCAGATGCATGGGTACGGGTTTGGAGCCCTGATCGGCAACGAACTTGCGCGCCGCATTGTAAGCTTTGTATACCGCATTCGATTTGGCTGCACAGGCCAGGAAGATGGTGGCCTGGGCCAGCGCGAGCTCTCCCTCGGGTGAGCCGAGCCTTTCGTAGGTGGAACAGGCGTTGAGACAGATTTCCAGCGCACGCGGGTCGGCCAGGCCGATATCTTCCACCGCCATCCGCACCAGGCGCCGGCCCAGGTAGTGCGGGTCTGCGCCGCCGTCGAGCATGCGGCACAGCCAGTACAGCGATGCGTCCGGGTTTGAACCGCGCACTGATTTGTGCAGCGCAGAGATCTGATCGTAAAAGGCCTCTCCGCCCTTGTCGAAACGCCGCAGATTGCGTGACAAGGCCTGATCGACGAAGTCTGCCGTGACCGGATTGACCCCGGCCGTCTCGGCTGCCACCTGAATCTGCTCGACCAGGTTCATCAGCCGACGGGCATCGCCGTCGGCAAAGCCGATCAGGCGCTCGCGCGCATCATCCTCGACCTCCAGTTGCGGACAGGCCGTCTGCCGGGCACGTTCAAACAGCGCGGCCATGGCAGTAGCGTCGAGTGATTCGAGCACATACACCGCAGCCCGCGACAGCAGCGCGGAATTGACCTCGAACGAGGGATTCTCGGTCGTGGCACCAATGAAGGTGACCAGGCCTTGCTCGACAAAGGGCAGAAAGGCGTCCTGCTGCGACTTGTTGAAACGGTGCACTTCGTCGACAAACAGGATGGTGTGGCGGCCGCGCGCCTTCGCGGCCTGCGCCTGCTGAATGGCCTCGCGGATCTCCTTTACACCGGAGAACACCGCCGACAGTGCGACGAACTCGGCGTCGAAACCCTTGGCCATCAGCCGCGCCAGCGTGGTCTTGCCCACCCCCGGCGGCCCCCAGAGAATCATCGAGTGGGGTTTGCCTGAAGCAAATGCGAGCCGCAGCGGCTTGCCGGGCCCCAGCAGATGCAACTGCCCGGCAACGTCGTCCAGCGTGGCCGGCCGCATACGCTCGGCCAGCGGCACGCGCGGCGGCTCGAGGGCTTCGAACAGGTCGGTCATTGAAGGGCTTTGGGGCGCGTGGAGCGGCGTGGAGTGGTGGCGCGATCAGTTGGAACCGATCACGTCAGCCCCCTCTGGCGGCACAAAGCGGAAGCGCGTGGCATCGAGCGGCGGATTCGCCAGCCAGCGGGTGAACACGATCAGCGTGGTCTGACCAAAGTTGTCGCGCAACTCCATGCGCCGCAGCTGGCCTTCGGCCAGCCCGATGCGCATTGATTCGAAGGTGCTGTCGGCCTTGCGCGGACGCGCATTCACCCAAACCACACCATCGCTCGTGCCGCCATCAGCAAGTTCGAAATCCTGGTCAAGTTCGACCTTGCCGAACAGGATGGCGGCCGGCGTGGAGCCCAGCGCATCCCCCATCGGGCGGACCGTCACCTGATTGAGGTCACGATCCCACGACCACAGACGCTCGCCATCGCCCACCAGCAGTTGCGGATAGGGCATCTGGTATTCCCACCGGAACTTGCCCGGACGGGCAAAGGCAAAGGTGCCCGACGATTGTTGCGGCCTGCGACCCGAGCGGGCCATCACGGTCTGGTCGAACTCGCCCTCCGCGCTGCGGGTGGCAGAAACAAACTGGCGCAACTGTGCGATGCCGTCGGCGGCCCATGACGGACTGACGGGCAACACCAGGGCGGCCAGTACGAGGAACTTCAGCATCCGGCGCATCATTCTCCTTCCTTCGGCGGCACGATGACTTCGCGATTGCCATTGCTGCCCATGGGCGATACGAGCCCGGCACGCTCCATCTGCTCGATGAGGCGTGCAGCCCGGTTGTAGCCGATGCGCAGGTGGCGCTGCACCAGTGAAATGGAGGGGCGGCGCGTCTTGACGACGATCTCGACCGCCTGATCGTAGAGCGCGTCGGTCTCCTCCCCGCCTTCGCCACCAGCGCCGAGGGCGGCCTCGAGATCGTCTTCAGGTGCAGACAGGATGCCCTCGATATAGTCGGGCGGGCCCAGCCGCTTCAGGTGATCCACCACCTTGTGTACTTCCTCGTCGGCTACAAAGGCACCGTGCACACGGACCGGCAGCCCGGTACCGGGTGCCAGATAAAGCATGTC
Organism: Parazoarcus communis SWub3 = DSM 12120; assembly: GCF_003226565.1. Classification (GTDB taxonomy): domain Bacteria; phylum Pseudomonadota; class Gammaproteobacteria; order Burkholderiales; family Rhodocyclaceae; genus Parazoarcus; species Parazoarcus communis. Next base: position 312,734 of record NZ_QKOE01000004.1, on the reverse strand, counting down.
GCCCATGCCCAGCAGGGCTTCGGCCCCCATCTGGTCGAGAATGGTGCGTGAATCGATCTTGCTGGACACCTGGAAGGCAATACGGGTGGGCACGTTGGCCTTGATCAGGCCGGTGATCACATCCACCGACGGCCGCTGGGTGGCAAGGATGAGATGGATACCCGCGGCACGCGCCTTTTGCGCAAGACGGGCGATGAGTTCTTCAACTTTCTTGCCGACCACCATCATCAAGTCGGCGAACTCGTCCACCACCACCACAATGTAGGGCAAGGTCTCGAGCGGCTCGGGGTTGTCCGGAGTGATCGAGAACGGGTTGGTCAGCGGGGTCTCGTGCTTGCGCGCCTCTACCACCGCCTTGTTGAAGCCGGCCAGGTTGCGCACACCAACAGCCGCCATCAGCTTGTAGCGCTTGTCCATTTCGGTGACGCACCAGTTGAGCGCGTTGCCGGCATGCTTCATGTCGGTGACGACGGGAGCGAGCAGATGCGGAATGCCCTCGTAGATGGAGAGCTCCAGCATTTTCGGGTCGACCATGATCAGGCGCACTTTCTCCGGCTCGCTCTTGTAGAGCAGCGACAGGATCATGGCATTGACGCCGACCGACTTGCCCGAACCCGTGGTACCGGCCACCAGCAGGTGTGGCATCTTGGCCAGATCGGCCACGACCGGCTGGCCACCGATGTCCTTGCCCAGCGCCACGGTCAGCGCCGACCCCATATCCTGATAGGCCTTGGAGCCGAGGATTTCTGACAGGCGCACGGTCTGACGCTTGGGGTTGGGCAGTTCGAGCGCCATGCAGGACTTGCCCGGCACGGTCTCGACCATGCGGATCGATACCATGGACAGCGCCCGGGCAAGATCCTTGGCCAGATTGACCACCTGACTGCCCTTGACGCCGACAGCAGGCTCGATCTCGTAGCGGGTGATCACCGGCCCCGGGTACGCAGCCAGCACCTTGACCTCGACACCGAAGTCAGCCAGCTTGGTCTCGATCAGCCGGGAGGTGAATTCCAGCGCTTCGGGCGACGGTGGCTCGCCATTGACAGTCGGCGGGTCGAGCAGGCCAAGCGGCGGGATCGCGCCTTCGGGGTTGTCGTCGAACAGGGTTTGCTGACGCTCGCGCTCCACCCGCTCGGAGCGCTGAACCTCGACCACTGCAGGTTCGATGCGCAACGGCGCGGGCGGTGCCTGCTCGACCTTGCGCCGGCGGGTTTCGACCACCGCTTCGCGCTTTTGTGCAATCTGTTGCCCCACCTTGCGGTCCTGCCAGCGCGCCCATGCGGCTTGTGCCGACAGCACGGATTGCTCCAGCCAGGCGCCCACACCCTCGGCCGCACTCAGCCACGAGATGCCGGTAAACAGCGACAGCCCTGCCGCCATCAGGGCCAGCAGCAGCAAGGTGCCACCGGTAAAGCCGAAGTTGCGCTGGACCAGCTGTCCAAGCTCCATGCCAAACAGGCCGCCGGGCGACAGCGGCAAGGCCGCACCGTGAGAGTGGAAACGCAGATACTCGAGCGCGCTGCTGGTGATCAACACCACCAGAAAGCCGGCAAACACAAAGAAGAACGACCGGCGATCGATGGTCAGCTGGTTCTTGAGACGGCGAAAGCCCCACATCAGGCCGTAGCCGAGAAACACGACCCACCACCACGCCGACACGCCGTGCAGATAAAGCAGCAAATCGGCCAGCCAGGCGCCAAACCGCCCGCCCGGATTGGTGATGCGATCGACCACCGAAGCATGCGACCAGCCCGGATCGGCCTTGTTGTAGCCGAGCAGCACCAGCCCGATGTAGAGCGACATCACGCCCAGGATCAGCCAACGGGCTTCCTGTAACAAAAGCGAGATTTTCTCGGGTAAAGGCTGGGAACGGGATGACGAACGAGACAGCATCAGGGGGCGATCGGCGACCGGAACAGGAAACAACCCGGATTATATGCGATGGACCGCCCCCGCCGCCCTCGATGTTGCCGTGCGAAACAAACTACCCGCACCGGCCAACGGTCAGGCCCGGAAATCGGCCCGAGGACGCCAGCCAGGTTCAGAGCTCATTGAGGCGTTCGCGCAGGATGATGCCATTGGGGGTTTCCTCGATCAGCCCCTGCTGCCCGAGGTCTTTCATGACACGGGACACCATCTCGCGCGATGCGCCGATCATCTTGGCGATGTCCTGCTTGGAGATCTTGCGCACCACCACCGATTCACCATCGACATCCTCTGACATCTCGAGCAGCAGCCCGGCAACCCGGCCATAGACGTCCATCAAGGCCAGGCTTTCGATCTTGCGATCGGCATTGCGCAGACGCTCTGCGAGGTTGCACATGATGCGCCAGGCAATCTCGAAGTTGTCCTGCATGAGTTCGCGGAAGTCGTGCTTGGCAATCATGACCAGATCAGCCGCCACCACTGCCACCACCGAGGCGGAGCGCGGTTGCTCGCCGAACATGCCCATCTCGCCGAACAGTTCGCCCTGGCCCAGGATGGACAGGATGACCTCGCGGCCGTCCTCGTCGCTGACCACGACCTTGAGACTGCCCGTCAGCACAAAGTAGACATAGTCGGTGCGATCCCCCGCACGCACTACCGTCTGCCCGCGCGGGAAGCGCCGCATCAAGGCATGACGCGCGACAGCGGCAATCACGTCGTCCGACAGGCCGCTGAACAGCGGGAATGTCTTCAGGGCGATTGTTGAAACCGCATTCTGCTGGCTCATGTAGGCTCCATCGTGCAAGGTCGCATTCGATAACGAAAATGTATCGGTGTATTTCGTCCGAAAGTATAAACGAATAAATGCGGACGGCAATCAGGCATGGAGCCCGCATGGCCGCACTCGAGCCTGCCCCTCCACCCTCAGCATAGTTCAGGACTATTACCGCCATTCATCGGACTGATATGGCGGCTCGGCTATAATCTGCGCCATTGCTCACACGCTGGATACCTACGTCATGACCACCAAGCACGCCCGTCTGCTCATCCTTGGCTCCGGCCCCGCCGGCTACACCGCTGCTGTTTACGCTGCCCGCGCCAACCTGAATCCGGTGCTGATCACCGGCCTGGCCCAGGGCGGACAGCTGATGACGACGACCGAGGTTGACAACTGGCCGGCCGATGCCGACGGTGTGATGGGCCCTGACCTGATGGCGCGCTTCCAGAAGCATGCCGAACGCTTCAACACCGAGATGATCTTTGATCACATCCATACCGTGCAGTTGGGCCAGCGCCCGTTCAAGCTGATCGGCGACTCGGGCGAATACACCTGCGATGCGCTGATCATCTCCACTGGCGCGACCGCCAAGTACCTTGGCCTGCCCTCGGAAGAAAAGTTTGCCGGACGCGGCGTATCGGCCTGCGCCACCTGCGATGGTTTTTTCTATCGCAATCAGGAAGTGGCCGTGGTCGGCGGCGGCAACACTGCAGTTGAAGAGGCGCTCTACCTGGCCAACATTGCCAGCAAGGTGACCGTGGTCCACCGTCGCGAAAAATTCCGCGCCGAAAAGATCATGATCGACAAGATGATGGAGAAGGTTGCTGCGGGCAAGATCGAGCTTGCGCTCAACGCCACGCTGGACGAAGTGCTGGGCGACAACTCCGGCGTGACCGGCATGCGCATCAAGGACACCAACACCGGCGCCACCCGCGACATCGCACTGCAGGGCGTGTTCATTGCCATCGGCCACAAACCCAACACCGACATCTTCGAGGGTCAGCTGGAAATGGATGGCGGCTACATCGTGACGCAGGGCGGCCGCCACGGTAACGCCACCCAGACCAGCATCCCCGGTGTGTTTGCCGCAGGCGACGTGCAGGACCACATCTACCGCCAGGCCGTCACCTCGGCCGGCACCGGCTGCATGGCAGCGCTCGACGCCGAGCGCTACCTGGACAGCTTGGGCAACTGAGCGCTCCACCATGTCGCGCCGCCCTGCCCGTTCGCAAGACACGGCCCCCGCCCAGCGCTCGGGCAAGGCTGGCGCAGACAACCCGTTCAAGGCGCTGGCCGCGCTCAAGGTCAAGCCTGCAGCCCCAACAGGCAAGGCCGCGCCCCGAAAGACCTCATCCCCTACCTCTGCCGATGCCGACGCGGTACCGGCAGAAGATGATCTCGCCCTGTTCCGCAAGTCACTGGCGGGCGTAGCACCACTCGACGATGGCGGTCGCGCGGAGCTGGACCGCCCTCGCCCTGCACCACTGCCACGCCCCAAAGCGGCCGACACCGACGTGCCGGAGCCGGTGACAAAGCGTGCCCCGCTCGATCCACTGCAAGCCGCGTATGCGGACGTCACGCCATTGGCGGACAGTGGCCGCGTGGCGCTTGGCGTTGCACCACGCCGCCCGCGCGGCATCGGCGCCCTGCAGGCAGAGGCCGAAGCTGCACGACTGGGCGGATCCGAACCGCCCCCGATGGTGCTGCCGGCAGATGCCGACCTGTCCGACCCCGCTGTACTGTTCCGCCTCGCGACACGCGGAGCACGACCTGTCGATACTCGCAACCGGGTCGAACTGAACGCACCCACACCTGCCCCGCTACCGCTGAAACTCGAAGCCGACGAGCGCGAAGCCTTGCACGAGTCGCTGGCGGCCCCACTGACCTTCGAAGATCGTCTGGACATGGGCGACGAAGCCGCCTTCCTGCGACCCGGGTTGCCGCGCCGGGTGCTGAGCGACCTGCGTCGCGGGCGCTGGGTATTGCAGGGCGAGATCGATCTGCATGGGCTGACCCGCGACGAAGCACGGGAGGCACTGGCGCATTTTCTTGCGTCGGCACTGCATCAGGGCAAGCGCTGCATCCGGGTGATCCACGGCAAGGGCCTGGGCTCACCGGGCAAGGTGTCCATCCTCAAGCAGTTGTCGCGCGGCTGGCTGGCACAGCGGGAAGAGATTCTGGCGTTCTGCCAGGCGGGCCCGCACGATGGCGGCGGTGGGGCACTGCTGGTATTGATGCGGGCGCAGAACAGCACCCGCCGGTAAATCTACCGGCCAGGCCTGAAGCCTGACCGGCCGTGACGATCAAATTGCAGCTTCGTTGGTTTCGCCAGTGCGGATGCGCACGACCTGCTCGACCGAAGACACGAAGATCTTGCCGTCGCCGATCTTGCCGGTCTGAGCGGCCTTGATGATGGCCTCGACGGTCTGATCGACGATATCGTCGGTGATGACGATCTCGACCTTGATCTTGGGCAGGAAGTCGACCACGTATTCGGCCCCCCGGTACAGTTCGGTGTGCCCCTTCTGACGGCCAAAGCCCTTGACCTCGGTAACGGTCAGGCCGGTGATGCCGACTTCCGACAGCGCTTCACGCACTTCGTCGAGCTTGAACGGCTTGATGATGGCTTCGATCTTCTTCATGTGTTCCTCCTGTTGGCCGGCACAATCACGGTTGCGGTGCGCATTGGCACGAATCAATATTCATCCTGATACCGCGATGTTATCGGATAACGCCAATCCCTGCCGAACCCGCGTGGGGTCACGCGGATGCCGACCGGCGATTGACGCCGCTTGTACTCGTTGCGCTTGAGCATGCCGACGGTACGACGCACATCGGCCTCCGGATAACCGGCGGCGATGATCTGCCGGGGCGATTCGTCGCGTTCCATGTAGGCCTCGATGATGGCATCGAGCACCTCGTAGGGCGGCAGGCTGTCCTGGTCCTTCTGGTCGGGCTTGAGCTCGGCCGAGGGCGGACGGTCGATGATGTTCTGCGGAATCACCGGCGAAACCGAATTACGCCAGTCAGACAGCCGATACACCAGCGTCTTGTAGATATCCTTGAGTACGGCAAAGCCGCCCGCCATGTCGCCATAGAGCGTGGCATAGCCAGTGGCCATCTCGCTCTTGTTGCCGGTGGTCAGCACAATCGATCCGGTCTTGTTCGACAAGGCCATCAGGATCATGCCGCGGATACGACTTTGCAGATTCTCTTCGGTGGTGTCTGCAGGCAGGCCGGCAAACTGCGGCTCGAGCAGACCGGCAAACACCTGCATTGCGGGTTCGATGGGAATCTCGTCATAGCGCACACCCAGGCGCCTGACCATCTCGCGCGAATCGTCCAGACTCATCTGCGCGGTATAGGGTGAAGGCATCATGACCGCGCGCACGCGATCGGCACCCAGCGCATCGACCGCCACGGCCAGCGTCAACGCCGAATCGATACCGCCCGACAAACCGATGATGGCGCCCGGAAAACGGTTCTTGCCCAGATAGTCGCGCACCCCCGCCGTCAGCGCCCGATACACATCTGACTCGACCGACGCGGACTCCACCGTACGCCCGGATTGCCAGCCCCCATGGGCAAAGCCGATGACATCCAGTGCTTCGTCGAAGACCGGCGCCTGATATCGGAGCGCACCGTCGCGGTCGAGTGCGAAGGAGGCACCATCGAACACCAGTTCGTCCTGCCCGCCCACCATATTGCAGTACAGCACCGGCAAGCGCGTCTCCGCCACCCGGGCGCGCAGCACCTCGTGGCGCTGAGCCTGCTTGCCAACGTGAAACGGCGAGGCATTGAGCGACAGCAGCATCTCTGCACCGGCTGCCTGCGCCAGCAGGGACGGGCCGGTGTCCCACACGTCCTCGCAGATATTCACGCCAATGCGGGTGCCGTTGAGTTCAAACACGCAGGGCACCGCACCGGGGGTGAAGTAGCGCTGCTCGTCAAACACCTCGTAGTTGGGCAGCAGGTGCTTGTGATAGGTCGCCAGGGTGTGACGGTCGCGGATCACGGTGGCAGCGTTGTAGTAGGCCCCCGCGCGCTCTTCCGGGTGCCCGACCACGACACAGATCCCCTCGGAGGCGTCGACGACGCGGCGCATCTGCTCGGCACACGCACGGTAAAAATCCGGCCGCAGCAGCAGGTCTTCCGGTGGGTAGCCGGACAGCGCCAGCTCGGGTGTCAGCAGCAGGTCGGCCCCCTGGGCGCGTGCCTGTTGAAGTGCGTCGATGATACGGTCGGCATTGGCCGACAGGTCGCCGACGGTGAAATTGAGCTGTGCGACAGCGATCGAAAGCGAGGTCTTCATGGGGCGCAACTATACCGCGTCACGCCCCCGACCGGCGCACTGACCCCTGCCGGATTCGGCATCCAGCGGTACCGAAAGACACACTCAGCTGTGCACATACACCGTGAGCAAGCCTGTGGATAAGCCGGGGACACCGACCCCAAGCCTCGGTCCAGCAAGGATATTTTGCAGTTGCACAAAAATAGGGCAAGCGATACGCCTTCTTGATCTTGATCGCGCTTCCTGATGTAATAACAACGTTATCACAGCCATGACAGGACCTCTCCATGCGTACAACAGTCAGAAAAATCGGCAATTCACGCGGAATCCTGATTCCAGCCCCACTATTGGCGGAGTGCGGTATCGCTGACGAGGTGGAGATGCGCTTGGACGGCGCCCGCATTGTCATCGAACCGGTGCAACCCTCCCGCACCGGTTGGTTCGACCATTATCGCGCGGAGGCCGATACGGATGCGTGGGGCACGCTCCCTGTTGATGCGGACGCGGGTGAGTGGGAATGGTAAGGGGAGGCTCACGCATCTGTCGCGGAGAGGTTTATTGGGTGAATCTTGATCCGACGGTCGGCAGTGAAATCCAGAAAACCCGTCCTGCACTGGTGATTTCGCCCGACGACATGAACGCAGCCTTGCCTCGCGTGATCGTAGCCCCCATCACCAGCAAGGGGCAGCCATTGGGTTGCCGGCCGGAAACCGAGTTTCACGGAAAGCCCGCTCGCATCCTGCTGGACCAACTCCGCTGCGTCGACAAGATTCGCCTCACACGCAAGATGGGGGATATCGACACAGCCATCTGGCACCCCACCCTGTTGCAGATGCTTGCCTGAGGCGCCATGACTTCCCGCCCCGCAAATGGCTTTGCCCTGCTTGACCATCTGGCTGACCTACCCGCCGCACAATGGGATGCACTGACCGACGGCCAGCCCTGCACGTCACATGCCTTTCTGGATACGCTGGAGACCACCGGCTGCGTGGGCGGCGACACGGGCTGGGTGCCCCGCCATGCGACGCTGTGGCGCAACGGTGCGTTGATCGCAGCAATGCCGCTGTACGAGAAGCACCACTCCTACGGCGAATACGTGTTCGACTGGGCGTGGGCGGAGGCCTACCACCGCCACGGCCTGGCCTACTATCCGAAGTGGCTGGCTGCGCTGCCTTTCTGCCCGGTACCGGGCATGCGCCTGCTCGGCGTGGATGATGCCGCGCGCCGCGATCTGCTGGGCGCCGTGATGGCAATGGTCACGGAGAGCGGCCAGTCGTCCTTTCATCTGCTGTTCCCGACCGAGCAGGAGGGTGAATGGCTACGTGAAGCGGGATTGATGCTGCGCCAGGGCGTGCAGTTTCACTGGAACAACGCCGGGTACGCTGATTTCGACGGATTTCTGGCACATCTGAATCACGAGAAACGCAAGAAGATCCGCCAGGACCGCCGCCGTGCTGCCGCCCATGGACTGAGCCTGCGCTGGGAAGATGGCCACAGCGCCCGAACCGAGGACTGGCGCTTCTTTTACCATTGCTACGCCACAACCTACGCGCAGCACCGGTCTACGCCCTACCTGACCCCGGACTTCTTTACCGAACTGGCACGCAGGCTACCCGACGGCGTGCGCCTGGTGCTGGCAGAACGCGACGGCCAGCCAGTGGCCGCGGCCTTCTTCCTGTGCGACCAGCAGGCCCTGTACGGCCGCTACTGGGGGGCGTTGGAGCACCTGCCCTGCCTGCATTTCGAGTTGTGCTACTACCAGGCGATCGACTACTGCATCCGCCATGGCCTGCAGCGTTTCGAAGGCGGCGCGCAGGGCGAGCACAAACTGTCACGCGGCCTCGAGCCCGTGCCAACGCGCTCGGCACACTGGATTGCAGACCCACGCTTTCGCGATGCGGTCGATCGCTTTCTCGCCCGCGAAACCGAAGGCATGCGTTTTTACATGGACGAACTGTCGGAACGCTCGCCGTTTCGCAATGAAACGGGGTGATGCGCCCACCACATTCAAACGCCCGGCACCCGTGCCGTATGCTCATGCACGTCCACGGTTTGTTCGATCGTGATTCTTCATCCACAATGAATTGCCTGACACTTCACTGAATGACGATGCGCTCGAGGTAAGAGACATGGCTTTTCTGCTTTTGATCGTCGAGCCCCGTGGCCAGCGCGCCACTCGGGACGAAACCGAAGCCCGCCACCTTTACGAAGAAATGATGAATTATGCCGCGGCGCTGCAGGCGGAAGGCGTCCTGCTGGCCAGCGAGTCGCTGCGCCCGGACGAACACGCGGTACGCCTCTCCACAAGCAATGGCACCCCTCAGCTGCTGGACGGCCCCTTCACCGAGGCGCGGGAAATGATCGGTGGGTTCTTCATGCTCGATGTGAGCAGCCGTGAGGAAGCCGTCGCAATCGCCAGCCGCTGCCCTGCCACCCGCTGGGCAACGGTGGAAGTGCGCGAGTGCGCGCCTTGTTACATCCGCTGATCCCGCATCCCGCCTCTCACTGCCGGCGATGACCCGACAGGACCTTGAAAGCCGCAAAGCCATCGAAGCGGTATGGCGCATAGAGGCGGCCAGCATCATTGGCGGCGTGGCACGCATCGTGCGCGACGTCGGTCTGGCGGAGGAGTTTGCGCAGGACGCCCTACTGGCCGCACTCGAACACTGGCCGGTAGACGGCATTCCGGAAAAACCCGGCGCCTGGTTGCTGACCACTGCCCGGCGACGGGCGCTGGACCACTTGCGGCACAAGCGCTTCGCCGCAGAGAAGGCCATGGAGATCGGCCGTGAGCTGGACTTTCAGCACGAGCTCGCCACCGCGGCCCATGCCGAGGCAGTCGATACCCGCCTGGACGACCCGGTCGGTGACGACACCTTGCGCTTGATCTTCACCGCCTGCCACCCCATGCTGCCGGCCGAGTCGCGCTGTATGCTGACGCTGCGGGTCATGGGGGGCCTGAGCACAACCGAGATCGCCCGCGCCTATCTCAAACCGGAACCCACCGTTGCACAGCGCATCGTCCGCGCCAAACGGGCCTTGAGCCAGGCCCGCATTCCCTTCGAATTGCCAACCGCTGCCGAGCTGCATCCGCGTCTTGGCACGGTGCTGGAAGTGCTGTACCTGATTTTCAACGAAGGCTACGCCGCCACCACCGGCGGCGAATGGACCCGCCCCGCCCTGTGTGAGGAAGCCACCCGGCTGACGCGCATGCTGACGGGCCTGATGCCTGGGGAAAGCGAGGCTTTTGGTCTGCTCGCGCTGATGGAACTCCAGGCCTCGCGCTTGAAGGCGCGGGTCTCATCCGATGGGGAACCCGTACTGTTGATGGACCAGGATCGATCACGCTGGGACCGGATCCGGATTCACCAAGGTTTGACGGCACTTGCCCGGGCAGAGGCCTTGCCCAGTTCGCCGGGCAGCTACACGCTACAGGCGGCGATTGCAGCCTGCCACGCACGGGCGTCAGCCCCCGAGCACACCGACTGGGGACAGATCGCCGCACTCTATGGAACGCTTGCGCGATTGACGCCATCACCCATCATCGAGCTCAATCGTGCAGTCGCAGTCGGCATGGCCTCCGGCCCCGAGGATGGGCTGGCCATTGTCGACGCCCTATGCAACGGGCAGGCGCTGCAAGGCTACCACCTTCTGCCTAGTGTCCGGGGCGACCTCCTATTGCGTCTGAACCGTCGGGATGAGGCACGCATCGAGTTCGAGCGTGCCGCGACGCTGACCCGCAACACACGCGAGCAGGCATTGCTGCGCTCACGGGCAGAACGCTGCAATCAAGGGTAAACCCTTGCCATTCATGCTGCAGCGCGGCGTTACGTTGACGGAAACTGACGATACACTCGGTTCTGCATAAGCGTAATACCGCAAGGTTTCGTGACAAATGCCCTGCGATTTGCCTTTTTGCGGTTAACCACAATCAAGCCACAGCCCCACATGCCGTTATAACAATCGACAGAGCAGCATCCTTACGACTCTGCAGAGGCCATCATGAACGCCCAACATCTCGTCCTTGTGCAAGGCGGCCGCATGGACGACAACTCGCCCGCCGACCATACCTGCATCGAAGAAGCAGTCACTCATGCCATTCATGCCGGCTTTCGCATTGGTCAGCCAGTGCGCATCGGCCGGGTGGACGGTCACGTTGTCGGCTACAACATCGGTCACTTCGGTAGTTTCAGTGGTGACAGCTACCCCTTGCTGGTTCGTACTGCATTTGGCGTTGCCAAATGCAGCGTTGGAGAAGTCGCCGCGGCCTGAATCCGTGGTGCAGCCGACTGGCCGGGTTAGAATCTCGCAGGTTTTCGGTGAGCCCTGACCACCCCACCCGGGGTGGAGGACTGAATTCTGGCAGCCCTGCAGAAATTCACAGTCCGCAACGCGTGTGAGCGCGACAATCGATCTACCGCGACCCCATTCCCAGCCACCGGACCTCGACGTGCACAGCCCAACCCTTCTGATCATGGCAACGATGCTCATGGGCATCGTGACTGCCGTGCTTTTCGGGGTCCGGCGCTACAACCGCAACATTCCCGGCCTGACATCCTGGTCATGGTCCTATCTGTGCGGCTTCTTGCTGTGCATCAATCTGCTTGCACGCCCGCATAGTCCGGAACTTCTCAACGTACTGATCAACCAGACGCTGATTTTCCTGACTGCCTATCTGCATCTGGCTGGGTCACGAACCTTTATTGGCAAGCCCCCTCACCCGCGCCTGTTGGCGGGCATCGCTGCGCTCGTAGTCATCGCCACGGCGATCTACTTCACCCTTGCAGTCCCGCACCCCGGCGCCCGCTTCACCATCGGCAGTCTGGTGTCCGGCATCCTGTTCCTGCTTGCGGCCCGAACACTTGTCAGAGGCGGTGCCAATCGCTATCCGGCACGATACTTTCTTGGGATCACCAGCGGTGTTCACGGCGTATTCCTGTTGATCCGCCCCGCGCTGTTCGGCCTTGAGCCAACAGGGGTGTTCGACGCTGGCCTGCGCCTGGCCATTTCACAGTTCGTGGTGCTCGAAGCGATCATGGCGATGGTGATGAGCGCCTTTGGCGTGCTGATGCTGATCAATGAGCACATCATCATTGCGCTGAAACGCCTGGCCGAGCGCGATCCACTGACCAATGTCTTCAACCGGCGCTCCTTCCTGGTGCTGCTGGACAAGGCGGTGAGTCAATGTCAGCGCAATCATGCCTCCCTGCCAGTACTGGTCATCGATCTCGACCATTTCAAGAGAATCAACGATACCTGGGGCCATCGTAGCGGTGACAGCGCACTGAGCCACTTTGTCGAGCTTGCGGCAGGCTGCCTGCGTAACAGTGATGTCATCGGCCGGCTTGGCGGCGAAGAGTTTGCCATTTTCCTGCCTGGCACTGCGTTGAACGACGCACTGAACGTTGCCGAACGCCTGCGCGGTCTGGTTGAGTCTCGGACGGTAAGCTCCGGAAGCGGCGAGATACCACTGACCATCAGCGTCGGCATCGCCATGCACCTCCGGGGTGAAGCGCCTGAGCTGACCTTGCACCGGGCCGACGAGGCCATGTACCAGGCCAAACGAAACGGCCGTAACCGGGTGGAGATCGCGCCGGAGACGATCACCGATCGGGCGACAAGCTGACATCGCCTGCGCAGGGCGCAGTGGCGCCAGCGCCACCCACGAGTAAAATCCGGTCATGCTGAATCTCGATTTGTTTGACGACCCCGGGCGGGACACGGGCGAATCCATCGCCTTGGCAGATGGCGCGCTCGCACTCTGCGGTGCGGCAACCTCGATTGCCGATACCCTGCTCGCCGAGATCCGCGCTGTCGAGCAGCAAGCCCCCTTTCGCAGCATGATCACGCCAGGCGGCTACACGATGTCGGTTGCGACGACCAGTTGCGGTCGATTCGGTTGGGTCAGCGACGCTCATGGCTACCGCTACAGCCCACTGGATCCGGACACAGGCAAACCCTGGCCCTCATTGCCCACCGTTTTCACCGAATTTGCCACCGAATGTGCAGCACGGGCAGGATTCCACGACTTTCTGCCTGACGCCTGCCTGATCAATCGCTACGTCGCCGGTAGCCGGCTATCCCTGCATCAGGATCGAAACGAACGTGACATGCGTGCACCGATCGTTTCCGTGTCGCTTGGCCTGCCAGCCGTGTTTCTGTTTGGCGGGCTCAAGCGTAACGACCCCACCCGGCGTTTCAGGCTGAGTCATGGTGATGTGGTGGTCTGGGGTGGCCCTGCCCGCCTGCGATTTCATGGCGTCCTGGCCTTGAAGGACGGTTGGCACCCCGCGACCGAGCGCTGCCGGATCAACCTGACCTTTCGCAAGGCGGGCTGAGGACGGCGCCAAGAAGTGGCGCGGAGTACACGACGAATGGCTGGAGGGAAAAAAGAAACCCGCCTGAGCGCGGGTTTCCGGTGATGCTGGCCTGATCGGATCAGGCTGCAAAGCACTTACTTGGCGGCGTTGGCGACGCCGTTGAGGATCTCCTGCTTGGCTTCCTCAACCGTGCCCCAGCCGAGGATCTTGACCCACTTGCCGGGCTCCAGATCCTTGTAGTGTTCGAAGAAATGCACGGTCTGCTTCATCAGCAGTTCGGGCAGGTCATCGGTAGACTGGACCTTGTCGTACAACGGCGTCAGCTTGGACACGGGCACCGCGATGACTTTGGCGTCCACACCGCCGTCGTCTTCCATCTTCAGCACGCCGACCGGACGGCAGCGGATGACCGCGCCGGGGAACAGCGGGAAAGGGGTGACCACCAGCACGTCCACCGGATCGCCGTCGCCAGCAACGGTGTGGGGTACATAACCGTAGTTGATCGGGTAACGCATCGACGTACCCATGAAGCGGTCAACAAAGACCGCACCGCTGTCCTTGTCAACTTCGAACTTGATCGGATCGGCTTGCGCCGGAATCTCGATGATGACGTTGATATCGTTCGGCACGTCCTTGCCGGCTTTTACGAGGTCCAGACCCATATCTCCCTCCCATGGAAAAAAGTCGGCGAATTATAAGAGCAAATCAGGCCGGAGAGTCGAAACCTGCCTCTTCGATTGCATGCCGAAGTGCTGAAACCTCGATTGTGGCGGGGTCAAAGCGCACCGTGGCGCTGGCTTGATCCAGCGAAACCTCGGCGGACTCCACACCGGGCAGTGCAGTGAGGACACCGGTGACATTGCGCACACATCCCCCACAGCTCATACCTTCAACCTTCAGCGTGACTTCACTCATTTTCACAAGCTCCTGAATGGATGGAAATCAATGACCACTGCCAGCGACACAGATGAACGACCAGACAGCATCAGATCGTGCATACGATGCCGCTCCACAATTGCCCGCCCAGACTGGGGGCATGGAACAGACCGAACACGCCGAATCCGAGCACCAATAGCCCGGAAGCGAAACGCACCTTGCCATTGCGCGTCAGATCTCGAAAACGCTTGAACAACATGCCAGCCAGCATCAGGTTGGGCAAGGTTCCCAGCCCGAAGGCCAGCATCAAGCCTGCACCGCGCGTCGCCGAACCGGTCACCAGCGCGGTGGCGAGAATGGAGTACACCAGGCCACAAGGCAGAAAACCCCACAGCAAACCGAGCGGCAAGGCCTGCTTGACCGACCGTGCCGGGAGGAAACGCCGGGTCGCGGGCTGGATACGACGCCATAGCATATGGCCGGCACGCTCGACCGGAACCAGCAGCCGGGTGAAGCCGGTCAGGTAAAGTCCGAGCGCAATCAGCATCAGGTTGGCGAGGACATACAGGGTGATCTGCACCGGCAGCACACCGTCGTACAGCATGCCGACCGAACCCAGGGCACCAAGCAGACTGCCAATGACCACATAGGTGGTGATCCGCCCGAGATTGTAGGCAAGATGAATGGGCCACTGTCGGCCACGACTGCCGGGCGTCTGGACCTGTACCGACAGCGCGCCGACGATGCCACCGCACATCGACACGCAGTGCGTGCCACCCAGCAGGCCGATCAGGAAGACGGCAAGATAACCGGTTTCTGGCATGGAAGATGAGACGCAGCAGTCAGCTGAACACAAGTGGAAAGGCGGATTGTACGCCGCCCCGCTCCACTTGCCTCAAATCACGCGCGAATAGCGTGCACGTTCACGATCCGCCCGCAGGTAGCGGTCGAATACCATCGCGATACCGCGTACCAGCATGCGTCCGGCCGGCATGACGCTGATCCAGTCACCCTCGACCTTCAGCAGGCCTGCCTTTTCCATCTCGGCCAGGTCGGCGAGTTCATCGGCGAAGTACTCGCGGAAGTTGATCAGATGCGCGATCTCGATCGACTCGATGGAGAGTTCGAAATGGCACATCAGCGCCTGGATCACCGAGCGCCGCAGCAGGTCGTCGGCAGTGAGCTCGATGCCGCGCAGTACCGGCAGTTCGTCGCGATCGAGCGCATCGTAGTATTCGTCCAGCGTTTTCACGTTCTGCGCATACACCGGCCCGATCTTGCCGATCGCTGAAACACCGAAAGCCAGCAGGTCACATTCAGCCTGGGTGGAGTAGCCCTGGAAGTTTCGGTGCAGACGACCCTGCCGCTGGGCAATCGTCAATTCGTCGTCGGGCTTGGCGAAGTGGTCCATGCCGATATAGACATAGCCCGCATCAGTCAGGCGGCGGATTGCCAGCTGCAGGATCTGCAGCTTGGCGTCGGCCGTGGGCAGATCGGACTGGATGATGCGGCGCTGCGGCTTGAACAGCCCCGGCAGGTGTGCATAGCTGTACAGCGAGATGCGGTCGGGCGAGAGCTCGAGCACCTTTTCCAGCGTACGGTTGAAACTGATGACATTCTGCTTGGGCAGACCGTAGATCAGATCCATGCTGATGGATTTGAAGCCGGTGGCGCGGGCCGCATCGATGACAAGCTTGGTTTCGTCGACGCTCTGGATGCGATTGGTCGCGATCTGCACGTCCTCGGCAAAATCCTGCACGCCGACACTCATGCGGTTGAAGCCCAGATCGGAGAGCATTTCGACCGTATCGAAATCCACCTTGCGCGGGTCCACTTCAATCGAATACTCGCCATTGGGCACCAGATTGAAATGCTGGCGGACGGATTCCATCAGCTGATGCATTTCGTCGTGGGACAGGAAGGTCGGCGTCCCCCCTCCGAGATGCAACTGGGTGACCTGCCGTGTTCCGCCCAGCGCGGCAGCCTGCATGGCGATTTCCTTGGCCAGATAATTCAGGTACTTGGCCGAACGCCCGTGATCCTTGGTGATGATCTTGTTGCAGGCACAGTAATAGCAGATCGTGTTGCAGAAGGGGATGTGGAAGTATAATGACAGCGGTCGGCTCACCCCGCCGACAGCGCGCTTGCCCAGCCAGTCGGTCAGGGCACGTGCATCGAAGGCCTCGACGAAACGGTCTGCGGTCGGATACGACGTGTAACGGGGGCCGTTGATGTCGAAGCGACGAATCAACTGCGGATCGAAGATGAGGTCTTTTTGACTGGTCATGGTCGTGCTGCGTGAGTTTGTGCCGTACGATGGCACAAAGTCGGGCGAATGTGGTTGACGTGGATCAACGGCGGGGGTAGGCCACGCCGAAATGGAGTTAGTTTACTGTGCAGATGAAGGCGACGGTGCCAATTACCGCGGTGGGGCTGAAAGCAGCCTGCGCCCAGTGCAATCTGGTGGAACTGTGCCTGCCTTTCGGCATGTCGGACAGCGAACTGCACCGGCTCGACGATCTGGTGGGCGCTCGACGCAAGATCAAGCGGCAGCAACCCCTCTACCGGGCGGGCGACCCGTTCGAGGCCATCTACGCCATCCGCACCGGCTCGTTCAAGACCGACGTCCTGCTTGAAGATGGCCGTGAGCAGGTCACCGGCTTCCAGATGACCGGCGAAATCCTCGGGCTCGACGGCATCAGCACCGAGCTGCATTCCTGTAACGCGGTCGCCCTTGAAGACAGCGAAGTCTGCGTGATTGCCTACGACCGGCTCGAGGAGCTGTCGCGCGAAGTCGAAGGCCTGCAACACCAGTTTCACAAGGTCATGAGTCGCGAGATCGTGCGCGACCACGGCGTCATGATGCTGCTGGGCTCGATGCGCGCCGAAGAACGTCTCGCAGCCTTTCTGCTGAACATGTCCCAGCGCTTTACCGCACGCGGCTTCTCTGCGGCAGAATTCCACTTGCGGATGACCCGTGAGGAAATCGGCTCGTATCTGGGGCTCAAGCTGGAGACGGTATCGCGCGCCTTCTCCCGCTTTCAGGATGAAGGCCTGGTCACCGTGCAGCAGAAGCACATCCGCATCCTGGACAATGCCGGCTTGAAGAAACTGATCCAGCACCAGCAGCGCGCTTGTTGAATCAGCCACCAGCCAGACTCGCCACCCATCCGGCAGGGTGCTTGCTGAGCGCAACCGATACAATCCAGCCATAGACCAGCAATGCGCCAACGAAGGC
This sequence comes from Parazoarcus communis SWub3 = DSM 12120, assembly GCF_003226565.1. Taxonomy (GTDB): domain Bacteria; phylum Pseudomonadota; class Gammaproteobacteria; order Burkholderiales; family Rhodocyclaceae; genus Parazoarcus; species Parazoarcus communis. The sequence continues at coordinate 295,305 of NZ_QKOE01000004.1, read as the reverse complement.
GATTGCACGCACGCGCCGTGTCCTGCCGCGCTTGAGCGCGAGGGTTCCAAGGCCGATGTAGGCCAGCAGGCCGACCACCTTGGCAGTAACCCATCCAGCCTGCAGCGGGTATTGCGCCATGATCACCGCCAGCGCCACCGCGCTAAGCAGCAGTACGGTGTCAATCACATGGGGCAGCACCCGGGTCAGACGGTGCTTCAACAAAGGACTGTCAGTCAAGGCCCAAGCGCCCCGGATGATGAAACCCACAAGGCTGAGCGCCACGCAGATGAGATGGAGATGCTTGAGTATGGGATACATCGACACGTTGACGCCCTCTTGTTTCACGACCATGTCCCGATGATGACTGCGGGATCGCTGCGACCGGTTTGACATGCCCGATAAGCTACGGAGCTCACCATGAACCAGACACTCTCCGCCATTTCCACCCAGCTGCGACAGATTTCCTTGTTTGGAGAGCTATCGGATGACGAGCTCGTCCGGGTCAGCCACTTCACCAGAGAGCGGCAACTGCGCAAGGGCGAACTGCTGTTTCAGCGCGGTGATGCCCCTCAGGGCTTCTACTTTGTGCAATCAGGCCAGATCAAGCTGGCATTCTCGTCCGTTCAGGGTAATGAAAAGGTGGTCGAGATCATCGGCCCCGGCCAGAGCTTTGGCGAGGCGGTCATGTTTCTGGAACGCCCCTACCCCGTCTTTGCGGAGGCGCTGAGCGACAGCACACTGCTGCACATCAAGCAGGGTATCGTTTCAGAACTGATCGACAAGGAACCTGGCTTCGCACGCAAGCTGCTTGCCGGCATGGCGGTTCGCCTGCACAACCTGGTCCGTGACGTGGAAGCCTATTCGCTCAGCTCCAGCACCCAGCGCGTAATCGGCTATCTCATCCAGCTGGCCGACCGCGACGACAACACCCCCTGCGAGATCACGCTGCCAACCAGCAAGCAGGTCATCGCATCGCGGCTTAACCTGACCCCGGAGACACTTTCCCGCATCTTTCATGACCTGGTGGAGCGCAAGCTGATCAGCGTCCACGGCAAACGCATCAACCTGCACGACCCACGCGCCCTGAGCCACCATCAAGGCTAGAAGCCTGCCAGATGAAGCAAATGGCGAACTTGACCGCAATCAAGTTCGCCATTTCGCGCCTTTTTGCTTCAATGGCGGAGCGTGCTCAACGCTCCAGCACATAACGACCCGGTGCGGGTGCGATCTCCGGAAACGCGTCGGTTGCCGCAGGCCTCGCATCCACCAGCGGTCCAGCCTTGGGTTTGAGCCAGGCCATCCAGTCGGTCCACCAGCTTCCGGCCTCTTCGATGGCTTCGGAACGCCATTGCTCGGAGGTGGCCGAACGATGGAGCACGTCGGCAACCCAATACTTGCGCTTGGGCGGTGTCACCACCGGATTGACGATACCCAGGATATGACCAGAGCTGGACAGCACATAGCGCTTGGGGCCAATGACGTGGTTGTTGATGCGGAAAGTCTGCTGCCACGGTGCGATGTGATCGTCTTCCGCCGCAACCGCGTACAGCGGCTGGGTGATGCGCCCGAGATCCAGCGATTCGCCTGCAACCGTCAATGCATCAGCATGAATCAGCCGGTTGTGCAGATACAGTTCCCTGAGATACCAGGCATGCATCGCATAGGGCATGCGGGTGGTATCCATGTTCCAGTAAAGCACGTCGAAAGGCGGTGGCGTCTCGCCATACAGCCAGCCATGCACGACGTAGTGCCAGATCAGGCTGTTCGAGCGCAACAGGCGGAAGGACGAGGCCATCTCCTTACCATCGAGAAACCCCTTTTTCTCCATGTTTTCGGTCAGGTAGCGGATACTGCTCTCATCGATGAACACCTCGATGTCGCCCGGCTTGTGGAAATCGACCAGGGTGGTAAACAGCGTCCAGTCGGCAACCGGCACCTCTTCGGGTGCAAAGTGGCGGTTGGCCCAGGCCATGTACATGGATAGTGCCGTGCCGCCGATGCAATAGCCGACCGCATGTACCCGTGCAGCGCCGGTCAGTTGCCGTGCGGTATCGACAATCGCCTGTATGCCTTCGGTCAGATAGTCGTCGAAACCGCAATCCCGCATCGATGCATCGGGATTCTTCCAGCTGGTGATGAAGACATCCAGCCCCTGATCGAGCAGATAGCGGATCATGCTCTTCTTGGGCACGAGATCCAGGATGTAGAACTTGTTGATCCACGGCGTGACGATGACGACGGGTTCGGCATGCACCTTGGCCTGGGTGGGCGCGTAGTGGATGACCTCGAGCAGGCGGTTGCGGAACACCACGGACCCAGGAGTGGTCGCGAGATTCTCACCGACCGAGAAGTCCTTGGGATCCGTCATGCGTACCTGCCCTGCCTGCAAGTCGTCGAGCAAGTTGCGAAAACCTCGCACCAAGCTGTCACCACGAGTCTCGATCGCCTTGCGCATGGCCACCGGATTGGTCAGCAGGAAGTTGGTCGGGGCCATGGCATTGAGCCATTTCCGCCACCAGAAGGCGGCCCGTCGCCGCTCCTTGCCGGACAACCCGGGGGTGTCGTACAGCATGTCCTGAGTATGATGGGTCAGGGCAAGGTACCACTCCTTGGTCAGATCCCAGGTGGGGCCTTCAGTCCATATCGGGTCGGCGAAACGGGCATCATCCGGATTGGGGGTGACCGGGTCTGCACTCTGCAAACCGAACAGCCGGTTGACCGAATGCATCTGCAAAGTCCATAGGTCGCTGGACAACCGGGCAAAGCGCTCGGCCAGCTCCTGCGGATGCGCAAGCCATGCAAGCTGCGCATGGACGATCGGCGCGCTCATGCCGAGCGGATCCAGCGAGCCCTCAACGCCGTCATGCAGGTCACGCAAGGCACGACGCACCAGCTGACCAGGCTCCGGGGCCTCGCTGCGCCGACTGCCACTTCGGGGCCCCGCACTTGCCTTGCGTCGCCTCGGGTTAGATTCACCTGTCTTCGTCGTCATGCGCTGCTCCTTGATCCTGGGGATAGGGTGTATCCCGTGTCGTTCATGTCAAGCGATGGCACCCACCGGCAACCGGCATGACCGGCTGTGGCCACCCGAGCTGCCGGGTGATCTCAGCGGCGAAGGCCTGCCGTGCCTCGATTTCGCCATGCACCAGGAAAGTCTGCCGTGGCGGTGTTTCAATATGCCGCATCCATTCAAGCAGGGCGGGCTGGTCGGCATGCGCCGACAGACCACCAATGGTATATATGTCTGCCCGTACCGCGATACGCTCGCCGAACACCGTCACTGCCCGTGCCTTGTCCACCAACCTGCGCCCCAAGGTCCCGGCCGCCTGGAAGCCGGCGATGACAATCGAACACTCGCGCCGGCCCAGGTTGTAACGCAGATGGTACTTGATGCGGCCAGCATCACACATGCCACTTGCAGAGATGATGACCAGACCACCGGGCTGGTGGTTCAATGCCATGGACTCCTCGACGTCGGCGACGAAACGCACATGAAAACGGTCTGCATGGCTTCGGGTCCAATCGAGGAGCTCCCGCGTTTCATCATCCCACAGGTCCGCATGCTGAAGTGTCAGGTCAGTGACGGCGCTGGCCATCGGCGAATCGACCACGACATTCAGACTTGCAATCCGCCCGCTGCGCACCAGCTTTGCCAGTACGAACAGCATCTCCTGCGTCCGCCCCACGGCAAATGCGGGAATGATCACATTACCGCCCTTGCGCATGAGCGTGTCCTGCAACACGTGCACAAGTTCGTCTTCGGTATCATCCATCGCACGATGGGCCCGATTGCCGTAGGTGCTTTCAATGCACAGATAGTCCGCGCGATGCGCCAACCAATGGTCGCGCAGCACCGGGCGCCGCGGCTGTCCGAGATCGCCGGTAAACAGCATGCGCCGCACCCCGCCCGCACATGCAACTTCAAGTTCGAGGATGGCTGACCCCAGGATGTGCCCGGCATCGTGGAAACGGCACAGCACCCCTGGCGCAACCTGCACCGCCGCGTCGTAGGTCACTGGCTTCAAGTGCTGCAAGCTCCTGCGTGCCTGCTCCACCGTGTAAAGGGGAGCGGCCTCCCATCCCCGGCGAACATTGCGTGAGCGGTTGCGGCGATTGACCCACTCGCTTTCCTTTTCCTGGATATGCGCGGAATCCAGCAACATCACGCCTAGCAGATCGACGGTGGCCGCCGTCGCATAGATGGGGCCTCGATAGCCCAGCGCAACCAACCTCGGCAGCAGGCCAGAATGATCGAGATGCGCATGCGTCAGCAGCACGCAATCGAGTTGATCAAGGTCAAAATCCAATGCGCGCAGATTCTTGAGTGGTGCCTCGCGCCCACCCTGGAACATGCCACAGTCCACCATGAAAGCCCCACCGCCATGGCGTACGACTGCACATGATCCGGTGACCTCACCCGCTGCGCCGTGGAACGTGATGTCCATGTTTCCACCTCCGGTTCAAGGATCGATCATCTGGTCTGTTTCAGGGTTGACCCTCGTCAACCCTGAAACAGACACGACCGTGGCTATAATCAGTCACCGATTGCGAGCCAAGGAGTACTCACATGTTCAAACACATTCTCGTACCAACCGACGGATCGCCGCTGTCCGAAAGCACCGTCGCCCGTGCAGTGTCTTTTGCCAAGGAGGCGGGTTCCCGTATCACCTTCTTCTACGCGCAACCCGACTTCCCGATGCCGATCTATGGCGAAGGCGCCTTGATCGACCCTACGACGCCAGAACAGTTCGCTCGCTCGGCGGAGGCCGAAGCGCAGCGCATCCTCGAACGCGCCAAGGCCGCGGCCGACGCGGCCGGCGTGATGGCCGGCACTGACACCCTGGTCAACGAGGTGCCCTACGAGGCCATCATCGATGCAGCTGACCGGCACGGCTGCGACCTGATCTTCATGTCCTCACATGGCCGGCGCGGCATCGCTGGCTTGCTGCTTGGCAGCGAGACCCAGAAGGTGCTGACCCACAGCAAGACGCCGGTGCTGGTTTATCGCTGAAAAGCCCGGCTGCCTCAAAACAGAACGGCCCGCAATGCGGGCCGTTCTGTTTTGAGCGCTCAATGTGCTTCCGGATGGTTGATCTCGTCAGCAGTGCGCTGAAAGTAGAGCGTTGTCAGACTCGACGCAGCGCAGATCAGCCAGAACGCCAGGAATCCGATTGAATAAGTCGTCAACGGATCGTAATGAACTGGCTCACCCAGCAGGTAAAGCGCCTGCGGGTCAATCACGGTAAAGAAGACCGCCTCCACTACGGCAGCCACCAGAAACGATGGCCACAGCACTTGAATCAGCTTCTGCATGGATGAATCCTCCTTACCGTTCCGACCGGATGCGATTTGAAACGACACCGAACGTTCAGCGTTGCCCGGCAGCGCGCGCTTTCTGCTCGTCCTCCGCAATATGGCGCTTGGCAAAGCGATACAGATAACCGCCCATGACAACGACGAAGCCAATCGTGAACAGGCTGAGCAGACCAATGTCGGTGCTGAACAATTCAACCCAGGCCATGATGAAACCTCCTTTTACGACGGGTTAAGAACCAGATGAATCAATCCTGAATTCCGTCTCTGTCGGGAGATAAGTGGCCCCGTTCATTCTCCAGCTGCGGGACTCGTCTTCTATCTGAAACAACCAGCGACCAGTGCTGAGCGATTCGATCTTTGCCTCGAACACACCGCCTTCGCCAGTCAGGTCGAGCAACTGGTCAGAACCACCCCGGGTGGGGTGAGCAATGGTCAGATGGATCATACGCGGAACATTGGCGGGATCAAGTGCCGACAGATCGATCCGGATCGACTCGGCAGTAACCTTGAACTGGGCGGTCAAGCCCAGTTCCCGGGCACGCTCGGCACGACCCAAGGTCTGCACGATGGCCCGCCCTTCCTTGTAATAGTCATCGACAACCAGCCCGTCCCAGGTGTTGATCGCAATCGCCAGCGTGATGAAACCCGCCACAACGGCAGTCGCCGGAAAAAAGATCAGGAACCAGGGCCAGCCCTGCTTGTACCAGGGTTCGGGCTTCTTGTCGGACATCGCTACACTCATCGTTCTCGTATCTCAGCGTGGAAAGAGGAAAGTCGTTTTCTCAAACAGCTTCAGGGACGGATCATCCTCCGGATGAATCTCGAACACAATCTCGTTTGCCCCCGGCTTACCCGCATCATACGGAACAAGCACCTGCAAGGTAACCGCCTGGGTCGCTGCTGCCTCGACCGCAACCCGGTGATCACCCGCGATCTGGATCCCGTTGATGCCCTTGACATCGAATACGAAGTTACGTGGCACCTCGGTCATGTTCATGACCTGCAGGCGGTAGACGTTCTCGATCATGCCCCCAGCAACTTCACGCCCCAGCGAGGCCCGATCGCGAATGATGTCCACCCGCAGCGGATCACGAGTCGCCAGACCCCACACAAAGGCCACGCAGATCGCAATCAATACCGTGCCATATACCAGGGTTCGCGGCCGGAACACGTGGCCGATGATTTCCTTGGTACCCCATCCGCGCTTGATCGCATTCTCGGTGGAGTAGCGGATCAGACCTCTCGGATAGCCAACCTTGTCCATGACCTGGTCGCAGGCGTCGATACAGGCTGCACAGCCAATGCACTCGTACTGCAGCCCGTTGCGGATGTCGATGCCAGTGGGGCAGACCTGGACGCAGATGCCACAATCGACGCAGTCGCCCTTGCCGGCAGTCGCCGAATCCACCCCCTTCCTGCGTGCGCCTCGTGGTTCGCCCCGCCCTTCGTCATAGGTGATGACCAGCGTATCGGGGTCGAACATGACCGCCTGGAAGCGTGCGTAGGGGCACATGTACTTGCACACCTGCTCCCGCATCACACCTGCAAACAGATAGGTGAATGCGCCGTAGAACAGGATCCAGAACATTTCCCATGGACCGAAACCGAGTGTGGCCACGGAAGCCAGCAACTCGCTCATCGGCGAGAAATAGCCCACAAAAGTGAAGCCGGTCCATAGTGCCACGGCACCCCAGGCGCCATATTTGGCCGCCTTGATGCCCAGCTTGCGTGGGGACATCGGCGCCTTGTCCAGCTTCATGCGCTTGTTGCGGTCACCTTCGATCTTCTCTTCGATCCACATGAAGATCTCGGTATATACCGTCTGCGGACAGGCGTACCCACACCACAGACGACCGGCAATCGCGGTGAAGAAGAACAACGCATACGCGGAGATGATGAGCAGGATGGCCAGGAAGAACACATCCTGCGGCCAGAATACCCAGCCAAAGATATAGAACTTGCGTTCTGTCAGGTGAAACAGCACCGCCTGTCGATCGTTCCACTGCAACCAGGGCAGGCCGTAAAACACGATCTGGGTGAACCAGACCAAGGCCCATCGCCAGTTGGCAAACAGGCCAGTCACCGCGCGGACGTAAACCTTCTGGCGTACCGCGTACAGGGTGTCGCCCTCGGGCGGCGGGGGAGCTTTCGGGGAAGGATTCGGGGCTGTGCTGTTCATGATCGTTTTATTAGTGGATTCTTATTTTTATGAACCGAAACAACTCCGGGGGCAGAAGCCCCCGGAGCACACGACTTACTTCTTGTCTTTGTTCAGACTCAGCACATAGGCTGCAAGGATATGAACCTTGGCTTCGCCGAGGAAATCCTTGAAGGCCGGCATCTGATTCTGCCGCCCGTTGGTGATGGTCTCGATGATGGTGGCTTCGGACGAACCGTACAACCAGGCGTTGTTGGTCAGGTCCACCGCACCGAGCATCTGGTTACCCTTGCCGTCAGCACCGTGGCAAGCCACGCAGTTCTGGTCGAAGGCTTCCTTGCCACGCTGTGCGCGCAGGGAGTCGTGAGCCAGACCGGACAAGGAACGCACGTAGTTGGCAACGTCCTTGGTGCCTTCAGCGCCGAGCGCCGGGCCAAACGGGGGCATGACACCCATCCGGCCACCCAGGATGGTGGTCTTGATGGTCTCAGGCTCACCACCCCAACTCCACTCGTTATCGGTGAGGTTGGGGAAGCCCTTGGCACCCGTCGCCGCCGAACCGTGACACTGCGCGCAGTAGGTCAGGAACATGCGTTGCCCCATTGCGTTGGCTTCGGGGTCAGCCGCCACCGCCATCAGGTCCATGTTCTCGTACTTTGCGAAGATGGGGCCGTACTTCTCGTCAGCCGCCTTCATTTCGGCATAGTACTGGGTGTGCTGGCCACGCTCGGCATTGACACGACCAAAACCCGGATAGATCGCCAGATACGCAATCGCGAAGAAGATGGTGATCCAGAACAGGTACAACCACCAGCGCGGCAACGGGTTGTTGTACTCCGCAAGCGTCTCATCCCACACGTGACCGTGCAGTTTGGCCTCGCCCGGCTCGCGCTTGGTCATGTTGGAGACCAGCACGAAAACACAGAACGCGATGGAGAGGGCCACAAGGACCATCACATACATGTTCCAGAAACCGCTGATAAAGTCAGCCATTTGTTTTTCCTTCCTTTTCCAGCCGGCCAGAGGCCGGCAGATCGTCATCGCTCAGGGGCAGACGCGCCGCCTCGTCGAACCCTGCCTGGGCATGCCGGCTGTAAGCCCAGGCACAGATGCCCAGGAAGCAGACGAAGCCCAGCACGGTCACGACGATTCTGAGGGTGTTGATATCCACGGCGCGTCTCCGGTGCTTACCGTACGTTCTGCAGCGCGGTACCCATGCCCTGCAGGTAGGCGACGACAGCGTCCAGTTCGGTGATGCCCTCGACTGCAGCAGGCGCGGCGGCGATCTCTTCGTCGCTGTACTTGTGCAGACCAACCTTGTTGAGCGCACGCATCTTGTCCTGGATGTCACTCACCTTGGCCGGGCGATCCAGCCAGGGGAAGGCCGGCATGTTCGACTCCGGCACCACGTCACGCGGGTTGATCAGGTGCACACGCTGCCATTCGTCGGAATAGCGGCCGCCCACGCGGGCCAGATCCGGACCCGTACGCTTGGAGCCCCACTGGAACGGGTGATCGTAGATGTACTCACCCGCCACCGAGTAGTGACCATAACGCTCGGTCTCTGCGCGGAAGGGACGGATCATCTGCGAATGGCAGTTGTAGCAGCCTTCACGCACATAGATGTCGCGGCCGACCAGGCGAACCGGATCGTAGGGCTTCACGTTGAGCTGGTTACCCTTGTAATCCACCGGCGAAGTCGTGGTTTGCTGGAAGAAGAGCGGAACGATTTCCACCAGACCGCCCACGCTGACTGTCAGCAGCGTGAGGACGATCATCAGGAATACGTTCTTTTCGATCTTTTCGTGTTTGGATTGAGCCATGTTGTTGTTCTCCGCTTAGGCGTGAGCAGCCGCAGGAGCGACCACCGGCGCGTTGTAGGCCTTTTCTCCGGCAATGGTCTTCACCATGTTGTAGAACATGATGAACATGCCAGCGAGGAAGAGCGCACCACCGACGAAGCGGATGGTCCAGAACGGGTAGCTTGCCTTGACGCTCTCGACGAAGGAGTAGGTCAGCGTGCCGTCCGGGTTGGTTGCGCGCCACATCAGACCCTGCATCACACCGGCCACCCACATCGAGGCGATGTACAGCACGATACCGATGGTGGCCACCCAGAAGTGGGTGTTGATGAGCTTGACGCTGTACATCTCGCTCTTGCCATAGAGGCGCGGCAGCAGGAAGTACACCGAACCGATGGAGATCATTGCCACCCAGCCCAGCGCGCCGGAGTGCACGTGGCCCACCGTCCAGTCGGTGTAGTGCGACAGTGCATTCACCGTCTTGACCGACATCATCGGGCCTTCGAAGGTGGACATGCCGTAGAAGGACAGCGAGGTGATCAGGAACTTGAGGATCGGGTCGGTACGCAGCTTGTGCCAGGCGCCCGACAGGGTCATCACACCGTTGATCATGCCACCCCAGGACGGAGCAAGCAGGATCAGCGAGAACACCATGCCAACGGACTGGGTCCAGTCAGGCAGCGCGGTGTAGTGCAGATGGTGCGGACCCGCCCACATGTAGGTGAAGATCAGCGCCCAGAAGTGGACCACCGACAGACGATAGGAGTAGACCGGGCGATCGGCCTGCTTCGGCACGAAGTAGTACATCATGCCCAGGAAGCCTGCGGTCAGGAAGAAGCCCACCGCGTTGTGGCCATACCACCACTGGATCATTGCATCCTGAACGCCGGCGTAGGCGGAGTAGGACTTCATGCCGGAGAAGGAGACCGGAATTGCAGCACTGTTGACGATGTGCAGCAAGGCAACGGTCAGGATGAAGGCACCCAGAAACCAGTTGGCCACGTAGATATGGCTGATCTTGCGCTTGGCGATGGTGCCGAAGAACACGATGGCGTAGGACACCCACACCACGGCGATCAGGATGTCGATCGGCCATTCGAGTTCGGCGTATTCCTTGCCGGAGGTATAACCCAGCGGCAGGGTGATGGCAGCCAGCACGATCACGAGCTGCCAGCCCCAGAAGGTGAAGCCTGCAAGCGCGGGCGCGAACAGTGTCGTATGACAGGTACGCTGCACAATGTAGTACGACGTGGCGAACAGTGCGCAACCACCAAATGCGAAGATCACCGCATTGGTGTGAAGCGGACGCAGCCTGCCGAAGTGCAGGAATTCGTGAACGTTCAGTTCGGGCCACACGAGCTGTGCTGCGGCGATGACGCCGACCAGCATGCCCACGATGCCCCACACCACCGTCATGATGGCGAACTGGCGCACGACTTTATAGTTATAAGTCGCTTGCGATTGCATGTGAGTCACCTCTTAGTTAAAAACCCCTGGGTACAGCCGATCGCGAGGGAAACATCCCAGCCATCTTGCGCGGCAAGGATACCTGCTGACCGGATCCACAATTTGACACAGATCAACATTGTATTGCACCGCAAGACCCGGGGAAAGCTCGCCGGCACTGGAACAGGGCATTTCCGGTCATTGAGCCATCCTGCGGCACCGCCACGGTGCAGGACGAAAAAAAAGGGTGCGTATCGAACGCACCCCCAACCCCAACAGAGAGACAAAAATTCCTTGCAGCCTGCTGCACAATCCCTTGTGCAGCAACCTCAAAAACCATGTGCGAAGTATGTCTATTGTCAGCAGTCATCGACTTGACCTAGATCAAACAAGCATGCAGTTGTCGCTCAGGACGCTCCTTTGCCGTCATCGACCGGGCGGGCAGTCGTCTTCTCGGGCTCGGATGGGGGCAACTCTTCCTTGTCGTCGAGCAGCAGGCGATAGGCGGGCCCCTCCATGTCGTCATACTGACCGTTGCGCAAGGACCACCAGAACAGCACGCCGATGATGAATACCAGCACGACCGACAAAGGGATCAACAGGTACAGGCTTTCCATTTACTTGCCTTCTCGCGGCACGCGCTGCAGCCGCATTGCATTGAGTACGACGAGCAAGGAACTTCCGGCCATGCCGATGCCGGCCATCCACGGCGTCACCAGGCCGAGCATTGCCAGCGGCACGGAGGTAAAGTTGTAGGCAAACGACCACCACAGGTTCTGACGAATGATGCGCACCGTACGGCGCGCCAGATCCACCGCCTGCCCCAACCCGGCAAGATTTTCGCTCAACAGCACGATGTCGGCCTGATTTCGCGCCAGGTCCGTACCGCCGCCCATTGCGACCGACACATGCGCCTGCGCCAGAACCGGCGCATCATTGACACCGTCACCCACCATGGCCACCACCGCACCCGGCCGGCCTTGCAAACCGGCAATGTAGGCCTGCTTGCCCTGCGGCGTCATGCCGCCATGCGCATCGACAATCCCCAGCTGACCCGCGACACGCCCGACGACCTGTGGCGCATCGCCGGACAGCACCGACATCGGGATGGCACTCGCACTCAGTCTCGCAGTCAGCACTGCAGCTTCGGCGCGCGGCACATCGGCAAGGCGGAACAGCCCAATCCATCCCTCGCGGGCGCCAAGCGCAACAACCGTCCCCCCTCGCACCTCAAGCGACGCCAGTTCGGCAGGACAGTCCCGACCGATGGCTTCTGCAACGAAGTCGGGACGACCAATCCACATCTGCTGACCCTCGACACAACCGGAAACCCCCTGCCCGGTCACCGCGGCAAGGTCACCAACTGGCGGCAGGACGGCATCGCCTGCGGCCCCTCTCAGGCCTGCGGCAACCGGATGCTCCGAGCCCTGCTCCAGCGCAGCGCCCAACGCGCGCACACGCGTCTCGTCGTAGCCCGCCAGTGGCACGACTTCTTCCAGTGTCATTCGCCCATAGGTCAGCGTACCGGTCTTGTCGAAAACAAAATGGTTGGCATTGGACAAGGTTTCGATTGCATGACCACGGGTTACCAGCACCCCCATGCGCGCCAGCGCATCGGTTGCCACCGTCAAGGCAGTGGGCGTGGCCAGCGACAAGGCGCACGGGCAGGCAACCACGAGCACGGAAACGAACACCCATAGCGCGCGCTGCGGATCAATGAAGTACCACGCCAAACCCGTCGCCGTCGCCAGCACCAGCAGGGTCACGATGAAGATCACCGCAACGCGATCCGACTGCGCCGCGATGCGGGGCTTTTCGGTCGCGGCCCGGTCCATCAGGCGACGGATGGCGGCAAGGCGGGTGGAATCGCCCACCTGATCGACCCGCAATATCAGGGGGCTGGAAATATTGATGCTGCCGCCGGTCAGCACATCGCCAATCCGCTTGCTCACCGGCCGGCTCTCTCCGGTGAGCAAGGATTCATTGGTTTCGCCCTGGCCTTCGATCACCACACCGTCGGCCGGAACGACCTCACCCGGGCGCACCCGCACCCGGTCACCGGGCAACAGTTGCGACACTGGCACGCGCTCGCTGGTCTGATCTGGCCAGGCCGGAAGCCGGTCAGCAAAGGCAGGCAGGACCTTGCCGAGCTCCTCGACGCCGCGAACCGCTTTCTGTCGCGCCAGCATCTCGAGATAGCGCCCGCCCAGCAAGAAGAACACGAACATCGTCACCGAGTCGAAATAGACCTCGGGCCCGTGAGTCAAGGTCGCCCACAAACTGGCAAGAAAGGCGCTGCCCACCCCCAGCGCCACCGGCACATCCATGCCCAGCCGGCGCAGGCGGATGTCACGCACCGCGCGCTGAAAGAACGGCGCCGCCGAATACAGCACCACCGGCAGGGTCAGCAGCAGGCTGGCCCAGCGCATCAAGAGTTCCATCTCGGCGCTCATGTCGCCCTCGCCGGCAACATAGACCGGGAAGGCATACATCATCACCTGCATCATGCCAAAGCCTGCGACGAACACCCGCCACAGCATCGAGCGCCGCTCCTTGTGCGCGATCTGCTCTGACCGTTCGGCATCGTAAGGATAGGCGCGGTAACCAATTGCCTGCACTGCAGCCAGGATGTCCGAGAGCCTGATCTTGCGTTCGTCCCAGCGCACCCGCGCCCGTCGGGTGGCGTAGTTGATCTCGACCGCCGACACGCCGTCCTGACGGGCTACATGCTGCTCGTTGAGCCACACGCAGGCCGCACAAGTGATGCCTTCGAGGATCAGCGAGGCCTCACGCTCGTGCTCACCCACCGGGCGCACGAAACTCTTCTGGAAATCGGGATGATCGAACAGACCAAGTTCCTGCAGCTCGAGCGGCATCGCCTCACGACGCGTCTCGGGCATGGCATCACGGTGGCGGTAATAGTCGATCAGGCCATTGTCGACGATGGACTGTGCGACCGCCTCACAACCGATGCAGCACATGCGCCGATCGCGTCCGTCGATGCGGACGTAATGACGGGTCTCGGGCGGAATCGGCAAGCCGCAGTGATAGCAGTCGCGGTCTTCCTCGACCGCGCTGTAGGAAACGGTTTCTGTATTCATGAAGATGCGAGACACCAGCCGTCGGGCGTGGTTTCCCGCAGGGCACAAAAGTGAAGCGCCCTTTTAGCACATTTGCCCCAAGCGACCAATGCGCCAGATCAGACAAAGCGGCTGTCGGACTTGAGCAACCACAACGCGCCGAGTGGGAAAGCGGACGAACAGGGACGATTCATCCCACCGCCGCAGTAGATCAACCTTGAATCCGACCGCCTCCCAGGGGCAAACTTGCAGCCAGTCCGACTTATTTGGCGGCCATGCGAATGGCGCCATCGAGGCGGATCACCTCGCCATTGAGATAGCTGTTCTCGATGATGTGACGTACCAGCCCGGCAAACTCGGCCGGTTTGCCCAGGCGCGAGGGGAACGGCACCATCTTGCCCAACGAGTCCTGCACCTCTTGCGGCATACCCATCAGCATCGGCGTTTCCATGATGCCCGGGGCAATCGTCATCACACGGATGCCAAAACGCGACAACTCGCGCGCAACCGGCAGGGTCAGGCCAACGATGCCAGCCTTGGATGCCGCATAGCCTGCCTGTCCGACCTGACCATCAAAGGCGGCCACCGATGCCGTGCTGACGATGACGCCCCGCTCGCCGGCCTCGTTGGGGCTGGCCTTGCTCATGACCTCGGCGGCCAGGCGCATCATGTTGAAACTGCCCACCAGATTGATGTTGATGGTGCGGGCAAAGGATTCCAGTCGGTGCGGGGCCTCCCGCCCCACGACTTTCTCGGCCGGTGCGACGCCGGCACAGTTGATCAGCCCATGCAGACCACCAAATGCGGTCACCGCCTTGTCGATCGCAGCCTTGGCACTGGTCTCGTCGGTCACATCAGTCAGCACGAACGCAGCTGCGGCCCCCAGTTCCTGGACCATCGCCTCACCCGCTTGCTGATTGACATCGGCAAGCACCACCTTGGCCCCTGCCTGCACCAGCATCCGGGCGCTTGCAGCCCCCAGACCCGAACCTCCCCCCGTGACCACGAATACGCTGTTCTCGATCTGCATCGTTGTTTCCTCTGGATATCGGCACATGCCGGATGAACAGCACGAAACATAGTTATCGTTAACGTAAACGTCAACTTCTCGAATCGCACAAGAGGCCGGCCATCGCCTGCCTGGCCTGCGACTCGTGCACGGTGGCGGCGCGGTATTCCGGACGACGGGCCAGCGATTCGCGCAGGTGATCGACCAGCAACCTGACCTTGGGTGACAAATGACGCTGCTGCGGAAACACTGCCCAGACTGCGGTATTGGGCGGTTGATGCTCGGCCAGCACAGCATGAAGACGTCCGGCCCGCAGATGCTCGAGAACGTAGTAGTCGGGCAACTGGCACAGACCAAACCCCCGCAATGCCGCATCCAGCACGGCCTGCCCACTGTTGCAACGCCAGTTGCCGCCAACCCTGAGCAACTGCTCTTCACCCGCCGTCTGGAAAACCCAGGTATCCGAGGTGCCAATCAGGCAATCATGGTCGGCCAGGTCAGCCAGCCGCATCGGTATGCCCCGGCGGGCCAGATAGGCCGGCGACGCGCACAGATACATCATGCGCGGCGCGAGTCGGGTCGCAACCAGACGGGAATCGGCCAGACGCCCGAGACGGATCGCCAGATCGTACCCGTCCTGCACGATGTCGAGCAGGCGGTTGGTCAGTTCGATCTCCACCCGCAACTGGGGATGGCGCTCGATGAAGTCATTGACCAGCGGTACGATGAAGCGCTCGCCATAGGTCAGTGCGCAGGTCATGCGCAGCAAGCCCTTGGGCTGCCCACCCAGATCCTGCACCGCGTGCAAGGCCTCATCCAGGCCGTCCTGCAATCGTCGGCAGTGCTGCAGAAAGGTCTGGCCGGTCTCGGTCAGCGATACCCGGCGCGTGCTGCGATAAAACAGGCGGGTCTGCAGTCGCTCTTCCAGCTTGGCCACCAACCGGCTGACATGCGAGGTCGACACCCCGAGTCGTTCCGCGGCAGTCGCAAAATGACCGCTCTCGGCCACTGCGACGAAAGCATCGACGCCCTCCCAACGGCTCATGTCCCTTCCTTTTTATTGCCCAGCAGCAACAATGTATTGTCGCTGCGGAAATTATTCAAGCGCATGCCTTTCCTACAATGGAGAGTCATCACAACCACCCCGACCTCTACAGGACAACCATGATCAAATCCCGCGCCGCCGTCGCCTGGGCTGCCAAGCAGCCGCTCGAAATCACCGAAGTCGACGTCGCCCCGCCGAAAGCCGGGGAAGTGCTGGTACGCATTGTTGCCACCGGCGTCTGCCACACCGATGCCTTCACCCTGTCCGGCGCCGATCCGGAAGGGATCTTTCCGTCCATCCTCGGTCACGAAGGGGGCGGCATCGTCGAAGCGATCGGCGAAGGCGTGACCTCGGTCGCCGTCGGCGACCATGTGATTCCGCTCTATACCCCGGAATGCGGCAAGTGCAAGTTCTGCCTGTCGGGCAAGACCAACCTGTGCCAGGCGATCCGCACCACCCAGGGCAAAGGCCTGATGCCGGACGGCACCAGCCGCTTCAGCAAGAACGGCAAGCCGATCTTCCATTACATGGGCACCTCGACCTTCTCCGAGTACACCGTGCTGCCGGAAATCAGCGTTGCAAAGATCCAGAAGGATGCGCCCCTCGAAAAGGTCTGCCTGCTTGGTTGCGGCGTCACCACGGGAATCGGCGCAGTGCTGAACACTGCCAAGGTTGAGCCGGGCGCCACTGTGGCGGTATTCGGCCTGGGCGGCATCGGCCTGTCGGCCATCATTGGCGCGGCGATGGCCAAGGCCTCGCGCATCGTCGCGGTTGACATCAACCCGGGCAAGTTCGAGATCGCCCGCCAGCTTGGCGCCACCGATTGCATCAACCCGCTCGACTACGACCGCCCGATACAGGAAGTCATCGTCGACCTGACCGACGGCGGCGTCGACTACTCTTTCGAATGCATCGGCAACACCAAGGTCATGCGCTCGGCGCTGGAGTGCTGCCACAAGGGATGGGGTGAGTCCATCATCATCGGCGTGGCCGGCGCCGGAGAGGAGATCTCCACCCGTCCGTTCCAGCTTGTCACCGGCCGGGTGTGGCGCGGCTCTGCCTTTGGCGGCGTGCGCGGCCGCAGCGAACTACCCAGCTACGTCGCCAAGGCGCAGAAAGGCGAGATTCCGCTCGACACCTTCATCACCCATACCATGGGGCTGGAAGACATCAATACCGCTTTCGACCTGATGCACGAAGGCAAGAGCATCCGCACGGTGATCCGTTTCTGATCATGAGCGTGCACCTTGAACAGATCAGCTCCAACCGCTGCCACGGCGGTTGGCTGACACGCTACCGCCATCGCTCTGCCACGCTGGACTGCGACATGGTGTTCGCGGTGTATCTGCCGCCACAGGCCGAAACCCGGACGGTGCCCGCGCTGTACTGGCTGTCCGGACTGACCTGCACCGACGAAAACTTCATGCAGAAAGCCGGCGCTCAGCGCCTGGCCGCTGAGTTGGGCATCGCACTGGTCGCCCCGGACACCAGCCCCCGCGGTGAAGATGTTCCGGGAGACCCGGAGGGTGCCTGGGACTTTGGCCACGGCGCGGGTTTCTACCTGAACGCCACCCTGCCCCCCTACAGCCGTCACTATCGCATGCACGACTATGTGGTGCATGAGCTGCCAGCGCTGCTTGAAGCCCAGCTGCCGCTGAACAACCGACGCAGCATCAGCGGCCACTCGATGGGGGGTCATGGCGCCCTGGTGTGCGCGCTGCGCAACCCAGGCCGTTATCGGGCAGTCTCGGCTTTTGCACCAATCAGTCACCCGATGGACTGCCCCTGGGGTCAGAAGGCGTTTTCGCGCTATCTGGGCGAGGACGAAAGCTGCTGGGCGGCATGGGATGCCACCCGTCTGATCTCAGAGGCCAGCGAGCGCCTGCCGCTACTGGTTGATCAGGGCGAGGCCGACAGCTTCCTGAAAGCGCAACTCAAGCCCGAAGCCTTGCAGATTGCCTGTACCGCGGCCGGTCACCCGCTGAACCTGCGCATGCAGGCCGGCTACGACCACAGCTATTACTTCATTGCCAGTTTCATCGACGACCACCTGCGGCACCATGCCGCCGCACTGCTGGACTGAGCGCATCGGCCTCACCCCGCGAGGGGTGAGGCCCGACCGGACTAGGAATCTGCCGGACTTGCGCGATCCGACCGTCTGACCACCTCTGCACGCAGGCGGCCCACCAGCCGCAAGGCCCAAACAAAGAAGGCTGCCAGCACGAGGCCTTCCACCAGCATCGCCGCCTGAACACCGATACGCGCTGCCAGCAAACCTGCCAGCAAGCCTCCAATGGCATCGAAGCCGAAACGGGTGGAGCTGAAGAAGGACACGACCCGGCCACGCAAATGGTCGGGCGCCATGCTCTGCAGCAGCATGTTCACCGCCACATTGCAGACCGAGATACCAAAGCCCACCGCCGCCATCGCCAGCAGGGCCGGCACCAGCATGACGTTGTAGGCAAACACCAGCAGCCCCACCGCGCTGAGACCTGCGCCGCCGATGACCACCTTGATCAGCCCCGGGAGGCGCTGCCGCGTGGCCAGAAACACCGTGCCGAGAAACGCCCCTGCCCCTGCGGCGCCCCACAGCCAGCCCAGCATGCGGGCATCACCGGCAAAGACATCCTTGGCAAAGACCGGTAGCAGCACGGCGTAGCTCGACGCCGTGATATTCACCGTGGCAAGGATGAAGATCAACATCTTGATCGGATATTCGGTGGTGACGTAACGCAGCCCTTCGGAGAACACCTTGCCCATCGACCCCGCTGCACGCGGCGCGGGTGTCACCCGGATGCGTGCCACGCCGAACGCCAGTGCGCCAAAGGACAAGGCATTGATCGCAAAACAGATCGACTCTGAAGTCAGCCCCAACAGCAGCCCCGCCAACGGCGGGCCAAGAAAGCGCCCGGCATTGAACACCATGGCGTTGAGCGCGAGCGCGTTGGGCAGATCCTCACGACGGCCGACGAAACTGCCGATCTGCGCCTGCCGCAATGGGGTATCGAACGCGGTCAGCACCCCGAGCAGAACTGCCATGGCCACGATCAGCTGAGGGCCGATGGCATCCATCGCGGTCAGGATCGACAGTGTGGCTGCCTGCAGGCCGAGCAGGCCCTGCACGATGATCAGCAGGATGCGCTTGTCGTGGCGGTCGATCCAGGCTCCGGCAAGCGGACCGATGATCAGGATCGGCAGCAAGGAGGCAAACGCGGTAATGCCCAGCAGCGCGACCGAACCGGTCAAGCGGTAGATGAGCCAGGACAGCGCCACCTGCTGCACCCAGGAGCCGAGCACCGAGATCGCTTGACCGAAGAAGTAATAGCGAAAGTTACGATGCGCCAGGGCCCGCAGCGGCCCGGGCCACTGCCGGCCTTCATCACCGGAGGAATCGCTGGAAACACTCAAGAGCCACCCGCTGCAGGGCACCACGGCTGTCGTCAGGATATCCGGGTGCAGAATGAACGATCCCCAACCGGCCGCCCGCTTCAGCGGACAGACGACTTGCAGAATGCAAGAGGGAATGCAGAAAGCACTCAGGCCAGTCAATGGACTGGCCTGAGTGCCTGAAGCTGGTGCTGCTGACCGGAATCGAACTGGTGACCTACTGATTACGAATCAGTTGCTCTACCAACTGAGCTACAGCAGCGAAGAGCGCGGAATATACAACAGCCTAGCGCAGCATTCAAGCGCCTGATCACACCAATCTCGACAGCGCACCGCAATTTGAGACCGACATATGGCGGTACAGATACCGCTTATTCGGATACGGCGTGCCCAAAGCGTCGCCGCAGTCTTAAACTTCTGTCAGACAAGATTGCCGCACTGCAACAGGAGAACTCATGGGACGGCTGACCACTCACGTACTCGACACCGCCAACGGCTGCCCTGGCGCCGGGATCACCGTAACCCTGTTCCGGGTGGACGGCGGTCGCCAGGAGGTGCTGCGCGCGGTCACCAACCATGACGGCCGCTGCGACGCGCCCTTGCTCGATGGCGACGCCTTCACCACCGGCGTCTACGAACTCGTGTTCTCGGCGGGCGACTACTTCAGGCGGCTTGGCGGATCACTGCCGGATCCGCTGTTCGTCGACGAAGTCGTGCTGCGCTTCGGCATCGCCGACGCACACGCGCACTATCACGTACCCCTGCTGGTGTCGCCATGGAGCTACTCCACCTACCGCGGTAGCTGACGGAACACGGGACAACCATGGAAGCTTACCTCCTCGACTGGGCAAACCTGCTGCTGCGCTGGGTGCATCTGATTACCGGCATCGCCTGGATCGGTGCCTCGTTCTACTTTGTGATGCTCGACACTTCGCTGAAGCCCCCAAAGAAGGCCGAGGACGAAAAGCGTGGGGTATTCGGTGAGTTGTGGGCGGTGCACGGCGGCGGTTTCTACTGCAGCCAGAAATTCCTCACCGGCCCCAAGGGCGAGCCCTTGTCACACGACCTGCACTGGTCCAAATGGGAGGCCTACAGCACCTGGTTATCGGGCATGGCCCTGCTGGCCGTGATCTACTGGGTCGGGGCATCGAGCTACCTGATCGACCGTCAGGTCATGGATCTGGCGCCCAGCGCGGCCATCGGTATTTCGGTCGCCTTCCTGATCGCGGGCTGGTTGGTCTATGACCTGCTGTGCCGCACCCTGATGGGCCGCGACAACCTGCTTGCCGCACTCATCTTCATCTTCGTGGTGGTCTGTGACTGGGTCCTGCACCAGGTATTCTCTGCCCGTGGAGCTTACATCCACGTCGGCGCCATGCTGGGCACGATGATGGTGGCCAATGTGTTCATCCACATCATTCCCGGACAGAAACGCATGGTGGAGCAGATCCGCAGTGGCCAGCCAGTGGATCCGCGCCCGGGTCAGATCGGCAAGCAGCGTTCGGTACACAACACCTACTTCACCCTGCCCGTGCTGTTCATCATGATCAGCAACCATTACCCGATGACCTACTCGCACCCGAATGGCTGGCTGGTGCTGGTGGTGCTGATGCTGGCCGGGGTGCTGATACGGCAGTTCTTCGTGCTGCGCCATCGCGGCCAGGTGAAGTGGTGGCTACCCGCTGCCGGAGCGGCGCTGATTGCTGCGCTGATCGTGCTGATGGCACCGAAACCCGTCGACAGCGCCGGCCCGCAGGTCAGCTTCGCCGAACTCAACGGCATCATGATGGAACGCTGCACAGGCTGTCACGCCGCGACCCCGACCTGGGAGGGTTTTGCCCAGCCGCCCAAGGGGGTGATGCTGGAAACGCCTGAACAGATCGGCCAACACGCTGCCAAGATCGCCGAGACGGTCGCCAGCGGCTACATGCCACTGGGCAACCTCACCGGACTGACACCCACCGAAAAAGCCCGGATCGCCACCTGGTTTGCCCAGGGCGCGAGACTGCGCGACTGAGCCCCCACCCCTCACGGGAAGCGGAAGAGACCTATGAACCCAATGCCCACCGACCCTAGCCCGTCACCGATCACCCAGTTGTCGGCACTGGACCGAGCCGAATTCGTTGCCCGCCTGGGCGGCATTTTCGAGCACTCGCCCTGGGTGGCGGAACGCAGCTGGGCCGCGCGCCCCTTCGCTTCGTTCGACACCCTGCACGCGGCGATGGTCGCCACCATGCGCCGCGCCAGTCGTGACGAACAACTGGCGCTGATCCGGGCCCACCCCGAGTTGGCCGGCAAGGAGGCCGAGGCCGGCACCCTGACCCGCGAATCCACTGGCGAGCAGAAAGGCGCCGGGCTGGATCAATGCAGCCAGACCGAGCTGGAACGCCTGCGCACACTCAACGCCGCCTACCGGACGCGCTTCGGGTTTCCCTTCGTGATCGCGGTCAAGGGTCTGACCCGCTACCAGATCATGGAAGCGGTGGAGCGCCGGCTCAATCACGACGCCGAGACCGAATTCGAAACCTGCCTGAACGAGATCGCCCGGATCACCCGCGCCCGACTCGAAGCGCAGTTTGGCTGAACGCCCAGGAGTCCTGCCATGTCACCGTCCACCTTGCCATCGGCTGCCTACCCCCGCGACCTGATCGGCTACGGCCGCAATCCGCCGCAAGCCAACTGGCCCGGTCGTGCCCGCATTGCGGTGCAGTTCGTACTCAACTATGAAGAAGGGGGCGAGAACTGCGTGCTGCATGGCGACGCCGGCAGCGAGCAGTTCCTGTCCGAGTTGTTCAACCCGCCCAGCTTCCCGGACCGCCATCTGTCGATGGAAGGCGTCTACGAGTACGGTTCGCGCGTGGCCGTGTGGCGCTTCCTGCGCGAGTTCGAACGTCGCGGCCTGCCGATGACGATCTTCGGCATCTCGATGGCGCTCGAACGCCACCCCGAAGTCACCGCCGCCTTCCGCGAACTGGGGCACGAGATTGCCTGCCACGGCTGGCGCTGGATTCACTACCAGGGCATGGACGAAGCGACCGAGCGCGAACACATGCGCATCGGCATGGAGATCATCGAGCGCCTGACCGGCGAGCGCCCGCTGGGCTGGTACACCGGCCGCGACTCGCCCAACACCCGCCGTCTGGTCGCCGACTACGGGGGCTTTCTGTACGACTCGGACTACTACGGCGACGACCTGCCATTCTGGACCGAGGTGCAGAAGACCGATGGCCAGCGCGTGCCGCACCTGATCGTGCCGTACACGCTGGACACCAACGACATGCGCTTTGCCCTGCCACAGGGCTTCTCGCACGGCGACGAGTTCTTCGAGTATCTGCGCGATGCGTTCGATGTGATGTATGCCGAGGGTGAGGATCGCCCGGCAATGATGAGCATCGGCATGCACTGCCGCCTGCTCGGACGTCCTGGCCGCTTCCGCGCACTTCAACGTTTTCTCGACCATATCGAGAAGCACGACCGGGTGTGGGTGTGCCGCAGGGTGGATGTCGCACGCCACTGGATCACCGAGCACCCCTACAATCCGGCCCCATAAATCCACCCCACAAGGACAGCCCTCATGGCCAGCCATACCCCCGGCGCCCCGGTTTTTGCGCCCCCAGCCAACCTGCCCGAATGGGCCTCGCGCTCGGTCGACCTTGCCAGCACCCGTCTGGGCGCCCAGGCCTTGTACGCCTCCGACGACTTTTTCGGCGAGGTCGTACGCATGCTCAATCCCGAACCCGCCCAGTTCGTGCCGGGCAAGTTCGACGTCAACGGCAAATGGATGGATGGCTGGGAGTCGCGTCGCAAGCGGGTGGCCGGACACGACTGGGCACTGGTCAAGCTTGGCGTCAAGGGTGTCATCCGCGGCTTCGACGTTGATACCAGCCACTTCACCGGCAACTACCCGCCCGCCGTCTCGATCGAGGCAACCGTCTCCGACAGCGATGATGTCGACGCCTTGAAGGCGGCCACGTGGACAGAAATCCTGCCGCCAAGTGCACTGGGCCCGAACAGCCACCATCTGCTCGAATCCACCAGTGACGCAGTCTGGACGCATCTGCGCGTCAACATGTACCCGGACGGCGGCATCGCCCGTCTGCGCGTCTATGGGCGCCCGGTTGGGGGCCTGGAGAACGCTTTGGCCGGCGCATTGGTCGACCTGCTGGCGATGGAAAACGGCGGCCGCGCCGTCTCGTGGAACGATGCCAGCTTCGGCTCAGCCGCCGCCGCCCTGCTACTGCCTGGTCGCGGTGTCAATATGGGCGATGGCTGGGAGACCCGCCGCCGCCGTGAGCCCGGCAATGACTGGTGCGTACTTGAACTGGGCGCCCCCGGCATCATTGAGAAGATCGAGGTGGACACCGCCTTCTTCAAGGGCAACTTCCCTGATCGCTGCTCGATTCAGGCCGCCCGCGTCAGCGCCGGCACCGACCGCTCGATCACCACACAAAGCCTGTTCTGGGACACCCTGTTGCCCGAACAGAAGCTGACGGCCGACGCCATTCACACCTTCAGCGAGCAGATCACCGCACTGGGCCCGATCACCCATGTACGCTTCAACATTTTCCCCGACGGAGGCGTTTCGCGCCTGCGTCTGTGGGGGAAGGTCGTCAGGGACTGATGCGGACAGCACACATGATCCATTTGCCAGAGACCCAGCACCCGCAACGCGAGCTCCTGCCACAGCCGCTCAGCAGCGAGACCTTTGCACCGTTCGGCGAGGTCATCGAAGCCAGCGCGGCCGTCCACCATTTCACCATCAACGCCGGCAATACCGAGCGCTACCACGACCTTGCCCGCATCGAACCGGGCGCGGATGGGCGCGTGATCATCTCGATCTTCCGCGGTCAGCCTCGCGCCCTGCCGTTCAAGGTGGAGATGATGGAGCGCCATCCGCTGGCATCACAAGCCTTCGTACCACTCTCCGGCCGTCCCTACCTGGTGGTGGTGGCGCCGCCGGGCAAAGCGCCAGGCGTCGAGGACCTGCAGGTTTTTCTTGCTCGTGGCGATCAGGGCGTGAACTACGCCACCGGGGTCTGGCACCACCCGCTACTGGCGCTGGATGAGGTGTCGGACTTTCTGGTCATCGACCGCAGCGGCCCAGGGCACAACTGTGACGAAGTGGCCCTGGAACCGGCAGGCGTCATCACCCTGCGGGGGTGAATCTGGGGCGCACCCGGGCTGAACCGATGGCATGACCTCAGCGCAGTCGGTCTGCCCTGACGTTCAGCGCAGGCCGTCGGCCCCCGGCACAGGGCGTCCTGACTTGTCGTCCAAGTCAGTTGGCGCCTCCGCACTGGAGAGACCACCGTACTCGGCGTCGGCTGCGATGTCGGAGAACTCGTCCAGCGGTCGCTGATCCGGACCCAGTGACGGCGCAACGGCAGCGCCTGGTTCGGTCGGCGCGTCCTGCACCCCGGGCTCGACGCGATCGTCGCCGATGACCGTATCGGCCTCAGCCGCGAGTGCTGCTGCGGAAGGTTCGGTATCCGCGCTGGCAAAGGCCATGCCCGCAGCCCCGGCGGCGGCACCTGCAAGTGCAGCGCCGGCAACATCGGCCGACGAGGTCTGCCGTGCACTGCCGGCAATCACCTCACCCCGCCCCGCAGCGTCCGCGTTGTTGCCCAGCAACATGTTGGACACACGATCCTTGAACAGCTCTCGCGCCGAACCGGCCGACAACTGCTCATAGCCTGAGGACAGGTGTTCGAACAGCTCCTTGTACGAACCCGCCATCGACACAAACAGGGTCGCGGTCTTGTCGAAGTGCTTTTCGACCTCGCGCTTGTAGCCGCTGATCTCGTCCTTCTGCCGTGTAACCTCGGCTTCGAGCGCCTCGATGCGCTCACGTGCGCCGCTGAAACGACGCCCGGCAAAGAACCCAACCAGACCCGCCAGGACCACCGCAAAAATGCCCACCAGCCATGCTGTCTGTTCAGTCATGAAAACAAACCCTCCCATTGCTGGCCGGCCTGATCGACGAAGACCGGCTCGCGGTCACTGCCCGTAGCGGACCGCAGGGTTGATGACAGGCTTTTCCTCACCGGAAACAGCCGCATGCCGGCAGTATACCTGCATCCGCCTCAGTCTTGCCGCGGGCCGGGCAGGCGTCGGTTGCTGCGCAGGGTCCAGAGACTGGTCAGCAGCAGCCCCATGCCGATCATCAGCATGCCGAGCAGCTCTGCGCTGCTTGGGCGTTCTCCCAGTTCGATCCAGCCCGCGAGCGCCCCGATCAAGGGAATGCCCAAGGCCGATAGACCCGCGATACCGGCCGACAGGTGCTGCAGCACATACAACCACAACAGCCAGGCCAGACCGGTGGCAAACAATGCGTTGAAGGCGAGCGCACCAAAGAAATAGGGGGACGGATCGATGGGACGGGACGGATGCAGCAGCGCGAGCGCCGCCAGCGCCAGCGCACCGAACAACATCTGCCAGGCGGTCAGCACCAGCAAGTCGACCGAACAGGTCCGCCGGATGCGCTTGACCTGGATGGACGACAGCGCCCAAACCACGCCGGCGCCGACCGCGAGCAGATTGCTACTCACGCTGCCACGCATGGTCCAGGGCTCCAGGATCAGTCCAAGCCCACACGCGGCGATACCCAGGGCCACCCACTCGACACCACGGACCCGCTCATCCAGTAGCCACCACGCCAAAGGCATCAGCCAGAACGGCATGGTATAGACCAGCACCGCCGTTTTGCCGGCGCCGCCGGACACCAGCGCCCACTGCACCATCGCCGTGAACGCACCCGTCTGCAGCAAGCCCAGTACCAGCACCTGGCGAAAGGCGGGCAGACGCATCGGCCGGCGCAACACCAGTACGACCAGGAATAGCGCGGCGGCGGCCAGCAAGGTGCGGATCGCCGAGAAATCGAGCGGATCGACGTAACGGATGACCTGCTTCATCACCACCCAGTTATAGCCCCAGATCAGTGACATCAATGCCAGGGCAGCCCACGCCAGTGGCGAGGGACGTGTTGAGTTCATTCCACCATCCAGAGAAATTGAGCGAGAAAGCGGTGCGTCATTCACCACCCGCGGGTCGGACGACACGCGCTGGTTGAAGTAGATCAGGAATGCTGCATCACAACAATATGCAAAAACCGATGTTGCGCATTCCGCCCCGCAATCATGCGTCGGACGCGAGCCCTTGCGCACAGCGGAGACGGTGACGGGTAAACTGCCGCCATGCCCAAGTTCAGCGCCAACCTCTCGCTGCTTTTTACCGAG
Organism: Parazoarcus communis SWub3 = DSM 12120; assembly: GCF_003226565.1. Classification (GTDB taxonomy): domain Bacteria; phylum Pseudomonadota; class Gammaproteobacteria; order Burkholderiales; family Rhodocyclaceae; genus Parazoarcus; species Parazoarcus communis. The sequence continues at coordinate 268,845 of NZ_QKOE01000004.1, read as the reverse complement.
CATGCCTTCCTCGATCGCTTTGCCGCCGCGGCGCGTGCCGGCTTCACTGCGGTCGAGTGCCAGTTTCCCTACGCCTTCGACAAGCACGAGATCGCTGCCCGGCTACGCAAGCACCAGCTGCGCATGGTGCTGCACAACCTGCCTGCAGGAGACTGGGCTGCGGGTGATCGGGGCATTGCCTGCGATGCCGGACGTATCGACGAGTTTCGCCACGGTGTCGAACAGGCCATCACCTACGCGACAACACTGGACTGCCCACAGCTGAACTGCCTGGCTGGCATCCCCCCTTCAGGTCAGGCGGGCGCGGTCTCGCGCGAAACCTTCGTCGCCAACCTGCGCTACGCGGCCGATGCACTGAAGGCGGCAGGACTGCGGCTGCTGATCGAACCCATCAATACCCGCGACATCCCCGGCTTCTACCTCCACACCAGCGCCCAGGCCCTGGCGCTGATTGACGCGGTCGGCAGCGATGCCCTGTTCCTGCAATACGACATCTATCATGCACAACGCATGGAAGGCGAACTGGCAGCCACCATCGCGGCAACCTTGCCGCATATCGGGCACATGCAGCTGGCCGACAATCCAGGGCGCCATGAGCCTGGCAGCGGCGAGATCAACTTCGCCTGGCTGCTGCCGCATATCGATGCACTGGGCTACACAGGCTGGGTGGGCTGCGAATACCATCCCGCAGCGGGCACCGAGGCCGGCCTGCGCTGGCTGGAGGCCTTCCGGCGCTGACGTTCCCGCCGCGCTGCCGCCCTAAAGGAGGGCCGCCCTGCCCGTGCGCCCCGGATCAGAGCCTTGCCCAATAGGCGGGATCTCCGAAACAGCCTTTCAGGTGGTCGATGAAGGCGCGCACCCGCAGTGCAAGATTGCGTCGGTGCGGGAACACCGCGTAGATACCGTTGGGCGCAGCGGCGTGGGCATCCAACACCGAGACCAGACGCCCTGCTCGCAGGTCTGCGTCCACCTCCCATCGCGAGCGCCAGGCCAGCCCCTGCCCGGCCAGCGCCCACTCATGCAGCACGGCGCCATCGTTACATTCCAGCCGCCCGCCGACCTTGACGATGATCTGCGAGCCGTCCGCAGCGGAAAACTGCCAGCCGCGCTGCGGGCCGAGCGACAAACAAACATGCTGCTCCAGGTCATCAGGCGTTTCCGGCACGCCATGACGCGCCAGGTAGTCTGGACTGGCCACCACCACCCGGCGGTTCTCCGCCAGGCGGACCGACACCAGACTGGAGTCTGCCAACTCGCCGATACGCACCGCGCAATCCAGGCCCTCATTCGCCAGATCAACCAGGCGGTCGCTGAGATCAAGGCTGCAACTGACCTCCGGATTGGCCGCCAGGAAGTCACGCACCAGCGGCGCCACATGACGACGGCCAAAACCGGCAGGCGCCGAAATGCGCAGGTGACCGCTGGGCTTGACCCCACCCAGGCTGACCGCGGCCTCGGCGTTGGACAGATCATTGAGCACGCGCTGGCAGTCCTCGAGAAAGGCACTGCCCTCAAAAGTGAGTGAGATGCTGCGCGTGGTGCGCACCAGCAACTTCACCCCAAGGCGCTGCTCCAGCGCATCGAGACGGCGTCCGACCACGGCTGGGGTAATGCCCGCAGCGCGCGCCGCCGCCGACAGACTGCCGCGCTGCGCAACCGAGACAAAGCTTTCGAGCTGTTTGAGCTGATCCATTTTGTACTAAAAGTATAAGATCACTTGATCATATCGCTTCTTCTGGATGATCTGCATACACAATAGACTGCTGAGCATGAACATCGCGGACGTGGCGGACCTTGCCGATACGGCAACCCCGCCCCCGTCCCTTGTCACCGCTCACGATCATCACAAGGACGCCATCCATGAGTCTCATCCTGCCCCACGGCATGCAGATCAACGCCCCGCTCCATCCCCGCTTCGAGCAGATCCTGAGCCCGCAGGCACTGGATTTTGTTGCTCGCCTGCATCGCGCGTTCGAACCCCGTCGTCGCGAACTGCTGGCCGCCCGTGTGGATCGCCAGGCACGCATCGACGCGGGCGAGATGCCCGGTCTGCTGCCCGAGACCCGCCACATCCGCGAAGGCGACTGGAAAGTGGCGCCCCTGCCCAAGGCGCTGGAATGCCGCCGGGTGGAAATCACCGGGCCGGTCGAGCGCAAGATGATCATCAACGCCTTCAACTCCGGCGCCGATTCCTACATGACCGACTTCGAGGACTCGAACAGCCCGAACTGGTTCAACCAGATCCAGGGTCAGGTCAACCTCTACGATGCGGTGCGGCGCGAGATCACCTATACCAACGAGGCTGGCAAGGAGTATCGCCTCAACGACAAGATCGCGGTGATGCAGGTGCGCCCGCGCGGCTGGCATCTGGACGAAAAGCACGTGCTGATCGACGGCGAGCGCGTTTCCGGTGGCCTATTCGATTTTGCGTTGTTCTTCTTCCACAACGCCCGGGAGCAGATCGCCCGCGGCGCCGGCCCCTTCTTCTACCTGCCCAAGCTCGAGAGCCATCAGGAGGCTCGTCTGTGGAACGACATCTTCTGCATGGCCCAGGATGCGCTCGACCTGCCGCGCGGCACCATCAAGGCCACCGTGCTGCTGGAAACCATCCTCGCCACCTTCGAAATGGAAGAAATCCTGTACGAGTTGCGGGAACACTCGGCCGGCTTGAACGCGGGGCGTTGGGACTACATCTTCTCGTGCATCAAGAAGTTCAAGAAGAACCAGAACTTCTGCCTCGCCAACCGCGGCCTGATCACCATGGAAGTGCCCTTCATGCGCAGCTATGCGCTTGCCCTGGTGCAGGCCTGTCACAAGCGCGGCGCACCGGCGATCGGCGGCATGAGCGCACTGATCCCGATCAAACACGATCCGGAAGCCAACGAGAAGGCCCTCGCCGGCATCCGCCACGACAAGAACCGCGACGCCAGCGACGGCTATGACGGCGGCTGGGTCGCACATCCGGGCCTGGTGCCGATCGCCATGGAAGCCTTCACCAAAGTGCTCGGCGATCGCCCCAACCAGTGGGACAAGCAGGTTGAAGGCGACTTCACCCCGGCGCAGTGGCTGGACTTCCGCCCCGAACAGCCCATTACCGAGGCGGGTCTGCGCAACAACATCAACGTTGGCATTCACTACCTGGGCAGCTGGCTGACTGGCAATGGCTGCGTGCCCATCCACAACCTGATGGAAGATGCCGCCACCGCCGAAATTGCTCGCGCCCAGGTGTGGCAGTGGGTGGTCAGCCCCAAGGGCGTGCTCGACGACGGTCGCAAGGTCGACGCCCCCTTGGTGCGCGCGCTGATCGTTGAGGAGTTGGCCAAGGTCAAGACCGTGGTTGCCGCCCAGGGTGACGACACCACAAGCTATGACCAGGCCGCCGGCATCTTCGAGAACATGAGCCTGACCGAGAACTTCCCGGAGTTCCTGACCCTGCCCTTGTACGAAGCCATGGCTTGATCGTCATCACCGGGCAGGCGGCGGCGCCCCCTTGAAGGCGCCGCCGCCACCGATCGCTCAGGGACAAACCTGGCTGGTCGGCCGCCCACGTGCATCCACGACGGTATCCTTGGCCAGGGAGAAATAGGGATCGCACTCCGGTGCCGCGGCGGCGGTCTCGAGTTCAAGCACAACCGCGGCGCCCTCGCGCCCTTGGGCATCGATGGTGCGCACCTCGTAGCGGTAGCGGGTTTGCGGCATGAGCGCACCGTCGGCCCAGCTGTAACCCTCTACCGTCGCACGCAACACGGGTGTTCCGCCCGCGTCAGCACGATAGACGCGATAGCCTTGCGCACCGTCGACCGGCGTCCACGCCAGCGCAGCCTGCGTGGCAGAGCGGTCGATCAAGCGCGCCTGCAGTACCGGCGCCCCAGCCTGAACCCTGCCCTCTCCACCTCCCGCCAGCCGTTCGACCATGCGCCATACCGCTGCAATCTGAAGACCGTCGCGCGTGGCGTAGCGACCGGTCATATCAAAAGCATAGTCATTGTAGCCCCACCAATCCCAGCAACCCTGAGGGTTGAACGGAGTGATCGGTACTGCGACGGTCGCCTCGGCCTGCGGATAAAGCACGACGATACGGTTGCCATCAGCCCATTCGTTGAGACCCGCATGGTCTACAAAAGCACGCCCGACACGGCCCGCCTGCTGCTGGCAACCATGAAAGGCAATGTGCAGACGGCAAGGCTCGCCGGCGGCGCAGGCTGCAGGGACATATACATAACCACGATCGGCCATCGAGGCCCGGATCGGCGTCAGCGGCTTGCCGGCACGTTGTACATAGGGCGTCTGGTCGTACTCCAGCATCTGCCCGCTCAGCGCACCGACCGTGCGCGTCAGCGGTCCATAAAAAAACTGCAGCGCAGCCCCTGCGGCGTCATAGACCGGCGCCGGGGCCGGTCCGTCAGTGCAGACGTTGATGAAGTTGCTGCCAGTCGTCGAGCACGGGTTGCAGCTGCTGCCTTGCTCCAGCGGGCAACTGGCGGAGATCTGCGCATGTGCCGCACGCAGTTCGTTTTTATAGAAGACCTGTTCGGCCGGCACGAATGCCGCGTACCAGGCCTGCAAGGCGTCACCCACCGGACGCTTGACGATACCGTCGTTGTAACCGTGGAACAGCCAGATGCGCTGGGTGGCAAGATGAGCGACATCATCGATCAGGCCGCGGGCGGACCATGCCCGGGTGGCCGCCGTCATCGTATCCAGATCGGCCGCGCTGATCGGCCGTACCGGATAATCCGGATCGCCCTGCATGCAGCGCGCGATCACTCGGCTGACTGCTGCCCCCGCCCACGAATCCCGGCCTGCGCAAAAATAGGGCCCGCCCGCGGTCGCAGCCACCCCCCGGACCGCTGACGAATGCGCGGTACCGAACTGCACCGCCATGTAGGCGCCTGATGAGATGCCGGACACGGTAATCTGATCGCGCTCGAGCACCAGCGCCGGCAGATCGACCGGTGACTGAGCCAGACCTGGCATCGTCAGTCCGGACAGGAACAACACCGACAGTGTTCGGACAAAAATCGTCTTGCTCATGGCCTGGCTCCAGTTGCGCAATGCAATATGCAAACCGGAAGATAGACCTTGATCATGCAAACAGCAAGTCCGCACGCGCGCCGAGGCTGTCAGGGCAGCTAACAACCCGGACGGCACATGAGCACAGGCTCAGCTACCGTCCGGCAGTCGGTCAACCCTCGTCGTCGAGCGCCCGCACCGCAGCCACCGCAGACTCGTTGCAGTGCAAGTAGCGCGACGCATTAAGCCAGTCCCGGCTGGGGTAGTAGGAAAACACAAACTGCCCCTCCTTCAAGTCATCGATCAAGCGTCGGGCCACCCCATCGGACACTGCCGGACACCCCTGACTGCGACCGAGCCGACCGTTTTCGGCAATGAAATCGGGCCCCACATAGGGCGCGCCGTGGATGACGATGGCGCGCTCGTAGGCCTTGTCATTGATGCCCGGCTCCAGCCCTTCCATGCGCAAGGAATACCCATTCCGCCCGGTATAGGTTTCACCCGTGCGGAACAACCCCAGACTGGTCTGGTTGCTGCCGACCCGGTTGGAGAACGCCGTTGCCAGTTCATCGCCGGTATTGCGACCATGTGCAACCAACTCTTCGTGCAACACCTGACGCGACCTGAGGTCGAACACCCACATGCGCGGCACATTGGAGGACAGCGAATAGTCGATCACCGCCAGACGATCTGACGCAGGCACGCCCGACGAGGTCGCACACTGCAGCGCAGACAAGGCCAGTTTGAGTACGCGCGGCGACAAGGCCGGGGCCGCAGCGGACAACTGCGCCTCCAGCAGCGTATCGGGTGGAGCGGCGACCGACGCGGTGGAATGAAGGGCGAACGAAACGCCCACAGGCAACCCCAGCAGCAGGGCTGCTCGACGAAAAAATGCGCTCATGCGTGAATTTTGTCCGGCTTGGCGTGAATTGACCCGCGTTCAAACGCAAGGCATCCATCTTGTATGTCAATATCGTTGGAAAGCATCCGCTGGTGCAGAAGCTTTTGCACAAACAGGCCGAATCTTATCAGGCAGTCGATGAATTCTCAGATGGAAAAAAGGGCAAACCTCACAATCCGGGCTATCCTGCTGATCTGCATGGTCTTTTCGGCCTTGCAGACAGTGCGCGCGGCCAACGCTGACGAAGCGCTTCGAGACGCCATCCGGCAGACATTCGAAGCTGCCCCTGAGCTGCGCGAGACGGACGTATCCGGGGTTTACGCCAGGCGCGCCTATACGCCCTTATGGCAGTCCCCGACACGGCGTGAACAACTGCTCACCGCACTTGCCGATCTGACTCACGACGGCCTCGACCCCGAGCACTATGCGCTGTCACAGCTGCGTCAGGACTTCGCGCACGCCAGCAATACCGAACACCGGCTTGCCGCCGAACTCGCAGCCACCCGCAATTGCCTGCTTGCACTCACCCACCTCCAGCATGGCGTGCTGGACCCCGTGCGCGATGGTGGCTACTGGCGCGGCCCAAACGGAGCAGCCCCCACGCTCCCCGCGGCCACCGAGGCCCTCGCCGCACTGGCTGACAACGACCTGGATGCGCTGTTCGCGCGTTTCCGGCCCAGCACCCCGCTCTACCTCAAGCTGCGCGAGGCGCTGATTACCGCCCGACAGGCGGCACCAAACGCGTGGCCGCAAGTCCCCGCCGGCCTCACGATCAAACCAGGCAAGCGCGATGATCGCCTGCCCGGCCTGCGTACGCGCCTGATTGCCAGCAGGCACCTGGGCAGCGAACACGCGGCCGGAGATCAGATGGACGACGCCTTAGTCGAGGCAGTCAAGACCTTTCAGCGCGAGAACGGCCTCGAAGCCGATGGCGCTGTCGGGCCAGCAACCCTGCACGCACTCAACATGACGCGGGAAGCCCGACTCTCGAGCCTGCGCATCAACCTCGAGCGCGCCCGATGGATCGCGCCGCATCAGCGCGGCAATCATGTGATGGTGGACGTCACCGGCTACCGACTCAGCTACTTCAGCGATCAGACCGAGCGCTGGCATGCTCGCACCCAGGTTGGCATGCCGTCCCGTGAAACCCCCGAGCTGTTCTCACGGATCACCCATCTCACCGTCAACCCCACCTGGACAGTGCCGCCGACCATTCTCAAAAAGGATATCGTCCCCAAGGCCAGCACCGACCCGAACTACCTCGCCAGCCGCAACATTCGCGTGTTTGACCGTGACGGTACTGAACTGGACCCGGCCACCGTCGACTGGAGCCGCCCAGGCAACCTGACGCTGCGCCAGGACTTTGGCGATGGCAGTGCCCTGGGCAAGGTCGCCATACGCTTCGCCAACCCCTACGCCATCTACCTGCACGACACCCCCAACCAGCGCCAGTTCAGACGGGCCCAGCGCACCTTCAGCTCCGGCTGCGTTCGGGTGGAGAACGCACTCGACCTGGTCCAACTGTTGCTGGAGCCGGGTGGAGACAGCCATCTGGCCCGCTTCGACAAGGCGCTGACGAGCGGCCGGACAGGCAACCTGAACCTTCCCCAGCCCGTCCCGATCATCGTCGCCTACCTCACCGCTGGTCCTGACGACAACGGCCGTATCGTCTTCCGACAGGACATTTACAAACGCGATGCGATGCTCAGCGCAAAGCTCGATCAAGCTGGAAAATCGATCGCTGACAAAAAACTTTAACTTTTTTCTTGATCTTCGAGCGATCATTGTTTATAGTTCTGTTTCTCCGACGCGGGGTGGAGCAGTCTGGCAGCTCGTCGGGCTCATAACCCGAAGGTCGCAGGTTCAAATCCTGCCCCCGCAACCAAACAAAGCAAAAGGGCTTACGCAATGCGTAAGCCCTTTTGCTTTGTAGGCCTGGCTTCATATCATCCAGCCCCAATTCGTATCACGCGGCGCAGTGTTTGCACGCCCACAAACCGGCGCACTCGAAACATTCATACGAGCGCACAAACTTGTTAATGGCAAACCCGTCGATGGGTTTAGCCTTCAAGACCAACAACCCGCGGAAACGGCGTCTACGCCTCCGCTCCGACCAGGCACTCGTTGGAAGCGACCTTGCTTGAATCCCTAGCCCTCTACTTCGGCCTGTTCATCACCGCCTTTGGCGCGGCAAGCCTTCTGCCCTTGCAGTCGGAAGCCCTGCTAGCGGGTTTGCTGGTACTGGGCTCACAGCCAGCATGGGCACTTGTTGCCGTCGCCACGACCGGCAACGTCATGGGATCGATGCTGAACTGGCTGCTCGGCCGCTATATCGAACGCTGGCGCCAACACCGCTGGTTTCCCGTAGGTGAAGGCACATTGCAGCGCGCTCAGCGCACGTATCACCGCTACGGACGCTGGTCACTTCTGCTGAGCTGGATGCCGATCATCGGTGATCCGCTGACTGTCGTCGCTGGCATCATGCGTGAGCCGCTCTGGAGCTTCACCCTGATCGTGCTGATCGCCAAGCTCGGCCGCTACCTTGTACTGGCCGCCATCACGCTGGGATTTCTAGGAGGCTGTCGGACTTGAGCGATCGTAGCGAGCCGGGGAGGAAAACGAGGACAGATTCGGCCGTTTTTAAGACGCATTTCATTCCATGCAACGAACAAACGGGCGGATATGAACCGTTTCTCCCACTGGCGCAGCAGATCGGCCTCAAGCCCGACAGCCTCCTGGGATAAGGCGCATCCTGAGCGGGCGGACTTCCTGGGTTCAGCATTTGGTCGGTTCAAGCCATGACGCGTGACCAACTGGAGCCCTAATTTCATCGGTTACGCTTTGACGTTTGGGTGTAAGGTGAGCGACGGGCAACAGCAATCCCGCCTAGTCGCGTTCATGCTTGGTTGCCGATCGATTACGCCCGGGTTGCGGCGCACTGAGTTGCAGCCCGCACGCCCCCGCCCCCGGAGACCCTTCATGACGATCCAACCCGACCCATCTGCAGCCCTGCCAACGGAAGCCGAGTTAATGGCTGCGCCGGAAAGCGATTACATGAGCCCCAGGCAATTGAGCTTCTTTCGCGCCCGCTTATGTGCCGAACGCGACGCGCTGCTCTCATCCGCTCGAAGTACCACGCTGCATCTGCAGGAGTTCGAGAGTACACCAGACCCCTCCGACCGCGCCTCGCTGGAAGAAGATCACACGCTGGAACTACGCGTACGTGACCGGGAACGTAAACTGCTGCACAAGATTGACGAAGCCCTGCAACGCATCGACAACAACGCTTTTGGCTGGTGCGAGGAAACAGGCGAACCAATCGGCATCCCGCGCCTTCTCGCCCGGCCAACTGCGACTTACACCCTCGAGGCCCAGGAGCGTCACGAACAGCGACGCAAACGCCTGGGTGGATGAGCGGCAAGACTGCATACCCCCACCTCCAACCATGAATGGAAACACTCGATGATTGATCCCCTGCTGCTGACCACAGCGCCCATCTTCACCTTTGAGCAGCAGCGTAGGCTAACCAATGCCAGTGGATTTTTCTTCGAGCGAGGCTCTCGCCTGTTCGTGGTCACCAGCCGACACGTCATGATAGACAGGCCCAGCAGACATTTCCCGGACCGGATCGAAATCGAACTACACGTTGATTCGGAAAATATCGCCCGTTCAACCGGTTTCTCCATCCCCCTTTACCGTCAGGGCCGCAGCCTATGGCGTCAGGGTATGGATTCGGCCGGGGAAATCGATGTCGCCGTGATCGAGATCGAACGCGGCGCACTTCCTCAAGGTACGGTCTATCGTGCATTCAACCCGGAACATCTATGCAAGCCGGACGAGCATGTCGAAGTCGGCTCCTCGATCCTGATCGTGGGTTTCCCCTTGGGCTTTCACGATACCCTGCATCACCTGCCTGTCGTGCGTCAGGCAGGCCTGGCATCGTCCTTCGGCTTGCGCTTTCAGGGTGAGGGATATTTCCTGACCGACGCGCGTACCCATCGCGGCGGTAGCGGCGGACCCGTGGTCATCAGGGTCAAGGACAAGACAGAGGGCGTTGATGGTCTGCCATGGCAATTGCTCGGCGTGCATTCCGCCCGCCTGGACGTCGGCACCCGCGATCGCCAGCTCGACGAAGCCCTCGGCCTGAACTGCGCCTGGTACGCGGATATCCTGCTGAAGCTTACGGAAGCCTGAGCCCAACTGGCTTCGGTACCGGAGCGGCCGCAGCGGCCTGCTCCTCGAGCAAGACACTCTTCACACACACTGCCATTGCCCGGGGTCGCACGGACACCCCCCGCGCTTCGACGTTGGCCCGGGTAAAGGCCGCACCGAACAGCAGAATCAGCGCCGAGTAATTCACCCACATCAGCAGCATCACCAGTGAGCCCGCCGCTCCGTAGGCAGATGCAGTTGCGGTGGTGGACAGATAACGGGCAATCAATGATCGTCCCAACGCAAACAACAACGCGGTAACAAGGGCCCCAAGCCATACGTCACGCCAGTCCAGCATGACATCGGGCAGCACACGAAAGATGGTGGCAAAAAGCAGGGTAACGACGATCAGCGACACCACCCAGTCGATACCAAGCAATACCGGAGCCGGAAGCGGCAGCCAGTCTTGCGCGAAGGTTACCGCAGCGCGCACCCCCACGCTGAGCGCAAGTGAAACCAGCAACACAAAACCGATACCCAACACCACCGTCAGCGACAACAGGCGCCCCTTGATGAAGATCAGCACGCTGTTGCGGGTGGGTTTGGGTGCAACCCCCCAGATTGCATTGAGCGAATTCTGCATCTGCGCAAACACGGTCGTCGCACCGAACAGCATGGCACCAAAACCGGCTATCGTCGGCAATAATCCGGAATGCTGGATGCGGCTACCCGCCACGGCCGTCTGCACCGCCTCCGCGGCCTCAGGGCCGATGGCCGCCTGAAGCTGGGCAGCGATCTCGCCGTGGGCGGCCCGCTCTCCCAGCACGAGACCGACAATGGTCACCGCAACGATGACCACCGGTGCAACCGAAAACACGGTAAAGAATGCCAGTGCCGCTGCATGGATGAACACCTGCGCATCCAGCCATATCTTGAGCGTTCGCTGCCCGACACCGTACCAATACCTCAACCAGCCACTCATCCGCGCTCCGGGCAGGCGGGGCCTTCCGACCGGAAGACTCCGCCCATTCAAGGAATCAACAACGGAAACGGGCGACCAAAGTACCCAGATCCCGCGCAACCTGCTCGAGCGTGTTGGCCGAGCCAGCCGTATTCTGCATGGAGACACTGGTCTCTTCCACCATCTGGGCAATACCCTCGACCTGCTGCGCGATGGCATTGCTTGCAGCGCTCTGCTCCTGGGTAGCAAGCGCCACATCACGGATGCGATCCAGCGTCGTGGCCGCACCAGCCTTGATATCCCGCAAGGACTGCGCAGCCTGCTGCGCCAACTCGACACCGTGCGCCACCTGAGGCAGAACGCCCTCCATTGCGCCAACTGCATTCGCCGTCCCGCTCTGGATGGCGCCGATCATTGCCCCGATCTCTTCGGTCGCCGTGGAGGTTCGCTCGGCAAGCTTGCGCACCTCGTCGGCCACTACCGCAAACCCCCTACCCTGCTCCCCCGCACGCGCGGCCTCGATGGCGGCGTTGAGCGCCAGCAGATTGGTCTGCGCCGCGATCTCCTTGATGACATTGGCAATCGACGAGATCTCGTTGGTACGACTCTCCAGCGTACGCAACTGATCAGCTGCTGAACTGACCGAACGCTCGATACTATGCATCTCAGATGATGCACTGGACACCCGTCGCTCGCCGGTTTCCGCCATCTCGGCTGCAACCGAAGAATCACGCTCGGTCTCACGGGCCCCATCTGAAATGTGGTTGATCGACACCGTCATCTGTTCAATGGCCGCCGCCATTGCCGATGTTGAATCGGCCTGACGCTGCGCAGCCGTCGCCACTTCGCTGGAAGCGTGCGAGATGCTCTCTGCAGTCTCCATGAGCTTGGTCGACCCCGCAGAGATCTGCCCGATGGTGTCGCGGATGGCTGCCAGCATGCGCCCCAGCCCGCTGAGCATGCTGCCGCTGACGGCGGAACGCACGTCGACAGTCAGATCACCGGCCGCCGCGCGCTCCATCAAGGCCATCGCCTCAGCTGGCTCGCCACCGATCTGGCGCAGAACCGAGCGCGCGATGAACACGCCGATGCCAATGATCACCAGCACGATTGCACCAGCGATCAGCAGATCCTGAGTCAGGCGACGCGTAAAATCGTTGGCGACATCATCGACATAGACCCCTGTACCAATCACCCAGTCCCAAGGCTGAAAGGTCATGATGTATTGCAACTTGTCCACCGCAACCGTCTGACCAGGGCGCGGAAAGGACGTGTCGACAAACCCGCTGCCCGAAGCCCTGGCGACCGAGATGATGTCCTTGATCGTATAACGCCCGGCACCGTCGCGGATCTCCTCGGTCATGTTTCGACCCGCCCATTCCGGTCGCACCGGATGCATCACCGAAACCCCCGCGCTCGTCCAGACGTAAAGATATTCTGCCTTGCCGTCGGTGCCGCCATAGCGCATCAATTGCAGGGCACGCAGCGCTGTACGCCTGGCCTCGTCCTCCGAGATCTCGCCCTTGGCCGCCGCAGCCTGCAGTCCGGCGACCATCTGATAGGCAGACTGGACGACTGACTCGACCTGCAGCTTGCGTCCGTTCATCAGATCCTGCTTGACCGCAAAAGCGGCGATCAGGCTGGTTGCAACCAATCCGACAAATGCTGCGAAAACCAGGAGCGCAATCTTCGTCCGCAATTTCAACTGGTTCATTTTGATTCTCCCTGTTCAAACACCCCATGCAGGCAGCGATCTAACGGCAGGGCAAGCAGGAACTTTAGCGCGCGCTAATCAACCCAGGCGACGTCAAGGCCTGCCTCAATCCGCCATACATCACGCCAACGCCAGTCTCTATCAGGGAAAAGCCCGCTCAACCGCGTACGGCATCGAGGATCTGTTGTCGCTCGTCGTGTGAATCGTCCAGCAAGGGCTGAAGCTCCGCCGGATCAATGCCAAACTGCGTCGATGCTGCTGGACCGCGGGGCGGATTACGCCCCAGCATGCGATCGAACGGGTTCGGGTGTTCCGATACCAGCGCAGACAGCCGCACAATGTGCAGCAACTCGGCGGGCGGCCAGGTGCCGACATAGCCCTGCTCCTCCACCAGGCTGTCCAGAATGGACTCCGGCATGTCGAACGCCTCGAGCACAGCCATGCCGACGCGTTCGTGCAAGCCCTCGACCAACGCAGCAAAACGGTCGATGCTGTGCTCCATCTCGGGATAATCCGCCGCACGCGCAATCAGGAAGAACTGGCCGATGTGAGTCATCATGCCAGCAAGCAATGCGGTGTCAGGATTGGCTGCATGCGTACGACGCGCCAGGGCAAAGCACCAGGATGCAACGTCCACCGATCGCAGCCACAACCCGTAAGCCAGCATGCGCATGTTGGGAGAACGGTGATCGCCAGCCATCTGTTCGGCGGCGACCGCAAGCGCAAGGCTGCGCAGCGCCGACAGACCAATGCGTCGTATCGCCATCCCGACAGAATCGATGACTGCGCCGTAGGGATTCAGCGCAACCGTATTGGCCATGCGTATCGTCTTGGCTGCCAGCACCGGCTCTGCCTGCACCACGGTGACGATCTGATCGAGACTGGAATCCGGGTCATCTGCCAAGCGCTTGACACGCAGCGAGAGCTCCATCGACACCGGAAAATTGAGCTTGCGCGCATCAAGCTCGGTCTCGATACGCTCAACGAAAGCCTTAGCCTGCAGTTCGAACGCGTCCATATGCCCTCCCTGCGCCAGATCAGTCTGCTACTGCCCCACCGATCCGCCCGGATATCTTTGTTCTGTACGCTTTCACTCTACTCCATCAGGCGGAAAGCAAAAAGGCCAACCCGATAGGATTGGTCTTTTTACCTGTTTTCCGTGGAGCCCCCGACAGACGCCAACAATCATGGTCTCGAAGCGTGGTCACATATTCCGTTTCATACGCCCCCTTGAAACCTTTACTTTCCGGACTTCCGAAGCTCACGCAACTCATTGACGATCGAGGTCATCTTGAGGTCTGTGCCCAGTGCAATATTGAGGAGCAACTGGATTGGCTCCGGAATATCCCGCCCGGTCTCGTACCGGCTTGATCCTGACTGAGTGACCTGGAAGCGCGACCAGAACTCAGACTGCGTCAACCCGAGCCTCTTGCGCATGTCGCGGATCTCGGCACCACTGTATATCTTCAGCTTCATGACCGACCTATCTACTCCCAAAAGCCTATTGTAACTTTAGCTATAGCATTCGCATAAATTGTTACGCACTGCTCTGACTGTCGGCAGTGAACATTTGGGGAAATATGCATGATTCGGCCTCCGGCTCCGCCTTGCCGGGCATTCCGGGTTGCTTCCAGATGTCGGGAAAAAGCCGAGAAATGTCCACAACCCATTCGGCGGCCGCCAACGAGGTCTGCGCTCGATCCACGACCGAATATCGGTCATCGATCACAAGCCGATCGCGTTGGAAAACGAGATTCCTGGAGCAGCTTATTCTGCGCTCCCGTCAAAGGAGGCAGTACGGCGCGTAACGCTTGCGGTGATGAGAGGCTTGGCGGGTACAGGCATGCGATTTCCGGAATTTCGTTGAGCCGAAACCTGACCCGAGGGTAACACCGGCCATAAACGCAAAGGGCTTGCATCGCTGCAAGCCCTTGATTTTACTGGTGCCCCCGACAGGAATCGAACCCGTGACCTTCGGTTTACAAAACCGCTGCTCTACCAGCTGAGCTACAAGGGCGCCTTGATGAGGGCGCGATTATAGCTGAAGTACCAGAAACCGGAAGTCAACGACGCACAAGCGCAGTAAGACTGGGGTTCACTTTTCCCGTTTACTGTATAAAATTACAGCTATCGAAAGCAGTAGCGAAGTTCCCTGTTCCCTTCACGGAGAGGCAGCATGAAAGTTTCGGTTAATCGGGTGTTGATGGGTTTTGGTCTGCTGGCCGGGCTATCCATGGGTATCGGTTACACGGGTGGCGGCATTGCACTGGTGCTGGCGGGCGCGGCAGGCGCCTGGATGATGCGGACACGCCCGGGTGAAGAGCACAGCCTGTGGTGATAAGACCCGGTGCCATGCGGGACCCGGTCCCTTACTTACGCAAAGGGATGGGTGTCGTGCGATCTACGGCAACGGCCGTGACACTATTCTTGGGGCTGCCCTCGATCAGCTTGTCGGAATAGGTCAGATAGACCAGCACATTGCGCCGGCTGTCGACCATACGAACAACCTGCAGTCGCTTGAAGAGCACGGACAAGCGTTCGGAGAAAACCGCTTCCTGCTGCGGTACGGGCTCGCGAAAACGGATGGGGCCAACCTGGCGGCAGGCAATCGATGCGTCCGAGCGATCTTCGGCCAGACCAACTGCGCCGGACAAACCACCTGTACGCGCGCGGGAGACATAGCAAGTCACCCCCTCGACGCGCGGGTCGTCGTATGCCTCGACCACCACCTTATGATTCGGCCCAATGAGCTTCCACACTGTGGAAACCTCACCCACGGTTTCAGCCCAAGCCGGCGCCGACACCACCAGCGACAGGGCCGTCGCCGCTACTAGCCTCGAAAGCGGGCGCACGAAGCTCACTTGCCGAACTTGCTCACCAGTTGCTGCAACTTCTCGTGCTTCCTGCGCTCGGCCTCTTCTTTCTTGCGAGCGGCCTCTTCCTCTTCGCGCTTGGCCCGCTGCTGCTTGGCTACCGCCGCGAAACGCTCCTTTAGGGTAGTCGATGCGTGTGCGCGTTGTTCCTCCGTGACTTCGCCAGCTACATTGCCGTCCAGATCGAAGCGCTCTGATGCACGCTCCATGGCTTTCAGGTAGCGGGTAGACGCAGTGTGCATACGCAACGCACTACGCAGGGTCTTTTTTTCGAACTCGGGAAAGCGCTCCATGATGGCCGTATCGATGCGAATTGCCAACGGTTTGCAGTCGCGAAACGTCGGCGACGCTGTCTGCAGTTTCTGGAGCAATGCCCGCGGCTCGAGCGCTGGCTTGGAGGAAGGAGTGTCGGCGGTCATGGCGCTGCAAAAAGTCATCGAATGGCGCATTCTACCTGAGCCGATCCCTCATGGACGGCTATGGTTTGTCGGTCACCGCCTACCCTGTTCATGACGCCACCGGACGAACCCCGGGATCTTGAGGATGTCGAAATACCAGATTGCTATCGGGAGCCCTGATCATGGAAAAAACCTGGAAACGCCTGCCAGGCTCTCGAACCGAGCCACCCGGCCCCGAGCGTGCCGTGCTACGCAAACTCCCCATGATCACCTTGGTGGGTACCAGCATCTGCATGGCGGCCGCCCTGCTGGCACGCGTCTACTGGTGGGGAGACCGCAGCAACGAGGCGCTACGCGCGTTGCAGATGGTGGATATCTGGGTCATCGCTGCAATCGTGCTGCACTGGACCGTGATTCTGACCGTGGCGATCTTCTGCGTCATTGTCTTCGTGATGAAGGGCCCCGCCTATGTCGCGGATCGTTATGACCTGCCTGATTCAAACACGCCACGTGACAGCACAAAAAAATGAAGCAGGCTCACGATGCGCAATACGTCGAACAGCGCATCACCAGGGGTTGGGGTAGTCGGCGGCGACTCGACACGTCATTCGCGTCACGTCATCGCGCCTGCTTCACACCTTACCCTTATCAAGTGTCGTGCCAGAGTGCCTCGACGCTCTTCGGAAGCGCATCCTGATGATTTATATAGAATCATGAACATCCACAGCCTGCCGTCCGCGACAAAAGACTGCCACACCCTGCCCACATCGTCGCTCAACTGCCGGTTTCGGCGGATTCGTGACAGCAGTCGTGACCGGCTCAGGCCTCCAACGCCTTGAGCTTGCGATAAAGCGTCCGTTCGCTGACTCCCAGTTTGCGCGCAAGCTCGCGGCGACTCCCCCTATGAGCCTCCACAAGCGCCTGCAAAGCCTTGCGCTCCATCCCCGCCAGATCGAGCGGACGGGCACCCACCCCGATCACGGCGTGTAGCGGCTCCTGACTGAGTTCCTCGGCCAGGTGCTCCACGCCTATCGACTCACCATCACACATCAGGCTCGCGCGCTCGAGTACATTTCGCAGCTCACGCACATTGCCCGGAAAGCTGTATTGCGCCAGCACACGCATCGCTGCCGGGGTGACCGACAGCTGGCGCTTGGGCGCCACCCGCTCCAGCAGCGAAGCGACCAGCATGGGCAAATCGGTGATCCGGTCTCGCAACGGCGGCACACGGATCGGAAAGGTGTTGATGCGGTAATACAGATCCTGACGGAACTGGCCTTGTTCCACCATATCCTTAAGTGGGCGGTGCGTCGCGCTGACAAGGCGGATGTCGGCCTTGCGCAGTTCGGTCGAGCCAACCCGCCGATAGGTTCCGGTCTCGAGCAACCGCAGCAGCTTGACCTGCATGCCCAGCGGAATGTCCCCCACCTCATCCAGAAACAAGGTGCCGCCGCTGGCTGCCTCGATCAAGCCCGGCTTGCGCGCACTGGCGCCGGTAAAGGCGCCACGCTCATGACCAAATACCTCGCTCTCGAACAAGGTCTCCGGCAGGCCCGAGCAATCGACTGCGACAAATGGGCGCTCCGCCCGCCGACTGGCCTCGTGAATCGCATTGGCGACCAACTCCTTACCGGTCCCGGACTCCCCCTGAAGCAGGATGCTTGCATCCGACGGTGCTGCCCGCGCGACCAGTTCCAGCATGGACTGAAAAGCGGGCGCCCGCCCAACCAGCCCTCGATGATCCGAGAGCCCTCGGGCGACATGCATCGGTTCCATCTTTTCGATGAACCAGGCAATCGCGCCCTCGCCGTCGCGCACCGGGGACAACTCGATGTTGACGTACTCCTCGCCGCGCGGCGTGTGGTGCAGGTGCAGCACACGTTCGCGCTGACCTGACTTCAGGCTGCGCGCCAGCGGGCAGGTCTCGCCTGCCTGGTCGCAAGGCACGCTGTAGTGGTGCGACACCTCGTAGCAGGCGCGCCCCACCACGCTACGTCCGGTCGAGAAGTTGGCCCGGTAGGCCGCATTCGCGGCAATCACCCGATATTCGCGGTCGCACAGGATGTGAGGCTCGGCGAGCGTTTCGAGAAAGGAAACCAGTTCGGGAAGCACACGACTGGGGACGGATGGCCTGGACATGAACTGCCACTCCTGACAGAAGACTGCCAGATCATGCCACCACGGCATCTGAAATGCCAGCTCACAACCTGCAACATACTCATAACATACTGTTTAATAACATTTATTACAAAGTCATTCACGCTGGCACGGTGCTTGATATGGAACAGGCAGATCTGTCTGGAGCCCGCCATGTCACTGCCACCCCCGCGTCTGACCGACCGTCGCCTGGTCCGCGATCTGGTATGGGTCGTCATTCTCAAACTGATCGTCATCACTGCGCTGTGGTGGGGCTTCGTCCGCGAGTTCCGCGTACCGGTCGACCACGACGCAATGGCAGTGCAGCTTGCCGCCCCGCTTCCCGCAAAACAACAAACCCACACTGATGGAGAACCCCATGGTCAGTGAACAACTCGTCGACCTGTCGCGGTTGCAGTTTGCCGCCACTGCGATGTACCACTTCCTGTTCGTGCCACTCACGCTCGGCATGGTCTGGATGCTGGTCATCATGGAAAGCGTCTATGTCATGACCGGCAAGGTCATCTACAAGGACATGACCCGCTTCTGGGGCAAACTGTTCGGCATCAACTTCGCCCTCGGCGTCACCACCGGCATCACCCTGGAATTTCAGTTCGGCACCAACTGGGCCTATTACTCGCACTACGTTGGCGACATCTTCGGAGCACCGCTGGCCATTGAAGGCCTGATGGCCTTCTTCCTGGAGTCGACCTTCATCGGCCTGTTCTTCTTCGGCTGGGATCGACTGTCGCGCCAGCAGCACCTGCTTGTCACCCTGCTGATGGCGGTGGGCACCAATCTGTCCGCGCTGTGGATCCTGATCGCCAACGGCTGGATGCAGAACCCGGTGGGTGCCGAATTCAGCTTCGAAACCATGCGCATGGAACTCACCGACTTCTGGGCCGTGATCTTCAACCCGGTGGCACAGGGCAAGTTCGTGCATACCGTGTCCGCAGGTTATGTGACCGGCGCGATGTTCGTGCTGTCGATCTCGGCCTTCTACCTGCTGCGCGGCCGTGACGTGGAGTTTGCCAAACGCAGCTTCCGGATCGCGGCAGCTTTCGGCTTTGCCTCGATCTGCTCGGTCATCGTGCTCGGCGACGAATCCGGTTACACCGTGGGCGAGGCACAGCAGACCAAGCTCGCGGCGATGGAAGCCATGTGGGAGACCGAACCGGCACCGGCCAGCTTCAACCTGATCGCCGTACCGAACGAAGCAGAGATGAAAAACGACTTTGCCATCCACATCCCCTGGGTGATGGGCCTCATCGGCACGCGCTCGCTCGACAAGGAACTGCCCGGCCTCAACGCCATCTACGCCGCCAACCGCGAGCGCGTGATCACTGGCATCGAGGCCGTCAGGCTGCTCGAAGCCCTGCGCAAGGCGCCGAAGGATGAAACCTTGCGCACCGAGTTCGCCAAGGTGCAGGCCGACCTCGGCTTCGGGCTTCTGCTGAAGAAGTATGTCCGCTCGATGGACAAAGTCACACCTGAACTGATCGACCGCGCCGCCCGCGACACCCTGCCCAAGGTCGCACCGCTGTTCTGGACTTTCCGCATCATGGTCGCGCTCGGCTTCGCCATGCTGGCGCTGTTCGGCCTGGCCCTGTGGTACTCGGTGAAGGGCGACTTCGCCGAGCGCCGCTGGCTGCTGCGCTGGGCACTGTGGTTCCTGCCCGTACCCTGGATTGCCTGCGAGATGGGCTGGTTCGTCGCCGAATATGGTCGTCAGCCCTGGACCATCTACGGCGTGCTCCCCACCCACCTGTCGGTCTCCACGCTGACGGTCGAAAGCCTTTACGGCTCGCTGGCCGGTTTCGTCGGCTTCTACACGGTACTGCTGATCGTCGAGATGTACCTGATGGTGCGTTTCGCCCGCCAGGGCCCGGGCAGTCTCGGCACCGGCCGCTACCTGAACGAAGCCCACCACGCCCACGCTTGATCCGGAGCCTAGTCATGATCTTCGATTACCCCACCCTCAAACTCATCTGGTGGCTGCTGGTCGGCGTACTGCTGGTCGGTTTTGCCATCATGGACGGCCACGACATGGGCGTCGGCACCCTGCTGCCCTTTGTCGGCCGCAACGACGAGGAACGTCGCGTCGTCATCAATACCGTCGGCCCACACTGGGATGGCAACCAGGTCTGGTTCATCACGGGCGGCGGCGCCATCTTCGCCGCCTGGCCCATCGTCTATGCCACTGCGTTCTCGGGTTTCTACTGGGCAATGCTGGCGGTACTCTGGGCGCTGTTCTTCCGTCCGGTGGGCTTCGACTACCGCAGCAAGATCCACAACGCCACCTGGCGCAGCACCTGGGACTGGGGCTTGTTCATTGGCGGCGCGGTCCCGCCGCTGATCTTCGGCGTCGCCTTCGGCAACCTGCTGCAAGGTGTGCCCTTCCACTTCGACGACAGCCTGGTGCCGTACTACACCGGTAGTTTCTGGGGCCTGCTGAACCCCTTTGCCTTGCTCGCCGGCGTGGTCAGCACCGCGATGATCACCTTTCATGGTGCCATCTACCTGGCTCACCGCACCGAAGGCGATATCCAGCGGCGGGCCGTCACTGCCGCGCTAATCTTCGGCGCGTTGATGTTGCTGGGCTTCTCGGCAGCCGGCGTGTGGCTGGCGAAAGGCGGGTTCGGCTACGCCATCACCTCGGTCATCGACCCGGCAGCCCTCCCCAACCCACTGTCCAAGACCGTGGCTCAACAGCCAGGCGCCTGGCTCACCAACTACGCCACCGCCCCATTGACGATGATCGTACCCGCCCTCGCCTACCTTGGCGGCATCGCGGCCCTGGCACTGGTCGCCACCCGCCGCACGCTGGCTGCCTTCGTCGCATCGTCGTTCGCCATCGTCGGCGTCATCGGTACCGCAGGGGTTTCGATGTTCCCCTTCGTGATGCCGTCCTCCACCATGCCTGACGCCAGCCTGACCGTCTGGGATGCGGTTTCGAGCCAGCGCACCCTGGGCATCATGTTCTGGGCAACCCTGATCTTCATGCCGATCATCGTGCTTTACACCAGTTGGGCCTACAAAGTCATGGCCGGCAAGGTCACGACGGCCTACATCCGCGAAAACGAACACTCGGCCTACTGAGCCGGTCAATAAAGGAGCGTCACCATGTGGTATTTCGCCTGGGTACTGGGTATCGGCTTCGCCGTGCTGCTGGCCATCCTGAATGCACTGTGGGGCGAGAACGAAAGCGCCCGCGAAGACGCCCTGCGCGAAGCGCGCGGGGAGCATCCGGAGAGCACGCCATGAGCAGCACAGCCACTCCGGCGGCACCTGCAGGCCGTTTGCGTCCGGGCCTGCTGGCACTGGCCATCATGATCATGCTGGGCACGTCGATCTATCCAAATGTACTGGCGAGTGCAGCCGGCGCAGCGGACCACTGGGCAGCGACCGCATTGTTCTGGGCAATGAGCACCGGCTTCATCTCCGGGGTGGGCTTTCGCCCTCGGCATGTCGTCTGGCGCACGCTGTTCTCACCCGCCTCGTGTCTGCTCGCGCTGACTGCGGGGCTGGCGCGACTGTGGCTGATCGGCTGAGCCGGCAGACACGAACCAACAAGTCCGACCATGTACTTCCGCATTCTGGAAAATGCCCAGCATGATGTCGCCGGCTACCTGCTGGCCGATCTGGGTCACCATCGAGCCGTCGTGATCGATCCACCCGCTACATCGCGATCGTTGATCTGCGCCCTGCTCGATGAGCGTCGCCTGCAACTGAGTGACGTGCTGCTGACCCATCTGCACGCAAACGATGATGGCCACGAGGTGCTGGCGCTGGGTCAGCATACGGGCGCCGCAATCCGACTGGGCAAGCTTGTCGCCCACCCCCCCGAAGCGGCTACCTTGCTCGAAGAGGACGACACGCTGACCGTGGGTGACGAGCTCATCCATGCCATTGCCACCCCCGGGCACACCGCCGGCTGCATCAGCTACCGCTGGCGCGACAGACTGTTCTGCGGGGACGTCTTTGACATCGGCAGTTGTGCGGCAGGCAACATCGAGGCCGACGCCGGGGCGCTGTTTGACAGCCTGACCCGGCGCATCTTGACTTTACCCGATGAAACACTGGTATTTCCCGCTCATGGCATACGCGGTCAGCGCGTCAGCACCATCGGCGAACAACGCCGTCGGCTGTCTCAGGTGACCCGACACTCACGCGAGGCGTTCGTCACGGAAATGGCCTTTCGCCGCCTGGCGCGTCCCGCGCTGGAAGAACTGCTGAACCCGGCCAACTGAAAGACACGACCCGACGAATGTGACCGAACAATACTTAAGTTTTTGCTTATATAATTATTTTCTCAAAACTCATTACATAGACTCTGTCCTTCAAGAGCCGGAGAGGAGATCATGAAACAACATCCACCCAAAACATTATCCACTCACCCACAGGACAGCAGTCGTCGCCGCTTTCTGCTGGGTGCCTCTGCTGCGCCCATCGCCGGAACCCTTGCCCTGAGCCTGAGCAGCGGCAAGGCACGGGCCACCGTCAAGACGTCAGCCCACATCGTCATCGCCGGCAGTGGCCTGGCGGGGCTCGCCATCGCCAACCGCCTGGCGCGCGATCTCGACGGCGCCCGCATCACCATTGTTGACCGCAAGGAAATGCACAATTACCAGCCTGGTTATACCTTGGTCGCCACCGGCATCTGGCCGGTGGACAAGGTGGTTGATCGCAACATCGACCTGCAACCCGGCGGCGTCGATTGGGTGCGTGAGATGGTCGCGGAGTTCGACCCCATCGGCAACGCCGTGATCACCGACACCGGCAAACGCATTGCCTACGACTATCTGGTCGTGGCAACCGGCGTGCATCTGGACTACGCCCAGATCGAAGGGATGGACGTCAACCGCATTGGCCAGGACGGCATGGCCAGCGTGTACTACAGCCACACCGCAGCCGAGGCCAGTTGGCAGGCAATGGAGACCTTCCGCCAGAAAGGCGGAGAGGCCTTGATGACCCTGCCCGCCACCGCACTCAAATGTGCCGGTGCACCGTTGAAGATGACCTTCATGCTCGACGACCGCCTGCGCCAGGTCGGTACCCGCGCAGGCTCCAGCATCAATTTTCACTCTGCGCTGGGCAACGTGTTCAGTGTCCCCCGTATCAACGACGAGGTTCTTTCACGCTGGGCGGCACTGCAGATTCCGGTGCACTTCAACAGCAAACTGGCTGCCATCGACCTTGGTTCCCGTCGTGCCACCTTTGTTAGCCCGGAGGGTGAACGCACCGAACAGTCTTACGATTTCATTCACGTCGTCCCCCCGATGCGCGCACCGGATGCAGTAAGGAACAGCCCCCTGCCCTGGCAGGAAGGCGGCTTTGCCGCGGGTGGCTGGCTGGAGGTCGACCGTCAGACCTTGCGTCACCGGCGCTTTCCCAACGTGTTCGGCCTGGGCGACATCAACGGCACACCGCGCGGCAAGACTGCCGCCACAGTCAAGAAAAGCGCTCCGCTGGTCGCGCAGAATCTGGTCGACGTCATCGCCGGACGCGAACCCTCTCAGCAGTTCGACGGTTACACCTCCTGCCCGCTGCTGCTGCGCGAAGGCTCCGCGCTGCTGATCGAATTCGACTACGACGGCAAGTTGACGCCGTCGCTGCCAATGATCGACCCGCTGCAGGAAAGCTATTTCGCCTGGCTGATGAAGTACCGCCTGCTCAAACCCGCCTATCTCGCCGTGGCCAAGGGCCGCGTCTGACCGGAGCACCTGACATGTACGAAATCTGGCTCGCCCTCAATATCCTCTTTGAACTCGGTCTGATGTACCTGCCCACCCTGATCCTGCTTGGAGCAGTCTGGGCCGCGCTGATGGCCGTAGCCATCGTTCGCGGTCAGGCCGCATGGTGTGCAGCACGACGGCCTGCCATCGTGATCGGCATCGTGGTCACTGGCGTCATGATCTTGCTGACCCCCAGCCTGACACTCTCTTCGCTGGGCGAACTCAAGTACTGGGTCGACTGGGCCAACCTCGCTGCCATTGCAGGTGGCTTCGGCGCCCTCGCCGCTGCGCTGACCCTGCCGCTGGCTGCGACACTCAAGCGCGCCTCCTGACCACCGCGCCGATTGCGCCAGCGCCCACTGCGCCAGGGGAGGTCTACCGGATCACCCACTACACGCAGGGGTGTTGGTGATCGCACGGGACGCGGGCATAATCTGCGTGTCCCGGAACGACATCCATGCCTTCCGGGTAGGCAAGCCCCCCCTGACCGGACACGGCGAATGACGCGTACCTCCCCTCCAGCCAAACCCATGAGCGGCAGCTCAGCCGACGCCGAAGGCCGCAACCAGGGCGGGGGCGGCGGAGGTACAGCAAATGCCTCGCCATCTGAAATTGCACGCGAAGCCTTGCGGCAACTTGCGGTCAAACGTGTCCCCCCGACGCCTGACAACTACCGAGAGCTTTACTATCAGATCTCCGGCAGCATCGCCGATGAAGCCTTTCCGGTGCGCGCCCTCAAGGCCATCGCATCTTCCCTGCCGCGCAGCACCCCGGAGTCGCTGCGTTTGGCCCAGCAGTTCGAACGCGGCGTCGCAAGCGGGCAATGGCCGGCGCTGAAGCAGGCCGTCCTCGCCCTTTGCGAGGGGCGTGACAGCGAACAACGCCAATGGAGCCCCCTGATCCGGGAGCTGACGCAACAACTGGAGCGGCGCCACCTCGGCATCACCCAGGCACGCAAACGCGATGCCCTTGAGCATGTACTTGGCACCAACGCTGCTGCAGACCAGTTGCACATGCGCTTGAGCGCACTGGTTCGAAGCTGGAGTCAGACCGAAGACGACCCGGCGGTAAAACTTGCGGCACCCGTGGCGGACAAGCTGTCCGCAGCGTCCGGCGTGGCGGACAAGGACATCAACGGCAAGGCGCTGACCGCGCTCCTGAACAAGGTCTTGACCCGCGGCATCGTGGCACTTGCCGAGAACAATCAGCAGCTGGCCAACGAAGCCCAGGCCATCGCCGCCGCACTGGGCGCCGTGAGCCCCGGGCACGATCTGGCCCCCCTGATCGAGCAGGTCGATCACCTGCTGGCCCGTGCGGAGTGGGAAGGTGAGGAGCGTCAGACCATCCGCGCTGCCCTGCTCAACCTGCTGCACCTGATCATCGACAACATCCGTGAATTGGTCATCGACGACAGCTGGTTGCATGGTCAGCTAGCGGTCATTTCCGAAGTGTTCGTCAATCCGCTGGACATCCGCCTGCTGGACGAAGTCGAACACCGCCTGCGTGACGTCATCCAGAAACAGGGACACCTCAAACGCCAGCTGTCCGATGCGCAGCAACGCCTCAAATCAATGCTGGCCGGCTTCATCGACCAGCTTTCGGCGTTTTCCGCCACCACCGGCGATTATGAACTGGTGCTCGGACGCAGCGCAGACCGCATCGCGCAGGCCAAGGACATCAGCGAACTGTCGGACGTCATCGACGAGATCCTGCGCGAAACCCATAACACGCGTGAGTCGGCCATCCGCTCCGGCGAAGAGCTCAGCTCGCTGCGGGAACAGGTCAGCTCTGCCAACCAGCACATCCTGCGCCTTCAACGCGAGCTCGACGAGACCAGTGAAATGGTGCGTCATGATCCACTCACCGGCGCGCTCAACCGCAAAGGTCTGGATGAAGCGCTGGCACGCGAGATCTCGCGCATGCGCAGGCTGGGGACATCCTTGTGCCTGTCACTGCTGGACATCGACAATTTCAAGCAGATCAACGACCAGCACGGACATGTGGTCGGAGACGACGCACTGCGCCACCTGGCCGGGGTCATCCGCGATACGCTGCGCCCGCAAGACGCCGTTGCCCGTTATGGTGGCGAAGAGTTCCTGATCCTGCTGCCCGAAACCGATCTCGATCAAGCCAACGCCATTCTGGTCCGTCTTCAGCGCGAGCTGACCCGCCGCTTCTTCCTTGCCAATGAACAACGCCTGTTGATCACCTTCAGCGCGGGCGTCGCCTGCCTGGATCCGGACGAGGACCCCTTGATCGCCATCGACCGCGCAGATAAGGCCATGTACACTGCCAAACGCGCCGGCAAGAACCGGGTCATCAACGCGCTCTGACCCTCCCTCCCGCCATCCTTGCAGGCCCGACATGGCCGAGTTGACCAACCCCTCCGAAATCGCACGCGAAACCCTGCGGCGGCTGGCGATGAGCCGCACACCGCCCACGCCCGACAACTACCTGCGCATCTATCACGAGATTGCTGGCAGTACCCCCACTGAGACGGCCTTTCCGGAGGCCTTCGTCCGTCAGCTCGCGCGTCAGCTGCCGCGAAACAACGCCGAACGCACCCGCCTTGCCCGCCAGCTGGAACAGGCACTTGCAGCACGGGATGCAAGTGCCGCCCAGGCCGCGCTCAACGCCTACTTCGATCAGCTGTCTGCAGAGGAAACCCCGGCCTGGAACGAACTGATTCCGCAACTGATACGGCAGTGGGAGGGTCGCCAGCTGGGCTGGACCACCGCACGCAAGCGGGATTCACTGAACCGCGTGCTCAATGCCGGGGACAGCAACGCCCTCTTCGCCCGGCTGCAGGCCTTGCTGCGAGCCTGGGATCAGGCGCCGATCGACCCCGAACTACCCGCACCGGAGTTCGAAGCTCGCGCTCCAACGCTGGCCCCCCTGGTCACCGGCCTGAACCCGGCACCAACCCTAGCCGCTGCAGGCACTGACGACGGCATTGCGCAAGCCCTGCGGGACCTCCTGCTGCTCACGCTGCAATCAGTGGTTCCGGCATTTCTTGCGGACCATCCGGAGCTGATCCAGGATGCGGGCCTGATCGCCGACCTCGCACGACGCGCCAGCGACGGCGCCACGCTCGCGGTCATCGGCCAGCAACTGCGCAAATTTGCCCATCGCATCGAAATGACGGCCGGCGAAGCGGCGGAAGTACGTGCCGGCCTGCTCGAACTGCTGCGCCTGCTGTTGCAGAACATCGACGAGCTGGTGCTGGACGACCAATGGCTGCAGGGGCAGATCGCAATCCTGCGTGACATCGTAGACAAGCCTGCCACACCACGCATCATTGACGATGCCGAACAGCGTCTGAAGGAAGTCATCTACAAGCAGAGCCAGCTCAAGCACAATCTGGTGCAAGCACAAACTCAGCTGAAGACCATGCTGGCAGGCTTCGTCGATCAACTGGCCAGCTTTGCCGCCAGCACCGGCAGCTATCACGACAAGATGGGTGCCTGCGCCCAACGTATCAGCGCCGCGCGTGACATCACCGAGATCGGCCCGCTGCTCGATGAAGTCATGGCCGAGACCCGCTCCATCCAGTTCAAGGCCGAGCAGTCACGCGGAGAGCTCATCGCCGCCCAGCAGCGTGCAATGACGGCCGAGGCGCAGATCGCCGCGATGCAGCAGGCACTGGACGAGGCCAGCCGCCTGGTACGCCATGACCAGCTGACCGGGGCCCTGAACCGCCGCGGTCTGGAAGAAGTCTTCCAGCGCGAGATCGCGCGCTGCGAACGCTACCAGTGCCCCGCGTGCCTGGCCTTGCTGGATATCGACAACTTCAAGCGCCTGAATGACACCCTGGGGCACCAGGTTGGCGACGAAGCCCTGGTCCAACTGACCCGTGTCGTCCGCGAACACCTCCGACCACAGGACACCCTGGCACGATATGGCGGCGAGGAATTCGTCATCATCCTGCCCGACACAGAACTCGAGCAAGCCGAGCAGGCGCTGGTCCGCCTTCAGCGCGAGCTGACCCGCGCCTTTTTCATGGCGGGTGAACAGCGCGTGGTGGTCACCTTCAGCGCCGGGGTGACCCCACGTCGCGCCGGCGAGCACCTTGAACAGGTGCTGACCCGGGCCGACGCAGCCATGTATGAAGCCAAACAGGCAGGCAAGAACCGGGTCGTCACCCGGGATGTCTGACGGACACTGTTAAATCGGTCCGCGCCCGTGGCAGCAGCTCGGTTACAATTGAATCATCACTCCAGACGCTACACGCCATGACAGGGAAGTTCCAGCTCCAGCCCCTGCTCGACATCGCCAACACCCGACTGGACGAATCTGCCCGCCGACTCGGCGAATTGATTGCGTCCGAGCGTAGCGGTGTGCAAAAGCTGGACATGCTCAAGACCTACCGGGCGGAGTACCACGAACGCTTCGTGCAGGCCACGCGCGACGGGATCGGCCCGGATGCAATGCGCAACTTCACCGCCTTCATCAACCGCATCGATGATGCCATCGCTGCACAGCTTCGCGTCGTCGAGCAGTCAAGGGCACATACCACCCAGGGTCAGCAGGTGTGGATGGCACAGCGTAACAAGGTCAAGGCCTTCGATACGCTGTCGCAACGACATCAACAGCAGCAGACGCAGCGTGAGTCCCGCCAGGAGCAGAAATCCACCGACGAACATGCGCTGCGCCAGCATCGCAACCAGACCCGCGACGACGAATAAACCGCTGGCCAGACGCAATGGCACGGGGCTTGCATAGCCAGGGTGAAACTTGCTGAATAGGGCACTTGCCATGGCCACCCCCGTCACCGCGACCGCATCACCGTTCGCCTTTCTGAACACGGCATCGCTCGTCGAGAATACCTCGCGCAGTGCGAGCGCCACCGACTTCCAGCGCGCGCTGCAAAGTCAGTTGAACAGCAGCCGCGCAGCGGAGCGCGGCGCAAGCACTGCCAACACCAACGCGCAGAATCGAGCCACATCGCGGGCTGAAACCCCGCGCCCTCAGGCATCATCCAGCGATAATGCGTCCCGCCCCAAGCAGGCAGCAGATGGCAATCGCAACACCGAACCCGCCTCGGCGCGCCCCTCTGCCAAAGGTGAAACCGGGCAGCAGACATCACAACAGGACACGAACGCCGACGCAACGCAAGGCGACAGCACCGGCACCACGGCCGAGCCCGAAACCGCCACCGTCGACACCACCGAGTCCCCTGCCAGCGAGCCGGCACTTGCCGCCCTGCCGGCATTGATTGCCGCCCTGATGCCGGCACTTGCCGGTACGCCGCAGACGGCCGCAGCGGATGATGCCGACCCGCTCGCCGAGCCAATCGCCAGCGACGACACGACGCTTGGCGCCATGCTGACCGGAAAAGGTGACACTCCGGGCAAATCGCTTCAGAATCCCGATCTGCTCAAGGACAAGGTCGAACCACCGGCAAGCAACACACCACAGGCCAATGCGGCGGCTGCACTGCAGACCAAAGCCGACCCGCGCCTCGTGCTCGGCGAACGCCCCTCGGTATCGGCGCAAGCCAGCGTCGAACAACCTAACCTGCACCCTGGCCTGATGCTGCAACCTACCCGGCACACCAGTGCCGCCACCACGCCACAACTGCCGGTCGCTACACCAGCAAACCAGCAGGGTTGGGCCGAGGAGGTCAACAACCGGGTCATGTGGATGGTCGGCCGGGCCGAGAGCAAGGCTGAGTTGGTGTTGACTCCGGCCAACCTGGGCAAGGTCGAGGTGTCGATCAACCTCAATGGCGACCAGACCACAGCACAGTTTGTTGCCGCGTCGCAGGCCGCGCGCGACGCACTGGAGCAGTCCATGCCGAAGCTGCGCGAGTTGCTGGCACAATCGGGCATCAGCCTGGGTCAGACAAGTGTCGGCACATCGTCCGAGCAAGGTGCGGAACACGGCGGGCACTCGTCCGGCGGGCGAGGCTCGCACGGCGCGGCGGACACCGACAGCTTGCCGGTTGGCGCGCAGCGTGTGCAACAGTTGATGGGACTCGTGGACACCTTCGTCTGAAGCGATTGAATTGGGGCAACTCTGCCCCACTTTTCCACGCTTCGGCCGGGGTTGATCCGGAACATAATCGAAGCGTGTAAAAGGAGAAAGTTCATGGCGAAAGCCCCTGCCAAACCAGAAGCCCCCGCAGGTGATGCCCCCCCCAAGAAGGGCGGCAAGATGGTATTGATCATCATCATCGTGGTTCTGGTCCTGATCCTGCTGGTCGGCGGCGCGCTGGCGGCGCTGCTGCTGCTGAAGAAAGGGGGGGGCGATGAGCACGCCGAAAAAGCGCCCGCCGCAGCCGAGCAACTTGTCCCGCCACCACCGACCGCGGTTGATCTGACCAAGCCGCCCGTCTTTGCCGCGCTCGACCCCTTTACCGTCAATCTGCGCCGTGAAGGCAGCGATCACTACCTGCAGGCGGTCATCGCGCTGCGTGTGGCCGACCAGAAGACCGCCGATGCACTCAAGGGCTTCATGCCGGAGATTCGTCACCGCATCAACCTGCTGCTGTCCAGCAAGCTGCCATCCGAGGTGCAGACCATCGAAGGCCGCGAACTGCTCGCGCAGGAAATTCTTGACCAGATCAACGAGTCACTCGGTTTTCCGCGTCAGCAGCCCGGTCGCGTGATTGCCGCCGCACAGCCGCCAATCCAGGCGGTGCTGTTCAACTCGTTCATCATCCAGTAACGAGGCACTGCCATGTCTTCGGACTTTCTCTCCCAGGAAGAAGTTGATGCCCTGCTCCGGGGCGTCAGCGGAGAGTCCGACGAACCCGCCGCCGAGGAGGTCGACGACGGCGGGGTTCGCCCCTACAACATGGCAACGCAAGAACGCATCGTGCGTGGGCGCATGCCCACCATGGAGCTCATCAACGAGCGTTTCGCCCGCTACCTGCGCATCGGTCTGTTCAATTACATGCACCGCAACGCCGAGGTTTCGGTCGGCCCGATCCGGGTGCAGAAATACGCCGAGTTCGTCCGTAACCTGGTCGTACCCACCAACCTCAACCTGGTGGTCGCCAAGCCCTTGCGCGGCACCGGTCTGGTGGTGTTCGACCCCAACCTGGTCTTCCTGGTGGTGGACAACATGTTCGGTGGTGATGGCCGCTTCCACACCCGGGTGGAAGGCCGTGACTTCACCCCCACCGAGCAGCGCATCATCCAGGGCATGCTCAATGTAGTGTTCACCGAATACAGCAAGGCCTGGGCGCCGGTCTTCAAGATCGACCTCGAGTACGTCCGCTCGGAGATGAACTCGCAGTTCGCCAACATCGCCACGCCGTCCGAAATCGTCGTTGCCACCAGCTTCTCGCTTGAGCTGGGTGGCGCACAGGCGGAAATGCACTTCTGCTTTCCCTATTCCATGGTCGAACCGATCCGCGACCTGCTGTATTCGACGATGCAGAGTGACCACCTGACCCAGGACCGGCGCTGGGTCAATCTGCTGTCACGCCAGTTGCAGACCGCCGAGGTCGAGCTCACCTGCAATCTCGGTTCAGCGCGAGTCACGCTACGCGACATCGTCAACATGCGGGTGGGTGACGTCATTCCGCTGAACGTGCAGGAAGTTCTCAAGGCGGAGGTCGACGGCGTGCCTGTTCTCGACTGTCGCTATGGCACCCAGAACGGACAGTACGCGATCAAGATCGATCGCTTTCTCGCTGCCGAAGACAGCGAACCCAACATGCTAGCAGGAGGCCCCAATGGCTGACGAAATCGACAACCAGATCACCGAGGATGACTGGGCCGCTGCCATGCAGGAGCAGGCCGCCAGTGAAGATACCGGCATGGACAACGAAGCCGCACAGGTTGCGGCCGATCTGGCGGCCGCTGCACTGGGCGACTCACCCTATCAGGCAAAACCCGCCAGTCAGATCTTCGAAGACTTCGGCTCCAGCGGCACCAAGTCGAGCACGCTGAACGACTTCGACATGATCCTCGATATTCCGGTGCAGCTCACCGTCGAGCTGGGTCGCACCAAGCTGTCGATCCGCAATCTGCTGCAGCTGGCCCACGGCTCGGTGGTCGAGCTCGACGGTCTGGCCGGCGAGCCAATGGACGTACTGGTCAACGGCACCCTGATTGCGCAGGGCGAGGTGGTGGTGGTCAATGACAAGTTCGGCATCCGCCTGACCGACATCATCACCCCCGCCGAACGCATGCGAAAAATTCGCCACTGATACCGTGCTCACTGCCAATCGATTCTGCCACCGTTCGGGGCCATATGCGGCCCACCTGAGCCTGTGTGCGCTGCTCACCGCAACCCCCGTCGCCAGCGCCTGCGCCGCGGACGACGCCACCGCACAGCCAGTCACCGACCTGGCCTCCAGTCTGGGACAGATGTTGTTTGGTCTGGCAGTGGTCATCGCCGCGCTGATCGCCTGCCTGTGGCTGATCAAGCGCCTGTCAGCTGCACAAGGTGCCAGTGGTGCGCTGAAGATCCTGGGCAGCACTGCGGTCGGACCGCGCGAGCGTGTCGTCCTGGTCGAGGTCGGTCCCCAGGTTCTGGTGCTGGGCGTCGCACCCGGCAACGTACGTACGCTACACATCATGGATGCCAGTCAGCTGCCAACATCGACCGCCCCCGCTGCAGGCACACGTAATGATTTTGCCGGCTGGCTGCGCAAGTCCTTGGAGCGCCGCAACGATGCGAGCTGAATCGATGTTGCGCCTGCTGCCGTTTGCCCTGCTGATGTTGGTGCCAAGCCTCGCATCGGCCCAGGTGCTGCCGGCACTGACCACCGCCCCGGCAGCAAACGGCGGCACCACCTACAGCCTCACCGTCCAGACCCTGCTGCTGCTGACCCTGCTCAGCTTCATCCCGGCGATGGTGCTGATGATGACCAGCTTCACCCGCATCATCATCGTGTTCTCGCTGCTGCGCCAGGCCTTGGGCACCCAGACCTCGCCACCCAATCAGGTGTTGCTGGGGCTGGCCCTGTTCCTGACCTTCTTCATCATGGCGCCGGTTGCAGACAAGGTCTATACCGATGCCTACCTGCCGATGTCCGAAGGTCAGATCGGCCTGGATGTGGCCCTCGAGCGCGCCTCGGTGCCGGTCAAGGCCTTCATGCTCAAGCAAGTGCGCGAGCCTGACCTCACCCTGTTCGCCGGCCTCGCCAAGGTACCGCCGGTAGAAAAGGCCGAGGATCTGCCGATGCGGGTCATCATCCCCGCCTTCGTCACCTCCGAGCTGAAAACCGCCTTCCAGATCGGCTTCATCATCTTCATCCCCTTCATCATCATCGACATGGTGGTCGCGTCGGTGCTGATGTCGATGGGGATGATGATGATGTCACCGGTCATCGTCTCGCTGCCGTTCAAGATCATGCTGTTCGTGCTGGTCGATGGCTGGACCTTGCTGATCGGCTCGCTGGTGCAGAGCTTCGCGATCTAGGAGCGCGCTCATGACCCCTACCGCTGTCATCGACCTTGGCCGCCAAGCCATCGAAGTCACACTGATGATCTCGGCGCCGCTATTCCTCGCCGCGCTGATCACCGGCCTGATCATCAGCATCTTCCAGGCCGCCACCCAGATCAACGAGATGACGCTCTCCTTCGTCCCCAAACTGATCGCCATCTTCATCACCATGGTCCTGGCCGGCCCCTGGATGTTGACGCTGATGACTGACTTCATGCGCCGGCTGTTCGAATCCATCCCGGTCATGATTGGCTGAACGGCAGACATCCGATCATGCTCAACGTCACCTCGGCACAACTGGACGCCTGGCTGGCCGCGCTGATGTTTCCGCTGGCCCGCCTGCTCGGTCTGTTCGCTACCGCCCCCATCTTTTCCAATCGCGGCGTGTCGGTCCGCGTACGTCTGGCCATCGGCCTGGGCATTGCCCTCGCCCTGCTGCCGGTGATGCCGCCAATGCCCGACGTTGCCCCGGGCGGCGGCATCGGATTGATGATCATGGTGCAGCAGATGTTCATCGGCATTGCCATCGGCTTCATGGTGCGGCTGGTGTTCGCCGCGGTCGATATGGCCGGTTCGCTGATCGGCATGCAGATGGGCCTGTCCTTCGCCATCTTCTTCGACCCCGATGCCGGCGGTCAGACGGCGGTGCTGTCCGACTTCCTCAGCCTCGTCGCCACATTGCTCTTTCTGGCCATCAACGGCCACCTGATCCTGATCGACCTGTTGATCCGCAGCTTCGACTGGCTACCGGTCAGCACCACGCCCATTACCGCCAATGGCTGGGGCTACATTGCCCGCGCCGGTGCGACCGTATTCGCCACCGGCCTGCTGATCTCGCTGCCGGTCATCGCGGTCCTGCTGGTCGCCAACATCGCCATGGGCATCCTCACCCGCGCTGCACCGCAGTTGAACCTGTTCGCAGTGGGCTTCCCGATCACGCTTGCCATGGGCTTCTTCGCCATCGTGCTGATCATGACCAACTTCGGACCCGTCGTACAAAGCCTGTTCGAGCGCGGTTTCGATACGGTACCAGTGATGCTGGAAGCGCTGGCGCCGGTGGCCCCTCCACGCTGAGGCCTCACATCATGCGAACGCTGACTTATCCCTTCCCCCAGACCAACCAGACAGGCGTGCGTCTGCTGGCCATGGTCATGTCGGCCAGTCTGCTGACAGCTTGCGCTTCGCTCCCGTCGCCCCAGAATGAAGAAGCCCGGCGCCAGGCCGAACTGGCCGAGCAAGCCCGCCAGGCGGCACGTCCCTCATCGCTGTGCGCGGCAGACCCCGGCTCACCCTTTGCACTGCGCAAGAAAGTGCTGGTACTCGGCCTGCCCGTCAGCCGCCCACTTCAGGCAGCGGATCTGCCGGGGCTCTCCTCCACGTGGTCTCGCGAGTTGCAGCGCCGCCTGCGGACAAGCGACCGATTCCTGCTCCGCGACGGCAGTTCGCTGGCACTGAATCCGGCAGAGGATACACACCAGCAAATACGGACGCTGGCACGTCAGTTTGACGTGCAGTTCATCGTCGCCGGCGAAGTCAACGATCTCAGCGTTCAACGCGGCCGCATCGATCTTGGCCCGTTCAAGCCCATTCCCCAACCCTTTGCCGATCGTCGCACCTTGTCGGCAGTACTCGATATTTACGACGGATTCTCCGGCACCCTGATCAGGCAGCTCACCCATCACGATGCGATCAAGGGTCGGGTGGACGGCAACACACTGGCTTCAAATCCTGAATCACCGCTCGGTGCCGGCATCGACACGCTGATCAGCCGCCAGTTTGACGACGTAGTGGACGAACTCGCCTGCCTGCCGATGCAGGCAAGGCTGCTGCCTGCCGCGCCCGGCAAACTGCAGATCAACGCCGGTTCAAGCAGCAATGTCGAGCCGGGGCAACGACTACGTGTATTCCTGCACGAACCCACACCGGTTGTGACTGGTTCGCCCCCCACCTGGCAGGAGCGACCGCTTGGCGAATTCGTCGTCAGTCACGTCTATCCCGAGCACGCCATCGGCCAGATCGACTTCCCGATCCAGCCCGAACTACGCGCAAGCGCCTACGTCCGCGCGTGGTAAACGCCCATCGCACGTCCACCACACTCATCACAAACAAGACCACACCAGAGGAGGCGCCATGCCCGGCCTGAAACGCTTCAACCCCACCGCTTTCCTGAACTGGGTCGCAGCCAGCATCCTGTTCTGCCTGCTCACCTCTTGGGCACACGCGGACATGCTTGTCAG
This sequence comes from Parazoarcus communis SWub3 = DSM 12120, assembly GCF_003226565.1. Taxonomy (GTDB): domain Bacteria; phylum Pseudomonadota; class Gammaproteobacteria; order Burkholderiales; family Rhodocyclaceae; genus Parazoarcus; species Parazoarcus communis. Next base: position 233,323 of record NZ_QKOE01000004.1, on the reverse strand, counting down.
CCCCGTGCGCCTGCTGCTGCAACAACCCGGAGAGACCGCAAATTTCATCCTGCGCAATCCCAGCAACGGCTCGCGCACCTATCGACTGGAGTGGATCGAGCAGACCCAGACGCGGGACGGCGTTGGCGAACGCATTGCGGACGGCGCCCCGGTGCCGCACCCCCCTGCCAGCCCGCACCTGCGCTTCACCCCCCGTCAGGTCACGGTCGAACCCAACACCAGCCAGACGGTGCGCATCAATTTCCGCCCCGAAGGCAATCTCGCCCCTGGCGAGTACCGCTCGCACCTGCTGTTCCGGGTCGTTCCCGAAGTCTCCGAGCCCGTGTCCAGGTCGGAAATCGGCAATGCGGATGACAAGGTCCGGCTGCAACTCGACATGCAGATGTCGATCGCGGTTCCCGTCGTGGTGCGCTATCAGATGGACACCCCACCCGAGGTCCAGATCACCCAGGTCACCCCGATTCCGGCAACAGGCAACGAACAGAATGCGCGCCTGGCCGTCACCCTGAAGCACAAGGGCAACACCAGCAGCTTCGGGCGCGTCACCGTCGACCTGCAAACCTCGATGACCACCCCAGTGGAAAGGATCGGCCTGCAGGAGAGCATCAGCGTGTTCCCGGATGTGGGCGAGCGCCATCTGGTCCTGATCCTGCGCGACCGCAGCTTCCCCTCCGGCGCGCTGATCCGGGTGGCCTACGAGGGCACCGATGAATATCGCGGCAAGCTCTGGCATGAGCAGGTCCTGCAGGTTCGCTGAGCCGTTCCCTTAAACCGATCGTCCTAGTGCAAAGAGGCTCCACCATGTCGACTGCAATGACCGAACGTTACCTGTCCCTGCTCAAGAAGAGCCTGCTCAATGAACTTTACCTGGAGAACGAGGCCCGCATCCTCGGGCTGTTGATGCAGTTACTGTTCCCACGCCAGACCACGCTGGATGAGATGGCACGTGAATTTCTGAACGCCCGCCACGGTGAGCTGTACGCAAGAGTGCAGGAAATGCGCCGGGGTGGTGGCTGGATACAGATTCGAACCAACACCGCCGATGGCACCTCTTCCGAACTGGTTGCAGCCAGAAACTTCGCCTTTGTCGCCCACTCCATGATTGGTCGTGCCCGCATGGACAACCTGCACGACTGCATGAATGCGGTCCTTGCCGACCGGATTCCCGGCGACTTCATCGAGACCGGCGTCTGGAAGGGCGGCAGCACGATCTTCATGCGGGGTTTCCTGCAGGCGCACAACATCCATGACCGCAAGGTCTGGGTCGCCGACTCTTTCGAGGGCCTGCCCAAGCCCTCCTTGCCAGAAGATGAAAACTGGGATCTGTCCGCCGATGTCATGCCCTATCTTGCCGTGAGTGAGGAAGAAGTCAGGGAATTGTTCGAGCGCTACGAGTTGCTGGACGAGCAGGTCATGTTCCTCAAGGGCTGGTTCAAGGACACCCTGCCGACAGCCGATATCGACAAGCTTGCCGTATTGCGCCTGGATGGCGACCTGTACGAATCGACGATGGATGCCCTCAATGCCCTGTATCACAAGCTCTCGCCGGGCGGATTCGTCATTGTGGATGACTACAACGCACTTCCGCAGTGCGAACAGGCCATCACCGACTTCCGCCGCCACCACGGCATCCAGGACGAGCTGGTGCGCATCGACGAAATGTCTGTTTTCTGGCGTAAACGCTGAACTTGCAAGAAATTCATCGCCGCCCGTAAATAAGGCTAAAGTTTGTTGTAGCGACGCCGTTCACCTGCATACCAAGGGTCTTCCTTATTGCCCAGAAGTGTTTCCCGGCCCCTTCCGACCACAGGAACCGGGGATGAGCGAGAAGGCAGGTAAGCCTGATGGTAACGGCATCGGGGTTGGTCAAGATTGTTTTACGCCGGCCGTTGTTAGCAGTACCACTTGACTAAATCAGGAGATTCACATGAGTTCCAACATCCTTCCCAAGGCTGCGGCTGCCGTCGCCATCCTCGGTGTGGCGGGTGGTGTTTCTGCCCAGACCACGTTCGACGTCACTGCCACGGTGCAAAACACCCTGACCGTGACCAAGGTTCAGGATCTGAACCTTGGTACCCTTTTCGCGACTGCGGCTGCAGCATCCGCATACAAGTATGTCGATCTGGCACCTGCCGGCACCTACGGCACGGTCCAGGGCTCGGGCGCGACCACCCTCACGCTGCTGACGCTAGGTGGCCAGCAGGCAGCCCGTGGTAGCGTCGCCGTCGGCGGCACGACCCCGGTGAAGATCACGCTGCCCACCGCAACATTTGCTTCTCTCGAAGCAACTGGCACCATTGCAGGCAGTGTTGCCCAGCTTCTCGCCGAGCAGGGTTCGTCCAACGCGGTGGAAGTGCGCCTCGGCGACCCCCTGGCAGCTCGCTTCTACCTGGGTAACTTCCGTGCCGGTGCAGCAAGTGGTGGCTCGACCAGCGGCAACTGCAGCTCAAGCAACGTATGCACCATCACCCCGGCCTTCGGTCAGACCAGCATCTCGTTCGGTATCGGCGCGACCCTGGTTACCGACGTTGCCGGTGGCTCGCGGATTGCGTACGAAGACGCCACCTACACCGGCAGCTTCGAAGTCACTGCAGCTTACTAAGTTCGCGTTTCGCCAGCTTCAAGCTCAGCAGGCAGGGGACAATCCCCTGCCTGTTTTTTTTCCAGACGGTATTATCACTCCTACTGTCAAACACCACGGGCTTCCATGCTTCGGATACTCAGCGCCCATTACACCCGCTCAGCACTAGCAAGCCTGCTGGCCGCTGTGTGCTTGTATCCGCACCTGTTGCTTGCAGCGCCGGCCATCGAAACGGTGACTCCCCTGAATTTCGGCCTGTTTGCAATTCGTCACAACGCCACCGTATCTGCACTCCGCTTGTCCCCTGCGGGAGGACTGACAAGCTCCGGCGAGATGATCGCGATTTCGGGCGCAGCGCGAGGCGAGTATCGCCTCAGCGGCTTCCCCCCCGGCGTGATCCTGCGCTTCGAGATCGATGACGCCCAACTCAGCGAGGGCGGCTTTGGCCTGCCGGAATTTTTTCGGGTGACCGCATGGGAACACCCGGAGACGCTGGTCAGCAACCTGACTGGAGAAGCCGAGCTAAAACTCGGCGCACGCCTGCAAAGTAGCGGCAGTGGAACACCCTATGGCGATGCGCCTTACACGGGTGGTGCGCAATTGCGTGTTTCGTACTGGTCGGAAAGTGAAGGCGGATTCCTGACCTTCATCGAGCAACTGGATGTCTCAGCGCAAGTGCAATCTACCCTGACCCTGACCGAAGAGCAGGCGCTCTCGTTCGGTACGGTTGCGGCCTTCCCCACGGCGGGCGGCACCGCTCGCCTCACGCTCAGCCCCAATGGCAGCCTGAGCAGCGTCAGCACCGGCGGCGCACGCCTGCTGGCGCTCACCGGTGCCCAGGCTGGCAAGTTTCAGCTCAGTAGTGCGGCGCCCAATACGTCGATCAACATCAACGTACAGACAGGCAGCATCTTCATGACCCATACCACGCTCGGCCTGGCCAGCGCGCGCTTCGTGGTCAAGGACTTCACCACCTTTCCCGCCTCACCGGCACAGACCAATGCACTGGGTGCGCTGTCGATCTCGGTCGGCGCCAGCCTCGAAACCGAAACCACCAGCCAAGGCTATGCGGATGGAGAATACCGGGGCAGCTATACCCTGACCGTCAGCTACTGAAGGGTAAAGCGGGCTGCCAAAACGACTGGCAACCCGGTTCGAGAATCGCGCTCCAAGGAAGCTCAGCGGACAAAATGCATGGCTGCCAGGTCGCGCATTTCGGCCTCGCTGCGCGGACTCTTGCTGGCCACTGCCCAAAGGTCGAAGGCAGCCGGCCGGCTGATCGTGGCAACAATCTTGAACCCGGCGCCATACAGGGTTCCGCTCAGTACATCTTCGGTAAATCCGCAGCGGTGGGCCATGAACAGATTGCCCTGTGCCATCGAGGAACGCAGCCCATAGAGCATGTCGAGCGGCGTGATGGGCCCCGCAGGCGACACATAAGCGGCTTCGATGAGCTTGTTCTCGGCGACCAGTGCGCAGACCGAACGCAGGTCCGGGCAGGTGATCACGGCGATGCCGTCCGGTTTCAATACCCGCATGAACTCGGCCAGCGCGACGGGCACCTCGTGCGCATAGAGATGCTCGATGTTATGACTGGAAAAGACCGCGTCCACGGACTCACTGGGCACCGCCGACATATCGGTCATGGTGCCGACAATATCTGGCGAGACCGATTCATCGATATCCAGACGCAGTTCAACCCATTCGTCGGTGTTGAAGCCCCGGGTCGTACCCGCCTTGCGTTGGGGCCCGCAGCCCACATGCAGGAATGTCTTGGTATTGCTCATCATGTCTCCCGTCCGGCGTCAGCCGTCCATATCAAGTTCAGGTCCACCCATTACCGCCAAACGAGGGCTCAACGCTTGCCAACGGCATCGCGTTGCGACCACATGCTCCACAATGCTGCTTCGAGTTGGCGGGCAAAGCGCGGTGCATCGCACAGTGCCGAGGCGCTCACCCGCGCCCGCAAACCCGCGCGCAGTTCCGCCAGATGTCCAGGGTCCGAAACCACTTCCACCGCCTTGGCGACGTAGTCATCGGCGGTCTCGCAGACCCATTCGGGCAAGCCGGCTGCCGACATCAGACTGGCACCCTGACGGGCAATCAGCGAGTCGCCCACGACGGTGAGGGTCGGCACCCCCATCCACAGCGCCTCACAGGTCGTCGTGCCGCCGGTGTAGGGAAAGGTGTCCAATACCACGTCTACTTCGGCATACGCAGCCAGATAGTCCTCCCGGCTCAGGCCGCCATACAGATCGACATTCGCAAGGTCCAGGCCACAGGCCTGCATCCGCTGCATCAGACGCTGACGGCTCTCCGGTTCGTCAAGTTGACGGCTCTGGACACGCAAGCGGGACTGCGGCACGGCCACCAGCACCCTCGCCCACAGGCTCAGCACGGCATCATTGAGCTTGGACAGGTTCTGGAAACAGCCGAATGTCGGCCGTCCACGTTGCAGCAGTGGAGGCGGCACAACATCGGGGGCCTGCGGCGGCGGGGTGAAGCACAAACGGGTATCAGGCAGGTAATGAATACGCTCGACAAACTGGCCTGCCTGCTGAGGCGGAACACTGATCGCATCGGCCAGGAACCAGTCGATTTCCGCTACCCCGGTTGTCGCAAAATAGCCCGGCCAGCTCAGTTGTACCGGTGCCGGGCGTGACGCGAACACCGGCAGGCGGTTGTCCGCCGTGTGTCCGGACATGTCGATCAGCACATGAACGCCATCGGCATGGATCCGATCTGCTGCGGCCTGATCAGACAATCCCGCGATCGGTGTCCAGTGGTCGCATGCAGCCCTGATCTCCGCTGTCATTGCATCGGCCTCGAGCGTACTGGGGTAGGCAAAGACCTCCACACGGGATCGATCCAGCGCGCGCAACACCCCCAACGTGAAATAGGCCACCGGATGGGTACGCAGGTCACCGGACACCAGGCCGACCCGCAGGCGGACAGGCTGTTCCGGACAGATCCACTCCGAGTAACGGTGAGCGACATTGCGCGCAAGATTCTCGCCATACCGCAGGGCTTCGTTGAGTCGCATCTGCGGGGTCACGTTTTCGCATTCGTTCATCGCGCCCACCAGATTACTGTGGGCGTCGTAGAACCTTGGGTTCAGTGCCAACGCACGCCGGTAAGCACTTTGTGCCTCGATGAAACGTCCCTGGCGCTGCAATACGTTACCGAGGTTGCTGTAGATCTCCGCACTGTCGGCACGCAAGGACAGCGCGTTGCGAAAAGCCTCTTCCGCCCCCGTCAGATGGCCAGCCTGCTGAAGCACGACGCCCAGGTTGTTGTGCCCCTCGACAAAGTCCGGTGCAAGCTCGACAAGGTAGCGGAATACTGCCACCGCATCGCCCAGTCGCCGCTGCCGCAGGATCAGACGGCCAATCTGGTTGATCAACGCCGGATTACCCGGTTCCAGCGCCAACTCCTGCTTGAAGCTTTGTTCGGCATCGGCAAACTGCCCCCGGCGCGCCAGGATCTCGCCCAAGGCGCCATTGACCCTCGGCAACTGGGGCTGCAGTGACAACGCCTGGCGCAGGACGGCTTCTGCCTCATCATCCCGTCCCTCACGCGACAACAGCACGCCGAGTGCGCCGTGCGCTGCGGCCAGTTGCGAATCGACGGCAAGTGCCCGTCTGAGCGCGTCTTCCGCTTCGGGCAGCTTGCCGCTTTCCTGTAGCAGGATGCCGAGATTCGCCCAGCCTTCGGCATCGTCAGGCTGCAGATCGAGCGCCCGGCGCAGGGCCTGCGCAGCCTCATCCGGACGCTGCAGATTCAGCAAGGCCAGCCCCTGTGCCTTCCAGCCAAACGCATAGCCCGGATGGGCCATCACCCAAGCACCGGCTTGCTCGAGCAAGGCCTGCATGTTGCCAGCCGAGAACAGCGCAATCAGCGCCTGATCATCGGCGGCAGTGGGGCCGCGCCCCTGAAGCGCGGTAACAAATTCGGAAGAGGACATCTGGGATTACTCCTTGATCTCGGAGAAGGTGAAATGCCGCCACATGCCCCACAGGACCTCTTCAAGGTGGCGGGCAAAGCGCGGGGTATCAAACAAAGCGGTACGCAACAGGCGTTCGCGCAGACCGCTTCGCAAGCTGGCAAGTTCGGCGGGCGCGGCCAGCAGGGCCACCGCACGTTCGACATAGGCATCGTGGGACTCAAGCACCCAGTCGCTCAAGCCGGCAGCCTGCATGATGCTCGCACCCTGCCGGGCAATCAGCGTGTCACCAGCCAGGGTCAGGGTCGGTACCCCCATCCACAAGGCTTCACAAGTGGTGGTGCCGCCGGTGAAGGGGAAGGTATCGAGGATGAGATCAACCTCAGCATGCGCAACCAGATAGTCACGACGGGACGACGAGGGATGCATTTCGACCCGTGACGGCTCGATCCCGCAAGCCAGCAAGCGATCATGAAGCTTTGCCTGGCCCGCGGGCTCGGACAACTGCAGCGCCTGGAATCGCAATGTCGCCTGGGGAACGGCATCGAGCACCCTGGCCCAGAGTCGCAATACCGCGTCGCTGACCTTGGTCAGATTCTGGAAACACCCGAGGACAGGGGCTCCTTTCCGCAGCATGGGTAAAGGCGCAACGGGCGGCGCATCGACGGGCGGCGTGAAGCACAAGCGGGTATCCGGCAGATACCAGATCCGCTCGGTGAAATAGCCTTGATGGGTTTCCGGCACGGTCACCCTGTCGGCAATGAACCAGTCCATCTCGGCAACACCGGTCGTTGCGAAATAGCCCGGCCAGCTGACCTGTACCGGCGCGGGCTTGCGCGCAAACACCTCAAGCCGGTTCAGGGCGGTATGACCCGACAGATCGATCAACACATGCACGCCATCATCGCGAATCCGGGCAGCGGCTGCATCGTCATCCAGTTCATTCAAAGGGTGCCAGGCCGAGAAACTGGCCTTCAGCTGCTCGGTCAGGACATCGCTGCGATCCCCGGTCGGATACGCAATCAGCTCCAGCCGGCTGCGATCGAGCGCCGGCAGGATACCCTCGAGAAAGTAGCCCACCGGGTGCTGGCACAGATCGCCGGATACAAAGCCGACACGCAACCGTGCCGGCTCGGCCTGTACCCGCCAGTCCGCATGACGGCGCGCTTCCGGCACCGCAATGCGGCAACCGAAGGCTTTTGCCTCCTCGAGCAGCGTCTGCGGTGAGTCCTCTGCGACGTAGTTGAGCGTAAACAGAATGTTGCTATGCACGACCGCCCAGTCAGGCCGCAAAACCAGCGCTTGTCGGAAGCACGCCAGCGCCTCGATGAGGCGTCCCTGCTTGAGCAATGCACTACCAAGATTGCTGTGCAGTGCAGCCAGCTCCGGCTCAAGCGCGAGCGCATCACGGAAATGTTGCTCCGCTGCCTCATAGCGGTGTTGCACCTGCTGAATGAGCCCAAGGTTGCCATGCGCGCGGGCGTGATCGGGTTTCAAGGTGAGCACATAACGCAAGACCCGTTCGGCTTCGCCATGGCGTCGCTGCTCATAGAGCAAGGTTCCCAGCTTGAAATGTGCCTCCGGGTCATTAAGACTGAGCTCGCTGGCCATCTTCAGATGGGTCTCGGCCTCGGACAATCTGTTCTGTCGCCAGAACACCTCAGCCAGGCGCAGATTGATCTGGAAATTGCGCGGGATCCGCTGATCGCCATCCTGCAGGACCTGCAGGGCTTCGTCCAACTGCCCCTGCGCAAACAAGGCCGCGACCAGATTGACGATGGAGTCGGGATCTGCCGGATCCAGTGCAAGCGCCTGTCGCTGGCATTCTGCCGCCTGCGCATGGCGTCCGAGGTCGAACAGCACCAGTCCCAGATTGCCACGCGCCTCGACATCTTCAGGCAGGCGCTCGACCGCCTGCTCCATTGCGGCAAGCGCCTCATCCAGCCGCCCGAGCGTCCTCAAGGCCACACCCATCACTTTCCAGGCCAGACCATGTCCAGGCTGCCGTTGCGTCAGCGCTCGAGCATGGGCAACCAAAGCCTCGTGCTTGTCCGCCTTGAACAGTTCGACCAGCTGCTGGGTATCGTAATGGTCGTCCCGTTCGGACGGCGTCGCGTCCTGCAATGATTCGAGTACGGGTGGCTCGCAACCCGGGACCCTTGCGATCGAGCCCGCCTCGCGCCACATTCCCCACAGCGCATCCTCCAGCTGCCGGGTAAACCGCGGCGTATCGAACAGGGCACATTGCACGAGACGCGCCCGCATACCTGCACGCAGATGTGCGAGCGCAATGTGATCGGCAGCAAGACGGACCGCTCGGGCGACATAGTCATCCGGGTTGTCAGCCACCCACGCACTCAATCCTGCGGCCTGCATGATGCTCGCCCCCTGCCGTGCGATCAGTGTCTCACCGCGCAAGGTCAGCGTCGGCACCCCCATCCATAACGCTTCGCAGCTGGTCGTACCGCCGGTATAAGGGAAGGTGTCGAGGATGAAATCGACTTCGGCATGCGCGGCCAGATATGCGAGGCGCGAGGTGGCAGGGTGAAGACTGACCCGGTCCAGATCAATCCCGCAGGACGACAGACGAACCCGGATACGCTCGACACCCTCGGCCTCCCGCAGTTGGTGCGACTGCAGGCGCAGGCGTGCCGCCGGTAGCGCCTGCAGCACCCGCGCCCAGAGTCGCAACACGTCGTCGGTCACCTTGTTCAGGTTCTGGAAACACCCCAGCGTCGGCCCAGGCCGGCTGGACATGGGCAGGGGGGAAACCGCCGGGGCATCGATCGGCGGGGTAAAGCACAAACGAGTCTCCGGCAAGTACCAGACCTGCTCCACAAAATAGCGTCGTGACTCGGACGGGACAGTGACCTCATCAGCGAGGAACCAGTCGATCTCCGCAACCCCTGTCGTTGCAAAGTAGCCTGGCCAACTCAGTTGTACAGGCGCAGGCCGACGGGCAAACACCCCCAGACGTTGATGGGCGGTATGACCCGACAGATCGATCAGCAGATGCACGCCGTAGGCGTGAATCTGCGCCGCAGCCTCATCGTCACTCAGACGGGTGATGGGACACCAGGCAGCAAAGCTCGCGCGCAACTGCTCCGTCAACAGGTCAGACGTATCGACGGTAGGAAAGGCGATGAGCTCGAAACGATCGCGATCCAGCAACGGGAGAATCCCTTCCAGGAAGAATCCGACCGGATGCTGCCGCAAGTCGCCAGATACGAAACCTACACGGAGTCGCGCGGGCTGTGCAGTACAAAGCCAGGCCGCGTAGCGCTGTCGCACCTGCGTGGCAAGACGCTCGCCGTAGGCGCTCGCGATCGTCAGCGCCTCGACCGAATATGCGCCACTGGCGTAATTCAGCGCAAACAACAAGCTGCTATGTGCAGTCAGACGGTTCGGTGCCAGCTCGATTGCCCGCGAGTAGGCCTCCACGGCCCGCCCTGGCTGCCCACTGGCCAGCGCCAGATTGGCAAGGCCTTCGAACGCTGCAGGCAGCGCCGGATCCAGTGCCAGCGCCCGATTAAAGCCCGACTCCGCCTCGGTGAGCCTGCCCAGCTCGCGATGGACATCTGCCAGTTGGGCAATACACTCGGCAAAATCGGGTTTGATTTCAAGCGCCTTCCGATAGCAGACCTCCGCCTCCGGCATTCTGCCTTGCACGGCAAACAGCAAACCCAGGTTGCTATGCAGAAGTGCATCACCGGAATGGGCCTGGAGCAGGCTGCGCAAGCAGGTTTCAGCTTCGGCATGGCGCCCCTGGTCACGCAGGGCAACAGCCAGATTGCGTTGCGCACCGGCGAAACCAGGCTGCAGGATCAGCGCACGGCGAAAACACGCCTCTGCCTCCGGAAAACGACGGCCGGCCTGCAACACGGCACCAAGATTGTTGTGTGCCTCGGCATCATCCGGACTGAGCTCCGTACAGCGCCGCAGCGCCTCCGCAGCCTCATCATGCCGCTCCAGCGCGTGCAGTGCCAGGCCCAGCGCCTTCCAGCCAGTGGCAAAACCCGGATAGCACTCGGTCAATGTGCGAGCATGGGCCTCAAGCGCTCCATGCTGTCCGGCGTTGAACAACTCGACCAGGCGCTGGGTCTCTTCTGCAGTGGGCCACTGTGGGGTGGGCGATTGCAACTGCTGCAAGCGATCGGCCCTGGGCGCCAGGGCTGAGGCATCGACACCGCGCACCCGTGCCTCAGCCAGCACGGCTGCCGCACGCACGACATCACCGAAATGCAGCAAGGCGTCCAGATAGCTCAGACCATACTGCACCACCTGTCGATCGCCGTCGAAAGCCGCACTCAACAATGCAAGCCCCTCTTCCCGCAGCCCCTTGCCAAGCAGCAGCAAACCCAGGTTATGACTGGCACCTGGATGACCGGGCCAACTGGACAGCAAGTCGCGATAAGCGCTCTCGGCCTCGGCCAGGCGCCCTGCCTGGTGATGCGAGACAGCCTGGCGAAAGGACTCGACCATCGCACTGGAAGCAGAAATCGTTGCCATCATGGTTTGAGTGCTTTCACAAGAATGTCAGGGGACGACCTCTCCGCGGCGGACGCCGGAACGGACTGGCCGCCATCTTGCCTGCGGAAGAAGAGGAGCATGAGCGTCATTCGCGTCAAACGCCTTCAATTACCACGAAAATAAAAACAGACATTGCGCAGACGGGGATCAACAGGCCCCTGGGACCCACCACTGCAGAGGGAGGCAATCTGCTCCCGGTTCATCGCGGGCCGCGGCAAAGCGGGTTGAACAGGAGTCGGGGCGAACACCTGCGGCACTGGCTCTGCAGCGGCAGGCGCCGCCGGCGCTGGCTGGGCAAGGGTTACACGGGGCGACGAGGCAGGCACTTGGGCAGGCACCGCGGGGGCCATCTCGGGTAGAGAGGCTGGCGACGGTGCCAATACTGGCTGATGCACGGCAACGGATGGTGCAGGCTGACGGGCTTGCGGCATTGGTGCCGCCTGCATTGGGGGCGCTGCAGGCGTCGCAAGTCGTGGCGCTGCCTCCACCGGGAGGGTGACGGGCACCTCCGGTGCAAAACTGATCGAGCTGCCAGCCCCGGGATCGAAGGACACCGAGGCCGCAGGCAACCCACCCGGCGGCACGATTGCACGCCGTGGGTCCACCGCGCTGACAACGCTGGCCTTCTGCTCGTCGACTTTCTCGTACATCGAACTCTTGCCGATCAGGAAGCCGACCAGGCTACCAATCACAGGACCGACCGGGTGTGCCGTCAAGGCCCCCCCCACGATGCTGCCAACCAGCGAGCCCACACGACGCCGATCAGAAAGATAGTCCTGCATGTAGACCGAGGCACCATCCAGCACCCCCTCTTCGTTGGCCTGACTGGCACAGGCCGGCGACACCGCCAGCACCACGATACCGACGGCAAGCGACAGGCTTGCGCATTGATGCTGTGTGTTCCCGAATCGGAGTTCCATGGTTTTCTCCTCACAGCACCTTGGGATCGATGCTGATGCAAGCGCCGCCACGCACCTTGATGGTCCGGCAAGCCGACTCTGCAGAGCCCGATCCGGGCGACAGCACGATGCGGTGCAGAATGCCGCGCTCTGTCGAATCGCTTGCCAGAATGGTCGCCTGATTCGCTTGCAGGACACCACGACCGACCAGACGATTGAGCTCGGTCTGGGCGTTCTCCGCGCTACTGAATGCACCAAGCTGAACCAGACGGCCATCGCTACCCGCACGCGGCGCGGCAGGCTGAGTCGGGACCCGGACAGGCTCCTGGACGGCAGGCCTGACGCTGGCCTGAGGTGACGGCAAGGGTGGAACCACTGCCACTGGCGGCACTGGCGGGGCCGAAACAGGCTGTATCGAGGCGGCCGGCGGAGCCGCACTGGCCACATCACGCACGAGCAGGTCCACCCCCCGGAGGTCCGACCGCGTCTCACTGAGGGATACACGTTTTGCCTCTACCTGCGTGCGCCGCGTACCGCCGAGCGTCACCGTATAGTTGCCGAACGGGACGCCTTCAAACACGAAGAAGCCGTCGTGGGCACTGGCCTTGAATGCCACGACCTGCCCTTGTGGATCCAGTAACTCCACCAGGGCACCTGCCATCGGCGCGCGTCCACCGTTGCGCTGAGACAGGACACGCCCCTCGATTTCGCCGGTGAGCATGATCGGGAAGTCGACCAGGGTCGTCGTCGTCGCCCGGGCCTGCACCGAGTTGCCCCCATGTGCCGCGACCATCGAGGTCGACGGCAAGGATGCCGGGTCGATCATGATGTCTGTGGGTCGATCCGCCGACAGCGCGGTCAGCTGTGCCACCCCTTCGGCATCCGTTGTAGCGGTTCTACCGGCCTGCGGCGCAAGCACCTTGACGCCTTGCAGGACTTGATCCCCGGACGAGAAAACGCCATTTCCATCCTTGTCCAGGAATACCCGAGCCATCACCGCCCCATTATTGGCGAGCGAGCGGCTGCTGAACATGACACCGGTGCGGTCGGGACGCGGCCCCATGGACAGGGTTGCATACAGGAAGCCGCTGTACTCCCCATCACTATCGTAGTTCAACCTTGGGCTGAGAATGACCTGCGGCATATGCCAGTTCAGACCGGCGGTGTAGCGCGTGATCTCGCGCAAAGGGTCGTAACTCAGGCCGAAGGTCATCGACATGTCACGCGCGACGCGCAGGTTGCTGTCGATGTAGTAGCGATTGAATTCGCTGACCGGGCTGATCGTGTAGTTCGCACCACCGCGCAAAGAGATCGGCCCCGACCGGCTGGTGAAGAAGACGTTGCCCGTCACCCGGTCTTCTTCCCGGAATCCACTGGAATCCTTGCCAAACTGTTCGTAGTTCAGGTTGCTGCCAAAGTGCACGCCTTTCAGATGGCTGGTGAACCCCGCGGTGTAGACGTTGTAGCTGTAGTCCGACGCTCGGTTGTGAAACGCCGAGAACCGGGTTGCGACAGGGCCGATCGGTCCGGTGATGGTCACACCCGTACGGCTGTTCAGATTCAGCTGCTCGGTGTCATTCTCATCTTCGGGGACGAAATTCAGATACTGGCTATGCACAAAGCGGGTGTCAAAGCCCCAGATATCCAGCCCGGCAGGGAGCTGCAACGACGCATCCCAACGGGTGCCGCCATAGGGGTCGCGTGTGGCATCGATCCCGAAGGTGCTCGGCCCCAGCCCCGCCCTCGCACCCAGGGTGTAATAGTTGAGCCGCTTGTCGTTGACCTCCACGCTGTTCCACGCGGCACGCAAGGACAAGCGCGACAGCACGCGGACATCCACCCCCGCCGCCATACGCAACGATCCGCGATTGCTGATCAGATCCTGCTGCTGATTCAGATAGTCGTCTTCCTGCGGGTCATAGAGTTGCTGCCCTTTTTGCGACACCGAAAACTGATATCTCACACTGCCAGGCTGGTCAGGTGTCAGGCCGCTGTAGCGCGTCACCTTCTCCCGCCGCTGCTCACCGTTCGGACCGTAAAACACCAGTTCGAAGTCGTTCTCGCCGGCAAGCGGCTCAATGTTCTCGAAACTGTAGCGGCCATTCAGCCCTACCGTCTGAAAGCCGATCCGCATGCCATTCTGGAACAGTTCGACATCCCAACCCTCAAGCGCATCACCGGCAATACGGATCTGGTCGCCATCGATGAGGTCGTCCCGGCCGGTCGCAGAACCCCCGCCTTGAATCAGCAGGCCCCGTTCAACACTGCCACCCACGACACCCGAAACCTGAGGCGGCAGGATGTCGCCGATCTCGACGTATCGCAGCCCCAAGGGCCCGTTCAGGTCGCTGCGTGAAAGGCTGGCCCGGAAATTCGTCAGCGCGTCGTTTTTGTCACCGCCAAGGTAGATTCTGGAATCCATGTAGGCAACATCGCCGGCCAATAGCGCGGAATAGGTCAGCCCGGTTGTGGGTTGATCACCCCGCTGATTGCGACGGATCGAATAGCCCACGCCAAGATCCAGCGCGTGAGGGCCCAACAGACGATAGTCATTGTTCACAGGCGGCAGGGTCGCAGGCCCGACCATGCTGATCTGGCCCGCCTCCCTGCGCCTTTGCTCACGGGCCTGAACCGGCAAGGATTCACGCGGCGCCACCGCAATGGAGAGGCTGCGCATCTGCAGTTCAAAATCAACCGGAAACCAGCGTGCCAGCGTTGTGATGGCGACGAAAATGGAATCGCCTTGAACAACGACCTCATCCGCAGAGTAAGAGAACCGTTTTCCATCGACTTCGACGGAAGACGTCGAAAGACTCAATTCAAACCGGCGCTGCGGATTGATGAAATAACCGCTTGCACGTCCAGCCGCCACATTGACGTCGATTGGGAACTCCAGCGCCCCCCCCATCTCCGCAAGGGAAACCAGCAGCGCGCCGTTGTGGTTGTATGCCGTAATGGATGTTGCCAGGCGCTGGCGTTCGAGCATGACGTCCAGCAGCAGCAGATCATCCTCACTGAACACGGCGGAATGCGCTGGCGTAGCAGTGAAGGAAGCACACGCCAGCGCGCAGCAAAGCGCCAGGCGCAAACGTGAAGAGATGCGTCCCTGGCCGCAGAATGCAGTCCCACGCCGATACAGTGAATTCATGTTGGTTCTCCTGGGCTGCTCCAGTGGATGGCAATCAAGACACCAGCGCAGACCCTTCCTCGCTTGAATGCATTGTGCTAGCGAGGGTGCAAATGCAAGGGGCAGAAAAAAGGTGGTTTACGACCCCAATTGATCGGCACACCAATCACGACGCACAGGCGTGAAAAAAACGCCTGTGCGAATATCGGCGGAAAACCAACTACTGCAGGAAGTTGAACAGGGACAGACCCGTAATCCGCAGGAAGGACTGCTGCGCCGCCTGCAGGTAGGTCTGCTGCTGTGTCAGGTTGGAGATCGCCTCGGCATAGTCGACATCCTGCAGACGCGACAGCGTGCTGGCGTACTGCAGGTCAAGATCGCTGCCGACGGACTGCAGTTGCTCGATTTCCACCATCTGCGAGCCGATCTGGGCGCGTACCTTCAGGACGTTCTCGATGCCGTAGTCAAGGTTCTCCAGCGCAAAAGCCACGCCGCTGCTGGCGCCGCCGGCACCCGGGTTTTCCAGCGTATCGATGAAGATGGCGAAGTTCTCGAAGACGTTCTTGGAGGCAACGATGACCTCGAACGAATCCCCTGCCGCGGGAGCGCCCCCAACGTTGACCTCCAGGCCATTGAAGCTCAGCGTCGGGCCGGTCAGGCCGGACGCAACCGGAATGGCATCCAGGCCACCCGGCTGGTACTCGACCACGTCATAGGTGGCGCCGTTGTATGTGATGTCGTAGCGGCGGCCGGTGTCGCCCGCCGCAGGCTGGGCGGGGTTGAAGGCCAGGGTCAGCGAGCCGGTACCGGTGTTCTCGGTGTTGTTGAAGTTGTACAGCGAGCCCGCGAGCTGACGGGTGTTGTCGAAAACATCAGTACCGGCCAGGCTGATCGGCATGAAGCGCGAGTTGGACACCTGCATGGTGCGCCCGCCCTGATCGCCCTGGTAGCTGATGCCGGCAATATTCCCTTCAAAAGGCTTGGTCTGCGACTTGTAGCCGGCGAACAGGTATTCGTTGTTGGCATCCTGGGTATTGGCCAGCGCCAGCAAGGCCTCGAACTGCGCCCGCATGTCGGTGGCGATGTAGCCCAGATCCTTTGGCGTCATGGTCGCGTTACCCGCCTGTACGGCACGCTCGCGCGCGTACTGCAGGATGTCGCCGGCCCCGCTGAGCTTGTTCTCCAGCAACTTCAGGTTGTCGTTGGCGTAGTTCTGATTGGTGGCAAACTGGGCATTGATGCCGCGCGACTGGGTCAGGTCGAGCGCACGGGCAGCGGCAATCGGATCGTCGGCCGGCGTAAGCACCCGGCGACCGGTGGACACCTGCTGGCCAAGGTGGGTCAGTGTCTGCCACTGCTGCTGGATCGCAGAAGTGCCCTTCTCGTAGATCATGTTGGTCGAGATACGCATGATCGTCTCCCTGATTAGCGGCCGATCGACAGGACTTCGTCGAACAGGCGTTGAGCAATGGACATCACCCGGCCGGCGGCCTGATACGCTTGCTGGTAGCGCACCAGGTTGGCGGCCTCTTCATCGAGGTTCACCCCGGACAAGGAGTCACGGGCATCGGTGGCTTGGCTGAGCAAAGCCTTTTGCGTGGCTTCGTTGACCTGGGCCGTACGCGCCTGATTGCCGATGGTGCTGACCATCTGCGAATAGGCGGTACCCAGGGTGGCCGTGCCGCCCGTTCCGCTATCGAACAGCAGCTTGGCAGTCTGCAGTGCCCCCAGCAGGGTGGCATTGCGGTTGTCGGCCACGCCCTTTTCAGTGGGTTGAAGCGTGAAGGTGTCGCCGTTGGCCGGGCTGCCGGAGATCGTGAACTCGAACTCGAACAAGGCTGGTGCAGTCGTGCCGGTCAAGGTAAAGGTCTTGCCCACGCTCTCGGTGGACGGGTTGTAGCTGGCCGGGCTGAGGACAAAGTCTGCGGCCGGATTGACCGAGAAACTGTTGGTCGCGCTATCGAAGGTCAGCGTGATGGCGCCGAAGTTCGGCGTTGTCGAGGGGGCGCTCACCATGCCCGAGACGTCGTTGATGACGATGTCCGACACCTTGCCGTTGCCCGCATTGGTGGTAGGCGTGTTGCTCGACACCGGATTGCCGGCAGCGACCTTGCGGGTATCGGAAATACCCATCGCAATGTCACGTGCCATGAACCGGGTCGGCTGGATCAGGGCGCTTTCGCCGGCGGCAAGACTTGCCGTTGCCGGAGTCGTCAGCGTCAGTCCCTCGAAGGACACCGTGGCGCCTGCGCCGACCACGACACTGGCCTTGGAATTGAGGTTGGTCAGGGTGTAATTGGTGCCATCGTATGCGAGCTGGTAGTCGCTATCGGTCAACGCACCGATATTGGCGCTGTCCAGTTGCACGTCGGCAGCGCCCGACGGAATCATCCGCGGGGTCGGCAGACGGAAGAAGTCCTGCCCCAGCACGCCGTCGAGATCCACCCCAAGCTTGTGTTGCTCATTGAAGGCCGAAGCGATCGTGGCCGCAATCAGGCCAATGCGGTTCTGCGTCGCATCAAGCGAACCACTGCGAAACTCCAGCAGACCAGCAAGCTGGCCACCGGTCAGCAGACGCTCGGGCAACACGATCTGGTTGCCGTTGGCGGAGACCAGCGCGATCGATGAACGGGTAGGGTCCTCCGCGCTGGGTACTGCAGCCAGCGTGCTGGTGGTATTGCCGGACACCAGATTCTGACCCGAACCGACAAACACCGACAGCGACCCGTCTGCCTGGGTAGTGGTGGTGACGCGGATCAACTGATTCAGCTCAGCCACAAGCTGCCCACGTTGATCCAGAAGATCATTTGCCGGGACACCGGCCCCGGCCGACTGCGCGATGGTGATGCGCTGGTTCATCTCGGCAATCGCGCCGGCGTAGGCATTGATCAGGCCCACGGTCGAAGCGATCTCGGTTTCGACTCCTTGGCGAATCTCGCTGAGACGGCTGTCCAGCGCCTGAAAACGAGTCACCAGGGCTTCGCCGCTGGAGATCAGTGCCTGACGGGCGGCAATACTGGTCGGATTTGCCGCGACCTCCTGCACGCCGGCAAAAAAGCCGTCCATGGCCGTGCTCAGACCCGACGAAGGGTCGGCCAGCAGATTGTTGATCTGGCTGATCTGGGCGTTGTAGGCGCTGTACTGGGCACGGCGATTGTCAGCGACCGCGACCTGATTCTCCAGGAACTGATCGTAGGCGCGATTGACCGATGCGATACGGGTCCCGTTGCCAAAGAAACCGGCACCGGTAAACATCGGATCCTGCGTGGTCTGAACCACATACTGCCGGTGAAATCCTGCAGTGTTCGCATTGGTGATGTTGTGACTGGCCGTCGACAACTGATTCTGCGCAGCGTTGAGTCCGGTCAGTCCGATGCTGAGCAAGCCCGCCATGATGTTCCCCTGAATCTCTCGGTTTTATCCAGTAACAGCAATAAGCTTGCCAACTGAAAAACCGGCAAATTCAGCCGCTTCGCGGTATCAGCCGGAAGTGGCCAATGCGCTCTTCAGGGTTGCACCGCCGATGATGCGGGTCAGCTTGTCGGCATACATGGGGTCGGTCGCATAGCCGGCGGTCTGCAGGCCGCGGGCAAACTTGGCGGCATCGGTCTGGCCGAGCACGGCCTCGTAACGCGGGCTGGTGGACAGCAGCCTGGCGTAGTCGGCAAACGATTCTGCATACGAGCCATAGGCGCGGAAACGCGCCTGTTCGGTATAAGGCCGCCCGCCTGCATACTCGGTGGTCGCCACGGTGGTCACCCTGCCCGTCCAGCTGCTACCGGCCTTGATGTTGAACAGGTTGTGCGTTGGCGCGCCGGACGCGGTGCGGAGCTGCTTTTCACCCCATCCGGTTTCAAGCGCGGCCTGAGCCACCATGAACTGCGGCGGAATACCGGTCTTGCGACTGGCTTCGACCGCGTGCGGCCAGACCTCGGCAACGAACTCCCGCGCCCGCTGCGAAGCGGTTCCACCGGCCTCACGCGCGCCACGGATGGCATCGGCAAGCTTTGCCGCCATTGCCGCCGACTCGCTGATCGACAGGGCATCCCGCTGCCCGGGCACCAGTGCGCCATTGGCCAGCATGCGGGCCACACCCGGCGCTGCGTCCGCCATCGTGTCATCCATCTTCGCTTCAGCAGACGACGCTCCGTGCACGCGCGCCGCCGCGGCAATACGGGGAACATTGTCGAGCGGAAAACTGCCGTCCTCGTTCGGACCGGATCCTGGAGCACTGCGTCCGCCACCGAGTTGCCGGAAGATGGTTTCCGACAACCCGGTGCCCTTGGCCTGGCTCATGTTCAGGGCCAGTTGCTGATCGAGCAGGCTCTGATACATCTTGCTCTGCTCGTTGTCGGTCAAGGGACTGGCCGGCGTGGCCGCCCGCATCGACTTCATGACCATCTGCATGAACATCGCCTCGAACTGCTTGGCAGCAGCACGCAGGGTCTCGTCCGACTGGCCGTCGGTACGCGCCAGGCGCTTGAGATCGCCCAGCGAATTCGGGTCGAAAGCGTTGAGCTGCACTCCCGGATTCATGATCGGCAGCCTCAGATCACCTCGAGCTCGGCACGCAGGGCGCCGGCTGATTTCATTGCCTGAAGGATGCTGACCAGATCCATCGGGTTGGCGCCAAGCGCATTGAGCGCCTTCACCACATCAGCCAGATTGGTGCCGCCGCGGATGTTCATCAGCGCCCCGCCCTCCTGGTCGATATTGACCAGCCCGGCACGCGACACCACCGTCTGGCCACCGGACAGCGGCGGCGGCTGATTGACCTGGGTCTGGTTATTGACCGTCACGGTCAGGCTGCCATGCGCCACCGCGCAATCCTGCAAGGACACCTTCTGGTTCATGACCACCGAGCCGGTGCGCGAGTTGACAATGACTTTTGCGACCTGTTGCATCGGCGTGACTTCGAGATTCTCGATACGCCCGAGGAAAGCCACGCGGGAGTTGGCATCGATTGGCGCCCGTACCTGGATGCTGCGGCCATCGATCGCCTCTGCAGCACCCGGCGAGGTGAGGTTGATCGCATCCACCACCCGCTTGGCGGTGCCGAAATCGGTGTCCTTGAGCTCAAGCACGATGTAGTCGCCCTGCCCCAATGCCGAAGGTACCGCCCGCTCGACGATGGCACCGTTCGGAATCCGACCGGCCGACAGGTGGTTGATGGTCTGTGCTGCGCCACCGGCCTGGGCTCCAGCACCGCCCACGACCATATTGCCCTGGGCAATCGCGTAGATCTGACCATCGGCCCCCTTCAACGGCGTCATCACCAGCGTACCGCCGCGCAGACTCTTGGCATTGCCCATCGACGACACGGTAATGTCCAGCGCCTGCCCCGGTCGTGCGAAGGGTGGCAAGGTGGCGGTCACCATGACGGCAGCCACGTTCTTCAGCTGCAGGTTGGTGCCCGGCGGCAAGGTCACCCCCATGTTGCCGAGCATGTTGATGATGCTCTGCACCGTGAAGGGTGTCTGAGTGGTCTGGTCACCCGATCCATCCAGGCCCACCACCAGGCCGTAACCAACCAGTTGGTTGTCGCGCACGCCGGCAATCGAGGCCAGATCCTTGATCCGTTCAGCCGCGTTGACCGGCAACACCGCCAGCAAGCAGGCGGTGATGGCAGTGGCAATCAGGCGATGACAGGAGAACATGATGAAGCCCCTCAGAACGGCAGGAAGGCGACGAAGAAGCGCTGCAGCCAGCCCATGGTGTTCGACTCGTCGATGAAACCACTACCGCGGTATTCAATACGCGCATCCGCGACCTGGGTGGACTGCACCGTGTTGCTGGCCGTCACCGTCGTCGGATTGATGACACCCGAGAAGCGGATGAACTCGTTCCCCTGGTTGATTGCCACCATTTTTTCACCCGACACCAGCAGATTGCCATTGGGATAGACGTCAATCACGGTGACCGTGATGGTACCGTTGAACACGTTGTTGGCCGCAGCGGCGCCCGAGCCCGAGAAATCCGAATCAACACCGATATCCGCACCCAATCCGTTGAGCTTGGACGTCGCCACTGATGGAATATTGGGCGCAGTCAGGCTGACGCTGCCCCCCAGGCTGGAGCCTTTCGCGGCAGAGGCATTTGCACTTTTCTGGGCCGTGTTGCGCTCGACCAGGTTGATGGTGATGATGTCGCCGACATTGCGCGCGCGCCGGTCTTCGAACAGCGGCCGCGCCATGCTGGCCTGGTAGATGCTGCCACCGGGCGTCACATATTGCGGTCTTGGCTCGGGCCGGATCGAGGTTGGCTGATGCACCTGGGTCGGCGGTGTGGCATACATCGACGCGCAGCCGCTCAAGGCCAGCAGCGCGAGCAAGGCAAGGGCTCTCATGATGATCCCCTTAGAGCTGGGTCAGCCGGCCCAGCATCTGGTCCGAGGTCGAGATCGCCCGCGAATTGAGCTCGTACGCACGCTGGGTGACGATCATGCTGACCAGTTCTTCGGCAACGTTGACGTTGGAGGTCTCGACATAACCCTGGTTGATCACCCCCGCCCCATTGGTACCCGGCTGGGTGGGCGTCGCCACGCCGCTGGAAGCGGTTTCGTAGAACAGGTTCTCACCCGCACTCTGCAGCCCGCCCGGGTTGATGAAGGTTGCGACCTGGATCGCGCCGATCTGCACCGGATTGACTGCATTGGGCTGCAACACGCTGACCGTGCCATCCTTGCCCACGGTGATCGAAATCGCATCAGCCGGAATGTTGATGTTGTCGGCCAGCGGATAACCACTGGCGGTCACCACATTGCCCTGGTTGTCCAGCTGAAAGGCGCCGTCGCGGGTATAAGCGGTGGAGCCATCCGGCATCGCAACCTGGAAGAAGCCGTTACCCTGCATGCCCAGGTCAAGCGAGCCCCCGGTCTGCTGCAGGTTGCCCTGGGTGAAGATGCGCTCGGTGGCCACCGGCTTGACACCCGTACCAATCTGCAGACCACTGGAGATCTGATTCTGCTGGGTGTTCTGCGCACCCGGCTGACGCATGGTCTGGTACAGCAGGTCCTCGAAAATCGCCCGCTGCCGCTTGAAGCCGTTGGTGGAGACGTTGGCAAGGTTGTTGGAAATCACGTCCAGCGAGGTCTGCTGGGCATCCAGCCCGGTACGGGCGGTCCACAGTGAGCGGATCATGATGAAGTCCTCTTAGCGTTGCGGGCGGCAGCATTTGCCGCTTTCGATGGTGTCAGCTTACGCTGGCCGTGCATCCGGCCATCCTGCGATTAACAGTGCAAAAACCGTGCTAATCGCGTTTGCCGGTCATCGTGCCGCCAACACCTGGGTTGCCGCACGATCGTTCTGTTCGGCGGTCTGCAGCATGCGGGTCTGCATCTCGAACTGGCGGGCAAGCGAGATCATCGTCACCATCTGGTCGACCACGTTCACATTGCTGCCTTCCAGGTAGCCGCCGGCGACGCGCACGTTCTCATCGACCGGTGCCACTCCACCCTGCTGCAGGCGAAACAGACCATCATCGCCGCGCACCAGATCGGCCTCGGGCGGGTTCACCAGCTTCAGTTGTGCCACCACATTGACCAGCCCGTTCTGCAGAGCAGAGATCGAACCGTCCTTGCCAATGACAATCTCGCTGTCCGGCGGCAAGGTGACCGGGCCGCCATCGCCAACGATCGGCAGGCCGCTGCGGGTCTGCAACACCCCATTGGGGCTGACTTCCAGGCTGCCATCACGAGTGTAGGCCTCGGTACCATCGGGCATCTGCACGCTCAACCAGCCCTTGCCTTCCACCGCGACATCGTAGGGGCGCGCGGTGTATTGCAGCGGACCCGGCGAAAAATCGGTCGCCACACTGGCATCGACAACAAAAGCGCGGGTGCGCGAAGCCTCGGTCTGGATCTCGACCGCACGCAGCTTGTGCATCTCGGTGCGGAAGCCGGTAGACGTGGCATTGGCCAGGTTGTGCGCCACCGCGGCCTGCTGGTCCATGGTGCTGCGCGCGCCGGTCATCGCGGTGTAGATCAGGCGATCCATGATGATGTCTCCTAACGGGTCGCGAACGACCCGTGTTCAGGTCTTACCTGAGGTTGACCAGGGTCTGCAGGATCTGGTCCTGGGTGCGGATGGATTGCGCATTGGCCTGGTAGTTGCGCTGCTGGATGATCATCTGCACCAACTCCTGCGTCAGGTCGACGTTGGACTCTTCGATCTGGCCAGCGGAAATCACCCCGTTCAGACCCGTGCCCGGGCGTCCCAGTACGGCCGGGCCGGAATCCGGCGATGCCGCCCAAAGGTTGTTACCCAGCGAGGTCAGCCCGTTCGGACTGCGAAAGGTCACCAGCGCCACCTGCCCCAGATCCTGGGTCTGACCGTTGGTGTATCTGCCCTGGATGATGCCGGCCTGGCTGATCGCGATACCGGCAATCTGACCAGAGGTAAAGCCATCCTGGCTGACATCGGTCACCGAGAACGGCGAACCGAACTGGGTCATCTTGTCGAGATCGATATTCATCGACAGGTCGGCAGCACCGGTCGTGAGCGTCCGCTCGAAGGTGAAGTTCGACGTACCTGAAGACAACAATCCGAGATTGCTGAACTGCAGCGTGCCCGGCGCGTTCGTAGCGGAATCGATGAGCTGGGTCGCAGGATCACCATCAAGACTTGCGTAGACCGTCCATTCGTTATTCGCGGTCGCCGTGGTTCGCACCCAGTAAAGCGATAATGCGTGCTTCTGTCCAAGACTGTCGAACACATCGATCGACGTGGTCGCATTGTAGGAGTCAGGATCGGTCTGGCTGAAGGTGCCCGGCCCTGGCGGTACCCGGTTAGCCGGATTGACATCGTCTGCGTTGAGATTGGCGCCGGCGATCTCGACATCGGTCGTTGCCCGGGGCTGGATCTCGTTCTGAGGAATGAGCAGCGGCCCGATGCTGCCACCAGACGCCGGAATCAAGCCCGTCGCCTCATCACGCTGATAGCCGACCAGTCGCTCGTTCAGCGGCGTGATGATGTAACCCTGGTTATCGACATCGAACTGGCCATTCCGGCTATACGCCGTCGTTCCGTCATTACGGGCAATGACAAAAAAGCCATTACCGTTCAGGGCCATATCCAATGGATTGTTGGTCGTGGTGATATTGCCCTGGGTGAAGGCCTGGCGTACCGCGTTTACCGTGCTGCCAATGCCGATCTGGATGGTGGACACGGCCCCCGTCAGCGCCGACGCATACACGTCGGCAAACACGACCGAGCTTTGCTTGAAACCGGCAGTGCTGGCATTGGCGACGTTATTGGAGATGACGTCGAGTGCCTTGGAAGAAGACGCCAGGCCACTGAGGCCTTGTTGGAATGCCATGATCGCTACTCCGGATCAGAGAATCTGCTTGATGTCTGAAAGCTTGAAAATACCGAGCGAACCGACCTGCACATCGGTGCTGGTGGGACCGCGGATGATGCTGGTGACAGGCGCGAACTGCAGCGTCCTGCCGGTTACCTTCTCGCCGCCAAGGGTCGCTGCGACGCTGATCGAATACACCCCGTCTGCCGCGCGCGTGCCATCGTCTGCGGTACCGTCCCAGACGAAGTTGTGACTGCCCGCGTCAAGATCCTTCATCTCGATATTGGCAACGGCAATACCCGAGCTGTCGCGTATGGTCAGGGTCACCTTGTCGGCCGGTCCGTCGATCTCCAGTCCGCCCACTGCGCCGGCTTCGGTCAGGCTGAGGGCTTTACCCTCGACCAGCACACCCCGGCCAAGCAAGGCTGCGGCATTGACTCCGTCGGCCGAAGCCTGGCCATCGACAAAAGACTGGAACAAACCGTTCAGGCGCTCGATGCCATCGACCGTACTCATCTGAGCCAGTTGCGAGGTGACCTCGGCGTTTTCCATCGGGTTCATCGGATCCTGGTTGCGCAACTGGGTGGTCAACAAGGTCAGAAACTGGGTCTTCTGATCATCGGTACTTTTTTTGTTGACCGACTCGGTGCGTTGCAATCCGGCGAGGACGCTCTGCGTGGTCTGACTGGTGGATCCGACGGTGCTCATTTCAATCTCCTGCGGGCGGCGAAGTTTGCCGGTTGGCCTTACTGGCCGATCTGCAAGGTACGCTGCAGCAAGGTTCGTGCCGTGTTCATGACTTCAGCGTTGTTCTGGTAAGAGCGTGATGCGGAGATCATGTTCACCATCTCCTCGACCACATTCACATTGGGCATCTCGACATAGCCCTCTTCGTTGGCCGCCGGGTTGTTGGGCTCGAACACCATCCGCATCGGCGCCGCACTCTCGACGATCTGCGTCACCTGCACGCCAACCGCTGCCGGACCATTGACCGGCTTGGCGGCAAACACCACCTGCTTGGCACGATAGGGCTGGCCATCCTCCGCGATCACGCTGTCGGCGTTGGCGAGGTTGGAGGCGGTGGTATTGAGCCGCATCGACTGCGCATTAAGCGCAGAACCCGCGATATTGAAGACGTTGAACATGCTCATGATTCACGCTCCCGACACGGTTACTGACCGGAGATGGCCGTCTGCATGCCACGCAGCAAACCGTTGATGAAGGTGATGCTGGCCTCATAGTTCACCGCATTCTCGGCAAAGGCAGCACGCTCCACATCCATATTCACCGTGTTGCCATCCACCGCCGACTGGAACTCGGTGCGGTACTTGGCAAACGCCTCCAGCGGATGCGAATCGCCGCCGGCCGCGATATGTGCGGGTCGAGTCGTTGCCAGCGCAAGTGGGCCCAGCCGCTCGCCCATCGCCCCCTTGCCCAGCGCACCGCGCATCGCTTCGCGGAAGTCGATATCCTTGGCCTTGTAGTGCGGGGTGTCCGCATTGGCGATATTGGACGCCAGCAACTGCTGCCGGTGCGCCTGCAGGTTCAACGCGGTCTGATGCACACGCAACTGGTTGTCGAGCAGCGTTCTCATGGCTTCACCTCGTTCTTGTTCGTGCATTTGGCTTCTCTCGCAAGGATTGCTCTCGACAAGCACAACGCACCTTCCATGCCACCAAGTCTAGCCCTCGAGAACACGGCCTCTTTTGCCGATAAAGGCGGAAAAGCCCGGTCAATTCACCCTTCGTGCGGCAAGGACCGCCCGTCCGCCGGCAGTTATTGCCGGGGAACATCGGCAGCGAACGGTTGCCTATGCCGGACCAACGTGCTGCAATCCGACCATGAATGCATCAACAAGACCTGCCTCACGACTCCTGCCGCTACTGGCGGCAAGCGTGCTCGCCCTGCTCCCGTCGCTGAGTCTGGCCCAGCAAGCCAGCCATCCGGTCGAATCCGCCGCCCGTGCATTCCTTGAACGCGAGACGGCGGGCCTGCCGGGTAAGGTCGCCATCGAACTTGCTCCGCTGGACGCCCGCAATCAACTTCCCGCCTGCGCGTCGATGGAGGCCTTCCTGCCCGCAGGCACACGCGCCTGGGGCACGGTCAGCGTCGGCGTGCGCTGCGACTCGCCAATCACCTGGACGATCTACCTTCAGGCCAGGATCATTGTCATGGCCGACTACCTGGTCACCGCACGCCCCATCCGTGCGGGACAGGTACTTGGCCCGGCTGACCTGAGCTTCCGCCACGGCGACCTCGCGACCCTGCCCGACAACACGCTGACCGACCTGACTCAGGCGGGCGGGCACCACACCCGGTTTGCGCTCGCACAGGGCACCCCCTTGCGCGGTGACATGCTGCGTATCCCCGCGGCGGTCAGGCAAGGGCAGAATGTCCGGGTCATCACCCGCGGCGAGGGCTTTCAGGTGGCCGGGGAAGGTCGCTCGCTCAACAACGCATCACCGGGTGAAGCGGTACGGGTACGCATGCCCAATGGGCAGGTGATCACCGGTACGGCGACGACCGACGGCAATGTCGAGATCCGTTTCTGAGCCTTTTTGCATCGCAGCAAAAAAATCCGCTAAAGTTTTGCGGAAAGTAGCCGATGTACCTGTCAGACAAGATTTATCTGGAGCTTCATCATGAAGATCGAAAGTACCGGAAAACCGATGGGCGTCGTCCAGCCCTCGGAAAGCCGCGCCAAGGCGGACGCCGTCAGCGCGAAGTCAGGCAGTGCATCGGAGAAAGTCGAATTGTCGGCGCTATCGTCCAGCCTGCAAAAAGCAGAAGCCGCCATTGCGGAAACCCCCGTTGTGGACGCGGGACGGGTCGCCGAGATCAAGGCCGCCATCAGCGAGGGGCGTTTCAAGATCGACGCCAACCGGATTGCCGACGGCCTGATCGACAGCGTACGCAACATGCTCGACAACCAGTCGTCGCGCATCTGAGGAATTTCGCGCTAGACTTCCGGACATGAACAAACCGGGACCTGCCGACATCCAGCGTATCGCCCTGCTGATCGAAGCCGAGGCGATTCAGCTGAAGGAATTCCTTGCGCTGCTCGAGCGTGAAGAAGGTCTGCTCGTTGGTGGTGACACCGACGGACTGCTGGCGCTCACCCACGACAAGACCGACCGCTACCGCCAATTGCAGCGCCTGCATGATGATCGCGCACTGGTGCTTGGCCGCCTGGGTCTTCCCAACAACGCGCAGTCGGTACGCAGCCTGCTGGCGTCCCTGCCCCGCATTCTTGCGCGCTGGGAAGAGATTCTCGACCTTGC
Source organism: Parazoarcus communis SWub3 = DSM 12120 (assembly GCF_003226565.1). Lineage (GTDB taxonomy): Bacteria > Pseudomonadota > Gammaproteobacteria > Burkholderiales > Rhodocyclaceae > Parazoarcus > Parazoarcus communis. The sequence goes on along the minus strand of NZ_QKOE01000004.1, from coordinate 205,665 downwards.
CCGGCAGGCGCAGCAACGCAACGATCTGAACGGCAAGCTGATCACCGAACGCATGCAGCACAATCAGGCCGCGCTGTCGGTGCTGTTGTCTGCTGCCGATCACCCCCAACTCTACGACGCCAGCGGGCAGTCCCGCCCCACCGGCAGCGGCCGCATCCTCGGCAGTGCCTGATCAGCTCTGATATCCTTGCGCCCTTCGCGCAACACTCAGGGCCCGCCATGGCTGGCAAGCAATACGACGAATCCTCCTTCCGCGTCCTAAAGGGACTCGAACCGGTCCGCGAACGGCCCGGCATGTACACCCGCACCGACAGCCCGGCACACATCATCCAGGAAGTCATCGACAACGCCGCAGATGAGGCGCTGGCGGGTTTCGCCCGCAAGATCCATGTCACCCTGCATCTGGACGGCTCGGTCACCGTTGCCGACGACGGCCGCGGCATTCCTGTCGGTCTCCACCCTGAAGAAGGGGTGCCCGTGGTGGTACTGGCCTATACCCGCCTGCACGCGGGCGGCAAGTTCGACAAGCGCGAGGGCAATTCGGCCTACGCCTTTTCCGGCGGCCTGCATGGGGTTGGCGTTTCGGTCACCAACGCGCTGTCGACCCGTATCGAGGTCGAAGTCAAACGCGATGGCAAGATTCACCGCATCGACTTCTCCAATGGCGGCGAAAACATTGGAGAAGTCCGCATCGAAGGTGACTGCGGCCGCCAGACCGGCACCCGGGTGCGAGTCTGGCCAGACCCGAAGTACTTCGAGTCCCCCCGGGTACCGATGAACGAACTCGAGCGCCTGCTGCGCTCCAAGGCCGTGCTGCTGTCCGGCGTTGCGGTGCGGCTCGACATCGAGCAGACCACCGGCCCCGTGCTGACCAAGACCTGGAGTTACCCGGAAGGCCTGGCAGGCTATCTGAAAGAGCTTGCCGGCGACGTCGAATCCGTCGCCCCGATCTTCACCGGTGAAAAGTACGCGGGCAAGGACGACGCCAGCTTTGCCCCGGGCGAGGGTGCAGCCTGGGCGCTTGCCTGGTTCGAGTCGGCCGTGCCAAGCGAGTCCTACGTCAATCTGATCCCCACCGTAAATGGCGGCACGCACGAATCCGGCCTGCGGGCTGGCGTGTTCGAAGCGCTGAAGTCCTTCATCGACCATCACACCCTGTTGCCGCGCGGCGTCAAGCTGCAGCAGGAAGACGTCTGCGGCAAGATGAGCTTCGTACTCTCAGCCCGTCTGCTCGACCCCCAGTTCCAGGGTCAGGTCAAGGAAAAGCTCAACTCGCGCGAGGCGGTCAAGCTGGTGTCGGCGCAACTTCGCGATCCGTTCGAAATCTGGCTGAACAACCATGTCGAAGCCGGCAAGGCGATTGCCGAGCTGTCGATCAAGCAGGCCCTTGCCCGCCAGAAAAGCGCGCAGAAAGTCGAAAAGAAAAAGACCTCCGGCGTCGCCGTGCTGCCGGGCAAGCTGTCCGACTGCGAATCGGAAGACATCGCCGACAACGAACTCTTCCTGGTCGAGGGCGACTCCGCCGGCGGTTCGGCCAAGATGGCCCGCAACAAGGAAACCCAGGCCATCCTGCCACTACGCGGCAAGGTGCAGAACGCCTGGGAGATCGACCCCGATCGCCTGCTCGCCAACGCCGAGATCCACGACATCGCCGTGGCACTCGGGGTCGATGCGCATCGCGCCGACAGCAACCCCGACCTGTCCGGCCTGCGCTATGGCAAGGTGGTGATCATGTCGGATGCGGACGTCGACGGCGCGCACATCCAGACCCTGCTGCTGACGCTGTTCTTCCGCCACTTCCCCAAGCTGATCGAGCGCGGCCATGTCTATGTGGCACAGCCACCGCTCTATCGCGTCGACGTGCCAGCGCAAGGCAAGAAGCGCCCTGCGCGCCGCCTGTACGCACTGGACGAAGGCGAACTGACCGCCATCCGCGACCGTCTGGCACAGGAAGGCTTCAAACCCGAGGCGATCGAGATCGGCCGCTTCAAGGGGCTGGGCGAGATGAACCCCGACCAGCTGCGCGAAACCACCATGGATCCGGCCACACGCCGGGTGCTGCCGGTGCACGTCCGCCCGGAAGCCCTGGAAGACACCCTGCGCATGTTTACCCTGCTGATGGGCAAGGGCGAAGCCTCTGGCCGCCGCGCCTGGATGGAAGAAAAAGGCGACTCGGTCGAGGCAGACATCTAAAGCCCCCGCCAGCGGCGGCTCCGCATCAGTAACGCGAGAACAGATCCTTCAGCTTGCACAGCGTCGTCGTCACATCGAAGCGCGTGTCCGGCAGCACCTCGCCTGCCAGCACGCACTTCAGGGCCGCGACCGGATCATCCTCACCCGTCAGCAGCACCTCGGCGCCCCGCTGGTGCATGTGACGGATGAAGCCCTCACCGGCGCTTGCCGCCACCACGATCTCGACTCCGTCGAGCGGGTGCGGGCCGTCGTCCTTCCAGTAATGCATCAATTGCGGCTTTTCCAGCGCGATACGTGCGGGGTCGGGTAGCGGCTGCCCGGGTTCGCAGTCAAATACCAGCCAGTCAGCAACCTTGCCAGCGTGGCCTGCAACATGTTCAAAATGCTCGGTCGCGATCGCGATCTTCATATCGGGGTTCCGGGTGGGTCGGCGACACACGCAATGGTGTCCAGATCAGGCAAGCAGTTTCGATGCCAGCAGATCCGCTGGCGTCCGACACACAGGCAAGACAGCAGGAACGCGTCTTGCATGGGCATGACCAGCCGCCACTCCTGCCCACCGTGTATTGCGTCGCCATCATGTCCCGATCCAAGTCCACCGAGAACCTCATCGCCTTCGGCCCGCTTCCGGCACACGTCAACGAGCTGCTGCAACAAGGCGTCGCCTGCCACCGCAGTGATCCACCACGCGCCCGCGCACTGTTCCGTCACGCGATCGAGATCTCACCCAAATCACTACCCGCCTACCGCTGCCTGTTCAAGCTGCAGAACCAGCAACGCGAATTCGACGACGCCCTGGCCACCGCGCTCGACGGCCTTGCAGAGGCCGCACATCAAGCCCGGGTGGATCAGGACTGGCGTAAATGGACGCTTGCCGACGTCGGTTCCGCCACCCAGCGCACCATCCCGCAACGCTTCCTGCTGTCCTTCCTGAAAGCCACTGCCTTCATCGAACTGCGCCGCGACAACACCGAGGTCAGCCGCAACATCGTCACCCATCTGCAGCGTCTGGACCCGGAAGACGGCGTCGGCCACTCGGTCATCGCCGCCCTGCTCGACGACGACGCCGAAACAGAGACCGACTGAACAACCCTGACCCTCCAGACGAACCCTGGCACCCCCGGGTGCGTCAACCTTGTGACAAGCGGATGCGGCTCGTCGCATCCCGCACGACAACAACGCGGCAAAGCCTCGTTCGGTGTGGTCATCGTGAGCTCACGGCACGTGCACCGTAGGCACGCTACGACAACCGCGATATCATGACCGCACACTGGATGAGCCTCTCCAATGAAGCGGATCGATGCACTCACCGAGGAAGCAGTCCGTCGTTTCCTCGCCCTCATCAGCACCCAGTATGACGTGGCGGGCGCCGTCGTCTACGGCAGTCGTGCGCGCGGGACGCACCGTCCGGATAGCGATGCGGACCTTGCCGTTTTGTTGCGTGGCGAGCACGAGCGCTTCCAGACCACCAAACTCGCTATGGCAGACATCGCTTTCGACGTCCTGCTCGATACGGGCATTCTGATCTCGCCACTTCCTGTCTGGCTGGATGAATGGGAGCAACCCGAGCGGTTCTCCAACCCCGCCTTGCTACACAACATTCATCGGGAAGGTGTCAGACTTTGAGCAAAGCCTCCCTGGATCCTGTCGCCCTGATGGCAAAAGCCAGCACCGCGTGCTCGTCTGCTCCAACTCCGGCCTGTCCCCCACCCCCTCACTCGGGTTAAGATCGCCCCCTTTCCGGCCCATCACCCGGCGCGGCATGCGCCCACGGCCCTATTGAGCTTCCATCCGGCCTTTCTCCGATGAGCAACGACATTTTCGATACTCCCGATCCGGCTTCCCCCGTGCAGCCGCCTTCTCCGCCGCCTGCCGAACTCGGTGCAGACGGCACCCTGCCGCTCGACCTGTACGCCGAACGTGCCTACCTTGCCTACGCAATGAGCGTGGTCAAGTCGCGTGCCCTGCCCCAGGTCGAGGACGGACTCAAGCCGGTGCAGCGCCGCATCCTGTACGCAATGAGCGAGATGCGGCTGTCGCCCGGCGCGAAACACGTCAAGTCAGCCCGTGTGGTGGGTGACGTCATCGGTAAGTACCACCCTCACGGCGACAGCTCGGTCTACGACGCCATGGTGCGGGTCGCGCAGGATTTTTCACTGCGCTATCCGCTAGTCGATGGCCAGGGCAACTTCGGCTCGCGTGACGGCGACTCTGCCGCGGCCATGCGTTACACCGAATGCCGCCTGACCCCGATTGCCGAGTTGCTGCTGTCTGAGATCGACCGCGGCACGGTGGATTTCGTCCCCAACTACGACGGCGCCTTCGAAGAGCCGCAGTTGCTGCCCGCCCGCCTGCCCTTCGTGCTGCTCAACGGTGCGTCCGGAATCGCCGTGGGCATGGCCACCGAGATTCCGCCGCACAACCTGCGCGAGGTCGCCGAAGCCACCTGCCACCTGATCCGCCACCCGGAGGCCGGGCTAAACGACATCCTGCCACTGCTGCCAGGGCCGGACTTCCCCGGCGGCGGTCAGCTGATCTCCTCGCCCGATGCGATCCGCGACGCTTACGCCGGTGGCCGGGGCTCGCTGCGGGTCCGCGCCCGCTGGCACTTCGAGGAGCTTGCGCGCGGCCAGTGGCGCGTCATCGTCGACCAGTTGCCGCATGGCGTCTCTGCTGCCGGCGTGCTGTCGGAGATCGAGACACTGACCAACCCCCAGCCACGTACGGGCAAGAAGGAACTCAGTCAGGAGCAGAAGAACCTCAAGCAACTGGTACTGGGCGCACTCGACAGCATACGTGACGAATCCAGCGACAAGGCGCCGGTGCGCATCGTGCTGGAGCCCAAATCCAGCCGCCAGAACCGCGATGAGTTCATGGCCGTGCTGCTGGCCCATACCAGCCTGGAAACCTCGGTTTCGGTCAACATGACCATGATCGGCCGCGACGGCCGCCCGCAGCAAAAGAACCTGGTGCAGATCCTGCGCGAGTGGATCGACTTCCGCTACGTCACCGTCGAACGTCGCACCCGGCACCGCCTGGACGAGGTCGACCGCCGCATCCACATCCTCGAAGGCCGCATGATTGCCTTCCTGCACATCGAGGAAGTGATCCGCGTGATCCGCGAGTCGGACGAGCCCAAGCCGGCACTGATCGCGGCCTTTGGCCTGACCGATATCCAGGCCGAAGACATCCTCGAGATCCGCCTGCGCCAGCTCGCCCGCCTGGAAGGCTTCAAGATCGAGAAGGAGCTGGCCGAACTGCGCGAGGAGCGCGACGGCCTGCAGCATCTGCTCGACAGTCGCCCGGCCATGACCCGACTGATCCTCAAGGAGATCACCGACGACGCGAAGAAGTACGGCGACGACCGCCGCACCCTCATCGAAGCGGTTGCTGCCGTCGCCCCCGCCGAGATCAGCGTGCCAGACGAACCGATCACCGTGATCCTGTCGCGGAATGGCTGGATCCGCTCACGCCAGGGTCACGGCATCGATCCGGCCGGCATCACCTACAAGGCTGGCGACTTTGCCTTCGCCCTGCTCGAAACCCGTACCACCTGGCCACTGGTGGTGATCGATACCCATGGCCGCGCCTATACCATCAAGGCCGCCGAACTACCGGGCGGACGTGGTGACGGCGTACCGATTGCCACCCTGGCGGACTTCCAGGACGGCGGCAAGCCCGCACAGGTACTCGCCGACGCGCCGGACACCCGCTACTTCTTCGCCAACAGCGGCAGCTATGGTTTCATCTGCACGCTGGCCGACGCCACCAGCCGACAGCGCGCCGGCAAGGCCTTCATGGCGCTGGAGAAAGGCGAAACCGTGTTGACGCCGGCCAAGGTCCACGGTGAATGGATTGCCGCAGCCTCGGAAGGCGGCCGGGTACTGATCTTCCCGCGCGCCGAGATGAAGGTGCAGGCCGGCGGCCGTGGGGTCATCGTCATGGGCATGGACGAAGGAGAAACGCTGTGTGCAGTGGCCGTGCCCGCGGACGATGCGGTGCTGACGGTCGAAGGCATCGGCCGCGGCAGCAAACCGGCCAGCGTCACACTGAAACCGGCTCAGCGCGAGGGCTTGCGTCATCGCCGCGCGCGCAAGGGCGCACCCCTGGCCATCCGTTTGAAGCCTGAACGGATGTACTGAGCACGATTCTCACCTTGCCACCACGGTGGACAAGGTGAGGATTCAAGCGATCAGCCAGCTTGACGTGGGCCAGCAACCAAAGGGGGATAGCGAGTCTGCGGCCAGCCCCTCGACTCGACACCTGCCGGGCAACTCAACCGCCCGCTTGGGCGCTGCCGTCCGGCGCAGGCGGCAGGATGGAGCGCAGCGGGTCGTTGCGTGGAATCACCCCAGGCCCCTGATCCGGGGCCGGCACATCCGCCACCCGGGATTCAATCATGATCGCCACCCTGCGATTGCGCGCTCGCCCTTCTTCGGTGCTGTTGTCCGCCACCGGACGCTGATCGCCGTAACCGGCCACGGTCAAGCGCTCAGGAGAGACGCCTGAGTCGATGAACAGCCTGACCACCGACGAGGCCCGCACGGCCGACAACTCCCAGTTCGATGGAAAACGGAAAGTATTGATCGGGATATTGTCGGTGTGACCTTCGATGGTCACAGGAAACGAGGCCGTCGCCAGCACCCCCGCCACCGCACGTAGCGCCGCCACCGCGGGCACTCCAAGCACCGCCTCGCCCGGCGAGAACAATACGCTGGCATTGATCTCGACCGTGATGCCGAATGCACCTTCGGTGACACTGACCTGCCCGTCCTGAGTCAAGGGTTGCAGCACACGGCGGATCTCGTCGGCCATGCTGCGCATGCGCTGAGCAGTCTGCTGGCGACGCTGTTCGGTCTGTTCCTCTTCCGGGGTGCGGTTACGCTGTGCGGGCGGGGCAATCGACGGCGTCACGACCGTTACCGGCGGCACCACGATCTGCTGCCCACTTTCATTGATATTGACGCTGCGAAAGGCCTGCACCAGGGAATCCGACAGGATCCGGTATTTGCCTTCGTTGAGCGAACTCAGCGAATACATGACGACAAAGAACGCAAACAGCAAGGTAATGAAGTCAGCATAGGACACGAGCCAGCGCTCGTGATTTTCATGCTCGTCCTCGCTTTTGCGTCTGCGTGCCATGATGGATGGGCTCCGGCCTCAGACCACGTAGCCCTGCATCCGACTTTCAATGATGCGCGGATTGTCACCGCTGGCAATACCCACCAGGCCATCAACGAACATCTCGCGCTGCGCCACCATGGTGGCGATATGGGCCTGCAGTTTTTTGGCGATGGGCAGGAAGACCAGGTTGGCCAGCCCGACGCCATAGATGGTCGCGACAAAGGCCACGGCAATACCGGCACCGAGCTTGGACGGATCGGACAGGTTCTCCATGACATGGATCAAGCCCATCACTGCACCCAGAATACCGATGGTCGGCGAATAGCCCCCGGCCCCCTCCCAGATCTTCGCGCACTGCTTCAACTGGCCTTCCCAGGCGTCGATCTCGACCTCGAGCACCTCGCGCAGGCGACCGGGCTCGACCCCATCGACCAGCATCTGCAGGCCGCGGCGCATGAAAGGATCGGGCAAGGCATCGATCTGCCCTTCAAGCACCAGCAGGCCTTCCTTGCGCGCCACCGTACTCCAGTTGACCACCTTGTCGATGATTGCCCGATGACTGGTCACTGGGGGCACGAAAGCCCACTTGGCCATGCGGATGCCCTCACGGAACACCGGCAGGGGGCTTTGCAGCATGACCGCCCCAGCCGTGCCACCCACGACGATCAGAAAGGCCGTCGGCTGGACCAGCGAGGCGATATGCCCTCCCTCAAGCGCCTGACCAACCAGAATCGCGGCAATGCCGAGAGTGAGACCGACAAGACTGATGCTATCCATGAATGACCGGCCTCATGATGGCCTAACCCTCAACCGGTGCCGCATTCTTCGGCGGACGACCGCGCCGCGCCCCGGTGGCCTTGCCAGCGGCGCCCCCCAGTACCTGCACACGCAGGCGGGCAACCGCCTGACTGTGCAACTGGCACACCCTTGACTCGGTCACGCCCAGTACCTCGCCGATTTCGCGCAGGTTCAACTCTTCGTCATAGTACAGGGCCATGACGAGCTTCTCGCGTTCCGGCAAAGCCTCGATCGCCTTCACCAGCACCGAGCGGGTATCGGCGGTTTCGAGCAGATCGAGTGGATTGGACTCATGCTCGCCCAGATGGCGCTCGAGGTAGTCCTCCCCTTCCTCATGAACGAAGTCGTCGAAATACACTAGTTGATGACCGCGTGCCTCCTGCAGCATCTGCTGGTACTCGGCCAGCGGCATGCCCAGCGCCTCCGCCAGCTCGGTTTCGCTGGGAGAGCGGCCGTTCTGCTGCTCCAGCATGTGGATGGCCGACTCGATACGGCGCATGTCACGGCGCAGGCTGCGCGGCACCCAGTCGTTGTCCCGCAGCCCATCGAGCATGGCGCCCCGGATACGCTGTACCGCATAAGTCTCGAACTGCGCCCCCATGCCCTCCTCGTAGCGGTTGATCGCGTCGAGCAGGCCCATCATGCCGTTCTGGATCAGGTCCTCCACCTCGACGCTGGCCGGCAGCTTCGCCATCAACTGATAGGCGATGCGCTTGACCAGCGGCGCGTAGGACACCACCAGATGATCGGTATCGAGATGACCTTCAGCGTCGTACATCCATTGGACCTGTATTTTTTTGCGTTTGGCGCGCTCGGGTGCAGGCGCACGCGCGTTCAGGGAGGTCCATTTTCCCGCAGTACCGCACGCATTACCAGCAGGATAGTTAGCGGTCAGCACGATACTCACCCCGCACGCCTGGAAACCCGCATGTCGTCGCCGCCAGATGCGAGGCTGCGCAGGAAGGCCGCTGCCGGTTCGGCAGGCGACGACAGCGTGTTGGGTTGCGACAATCCCTCGGCCAGATCATCGCGTTCCACCTCGCCGACCCAGGACAGCGGTACGCCGACATGTCGCCTGACCAGACTCTGCAGACTGCTGAAGAAACTCTGTGCATCGCTGCGGCTACGCGCACGACACACCGCGACATGCAGGGAACCGGCACCCGCCGATGCAAGCTGCTTGGTCACGCGATAAGCCTCGGTCGCGCCCGATGCGCTCGCCTCGGCAACCAGCAATCGGCGCGGGGCCGCATAGACGAAGGGCGAAGGATCCGCGGCCGACTCCTGTCCCGCATGAATCAGCACAAAACCCGCATGGCGGTGCAGCACTTTCAAGGCTTCAATGAGGCAGGCGCGGCGCGTATCGTCGAGCAGGGGCAAGGCAAGCGCCGCTGCCGCCGTGGGGACACGCCCAAGCAGACCGGGCACCGGCTGCAGCAAACCTGCCAGGGTGAGGCGCCCATCGAGCATCTGCAACAGATCGGGCCCGGCAGGCAGCCCCAGGGCCTCGCCCAGGCCGGCATCGCCGGTTGCCTCATCCAGCAGCAATACGCGTTGCGACTGCCCGGCGATGCGATGCGCCGCACGGATCGCATTGGCCGCCCGGTGACGACCGGTGGAATACAGCGCCACCACCGCCGGCGGGGTCCGCCGGAACAACCGGCGCAGGCCTGCCGCCTGGTCTTCTCGTCCGTCGATCATCTCAGCGCTCCTTCGCCCGCCGCGGCGAGCATCAGTCCGGCCTCGTCGTCGTGCAGACGCCAGGGCGATTCGCCGCCGTGCTCACGCAGGGCGCGATGCAGCAGATAGGCGCGGTTGGGCAGGTGGAGATCCTCCGGCACCCGCTGGCCATTGGTCACGTAGAAGATGTCGAGTGCGCGCCGGATGGTGACGTCGATCGCCGGCGCCAGCGACGCGGCCTCGTCCACCTTGCTGAAGATGCAACCGGCCAGGTCCGGACCCGCGTAGGCACGGACCACATCGTCCAGGGTGTCGCCGCGGCAGGTGGCGTTGAGCAGCAGCAGGCGACGCACTTCGCCCGCACCGCTCAGCATCGCGGCCTGCTCGGCCACCATGCGGTCGCGCTGGCTCATGCCCATGGTATCGATCAACACCATATGCTTGTTGCGCAGCTCGGCCAGGGTCTGACGCAAGTCGGCACCATCGCGCACAGAGAACACCGGCACCCCCAGGATGCGGCCGTAGATGCGCAACTGTTCCTGCGCCCCGATCCGGTAGCCATCGGTGGTGATCAGGGCGACGCGGCTCGCACCGTGGCGTACCACGCAACGGGCGGCAAGCTTGGCGGTGGTAGTGGTCTTGCCCACACCGGTCGGGCCGACCAGCGCATACACCCCGCCCCGGTTGATGATGTCGTCGTCGGTCGAGCGTGCCCGCAGCCTGCGGTCGAGCATCGCCCGCACCGCCGCATGGGCCACTTCGGGCGTCGCGTCGTCGGCGATCGATTCGGTCAGCAGCTTGGCTGTCGGCGCAGAAAAGCCTGCCTCCAGCAACTCACCCAGCAGGTTGGCCCGCGCAGGTGCGCGCCGACGGGTCTCGCCCCAGGCAAAGCCCGCCAGCTGGCGTTCGATCATGCCGCGGATGCCGCTCAGTTCCTGCATCAGCCGGCTGTTGGCCTCCTGCAGTTCCCGCACACGCTCATCCTCCACCCCACGACGCGGCGCGGGGTCGCTCAATGACGGCGCCGGACTGTGCGCATCCTCGACCCTGACCCGGGCGGGAGCTGGCTGGCGCATGGCGGGCGCGGGCGCCGGTGCGGCGACAGGCTGACGCGCCAGGTAATCCGCAGTCTCGATGCGGGGGGGCTCGAAAGGCCGAACCACCGGATCACGGGCCACACGCGGCGCTGTCGCATTTCGCGGAATCGCACCTGCTGCCAAGCTGGAGAGATTGACGTGAAAATCGTCGTCATCGATACCGCTGATCGGCGATGCCGCACGTGCAGGGGCTGGCGGCGCACGCCGCGGCTCGGCAGGACGGCTGGCATGCAGCGAACCGACGGCCTCGGCAGGCAGCGCCAGTATCTCGATGCCGCCATCGACCGCCCTGTTGGACAGCACGATCGCGTCGGCACCGAGCTCCTCCTTCAACGCACGCAAGGCCTCGCGTGCGGTAGGGGCAAAGTAGCGCTTCACGTTCATGACGAATCTCCCGACAACTGCGCATCAAGCGCATCCTGGAGTCCAGTATCGCGCGGGCGGCGCTTTCTGCATGGGAGGAATAAACCGGTTTTCCCCCGTCTATTCCCTCTACACCGCGCTATGGTGTGACCGCGAGACAGCCGGGGATCCGGATCAGGCGGCAGCGCCCACCATGCCGGTGACGCGGATGGTGCGCGACTCCGGCACCTCGCCATTGGAAATGACCTTGAGCGAAGGCACCGCGCGACGCAGGAAGCGCGACAGCAACATGCGCAAGGGCGCAGGCACCAGCAGCACCGGTGGCAGGCCGATGTCTTCCTGGCGCTGGGCCAGTTGCGCCGTCTGCCGCAGCAAGGTGTCGGCCAGCCCGGGCTCGATCGCACCACCATCGCCACCGGAGGTCATGGCCTGCAGCAGGATGCGCTCCAGCCCCGGCTCGAGTGCGATGACCTGCACCTCTGCATTGCCCGGAAACAGGCCCTGAATGATCGCCCTGCCCAAGGCCTCACGGACCTTGGCGGTGAGTTCGATCGGATCCTGGGTGCGCGGCGCATGCTCGGCCAGTACCTCGATGATGGTGCGCATGTCTCGGATATTGACGCCTTCATCAAGCAGGTTCTGCAGCACACGCTGCACCGAGGACACCGGCAACAGCTTGGGCACCAGGTCGTCGATGAGCTTGGGCGCATCCTTGCCAATATGGTCGAGCAGTGCCTGGGTCTCCTGCCGACCAAGCAGTTCGGATGCGTGGTTCAAGATGACGTGGTTGAGGTGCGTCGCCACCACCGTGCTTGCATCCACCACCGTGTAACCCAGCGCATGCGCCTGCTCGCGGCCGCCACTGTCAATCCAGAACGCCGGCAGACCAAAGGCGGGATCCTTGGTTTCGCGCCCTTGCAGCGGCCCCGACACACGACCCGGGTTGATCGCCAGGAACTGGCCGGGATAAGCTTCGCCCGCGCCGATCTCGACGCCCTTGAGCGCAATCCGGTAGGCATTGGGCTTGAGTTCGAGATTGTCACGGATATGCACCGGTGACGACAGGAAGCCAACCTCCTGTGCGAACTTCTTGCGCAAACCACGAATGCGTTTGAGCAGCTCGCCGTCCTGCGACTTGTCCACCATCGGAATCAGGCGGTACCCCACCTCAAGTCCAAGCACATCGACTGGCGCTACATCGTTCCAGCTCGCTTCCTGCGCTTCGGCAGGCTGTTGTGCTGCAGCGGCAGCCTGAGCCTCGGCTGGCGCGGCCGATTCCTGTGGCTCCTGAAGACGCTTGTGGCGCATCCAGGCCAAGGCGCCAAAAACCAGCGCAAGCAGCAGGAACACCAGGTTCGGCATGCCCGGAATCAGACCCAGCACGCCGATGATGATCGCGGTCAGCGTCAGTACCTGCGGGTTGGAGAACACCTGATTGATCACCTGACCACCGATGTCGCCTTCATCCCCTACCCGCGACACCACCAGACCCGCAGCCACCGAGATGATCAGTGCGGGAATCTGGGCGACCAGACCATCGCCGATGGTCAGCAAAGTATAGGTGCGGCCCGCCTCGCCCATCGCCATGTCGTGCTGCATGACCCCGACAAACAGGCCTCCGATGATGTTGATCACCAGAATCAGGATGCCTGCCACCGCGTCACCACGCACGAACTTCGAGGCACCGTCCATCGCGCCGTAGAAATCGGACTCCTGTCCGATCTCCTTGCGTCGCGCCTTGGCTGTCTTCTCGTCGATCAGGCCGGCATTCAGATCGGCGTCGATCGCCATCTGCTTGCCGGGCATTGCATCCAGGGTGAAGCGGGCGCTGACTTCTGCAATCCGGCCGGCACCCTTGGTGATCACGACGAAGTTGATCAGGGTCAGGATCACGAACACCACGATGCCAACCGCGGTATTGCCGCCCACCAGGAAAGCACCAAAGGCCTCGATCACCTTGCCGGCCGCGTCCGGTCCGGAGTGGCCTTCCAGCAGCACGATACGGGTCGAGGCCACATTGAGCGACAGGCGCAGCAGCGTGGTGACCAGCAATACGGTGGGAAACACCGAGAAGTCGAGCGGACGCTTCGAGTACATCGCCACCAGCATCACCATCACCGAAATCGCGATATTGAACGTGAAGAACACGTCCAGCAGGAATACCGGCAAGGGCAGCACCATCATCGACAGAATCATGATGATGAGGATGGGTGCCGCAAGCGTGCGCAGGTTGCTTGGCGACAGCAACTCTCGCAGGTTCAGGCTGTTATTCGAAGCCATGGGTCAGGCAATCACTCTTCGGGGGCACCGGGGTCAAGCCCTTCCGGCACCGGCAGTTCATCAGGCGGGTCGGGCGGCAGGCCGCCATTGGCCATCCAGTAGTTCAATTGATACACATAGGCCATGACCTCGGCCACCGCGGTGAACAGGGTCGCCGGAACGGCCTGCTCCAGCTCGCAATGCGCATACAGCGCGCGCGCCAGTGGTGGCGCCTCGAGCATCGCGATCTTGTTCTCGCGCGCGATCTCGCGAATCTTCAGTGCCAGTTCGCCACGCCCCTTGGCCACCACCACCGGCGCCGCCATCTTGTCGGCGTCGTACTTGAGCGCAACCGAGAAGTGGGTCGGGTTGGTCACCACCACGTCGGCCTTGGGCACCTCGGCCATCATCCGGCGCCGCGCCATCTCGCGCTGCATCGCGCGGATGCGGCCCTTGACCTGCGGATCCCCCTCCTGCTCCTTGCCCTCGCGCTTGACCTCTTCCTTGGTCATGCGCAGTTTCTTGTGGTATTGCCACAGCTGAAAGGGCACATCCATCAATGCCAGCAGGCCCAGACTCAACGCGATCATCAGTGCGGTGAAAGCCACCGTATCGGCAAAATCGGGCATGCCGACCTCCAGTGGCTCCACCATCAGGTCAAAAAGGTGGTCCTTGCTCAGCCACAGCACCATCGCGCCAATGCCACCGATCAGCAGTGACTTGAGAATGGCCTTCACCATCTCGGCAAGGCCATGCACCGAAAACATCCGCGCAATGCCCTTGATCGGGTTCATGCGACCAAAATTGAAGCCCAATGCCTTTGGCGAAAACACCAGGCCACCAAGCACGATCGGCGACGCCACCGCGGCCACCAGCAACACCATGAACAGCGGGACCAGCGTCAACAACGCCCCGCTGAGAAGGCGATGAAAGCCGTCCAGCATCAAGACCACATCGAACGCCATCTCGCGTTCGAAAACGAAGGCCTGGCGGATCAGGCCATACATCCGTTCCGCCATCCAGCCACCCAGCATCCACAAGGCAGTGACACCAGTCACCGTCACGAAGAAGGTCGACAGCTCGCGCGACTGCGGAACCTGCCCTTCCTCACGGGCTTGTTCAAGTCGTCGCGGTGACGCTGGTTCGGTCTTCTCGAGATCGCTTTCTTCGGCCACTGCCGGCTCCGCTGGCGTCCCGCCGTACCGGAGACGATACGGACGCAGGACAGGATGGTGAGATTATCGCGGCAACGCCATCCGCCTCATGGCGGGATAAACGCCGGAAAAAGCAGTCAATTCAATCGCAAACAGTCCGCTTTGCCGCGAGAAACCGCCCCGGCGGTGCCTGCAGAGGACACAGGCGGACAGACTCAACGTGGTGCCGGCAGACGATCCACACCGCGGATCGCGTCCCCCGGCTTCAGGCCGCGCTCGCGAAACCAGCCCTGGTTCATTTCCAGCGCAAAACGCGCGGGGGCCGCCGCGCAGTGACTGTCCTCGGTCTGCGGCTGCATGTCGGCAATGTTCAGGATGCGCCCCTGCTCATCGAGAAAGGCCACCGACAGTGGGATGAAGGTGTTCCGCATCCACATGCAATGGCGCGCATCCTGTGGAAACACGAAGACCATACCATTGTGAGCCGGCATCTCGCGCCGGTTCATCAGACCCAACTGGCGGTTTGCATCGGTATGCGCCACCTCCACCTGGATCCGGAACATACCCGCGCCCAGTTCCACCACCGGCATTGCGGCCGCCGCCATGGCAGGCAGCGCCATCAGCAGTACCGCCCATGCTCGCGCCACACCGACGCCCCAATTCGCTGCTTGCATTGCAATGTCTCGCTCGATTTCAGGCCGGACCGGATTCTACCTCTTGCGCCCAGCCCACCGCGCACCTTCCTGTCGGGGCGCTGACCTTTGCCGCTGCCCCGGCACCGAGCGGACCGCTGCCGGAGAACGCAGCGCCGATGGAACCTCGGCCTCCCGCCACTGACCGGGCTGCAGGCCGGACAATGACCAGTCGCCGATGGCAACACGGATCAGACGCAAGGTTGGCAGCCCCACCTTCGCGGTCATCCGCCGCACCTGACGATTCTTGCCTTCACACAATACGATTTCGAGCCAGGCCGTGGGCACCGTCTTGCGAAAACGCACTGGCGGATCACGGGGCCACAGCCAATCCGGCTCGGCAAGCTCGCGCGCCTGACACGGCATGGTGACGAAGTCCCCCAGATCGACGCCGGCACGCAATTGCG
Organism: Parazoarcus communis SWub3 = DSM 12120; assembly: GCF_003226565.1. Taxonomy (GTDB): domain Bacteria; phylum Pseudomonadota; class Gammaproteobacteria; order Burkholderiales; family Rhodocyclaceae; genus Parazoarcus; species Parazoarcus communis. The sequence continues at coordinate 189,898 of NZ_QKOE01000004.1, read as the reverse complement.
CCAGCGCCACGTCCGAGGGCTCGCCCTCGACCTGCACCAGATAGGTCTTGGGCTGCTTGTGACGCGGGTCGGCAATACGGTGCTGCAAGGCACCGTCGTCCGTCAGCAGCAGCAAGCCCTCACTGTCGGTATCCAGGCGGCCGGCGGCATACACCCCAGGCACGTCGACATGGTCCTTCAGGGTCGCCCGCCCCAGGTCATCACTGAACTGACACAGCACGCCGTAGGGCTTGTTGAGCAGGATCACACGAGACATGGCGCCTCCCCTGCCGCGCCAGCCTGCGGATGACGCTCACGCAGGCAGGAAGTGAAATGGCGGGCAATGCGGCCCGGCGCTGGCGTACGCGCCACCGACACCACCCAGTCGCATCGATACTGCAGGGTGTCGGACGGGATCCGCCGCAACACGCCCTCCGCCTCAAAGGCACGGGCATAGTGATCCGGCAGGAAACCCAGGTAACGCCCGGAGCGGATCAACAGCACGCTGGCCTCCTGATCATGCGCACGCGCCACCGGCTGCAGGCCGAGACGCCAGAAATGCTCCATGTTGGGCGAGTGGTAGCCCAGCCCGACCAAGCCCGCACCGCGCAGTGCGGCCTCGTCCGGCATCGCGCCATCACGCAACAAGGGGTGAGAGGGCGCGCCGTACAAGGACATCTGTTCGCTGAACAGCGGCCAGCTCAGCAGACTGTCGCTGGCACGGTGAAAGGGGTGGATGCCGACCTGGAACTGGCCCTCCAGCAAGCCCTTTTCGATCGGACTGGTGCTGGCAACGTGCACATTGAGCGCCACTCCAGGTGCCTGCAAACCGAAATCGGCAATGGTCTCAGCCAGGTGGCAGTCGGGATTGGTGATGAACTTGTCGAAGATCACAAGGTTAAGCTCGCCGCGCATGCCGCCGTGCAAGCCCGCGACCTCGCGACGAAAGCCCTCGATCTGCGCCAGCAGTCGGCGTGCGGCATCCAGCACCGTATGGCCTTCCTCGGTGAGCGCGAAGCCCGATCGACCACGCTCGCACAGTCTCACACCGATGCGGGTTTCCAGATCCTTCAGATGACGACTGATCACCGAACGGCTGATGTTGAGCCGAAGTTCCGCCGCAGCCAGACCACCGGACTCGGCAATGGCAATGAAGATACGCAGCAGCCGTAGATCGGCCTCTGCCAGATTGTTCAGCAAGGCACGGGGTTTCATGCGCCGGATTGTTTCATAAACAGGAAACGATGTTTTCGATATTTGTAGTTTTTTGCACGCATTGCCTTCGCCTATGTTTCACCCCGTCGGGCACGGATCTGGGGAAATGCGCTTGCGCACCAGCGCAGCGCCCGGATCCCCAAAACGGGGCACAGCACATCAGTCCAGGACCGATGCGATATCGGAATTCGGTCAGAAGCAATATGCCGCACAGCCGACCTGTAAATTTAAAAGCTTTATTTTCATAAAGATAAATATCAAACCTGACCATCTGGGCAATAACTGGCACACCGTTTGCAGAGCACCTTCCAACGCAGTCTGAAACATCCACTCACTCCATCGAGGAATCCATGAGCAAAGTCACCCGGTCCCCCCGCATGATCCCCGCCCTGCTCGGCAGCGCCCTGCTTGCCCTGTCCTGCGCCTCCACGGCCGTCATGGCGCAGGAAAAGGTGTTGCGCATCGGCATGACCGCCGCCGACATCCCGCGTACCCTCGGCCAGCCCGACCAGGGCTTCGAAGGTAACCGCTTCACCGGCATCCCGATGTACGACTCGCTGACCCAGTGGGATCTGTCCAAGGCTGACGCACCCAGCGTGCTCATCCCCGGCCTGGCAACCTCATGGGCCGTGGATGCCACCGACAAGACCAAATGGGTGTTCAAGCTGCGTCCCGGCGTCAAGTTCCATGACGGCTCTGCCTTCAACGCCGATGCCGTGGTGTGGAACGTGCAGAAGGTGCTGGACAAGGAAGCCAAGCACTTCGACGCCAGCCAGGTCGGCGTCACCGCCTCGCGCATGCCGACGCTGCGCAGCGCAAAGAAGATCGACGACCTCACCGTCGAGCTCACCACCTCCGAGCCCGATGCCTTCCTGCCGCTCAACCTGACCAATCTGTTCATGGCCTCCCCTGCGCACTGGGAGGCCAAGCTAGCGGCCGTTCCTGCGACCGTGACCGACCCGGCCGAACGCGCCAAGCAGGCCTGGGTGGCCTTTGCTGCGGACGCTTCCGGCAGCGGCCCTTTCAAGATGAGCCGCTTCGTGCCACGTGAACGTCTGGAAATGGTCAAGAACACCGCCTACTGGGATCCGAAGCGTACCCCCACCATCGACAAGGTGGTCATGGTGCCGCTGCCCGAGGCCAACGCCCGCACCGCCGCGCTGCTGTCCGGCCAGGTGGACTGGATCGAGGCGCCCTCGCCCGACGCCATGGACCAGATCAGGAAACGCGGCTTCGTCATCCACAGCAACCCGCAGCCGCATGTGTGGCCGTGGCAGCTGTCCTTCGCCGAAGGCTCGCCGTGGCTGGACAAACGCGTACGCCACGCCGCCAACCTGTGTGTGAACCGTGAGGAGCTCAAGCAGATGCTGGGCGGCATGATGGGCATCCCCAAGGGTACGGTCGAACCCGGCCACCCGTGGTGGGGCAATCCCAAGTTCGACATCCGCTTTGATCCCGCCGAGGCCAAGAAGCTGATGGCCGAAGCCGGTTATTCCGCCGCCAAACCGGTCAAGGTCAAGGTGCAGATCTCGGCCTCCGGTTCGGGTCAGATGCAGCCGCTGCCGATGAACGAATACGTGCAGCAAAGCCTCAAGCAGTGCTTCTTCGATGTCGAGTTCGACGTCATCGAGTGGAACACGCTGTTTACCAACTGGCGCAAGGGGGCGAAGGATCCGTCGGCCAACGGCTCGCACGCGGTCAACATCAGCTACGCCGCCATGGACCCCTTCTTTGCCATGGTGCGTTTCATCAGCACCAAGACCGTGCCGCCGGTTTCCAACAACTGGGGCTACTTCGGCAACGAGGAGTTCGACAAGCTGATTGCCGACGCCCGCACCGCCTTCGACGACAAGGCGCGTGACGCCGCACTGGCCAGGCTGCATGCCCGGGTGGTGGAAGAGGCACCCTTCGTGTGGATCGCGCACGATGTTGGCCCGCGTGCGATGTCGCCCAAGGTGAAGAACGTGGTCCAGCCCAAGAGCTGGTTCATCGACATCGCCCCAATGAAGATCGACTAAGTCCTAACAGGAGGAACCGGCCGGTCCCGCAAGGGAATTGGCCCGCTCCTCCTGACGGACCTGCAGGCGGAAACCCCGCCGCGCGCCCGACCCGGGCGGCTACCTGGCCTACTGATCAGCCCAGACGCCGCCCCACCGCTGCCCCCAACCCACAAGGACGCGGAGCTTCCGATGATCTTCTACCTGCTCAGACGCATCGTCTACACCATCCCGATCATGCTCGGGGTGGCCTTTTTCTGTTTCCTGCTGGTGCATATCTCGCCGGGTGATCCACTGGTGGCCATCCTGCCGCCCGACGCCTCGGCCGAGTTGCAGCGCCAGCTGATGACACTGTACGGCTTCGACCGCTCATGGCCGGAGCAATTCTTTACCTGGCTGTGGCGTGCGCTGCAGGGCGATCTGGGCACTTCGATCGCATCTGGCCGGCCCGTTGCCGAAGAGGTGTTCAAGGCGGTTGGCAATACCCTGATGCTGGCCTGCCTGGCCACGCTGATCGGCTTCGTGCTGGGTAGCCTGTTCGGCTTCGTCGCCGGCTACTTCAGCAACTCGTGGGTGGACCGTGCCGCCTCGGCATTGTCGGTGCTCGGCGTCAGCGTGCCGCACTACTGGCTGGGCATGGTGATGGTGATCATCTTCTCATCCTGGCTGGCCTGGCTGCCCGCCACCGGCGCCGGCCCCGGCGGCTCGGATGCCTGGGCGTGGGACTGGGAACACATCCAGTTCATGATCCTGCCCGCAATCACCATGTCGGTGATCCCGATGGGCATCATCGCGCGCACCGTGCGTGCGCTGGTCGCCGACATCCTGGCGCAGGAGTTCGTCGTCGGCCTCAAGGCCAAGGGCATGACCGACACCGGCATCTTCCTGCATGTGGTCAAGAACGCTGCGCCGACTGCGCTGGCAGTCATGGGCCTGCAACTGGGCTACCTGCTCGGCGGCTCGATCCTGATTGAAACCGTGTTCTCGTGGCCCGGCACCGGCTTCCTGCTCAACTCCGCAATCTTCCAGCGCGACCTGCCGCTGCTGCAGGGCACCATCCTCGTGCTGGCGATGTTCTTCGTGCTGCTCAACCTGCTGGTGGACGTCGTCCAGACCACCATCGACCCGAGGATCCAGCGATCATGAGTACCGCGATCACCGCCCCGGCCGCTGTGGCGGCCAACACGCCCTATGAGCGCTCGGCAGGGTTCTGGACCGGCGTGCTGCGCAAGCTGGCACGCGATCCGGTCGCAATCGGCGCCGCCATCGTGCTGCTGTTGCTGGTCGCGATGGCACTCTTTGCGCCGTTGCTGACACCGCACGACCCCTACCAGGCCTCGATGCTGAAGCGCCTGAAGCCGATCGGTTTCGAGAACTACCTGCTTGGCACGGACGAGCTCGGTCGTGACATGCTGTCGCGGCTGATGGTTGGCGCCCGTCTGTCGCTGTTCATGGGCATCACCCCGGTCCTGATCGCCTTTGTCATCGGCAGTGGCATCGGCATTCTTGCCGGCTACGCCGGCGGACTGGTCAACACGCTGATCATGCGCACCATCGACGTGCTGTATGCCTTCCCCTCGGTACTGCTGGCGATCGCGTTGTCGGGCGCACTGGGCGCCGGCATCGGCAACGCGCTGCTGTCGCTGACCATCGTATTCATCCCGCCGATCGCACGGGTCGCAGAGAGCGTCACCACCCAGGTGCGCAGTCGCGACTATGTGGAGGCCGCCCGTGCCTCCGGTGCAGAGGCCTTCACCATTGTCCGTGTACATGTGCTGGGCAATGTGCTGGGGCCGATCTTTGTGTACTCCACCAGCCTGATCGCGGTGTCGATGATCCTGGCCTCCGGCCTGTCCTTCCTCGGCCTGGGGGTGAAGCCGCCGGAGCCGGAATGGGGCCTGATGCTCAACACCCTGCGCACGGCGATCTACACCCAACCCTGGGTTGCTGCCCTGCCCGGCCTGATGATCTTCATCACCTCGATCTCCTTCAACCTCCTGTCCGACAGCCTGCGCTCGGCCATGGACGTCAAGAACTGAAACCGGAGGCCCAGACATGAGTATCGGCATCAGCGTCGAGCACATCGGCGCAGACCCTCACGGCGACCGTGGCGGCCCGGCCCAGCCACTGCTGACGGTAAAGAAACTGGTCAAGCATTTCGACCTGAAGAAGAGCTTTCTCGAAACCCTCAACGGCGGCGGCAAGGTCGTGCGCGCGGTCGACGGCGTCGACTTCAAGGTGCTGAAAGGTGAGACCCTGGGCGTGGTTGGCGAATCCGGCTGTGGCAAATCCACCACGGCACGCCTGCTGATGCACCTGATCGAGCCCTCGGCAGGCGAGATCGTGTTCAACGGCGAAACCGTCGGGTCGCCGGCCCTGCCGCTGCGCGAATACCGTCGCCAGGTGCAGATGGTGTTCCAGGACAGCTACTCGTCGCTGAACCCGCGCCTGACCATCCAGGATTCGATCGCCTTCGGCCCGCAGGTGCATGGCGTGCCCAAGCGTGAAGCGCTCACCCGCGCCCGCGACCTGCTTGCGCGTGTCGGACTGGAGCCCAGCCGCTTCGCCGAGCGCTATCCGCATGAACTCTCCGGCGGCCAGCGTCAGCGCGTGAATATTGCCCGCGCACTGGCGTCCGAACCCCGCCTGGTGATCCTCGACGAAGCGGTCTCGGCACTCGACAAATCGGTCGAAGCCCAGGTACTGAACCTGCTGATGGACCTGAAGGACGAGTTCGGCCTCACCTACATCTTCATCAGCCACGACCTGCACGTGGTGCGCTACATTTCCGACCGCGTCATGGTGATGTATCTCGGCAAGGTCGCGGAAACGGGTCCGGCCGAGGCATTGTTCGAGCGCCCCCTGCATCCCTACACCCGGGCCTTGCTGTCGTCGATGCCGTCAATGGACCCGGACCACCGCACCGAAGAAGCCCCGCTTGCGGGCGACCCCCCCAACCCGATCGACCCACCACCGGGTTGCCGCTTCCATACCCGCTGCCCCCATGCCGAAGCGGTATGTGCGCAACAGGTTCCGAGTCTGGAGTCCGAAAACGGGCGCGAGGCAGCCTGCCTGATCCATGAACCCGGTAGCGGACATTCGGATGCCCGCGCCGCGATCTACGCCGCATGACTGGAGGCGACATGAGCGAATCCCATTCAAACCCGACCGCCTCCCCCATTGTCTCGGTACGCGACCTGCGCGTCACCTTTACCGGCGGTAAAAAGCCGGTGGAGGCGGTCAATGGTGTCGATCTGAGTGTGGCGCGCGGCGAGTCGGTCGCGCTGATCGGCGAATCCGGCTCGGGCAAGAGCGTGACCCTGCGCTCGCTGCTGCGCCTGCACCCGGAGCGCCGCACCCGTATCGACGGCCGTATCGACATCGCCGGCCACGACGTGCTGGCGCTGGGCAGCAAGGCGCTGGCAGATTACCGCGGCAAGGTGGCGTCGATGATCTTTCAGGAACCGCTGCTGGCGCTCGACCCGGTGTATACGGTGGGCGCGCAGATCGTCGAATCCATCCGTCGCCACGAAGCGATCAGCAAGGAGGACGCACGCAAGCGCGCCCTCGAACTGTTCGAGCGCGTGCGCATTCCCAGCCCGGAACGGCGCCTGGACGCCTATCCACACGAGATGTCCGGTGGCATGCGTCAGCGCGCGATGATCGCGCTTGCCCTGGCGTGCAAGCCGCAAGTCCTGCTCGCCGACGAACCGACCACCGCGCTCGACGCCACCGTTCAGATCCAGATCCTGTTGCTGCTGCGCGAACTCCAGCGCGAACTCGGCCTGGCCATCCTCTTCGTCACCCACGACATGGGCGCCGCGGTGGAAGTGGCCGACCGTTTCGCGGTGATGTACGGCGGCCGCATCGTCGAAGAAGGCCCGACCCGCGAAGTCATCCGCAACCCGCGCCACCCCTATACCCTGGCACTGATGCAGGCGCGTGCCGATGGTGCCATGACCAAAGGCGCGCGACTGGCCAGTATCCCGGGCTCCCCACCAGATCTTGCCAACCTGCCGGTGGGCTGTGCCTTTGCCGAGCGCTGCGCCTATGCACAACCCGCCTGTCTGCAGACCCGGCCGGAAGCCGTCGCGATCAGCCCTTCACATCAGGTCCGCTGCCTGCGTACCGATGCCACCGTTGGCGCGATGGACCGGAACCACGACACTGCGCCCGACACCCTCAGCCCTGCGCTGGCTGATTGAGCGCCCCACCCCAGAGACTCCGATGCTGCTCGATAAAGACCCCGCTCACGCCTTCGTCCCCTACCCCGGGGTGGTACTGCCCCACGCCGCCAACGGTCCGCTCGCCGGCCTCAGCTTTGCCGTCAAGGATCTGTTCGATGTTGCCGGCTACCCGACTGGCGGCGGCAACCCGCATGTGCTTGCACTGTCCGGCATCAAGACCCGAAGTGCGGCGGTCGTCCAGCACCTGCTGGACGCTGGTGCTTACTGCCTGGGCAAGACCTACACCGACGAACTCGCATTTTCGATGAATGGCATCAACGCGCACTTTGGCGCGCCGATCAATGGCGGAGCGCCGGATCGCATCACCGGCGGTTCGTCGTCCGGCTCGGCCGCCGCCGTCTCCAATGGTCTGGTCGACTTTGCCCTGGGCTCCGACACTGGCGGCTCGGTCCGCTGTCCGGCCAGCCACTGCGGCCTGTTCGGTCTGCGCCCCACCCACAGCCGCATCAGCCTGGATGCCACACTGGATCTGGCCCCCAGTTTCGATACCTGCGGCTACTTTACCCGCGACGCAGAAACCTTTGCCCGCGTCGGTGCCGTGTTGCTTGGCGAGGACACCGCACCGCTGCCGGCGATGCCGCGACTGCTGACCCCGACCGATGGCTGGGGCCTGCTGGACGCCGAGGTCGTCACAGCCCTGCGCCCCGCGCTGACCCGCATCGAAACCCTGTTCGGCAAGGCAGCCGAGGTGCTGATGGCGCCACAAGGGTTTGAGCGCAACTACTGGGCCTTTCGTTACATCCAGGGTCGTGAAGCCTGGCTGACCGATGGTGAGCTGATCGAAACTCACGGCCTGGCACTCGGCCCGGGCGTGCGTGAACGCTTTGCTTTCTCCAAGGAGGTGACCGACGCCCAGTTCGAATCATCCTGGGCCATCCGCCGCGAAGTCACCGCAGTGCTGGCCGATCTGCTGGGTCACGATGGCGTGCTGGTGCTGCCGACAATGCCCGACATCGCCCCCCTGCGCGACGCCGACGAGAGCACGCTGGAAGACTATCGCAACAACGCGATCAAACTGCTCAGCCTCGCCGGCCTGTCAGGCTTTCCGCAACTGTCGATGCCTCTCACCCGCCGCAACGGCGCCCCGCTGGGCCTGTCGCTGCTCGGCCCGGCGGGAAGCGATCGCAGCTTGATCGACATGGCGCGTAGAATCGCTCAAGGCCAGTGAGGCAATGCAAGAGCGGGGACGTCTTCAAGAAGAGCGCCCCCGTTTCAGTCTTCCATATCAACCGCATGCCAACCGTGTCGCTATCGTGGCGTCACCCGAGCGATGCCGCCACGATCGTCAGACCACCCCGGCCCGCTCCAGCATCGCATGCAGCAGCACGTTTGCCCCGGCCTCGAGATGGGTGGGGTCGGCGTCCTCGATCTCGTTGTGCGAGATGCCATCCTTGCACGGCACGAAGATCATCGCCGTCGGTGCAGTACGTGCCACATAGACCGCATCGTGGCCTGCACCGCTGACAATGTCGAGATGACGGCAGCCGGCGCGGTCCGCCCCGGTGCGGATCGCCTCGACCAGGGCGGGCGTGAAGGCGACTGGCTCGAAATACACCACCTGCTCGACATTGACCTGAACCGGAAAACGCCCGCTCAGTTCGGCCGCAGCCTGACGTAAGGCGGCATCCATCGCCAGCAGGCCCGCGTCGTCTGCATGGCGGAAATCGACGGTGAACTCGACCTTGCCCGGAATCACATTGCGGGAGTTCGGATGCACATGTACGCAACCCACCGTGCCGCGACCATTGGGCTGGTGCGCCATGGCGATATTCACCACCTCCTGCATCAGGTGCGTGGCGGCAAACAGCGCATCCTTGCGCAAGCCCATCGGCGTCGGGCCGGCATGTGCCTCCATGCCGCTGACGACCACATCGTACCAACGCTGGCCCAGTGCCCCGGTGACCGCACCGATGACGATACCGGCATCTTCCAGCACCGGCCCCTGCTCGATATGCGCTTCGAAATAGGCGCCAAAGCGGGGCGCACCCGCACTGACCGCTGCTGGCACGTCTCCGGCATAGCCAATCGCCGCCAGCGCTTCGCGCACGGTCACACCCTCGTGATCGGAGCGGGTCAGCGCATGCTCCAGCGTGAAGGCATCGCAATACACGCCGGAGCCCATCATCACCGGCACAAAACGCGAGCCCTCTTCATTGGTCCAGACACAGACCTCGATCGGCGCTTCGGTACGTACACCGTGCTGATTGAGGGTGCGCAGGACTTCGAGCCCCGCCATCACACCATAATTGCCATCAAACTTGCCGCCAGTGGGCTGGGTGTCGATATGACTGCCGGTACCGATCGCCGGCAGATCGTCGCGCACACCGGGGCGGCGCGCGAAGATGTTGCCGATCTGATCGATCCGGATGCTGCAGCCCTCTGCCTGGCACCAGGCCACAAACAGGTCACGCGCCTGACGGTCAAGCTCGGTCAGCGCCAGACGGCACACGCCGCCCTTTTCGGTGGCCCCCAACTGCCCCAGCTCCATCAGCGACTGCCACAGGCGCGGCCCATTGACCGCGAGCGTAGCGACGGTAGCAAGACGATCGTTCATGTACGCACTCCGCTCAACCATTGCTGGGAAAGGCAAACTGCGCCTTCTCGATGCCGGCCGTCATCCAGCGTTGGGTCAGGGTCTTGCGCCGGGTATAGAAGCGCACCGAATCCGGCCCGTAGGCATACAGGTCACCAAACAGCGAGCGCTTCCAGCCACCAAAGCTCTGGCAGGCGACCGGCACCGGCAATGGCACATTCACCCCCACCATGCCGACCTGCACGCTGTCGGTAAAGAGCCTTGCCACAGCGCCATCACGGGTAAACACGCAGGTGCCGTTGCCAAACTCGTGCGCATCGATCAGTGCAATCGCCTCTTGAAGGGTGTTCACGCGCACCACCGCCAGCACCGGGCCAAAGATCTCTTCCTTGTAGACCCGCATGGTCGGGCTGACGTGGTCGAACAGGGTGCCACCGAGAAAGAAGCCCGCCTCGTGCCCGGCCACCTTCAGCGTGCGGCCATCGACCACCAGTTGAGCGCCTTCTTCGGCCCCCAGGTCGATGTAGCTGCGCACCTTGTCGCGATGCACGCCAGTGACCAGCGGCCCCATGTCGAGCCCGCGAGCAGCGCCATTGCCGATGCGCAGCGCTTCGACCTTGGGCTTGAGTCTGGCCACCAGAGCATCGGCCACCGCATCGCCCACCGCAACCACAACCGAGATCGCCATGCAGCGCTCGCCGCAGGAGCCATAGGCTGCCCCCATGATGGCATTGACCGCGTTATCCAGGTCAGCGTCGGGCATCACCACTGCATGGTTCTTGGCCCCGCCCAGCGCTTGTACTCGCTTGCCGTGTGCGGTGCCGGTCGCGTAGATGTACTCGGCGATCGGTGTCGAACCCACAAAGCTCACCGCCTTGACGCGGGGATCGGTCAGCAGGGTATCGACCGCCTCCTTGTCGCCATTGACCACATTGAACACGCCTGGCGGCAAGCCCGCTTCGGTCAGCAGTTCGGCCAGGATCATCGGTGCCGACGGATCCTTCTCCGAAGGCTTCAGGACGAAGGTGTTGCCACAGGCCAGCGCCATCGGAAACATCCACATCGGCACCATCGCCGGAAAATTGAACGGGGTGATGCCGGCCACCACACCCAGCGGTGGGAACTCCGACCAGGAATCGATCTCCGGCCCGACGTCACGGCTGTGTTCGCCCTTGAGGAACTCCGGCGCACCGCAGGCATATTCCACCACCTCGATCCCACGGGCGAGCTCGCCATGCGCATCCTCCCAGACCTTGCCATGCTCTTCGACAATGGCCGCGACGATGCGGTCGGCGTGCTGCTCCAGCAGCGCCTTGTAGTTGAACAGGATGCGTGCCCGTTTGAGTGGAGGTGTCTTGCGCCAAGCCGGGAACGCTGCCTCGGCGGCAGCGATGGCCTGCTCGACGGTGGCTTTCGATGCCATCGCGACCTGACGCACCGGCGTACCGAGTGCGGGATTGAACACGGGCTGAGCACGGTACGTATCGGCAACCGGCTGGCCGGCAATGTAATGACCGAGGATATTCATGATTTGAGTTTCGCTTGAGTCTTCTGTTGAGTTTGTTGCTGGACGCAGATCGCCTACCGGGACGACATCTGTCAGGCCACGCTGCGCAAAGCCGTACGCACGGTGTCGAAGATACGGCCGAGTTCGTCGGGTGTCGAATCGAGGAAGGGCGAGAACTGCAGGATATCGCCACCATTGCGGATCACCACGCCTGCCTCGAAGCACTTCAGGAAGACCTCGAAACCGCGCTCCCCTGGCGCCCCCGCCCTCGGCGCCAGTTCGATCCCGCCCATCAGGCCGAAGTTGCGGATGTCGACCACATGCGGCTCACCCTTCAATGCATGAATGGCCTCTTCGAAGACCGGCTCCAGGGCACGGGCGCGGGCAAAGCTGTCCTCCTCGCGATAGACCTCGAAAGTGGCCAGACCCGCAGCAGCCGCGACCGGATGGCCGGAATAGGTGTAGCCGTGAAACAGCTCGACCGCATGTTCCGGCCCCTGCATCAGCGCCTGATAGACCTGCTCGCGCACGATCACCGCACCCATCGGAATCACGCCATTGGTCAGTCCTTTTGCGGTAGTGATGATGTCCGGGGTCACGCCGAATCGGGCCGCCGCAAAGGGCGCCCCCACACGCCCAAAGGCGGTGATCACCTCGTCGAAGATCAGCAGGATGCCGTACTTGTCGCAAATTTCACGCAAGCGCTGCAGATAGCCGATCGGCGGGACCAGGATGCCGGTGGAACCGGACACCGGCTCAACGATCAACGCCGCGATGTTGGAGGCGTCGTGCAAGGCCACCAGACGCTCCAGATCTTCAGCCAGTTGGGCACCCCACACCGGTTGTCCACGCGAGTAGGCCATGTCGGCTGGGCTGTAGGTATGGCGGATATGGTCAACACCCGGCAGCAGGGCGGCACTGAATACCTTGCGGTTGCCCGGTATGCCACCCACCGACATGCCACCGAAATTGACCCCGTGATAGCCGCGCTCGCGGCCGATCAGGCGGGTGCGCTGCCCCTCACCCCGCGCACGGTGATAAGCCAGAGCGATCTTCAACGCGGTATCGGCGGATTCCGAACCGGAGTTGGTAAAGAACACCCGCTCCAGCCCGGCCGGTGCCATCGTCGCGACCTCGGCAGCCAGCGCAATCGCGCGGTCATTGGAAACCTGGAAACCCATGCCGTAATCGAGCGTACCGACCTGTGCCTGCACCGCGGCGACAATGCGCGGGTGGCAATGTCCCAGCCCGGAGGTCCACAACCCGGAAAAACCGTCGAGCAGCTGACGACCGTCGTCAGTCGTGTAGTAATGGCCGCGCGCACCAGTGATTACGCGCGGCGCCTTCCAGAAAGCGCGATTTGCGGTATACGGCAACCAGAAGGCTTGATCGTGGTTCATGACATGCATCCTTGTTGAGGTGTGAGGATGCTAACAACGAAGACAGGTGCAGAAAACAACGGATAACGACAGTGAAGTTTCAGTTATACGAAACTTTAACCCTGTGCTCCCTGTCCTTCCCGGCAACGCAGCCATGTCCCATTATCTACGCGGATGAGGCTTGCATTCATGAAACCCTGATGTAGGGTTGTAAGCAGAAACCGCCGAAATTTCCCTCACCCCAACGCCAGCTCGGCCGCCAGCGCAGATGGGCCTAGCAGGCCCGGCATCTGACGCTCGCAACCGCCTGACAAAATGCCAAAAACATTAATGATGAAAATGTTAAAATATCCCAATTAACTACACAAAAAAGCGAGGATGTAAGTTCATGATGAAGCCCGTCCGTTTTTTGCTCTTTTTTCTATGCATTGGCATTCCCATTCACGCTCTTGCCGAGACCAAGCTACTGCGGCCACTGCCAGATTCTCAGTCCTTGATTATCGAGAACAACAATTTGACCGCAGGCGATTTTTTTTCAGCCTACATGAGCAAGAACATGGTGGAAAGGCGATATGCCGAGATGTACCTACTAGGTGTTCTCGATGCCACGGAGGGCATCGTCTGGTGTGATTACTACCATATCAAGACGATTTCGCTGGATGAGATTGTCTACGAAGGCATGAGGAAAGCGGACGCAGGACAGCTTCAAAAAAGAGCAGCGCTTGTCATTACGGACATCCTTAAAAAGGACCTTTCCTGCGGAGGTAAGCACAAATGAAACCTTCCTACGTGGTTCTGAAAAACAATCACTACACTTCCGATAAATTCAGGTCTGACTATGTATCGGGTGAAGCACTTTATAGCGAGATTGGGCTCGACCAAGCGGCATTGATCAAACAAAACAGTGGGTACGTGAATACCTGCGCTACGCGAATGAGTCTGGCACTAATCAAATCCGGCGTGCCGATCCATGGGCGACTGAAAGTCAAGAACGGCAAGTACAAGGGGCGAACGGTAGAGCCTGGCGCAAAACTTCTGGCCGATCAGCTCGCTAGCCCGCATGCCTTGGGTAAACCCCAAATTTTCAAAGCGACTGATGCACCGGCCAAGCTGACTGGAAAGAAAGGGGTCGTATTTTTCTGGAAAATAGATGGCTATGGCGGAGGTCATATTGACGTGATCGAAACGACAAACAGCACGCAAGTATGTAACTCAGCATGCTACTTCTCAGCGAAAGAAGTGTGGTTCTGGCCGCTGGATTGATCTGGCTCGTGCTGAGTTTTTGAACCGCAGGTGATACAACTACGCATCGATCAGGTGAGAGATCAGGCACCTGATCGGCTGACGGAATGATCGGCGGTCCCGGCTTACAGCCCCATGTCGCGGAAAGCCGCCTCTCCCAGCTGTCGCGCCCCAGCGCAACACGCGATAGTCCCGAGCTTTCGGGCCCATTCTTGCCACCATGCAAATCGCTGACTTATAGTGCCGCTCATGAACTGTGACCGCGCCCTTCCCCGCCTTGCGCCACGCCCTGTGGTGACGACACCGCCTCGTCACCTGCGACTACGCACTGCGCGCTGACCGTTCCCCTTCATCCGTACATCACGCTGCCGCCTCCGGCGGCAGCCTGGGCATCTTGCCCCGACCTTCATGCAGGAGCCGACCATGAAAGACCCGCTGATCATTTTTGACACCACCTTGCGCGACGGCGAACAGAGCCCCGGCGCCTCGATGACGCGTGACGAGAAGCTGCGCATCGCGCGTCAACTCGAGCGCATGCGGGTAGATGTGATCGAAGCCGGTTTTGCTGCCGCATCCAATGGCGACTTCGAAGCGGTGCGCTCGATTGCCGAGGCCATCAAGGAGTCCACCGTCTGTTCGCTGGCACGCGCCAATGAAAACGACATCCGCCGCTCCGGCGAGGCCATCCGCCCGGCTGCCCGCGGCCGCATCCACACCTTCATTGCCACCAGCCCGATCCACATGGAGAAGAAGCTGCGGATGAGCCCGGACGAGGTCGTCGAACAAGCGGTCAAGGCCATCGGCTGGGCACGCGAATATACCGACGATGTCGAATTTTCGGCCGAGGACGCCGGCCGCTCGGAAATCGACTTCCTGGTGCGGATCTTCGACGCAGTCATCCGGGCGGGCGCCAAGACGATCAACGTGCCCGACACCGTCGGCTATAACGTACCCGAGCAATACGCCGCCACGCTGCGCACACTGATCGAGCGCGTCCCCAATGCCGACAAGGTGGTGTGGTCGGTACACTGCCACAACGACCTTGGCCTGGCAGTCTCGAACTCGCTGGCTGCGGTGATGGCCGGCGCGCGCCAGGTGGAATGCACCATCAACGGCCTGGGTGAGCGTGCCGGCAACGCGTCGCTGGAAGAGATCGTCATGGCAGTGCGCACGCGCGCCGACGTCTTCCCGGTTGAAACCCGCATCGATACCACCCAGATCGTGCCCGCATCACGACTGGTGTCGCAGATCACCGGCTACCCGGTTCAGCCCAACAAGGCCATCGTCGGCGCCAACGCTTTCGCGCACGAATCCGGCATCCACCAGGACGGCGTACTCAAGCATCGCGAAACCTACGAGATCATGCGCGCAGAAGACGTGGGCTGGGGCGCCAACAAGCTGGTGCTCGGCAAACATTCCGGCCGCAATGCCTTCCGCGCCCGGTTGCAGGAACTCGGTATCGAAGTTGAGTCTGAAGAGCAGCTGAACCTGGCTTTCGCCAGCTTCAAGGAACTGGCGGACAAGAAGCACGAGATCTTCGACGAAGACCTGCATGCACTGATGAGCGACGAAGCCATCACCCCCGAGGTCGAGCACTACCGCCTGGTATCCACCCGCTTCCATTCCGAAACCGGTGAAACGCCGCAGGCCGAAGTCACCTTGAGCGCGGGCGGCAAGGAGACCCGCGCAAGCGCCTCCGGCTCAGGACCGGTGGACGCCGCCTTCAAGGCCATCGAATCGGTCGCCGCCAGCGGAACGGAGCTGTTGCTGTACTCGGTCAACGCCATCACCACCGGTACCGATGCCCAGGGCGAAGTCACCGTGCGGCTGTCGCGCGATGGGCGCATCGTCAATGGTCAGGGCGCCGACACCGACATCATCGTCGCCTCCGCCAAGGCTTACCTGAACGCTCTGAACAAGCTGCACGCAGGCGGCCAGAAGCTTAACCCACAGGTTTGAAATCAGGGGTAGTGGCTGGACGCTTGCAAACAGCCCCGGCGGGATTTCATCCCGCCCTTGGGGGCGGGCAGGTAGGGCGGGGTGACAACCCCGCCATCGGCTGAGCCAGACGTGGGCTCGGATCCCGCTTCGGGCACCTCCGCAACTCGTTGTGGATGCTGTCCCTACACCGGCTTGTTCTGCCGCGATGGCGCAGTGTTGCGGGCATAGAGCATGGTGGCGAAGAACAGCACCACCGACAGCGCCACCTCGATCAACGCAAGCACACCGGTCAGGCCCGGATCGCTGGCCCGCAACACGCCTTCGGTGAAATAGAGCAGTACCAGCATCGACATCCACTGGTAGGTATAACGCTTGCCCCGCAGGATGCCGAATACCGCAGGCAGCAGCGGCACCGCTTTCAGCATCATCCATGACCCGCCCGGTCGCAGCGGCGCCAGCCAGCCCTCCCACAGCACGCACAAGGCAATCAGCGCCAGCAAGGAAACGCTGGCGATCAGGGACAGGACTCTGGGGCTCAGCATGTACTCTCCAGTCTGGCAGCGATGCTCGCCAGGCGTCGGCCCTGGGCCTGGGCCAGGGTGATTTCTTCGGGGCTCAACACCGGCACGCCGTCCGGCCCAGCCAGATGCGTCACTCCATAGGGAGTTCCGCCAGTACGTGTCGCGTTCAATGCCGGCTCCGTGTATGGCAAGCCGAGCAACAGCATGCCGTGATGCAACAACGGCAGCATCATTGACAGCAGTGTGCTCTCCTGCCCGCCATGATGGCTGGCCGTGGAGCTGAACACACAGGCGGGCTTGCCCGCCAGCGTGCCATTGACCCAAGCACCTGCCAGTCCATCGAGAAAATACTTCATCGGGGCCGCCATATTGCCGAAGCGGGTCGGACTGCCCAGCGCCAGACCAACACACTCCTCCAGATCGCGTATCTCGACGTAAGGCGGACCATCGGCCGGAATATCACTCTCCAGCGCCTCGCATACGGTGGAAACCCGGGGAACCGTGCGTACCCTGGCAGCCATTCCCGGCACCTGATGGATGCCATACGCAATCTGTTCAGCGAGCGCACGCACCGACCCGCGATGGCTGTAATACAACACCAGGATTTCCCGCATGGCAACCCGTGATCGGTAAAAAGCGCGGATTATACCTGCGACGTCACGCCCCCCCCAGAGTGCCATGCATGACCTTCCCGGAGGCCATCAGATCGGATAGGGGTCGACCTCGTACTGGAACAGTTCGATGCTGGCTGTCTGCATGTCGAGGCCCAGCACCCGACACTGCGCGACGTAGAGATGCTTGTCCTCGTGAATGAGGATGAAGCGTCGCGACGCATAGGTTCCAGCATGCGCCACGATGGCAAAGTGCGGACGCACCGCAGGCAACGGTGGCAACATCAGGGCGGGCGACATCGACTGCGAATCCGCCCCGCGAAAGCCGACCGACACCGCCGCACAACCCTGCGAGATCACCTGCAGGCCCAGTTCGACCTGATCCGGGTTGTCGCTGCGGATCCAGCGCACCACGCAGACCGTCCATCCCTGTGTGGGCTCGCGCCGCAGCGCCAGCACCATGCCGGCCGAAAGACTGCAATCCACGCCACCGACACTGAGGATCGCGTAACCACCAGGGCTTTCGTTGTAGACCATCCACTCCGACGGCTCCCCCGCCGTTCCTCGCAGCAGATCCCACACTGCCTTGATACCGGCCCCGACCTGAACACGATATTGATGCCGCCGGCGCGGCTGCGAACGCAGGGCAGGCGTCGCCCAGCGATCACGCAAGCGACGTAGCAGCGCCAAGGCCTCAAGTGGTGCCAGACCCTCGGGCAATCCGGAGCTTTCCGGATCGAGCAACTCGCCATCGGTGTCGAGCCCGACAACCTCGGCCTCAAGGATTTTCTCTTCCAGCCAGGCGACACGCGCACTGACCTGGCGGTTGAGCGCCAGCGGCCCGAAGAACAGGATGTCACTGCCCTGCCCCGGCGCCTTGCGCGCAATCGCGATCGGCGGGCTGTCCTGCGCCAGATCGATCCAGTACGAAGCGGCCTCGGGCTGAATGGGCGAGGTCGATAGCTCGCCGTCGAGCGCAATCGATTCGAGAAAATCGAACAGCCACTGCAGCTCCCGGGCGGTAAGGCTTTCCGGCTGGCTCACAGCGATCGCCAGCAGTCGCAGGTAATGCAGGCACACCGGCGTCGCCTCAACGCCGCCGCCATCGCGCATCTGCCCCGAGGCACGCCACAGCGCATGCGCTTTTTGCCACAGTCCGAACGGTGCCGACGCGCCAGCCATCGCCGACAACATGGCCGCCTCACCGACCATCTGCAGCCCCTGGGCGCTGAGTACCGCCATCTCCTGCTGCCGGGACCATAGCCAGCGGCGCTGCAATTCACCCAGCAGCACCCGGTAGTGCTCGGACAGCACCAGCAACGCCTCAACCAGATCGGCCGCAGCCAGATGCAAGCTGCGCCCCAGGGGCAAGGCTGCCGTCAACAGGCGTGGACGGAACCGGCTGCAGATGTCGAGCGCCCGCACCCGCAGCAGATCCAGCGCCTGAAGCCGTTGAGTACCGACGATGTCCTGTGAGGCCGGCAGATCCAGATGCTTGCGCAACTCGGTCAGGTCGACGACAGGATCGTCGGCGGGCTCGGCAGCAAGCCAGGCCAGCACGGCGTCCAGATGATCGACAGGAGGGGCGAATTCAGGCATCGGGCGACTCATACCGCGGGGGCAGCGAAAATGGCATTCTATTCAACTTTCCGGATAAGGCACCCGGTCACGTGTCTTTTTGGCGGAAAAGACGCGACCAGGCGCGACACGAGTGGGCAGCTCCGATTCCCGCAAGCACCGTTAATCCGACACATCACTTGCTGAAAGTTCCCCGGCGCTCTATACTCGTCCGCTTTTCGTCTTCACCGATCTCAGGATACTCAGATGGTCGTCATTCGCCTTGCCCGTGGTGGCGCCAAAAAGCGCCCGTTCTACAACATCGTTGCTGCCGATTCGCGTAACCGTCGTGACGGCCGCTTCATCGAGCGCGTTGGCTTCTACAACCCGGTCGCCTCGGGCGCCGAGAAGAGCCTGGTGGTCAACACCGAGCGCCTGACCTTCTGGCAGCAGAACGGCGCCCAGCTGTCGCCGACCGTTGCCCGTCTGGTCAAGCAGGCCAGCAAGGCTGCCTGATTCAGGCTGCTGACACATGGTAGTCATGGGGCGCATCGTCGCCCCTTTCGGCGTTCAGGGTTGGCTCAAGATCCACCCATTTGGCGATGACCCGCAATCATGGCGGACCATGTCGCACTGGTGGATCTGCGCCGATCCGGATGCGCCGGACAGTCAATGGTCCCAGCGTGCGCTTGGCAATTGCCGCGTGCATGGCAAGGGCCTGATCGCAACACTTGAGGGCGTTCCTGATCGCAACGCTGCCGAAGCCGTGGAAGGCTGGTATGTGGCGGCACCGCGAGACGCACTGCCCAGGACTGGCGTAGACGAATACTATTGGGGCGACCTCGTCGGCCTGACCGTATTCGACGAAGCCGGCAACACCTTGGGCACTGTCAGTGGTCTGCTATCGACGGGTGCCCACGATGTACTGCAGGTGCAGGATGGAGACGAGGAGCGGTTGATCCCGTTCGTTGCCGCCTACATCCTGGAGGTTGACCTCGCCGCCCGGAGCATCCGCACGGCGTGGCAGAAGGACTGGTGAATACGGGGTGACTCACGCAACTGGCGGCCCTCGCCGCTTCGATGTCATCACCCTGTTTCCGGAGATGTTTGCGGCCCTTACCGGCAGCGGCATCACCCGGCGCGCGCTGGACCGACGCCTTTATGAACTGGCGTTCCACAGCCCGCGGGACTTCACCAGCGACCCGCATCGCACGGTCGACGACCGCCCCTATGGTGGCGGTCCCGGCATGGTGATGCTGGCCGACCCACTGGCGCACAGCATTGCCCGCGCCCGTGAGCAGCAACAGCAGCAGCTTGGCAGCAGCGGCCCGGTCATCTATCTGTCGCCGCAGGGTCGTACGCTGCATCACCGTCGGGTGATGGAACTGGCACAGTTGCCGGGACTGATCCTGCTATGTGGACGCTACGAAGGGGTTGATCAACGCCTGATCGACCGTGAAGTGGACGAAGAAATCTCGCTGGGAGACTTCGTGCTCTCTGGTGGCGAATTGCCTGCGATGGTGCTGCTCGATGCCATCGTGCGCCAGTTGCCTGGCGCGCTGAACGACGCCGACTCGGCCGTGGAAGACTCCTTCGCCGACGGTTTGCTGGACTGTCCGCACTATACGCGGCCGGAGATTTACCAGAATGAACGGGTGCCGGATGTACTGCTGTCCGGCAACCATGCCTTGATCCGCCGCTGGCGGCTGAAGCAGGCACTGGGACGTACCGCGATGCGACGCCCCGAACTGCTCGCCGGGCGTGTGCTGACCAAGGAAGAATTGCGCCTGCTGGAGGAATTCCGGCGGGAGCAAGCCGAAACCTCAGCCGGCCTTGCCGACTGAGGATTCATCATAAACCGCATGCATCAGGTGGCAACCTGCTCTGCATGGAAGGCCAATGGCCAATAGACCAGATGGAGTCAAACACATGAACCTGATTCAGCAACTCGAACAGGAAGAAATCGCCCGCGTTTCCGAAGGCAAGTCCTTCCCGGCATTTGCCCCCGGCGACACCGTGATCGTCCAGGTGAAGGTCAAGGAAGGTACCCGCGAGCGTCTGCAGGCTTACGAAGGCGTCGTGATCGCCAAGCGCAACCGCGGTCTCAACTCCTCCTTCATTGTCCGCAAGATCTCCTCCGGCGAGGGTGTCGAGCGTACGTTCCAGACCTACTCCCCGCTGATCGCTTCGGTTGAAGTGAAGCGCCGCGGTGACGTTCGTCGTGCCAAGCTGTACTACCTGCGCCAGCGCTCGGGCAAGTCGGCTCGGATCAAGGAAAAGCTGGACTACAAGGCGGTTGCTGCCAAGAAGCAACAAGGCTGATTTCCATCCGGAATCGCACCAGAAACGGACCCGCAAGGGTCCGTTTTTTCATGGCACCGCCCTTTACCCTGCACGCCAAGCGCACCGCGTGCTTGCTGCCGAGCAAGCTACCAGAACGGGTCGCCATCACTCATGTGGGAGACTTGCGCATCAGATAGACGTCCATGATCCAGCCATGAGCATCGCGCAGCACCGCACGCTGCTCGGCGATCTCCTCGGCCACGAGTTCAAGCGGCCCCGCCACCAATGCCTGCTGGGGCATGCCAAGATACGCCCCCCACCAGACGAACACCCCATCCGGATCAAGTGCCTGGAAGGCACATCCACCATCGAGCATCACCACCACCGAGGCCGCATCGGCAGGCCAGCCCCGCTCACGCAGACGCCGCCCGGTCGTGATCAACACCGGCTCGGCAAGCTCATTGAGGGGAATCGCATGCGCCGCAGTCAGGGCCTGCATGCTGGTGATACCCGGCACGACCTTGATCTGCAAGGTCTTCGCATGACTCGACAGACGTGCCGCGATACGCAAACTGCTGTCGTAAAGCGAAGGGTCGCCCCAGATCAGCAAGGCCACCCTGCACGCCCCCTCCGGCAGATGACATGCGATCTGGCGCTGCCACTCGGCCGCGATCGCGTCGTGCCACTCTGCTACTGCGGCCAGGTAGTCTCCGTCTGAAGCGCGCACTGGCAGGTCGAACTCCAGCACCTGCACATCCGCACGCAGCACCCGCGCACAAATCTCGCGGCGCAGGTCGGCCAGATCCGCCTTGTCCTCACCCTTGCGCGGCAGCAGGATCAGATCGGCGCCATTCAAGGCCTCGATTGCAGCCAACGTCAGATGATCAGGATTGCCGGTACCGATGCCGACCAGGTGAAGTTCGAGGGTGTCCGCCATGCCTGCCTCAGCCCTGCTCGGTCGTGCAACCGTGCATTGCACCGGCGGACTGCGGACGGAAACGGCGCTCATAATCCGGCGTATACAGGCGGCTTTCATCAAAGCCTTCGGCCGCCAGCACCCACCCCACCAGGATCAAGGCAGTGCGTTCCATACTGTCATCGACCCGCGCCGCAATATCCGCCAGCGTCGCACGCACGATGCGCTGTTCCGGCCAGCTCGCGCGCCAGACCACGGCGACCGGACAGTCCGCACCGTAGAACGGCGCCAACGCCGCAGCCACTTCGGCGAGCTTGTGGATCGAAAGGTGGATGGCCAGCGTTGCACCCGAACGGGCAAAATGAGCCAGGCTCTCACCCTCGGGCATCGAGCTGGCGCGCCCCGGGGTACGGGTCAGCACCACCGACTGGGCCACGCCCGGCAGCGTCAGCTCCGCTCCCAGGCTGGCCGCAGCCGCGGCAAAGGCAGGCACACCCGGCGTCACGGTATAGGGGATGCCCAACGCACGCAGGCGACGCAGTTGCTCACCCATGGCCGACCACACCGAAAGATCGCCCGAATGCAGGCGCGCCACATCGAGACCCTGGGCATGGGCCTGCTCGAACACAGCGGTAATGTCGTCGAGCGACAGCGGCGCAGTATTGACGATGCGCGCCTCTGGCGGACAGTGGGCCAGCACCGCTTCGGGCACCAGCGAGCCGGCGTACAGGCACACCGGGCAGGCGGCGATCAGGTCGCGACCGCGCAGGGTGAGCAGATCGGGGGCGCCGGGACCGGCACCAATGAAATGAACGGTCATGGGTTCTCTCCTTGAGCGATTGCACAGGTTGCGGTGCGATCAGGGGAAATGTGACGGGTAACGAGCAGGCGACCGCCCGCGCCGGCAGCGGCCAGCGCAACCGCCTCGGCCACGCTGCCGCAGCCGCGCACGGCAAGACAGCGGCTGGAAATGGTTTTCGTCGTCTGGCCACGAACTTCAGCCGCGCCGACACTCAGCAGGGGCAAGGCCAGGGCATGGGCCAGCGGGACAAGCTGCGCGCGCCGGTCCGCCGGTGCCGCAAGTGCACCGACGGTCATCCCGCCCGGCAAAGCGCGTCGCGCGCCCTCCAGCGCCGCATGCAAGGCGGCGGACGTGGTCACGGTTCGGCAACCAAAGCCCGCGACGATCATCGGGTCACACTCCACTGCACGACTGGATACGCCGCCTTCCAGCCACGCCGGCCACCCAGTGGCGCAGCTTCGGCCAGTTCCACCCGCAGCAGATGCCCGCCATGCTTCGCGTGCCAGTTGGCCAGCACGGTTTCAGACTCCAGCGTCACCGCATTGGCGACCAAGCGCGTGCCCACCGCCAGTCGCGCCCACAGGGTTTGCAACAGTGCCTCGGACAAGCCACCACCAATGAACACCGCGTCTGGCGCCGGCTGGCCCTCCAGCACCGCGGGCGCCCGCCCGGTCACGACCTGCAGACGGTCGGCCCCCAGCGCCAGCGCATTGCGTCGGGCGCGATCGGCGCGCTGCGGATCGGCCTCGAAACCGACCGCCTGGTTCGCCGGATGGGACAATAACCATTCGATGCCGATGGATCCCGATCCTGCGCCGATGTCCCATAGCCGCTCGCCTGGCCGTGGCGCCAGTGCCGACAGGGTCAGCGCACGCATCGGCCGCTTGGTCAGCTGACCGTCGTGCTCGAACAGCCCATCAGGCCTGCCTGCAGCGCACGGCATGGCCACCGCACTGGCGGCCATCGCCTCTATACCAACCGTCACCGGATGCAGGACTTCGTCCGCGATGCCACCCGCAGCGCGCAGGCTGCGCATCCGCTCGCGTGGCCCACCCAGCGCCTCCAGCACATGCACAGTGCTGGCACCGAAGCCCTGTGCCGTCAGCCAGGCAGCCAGTTCGCCAACTGCAGCGCCGTCACGCACCAGCACCAGCAAGCGCGCACCGGATGCAAGCTGGGGGCGCAAGCGGTTGAAGGGTGCGGCGTGCAGCCCCACGCAGACCGTCTGTTCCAGGGCCCAGCCCAGTCGCGCCGCAGCAAGGCTGAACACCGATGGTGCGGGCAGCGCCCGCCATTCGTCCGCCGCAAGGTGACGGCAGATCACACTGCCCGCGCCAAACCAGAACGGATCGCCGGACGCAAGCATGACCACCCGCCGTCCACGCAGCGCGAGCACCCGCTCGATACCCGCGGCAAAAGGCACCGGCCATTCGATGAGTTCTGCAGCAGTGCGGCCGCGCAGCGCGCCCCCGTCGTCGAACGCTGTGGCACCTTCGGCCCCGGAAGCAGCCTGCCCACTGGTCTCCAGCAAGCGCAGATGACGCGGCGCGCCGATGATCACCTCGGCCTCACCCAATGCCATACGACTTGCCGCAGACAGGCCGGCCATGCCATCCTCGCCGATACCGACAATGTTCAGCCACACGGATCTTCCGCGCTCATTCATGCCCGATCGCACTCCCAACATCCTGCTCCTGGGCGGCACCACCGAAGCCAGCCTGCTCGCCCGGGCGCTGTCCGCGAGCGGGCTGCGCGCCTGCTTCAGCTACGCCGGCCGGGTCAAGGATCCCCGCATTCAACCGCTGCCCACACGTGTGGGCGGCTTCGGCGGCGTGGACGGCCTGGTCCGTTACCTGACTGAACAGGGCATCACCCACCTGATCGATGCCACCCACCCTTTTGCCGCACAGATGAGCACTCACGCCATCGCTGCGGCCCGCATCGCGCGGGTACCGCTGCTCGCCCTGACCCGTCCGCCATGGACGGCCGAACCCGGCGATCGCTGGCATCAGGTCGCCAACATCGACGCTGCAGTCGCCGCGCTGACCGGTCCGCCGCAGCGCATCCTGCTGGCGCTGGGGCGCATGCATCTGGCCGAATTCGCAACGCAAGCTCAGCATCACTATGTGTTGCGCCTGGTCGACCCACCCTCGTCCGCCATCCCCCTGCCCGACCATCATGTGATGGTCGATCGTGGCCCGTTCACCCTCGAGGGCGACCTTGCCCTGCTGCAGCGCCATCGCATCGAGCTTGTCGTCAGCAAGAACGCCGGCGGCGAAGGTGCTCGCGCCAAGCTGCTGGCTGCCCGCCAGTTGCGTGTGCCGGTACTGATGGTGGAACGCCCTGCGCTGCCCCCGCGCAACGAAGTTCACACCGTCGACGCGGTCCTCGACTGGCTGACCCATCACACACCCGCCGGCACCGAACGCGGTGTGTAGAGCAGCGCACCTGCCACGCGTGACAACAAACGCGTCTGGCTGGAGCCTATGATGACCACGGTGCGCATATCGGCCATCCCGGGGTGTGCCTCGGCCAGCGACACGACCTTCAATTGCTCCTCGGGGGTCGAGACTGCACGTGCAAAGAGCACCAGGCGCTGTTCGCCGCCCACCCGGCGCAGCAACTCGAGTGCCCTGGCAAAACCTTCCGGGCGCGCTTTCGAGCGCGGGTTGTAGAGCGCAATGGCAAAATCTGCCTCCACCGCAAGCCGCAAGCGGCGCTCGATCAATGTCCAGGGCTTGAGGTTGTCGGACAGGTTGATGGCACAGAAATCATGCCCCAGTGGCGCACCGGCACGGGCGCTGGCAGCCAGCATGGCGGTAATGCCCGGCAGCACGCGCACGTCGACTTCACCCCAGGCCGATGGGCCGTCTTCCAGCGCCTCGCACACTGCGGCCGCCATCGCGAACACGCCGGGGTCGCCGGACGACACCACCACCACGCGCCGGCCTTCGGCCGCCAGCTGCAGGGCCTGGCGTGCGCGGGCGATCTCCTCGCGATTGTCCGAGGCGTGCCGCACCAGCCCCGGCCGCGCGGCCACGCGATCGACATAAGGCAGATAGCCGACCATATCGGTGGCTTGCGCCAATGCCTGTCCGACCTCCGGTGTGATCAACTCGGCTGCGCCCGGGCCCAGCCCGGCAATTGCCAGCCAGCCGCTCATGGACGCCGCCCCTGGCCATGGATCAGCAGAATGGAGAAATACGGGGTCACCTTATCGACATCGACCAGACGCGTCACCCGCTCCTCCGCCATGGTGGCGTACTCCACCAGCCAGGCCTCATGCTCACGTCCGGCCGCCGCCACCGCACGACGAAGCTTGGGCAGGTTACGGCCAACCTTCATCACCACCAGCGCATCGGTGTCGCGGATGCGGCGGGTCAGGACCTCCTCGGACGACGTAGCCATCAATACGGTCAGCGTGTCGTCTCCCCAGGTGATCGGCGCCCCACTCACGGTCCATGCACCCGACATGCCGGTGATACCCGGCACCACACACACCGGCACCAAGCCCTGCAGGCGGGAATACAGATGCATGAAGGAGCCGTAGAAGAAGGGGTCGCCCTCACACAGCACCACCACATCCTCGCCACGGGCCGTGATCGCGTGCAGATGCTCGATGCAGCTGGCGTAGAAAGCCGACAGTTGCTGGTTGTAGCGCGGGTCATCGAGCGCGATCTCGGTGGTGACCGGATATTCCATGGCGAACTCGATCACATCCTCACGCAGCATGCCGTCGACGATGCGCCGCGCGCGGCCGGCGCGGCCGGCCTTGCGAAAGTAGGCAACATGCCGCGCGCCACGTACCAGACGATCGGCGCGCACACTGAGCAGATCGGCGGCACCGGGGCCCAGGCCGACACCATGAACCGTGCCCGGCCCCGCCGGCTTGGGGGTCAACACGTCAGAGACTGTGGCAAATGTGGGCTGAGAGGCCTCAGGCATGGAAATCAGGCTCATTCGATACGACTCGCAAGTGCATTGATGGCGGCAACGGTGATGGCACTGCCGCCCAGGCGGCCGTGCACCACACAGCAAGGAACCGGACGGGCAGCCCACAGCGCGGCCTTGGACTCCAGGGCGCCGACAAAGCCGACCGGGCAACCGATGATGGCCGCCGGGCGGGGGCAATCCGGCGCCTCCAGCATGTTGAGCAGATGAAAGAGTGCGGTCGGCGCATTGCCGATGGCCACCACCGCCCCGTCCAGCAGCGGGCGCCACAGTTCCAGCGCGGCAGCCGAGCGGGTGTTGGCCATGCGCGCGGCAAGCGCCGGCACCGACGGATCCGACAAGGTGCAGACCACCGCATTGGACGCTGGCAGGCGCGCACGAGTGACCCCCTCGGACACCATGCGCGCATCGCACAGGATGGGCGCCCCTCGTTCGAGCGCAGCACTGGCCGCAGCGGCAAAGCCGGGCGAAAAATCGATGCTGGCAGCCAGCTCGACCATCCCTGCAGCATGGATCATGCGTACCGCCACCGGCTCCTCGTCCGGCGCAAAGCGGCCGAGTTCGGCCTCGGCACGGATCATGGCAAAGGACTGGCGGTAGATGGCCGCACCATCCGTCTCGTAGGTATACGGCATCAACAACACTCCAGATGAGAAACAACCGCGTCGGCACTCAGGCCGACATGCAGCGGGGATGCCGTCTGCCAGCTCAGGTCGAACGCCCCGGCGTGCCCCATGACATTGATCGTCGCAGGCTGCGGGTAAGCACAGGCTTTTGCACAGCCCGACACATGAACGACACGCTGCCCGGCCGATGACGGAGCTTGCAGCATTCCGCGCTGCGCAAGGCGCATCAGCCGGAACGCCAGCGCTCGCGTATCGACGCTGGCCTGCGGACAGAACGGGGCGCCGGTACAGGCTTCCACCCGCCACCCGGCAGCCGCAACGGCATCGAAGTCCGGAACATCCGGATCCAGGAGCGACGGAACCTTGTCACCCACGCCTTCGAACAACACACGCCGCCACGGCGTGATGCGCAAGGCCGTGGCGCCACACGCCAGGACGGCACGTGCCAGCCTTGCGGCCTCGACCTGGCCGAACGGCAGGCCACATACGAAACCCAGCGGATGCGCGCCCGTGCGCAGTGCAGGCCCTGGCGCGCCGGGCAAGGCATCGCCGCGCGCCCATTCGGGCAGCGGCGCGCGGTGGCGTGCCATGCGTCCCGCCACGGAGCCTCCGCTATCGACGAACCAGCGGGCGAGCGCAATCAGGCCCTCCACTGCCTGGCCAGCGTCTACCGGCACGCCGTGCGGGCGGCCGTCGGCACGCAGGATCAGGCCGCCATGCGCCCCGCGCTCGATGCGGAAATCGGCCGAATCCCGCAACAGGTTGGGCGCAGGACCGGCATCGATGGCGAACCCCACCTTGGCCGGCAACGGTGGCAAGTCGACAATCCGCTCGAGCAGATCGGTCGCAATCCGTGCGCTGTCGTCACCCGGCATCCAGTCGGGTGTCACCAGTACATTGCGACGTGACTCGATATCGGCCGACTCATCGAGCAGCCCCCCATCCCCGAAGCGCGCCAGCAAGACCGGCCAGTCCGCGTCGGCAATGCCGCGCAGTTGCAGGTTGGCACGGCTGGTGATGTCGATCACGCCAGCGCCATGACGCTGCGCCGCATCACAGATGCCCAGCACCTGGTCGCGGGTGAAACGCGCCAGACGCGGGCGCAGACGCAGGACGAGGCCGTCACCGGACATCATCGGGCGCAAGGCGCCCGGGCAGCGGCCGTGGATACGGGGAAGCATCACGGTGCCTCAACGCATCCCTTCGTAAAGCCGCTTCTCCAGCGCCATGCTGCCCTTGAGCGAGCGCAAGGTCCTGGCGGCGGCAAGCACGGCCAGATCGACCAGCGGTTCAAGTACGACGACCAGCAGGTAGGCGGCACCAAAGGTCATGACGCTATTCAGGTTGTCCGCACCCACGCCCTGACCATACAAGGCCCAGAAAGCCACCCAGGCCACAATGCCCCCCTGGTAAGCCAGCGAGAGCTTGAATACCTGGCCATAACGCAGATCAACGTACGCGCTGTCTGCCGGCACGATACGCCGGGCCAGCGCGGCGATGGCGAACAGCGGCACCAGCAGCGTGGTGACATTCATCGTGTACTGCGGCAGATCATCAGGCGCAAAGAACACGCCCTGTACCAGCAGGCCGGCAGCCAGGCCGATGGCCGTCGGACCTGCACCAAACAGCAATAGCAGCGTGGAGCCCAGGATCAGATGGACCTCGGAGACGCCAACGGCCTGCGTAGGAAAGACTTCGAAAAAAACAAAGACCAGCATGGTGGCAAGCAGCGCGCGCAGCACGAGCGACGCCCCTCCATCCCGCTTGAGGGTCTCCATCGCAAGCTTGCCGCCGTAACCGATGGCCGCAGCCGCAGTGCCGTAGCTGAGCAGGATCTTGCCACCTTCGACGATGCCGGGTTCGATATGCATATGCGTTCTCCTGGATTCAAACGTGAGTGATGCAACAGGGCGTCAGGCGCATGCCGACACCAGCTCGGCAGCGGATCTGTGATCTGCCTGCCATGCGCGCGCAAGCTGCCGCGCCCGACCGAGGGCAAGGGGCCCCTCGTCGAAATCGATGATGGTGCAATGGTCGGCCTGCTGTGGGCGCGGCGGCAGGGCAGTGAAGCGCACGTCCGAAAGCAGGCAGACGACAAACCGTTCGTCCGGCTTGCTGCGCCGGCGACGTGCCAGCAACTGGTCGGCCAGTGCCACCGCGGCATCCGCCGGACTGCCACCACCACCGGCGATTGGCGCGATCCATCGTTCGTTGAAGGCAACCGCCTTGCGCGGGGCCTGCAGCACACGCGCGCCCTTGCCGCCGAAGCCAATCACCGCAAACGGTTCGCGCCTGCGATAGCGCTCGGCGGCCCATTCCAGCAGCAAGCCCTTGGCCAGTGCCAGCCGTCGACTGCGCAGCATAGAGGCCGAGCAATCGAGCAACAGGCAATACAAGGTCGCGCCACCGGCCGGCGGCGGACGATGACGCAGATGCTGCCGTGCCAGCATTGCCGGCCCCTTGGCCACCAAGGTGCGTAGCCAGTCGATCCGCGCGCCTGTTTGACGCGCCACGCGGCCTCGGTGCCCAGGTTTTGGATGGACTCCGCGTCCTGCGGCATCCGGTCCGGATGCCGCAGGACGCGTCAGGACTTTTTTGCATTCAACGGCCTCACGGTCTTGACCCCGGCAATGGGCAGCACCTGCGATGGCATCGCCCCCCAATCGCCTTCGGCAGGCGCTCCGGCATCCGCAGATGGCTGCATTGCATCCTGCGCCGGACTTGCCTGATCGGAAGCGGGGTGCTGCGACGCGGACGCAGCTTGCGACCCGGCCGACGGCGCCGACGCATCTGGTGCCGCCTGAGCATGCCTGCGATGCGCCAGCACCAGCTCGGCCACCGCGTCGATGTCGGCAACGTCGATCTGACGGCGGGCAGCAAGCGCCGCATGGGCACGGGCCGCGCGCAGCATCACCAGATCGGCGCGCACGCCCTCCACCGCAGCTGCATGGCACAGCGCAGCCACCCGCTCGTGGTCAGCGTCGCTGAAAGCGATCATCGGCAACGTGGCACGGGCGGCCACAATGCGCTCGGCCAGCGCTTGCTGGGCCGGGGCGTGCTGCTCGGAAAAAGCCCGTGGGTCCGCGTCGAAGGCCAGGCGAGCCCGCACGATGGCCTGGCGCTCAGCCGGCGGCAGGACATTGCCAAGGCGCACAAGAAGGCCAAAACGGTCGAGCAGCTGAGGACGCAGCTCGCCCTCCTCCGGGTTCATCGTACCCACCAGCGTGATGCGTGCCGGGTGGGCGTGGCTGATAGCGTCCCGCTCGATGCGGTTCACACCACTGGCGCAGACATCCAGCAGCAGGTCCACCAGGCCGTCGGCAAGCAGGTTCACCTCATCCACATAGAGCACACCTTCATGGGCACGGGCAAGCAAGCCCGGGCGGAAGCGCACCTCACCCCCCTGCAGCGCCGCTTCGAGATCCAGCGAGCCGACCAGTTGCTCCTCGCTGGTCGATAGCGGCAGGTTGACGAAGCGCCCCACTTCCCGCGCGCTCGGCAGCAGCGCAGCAAGCGCCCGCGCAGCAGTGGATTTGGCCGTACCGCGCGGACCTTCGATGAGTACGCCGCCGATCAGCGGGTCGACGGTCGCCAGCAGCAGTGCGGTTTGCAGCAAGGGCTGACCGTGCAGCGCGGTAAAGGGGAACAGGCTGTCCATGATCAACGTTCCTCCAGCTGCTGCTCGGCGGCAAGCAGGTGTTGCCCGACGCGTTCGCGGTAGTCACCGGGCGCCGCCCACAGGCCGCGGTCCATCGCTTCGAGCAGGCGCTCGCAGATCTGACCCAGCGCATCAGGGTTGTGGCGCAGCAGAAAATCCCGGGTGCCGGGGTCTTCCAGATAGGCATCCGTCACCCGGGCGTACTGGTCATCGCGCACCACGCGGGCGGTGGCGTCGTAGGCAAACAGGTAGTCCACGGTGGCGGCAATCTCGAACGCGCCCTTGTAGCCATGGCGCTTCACGCCCTCAATCCACTTGGGGTTGGTGACACGGCTGCGCACCACCCGGCTGATCTCTTCTTCCAGCGTGCGGATGGCGGGGGCGCCGGGGTTGCTGTGGTCACCAAAGTACATTGCCGGCTGGGCGCCCGCGAGATGGCGCACCGCCGCCGCCATGCCGCCCTGAAACTGGTAGTAGTCGTCTGAGTCGAGCAGGTCGTGCTCGCGATTGTCCTGGTTGTGCATCACCAGATCGATGCCGGCAAGCCGGCGTGCGAAGGTGTCGCGCGCGGCGCTGCCGTAGTCGTCCTGACCATAGGCGTGACCGCCCCACTCCAGATAGGCGCGGGCGAGGTCGTCGTCGGTCTCCCAGTTGCGCCCGTCGATCAGCCCTTGCAGGCCGGCGCCGTAAGCCCCCGGCCTGGCGCCGAACACGCGGTGTCCCGCCTGACGGCGCGCACGGTCTGCATCCAGCCCCTCGGCCGCCAGCGTCGCAGCTTCGCGGGCGATGCGCGCACGGATCGGATTCACCTCTTCAGGTTCATCCAGCCCGGCCACTGCCTGCACCGCGGCATCGAACAGGCGGATGACGTTGGCAAAGGCATCACGGAAGAAGCCAGACACGCGCAGGGTCACGTCGATACGCGGGCGATCGAACAAGGACATCGGCAGGATTTCGAAATCGCTCACCCGATGACTACCGTCGGCCCACTTGGGTCGCACCCCCAACAAGGCAAAGGCCTGGGCGATGTCGTCACCGCCAGTGCGCATGGTCGCCGTCCCCCACACCGACAGGCCAATGGCACGCGGATAATCGCCGTGCTCCTGCACATAGCGTTCGATCAAGCGCTCAGCCGAGCGCAGGCCCAGGGTCCAGCTGGTCTGGGTGGGTACGGCACGGGTGTCGATGGAGTAGAAGTTGCGTCCGGTGGGCAGCACGTCGGGGCGACCACGGGTGGGCGCTCCACTGGGCCCGGCAGGCACAAAACGACCGGCAAGGCCACGCGACAGTTGATGAAGTTCCTCACGGCCGCAGGCATCGAGGCGAGGAGCGAGCTCCGCCTCGATGCGCTCAAGCACCGGGCGGGTGTGGGGCCAGTCATGCGCCAGCGCCGCGGGCAGGCCGTTCTCCAGCACGTCGAGCGCCAGCAACTCGAGACGTTCGCGGGTATCCCCGGTGTTGCGCCACGGCCCGGCATCAAGATCGGCGAGCATCGCCGGACGCGGCCCGGCCCAGGGCGCGCCCCAGTCGGCATCCAGCGGATCAAAGCCTTCGCCCAGCGCGAAATCTGCGGCAAGTGCGCGGGTCAACCCCTGGCGCGCACCGTGACCGTCGCCCACCGGATGACGGGCCAGCGCAAGCAGCGTATCGCGGCGCAGGCGCCCTGCTGGCGAGGCGCCGAACACATGCAGCCCGTCGCGGATCTGTGCTTCTTTCAGCTCGCACAGATAGGTGTCGGTGCGGTTGAGCAGCTGCTGCTCCTCATCGGCGGTGGTGGGCGCAGCAAGACCGAGGTCGCGGTGCAGGTCGTGGCGCACGATATGGTCGAGGATCTGCCGGCGCAGCTCGGCCGCGCGACGCGGGTCGAGCATCAGTGCCTCGTAGTACTCGTCCACCTGGCGCTCCAGGTCGCGCGTGGGGCCGTAGCTCTCGGCGCGGGTCAGCGGCGGCATCAGGTGGTCGATGATCACCGCCTGGGCGCGGCGCTTGGCCTGAGTCCCCTCGCCCGGGTCGTTCACGATGAAGGGGTAGAGATGCGGCATGGGGCCAAATACCAGATCCGGCCAGCATTCCTCGGACAGCGCCACGCTCTTGCCCGGAAGCCATTCCAGGTTGCCATGCTTGCCCACATGCACGATGGCGTCCGCACGCCAGACCTCACGCAACCAGCAATAGAAAGCCAGATAGTGGTGCGGCGGAACCAGGTCGGGGTCGTGGTAGCTCGCAGCAGGATCAAGCTGATAGCCGCGTGCCGGCTGGATGCCGACGAAAACCCGACCGCAGCGCAATCCTGCGAGCATGAAACGGCCCGCACGCAACATCGGGTCCGCCTCTGGCGGGCCCCAACGCTCGACCACGGCGCTGCGGTTGACCGCTGGCAGGCAGTCGAAAAAGGCAAGGTAATCGACCAGAGCCAGGCTCTGATGCGCCGGGCGAACGGCCCAGTGTTCCGGGTCATTGGTCACACCCTGCTGCAGCTGCGCCATCAGCGCATCGCCGTCGGCCGGGATGCCATCGACCACATAGCCCTCGGCTGCGAGCCGACGTAGAATCGTGACCACCGAGGCCGGAGTGTCGAGGCCCACGCCATTGCCGATACGCCCCTCGCGTGTGGGGTAGTTGGCCAGTACCAGGGCAAGGCGCTTGTCGGCATTGGGCAGCGCGCGCAAACGGCACCAGCGCTGTGCGAGCTCGGCGACGAAAGCCATGCGCCCGGGTTCGGCACGGTACTGCACGACATCACTCTGAGTACGCTCGCAATGGCGGCCCAGGCCCTTGAAGCTCACCGCACGGGTGACGATACGCCCATCCACCTCAGGTAGCGCAATGTGCATGGCGATGTCGCGCGGCGCGAGGCCATGGGCATCGTCCCGCCAACGCGCCTCATTCCCACCGGAAAGAATGAGCTGCAGTACCGGCACGTCACCGGCCAGCGCGTGATCGCCAGGCTCGTCAAGCGCAGAACGCGCAAACGCGGTGGTATTGAGGATGAGTGCGACATTGTGCTCGACCACCAGCGCACGCAACGCGTCTACACACAACATGTCCTTCAACGAGGTCAGCGCCAGCGGCAGCGGATTCATGCGACGTGCCTGAAGGACCTCGCACAGATGGGCAAAGGCCGCGGTGTTGCCGGCCTGCAGGTGGGCGCGGTAGAACAGCACCAGCACGCAGGGCGCACCCGGCTGCCAGTCGTCGTGCCAGGCGGCAACGCTGCCCAGATCGTGGCGCGGGTGGAACACGGCCACGGTGGGTAGCGCCCGCGGTGGTTCAGGCGTGTCCGTACGGCCGAAGAAGCGCGCCCCCAGAAAACGGTAGAAGTTGCGCGCATTGGCCGGCCCACCTTCGCGCAGATAGCGCCACAGCGTGCGCGCGTCGTCGATGTCGGCCGTCCCCTTCATCAGCAGATTGAGATCTTCGCTGTTGTCACCGGAGAACATCACCAGTGCGATACCGCGCGCACGGGCAAGCTCACCGACCCGCTCGGTGCCGTAAGGCCAGTAGCTCTCGCCGCCCAGGTGATCGATGATGATCACGCGGGCGTATTGCAGCACCTCGTCAAGATAGAGATCCACTGAGGCAGGCTGGCGCAGGTGCAGCAGGTTGGCCAGCCGCACTGCGGGAAATCCGTCTGCCGGGCAGGCTGCGGCGAGCAACGCCAGGGTGGTGTCGGCCGCGCTGAGAATGACGATATCGGCGGGGTCCTGCGCGATGCGCGTGACCACCGAATCGTCGTCAACGAATCCCCCCGGCTGGGCGGCGAGCAGATGCATCAGGCAGCCTCGGCCAACACGGCGCCCTGCAGCGCTTCAGTCAGTCGTGCAGCATCGAGATCCTGGCCGATCAGCACCAGGTGGGTGTGGCGCGCCTCGTCGGCACGCCAGCGGCGGTCGAAGTAGCTGTCGAAGCGACGACCAACGCCATGCACCACCAGGCGCATCGGCTTGTCGGCGAGGGCGACGAAGCCCTTCACCCGGTACAGCGTATGGGTTTGCACCAGATCGTGGAGGATGGCGAGCAGGCGCTCGCGGTCCACCACCGGCAGCTCGACCGAGATCGACTGAAAGGCCTCATGATTGTGATCGTGCTCCTCGCCATCCTCATGGTCGTGATGACTGACACGCAGATGGATGCTGTCTTCCGCGGCAGCCTCGAGGCCGAGGATCAGGTCGAGATCGATGCGGCCGTGGTCGGCGGCGACCAGCTTGACTGCGGGCGGCAGCTCCTCGCGGCACAGCGTCTCGACCGCGGCTCGCGCCTCGTCATCGACCAGATCCAGCTTGGACAGCACGACCAGATCTGCAGCCGACAGCTGATCCTCGAACAACTCGTGCAGCGGCGACTCGTGATCCAGGTTGGGGTCGGCACGACGCTGAGCGTCCACTGCAGACGGGTTGGCGGCGAACTGTCCGGCCGCTGCGGCAGGCACATCCACCACGGTGATCACCGCATCCACGGTGCACGCGGTCTTGACCTCCGGCCAGTTGAAGGCCTGCACCAGAGGCTTGGGCAGCGCCAGACCCGAGGTCTCGATCAGAATGTGGTCAATGTCGTCGCGACGCGCGATCAGCTCACGCATCACCGGATAGAACTCCTCCTGAACGGTGCAGCACAGGCAGCCATTGGCTAGCTCAAAAAGCTGGCCGGCCTGCTCGCGGCCATCCTCATCACAACCGATGCCGCAGCCGCGCAGGATCTCGCCGTCGATGCCGAGCTCGCCAAACTCATTGACGATCACCGCGATGCGGCGTCCGCCGGCATTGGCGAGGATATGGCGAAGCAGCGTGGTCTTGCCGCTACCGAGAAAGCCGGTAACGATGGTGGCAGGAATCCTGGCTTGAGCGCGCATGGATGTTCTCCGGTTCGAAGTCTTGAGGGCGAGCGCATCGGGGGCCCACTGCTCCCAATGGTCCAAATAAAATGCGTCTGGATTGCCTGGCAGGCATGACGAGGTGTTCAGATGCTGACCGGACCCGCAGCCCATGCCAGCACCCGCCACACCCCGGCCAGGGGTCAGAAATCGATGCCGGGCTGTGCCTTCACGCCAGCCTTGAATGCGTGTTTGCAGTCGGCGATCTCGCTCACCGTATCGGCCAGTTCAAGCAGTTCGGGCTTTGCCGCCCGACCAGTGATGATGACGGTCTGCATCGACGGGCGAGCGCGGATGGCCTCGACGACTGTCGCGGTGTCCAGATAGTTGTACTTGAGCATGTAGGTGAGCTCGTCCAGCACCACCAGATTGAGGGCGGGGTCCGCCAGCATGCTGGCGGCCTGCGCCCAGGCTTCGTCGGCGGCACGCTTGTCGGCGTCCCAGTTCTGGGTATTCCAGGTAAAGCCGGTGGCCATCGCGTGGTACTGCACCGCAGCGCTCGCCGGTTGCTGACGCAGGAAGACGACCTCGCCGGTAGCCTGGGTTCCCTTGATGAACTGCACCACGCCAGCCCGATGACCATGGCCCAGCGCACGGTACAAGGTGCCAAAGGCGGATGTGGTCTTGCCCTTTCCGTTGCCGGTAATGAGGATGACGATGCCGCGCTCTTCCTGCGCTCGCTCGATCGCCGCATCGACGACTTCCTTCTTGCGCTGCATGCGTGCGTTGTGACTCTGCTTCTTGCCCTCTTCCATCGTCCTGGCTCCATGACTTGGTAAGCCCCGGCAGACAAGAGGACATGAGATGCCTTTCGCATGATCGGCACCCATGCCAATCGCGAAAAACGGCCATACCGCACCGTCAAGTCATCGCAAATCCACCCACACCCCGGGGCAATTCAGCTGTCAGTCGAAAAGGGTCGGTCTTCTGGCTCGCCATCATCCGGTCGCCGTCGCCCTTCCCGGAGCAGAATGCCCAGTGGGTCACATGTTGACGGCGCCGTCAGGCTTACAGCAGCGGGGGCTGCGCCGGAATGGCAAGCGTGTTGCACTCGCGTCACCGGACTTCCCGTTTCACCCCAGGGCACGGACGTGCCCCAAGGCTCCCTGATCGGTATCAGGCCGAACTATACGCGGTGCGCGGACGAGCGGCAATCCACAACTCAACCCAAGCTGCGAATTCATGCCATACCCATTTCCAGCCATGCCATGTGCACTACCGCACACCTGCTGGGACTTGACAGCGGGCTATGGCATGCTCGATATTCCCGCCCAGCATTGCGCTCCCGCTTGAAACTTTCAGGCATCCGGGATGAAAAAGGGAACACGGTGAAACTCCGTGGCTGTCCTCGCAACTGTAAGCGCCGAGTAGGCCATCGACATACCACTGCCCGTATCCGGGTGGGAAGGTGATGGTCCGCGTTGAAGCGTGAGCCAGGAGACCTGCCAATGCGAGTCGTTACTGTACCGTCGAGCGAGGGCTCTGGATGGGCGGCAACACCGTTGCAGTAGCGTAAACAATTGTCTTGTTTATGATTTGCTGCATCTGGAGTCTGCCTAAAGCCTACCTGCCCCACCCAGACTGAATACGCCTTGCTACACCTGAACAGGTTTGGCTGCGTGCATTCGCCCGTGCTGGCGGGGAAACGCTCGGAAACCTCATTTGCGGCAAGTTCTCTCCGGAGCTTCGCCCCATGAAACACGCCTTGTTGAGTGCCGCCACGGCACTCGCCCTGCTGCCAGCGGCTCAGGCGGCTGACACCTTGCTGCCCGAGATGACCATCGAGGCCAGTCGACTCGACAAAGCCTCGTCCACGCTGACCCAGTCCGCCTCCGTCGTCGAAGCAGAAGAAATTGCGCGCGGCGGCTACACCGACGTCACCGAGATCCTGCGCAGCCTTGCCGGCATCGAGTTCAAGCAGGTCGGCGGACCGGGTCAGTACAACTATCTGAAGATGCGCGGCTTCGGCGCAGGTCATGTACTGGTTGTGGTGGATGGCGTGACGCTGAATCAGGCCGGCTCGGGTGACGTCGGCAACCTGCTCAGTCAGCTGGACCCTGCTTCCATCTCCCGCATCGAAGTCCTGCGCGGCCCGCAGGCCGTGCTGTACGGTGCCAATGCCACCGCAGGTGTCATCTCCATCACGACGAAACGCGGCGGCGCCCCGCGCCTGTCGGTCGGCGCGGAAGCCGGCTCACTGGGCTGGCAGAAACTGAAGGCATCGTGGCAACACGCGGTCGAGTTGGGCCCGGGGCAGCTCCGCACTTCGGTGCATGCCTCCAGGGTCGATAGCGATGGGGTGCACAAGTACGAAGGCTTCAAGGACGAGACTTTCCAGTTTGCCGCGGACTACAGCACCGAACAGATCGACGCCGGCATCTCGCTGTGGCACACCGACAGCCGCTTCGACTACGCCCACCTGACCGAGGTGACACGCAGCGCGCGCCCGTCCTACTGGGGGGGCCAGCTGCCCGATCCCAACGCCTACAACACAACCCGGACCGCCGTCCTGCAGGCCTATGTGGAACACCACCTGAGCACCACCCTGAGCCATCGGCTGGCGGCCGGCCAGACGCTGTCCCAACGCAAGAGTCGCGACCTCGACGACGGCCTGCTGGGTTACATCACAGCGCCGTGGGACAACTTCACCGTCAACTGGATGGATTATTACAACCAGGGCGACGCCGTCCCCATCCACGACAGTGGCAGCCCGCTGACCGCACACAACAAGGATCGCAGCACCCAGTTCGACTACAGCCTGCGCTACGCAGCAGACGGCCTGAAGGCGCTGGCAGGCGCCGAGCGCTACGAGTCGAGCACCCGCCAATGGGGGCGCTGGGGCACGCTGAAGGGCGAGGCAGACCGCGGATCCTTCTACGTGAATGGCGAATACGCCGTGGGTGACAGCGGCCTCACCCTCGCCGCGGGTCTGCGTCATGACGACTACGATGTATGGGGCGACAAGACCACCGGCAGCCTGGGCGCCAGTTACCGCCTCGGCAGTCTCACCCTGTTCGCCAATCACGGTACGAGCTATCGCGCACCGACGTTGCAGCAGTTGTTCAATCCTAACTACGGTAGCGTGACACTGAAGCCGGAAAGCGGTCGCACCACCGAGATCGGCGTACGCCAGCACCTCGCCAATACGGGCCTGAACTGGGAAGCCACCTTGTGGCACGCGCAAGTCAGCGACGTCGTGATCTACGACAGCAGCATCGCCAACCCCAACAACCCGTATGGCTATGGCCAGTATGCCAACGCCGACAAGCAGCGCACCCGCGGCATCGAGTTCAGCCTGGCGTGGGCGCTGGACGACGCATGGACGGTGAAAGGCAACTACACCTACACCGACTCGCATACCCGAAAGGTGGGCGCCGACGACGAGCGCACGGTGCAGATCGCGCGCCACAAGGCCAACCTGGGGCTGTTCTATGTCAAGGGCCCGTTCTCTGCCAGCGCCCATGCGTACTACACCGACAAGCGTCTGGACTGGACCGGTCGTGACTGGATCGACGACTACGTGCGCGTGGATGTTGCCGCCCGCTACGCAGTGAGCAAGGACGTCTCGCTGTATGCACGCGTGGAGAACGTGTTTGACGCCGATGCCCCCGAGGGGCTGGGCTACAAGCAGCCTGGCACCTACGGCATCGTCGGCGTCGAATACCGCTTCTTCTGATCATCCGTACAAAAAACGCGCCCTGGCGCGGGCTTGCCTCGCGCCACTTCAAGGAACCCCCATGACTGACATCACCCCCACCGCCACACCGCCGGCAATCGACGAACCCGGCCTCGGCCGCGTGCAGTGCTGGCCGCTGCCGACCGACGAAGACACCTTGTGGCTGCTGCTGAAAGAGGTCTTCCAGCAATACTGGCAGGATATTCACTTTGGCACGCTGGTGCCCGGCGCGGTATGGGAAATCCGCGCCCCCAACGCCCCTGTCAAGGTCAGCCTGCTGGACGGCTATGCCACCGTCGATTTCGGGGCATGGCATTTTCACCTGTGCATTGGCCATTTCAGCGGCGCCAGCCCGCAGGACGCCGCGCAACGCCGTACCGGGCGCGCCGAGCTTTACCGCGTGCTGGGCCGCGACGGCGCGCCAAAATCCTGGGGGCTGCGCCTGTTCACGGTAGCGGGCCACCAGCAGATGACGGTGTTCCTGCCCAACCCCTTCCTTGGCAGCGACGGCCGTCTGGCTTCGGCACCGGACTGGTCACGTCTGGCCGCATGGGATTATCTGCGCGAAAATTACCTGGCGCTCCCGCCCGACCCACTCGATCGTAGCGGCAGCGGCCTGGTATGCGGCGGCTGAACGCGATGTGGCGCCTGAGTGCCGGCCTGTGCCTTGGCCTGCTGATCTCCACCGCCAGCGCAGCGCCGCAACGCATCGTCTCGCTGAACCTGTGCACCGACCAGATCCTGCTGCAACTGGTCGAACGCGAGCGTATCGTTGCGCTGTCATTCCTGAGCCAGGATCCGTTCAGCATGGCGATGCATGACGCCGCGCGCGGCCTGCCCACTGCACGCGGCAACGCCGAGGAGGTGCTCGCGCTCGCGCCCGATCTGGTCCTGGTCGGCACCTACACGACACGGCACACCACCGCGCTGCTTCGCCGCTTCGGCATCCCGGTGCTCGCCGTGCCAGGCGCGCGCAGCTTTGACGAGGTCGCACACGAGATCCGCATCGTCGCAGAGGCAGTTGGCGAGCAAGCCCGTGGCGAACAGGTCATTGACGCCTTCGAAACCCGCCTGGCCCAGCTCAAGGCCACCCACCACGAACCTCGCCCGGTGACCACGCAGTTTGTATCAGGCGGCTACAGCGCCGGCTCGGGCACGCTGTACGACGACATCTTCAGCGCGGCCGGTCACCTGAATGGTGCAGCCCGCAGCGGCCTGGCAGGCTACGGCCCCCTGCCGCTGGAAAAACTCGTCGAGCACGGCCCGGCCAACCTGGTCGGCAGCGATCGCCGGCAAGGGGGGCCGACACTTGGCAATCGTCTGCTGCGTCACCCGGCCATTGCCGGAATGGGCGCGCGCGAACTCGTGCTGCCCGCCCGTCAGACCATCTGCGGCGGCCCGTGGAACCTGGATGCCGCCGAGCAACTGCGGGTCAGAGGGGCCCGCCCATGACCTGTCGCCTTGCCCCACCGGCCCTGTTCGGACTGCTGCTGAGCCTGGCAGCCAGCTCACTCTTCACCGGGTACGTGGACATGAGCCCACAACACCTGCTCCACGGCGCACTGAGCGGCGAGCCGATTCCGCAACGCATCCTGATCGACATCCGCCTGCCACGCACGATCCTGTGTCTTGCGGTGGGTTCAGCGCTGGGGCTGACCGGGGCCGCAATGCAGGGCTTGCTACGCAACCCGCTTGCCGAGCCGGGGCTGCTCGGCGTGTCCGGCGGTGCCGCACTCGGGGCGGTACTGGCGCTCTATACCGGCTTTGCCGACACTTTCTATCTGGCCTTGCCCCTCGCTGGTTTCACCGGAACCGCGATCGCAATCGGCGTCGTATTTGCGCTGGCCGGACGCCGTACTGGCACCACGACACTGATTCTGGCCGGTGTCGCGGTGTCCTCACTGTGCGGTGCGCTGATCTCGCTGGTGCTGAACTGGTCACCCAACCCCACTGCGCTGAGCGAAATCGTGTTCTGGATGCTGGGCTCGCTGGCGGACCGCAGCAGCCATGATGTCGAACTCGCGCTACCTTTCATCGCGCTCGGCGCCTTGCTGCTGCTGGGTTGCGGGCGAGGTCTGCGGGCACTGACACTGGGCGAGGAGACCGCGCACTCGCTCGGCGTCGACCTTGCAAGGCTGCGTGTGCGCGTCCTCATCGGCAGCGCACTAGCGGTCGGTGCGGCGGTTTCGGTTTCGGGCAGCATCGGCTTCATCGGTCTCGTCGCCCCTCACCTGATGCGCCCGCTTGCCGGAGGCGACCCTGCCCGGCTGCTGCCACTTTCCGCACTCGCCGGCGCGGCATTGCTGACTGCGGCCGATCTGGCGGTACGCCTGCTCCACAACACCGGCCCGGAACTGAAGCTCGGCGTGCTGACCGCATTGGTCGGAGCGCCCTTCTTTCTCGCGCTGATCCTGCGCACCCGCCAGGAGGCTGCATGACCGCCATTGCCTGTTCAGGCTTGCGCATCGAACTACGCGACCGCGTCCTGCTGGACAACATCGACTTTGCCGTCCGGCGTGGTGAGCTGATCGGCATCGTCGGCGCCAACGGAGCCGGCAAATCCACCCTGTTCAAGGCCCTGATCGGCCTGCTTGCCCCCACTGCGGGCCAGATCACGCTGGCCGGCCAGGCGCTGCGCACCTTTGCGCCTGAGCGACGCGCACGTCTGCTTGCCTATCTCGCACAAGGCCACGTCGCCCACTGGCCCTTGAGCGTGCGCGAAACGGTGGCGCTCGGCCGCTTGCCCCACGGTCCGGGAGACCGCAATACCGCGGCCATTGACGACGCACTGGAGGCGGCCGACCTGTCACACCTGGCTGGGCGCAATGTCCTCAGCCTGTCGGGCGGCGAACGGGCACGCACGATGCTGGCGCGTGCATTGGCTGTTGGTCCCGCCGTGCTGCTGGCGGACGAACCGCTCGCCGCACTGGATCCTGCCCATCAACTCCGCATCATGGCGCTGCTGCGCGCTCAGGCTGGCGCGGGCATGGCCGTGGGCGTGGTGCTGCATGATCTGCCGCTTGCGGCACGATTCTGCACCCGGCTGGTCTTGCTGCACGAAGGGCGGATGCTGGCGACCGGTACGCCGGCCGAGGTCTTGTCCGACACCATGCTGACCCAGGCGTTCGGCATCTGCGCCGCACGCTTTCAGCTCGAAGGCAGCGAGTTGCCGCTGCCCTGGCAACTGACGCCGCAAGCGCCTCAGCGTCGTTCGACCATGTAGAGCATGATAGCGGCAGCAGCCAGGAAGATCAGGCTGGGGGTCACGGCAGACAAGGCCGGTGTCCATGCATTGATGGCACCAAGGTTGGAGAACAGGCCATTCAGCAGATGGAACCCCACCCCGAGCATGACGCCCAGGAAGACCTTGACGCTGACCCCACCCATGCGGTCGTGGGTAAAACCAAATGGCAGCGCCAGTGCAATCATCACCAGTGCGGCGAAGGGGTAGATCAACTTCTTCCACAGGGCGATCTCATAGCGCCCGGAATCCTGACTGTTGTCGCGCAAGTGCCTGATGTAAGCCCAGAGCGTTGCAACCGACATACGCTCAGGCACCACCATCAGCACGCTCAGTACCTCCGGCGTCAGCTCCGAGCGCCAGGCAAGTTCAGGCAGGCGCTCGATCTCGGTGCGATCGGCATGGAAGCGCGTACGCACGACATCGGTCAGGCGCCAGTATCCACCCTCGACATACTCACCACGCGCTGCCTCGCCCAGCGACTCAAGTGCATAGGTCTCGTCAAAGGTGTAGATGCGCACGCCTTCCATGGTGCGATCCGGCTGCAAGGTGCGGACATTGACCACCATCGGCCCATCCTTCACCCACAAGCCCGAGCGCAACTGCTGCGACACCGTGGAGCTGGTTGCCGTCAGTCGCCATTGCTGTGCCGCACGCTCGGCTGGTGGTGCGATGTATTCCCCAAACACGAAGGTGAGTACCACGAACACACTGCCAATCAGGCACAAGGAGCGCAGCATCACCCAGGTGGACAGGCCTGAGGCCCGCATCACGGTAATCTCGGAGTGACGAGCGAGCGTGGTCAGCGCGTACA
The DNA here is from genome assembly GCF_003226565.1 of Parazoarcus communis SWub3 = DSM 12120. Lineage (GTDB taxonomy): Bacteria > Pseudomonadota > Gammaproteobacteria > Burkholderiales > Rhodocyclaceae > Parazoarcus > Parazoarcus communis. Next base: position 146,332 of record NZ_QKOE01000004.1, on the reverse strand, counting down.
GCGAGCCGATCAGCACCGCAATCGGCAACAACTCATACACCCGCCCAGGCAGGATCATCGCGACATAGATCAGTGCCTGATGCAGCTGATAGCCGTCCTTGCCCACGCTATCGAGTTCGTTCACGAAGTCGAAGAAGGCAAACAGGCCAAGGAAGGCCAGCAGCACCGTGGCGGTGGCCCCGAAGATCTCGCGCGCCAGGTAGCGCATCAGGATACGGCTCATGCGCGCGCCCTCCAGAACGGAGACACCGCAAGTCGCGTGTAGAACATCAACCCCATCGCGACGATCACCACCAGGTGCGGCAGCAGCAGCGCCAGCACGAAAGGCATGCGCTCCTGCGCCACCCAGGCCTGGCAGATGGTGATCGCATTGCTATAAACAAGGTAAGTCAGCACCGCAATCAACAGGTTATTGGTACGGCCGGCCCGCGGATTGACGAAAGACAGCGGAATCGCCAGCAAAGCCAGCAGCAAGGCCGCAAGCGGCATGCCGATACGCCCGACCAGTTCGCCCAGGTTGCGCGCGTCCGGATTATGCAGCAACTCTAGGGTAGGCTTGGTGCGTGTCTTGGAGGCCAGTGCACTGGCCGATTGCGGCTGCTCGATCTGCACCTGATAGCGCTCGAAACTCATCACCCGGTAGGCGGGCGTGCCCGGCTCACCGTCGTAACGCCGCCCCTGCTCGAGGACGACATAACGGTTACCTTGCGCATCGCTTTGCAGGAAGCCCTCTGCCGCCGCGATCACGGTCAGCTTGCCTTCGTTCTGCTCGCTGACGAAGACATTGCGCACACGCCCATCCTCACCGGCACCCACTTCGACAAAAAACACCCGGCGAGCGCCTGCGGATTCACGAAAGACGCCCGGTGCAACACGCTGGGTGTCGTCGCGGCTGTCCAGGCGCTCACGATATTCGGCATTCTTCAATTGTGCCCATGGCCCCAGAAACAGGGTTACTCCGGCGATCACCAGCGCCAGCGGCACGGCAAAGCGCAGCACGGGTCCGATCCACGCCGTCAGGGGCACCCCGGAGGCGAACCACACCACCATCTCTGAATCGCGGTAGCTGCGCGACAGTGACAGCAGCACTGCGATGAAGACCGTCAGCGTCAGCACGATGGGCAGTTCGGTCAGTGCGCCGAACCCGATCAGCGCCAGCACTGCATCGGCCGGCACGCGCCCACCCGCAGCCTGGCCGAGCAGGCGGATCAGCACCGTGGTGATCAGGACGGCGAACAGCGCAACGAACACCGCTGCGGCCGCGTGGGTGAATTCCCGCAGGAGTGCGCGGCGAAAGATCATCGCAACAAGGAACCGTTATGCGTTTTGGGATAGCGCTTGCCAGGCGGTTTTGACGGCTTCACCGGCAAAGGCCCATAATCAGCCTTGATCGCGACATCTCGTCATCCCCCAGGAGCAAGCCCGTGGAATTTACCATAAAGACCAGCTCCCCGGAAAAAGTCCGGGCGGCCGTTCTCGTTGTCGGCGTGTTTGCCGACGCCACCCTGACCCCCGCCGCACAGGCCATCGACAAAGCGGCCAAGGGCAAGCTGACACAGTTGCTCAGGCGCGGCGACCTCGACGACAAGGCCGGGGCCACGCTGATGCTGCATGAGCTGGCAGGCACGGTGGCCGAGCGCGTGCTGGTGGTCAGCCTGGGCAAGGCGGCCGATTTTGGCGACAAGGCCTATCGCGACGCACTCGCCAGCACCGGCAAGGTCCTGGCCGGCGGGGTTGCCAAGGATGCCGCCATCACCCTGGCCGACGTCGAACTGCCCAAGCGCTCGCTGGCCTGGCGCCTGCAACAGGCCACCCGCCTGCTGGCCGATGCCGCATACCGTTTCGACGCCCCGCGAGCAGCAGCCAAGAGCGACAGGAAGGACAAAGGTGCACGCAAGCTGACCCTGATCATCGCCGACAAGGTTCATGCCGAACTCGAAGCCGCGGTACGCCGTGGCCAGGCGACGGCCGAAGGCATGGCGCTGGCAAAGGATCTTGGCAACCTGCCGGGCAATGTGTGCACCCCGGCCTACCTTGCCGACACCGCAAAAACCCTGGGCAAGCAGTTCAAGTTCGACGTCGAAGTACTCGAGCGTGCCGACATGGAAAAGCTCGGCATGGGCTCGCTGCTGTCGGTTGCCAAGGGCTCGCACCTGCCGCCCAAATTCATCGTCATGCACTACAAGGGCGGCAAGGCCAAAGCCAGGCCCATCGTGCTGGTTGGCAAGGGCATCACCTTCGACTCCGGCGGCATCTCGCTGAAGCCGGGTGCCGAAATGGACGAGATGAAGTACGACATGTGTGGTGCGGCCAGCGTCATCGGCACGTTCAAGGCCCTTGCCCGCATGGCACTACCGATCAACGTCGTCGGCATCGTCCCCGCCACCGAAAACATGCCTGGCGGCAATGCCACCCGCCCTGGCGACGTGGTGACCTCGATGTCCGGCCAGACCATCGAGATCCTCAACACCGATGCCGAAGGCCGTCTGATCCTGTGCGATGCACTGACCTACGCGGAACGCTTCAAACCCGAGTGCGTGATCGACATCGCCACCCTGACCGGCGCCTGCGTGGTCGCACTCGGCAAGATTCCGAGCGGCCTGCTTGCCAACGATGACGAGCTGGCGGCCGAACTGCTGCGCCGCGGCACCGAATCCGGCGACCGCGCCTGGCAGTTGCCGCTGTGGGAAGAGTATCAGGACCTGCTCAAGAGCAACTTTGCCGACATGGGGAATATCGGTGGGCGCTACGGCGGCACCATCACCGCTGCCTGCTTCCTGGCCCGCTTCACCAAGGCTTACAAGTGGGCCCACCTTGACATCGCCGGCACCGCCTGGGTATCGGGTGACGCCAAGGGCGCGACCGGCCGCCCCGTGCCGCTGCTGGCCGAGTTCCTGGCCGGGCGGGCGGACGGCCGCGAGGACTAGGCACGGTGCCGCGGGTGCAGTTCTACCACAACACGGCGGACCGGCTCGCGCTGACCTGCGAGCTGGTCGCCAATGCACAGGCCGGCGGCCGTCACATCGCGATCCGCCTGGCCGACGCAGCCCAGGCTCGCCGCCTGGACCAGATGTTGTGGACCGCTGCGCCCCTGTCCTTCATCCCGCATGTCGCAGTCGATTCACCGCTGGCGGCCGAGACGCCGGTGCTGATCGGTACTGCAGAAGCCGGCATCCGCTGGGCGCATACCGACCTGCTGTTCAATCTGGCAGAGGACATCCCGCCCGAGGTCGAGCAGTTCCGCACCGTGGTCGAGATCATCGGCCGCAGCGAAGCCGAAAAGCTGCCCGCACGCACGCGCTGGATGCAGTACAAGGCCCGCGGCTTTCCGCTCAAGGCATTCGATACCGAAACCAGGACTGCACTATGAGCGACTGGCCCAACCGACAGCACGACGGGCACCGTGATGCCCTGCCGGATGCCGCCCCCGAGCTGGAGCTTGCCGACGACCTCATCGACAAGGCCAACGCACTGCTATGGCGCCACCGCGCTGCCGATCCGCTGCCGACCGAGCACCTGCCCGACCTTGACGCCAATGCTGACGAAGACGACATCCCCATCCTGACCGAGGTGGTGGAAGACTTCGGTGACGAGATTCCGGTGTTGCAGGACAGCCTTGCCCCGGCGCCCGTGCCACAGACGGGCGTCGCCGACCCGTCCGGCCAGCACCACGCCCGTCTGGTCGAACACCTGGTCGAGATCGACACCCTGATCGCGCGCGAGGTCGAGACCTGGCTGAGCAACGAACTACCGCAACTGCTATCGCGCGAGCTCGACAGCCTGAGCGAGCGCCTGCGCATCGAAACCCTTGCCCACCTGCGCGCAACACTGCTGCCGACCCTGTCGAACCACATCGCCAGCCGGCTGGACGAACTCGAGCGCTGAGCGGCGCCGAATCCCTGCCTTCCTCCACGGCGGCTGGCTTCCATCCGCTATAATCCCGCCCTTTCCTTCAAGCGTCCGTACATACCATGGAACTGGCCAAGAGTTTCGAGCCGGCGGCCATCGAGGCCCGTCGTTATCCCGAGTGGGAGTCCCGCGGCTACTTCGATGCCGGCCTCGACACGTCCAACCCCAACGCCTTCTGCATCCTGCTGCCGCCGCCCAACGTCACCGGCACGCTGCACATGGGGCACGGTTTCAACCAGACCATCATGGACGCGCTTACCCGCTACCACCGCATGCGGGGTTACAACACGCTGTGGCAGCCCGGCACCGACCATGCCGGCATCGCCACGCAGATCGTGGTCGAGCGTCAGCTCGATGCCCAGGGCGTCAGCCGCCATGACCTCGGCCGCGAGAAGTTTCTGGAAAAGGTGTGGGAGTGGAAAGAGTATTCCGGCGGCACCATCACCCGCCAGATGCGCCGCATGGGCACCAGCCCCGACTGGAAGCGCGAGCGATTCACCATGGATGAGGGCCTGTCGCAGACCGTCACCGAAACCTTCGTCCGCCTGTTCAACGAAGGCCTGATCTACCGCGGCAAGCGCCTGGTCAACTGGGACCCGAAGCTGGGTACCGCAGTCTCTGACCTCGAAGTGGTGTCCGAAGAGGAGGACGGCAAGCTTTACCACATTCTCTACCCCTTCAGCGAAGGCCCGATCAACGGCCTCACCGGCCTTACCGTGGCCACCACCCGCCCCGAAACCATGCTCGGCGACGTTGCGGTGATGGTGCACCCCGAGGACGAGCGCTACGCCCACCTGATTGGCAAGACCGTCCGTCTGCCCATCGTCGGCCGCGACATTCCGATCATCGCCGACGACTACGTCGACCGTGAGTTCGGCACCGGCTGCGTCAAGGTAACCCCCGCGCACGACTTCAACGACTACGCCGTGGGCCAGCGCCACAAGCTGGACATGATCGTCATCCTCAAGCTGGACGGCAGCATCCCGGCCCAGGCCGAGTGCTACAGCAGCGACGGCCACGCCAAGTCCGCCCAGCCCCTGCCCGCAGACCTGGCCGGGCTGGATCGCGTCGATGCCCGCAATGCCGTCGTGGCGCGACTGGAGGCTGAAGCCGCACTGGTCGAAATCAAGCCGCATAAGCTGCAGGTGCCGCGTGGCGACCGCACCAACGTGGTCATCGAGCCCATGCTCACCGATCAGTGGTTCGTTGCCATGAGCAAGCCCGGCACGGACGGCAAGAGCATTACCGAAAAGGCACTGGAGGTGGTCGCCTCCGGCGAGATCAAGTTCTATCCGGAGAACTGGGTCAACACCTACAATCAGTGGCTCAACAACATCCAGGACTGGTGCATCTCGCGTCAGCTGTGGTGGGGGCACCGCATCCCGGCCTGGTATGACGCACTCGAGAACGTCTACGTTGCGGCCTCCGAAGCCGATGCGCTGGCGCAGTTCGAAGTCCGCCTTGCCGAACTCGAAGACAATGCCCACCACGCCGAACAGCAGGGCCGCCACGACGAAGCCGGTAACATCCGCATGCTTGCCTCCGACCTGCGCAGCAAGGGCCTGCGGCGTGACGAAGACGTGCTCGACACCTGGTACTCGTCCGCCCTGTGGCCTTTCTCCACCCTGGACTGGACGCCCGAGTGGCCGGCAAGGAGCAACGACGCACTGGACCTCTACCTGCCCTCCACCGTGCTGGTGACCGGTTTCGACATCATCTTCTTCTGGGTTGCGCGCATGGTGATGATGACCAAGCACATCACCGGCAAGATTCCGTTCAGGCACGTCTATGTGCACGGTCTGATCCGCGACGCGGAAGGCCAGAAGATGTCCAAATCCAAGGGCAATGTGCTCGACCCGATCGACCTGATCGACGGCATCGACATCGACGAACTGGTCAAGAAGCGCACCTTCGGCCTGATGAATCCCAAGCAGGCGCAGAGCATCGAGAAGAAGACGCGCAAGGAATTCCCCGAAGGCATCCCTGCCTTCGGTACCGACGCGCTGCGTTTCACCTTCGCCAGCCTTGCCAGCCCGGGCCGCGACATCAAGTTCGACCTGGCACGCTGCGAGGGCTACCGCAACTTCTGCAACAAGCTGTGGAATGCGACCCGCTTCGTGTTGATGAACTGTGAAGGCCAGGATTGCGGAGTTGTTCCCGACGAGGTTGCAGAAACAGCCGCTGATAGGCTTAGGTCAACAGTTTTCTCGTTTGCCGACCGCTGGATCGTGTCGCGCCTGCAGCGCACCGAAGCCGAGGTAGCCGCGCAGTTCGAGGCCTACCGCTTCGACATGGTCGCACGTACGGTCTATGAGTTCGTCTGGGACGAATACTGCGACTGGTACCTCGAACTGGCCAAGGTACAGATCCAGACCGGCACGCCGGAACAGCAGCGCGCCACGCGCCGCACCCTGCTGCGCGTGCTCGAGACCGTACTGCGTCTGGCCCACCCGCTGATCCCCTTCATCACCGAAGAGCTGTGGGACACGGTCGCACCGCTGGCCGCCCGCAAGGACTGCGACAGCCTGATGCTGGCAGCCTACCCGCAAGCCGACATGAGCCGCATCGACGAAGACGCCGAGTCCAGGGTCGCCGAGCTCAAGGCCCTGGTATACGCCTGCCGCAACCTGCGCGGCGAGATGAACATCTCCCCCGCCCAGCGCCTGCCCCTGGTGGCCGCAGGCGATGCCGACAGCCTCACCGGCTACGCGCCCTACCTGGCCGGCCTGGCCAAGCTGTCGGACGTACAGGTCGTGGCCGAGATCGGCGCCGACGAGCTGGCCCCGGTGGCCGTCGCGGGCGAAACCCGACTGATGCTGAAGGTCGAAATCGATGTCGCAGCCGAGCGCGAACGTCTGAACAAGGAGATCACCCGCCTGGAAGGCGAGATCGGCAAGGCCGAAGGCAAGCTGGGCAACGCCAGCTTCGTCGATCGCGCGCCTGCTGCCGTGGTGCAGCAGGAACGCGACCGTCTGGCCGGTTTCAAGGCCACGCTGGAGCAACTCCGCCCGCAGCTGGCCAAGCTGGCCGGACGCTGAACGGCAGTCGCGCCCGGCCACGGGCGCGGCCACGGGCGCGGCCACGGGCGCGGCACCATGCAAAAAGGGCCGCATCGCGGCCCTTTTTGCATGGCAAGGTCGGCAAATGCCGGCTTACTTGCGCTTCATGAAGAACTCGAAGGCCTTGTCCGCCGTCTCGCCCTGCTGCACCAGCTCGTTACCGGTCTGCTTGGCAAAGGCCTGAAAATCCTTCACCGCGCCCGGATCCGTTGCCACCACACGCACGATCTGGCCCGGCTTGACCTCGGCCAGCGCCTTCTTGGCACGCAGGATCGGCAACGGGCAATTCAGCCCGCGGGCATCCACTTCCTTGTCGAACTCCATTGTTTCGTCCCTCGGTATCTATTTGTGCAAACCTGCGGATTCTAACTCAGGTCAGGACGATGTTCCCGGTATCGCAAGCCACATCACCCCCAGGCACCGCTCACATCCCGCGCTCGCGTAGTTCTTCGCGCACCAGCGCCCGCATCTCGCGCAGGCGCGCATCGACGGCCGACAAATCATAAAAGTCGCCATCGCCCGCCTTGCGCGCAATCTCGAGCTGTTCCACCGCGGCACGATAACCGCCCTGCAGGGCATAGACTTCGGCCTGAGCGCGGTGCTGGGCAGTACGCTTGCCCAATGCCGCATTGGCGCGCGACAGCAGCTGCCACAAGCGGATATCCTCACCCCGGGTCTGCAAGGCCTGACGCACGCCCTCTGCAGCCAGCACCGGCTGCCCGCCAATGATCTGCGCATCGGCAAGCGCATAGCGCAGGCTCTGGCTCGCGGGGAAACGCTTGACCGCGCCTTCCAGCTGCGCCAGCGCAGAACGGTAGTCCCGGCGTGCCATGGCCAACTCGGCCGACAGTGTATCCACAAACGGTGACGGCTCGGCACTGCGCCGCAGTTGGTCAATGCGAACCTTGGCTTCGTCAAGGCGCCCGGCACGCAGCAAGGCGCGAGCCAGGCCGTAGCGGGTAGCGGCATCATCCGGCATGCGTGCAGCACGCTCTTCAAAATCACGCACGGCATCGACGGGCGGTACGGCAAGTACGCGCAGCTTGGCACGAACGTAGCCGAAATCCGCGGAATCCAGTACCTGGCGATATCGCATCGACGCCGCCCGGTTCTCCATGTCGGCAATACGTTCAGTGGTCAGCGGGTGGGTCCGGAGATAGGCCGGCGCGTTGTTCTCATACAAACGCCCTGCGCGCTGCAGGCGTTCAAAAAAAGACGGCATGCCGCGTACGTCGAACCCGGCCTGATCCAGCGTCTGCAGGCCCACCCGGTCGGCCTCGCGCTCGAAATCGCGCGAATACCCCAGCTGCGATTGCAGCGCCCCGGCCTGTCCGGCTGCAATCGCCGCTTCGCTGACCTGCGAGTTGCTGCGCGCAGCCAGGATGGCCACCAGCAAGGAGGCCAGCATCAGCATGCCGGCCTGACTCTGCTTGCCGACGATCTGCGCAATATGACGCTGGGTGACATGGGCGATTTCATGACCCAGCACCGAAGCGAGTTCGGACTCGGACTCGGCGGCCAGGATCAGGCCGGTATGCACACCGATATACCCGCCCGGCAATGCAAACGCATTGAGCGTGGCATCCTTGACCACGAAGAAGTCGAAGGACTGCTGCGGGTTGTTGCTGACTGCGACCAGGCGCCTGCCCAACCGGTTGACGTATTCCTCGACCTCCAGATCATCCAGGTAGGCGGCATCGCGCCAGCGAATCTCGCGGATGATCTCGGCACCGATCCGCCGCTCCTGTGCAGGCGAAAACTCGGACGCCGCCACATCACCGAGATCGGGCAGGTCAAAGGCCTGCGCTGGAAACGCCAGCGTCAGGCTGAGCAGCAGGGCAAGGAATCGTCGCATCATGGAGTGCTATGATACCTGCCCCGTGGCGTGTGTTCCCGCGCCGGTGTATCGACATGTAGCCTTGCGGCCCCAATCCAGATGAGCGACTCGCTGAACCCCACACTGACCCACTTCGACCACGAAGGCCAGGCCCACATGGTCGACGTCGGCGACAAGTCCGAAACCCGCCGCGTCGCCGTTGCAACCGGCCGCATCCTGATGGAAGCCGCAACCTTTGCCATGATCCGGTCAGGCAATGCCAAGAAGGGCGACGTGCTCGGCATCGCCCGCATCGCGGCCATCCAGGGTTCCAAGCGCACCTCCGAGCTGATTCCGCTCTGCCACCCCATCCCGCTGACCCGGGTCGCGGTCGAGTTCGACAGTGACGAGGCCAGCAGCGCCATCCGCTGCACCGTCACCGCCGAAACCGTCGGCCGCACCGGCGTCGAGATGGAGGCGCTGACTGCAGTGAGCACCGGCCTGCTCACCATCTACGACATGTGCAAGGCGGTCGATCGCGGCATGCGCATCGAAGGCATCCAGTTGCTGGAGAAAAAGGGTGGCAAGTCGGGGCACTGGACGGCCACCGACTCGCAAGCCTGAAGACACCCCTGCCAAGCAGGGGCGTCCCCTTACATCCTGAACCGGCGCAACATGCCATCGATCTGCTTGGCCATGTCGTGCAGGTTGTGTGCGGCGACGGATGTCTGCTCCACCACACCGGCGTTCTGCTCGGCCATTTCGGCAATGCGTTCGACGTTGCGGGCAATGTCGTTGGCGGCAGCACCCTGTTCGCGCAGCGCATTGGAGATGTCACCCACCACGCTGTCGACTGCCTGGGCACTGGCATTGATGCGGACAATGGCCTCGCCGGCCTGATTGGCCACTTCAACCCCATCAGTCGCACTGGTGGCGCAGTGCTCCATCACCCCGGACACGTCACCGACACTGTGCTGGATGGTGCCGATCAACTGGCTGATTTCGGTGGTGGATACCGCGGTACGCTCGGCAAGCTTGCGGACCTCGTCGGCCACCACGGCAAAGCCGCGGCCCTGCTCGCCCGCCCGGGCCGCCTCGATGGCAGCATTGAGCGCCAGCAGATTGGTCTGGTCGGCAACCTCGCGAATCACGCCCACCACGCGTGAGATCTCTCCGGTACGATCACGCAGCTCGGTCATCCGGGTGGTGGCCGACTGGATGCTGTCGGCAATCGAGCGCATACCGGTCACCGCACGATTGATCACCGTGCTGCCCTGTTCGCTCTGGTCGCCAGCCTCCTGCGCCAGTCGTGCTGCTTCGCGCGCCGAATCCGCAACATGATTGACGCTGACCGTCACTTCCTCGACCGACGCAGCCATCGACGCTGCGGCCTCGCTCTGCTGACCCGAAGCATTCGCCACGCTGTCAGCCGAGCCCGTCAGCTGCAAGGCCGAGGTCGATAGCTGTTCGGCAGCATTTTGCAGTTCGCCGATGACTTGACGCAGATTGCCCTGCATGGCCCCAAGCGCCGTACCCAACCGGCTGAGTTCGTCCTTGCCGCCGCTCAACGGAATCTGCCGATCCAGCCGTCCTTCGGCAATGGTCTCGGCCATGGCCACTGCCTCGTCGAGCGGACGGGTGATGGAACGCAATACCCCGGCGCCCACGGCAAACCCCAACAGCACTGCGGCAACGATCAAGCCGCCCAGCAACCACTGCTGGCTGCGGTACTCGCCCGCAACGTCCAGCGACAGCTGCTCGCCAGACTTGAGCTGCAACTCTGCCAGTTTGTCCAGCAAGGCGAAGCGCGACATCATCATCGCCTGCCCCTCGACGATGAAACGGCGCTGCACCGTCATCGAGAAATCGTCCTGGCTCAGAGCCGCCGTCGTGTCGCGCACCAGCGGCACGATTTCCTTCAGGGCGTCATCGAACTGCACGATCAGGGCCCGTTCCTCCGCACCGATTGCGCGGCCGGCCTGATAGGCCTGCCACGACTGGGTCAGGGTGTCGACATGCTTGCCCACCCGCTCCAGATGCAGCGAAGTCGGATGGTTGTGCAAGGCCACCAGTGCGTGTCCGGGCTGATGTTGCAGTGCGCGCAGCAACTCGAGATTGATGCCTTGTACCGCACCTCGCACGTCGCTCAGGCGCTGCACCGGCGTCAGCTGTTCCGTATGCATGCGCTGCAGGCTGGCCACGGTAGACGCCATGCCATACAGACCGAGCAAACCAATGCCCAGCATGAAGGCCAGCAACACCCCCTGCAACACCCCCAGACGTACCCCTACCTTCATTGAGGAAAACAGACTACTCATATCGAGCTCCGGCTTTTCTTGTTAGTTATTCGATGCAGAAACGACATCGCACGCAATGCATATCGGCATTGCGCGATTATGACTTTAGCCATGTATGTGAAGCCTTTTTCTGGACTAGATCAAACCTGACGCCAAAGCTCAGTCGACTGTCGTTTCGAAGCAACATCGCGGGGCTGCCGAAACACTACAACCTAGGATAGATGTGGGCCGTCCGGCCTCAGCTCCGGAAACCGAGGTTCCACGGCAACTCGCCCTGGATGAACAGACGTGCCTCGTTGGAGGTCGGCCGCGAGAAGAAGCGCTGCGTCAGGGTATGCTCGCAGACCCTGCCATCGGCCAGAAAGACGATGTCGTCGCCCAGTCGTGTGGCCTGGCCAAGGTTGTGGGTGACCATCAGGATGCGAGTGCCGTCGGTACGGATCTCACGAATGATGCGCTCGACCTCGGCGGTGGCCGAAGGGTCCAGACTGGCCGTGGGTTCATCCAGCAGCAACAGTCGGGGCCGGGTCAACCAGGCGCGGGCAAGCGCCAGACGCTGCTTTTCGCCACCCGACAACTGCGGCGCGCTGTCACGCGCACGATGGGCCAGACCGATTCGCTCGAGCACCGCCATACCGCGACGACGGCGCTCCGCGACGGCCACACCGAGCGGCTTCAGCCCCAGAGCCACATTGTCCAGCACCGAGGCGCGCAGCATCATCGGATGCTGGAACACCATCATCACGCCACGCGCCGGCCGTGCCCCACCGCCCCAGCTCACCTCACCGGCGGAAGGCTCGACCAGCCCGCAGAGAATGCGCAACAGTACGCTCTTGCCCGCGCCATTGGGCCCCAGGATCAGGGTGATCCCTTCGTCCCCAAGCGTCATATCGACGCCATCGAGAACAGCTCGGTCCTGCGGCGCAAAGCTCAAACCCTGGATGCGGATCGGAAACATGTTCGCCCTCAGCCGAAACGCCGCATCGCCCAATGGCGCAAGGCAAACGCCAGCGCATTGAGCAACAGGATGATCAGCACCAGCACCATACCCAGCGCGATGGCCAGCGGCAAATCGCCCTTGCTGGTTTCCAGCGCGATTGCGGTGGTCATGACCCGGGTGGCACGATCGATGTTGCCACCGACGATCATGACCGCGCCGACCTCGCTCATCGCCCGCCCCAACCCGGCAAGCACGGCAACCAGCAGCGAGTAGCGGCAATCGTAGAGCAGCGTGGTAACGCTCTGCCACCAGTTGAAACGCATCACTGCCAGCTCTTCGGCGTAGCGCTGCCATACATCCTCGACCACCTGCCGGGCGATTGCCGCCATCAATGGAATCACCAGCAAGGTCTGGGCAATGACCATCGCGCTTGGGGTATAAAGCAAACCGAAGCCGCCCAAGGGTCCCGAGCGCGAGAGGAACAAATAGACCACCACCCCGACCACCACCGAGGGTAGCCCCATCAAACCATTGACCAGTACCGAGGCCAGATTCTTGCCAGGGAAGCGCCCCACCGCCAGACAGGCACCCAAGGGCAAACCGATCAGGGTGCCAAGCAGCACTGCGCCCCCGCTGACCTTCAGTGACAGCCAGACGATCTCCGCCACCCGTTCATCCAGGGTGGCGAGCAGTGCAAAGGCATCGGTAAAGGTGGAAGTGAACATCGACATCGGCGGCAGGATAACTGAAGCGGGCGCATCCTGCCCGGCGGGAGGGCATGTTGCCCCCCTGCCCCAGGAAACGGGGCCTCCTCAACCGTGACGGAGGCCCCGTTCAGCTCAGAAGCTGTACCGCACGCCGCCGAAAATCTGCCGCTCGCGCCCAGCGACCTTGCCATCCACCCTGCTCACCAGATATTCGCGGTTGGCCAGGTTCTGCCCGCTGAGGAAGACGGTGTAGCCACGACCCGGCGGGGTGTAACTTACCGAAGCGTTCAACAGCGTATAAGCGGGAATCGTGCCCTCCATGCCGGAGAGATCTTCCTGTCGGGTGTTGGCGCCATCGGAGTACTGGCGGCTGACATGGTCGACGCCCAGACGCGCATCGATACCCGACGGATGCTGATAACCCGCCGACACCGAAGCCAGGTGCTTGGGCGCATAGGGCAGGCGATTGCCACTGCGGATGCCTTGAGCCGCATCATCCTTGCGGAACTCGGCGGTGAACAGATTGGTATAGGCCGCGGTCAGGTACACATTGTGGGCAGTGCCGAAAATCTTGCCGAAATCGACCCGTCCGGCCAGTTCCAGACCTGCCTGGCGCGACTTGCCGCCATTGACGAAGGTGCCCGGCGTTGCGCCACCGATCACGATCTCGTCAAATCGGGTATCGAACAAGGTCGCTTCGGTCGTCACACCGCGGAAGTAGCTTGAACGCACCCCCAACTCCCAGTTGGTGCTCTCTTCCGGGCGAGTCTTGGACACCACGGCCGAATCCGGTCCGTCAGCATCGATATCGCGATCCGGACGCGGCGGTGCAAAGCCCTTGTGCACGCCTGCAAACACCGTGGTATTGGCCAGCCCGTTCCAGGCCAGCCCAATGCCGGGCAACAACTTGGTGAAGCGGTTGTTCAGTTTCGCTTCCGGGTTTGAGTGCGACTCGCCGTCGGCGCGGCGGACGTCGGTGCGAATCCGGACCTCCTCGAGACGCAAGCCGGGGGTCAGCGACCAGTCACCCAGATAGAAGGTGTTCTGCGCATAGTAGGACCTGGCCTCAACGTCGATCTCGATGTGCTCGCGCGGCAGCACAGCAGATTTGGCATAGCCCAGACTCTGGAATTCAGGCGTATTGCCACGGAACTGCTTGCGGGTGATGTCTTCCTCGTGATGGCGCAAGCCAAACACGGCAACGTTGTCGATGCCGAACAGGCGGTGATTCAGATCCAGCCGCGGCTCGATGCCCCAGTAAGAGTACTCCCGCGGCCGCCAGCGCCCACCACAGAGATCGGCATTGGCCAGATTGGTGTTGTCCACGCCACCCGGGCAACGCTCAAGCCGCGAACGCCCGCCGGCTTCGCCTGGCTCGTTGATCTGGCGGAAGGAGGCCCGTTCGGCATGGGCGTGATAGAGCTGAGTGCTGAGCCTGACGCCTTCCTTGATGTCAAAGATGTGTTGCAGTTGCAGGCTGGTTCTCTCGTGCCGGAACTCGTCGTTCTTGCCGGTTGGCGCCTGAAACTTGTCCTCCTGCCACTCCACCGCACCAAGCCCGGTTTCGGAGATGTTTGAATCCTCGCGGTAGTAGCCCACCTTGCCGACCAGGGTATGACCTTCGGCGACATTCAGCTGACCCTTCAGGGTGTATTCCTGAATCTTGAAGTCGTGATTGTCGCGCACCCCATCGCCCTGCTTCTGCAACGCATCCAGCATGATGCCGCCGCGCTCGCCCCCCACCCCGATATTGGCATGCAGGCTGTTGAAGGCGTTATTGCCGACCGTTGCGGTAACACTGCCGGCCACGCCATCGGTTGGCACCGGGCGGGTCACGAAGTTGATCATGCCGCCAATGGTCTGTGGGCCGTAAAGCACCTGCCCCGACCCCTTCACCACTTCGATGCGGCGCACTCGATCGAGCGGCGTCGAGTAATGTGCGGAGGGGTCGCCATAGGGCGCCAGGAACAGCGGCATGCCGTCCTCCATCAACAGCGTGCGCGAAGTGCGGCGCGGATCGAGACCGCGCACACCGATGTTCAGCCCCAGGCCGAAGCTGTCCTCATCCACGATATGCAGACCAGGTACGGCATGCAGCGCCTCCTTGACCGAAAAGGGTTGGCGCTCGCGCAAGGTCCGCTCGTCGACAACGGCAAACGAACCTGGCACGGCTTCAAGATCGTCCGGCAGGATGCCGCTGACTGATACCGCGGTCAGCGTCACGGCCTCGTTCGAAGCAGCCTGTGCTGTCGACATCAGCGCAAGCGGCGACATCAGGGCGGCGGCCAGGCAAGTTGGCTTGAAAGGCATTTTGTCTCCTCGTCATATTTATATTTGGCGAAGAGTATTTAGCAAGGAGCATGCCCGTATTCAACCGCCTCCCTTCTGCATGGCGAGGTCCAGACGGGCAAGAAGACGTGCGCGGGCGGACTCGTCTCCACCCTGGAAGGCGTAACAGACCTTGAGTTGCGGCAGTTCAAGCAAGGCAATCCTGCGCGAAGCCAGCACCCTCAGCTCAAGTTCAAGTCGCATGGGCGCCACCTCGATGGCAAGACGCCCAGCTGCAGCGCTGCCGCTGACCTCAGGCCAGGCCTGGCGCAGGTCGCGCTCGAACTGCGCCGGCGTGGCGCTGAGTACCCGCTCGAAGCAAACGGGCACCGGCCGCGGGGTGAACGCCATGTTCAGCCGCCGGCAACCGGTGGCCAGATCGCCAGCTCGTCGGCATCCTTCAAGCGATGGCGGATACGCTCGGCGGGCGGAATGTAGACGCCATTGACCAGCACCAGATGCGCACTGCGCTCCGGCACGTTGTAGCGATGAATCAGATCGGCCACCGTCACGCCCTCCTCCACCTCGAGCTCCAGGCGATTGCCCTTGCGCTCGGGGGGAAGATAGTCTGTCAGCGACGCAAACAGCTTGAAGGCAATGCGCATGCCGATCCTCAACGCGTCAACGCCATCGGCTGCGAAGTGGCGACGTAAGCCTCGACGAAGGCCAGCGGGGTCTCCAGCAGGCGATCCTTCCACTTGCCCAGTCTGACCTGACCATGGATCAGGCCACGCAGCGCACCGACATGCTCGGTCAGCCCGATGGAGGTTGCACCGATCAGCACGTCGTCCTTGAACTGCAGACTGAGATAGCGGCTGCGCGTTTCGTCAACATGCTCGACGCCCTGACCACCCTTGTCCGCAGTCTCGCCCCACCACTGCCCGAAAGAGGTGGAGATCAGCCCCAGGGTATCAAGCACGTTGATCGCCAGCACGCCATTGAGCCGGGTCTGACGACCGGCCATGTTGAGCGCCGCCACCCGTGCCTGATCGGCTGCGTTGGGCTGGATCGCCGCGACCAGGTGGGCACCGGTAAACAGGTCGGGCGCCTCGGCCACGTCACCTGCGGCATAGATACCCGGAACACTGGTCTCCAGCTTGTCATCCACCAGCACCCCCTTGGCCACATGCACCCCGGTACCTTCCAGAAAGGCCACATTGGGCGCCACCCCGGCAGCGACGATGACCAGATCGCAATCGAGCGTGTCGCCGGTGGTCAGGGTCACCTTCAAGGGCGTGTCGCCGTCGTGGCGGTCGATGCGGCTGACACCCGCCTGGGTCACCACACGGATGCCCTTGTCCTCGACCCAACGCTTGATCATGCCGCCTGCCTGAGGCGTCATCATCCGCGGTACCATGCGGTCGCCCATTTCGACCACTGTCAGCTCGACTCCGCGCTTGGCCAGCGCTTCCATGATGATGCAGCCGATGAAGCCGGCGCCAAGTTGCAGCACCCTGGCACCGGGTTGGGCATGGCGGGCAATGGCGCGGGCGTCTTCCAGCGTCCAGCAGGTCTGCACCTCGGGCAGATCCACACCGGGAATCGGCGGCCGCACCGGGTGCGATCCCGTCGCGATCAGCAGCCGGTCATAGTCTTCGAAGTGACCATCGAAGAACAGGATGCGGCGCTGGTCGGTATCCAGTGCAACCGCGCGACCGCGCAATTCGCGGATACGGAGCTTTTCGAAATGGCCCGGCGCCTTGCGCAGATAGGTGCCGGTTTCGTCGATGTTCTCTTCCAGCAGATAAGGGATGGCCATGCGCGAGTACGGCGGCGCATCCTCGTTGCCCACCAGCACGATTTCGTCCTGCGGCGCGGCGCGGCGCAGGGTTTCGGCCGCCACCACACCCGCGGGGCCGTTACCGAGTATCACGTGTTTCATGCAGCATCCTCGATGCAAGGGCGTACCGCCCCTTGCGGGGCGGTACGATCAACACTGGCGGCGGCAGCTTGCCGCCGCCAGATGGCTTACAGGTCAGGTTTAAAGACCGAGTCGCGAGCGGGTTTCCGCGGTGGGCTCGCCATCCGGCGTCCAGCCACGCACCTGATAGTACTCCGGCAACATCTTGGCCAGACCATTGACCAAGCCCTTGGCCGGACCGGTCTTGGCCGGCTCGGTGGTCAGGCGCGGCGGCAGGTTGTCGTCCTTGGCGGTGAAACCGGCCGCATTGTTGAACATGCGCTCCATGTTCCAGACACGCTCGCCGACTTCGTTGAGCTTGTCCATGCTCCAGTCGCCCTCGCAGGCCGCATCCAGTTGCGGTTGCACGTCAGCCAGGGTCCAGGCAAAGCTGGTGAACACGCAGATACCGGCCGAGTCGAACACCGCAGTGGCATCCTGGAAGGCCTTGACCAGCTCGGGCTTGCCATCGGTGGTCAGGGGATCGGTCTTGACCGGAATCCCCAGCACTTCGGACGCCACGGTGTAGGAGCGCAGGTGGCAGGCACCACGGTTGGAGGTCGCGTACGTCAGGCCCATGCCCTGGATGCCGCGCGAGTCGTAGGCGGGGAACTCCTGCCCCTTCACGCTCATCGACAGCTCGGGATGGCCAAACTTGGTGCACAGCCGCTTGGAACCCTGACCGATTTCCTTGCCAAAGCCCTCGCCCAGCGCGGTCATCTCCACCATCTTCGCCAGCGCTTCGGCCGAACCGAAGGGCGCATCGATGCCGAGCATGTCGCGGGTGATGACACCCATGTCGTAGAGTTCCATCACCGCGCCCACGGTGGCACCGAAGGAAATCGGGTCCATGCCCTGTTCGTTGCAGATCAGGTTGGCATACTGCAGGGCTTCGAGGTCGCCCACACCATTGGCTGCACCCAGCGCCCAGGCCGCCTCGTACTCCAGACCACCTGAGGCGCCCCAGTACTTCGGGCTGTTCTTGACCGTGAAGTGGCCCTTGTCGATCTCCGAGATCCGCCCACAGGCAATGGTGCAGCCAAAGCAGGCGGCGTTGGTCACCAGCTGCGGCTTGCCATCGGACTCGCGCTTCTCGTGCATGGCCTCGGCAGAGATCTTGCCCGCATCCTCGAACTGCACGTCGCGGTGGTTACGGGTGGGCAGCGCGCCCATCTCGTTGATCACGTTCATCAGCACCTGGGTGCCGTACTTCGGCAGCCCCTGCCCGGTGACGGCATTGTCGGCCAGTACTTTCTTGGCCTCGGTGGTGGCCTTCATGAAGGCGCGGAAATCCTTGATGCCCGACACGCCCTGCGTACCACGCAGTGCCACCGCCTTCAGGTTCTTCGAGCCCATCACCGCACCGACGCCGGAGCGGCCAGCTGCACGATGCAGATCGTTGACGATGCAGGCAAACAACACCTGGTTCTCGCCCGCGACGCCGATCGACGACACCCGCACCAGCGGGTCCTGCAACTCGTGCTTGATCGTTTCTTCGGTATCCCAGCAGCTCTTGCCCCACAGATGGCCGGCATCGCGCAACTCGGCCTTGTCGTTCTCAACGTAGAGATAAACCGGCTTGGGTGATTTGCCTTCGAAGATGATCATGTCCCAGCCGGCGAACTTCAGCTCGGCACCAAAGAAGCCGCCCGAGTTCGAACAGGCGATCGCGCCGGTCAGGGGCCCCTTGGTAACCACGGTGTAGCGGCCCCCGGTCGAGGCCATGGTGCCAGTCAGCGGACCGGTCGCCATGATCATCTTGTTGTCGGCCGACAGCGGGTCGACCTTGGGGTCGATCTCGGACACCAGGTATTTGGTGGCGAGGCCACGCGAGCCCAGGTAATCCTGCGCCCACTGCATGTTCAACGGCTCTTCGGTACAGGTGCCTGCGGTGAGGTTCACGCGCAGGACTTTACGGTTCCAACCCATGGTCGTCCTCCTCAGGCAGTGGTGGGGGTGTTGGCCTTGGCAGCCCAGGCGCGCATCTTGTCCAGGCCGGTCCAGTCAGCATCCACATAGGTGATGGCGCCGGTGGGGCAGGCCTCGGCACAGGCCGGGTTGCCTTCGCACAAGTCGCACTTCTGCACCTTGCCGGTATCCTGGTTGTAATTGATCGTGCCGAACGGACAGGAGATCGTGCACACCTTGCAGCCAACGCAGGTATCGTCGAACACCATTTTGGCGCCGGTGGTGAGATCCACCCGGATCGCATCGACCGGACAGGCGTTCAGACACCAGGCTTCGGTGCACTGGGTACAGGTGTAGGGCACCTTGCGCCCTTCTGTCTCGAAATTGAACACCTTGATGCGTGACTTGCTGGGATTGAAGACCCCGGTGTGCTCATAGGAACAGGCCATCTCGCATTGCAGACAGCCCGTGCACTTCGCGGGATCAATATGAAGCGATTTCCACATCGATCTTCTCCTCCGAAAGGTTGTTTTAAGGTCATGACGCCCGAGCTATGAAGCACGGTTCATACCTGATTTCGAAACAAAGCCGGCTGGCGGTGAAAACACGGTACAGCGAGGCTTTCACGTCCCGGAACCGGCGCCGGAACCTCCTCGCTCACTGCGGCAAAAATTCAGCTCATGCGCCCGATCTTGCGGTACAGGGTATTGCGGCTGATACCAAGCCGTCGCGCCGCTGCCGAGACATTGCCTCCGACCTCACGCATCACCACCGCAATGGCCTCGAGTTCAATCTCATCCAGGCTACGGGCACCACCGGCTGCCATCAACGGGGCAGGCTGCGCCGTCGGCATGACAGCCGCCATCGAGCGCGGGGGCTGCCCGGCGTCCTGCAGCAGCCCTTGCCCACTCTCGGCATCATCCATCGGGTCGGCGCCAAACAACTCCTCTGGCAGATGCACCGGCAGGATCTCGGTCTCATCATCGTCCAGCAGGGCTGCGGCAACCCGGATGACGTTCTGCAACTGGCGCACATTACCCGGCCACGGGTAACGTTCGAAGAAATCCAGCACCTGCCCGCCGATGCTGACCTGCCCCTCGCGTGGCGTGCCTGCCAGTTCGGCCTCGAGAATGTTGGCCACGATCGATCGGATGTCGGTGCGGTCACGCAAGGGCGGTACGGTAACGGTCAGGCCGTTCACGCGGTAATAGAGATCTTCGCGGAAACTGCCCGCACGCACCGCATCGCGCAACATGCGGTGGGTGGCGCACACCAGCGAGATATCAACCGGGATCTGGCGCTGCCCCCCCACCGGGGTCACGCAGCGCTCCTGCAGCACGCGCAGCAAGCGCGCCTGCATGCCCAGCGGCATGTCACCAATTTCGTCAAGGAACAGGGTGCCGCCATGGGCTTGCTGGATCTTGCCCACCGACCCCTCGCGGCGGGCGCCGGTAAAGGCCCCACCCACATAACCAAAGAGCTCGGACTCGATCAGGTTCTCGGGAATGGCCGCACAGTTGAGCGCAACAAAGGGCCCATCGCTGCGCGGACCGGAGAAATGGAAGGCGCGCGCAAACAGCTCCTTGCCAACCCCGGACTCCCCCTGAATCAACAAGGGAATGTCCTTGCCGGTGATCCGCGCCGCACGGTCGAGCGCCAGTTGCAGGCGTGGGTCGCCGGTTGCCAGACATTCAAGGGTGATCTCGCCGGTGCGGCGGTTACACGGTTTGGGCGCGGCCTCCTGCACGCGAGCCGGCGACTCCGCTGCCGGACGATTGCCGCGTGCAGCCATGCCGATCAGCGGTGGTGCGCCACGCAGGCGCGCGAATACGCGTTCGCCACAGCGCAGATCGAGGGCCTGCAAGGCATAGGGGTCACGCGTACAGCGATCGATGAAGCTGCCAAACGCCAGCCGGCTGACCGCGCTGAAATCCACCGCCTCGAGTCCAGCCGGTAGCGACTTGAGCAGACCGCGGGCGATCGAGTTGGCACCCACGACACGCCCTTCCGGCGACACCGCCAGCAAGCCTTCCTGCAAACCGCCAATACATTCGGGCCGGGCGTGAATGGCAACCACGATCTCGCGTGCGTACTGGATCTCGAACAGGCGCTTTTCCAGCAACTGCGCAGCCAGCCGTACCAGACCCAGGGTGTGGCGCTGATTGCTGCGACTGTCACCGGAGATGTCGAGCACCCCCGCCACCTCGCCGGTCGGGCTGAATACCGGTGCCGCGCTACAGGTCAGGATGCCGTTGCGATCGAGAAAGTGTTCCGCACCAATCACTTCGACCGGCGCCGCCTCGACCAGCGTCGTCCCAATGGCATTGGTACCGCGCAGTGACTCGCTCCACAGGGCACCGGGCTGCAGCGCAACGCGCTGCGCACGATTGACGAAGTCCGGGTCACCCAGGCTGTGCAGGATCATGCCCTGATCGTCGGCCAGGATGACCATGCTGCCCGAGGCGCGGATCTGCTCGAACACGTGCTCCATGACACCACTGGCGTTGGAGAGCAGCAGTTCGCTGCGCTCGCGGGCCGCAACCAGGCCACTACGTCCCTCAGGGTCTCCACGCCCGTCAGCCTGGTAGTCCACCCCCGAATCACGGCAACGCAACCACGACCGCAGCACCTCGGCCGGCAGCTCGCCCTCAGGACAAGCCCCCTCCTCGAAGAACTGCCGCCTTGCCTCGGTGACGCGCAGTTCGCGCGCTCCGCCGGCCAGAAGCTGACCCGTCATTCCTCCTCCTCCTTGTACTCCCCGCAAAAGATCATATTTTTGTAGTACGGGGATGTCTCAAAACTTAGCACCTGCCTCGAATCGCAGCAACTGCCGCGATCAAAGCCGCGCCATGGAACAGCAAGTTCCTTGCCAGCGCGGGAAGTCGAACATGGTGGCACACCGCTTGCAGTATGCCCCTTAACCGGAGGTACCGGCACACCGAAATTGAAGAGCTTCAATCTTTGCCATGAGGAGTAGAAAAGTGGAACACAAGTACAACAAGGAGACGATCACCCGCGCGCTGCGCAAGGCCAGCCTCGCAGTATTGCTGGCCGGTGCCGCATCAATGGCCGGCGCCCACGGTGATGTAACCCCCCAGGCAGTGGACGTATCGACGCTGAAGCCACTCGGCGAAGCCTGGCTGGAACGCAATCCCTACAGCAAGGACAAGGAGGCGATCCGCATCGGCGACTCCGCATACAACCAGAACTGCGCGCGCTGCCACGGCCTGGGCGGCGTATCCGGCGGCATTGCACCCGACCTGCGCTACCTGCCCAACGATGCCGATGGTGACGAAATCTTCATGCAGCGCATCCGCAACGGCGCCAGCCGGGACGGCCGTGTGTACATGCCGCCGTTCGAGGGTATCCTGCCGCAGGAGGCAATGTGGGCCATCCGCGCCTGGCTGGAGACTGTTCATGAAGAATGACAGAAGACACTTCCTGCTGGCCGGCAGTGCGCTGCTGGCCAGCGCCGCGCTGCCCGGCGTTGCCGGTGCCGCCGGACTCGAACTGCAGCAAGCCGGCGCGCTGCGCATCGCGGTGTATGCGGACTTTGCGCCCTGGTCGGTAAAGGGCAAGGGTATCGACATCGACATCGGCAAGGCGCTGGCCGGCAAGCTGGGGCTGCGCCCGGAGTTCGTCGAGTTCCCCGCCGACGAGGACATGAACGACGACCTGCGCAACATGGTTTGGCGCGGTCACTACCTGGGCACCCGCCCAGGCGATGTGATGCTGCATGTCCCGGTAGATAAGCACCTGGCCGCCGCCAACGACAAGGTCAGCATCTTTGCGCCCTACCATCTCGAAAGCATGGCAGTCGCACGCAATCCGCAGCGCGTACCGCCCGTTGCAGGCTCGGCGGCAAACGCATTCGAAGTCTTCACCCGCGAACGCATTGGCGCCGAAGTCGACACCCACGGCAGCGACTTCATGCTCCATGTGCTCAATGGCCGCCTGCGTGACAACGTCACCCACTACCGCAGCATCGCACTGGCCGTTGCCGGACTGAAAGCCGACGAAGTTGCCGCCGTGATCGGCACTCGTACCGAGCTGGAAGCCGCGCTCTCCGGCAGCAGCGGTTTTGTCATCGACACCCTGCAGATGCCCGAAATGCGCATTACCGGCTGGCCCTTGGGCATGGCGGTGAAGGCCGAGAGCCAGGCACTGGAAAAGGCCTTGGGCGACGCCCTGGCCGACCTGCAGCGCAGCGGCGAACTCGCCAGCATCTTCAGCCGCCACGGCGCGAACCATCGCGTACCGGGCGACAACTGAGGCATCCCGAGAGCCCGCTCATCGGGCCAAACCGCCTTACGCCCGTCCCCGCACCCCAACGCCTTCAACCGCCGTCCCGATGGCGGTTGAAGGCATTTTTCACGGGCATTCACAAGGAGACGACTTCATGAGACCCCCTCGCTACGACGCGGGCTCGATTGCATTGCACTGGCTGCATGCGGCCCTGATCCTGACACTGCTTGGCCTCGGCCTGACCATGACCGATTTACCCAAGGGCGCAGAACGCAGCGCGGCGATCAGCCTGCACAAATCCCTTGGCGTCCTGGCGCTACTGTTGTTCGGCCTGAGGCTGGCCTGGCGACTGACCCATCGCCCCCCCACAGACCCCCGCCTGACACCCCGGCAGCACGGAATGGCGCGGATGGGCCACCGACTGCTCTACCTCCTGCTGCTGCTCACCCCCTTGAGTGGCTATCTTTCGAGCAGCTTCACACCTTATCCGATGCGGGTGTTCGGACTCTCCATTCCGAAGGCGGGCTATCCGGACGAAACACTCAATGCGCTGTTCGGCACGGTTCACAGCGTACTGACATGGACTCTGATGGCGGTGCTGGTCGCCCATGTTGCTGCGGTCATCCTTCATCAGCGCCAGGGCATCCCCGTTCTGACCCGAATGCTGCCCGGTCGCGGCCCTGACTGCTGATCAAACGCTGCTCCATCATTGCTACAAAGCGAAGCACCTGTTCCATAATGGAACAGGTGCACGTGTCACCTCAGAACTTGTGAATAAATCTACTGCGCGGGTCGATTGCTGCGTTGCTCACTCGCTCACGCCTCGCCTATCCATTTGATATGTCTCGTCGTTCGCATCGCTCGCGCCTTGCACTCGACCCGCTCGCTACGATTTCTTCACAAGTTCTCAGTTCGGCGCGCCCGCCAGAATCCACTCGATCGCCGCCTTGAGATTCTCGTCGCTGATCTTGCTCGCGTCGTTGGGGGTCATCGGGATCGCGCCCCAGACACCTGATCCGCCATTACGCACCTTGCCCGCCAGCAACTCGGCCGCACCGGCCTGCCCCTTGTATTTCTCGGCAACCTCCCGGTAGGACGGCCCCACCATCTTCTTATCCACGGCATGACAGGCCACGCAGCGGGCCTTCTTGACGATCTCCAGCGAAGCCGCAGCCGGCCCGGAAAGCAGCAGCCCAGCAGCGGCAGCAAGTGCGATTACAGATTTCATGGTCTTCTCCTTGGTGTTCGACGCAGCCCCCTGCGCCCGGTTTGAATCTATGTCTTTCAGCTTAGCGAATCCTTCAGCAAGCTCCATTCCTCATCAGTGAACAAGCGCGATCGGGTCAGAAAACTCTTGCCTTCGGGCTCCTCCAGTGAGAACGATCCGGCACCACAGGCATCGACCGCATCGATGATCAGCTGAGTGTGCTTCCAGTACGTGTACTGCGAGGGACTGATGTAGAAAGGACAGCCGCCAATTTCGCCCAGCAGCACGTCGCCACCGACGTTGATCTCGCCCGGAAGATAACAATTGGCCGAGCTGCCATCGCAGCATCCACCCGACTGATGAAACATCAACTCACCATGCTTGGCGCGCAGCAACTCGATCAGCGCCAGCGCTGCCTCAGTGGCAATCACGCGATCCACCATGCCCGGCTCCAAAAAAAAAACGGGCGGCCTAAGCCGCCCGGAACTCACTTTCATGAGGAGGGAGAAACACTTGCATCCCTGACTGAGGCGCACAGGCAGGGAATCTTCAATATCAGAAGAAGCCGAGCTTCTGTTCGGCGTAGCTGACCAGCAGGTTCTTGGTCTGCTGATAGTGGTCGAGCATGACCTTGTGCGTTTCGCGACCGATGCCGGACTCCTTGTAGCCGCCGAAAGCGGCATGGGCAGGGTAGGCGTGATAGCAGTTGGTCCATACACGACCCGCCTGGATGGCGCGCCCCATGCGATAAGCGACGTTGCCATTGCGGCTCCACACCCCGGCACCCAGGCCGTAGATGGTGTCGTTGGCAATCGCCAGCGCTTCAGCTTCGTCCTTGAAGGTGGTCACCGCGAGCACTGGTCCGAAGATTTCCTCCTGGAAGATGCGCATCTTGTTGTGGCCCTTGAACAGCGTCGGCTGAATGTAGTAGCCACCCTCGATCGCACCGCCAAGGCGGGCACGCTCGCCACCGATCAATACCTGAGCCCCCTCTTCCTTGCCCAGCTTCAGGTAGGACTCGATCTTTTCCATCTGGATCTGCGAGGCCTGCGCACCCATCATGGTTTCGGTATCGAGCGGGCTACCCTGCTTGATTGCCGCAACACGCTTGACCACGCGATCGATGAAGGCTTCGTAGATCGACTCCTGGATCAGCGCGCGACTCGGGCAGGTGCACACCTCGCCCTGGTTGAAGGCGAACAGCACCATGCCCTCAATGGCCTTGTCGAGGAAGCCATCATCCTTGTCCATGATGTCGGCAAAGAAGATGTTGGGCGACTTGCCACCCAGTTCCAACGTTGCCGGAATCAGGTTGTTGGCTGCTGCCTGGGCAATGACGCGTCCGGTCGAGGTCGAGCCGGTGAAGGCGATCTTGGCGATGCGCTTGCTGGTCGCCAGCGGCATGCCGGCCTCACGCCCCAGGCCATTGACGATGTTCAGCACGCCTGGCGGCAGCAGGTCGGCAATCAGATCAACCAGAATCAGGATCGAGATCGGCGTCGACTCGGCCGGCTTGAGCACCACGCAATTGCCAGCACCCAGTGCCGGGGCCAGCTTCCATGCCGCCATCAGGATGGGGAAGTTCCATGGAATGATCTGACCGACCACACCCAGCGGCTCGTGGATGTGATAGGCCATGGTGTTCTCATCAATCTCCGAGATTCCACCTTCCTGCGAGCGCAGGCAACCGGCAAAGTAACGGAAATGATCGACAGCCAGCGGAATGTCGGCGTTCAGCGTCTCGCGGATCGGCTTGCCGTTATCGACGGTCTCGGCGTAGGCCAACAACTCGAGGTTCTGCTCAAGACGATCGGCGATCTTCAGCAGAATATTGGAGCGTGTGGTCGCGTCAGTCTTGCCCCATTTCGGGAATGCGGCATGCGCGGCATCCAGCGCCAGTTCAATGTCTTCCGCAGTCGAGCGTGCCGCCTGGGTGTAAACCTGGCCACTGACCGGGGTAATCACATCGAAGTATTCGCCCTTGATCGGTGCAACCCATTGTCCACCAATGAAGTTGTCGTACTTGGCCTTGAACTGCACCTTGGCATCAGGCTGGCCGGGCATTGCGTAAATCATGTTGCTGTCTCCTGAATCCGGGGTTGGAAACGCCGAGTTGCGTTGCAGGACTTATCGCAGGTCACATGCCAGCTTGTGCCCATGCTGCTCAACAAGCCGATTAAATCTTTTAAATCAATAAACTGGATTCTATAACCCTGTTTTCAAAGCTGTTTTCAGGGTGTTCCGCAACTGTTGCGCAGACTGCTCAATTGCCGCACACCTGTCCCAATGCGATGCACTTCGACTATGCAGAAAAATGCATATCGACGCAGGGGCCACCTCCCCGGATCATCGGAATACCGCGACTTCCAGCAATGAAACCCAGGTTGACGTGCGCGGAAGGCACACTTCCTGCATGAGACACGCACATGAACGATGCAAGTCACTCCGCCAACATGCCGGCCGCACCCGAGCCGGTGGATCTGCACGCCTCCTGGGCGCGCAGTCAGCGGCATGGCTTGCGCCAGGAAGACGCCCCGTTCGATGCACTGATCTGTCGCGCGGATCTGCGTGACCGCCTCGAGGCCAATGCCCGTCTGCTGACCTTTTCGCGGCCGGTCATCGAGAACCTGTTCCAGCAGATCGACTGCCCCAGCTCCACCGTACTGCTGACCGACGAACACGGCCTGATCCTGAGCGCCATCGGCGACACCCGGTTTCTGGATCGAGCCTCACGCGTCTCCCTCGGCCCTGGCGCCACATGGACCGAAGCGACAATGGGCACCAATGCCATTGGCACCGCACTCGTCACCCACCAGACGGTCGCGGTGGAGGGCGCCCAGCATTATCTTGAGCGCAACCGCTTCCTCACCTGTGTTGCCACGCCGATCTTTGCGCCCGACGGTGGAGTTGCTGGCATCCTCGACATCTCGACCGACGCCCGCGCCAACCTGTCGCATGCGGATGCGTTGCTGCGCACGACGGCCGAGTGCATCGAACATCGCCTGATCGAAAGCCTCGATGAAGGCTTTCTCGCGATTCACTTCCACGTTCGTCCGGATCTGCTGGGAAGCCCGCTGGAGGCACTGGCCGTATTTGATGAATCCGGCAGACTGCTTGCCAGCAACCGCGCCGCACGCGCCTTGCTCCATCTGCAGGGCGAATATCCACAGACATCCTGCGACGAGAGCTTCACCACCCGCTGGCAAGGGCTCGTCGACTGGGCTGCTTTCGGCCGAAGAACGCCTTTCCCATTGCGCACCCGCCATGGCCAGACCTGCATCGCGTTGGTGGATCTGCGCGCCCGCAGCAATACGACCTCCAGACCAGGCGCCGCAAATCCCGCCCACCTGCAGGCCGCAGTCAGCAGCGGCTGGGATGCCATGCCGGGCCTGGACACGCGCATTACCCACGCCATCGAGGCCATCTCCAGCTGGCATGCCGAGCGCGCCGCGGGTCCGCTGCTGCTCGCCGGTGAAACCGGCACCGGCAAACGCCACCTGCTGCATCTGTCCCGCCAGCGCTTCGGTATCGACAGCACGCTGATCAGCCTCGACTGCCGCGCATTGGCCAGCAGCCCGCTGCTTGACAGCGAGATCGACCATGCCTTGCGTCAGGCGCAAGGCGGCACGCTTTACCTGACCGACATCGACGCCATGCCCATTGCGGCGCAGTCACGGCTGTTCGCCGCTGCTGGCGCGACCACCCGCATTGTTGCGGCCACCCGCTGCCCCCTCGACGTCACCACATCCAACTGGATGGATCGCACAACCTTCGAACATCATCAGGGTCGCACGATTGAACTCCCCCCCTTGCGCGAGCGCAGCGACTTTGACGCACTGGTTCGCTACTTCGTGCGCAGCGCCTGCACCGAGCGGACCATCCACGTCTGCCCGGATGCGCTCGCGCTGTTACGGCGCAACCGCTGGCCGGGCAATCTGAGCGAGCTCAACAACCGGCTCCGGCTGATACTGGCGCTGATGGGCGATGACGCTGGCCAACTCGGCCCGGAAGACATCCCCGAGGAACTCCTCGAAGCTGCAGGCGCCTGACACACAGGCAGGCATCCGGTACATCATGGCCAGTATTGGCATGATGCCTGCTTGCTCATGTTGCCGGCCGACCATCCATGTGCCCGATTCCGCATTACCGGGCGGTCAAGCAGGCTACGATAAACAAGGCAAATCCATTGCCTGGACGGAGGAGACCCATGAGGCTGATCATCACAGCCCGCGCCCTGCTATTGGCGCTCGCCTGCAGCCTGCTGCTGCCGGCTCAGGCAGCCGAACCGGTGACCGTGCGCGTCGGCGTACTGCAGTTCGGCACCGTCAGCTGGGAACTCGAAGTCATGCGCAGCGGCGGCTTTGCCGAGCGCGAGGGCATCCGCCTGGAGATCGTGCCGCTGGCACTGAAGGATGCGACCAACGTCGCGATTCAGGGGCAAGCGGTCGATGTGATCGTCAACGACTGGATCTGGGTCGCAAGGCAGCGCGCAGAAGGCCGCGATTTCACCTTTGTGCCCTATTCGCTCGCGGTCGGCGGCCTGATGGTGAAGCCAGACAGCGGCATCGCCAGCCTGGCTGACCTGCGCGGCAAACGCGTGGGGGTGGCCGGAGGGCCACTCGACAAAAGCTGGCTGCTGCTGCGCGCCTACGCTCGCCGCACGCTCGGTGAAGATGCCGCCAGCCTGGTACAGGCCGACTTCGTCGCCCCACCGCTGCTCAACGAGTTGACACTGCGCGGAGAGCTACCGGCCGCGCTCAATTTCTGGCACTACGGCGCGCGTCTGCAAGGCGCCGGCCTGGTCGAGATGCTGAGCATGGCGCAGATCCTCGAAGGCCTGGGCATCGAGCGCGAGCTACCGCTGGTCGGCTGGGTGTTCCGAGAGCGCTGGGCGCGCGACAACCCTAAGGCAATCACGGGTTTCCTGCGTGCCTCGCTGGCCGCCAAAGCCCATATGCGCGACGACGACGCGGTGTGGCACCGCCTGCGTCCGATGATGCGGGTGGAGGACGATGCCACCTTCCTCGCCCTGCGCGACGGATTTCGCGCCGGCATTCCCAGCCGCCCCCCAGCCGAGGGCGAGCAGGCTGCACGACAGGCCTTCGCCATCCTGGCAGCGACGGGCGGCACCACCCTCGTCGGCAAGACCCACACCCTGGCCGAAGGCACCTTCTGGTCAGGCGCCCCGGGACAATGAACATCCGCAGCCGCACAGGCGGCGCCCCCTTGCCCGACTTGATCGCCGCGCGTCAGCAGGCACCTGCCGTCCGCACCCGACAAGGCGGTGACGCTGGCCTGCGCCTCATTTCACTGCTGGTGTTCGCACTGCTGTGGCAGGCCGCTGCAATGCTGCTGCAGACCAGCACGCTGCCCACACCACTTGCCGTGCTCGGGCGCATCGTCGAGGAAAGCCAGTCCTTGGCGCTGCCACAGCATCTTGCGATCACGCTGTGGCGGGTGGCGCTGGCCTTCACGGCGGCGATGCTGATCGGCACCGCAATCGGCATCGCAATGGGGCGCTGGCGCCGGCTGGACCTGTTCCTCGATGGCTGGCTGGTGCTGGGGCTCAACATCCCGGCGCTGGTGACCATCATCCTGTGCTACGTGTGGTTCGGCCTCAACGATACCGCAGCCATCGTCGCCGTGGCCATCAACAAGATACCGACAGTCATCGTCACCGTGCGCGAGGGCGCGCGCGCAATCGACCCCAGGCTGATGCAGGTTGCCCAGGCCTACCGCTTGCCGCCACTGACGCGCTTCTCCCGGGTCTATCTGCCACAACTTACGCCCTACCTGATGGCGGCCGCGCGGTCCGGGCTGTCGCTGATCTGGAAGATCGTGCTCGTGGTGGAATTGCTCGGCCGCAGCAATGGCGTGGGCTTCCAGCTCAACGTATTCTTCCAGTTCTTCGACATCACCGGCATCCTCGCCTACACCCTGGTATTCGCCGCCGTGGTGCTGTTGATCGAAGCCCTGGCCATGCGCCCGCTCGAACGCCGGCTCAGCGCCTGGAGAAACTGACCCATGCTCGACATCGATATCCGTCACAAGCACTACCCCGATCGCGGCGGCCACATCCACACCGCCTTGTCCGCCCTGCGCCTGTCGGTACGCACCGGAGAGTTCGTCTGTGTCGTCGGCCCTTCGGGCTGCGGTAAAAGCACCCTGCTCAATCTGGTGGGTGGCCTGGACACCGATTTCGCCGGCCACATCCGGGTCGATGGCCGCGCCCCCGGCGAACGCACCGGTTTCATGTTCCAGGAGCCGCGCTTGATGCCGTGGCTGAGTGTCATCGACAACGTCTGCCTGGTGGCGGGTAAGGACGCAAGCGCCCGCAAGCGTGCGCAAGCCCTGCTTGAAGCCATGGAGCTGGGGGATGTGCTCGACGTCTATCCCGGCCGGCTGTCCGGCGGCATGCAGCGCCGCGTCGCCCTGGCGCGCGCTTTTGTCATCGAGCCTGCCCTGTTGCTGATGGATGAGCCTTTCGTCTCACTCGACCGCCCCACCGCCAACCGCCTGCGCACCATGCTGATCGACCTGTGGCAGCGCTGCGGCACCACCGTGCTGTTCGTCACCCACGACGTGCACGAGGCGCTGGCGCTGGCCGACCGGGTCGTGTTCCTGTCGGCGGCCCCCGCCACGATGCTGCTCGAACACCGCATCGATCTTCCCCGCCCGCGCCACCCCGAGGACGAAGCCATCAGCCATCTGCACGCCCGGCTGATGCAGGACCACCCCACCCTACTGACCGGCCTTGTCCCCCCCACGGGTCAGCCTGCCGACGAGGATGCCTTACATGCCTGATCTGCCCGCAAGCACTGCGCCAATGCTGCAGCTACACCAGGTGCGCAAGTCCTACGGTGCCAACGAAGCGCTCAAGGGCGTCAGCTTCGACGTTGCGCCTGGCGAGTTCCTTGCCCTGCTCGGCCCGAACGGCGCCGGCAAGAGCACGCTGTTCCAGTTGCTCACCGGGTTATTCAATGCCGACGGTGGCGAGGTCCGGGTCGACGGCCACAACATGCAACATACCCCGGTACAGGCCCTGGGCCGTATCGGGGTGGTGTTCCAGCAAATGACCCTTGATCTGGACCTGAGCGTGGAAGCCAACCTGCGCTTTCATGCCCGGCTGCATGGCATTGCCGACCGTGAGTCGACAAGCCGCATCGAGGACGTCCTGCAGCGGATTGGCCTCATCGCACAACAGCATGCCAAGGTGCGCACCCTGTCGGGCGGCAACCGGCGCAAGGTCGAGCTCGCACGTGCCCTGCTGCACCGCCCGGCGGTGCTGCTGATGGACGAAGCCACTGTCGGACTCGATCCGGCATCCCGCCGCCAGTTGCTGGATGAAGTGCTTGCGCTGCGCGATCAGGGCGTTGCCATATTGTGGGCCTCGCACCTGGTGGATGAAGCCGAAGCCGCCGACCGCGTTGTCGTGCTGCACCGGGGCAAGGTTCTGACCTCCGGCTCACCGGCTGAGGTTGTCGCTCATACGGGCGCGTCATCGCTGGCCAGCGCCTTCCTCCAGCTCACCAGTGGCACGCCCGCCCCGGCAAACGCCTGAAACTACATCAGAAGAATCGTTCATCCAGGAGACCCCCATGCGCATCCGCCCCCTTGTTTCTGCCGTCGCCGCCAGCCTGATGCTGGCGCTCAGCCTGCCCGCTGCCCACGCCAAAGGCACCGGTTACGTGTTTGTCAGCAGCGAGAACGACAATGCCGTGACCGTGCTCGATGGCAAGACCCACCAGGTGGTGCGGACGATCCAGACCGGTGAGCGCCCGCGCGACATGAAACGCAGTGCCGACGGCAAGACCCTGTACGTCATCGCCAGCAATGACGAGCGGGTGGACGTGATCGACATTGCCAGGCTGGAAGTCGTGCGCTCGATTCCGGTTGGGGAAGATCCCGAGATGTTCGACTTCAGCCCGGACGGCAAGCGCTTCTATGTTTCCAACGAGGAAGACGCCAAGGTTTCGGTGATCGATGTCGCCGCCGGCAAGACCGTTGCCGAGATAGAGGTGGGCGAGGAGCCGGAAGGCATCATGGTCAGCCCCGACGGCAAGCGCCTGTACGTCACCTCGGAAGTCGCCAACATGGTCCATGTGATCGACACCGCCAGCAACGCGATCCTGGCCAACATCGTTGTCGGCAACCGTCCGCGCCGCTTTGCCGCCACACCCGATGGCAGCGAGATCTGGGTCACCAACGAACTGGGTGGCTCGGTCACCGTCATCGACGGACGCAACAACCAGATCAAGGGAACGGTGGCCTTCGCCCCCAAAGGCTTTCGTGCCGACGACGTCACCCCGGTGGGCATCGTGATGACCCGTGACGGCAAGACCGCCTACGTGACCCTTGGGCGTGCCAACCACTTCGCCGTTGTCGACGTCGCCAGCCGTGCGGTCAAGCAATACGTGCTGGTCGGGCAGCGTGCCTGGGGTGCGACGCTGAACCGCGACGACAGCCTGCTGTACGTGGTCAATGGTCTATCGGACGATGTGTCGGTGGTGGACACCAAGACCCTGAAGGTGCTGCGTTCGGTGCCGGTCGGGCGGGTACCGCATACTGCCGTGATCGACGACTGAGAACTTGCGAAGAATTCGTAGCGAGCGGGTCGAGTGCAAGGCGCGATCGATGCGAATGACGAGAAATATCAAATGGATAGGCGAGGAGTGAGCGAGTGAGCAACGCAGCAATCGACCCGCGCAGTAGATTTATTCACAAGTTCTGAGCCCTCGCGGCCACGCCCACGGCGTGACCAGCCTTACCGCCCGCCGGAATCCCGCCATGCACCTGAACCTGATCCGCTTCGCCTTCGCCCTGCTTGCCGGTCTGCTGCCACTCACGCCGGCGCTGGCCGACACCGTCCGTTTTGCCTGGCTCGCGCTTGACAAGGATGTACGCTATGACGACAAGCGCACATTCTTCCGCACCTTGTCACAGCCCCCTGGCAACCCCTATGCCGGCGCCGAAGTGGCGATGCGCGAGTCACGTTTCGTCGGCCAGGCGCTGAAGATCGACTTCAAGCTCGACCGCGCCACCGGTGCCGATACCAGCGCGCTGCTCGCCCAACTCGACCGGCTCCATGCCGAAGGGGTGCGCTATTTCCTGGTCGACGCCCCCGCCGCCGTCCAGGCCGAACTTGGCCGGGCCACCCGTGGCAAGGAATTACTGCTGTTCAATGTATCGGCCGCGGACGATGCGCTCCGCCAGGCACAGTGCCAGCCCCATGTCTTCCATACCCTGCCCAACCATGCAATGCAGGCCGACGCGATCGCGCAGTTCCTGGTGTCGAACAAATGGCGCTCCATCCTGCTGCTGGAGGGGCCGCTGGCCGAGGACAAACTGATCGCCACCGCCTTCGAACGTGCAGCCAAACGTTTCGGCTTGAAGATCACGGACAAGCGCAGCTTCGTGCTCAGCAATGACCCACGCCAACGCAATCAGGGCAATGTCGGCCTGCTGACTGCTGGCAGCGACTACGACGCAATCTTTGTCGCCGACAGCGATGGCGAATTTGCCCGCGGCGTCCCTTATCGCAGCGTGCGCCCGCGGCCAGTGGTCGGCAGTGAAGGTCTGGTGGCGGAAGCCTGGCACTGGGCCTGGGAACGCCATGGCGCCCCCCAGCTGACCAGCCGAATGATCAAACAGGCCGACCGCCACCCCGGCAGCGCCGACTGGGCGGCCTGGATGGCGGTGAAAGCGGTCGTGGAAGCCGTGGTCCGTACCGAAAACGCCCCCTTCCCCAAACTGGTCGCCTATCTTGCCGGTGAGGACATCACGCTGGATGGCTTCAAGGGCAATCGCCTGGGTTTTCGTCCGTGGGACCGCCAGCTGCGCCAGCCGCTGCTGATCGCCACCCACAACGCCGTGATCGAGCGCGCACCGATCGACGGTTTCCTGCACCAGCACAACAATATGGACACGCTGGGTTTCGACCAGCGCGACAGCCAGTGCAAGTTCTGACCGCCCCCCAGCCTACTGCAACGGACCTTCACCGATGAAAGCCCGCCACGCCCTGCTCGCCCTCCAGGCCGTCACCCATCGCGAGGTGGTCAAGTTTGTTCATCAGGGCGGCCGCCTTGCCTCCGCCCTGGTGCGGCCGCTGCTGTGGCTGGTGGTGTTTGCGGCCGGCTTCCAGAACGTGTTCGGGGTGTCTATCATTCCCCCTTACGACACCTACATTCCCTACCAGACTTACATCGTGCCCGGCCTGCTCGGCATGGTCCTGCTGTTCAACGGCATGCAGTCTTCGCTGGCCATGGTGTATGACCGCGAGATGGGGGTGATGCGCCTGCTGCTGACCGCTCCGCTGCCGCGCTGGTACCTGCTGCTGGCCAAGCTGCTGGCAGGAACGATGCTGTCGGTGCTGCAGGCTTATGTCTTCCTGGCCATCGCCGCACTGTTCGATGTTGGCGTTCCCTGGTCGGGCTGGCTGTATGCCCTGCCGGTGCTGGTGCTGTCCGGCATGATGCTGGGCGCGCTCGGCCTGCTGCTGTCGGTACATGTCAAACAGCTGGAGAACTTCGCCGGCACGATGAACTTCGTCATCTTCCCGATGTTCTTCCTGTCGCCGGCACTCTACCCGCTCTGGAAGCTGGAGGAGTCCGGCGCCACGGTGATCCACTTCCTCGCCACCTGGAACCCCTTCACTCACGCGGTCGAGGCGGTGCGCTTTGCGCTCTACGGCCAGCTCGCGCCCGCTTCGCTCGCCATCGTCATCGCTTGTCTACTGGTGTTCTTCAGCCTCGCCGCCCACGGCTATGACCCACAACGCGGCATGCTCAAGCGCAGTGGCCGACCTGGAAGCTGAACACACACGATTGAGGTATCGCAGGCGCAAGCAAATCGGGCCGCCTGATCTACACTGAAAACCGGTGAAGACATCGTGGCGAACGGGTCGAGAGCTGCGCGCTGGCGAATGAGCGACGTGGCAACCGACCTGCTCGTCTGGATTCATTCACCGCGCCGAGGTCAGCACATCCGTTACAGGAGCCCGTGATGTCCGTCCATGCCCGACACCTGACACTGGCAGCAGCCCTGACGATGGCGGTCAGCCTTCCACTCCACGCCCAGCAGGAGTGGCTTTCCCTGGGCTCCAAGCACTGGTCGCCAACCGTCGTGTCAAAATCCGGCATCGGCACCGCAAACGCCGTGGCCGAGGCGCGCGTGATGCGTGAAAGCGTCAAGGCCTGGTGTGAGAACTGGGCGCCTGGCGACCGCGACTGCGTCAATCGCGAGATGGCCAGCCCCGAAGCCCGCAAGATTTACCGCGCCAGTGCCGACTGCGTTGCCGGCCGCATCACCACGGTCGATGGCAACACCTATACCCTGGCCGGACGCTGGGACAACAGCGACATCGGCGGCGGCCGCAGCCGGTGGCGTGATGCTGCCGGGCGCATCGTCGGCAGGGACAATGCCAGCGGCGGACTCGGCATCTCGCAGCAATGGGAGGTGCTATGCCCAGCCGGCGCCAGCCCACGTGCAGCCCCGCCGCCACGCGCCAGCGACGCCCCCCGCAAGCCGCCCCCGCCCCCAGCTGCTCCACCCGCCAGTGCGGCAAGCTATGCCGTGGGCGAAGTCGTCTATGCCCGCTACGGCCCGGCCTGGATACGCGGCAAGGTCACCGCCATCAGCCGTGTCCCTGGCGCCAACGGTCCGGAACTGGCCTACAACGTCACCCTCGACAACGGCGAGCGCGGTCTGCTGCCGGCAAACATGATGCGCAAGGCACCGCGTTGATTGTCTCAGGCAGGTGAGTGACTCTTCAGCCAGTCCTTCAACGCCGCATCCATGCGGGTTTGCCAACCGTCACCTGTCGCGCGAAACGCTTGCAGCACGTCCGGCGAAAGCCGAATGGTAATACGCTCCTTGGTGACAGCTGCTCTCGGCCGCCCCCTCAACCGGAGTTGCAGGGACTCGGGCAGGGCATCCAGACGAACAGCTTGCCGAACCTGTTCGTCCGTCCACTCCGGATTGTCTTCATCGATCATCTCTGGGTTGGGTCTCTTGCTCATACCGATGGGCCTCACGCTTGTTAGCCTTGCGAAAACTGATGATCCGAATCCCGGTCACGGTTTCGGTGAACACCAATGCATGGACACGCCCGTCAATCAGTCCAAGCGCGGAGACCCGCTCTTCCGGATTGGCCTTGCGGTGGTCCATCCAGAACAAGGCCGTCTCGAAATCGAACGCCTCCACCAAATCAAATGACAAACCGCATTGCTCGATGTTTCGTGCATTCTTTGCAGGGTCATAGGTGATGTCCATACGATTTATTGTATGCACAATATATCAAGCGATCAAGTCGGTGCGCCCAGATAAGGATTTCGCCCCGTTGCAACCGCAGCCCAATACCCGCTTACGGCCCGTCCCACTGCTGGCGGATGCTGCCCAGGGGCGAACGCAACACTCAGTGACGTGCAAACACCGTGGTCCGTCCGTCACGGTCAAAACTCACCACTTCATAGCGCTCGGCCGGATAGGGGCCTTCCATGCCGGGCGAGCCAAGTGGCATGCCGGGAGCAGACAGGCCGGTAATGGCCGGACGCTCGGCAAGCATGCGCCGGACGTCGGCGGCAGGCACATGCCCCTCCACCACATAACCGCCCACCTGCGCGGTATGGCAGGAACCCAGCGCCTGCGGCACACCGGCATCGCGCTTGATCTGACTCATCTTCGAGGTCGCGATCTCCTTCACGGTGAAGCCGTTGGTACGCATGTGTTCCGCCCACTTGCCACAGCAGCCGCAGTTCGGGTCCTTGTACATGACGACTTCTTCCCCACTGGCCCAGGCGGGCAGTGCGGTAATCGCGGCCAGAGCGGCAACGATCAGTCTGTGACGGATGCCGGTGGCTGCGGATGAGGGAATATGCATGATCCTTGCTCCAGTTAGGTTCGCCTGGGTACAGGCAGGTTCAGGCACCGGTCAGCCGCTGCGGCAGGTCGATGCAGAAGGTGGTCAACCCATCGGCGGATTGCACGGTGATCCGGCCACCATGCGTCTCGACAATGGACCGGGTGATGGCCAGGCCCAACCCTGCGCCCTCCCCATGTCGGCTACGCTCGGCGCCGGCACGGTGAAAGCGCTCGAAGATGCGGGCCAGTTGATCGGGTGGAATGGGTTCGCCAGGATTGCTGACGCTCAAGCACACACGCCCGGCCCGGCAGTCCAGCCGGATGTCGATGCGACCGCCCGGCGCGGTGTGCCGCAACGCATTGGACAACAGGTTGGACACCGCACGACGCAACATCAGACGGTCGCCGGTGACCGTCGCCGCGCCCTGCACCGTCATCGTGACCTGCTGCGCCTCGGCCAGTGCCTCGTAAAACTCGACCAGCGCCCGCAACTCGTCCGCCAGCATCACCGCCTCTTCAGGGCGGGGCAGGCGGCCATTCTCGGCCTGGGCCAGAAAGAGCATGTCGCTCACCATGCGGGCGATACGCTGATACTCCTCCAGATTGGATGCCAATACCTCGCGGTAATCGTCGGCCGTGCGCGTCTGGGACAGGGCCACCGAAGTCTGTGTCATCAGATTGGAAATCGGCGTACGCAGCTCGTGGGCAATGTCGGCGGAGAACTCCGACAGGCGGCGGAAATCTCCCTCAAGACGCGCCAGCATGCCATTGAAGGCCTCCACCAGTTCACGAACCTCAGCCGGCGCGTCACCCTCGACAAGGCGTACGCCAAGCTGCCCGGCAGACAACTGCCTGGCGGTATCGGTGACCTGCCGCAGCGGTGCCAGCCCCTTGTGCGCCGCCAGCCAGCCCAGCAACGCCGACACCACGGCCGACAGCGCAATGCCCAGCCACAGGCGGACACGTACCTGCTCCAGGAAATGCACATGGTGCGAGATATCCAGGCTGAGCAGCACGCGCAGGGGCTCACCCGGAGCATCGGCAACGGCAGGCCGATGCAAGAGGGTCTCGCGACCGATGAAATGGCGGGAGCCCTTCTGCCACATGGCCCCGGTCGCGGGCAGTGCGTCACCGGCCGCATGCGCTGCATCGAAATGGTCGACATGCACGGCGTAAATCACGCTGCCCTCGGCATCGCGCACCAATACCCCGACGGTATCGTGACCGACGAACGCATCATCCAGCCGCTGCGGTAACGCCGCCCAGGCCTGCGGGCTGTCAGCACGCTGCAGCAGATTGCCGATGAGGTTGAGCTTGCCGCTCAGTTCATGGTCGTCCAGCTCACGGAAATGGGCATCCACTGCGCGCCCCATGACCAAGCCAACCACGATCAGCAGGCTCGCAGTCATTGCCGCAAAAAGCAGTGCCAGCCGGGCCGTCAGCGACGCAGTCGGCCACCGCGGAAGCGCCTTGATCCTCACCCCATCGCCTCCGGGGCCTCGAGCACATAGCCCATGCCCCGTACCGTACGGATCAGCTTGGGCTCGAATGGCTCATCCACCTTGGCACGCAGGCGCCGCACCGCGACTTCGATGACGTTGGTGTCGCTATCGAAGTTCATGTCCCAGACCTGGGAGGCGATCAAGGAGCGCGGCAGCACCTCGCCCTGACGGCGCAACAACAGTTCGAGCAGGGCGAACTCCTTGGCGGTCAGGTCCACCCGGACACCGGCACGCAACACCCGGCGGCGCAGCAGGTCGAGCTCGAGGTCGGCCGCGCGCAGCACCTCGGGTTCCTTGCTCTTGCCCCGGCGCAGCAGGGTCCGCACACGCGCAAGTAACTCGGCAAAGGCAAAGGGCTTGACCAGGTAGTCATCCGCACCCAGTTCCAGCCCCCGTACGCGATCTTCCACCTGGTCGCGCGCGGTCAGAAACAGCACCGGCATTTCCAGCCCCTGGCGGCGTACCGTTTGCAGGATGCCCCAGCCATCGAGCGCAGGCAGCATGACATCGAGCACCAGCAAGTCGTACTCACCACCCAGCGCGTGATGCAGCCCGTCGAGACCATCGCGTACCAGATCGACGACAAAGCCCGCTTCGGCCAGCCCCTGACGCAGGTAGTCGCCCGTCTTCGGTTCATCTTCGACGATGAGGATCTTCATGGCACGGGATCAGGAATGAGGATATCCCCACATTCTGCCACCCTCCACGCCCACTGCTGCCTGCCCTTGGTCAAGCTGACAGAGATGTAATCCGGCCGTCAGCGTGGCGTCGGGGCCGCAGCCCTCGCATCCACGCCATGGAGCGCCTGCAGGATGGTGTGCACCGCCTGTACACGAACCGGCGTGGGCAGGTTTCGATTGGCCAGGAAGACCACGCCTGTACGCTGCGCGGGCACAAACACGACGTAAGCACCAAACCCGTTCGTCGCCCCAGTCTTGTTGAACAGACGATCCTCCGCAGCCGGCGATGGCGGCTGCAGACGGACGGCAGGCTGTGCCTCCAGCACGATCTGGGCGGCATTCCCCGCCTGCAGTTGTGCCAGCGACACCGGATAAGGATAGTGCTCCCAGCCCAGCCCCTGGGTCATCGCTTCGATCTGAACATAGCCCATTCGGGTGGCGCGCATTGCGCGTACCAGCGCGGCATCCACCTCGATATTGCCCAGTTGGGCATCGACAAAGCGCAGCAGGTCGGCAGCGCTGGACTTCACACCATAGGCTTCGGCATCGAACACGCCAGGACGGACCCGCAAGGGACGGCCCTCCCTGTCGTGGCCCCAGGCGTAATCGGCCAGACGATCGACCGGAACAGCGTAATGGCTGTCCTTCATCGCCAGCGGAGCAAACACCCGCTGCATCATCGCATCCTCAAACGCCTGCCCCAGACTTTGTGCCGCCAGGTGTCCGAACAAGCCGAGGCTGGGGTTGGAGTACAAGCGATGGGAGCCAGGTTCGTAGCTCGCCTGCCAGCCGCGATAGTAGCGGACCATCCCCGCCTCGTCCTTGACCTCGTCCGGGAACTGCAGGGGCAGGCCACCTGCCGTGTAGGTACCAAGCTGGAGCACGGTGATATGGTCAAAGCGACTTCCCGCCAGGGCCGGTAGATGCCGGCTGGCCGGATCCTCGAGCTCCAGCGCCGCCTCTTCGGCAGCCAGCGCAACCAAGGTGGCAGTGAAGGTCTTGCTCAGCGAACCGATCTCGAACAAGGTGTGTTCGGAAACCGCAGCCCCGCCCTCGAGCGCCGTCACACCATGGTTGAAGTAGTACTGCTGCCCCGCCACGCTCACCGCAACAGCGACACCGGGTACATCATGGGCCTGCATCAGCGGACGAACCACGCCGTCGACAACGCCTGCGAGCCGTTCGGTGACATCAGGCGTGCCCACAGCCGCAAATTGGCCGGCACACACCGGGGCAAGACAGAGCATCAACGCAAACCCGCTGAAGCACTTGCTGAGACCTGCATTCATTGCTGTTGACCTTCCCATCATGGCAAGGAAGAGACTGTAGCAGCCGGTGCGGTACCGGTCATTTCGCAAGGAGAGCATCATGCAGGTGTTTCAGGTTCGGGGCGTACGCTGTGGCGGCTGCGCGAGCAAGATCGTCGATCGGATCAAGGCCGCCGATCCGTCGGCCATGGTGGAGATCGACATTTCGGCCGGCAAGCTTACCGTCGAATCCGGCCTGGTGGCGGACGCGCTCATCCACATCATTGGCGAAGCCGGTTATCCAGCCACCCCCCATGCATGACACGCTTGACCTTCCAATGACAGGAAGGTCTAAGCTTCAATTGTCCACCATCGTCCTGAGGTCATTTCCATGAATGCGATCGCCCCGGCAGCCGGCAAGGTGTGGGCACTGCAGGTTGGAGGCATGAGCTGCGCATCCTGCGTCGCCCATGTCGAAAAGGCACTGCTGAAGGTCAGCGGCGTCAGTTCCGCCAGTGTCAATCTCGCCAGCGAAACCGCAACCGTCACCGCGGCCCCCGAGGTCGGCTTTGCCGTGCTGGCCGAAGCGGTTGAGAAGGCCGGCTATACGGTACGACGCGACACCCTGACCCTGGACATCGAGGGCATGAGCTGCGCGGCCTGTGTCGGTCGGGTGGAGCGGGTGCTGCGCCGGGTTCCGGGGGTGATCGACGCCAATGTCAATCTGGCGGCGCACCGTGCCACGATCCAGACCATTGGCAAGGTACCGGTCGCGTCCCTGGTTGCCAGCATCGCCAAGGCCGGCTTTGGTGCCCGCCCAAGCGCAGAAGTCAGTGAGGACCGGCGTGCGGCAGACGCTGCGGCAGAGCGCGCACAACTGCAGCGGGCGGTATGGATCGCAGCCCTGCTGACCCTGCCGGTGTTCGTGCTGGAGATGGGCTCGCACCTGATTCCGGGCATGCACGACTGGGTCATGCACCATATCGGTCACCGCGAAAGCCAATGGCTGCAGTTCGTGCTGACTTCAGCCGTGCTGTTCGGTCCCGGCCTGCGCTTTTTCAAGAAGGGCGTGCCCGCGCTGCTGCGCGGCGCCCCCGACATGAACGCGCTGGTGGCCATGGGCACCAGCGCCGCGTGGGGATACTCGGTCGTCGCCACCTTTCTGCCCGGCGTGCTGCCCGAGGGCACGGTCAATGTCTATTACGAGGCGGCCGCCGTCATCGTCACCCTGATCCTGATTGGTCGCCTGCTCGAAGCACGTGCCCGGGGCCGCACCAGCGAGGCCATCCAGCGGCTGATGCGCATCCAGCCGCGTACCGCGCGGGTGGTGCGCGATGCCCCCCCTGCCGAACTGCCCATCGAGCAGATCGTGGTCGGCGACATCCTGGATGTCCGCCCCGGTGACAAGATCGCGGTCGATGGAGAGGTCACTGAGGGCACGTCCTTCGTTGACGAGTCGATGATCACTGGCGAGCCCTTGCCGGTCGAAAAATCCACGGGCAGCCGCGTCGTCGGTGGCACCCTGAACAGCCGCGGCGCCTTCCGTTTCCGAGCCACCCAGGTCGGCGGCGACACGGTGCTGGCGCAGATCATCCACATGGTGGAAGCGGCTCAGGGCGCCAAACTGCCGATCCAGGCCCTGGTCGACAAGGTGACCATGGTATTCGTACCGGTGGTGATGGGCGTTGCCCTGCTGACGTTTCTCATCTGGCTGGTGTCTGGGCCGGCCCCGGCGCTCAGTT
The DNA here is from genome assembly GCF_003226565.1 of Parazoarcus communis SWub3 = DSM 12120. GTDB lineage: Bacteria > Pseudomonadota > Gammaproteobacteria > Burkholderiales > Rhodocyclaceae > Parazoarcus > Parazoarcus communis. The sequence goes on along the minus strand of NZ_QKOE01000004.1, from coordinate 103,987 downwards.
TCGCACTGGTCAATGCGGTTGCGGTGCTGATCGTCGCCTGCCCGTGCGCCATGGGGCTCGCCACGCCGACCTCGATCATGGTTGCCACCGGCCGTGCAGCACAGCTGGGCATTCTGTTTCGCCAGGGCAACGCCCTGCAGTTGCTGCGTGACGCGGGCGTGGTGGCACTGGACAAGACCGGCACCCTGACGCTGGGGCGGCCGACGCTGACCGACCTGGACACCACGGATGGCTTCAGCCGCAATCAGGTGCTGGCCCTGATTGCGGCGGTCGAACGCCGCTCCGAGCACCCGATCGCCGAGGCCATCGTTGCCGCAGCCGCAGCGACGGGTCTCGAGCTGGATGAGGCAGACGGCTTCGAGGCCAGCGCAGGGTACGGTGTGCGCGCCATTGTTGGCGGGCGCCGGGTCGAGATCGGCGCCGACCGCCTGATGCAGCAGCTCGGGCTGGATCTGGGCGTATTTGCCGCCACCGCCGAGCGCCTGGGCGACGAAGGCAAGAGCCCACTGTATGCCGCAATCGACGGCCGGCTGGCCGCCATCATCGCGGTTGCCGACCCGCTCAAGCCGACCTCGGTCGAGGCGGTACGGGCACTGCATGCAATGGGACTGAAAGTGGCGATGATCACCGGCGACAATGCCCGCACCGCGCAAGCCATTGCCCGCCAGGCCGGGATCGACGAGGTGATTGCGCAAGTGCTGCCGGATGGCAAGGTGGCCGCGCTGCAACAGTTGCGCCAACAGGCCACCCGCCGTGTCGCCTTTGTCGGCGACGGCATCAACGATGCGCCCGCCCTGGCCGAAGCCGATGTGGGAATCGCCATTGGTACCGGCACCGATGTCGCCATCGAGAGTGCCGATGTGGTGCTGATGTCCGGCGACCTCAAAGGCGTGGCACGCGCCATCGCGCTGTCTCGGGCAACGATGCGCAATATCCGCCAGAACCTGTTCTGGGCCTTCGCCTACAACACCGCGCTGATTCCGCTGGCTGCCGGTGTCTTCTACCCGGCCTACGGCGCCCTGCTGTCACCGGTGTTTGCTGCCGCAGCCATGTCGATGTCGAGCGTGTTCGTGCTCGGCAACGCCTTGCGCCTGCGCTACTTCGACGCAAGGGAGGCCTGACCCGATGAACATCGGCAAAGCGGCCGACGCCTCAGGCGTATCGGCCAAGATGATCCGCTACTACGAGTCGATCGGCCTGATTCCTGCGGCACATCGCACCGCCTCAGGCTATCGCGACTATACCGACGACGACGTCCACGTGCTGCAGTTCATCCGCCGCGCCCGCGATCTCGGCTTTGCCGTCGAGCACATTGGCGAACTGCTCGCCCTATGGCGGGATCAGGGTCGGGCAAGCGCAGACGTCAAGCGCATTGCGCTAAATCACGTTCAAGTGCTTGAGCGCAAGATCGCCGAACTTCAAGGCATGGTTGCCACCCTGCGCACCCTGGCCGAACGCTGCCACGGCGACGACCGGCCCGACTGCCCGATTCTGGCCGACCTCGACGCCCCCGCCCCAAGCTGTCCAGAGTGCCATCCTGCTCCAGCGAGACGCCGCTTCGGCAAGCCCTGAGGCACGGGCTCCGGACGAAGTACAAGCGCCAGATTACAAGCTTGTAATCCCCGCCTCAGCATGCGGTAAGGGGCTTCGCTGCAAGATGGCGGCACCATGATCGCTGCGACGGATTGACACCGTTGCCGTCGCCTGCAACAGGAGCCGCCCTTGAACAGATCCGTCGCCCTCGCAGCCCTGACCCTCGCCGGGCTGCTGCCCCCCGCAGCGGCCGGCGCCAACGTGGCATACGATCCGGATGTGCCGGTGCCGCCCCCTTTCTACACGCCACTGCCCCAGCGTGTTGCCCCACCGGCAGTGCTGGGCGAACGTGGCTGGCGCGACGCGAACGATCAGGTCGGCGCCATGTCCCGCGGCCATATCGACATTCTCAAGTGGGAGGCCGCCAACCAGCCCCCCTCGACAGCAGCTCCAGCACCTGGGCAACCCGCAGCGTTCCGCGACCTGTTGCGCAGTGCATTGAGCAACCGCCCGGCGCTCTTTGCCAGCATCGACTTGAACACGATCGAGCGCGCCCGCGCCGACATCGCCGTGGTGGAGTTTGCCCGCGATCTGGAACTGGCGTGGATCGACGCCATTGCTGCGCGGCAGGCACTGGCACTGGCAACAAGGGAAGTGGATATTGCCGGCGTTGCGGCCGAACTGGCACTACGCATGGTGCAGGTGGGCAACTGGGGACAGGACCGTCTGCTGCGCGAACAGCTCGCACAACACGAGGCCGGACAGGCACTGGCGCGCGCGCGCCAGGCAGACAACTCGGCCACCGAGGCCCTGATCCGGTGGCTCGGCAGCTGGGGAGAGAACGCGGCACCGACCTTGCCGGACAGTCTGCCCGCACCGCCCCTTGCCACGCCGCCTGAAGCCGATCTCGAAGCCCGCGCACTGCGTCAGCACCCGCAACTCAGCCTGAGCCGCTATGCCAGCGAGCAGGCCGCGCGTGGCCTGAGCCAACGTGCCCGCGACGACTGGAAGCAAGCCGTCGAGGCCGCACTGGGCGCCTTGGCTCCCGATACAGATGACCCGGGACACGCTGGGCCCCGAGCCCTCACCGCCCCCGTGCTTGACCGACGCCATACCGTTTTCAGCCACGACGCCGAGCGGGCAGCACGACTCGACGCAGAAGCCCACACCCTTGCGGTGACCATCCGCTCGCAGGTCCGCGAGGCCTATCACCAGTATCGCCTTACCCACGAACTCGCGCTGGCCGCCGCGGACGCTCACCGCCTTGCCCGTGCGGCTCAGGAAGAGACCCTGCTGCGCTACAACGGCATGCTCAAAAGCACCTGGGACCTGCTTATCGCCGCGCGCGCACGACTCGCCAGCGAGGCTGCCGCAATCATGGCGCAACGCGACTTCTGGCGCGCGCACGCCCAGCTCCAGGCCGTGCTGGCTGGCGGCAACTACACAGGTGCCGACGCCGTCGGCAGCGCCGGAAAATCCACCAACGCTTCGGCCGGAGGTCACTGAACCCATGGACAGACGTCGATTCCTCGGCCATGCCACCCTCGGCGCCGTCGCCGCAGCCAGTGTCAGCAGGGTTGCAATAGCCGCCCTGCCCGAACCGGCGATCCAGCACTCGGCGCAAACTGCCCCGCCGCTGACACCCCCCAGCGGCCGCCCCTACAACCCGGTCGTCACGCTCAATGGCTGGACGGCACCGTGGCGCATGAACCAGGGCGTCAAGGAGTTTCACCTTGTCGCCGAACCCGTCGAACGCGAGATTGCACCGGGCATGGTGGCGCGCCTTTGGGGCTACAACGGTCAATCGCCCGGTCCCACCATCGAAGTGGTCGAAGGCGACCGGGTACGCCTATTTGTCACCAACCGCCTGCCCGAGCACACCTCGGTGCACTGGCATGGCCAGCGCCTGCCCAACGGCATGGACGGCGTTGGCGGCCTGACTCAACCCCAGATTCCGCCGGGCAAAACCTTCGTCTATGAATTCACCGCCCGCCGGCCCGGCACCTTCATGTATCACCCGCACGCCGACGAGATGGTTCAGATGGCCATGGGCATGATGGGCTTCTGGGTCACCCATCCACGCCAGCGTCACCCCCACATCAGCGATGCCGATCGGGATTTCTGCTTCCTCCTCAACGCCTTCGATATCGATCCGGGCAGCCTGGTGCCGAAGGTCAACACAATGACCGACTTCAACCTGTGGACCTGGAACAGCCGGGCCTTTCCCGGTATCGACACCCTGAACGTACGCAAGGGTGACCGCGTAAGGGTTCGGGTCGGCAACCTGACCATGACCAATCATCCCATCCATATCCACGGCCACGAGTTCGAGGTTACCGGTACCGATGGTGGGCCCACGCGGCCAGAGTCGCGCTGGCCGGAAGTCACCACCGACATCGCGGTCGGCCAGATGCGCCAGATCGAATTCATTGCCGACGAGGAAGGCGACTGGGCAATGCATTGCCACAAGTCACACCACACCATGAACCCGATGGGTCATGACGTCCCCACCCTGATCGGCATCGACCATCGTGGTCTGGTCGGCCGCATCCATCAGGCGGAACCCGAATACATGGTAATGGGCGAGCGCGGCATGGCTGACATGGGCGAAATGGAAATGCCCCTGCCCGAACAGACCCTGCCGATGATGACCGGCCAGGGGCCGTTTGGTGCAATCGAGATGGGCGGCATGTTTACCGTGCTGAAGGTCAGGCGAGACCAGAAACCGGGCGACTATTCCGACCCGGGCTGGTTCAAGCACCCCGCCGGCACCGTGGCGCATGAGTGGCACGGGGCGATCGGCGAACCCGCACGCAAGGACACCGATGGCAAACCAGCTCAGCCGGCAACGGAGCTCGACGTCCGCAAGCCGGATACGCATGGACATCATGGGCACTGAGCAGGACGCGCAGACCGTCCTTACCCCCTTCGCGAGCACACCAGCATGAGCCGACGTCTCTTTTTCATTCAATGCCTCACCCTCGGCCTCACCTTGACCAGTCAGAGCCTGCTGGCGCACGGCCCCGCGTCACACGCCCAGAAACCCCTGATCAGGGAACAACAACCGTGGGGAATTGCCGGCGATGCAACTGAGGTCCAGCGTGAAATTCCCATCAGGATGACCGATGCCATGCGGTTTGAACCCGATCGAGTCGAGATCCGTTTGGGCGAGACCATCCGCTTCGTTCACAACAACACCGGCAAAGTCATGCACGAGATGGTGATCGGCACCCAGGCGGCCCTTGCCGAACATGCAGAGATGATGCTCAAGTTTCCCGGCATGGAACATGACGAACCGTGGATGGCGCATGTCGAACCGGGCGGCACCGGCGAGATCATCTGGACCTTCAACCGCATCGGCGAGTTCGAGTTTGCCTGCCTGATTCCAGGACATTTTCAGGCAGGCATGGTAGGACAGCTGATCGTCAGATAAACCCGCAGATGACACCAATGTCATCCGTACGTCAGCTTGCCGTTTCCCTCCCTGAACCATACTTCAACGCACACCCAGCGAACACGAGGCTACTCACATGCGCACTCGCCACACCCTCTCCCTGCTCGCGGCTCTGGCTGCATTCACCAGTCACGCTGCCCTCGCCACCGACAGTCATGCCGGACACCATGCTCCCGCCGCCAACAGTGCACCTGCCAGTTCGGCACTAGCCGAGGGTACGGTAAAGAAGGTCGACAAGGGTGCGGGCAAGATCACCATCAGTCATGGCCCGATCGCTGCACTCGACATGCCGCCGATGACCATGGTGTTCCGCGCTGCAGACCCGGCAATGCTGGACACGCTCAAAAGTGGCGACAAGATCCGGTTCGCGGCGGATCGCATTGGCGGCGTGTATACGGTAACGGTGCTGGAACTCGCGCCCTGAGCCTGTCACCCCGCCTGCCTGACAAGGCTCGACCACCTCCCGGGTCGCCACCAGGCAACTGCCAGACCCCCGCCACAAACGACACCTGCGGGCGTCTCCAAAACAACAATATGCCCCGAGGTGGCTGCGATGAAGCACTGCGCCGGATACAGCGCCGTCTCCCGCCGATTGGCCCAAGTCTGCGTTCTCCTGCTGACGCTGAGTAGCAGTCCAGCACAAGCCGAGGTCGCGCTTGGCGCTTCGCTGCCCGAGTTGCTCAGCTACGCCCGCCAGCACAATCCGGCGCTGGCCGCCGAGCGTGCGGAAACCGAGGCCACACATGCACGCGCAGAAGCCGCTGGAACGCTGCCCGATCCGAGCTTCCAGATCGAGTTGATGGATGTCACCAACTCGATGCGCGGAGGCGGTACCACGATACTACCGGGTCAGGTCGGCGAAACCCGCTACCGCATCGTCCAGCCCCTGCCCGCCTGGGGCAAGCGCGAACTCGACAGTCGCGCAGCACAGACCCGCGCCGAGCGCGCGGAGGCGACCCAGGCGCAAACCTGGTTGAATCTGGCCGCAGAGATCAAGACCGCATGGCTGCGCTACTACGCTGCCGACCGCGAACAGATGTTGAATGACGATGCATTGGCGCTGCTGCAAGCACTGGAGGACACCACGCTGACGCGCTATCGCCTGGGTCTGGCACCGCAGCAAGCGGTGCTGCGCACGCAGCGTGAGATCACCGGTCGACGTCTGGCCAGCATCACCATCGCGCAACGACGTCAAGCCGCACAAGCCGCGCTCAACGCACTGCTATCCCGCCCAGCCAGCAGTGCCCTGGCTTTGCCGCTCGACCCGCCGGCACTGCCCAGGCTTCAGCCCTACGCCGGCCTGCTGGACATCGCGCGGGCCACCAGTCCTGCATTGGCGGCCGAAGCCCACGCCGTTGAAGTTGCACAGCTTGAACGCGACCGCACCCGACGCGATCGCTACCCCGACTTCAGCATCGGCCTCACCAACAACCAACCCAGGGGGGGTGACGCTTCATGGGATCTGATGCTGGAGATGATGATTCCCCTGCAGCAGTCCGCACGCCGCGCCCGCGAGCGTGAGGCCGCACACCTGCTGGACGCCGCCGATGCCCGTCGTACGGCCGCAATGGCAAGCCTGGAAGGCGAACTCGGCCGGGCCCACGCCGCCTATCTGGCGGGACGCGAAAGCCTGAACCTGCTCATGGCAAGCCTGCTGCCACAAGCGACGGCAACCCGGGATGCAGCGCGCAACGCCTTCGCCAACAACCGGGTCGACTTCGATACGGTTCTGGAGGCGGAAGAACAGTTGATCGCCACCCGGATTCAGATACTCGAAACCGAAGTCGCCACCCGGCTGGCACTGGTAGAACTCGAAAAAATCGTGGGAGAACTGCAGTGAAACCCCCGGTAAGGCACTTCATCGCAGCGATAGCGCTGATCCTGGCGGTCGCCAGTGGCTACTGGATCGGATCCGGCCAGCGCCACGAGCCGGTCTCGGGAAGTCTCGGCAGCACACTGCCAACGGGCACAGCGGCGTCACAGGACGAACGCCCTGTCCTTTACTATCGGAATCCCATGGGCTTGCCCGACACTTCGCCGATACCCAAGAAAGACTCAATGGGCATGGACTACATCCCGGTCTATGCCGACGATACGCCAGATGATCGTGGCGTGGTCAGCGTCAGTCCAGCGCGAGTGCAGTTGCTGGGCGTCAAGACTGCTATCGCCGAACAAGGCCCGCTCGACGCCCCGCTACGCGCAGTCGGGCGTATCGAGCTCAACGAACGCTCGGTTGTCGATGTTGCACCCCGTTTCGAAGGCTGGGTCGAGCGCCTCCATGTGAATGCAGTAGGCGATCCAGTGCGCCGGGGACAAGCACTGTTCACCACTTACAGCCCCGAATTGCAATCCGCAAACGAGGACCTGCGCATTGCCGAGCGCCTGCGCCGCGACAGTTCGGCAAATGGTACGGCTGGCGATCCCATGACTGCAGATGCGGCGGCACGGCTGGCAGATGCCGCACGAGAACGCCTGCGCAACTGGGAAGCTCCCGCTCCACGCAACAGCAGCGGAGACGCCGCCCCCGCGCGCCAGACCTTCCACGCCCCGGCGAACGGCTTCGTGCTGGAAAAGAACATCGTGCAGGGCTCGCGTTTCATGCCAGGTGACGCGCTTTACCGCATTGCCGATCTCTCTACCGTATGGGTCATTGCCGACATCTTCGAGCAGGACCTTGGCCGCGTCCATGTCGGGCAGTCGGCAAGCGTCTCCGTCGATGCCTTTCCAGGTCGCCATTTCACCGCCAAAGTTGCGTATCTCTATCCCACCGTCAGCATCACAAGCCGCAGCACCGCATTGCGCCTGGAGCTGGACAACCGGGACGGCGCCCTGCGCCCCGGCATGTTCGCCCACGTCGAACTGGACACCGGCCCAGCCAGAGCACGCCTGCTGGTGCCGGGTTCGGCGGTGATCGATGACGGTGATCGTCAAGTCGTGCTGCTCGCGCTTGATGAGGGTCGGTTCAAGCCACAAGCGGTCAAGTTGGGTCAGCGCGGCAGAAACGACGTCGAGATACTCGAGGGACTCGAGGCTGGCGATCGCGTGGTGGTCTCCGCCAACTTCCTGATTGATTCGGAGAGCAGTCTGCGCGCCGCCCTGGCAAACCTGGTCTCCGCCGAAGCGGCGCCCTCACCGACCTATCGTACCCGCGGCACATTCGACGCCTACGATGAAGCTGCCGGCACCGTCACCCTGGCCCACGAAGCCATCCCCGAGCTGCAATGGCCGGAAATGACCATGGAGTTCAGGCTCGCGGCTCCGGAGGTCGCAGCCGGATTCGCACCGGGAAGCAAAATCCATTTCACGTTCCAGGCGGGTGAACCGGGTGAATACATCGTCACCCGTATCGAGGCGAGGGAGACCAGCGCCGACGCGCTACCAGCACGCGCCGCCTCAAGTCCTGACAGGACGCCCCCACCAGCCAGCCCACGTCCCGACGCGCACGGAGGCCACTGAGATGCTGGGTCGCATCATCGACTGGTCTGCGCGCAACGTCTTTCTCGTGGTACTGGGAACCTTGTTCCTGATCGGCGGGGGGCTATACGCGGTCAAGCATACGCCGCTGGACGCCCTGCCCGATCTTTCCGATGTGCAGGTGATTGTCTATACCGACTATCCCGGCCAGGCGCCGCAAGTCGTCGAGGATCAGGTCACCTATCCGCTCACCACATCGATGCTGGCCGTGCCACGAGCCAAGGTAGTCCGCGGCTTCTCGATGTTCGGTGCGTCCTATGTCTATGTGATTTTCGAGGACGGCACCGATATCTACTGGGCACGCTCGCGTGTGCTCGAGTACCTCAGCACCGCCGCCGGGCGCCTGCCTGCCGGGGTGGCACCACAGATCGGTCCGGACGCCACTGGCGTCGGCTGGGTCTTCCAATACGCGATCACCGGCCAAGGAATGTCACTTGCCGACACCCGTAGCCTGCAGGACTGGTTCGTGCGCTACCAGCTGACTCAGGCCGAGGGCGTGTCCGAAGTCGCCAGCATTGGAGGCTTCGTCCGCGAGTACCAGGTCACCGTCGATCCGCGTCGCCTGGCGGGCTACGGCATCGGGCTTGACGAGGTCGGCAAGGCGATTCGAGAGGCTAACCGCGATGTCGGCGGACGGGTCGTCGAAATGGCGGAACGCGAGTTCATGGTGCGCGGTCGGGGTTATCTGCGCAGCGCGGCCGACATTGGCGACCTGGTGCTGAGAAGTACGAACGGGACACCCGTACGCATCGCCGACATCGGACGGGTCGAACTGGTGCCTGCCGAACGCCGCGGCATTGCCGAGCTCAATGGCGAAGGAGAAGTCGCCTCCGGTATCGTCATGGCACGCTTCGGCCAGAACGCGCTCGACGTGATCGCCGGGATCAAGGACAAGATTGCCGAGATCACGCCTGGTTTGCCCGAGGGGGCCGAGATCGTGCCGGTATACGACCGCTCGACACTGATCGAACGAGCGATCGACAACCTGAAATGGACCCTGCTCGAGGAAAGTCTGATCGTCGCGGTCGTCTGTGCGATCTTCCTGCTCCACGTGCGTAGCGCCCTGGTGGCCGTGGTGACCCTGCCGCTGGGCATCCTGATCGCCTTCATCGCCATGCGTGCGATGGATCTGGGGTCGAACATCATGAGCCTGGGCGGCATCGCCATCGCGATCGGCACCATGGTCGATGCCGGCATCGTCATGGTCGAGAACGCGCACAAGCGTCTCGAACGCCTGCCTGCCGACGCCAGCGCCGCCCAGCGCCGGGACACGCTGATCCACGCCTGCAAGGAAGTCGGACCCGCCCTGTTCTTTTCGCTGCTGATCATCATGGTGTCCTTTCTGCCGGTGTTTACGCTGGAAGGCCAGGAGGGCAGGCTGTTTTCCCCGCTGGCCTACACCAAAACCTTCGCGATGGCAGGGGCGGCCATGCTGTCGGTCACGCTGATCCCGGTGCTGATGCTCTTCTTCGTGCGCGGTCGCATCGTTCCGGAAAACCGCAACCCGGTGAACCGCGCGCTGATGCAGGCTTACCGGCCCTTGATCCGCGGCGTGATGCAGCACAAGCTGATGACCATATTGCTGGCGCTGGTTGCCCTTGTTCTTACGATCATCCCGGCGCGTCAGATCGGGTCGGAGTTCATGCCCACACTCGACGAGGGCGCCATTTTTTACATGCCAGCTGCACTACCGGGCATGTCGGTGACCGAAGCGGGGCGTCTGCTCGCCACGACCAATCGCATCATCAAGACCTTTCCCGAAGTGGAATCCGTTTATGGCAAGGCCGGCCGGGCAAACACCGCCACCGACCCAGCTCCCCTGGAGATGTTCGAGACGGTGATCAACCTCAAGCCACGATCCGAGTGGCGCCCCGGACTGACGGTCGACGCGCTGATCGCCGAAATGGATGCGGCGCTCAAGTTTCCTGGTCTGGCCAACTCCTGGACCATGCCGATCAAGGCACGCATCGACATGCTGTCCACCGGCATCCGCACCCCGGTCGGTGTCAAGGTGTTCGGTAAGGACCTGGAAACCCTCGAGAAAGTCGCCAAGGACGTGGAATCCGTGGTGCGCGCTGTTCCCGGCACCTCCAGCGCCTACGCCGAACGCGTTGCCGGGGGCTACTACCTCGACATCGAGCCGCGCCGTGACCAGCTCGCACGCTATGGGCTTTCCGTGGATCAGGTACTGGATGTGGTCGCCACCGCGCTCGGCGGTGACCGGGTGACCACAACGGTAGAGGGTCTGGAACGCTATAACGTCACCGTGCGCTATCCGCGTGGCTTGCGCGAGGATCCCCAGCGCATCGCGAGCGAAGTCTATGTGCCCACCACCAGCGGCGCGATTCCGCTGGGCCAGCTCACCAACATCAGCCTGCAGCGCGGTGCCCCCGCCATCCGCACCGAAAACGCCCTGCTCGCCGCCTACGTCTATGTCGACACCCGCGAACCCGACATCGGCCGCTTCGTGCGTGCCGCACAGGCGGCCGTGGCTGGGGAAGTGCGCTTCCCGCCGGGCTACTACACGACATGGAGCGGTCAGTTCGAAAACATGGAGCGCGCCCGCGAGAGACTACAAATCGTGCTACCCCTCACGCTGGCGCTGATCTTCGTACTCCTTTACCTCAACTTCCGGCGTCTGCCCGAAACACTGATCGTCATGTTGTCGGTGCCTTTCGCACTGATCGGCGGTATCTGGCTGATGTGGTGGCTGGACTATCAGATGAGCGTGGCCGTGGCAGTCGGTTTCATCGCACTGGCGGGTGTCGCGGCAGAGACCGGAGTCATCATGTTGATCTATCTCGATCACGCGTGGGCAGCGGTCAGGGCCCGGTGCGCTCAAGCAGGCCGCTCGCCGACGACCGGTGAGCTGTACGAGGCGGTCATGGAGGGTGCGGTCGAGCGTGTACGCCCGAAAATGATGACTGTGGTCACCATCATGGCGGGCCTGCTGCCCATCATGTGGAGCACCGGAACCGGCAGCGAGGTCATGAGCCGCATCGCAGCACCCATGGTCGGCGGCATGCTCTCATCAACCATCCTGACCCTGGCAGTGATTCCTGCACTTTATGCCCTCGTGAAGCAATGGGAATTGCGTCGTGAGCCCGGTATCACGCCCTCAACGTCATCGCGTACTGCCTGACCGAGCAAGCTTGACGCCGCAGTCATCGACGAGTGAGATTTACTCACCCATCAGATGATATTTGATCGTTTGTTGCATTGCAGCATCCTCGCTACAGTAACAACACCCCCGATGCACGGGGACAACGCGAGGAAGCGCACCATGGAACAGAATCGAGAACAGATCGAAACCGTGATCGAAAACGCCCGTCAGCGTCGCAGCCAGGAAACCGGCCCCTTGCTGGTCAGCGCACTTCAGGCCACCGTCAAGTGGCTGGCCAGCCTGGGCAAGAGCGTGCGCGACGGCGTCCGTGCCGGCCACGGCCACGCCGCACATAACTGAGCCAGCGTCATCAGGCTGGTGCTGCCGGACAGACACTGGCAGCCGCTTGCTCCAGCATCCAGGCGCGGAATGCGGCGACTTCCGGTCGATCGGCAACGGTCTCGGGCGTCACCAGATAGTAGGCGTAGTGGTGGGTGATCGACCGTTCGAACGGCGCCACCAACCGCCCTGCAGCGACCTCGGACGACACCAGCGGTCGTGACAGCAAGGCCACCCCAAGGCCGTCGAGCGCAGCGGTGATGGCCAGACCCGAATGCGCAAAATAGGGCCCCGCTGCTGCATCCACTCCGCTCACGCCAGCCAGGCGCAACCACTCCGCCCAACTCGGGCGCTCACGCACATTCTGGATCGTGTGGTCGTGAATCAGGGTGTGATAACGCAGGTGTGCAGGTTCACGCAGGGGGAGCTTGGCCCGCAGCAAGGCCGGGCTGCACATCGGGGTGAAATCCGGCGTAAACAGCAACTCCACGCGGTGGCCGGGATACTTGCCGGTACCGTAGCGGACCCAGATCTCGGGCATGTCGGCCGACGCATGCCTGTCCTCTCCCACCCCGGCTCCCAGGGTACTGCCGTCGATGGTGCGCAGCGAACCCGAGAGCAGCAACTCGATATGGGGATGTTGGCTGGAGAACGCCTGCAACCGCGGCAGCAGCCAGTGCGAAGCAAAGGACGGCGGTGCCACCACCGCCAGCCTGCGTGCCGGCCCCAGGCTGCGCACTGCAGCCACTGCCGACTTGAAGCAGTCCATGCCCTCGCGCAGCTTGGGCAACATCGCCTCGCCCTCGGCGGTCAGTTCAAGCGCGCGCGGCAGACGATGAAACAGGCTCACGCCGAGATGTCCCTCCAGACCACGGATCTGGTGGCTGATCGCCGTTGGCGTCACCGACAGCTCTTCGGCCGCACGCTTGAAGCTCAGATGACGCGCGGCGGCTTCGAAGGCCCGGAGTGCATTGAGCGGAGGCAGATGAACCGACATATGGATGAGTAATTCTTATCTGACAGGTGACAAAACGTCGTTTGTTGCATTGCAACATGCCCGTTACAGTAGCACTACATCCACAGAATGGGTGCACATCTCCAAACATATGCCACCCGCAGCCAGGAGTCACCAAATGAATCAGCTGTCCGAAAACGAAATCCTGCGCGAAGCTCATGCGCTACGCGCCCGCTATATCAGAACGACCGCCTTCCGCCTGTGGCGCTGGATCAGCGCCAGAATCACGCATCGCACGTCCACCGCCGGCACGCTGGCTCATCGCTGAAACGTCAGCCCGGCCGGGCAAGCGGCAAGCCAGCTCGTTCCCCCGGTCACACCTCAGGCAGCCGCCCTTGCCGGCACCACGGGCGCCTCGCGGATGGGTAGATTCACCACCGCTGCGAACAGTGCCAGCGCCATGTCTGCGTACCACATCCAGGTGAAATCACCGTGTGCGGTCACCGCCAGACCACCGAGCCAGGCGCCCAGAAACCCCCCGATCTGATGTGACAGCAGCGTCAGGCCGAACAGCGTGGCCAGGTAGCGAATGCCGAACAGCTTGCCGACAATGGTCGCTGTTGGAGGCACGGTTGCCAGCCAGGTAAACCCCAGGCCGGCAGCAAACAGGTAAAAGGTCAGATCTGTCTTTGGTGCAAGCAGGTACAAGGCGATCAGCACCGCGCGAGAGCCATACATGGCTGCCAGCACATGCTTGCTGCGGTACTTGCCGACACAGGATCCGGCGTACAGGCTGCCAAAGATGTTGGCCAGGCCAATGATCGCCAGCGACCAGCTTGCCACCGAAGGTGGCAGACCGCACAGATCCACTTCGCCCGGCAGATGGGTTACCAGAAACGCGATGTGAAAACCGCAGGTGAAGAAGCCGGCATGCAGCAACAGATAGCTGCGATCCTTGACCGCATTGCGCAATGCCTGCATCACCCCGCCGTCTCCGTCATGGTGCACGACTGCCGCCTTTTTCGGCCCGGCCACCTTGCGCACCAGTGGCAGGGCCAGCAGCGTCAGCGCGGCCATCGACCACATCGCCCCCATCCAGCCCAGGGTCTGGATCAGCTTTTGTGCAATCGGCGCAAACACGAACTGCCCGAATGAGCCCCCGGCGTTGATCACCCCCGAGGCCGCACCGCGTGCCTCCGGCGGCAGGCGCTGTGCTGCCGCCCCCATCAGCACCGAGAAGCTGGCAACCCCCGAGCCCATCGCCATCAGCAGCCCCATCGTAAACATCAGCCCGAAACCCGACTCGATGAAGGGCGTCACCGCGCCACCCAACGCCAGCAACACAATGCCGGCAATCAGCACCGCGCCGGGGCCGTAGCGGTCGGCAGCCATACCGGCCAGCGGTTGTACCGCGCCCCAGACGAACTGACCGATCGCCAGCGCAAAGCTGATGGTGGCAATGCCCAATCCGGTGGTGGTGTTCAGCGGACTGACGAACAAACCCTGGGACTGACGCACCCCCATGGTGATCGCCAGCAGGCCGGCTGCAGCAAGGGTGATGAAGAGGACATCGGGTCTGCGCAATACATGAAACATGAGGGTCTGCCGGAAATATGACAATTCAGGATCGAGAACTGGAGCATAGTTGCCGTAACCGATACCGAAAAGCCCATAATGCGATGCATCACGTCAACGGATCATTGACATATGGCTTGGTTAAGCAGTTGGGAGAGTTTCATAAGGGTCGTCGAATGCGGCAGCATGGCCGCGGCTGCGCGCCTGCTAGGTTGCACCCGGGCACAGATCAGCAAGCAAGTTGGTGAGCTGGAGCGCGTTTTCGGTGCCCGCCTGATCGAGCGCAATAGCCGCAAACTGCATCTGACGCCGGCTGGCGAGATCTTTCTGCAGCATGCGCGACGCGCGCTGGAGGAAGTCCAGCGTACCGAACTGGCCGTGCGCAACCTTGGCGACGCACCTCGCGGCACCCTGCGCATCAGCGCTGCAGTCGGCTTTGGACGCCGCTACATTGCACCATTGCTGCCGGATATCGTCGCCCGCCACCCCGAACTGGAGTGCGAACTGATCCTCAACGACGATCTGGTCGATCTCTCCGAGGACAACATCGACCTCGCCCTGCGCATGACCAAGGCGCCACCGGAAGACGCCATCGCCCGCAAGCTCTGCGACCTGGAGCGCGTCATCTGCGGCGCACCAGCCTACGTGGCACGCCAGGGCCTGCCACTGACCCCTCAGGACCTGCTCCATCACCAGTGCTTCAGCTACCTGACCCGTGATCAAGGGATCTGGCGGCTACGCAGCCGCGACGGTCAGGAAACCGACATCCCGGTCCGTGCCCGCTTTCAGCACAATAACAGCGACTGCATCCTGGAGGCCGTCCTGCAAGGTCATGGCCTGGCCATCCTGCCCACCTATGTCTGCGGAGAGGCACTGGCAGACGGGCGGCTGCTCACCGTCCTGGACGACTACACCCTCGACTCGGTCTTCGGCCGCCACCTTTACGCCTGCTACACCCCCAGCCGCGTCCGCCTACCCAAGGTGCGCGTATTTCTGGAAGCACTTGAAAACCTGTTTCAGCCCATGCCTCCCTGGAGCGTTCTCCATGAATCTGGCTAAGCTGGCGTGAGTTCGCTCACACGGACGCACACCTCCGTTTGCTAACATGAACTCACGACAACCGGAATCAAAACGTCATGTACAAACTTTTCCTCCAGTGTGCTGCAATCGCCACACATTTCGCGCTAGCAGCTCCGCTTGCCCAAGCACAAGTGTACAAGTGCCTGGATCAAAAAACCGGCGAAACAGCATACTCGGACATCCCATGTTCAATCAGCGCAAGAACCCAAGCCGTAAACACCGAGCCCAATGTCATT
Organism: Parazoarcus communis SWub3 = DSM 12120; assembly: GCF_003226565.1. GTDB lineage: Bacteria > Pseudomonadota > Gammaproteobacteria > Burkholderiales > Rhodocyclaceae > Parazoarcus > Parazoarcus communis. The sequence goes on along the minus strand of NZ_QKOE01000004.1, from coordinate 88,238 downwards.
GATGCTTCAGGCAGTCGTGAGCAAGCCCTGAAGAAGGAGATTGATGCATTGCGCGATGAACTAAGGGTTCACAAGAGCAGCGCCTCTGCATCCAACCGGTCACAAGCCGACTTGCAGGCTGAACGGATCGATAGCAGGGCATGCGAGCAAGCTAGGCGCTCTTATGATATCGAAGCGGGCTCCCTCAAGCAGAACAAGGCTGCCATCGAGTCAAAACGAGCAGCAATGTATGGTGCATGCGGAATGCAAGAACCCGACAAGGTTGAAATTAACAACACCATCTCCCCTGCCGGGAATTGTTGGCGGGTCGGGCAACAACTAGTTTGTCGCTGAGCTCAAGCGAGTCATGATGCTACGCCGACCGGACAGAGGAAACCCAGCGGCATGAACATCGACACGACCTTCCGCAGGGCCCTTGTTTGTACGACGAACTTAGGATCGTATGAAGCTCGAACTCGCTTACCACGGCCGCTTGGCATGGTTTCAGTCAGACCAAGCGGCGAAAGACAGTACTTTTTGATCAGGCATTCAGGCGGTCGAGTGCCTGCCGCAAGCTGTCCACGGTACGTTCGACCTGATGCAGCTTGTCCAGCCCGAACAGGCCGATGCGGAAGGTCTTGAAGTCGGCGGGCTCGTCGCATTGCAAGGGCACGCCTGCGGCGGTCTGCAGGCCGGCGGCGATGAACTTGGCGCCAGTGCGGATACCATCGTCCTCGGTGTAACTCACCACCACGCCAGGCGCCTGAAAACCTTCTGCAGCGACACTGGGGAAGCCACGTGCTTCCAGCAGTTGACGCACGCGGGCGCCCAGCTCCAGTTGCTCGGCCTTGACCTTTGCCAGGCCATAGGCCTCGGTCTCCTGAAGCACGTCACGCAGGCGCACCAGACCGTCAGTGGGCATGGTGGCGTGATACGCATGGCCACCGCCCTCGTAGGCCTCCATGATCTGCAGCCACTTCTTGAGGTCGGCGGCAAAGCTGGTGCTGGTCGTGGCTTCGATGCGTTCGCGGGCAAGCGGGCTGAACATCACCATGGCGCAGCACGGTGATGCGCTCCAGCCCTTCTGCGGTGCGCTGATCAGCACGTCGACTCCGCATTCGACCATGTCCACCCAGACGGTGCCGGAAGCAATGCAGTCGAGCACGAACAAACCACCGACCGCATGCACGGCGTCAGCCACGGCCTTCAGATAGTCGTCCGGCAGCATCATGCCGGCCGACGTTTCGACATGGGGAGCGAACACGACCTCGGGGCGATGATGCTGGATGGCAGCCACCACGTCCTCGATGGGCGCCGGGGCAAACGGCGCCTGCGGACCCGTGCTGACCGGACGCGCCTTGAGTACGACCGCTTCCTCCGGGATGCGACCCATATCGAAGATCTGCGTCCACCGATAGCTGAACCAGCCATTGCGGATCACCAGCACACGCTTGCCGGTAGCGAACTGGCGCGCCACGGCCTCCATGCCAAAGGTGCCACTCCCCGGCACGATGGCCACCGCGTGGGCGTTGTAAGCGCGCTTGAGCCCGGCCGACAGATCGCGCATGACGCCCTGGAACGACTTGGACATGTGGTTGAGCGCGCGGTCGGTGTAGACCACCGAGTATTCGAGCAGGCCGTCGGGATCGACATTGGGCAGCAGGGCGGGCATGGGTATCTCCTGGATGGGTATTGTGTTTGTTGCGGGTGACGTGGGGGAAACGGCATGGGCATTCTCCCGCGCACCGTCAAGGTCTGGATTGTAGCGGCGTCAGCGATGACGCGGAAATCAGGCCAAGGCCTGTCGCCGCCTGGCCCTTGCCACCCGAGTCTCCTCGAGCTGAGCCTCGGCCAGCACTTGCTGAACATAGTCGAGATGGTCGCAGGCGCAGTTACGGGCGTCTTCCGCACGGCCTTCGATGATGGCGCGGTACAAATCGGTGTGCTGGCGCATCAGCATGCCACGCACTTCACTGCTCTTCGGATACATGCCGCCGATATTGGTCACCACATTGCGCTTGAGCAGATCGAACAGGCTGCGGATGGTGTGCAGCAGAACCGCGTTGTGGCTGGCCTCGGCAATCGCCAGGTGGAAACGCGCATCGGCATCACCCTCCTCGGCCCGCCCGCCACGCTGTTCACCCGCATAGACCGCAACCAGGCGGTCAAATGCCGCGGTCAGACGCTCGCGGTCGGGTTCGGTGGCACGTCTGGCTGCATAGTAGGCGCAGGCGCCTTCGAGCGTGTGCCGAAATTCCAGCAGATCGCGTTGCGACTCGGGGTGCTTCTCCAGCAGATCCAGCAAGGGGTCACGAAACGCGGCGCCCAGCGCATCGGTCACATAAGTGCCACCGCCGTGGCGGCTGCTGAGCAGACCACGGGCGGCCAGCTTCTGGATCGCTTCGCGCACCGACGGGCGCGACACGCCGAACTCCTCCGCCAGCGCCCGTTCTGCCGGCAGACGCTCGCCAGCCTGCAACGACCCCTCCAGGATCATGGCCTCCAGCCGATCGACGATGTCGTCGGACAAGCGACGTTGCTGCAAGGGCCCCGCGTTCATTGATGCACTCCTGTCTTACTGCGCTGCCGGATCAAGGTTTGCGCCGCAATCTACCGGTGCAAGCACCGGGCTGCAAGCCCGCGATCAGCACGCCCATCCCGCGGTGCGAATGCCGGGCGTGCCCTGGTGCTCACGCAGCCAGGACACAACCCCTCAGTCACCCGACCACGAATACGGGTTTGCCTGCAATTGACAGCAGCGCGGAGTCTCTTTTAGGCTACTCACCACCTTGTAAAGTGGTAAGACCACTATACAACCAAAGACCCGCCATCGACAATCGAGGAGACAGTTCATGCAGATTTCGCTACAGATCAATTCAAATCCTGCCGCGTTACTCACGCGACAGAACTGAGCGGAGACCCTCCATGCAAGCTGGTTCCCTCGCCTTCCTGGCCTTTTCCCCCATCCTGCTCGCGGCCATCCTGCTGGTTGGCCTGCGCTTGCCCGCCAAACGTGCGATGCCGGTGGTGTATCTGCTGACCGCCGGCATTGCGTTGTTCGCGTGGGACATGAGCTTCAACCGTGTCCTCGCCTCAACCCTGCAAGGCCTGATCATCACCGTTGGCGTGCTGTGGATCATCTTCGGCGCCATCCTGCTGCTGAACACGCTGAAGTACTCGGGTGGCATTGCCACCATCCGTCGTGGCTTTGCCACCATCAGCCCGGATCGGCGCATTCAGGCCATCATCATTGCCTGGCTGTTCGGCTGCTTCATCGAGGGCGCCTCCGGTTTCGGTACCCCGGCAGCGATTGCCGCGCCGCTGCTGGTGGCGATCGGTTTTCCCGCGCTTGCCGCAGTGATCCTGGGCATGCTGGTGCAGAGCACGCCAGTGTCGTTTGGCGCAGTCGGCACCCCCATCATCATCGGCGTCAACAGCGGCCTGGATACCGCCACGATCGGGGCGCAACTCAGCGCGCAGGGCAGCAGTTGGGCGCAATACCTGCAGTTGATCACCAGTAATGTCGCCATCATTCATGCCATTGTCGGTACCGTGATGCCGCTGATCATGGTGCTGATGCTGACCCGCTTCTTCGGCAAGGAGAAGAGCTGGAAAGCCGGCTTTGAAGTGCTGCCCTTCGCCCTCTTCGGCGGGCTGGCCTTCACCCTGCCCTATGCGGCGACCGGCATCTTCCTCGGCCCCGAGTTTCCGTCATTGCTGGGCGGTCTGGTCGGTCTGGCCATTGTCACCGCGGCCGCACGGGCCGGTTTTCTGGTACCGAAGAAGACATGGAACTTCGCCGACCCGAAAGAGTGGCCAAACGAATGGCTGGGCAGTATCGAGATGAAACTCGACCAGCTTCCGCGTCACCAGCAGATCGGCGCAATCCGTGCCTGGCTGCCCTACGTGCTGGTTGGTGCCCTGCTGGTGATCAGCCGGGTGTTTCCGGAAGTGGGCAGTGCGCTCAAATCCGTGGTGCTGGTGTTTCCGGACCTGCTCGGCGAGAAGGGCATCCGTGCTGACTTCATGCCGCTCTACCTGCCTGGCGGCATCCTGGTCACGGTCGTGCTGATCACCGTGTTCCTGCATCGCATGCATGCGCGCTCGTTGGTCAAGGCAGTCGGCGAATCGTCCAGAGTGTTGCTGGGAGCCGGTTTCGTGCTGCTATTTACCGTGCCGATGGTACGCATCCTGATCAACTCCGGGGTCAACGCCGCTGCACTGCCGAGCATGCCGATCGCGATGGCACAGTGGGTGGCCGACAGCGTGGGCAACGTCTATCCGCTGCTAGCCCCCAGTGTCGGCGCACTGGGCGCCTTCATCGCCGGCTCGAACACCGTCAGCAACATGATGTTGAGCCAGTTCCAGTTCGGCGTGGCCAGCAGCCTGGGCATCTCGGGCGCCTTGATCGTGGCGGTGCAGGCAATTGGTGCTGCAGCCGGCAACATGGTGGCCATTCATAATGTGGTGGCGGCCTCGGCAACCGTCGGCCTGCTTGGCCGCGAAGGCACCACCCTGCGCAAGACGATCTGGCCGACACTGTATTACGTGCTGGCTACCGGCATCATCGCGTTGCTGGCCATCACCGTGTTTGGCGTCACCGACCCCCTGGTCCCCCGCTGATCACGCCTGCGCCACCCTGTGCCCGCCCCGCTGACCCGGGCGGGCATTGTCGTTGATGCGGGGAAACCCCATGTGCGACCGGCCGGCGTCGGCGCCATAGTGAACACCTGACGAAAAAGAACATCCGGAGCGCTTCTTCCATGTCATCACCTCACTCCAGTGTTGCCACCCCGCAGGCGACCCGGCTCGCGCCACCGCTCGCCGGCGCACGCAACTACCCGGCCCAGAAACCGGCCGAGGTCTATTTGTTTGGCACCTGCGTGCTCGACCTGTTCTTCCCCGAGGCGGGCATGGACGCCATCCGCCTGCTCGAGCGTGAAGGCATCCGGGTACATTTCCCCCAGGGCCAGAGCTGCTGTGGCCAGCCCGCCTACACCTCGGGCTACACCGACGAAGCGCGCGAGGTTGCACGCGCCCAGCTCGCACTGTTCAGCCACGACTGGCCGGTCGTGGTGCCATCGGGCTCCTGCGCCGGCATGTTCCGCCACCACTATGCCGAACTCTTTCACGACGAACCCGCCACCTTGCGCCAGGTCGAGGCGCTGGCCGCACGCACCTACGAACTGGCGGAGTTCCTGCTGGAGGTCTGTCGCATCCAGCTCGATGACCGCGGCAGCCCGATCAAGGTCGCCCTGCACACGTCCTGTTCTGCACGGCGTGAGATGGGCACCCATGTTCACGGCCGCAGCCTGTTGAGCCAGCTTGGGCAAGTCGAACGGGTAGACCACGACCACGAGAGCGAGTGCTGTGGCTTTGGCGGCACCTTCTGCGTGCGCATGCCCGACATCTCGGGTGCCATGGTGCGCGACAAGACCGCTGCACTGGCCGGCGCTGGCGCAGACGCCGTGGTCAGCGCCGACTGTGGCTGCCTGCTGAACATCAACGGTGCGTTCGAGAAGCAACAGCAGTCGCTGCGCGGCGAGCATCTGGCCAGCTTCCTGCTGCGACGCACCGGCGGCAAGTCTGACGGAGTCCAGTCATGAGCGCCCACGCCGACACCCCTGCCATCCCCATCAGCTTCAAGCGCCGCGCGCATGACGCTGTACATGACGCCCAGCTGCGCAAGAACTTCCGCGGGGCAATGGACTTTCTGATGGCCAAGCGCGCCGCCCAGTTTCCGGACGGCGATGAACTTGAACGCTTGCGTGCCTTCGGCAACCGCGTGCGAGCCCGCGCGCTGTCGAAGCTGCCGGATCTGCTGCAGCGCCTGGAAGCCAACCTGACCCGAAACGGGGTCAAGGTGCACTGGGCCGAAACGGTGGACGAAGCCAATGCCATCGTGCATCAGATCGTTGCCGCCCATGAAGCGAAACAGGTAATCAAGGGCAAGTCCATGGTCAGCGAGGAGATGGAGATGAACCATTACCTCGAAGGGCACGGCGTCGATTGCCTGGAGTCGGACATGGGCGAGTTCATCGTCCAGCTCGGCAACGAGAAGCCCTCGCACATCATCATGCCGGCCATCCACCTCAATGCCGGCCAGGTTGCCAGCCTGTTTCACGACAAGCTCGAGGTCGATTACACCGAGGACGTTGACCGCCTGATCCAGATCGGGCGCGAAACCTTGCGGCGCAAGTTCTTTGAAGCCGACATCGGGGTCTCCGGAGTCAACTTCGCCATCGCCGAAACCGGCTCGCTGTTGCTGGTGGAAAACGAAGGCAACGGCCGCATGTCGACCACGGTGCCACCGGTGCATATCGCCGTCACCGGTATCGAGAAAGTGGTCGAGAACCTGCGCGACGTCGTGCCGCTGCTGTCGCTGCTGACCCGCTCCGCCACCGGTCAGCCCATCACCACCTATGTAAATGTAATCTCAGGCCCGCGCAAGGCGGACGAACTGGACGGTCCGCAGGAAGTCCATCTGGTGCTGCTCGACAATGGCCGCAGCCAGGCTTTTGCCGACAGCGAGCTGCGCCAGACGCTCAACTGCATCCGCTGCGGTGCATGCATGAACCACTGCCCGGTCTATACCCGCATCGGTGGCCATGCCTATGGCACGGTCTACCCCGGCCCGATCGGCAAGATCGTCACCCCGCACATGCTCGGACTGGAAGCCACCCGGGATCTGCCGAGCGCATCGTCGCTGTGCGGTGCCTGTGGCGAAGTCTGCCCGGTCAAGATACCCATCCCCGCGATCCTGCGCCGGCTGCGCGAGGAAAACGTGCGCCCGCCCGCTGCCGAGCCGCATCACATGCGCGGCCAGGGTAGCAAGTATTCCCGCCGCGAGCGTTACACCTGGAAAGCCTGGCGCACGCTCAACACCTCGCCACGGCTATACCGCCTGTTCGGCCTCGCCGCCACCCGCTTGTCCGGCCTGATACCGGCCGACATCGGCCCCTGGACCGAACACCGCAGCGCGCCGAAGCCCGCCGCACGCACCCTGCACGAACTGGCCCGCGACCATCTGGGAGAAGACTGAATGAACGCCCGGGACCGTATCCTCGGCAAGCTCAAGCAAAGCCTTGCCGGCACCACCCCCATCGCCGACGACTACGACGATGCCCTGCTGACCGCACCGTGGTCCTACCCGGCCGAACACCGCGTCACCCGCCTGTGCAGCCTGCTGCAAGCCGTACATGGCGAAACGGTACTGACCACTGCCGCCGAGTGGCCGGCACGCGTCAGTGAGGCACTGGCCAGCCGCGGGATCGACGAACTGCTGATCTCGCCCGCCACCGCGCACGGCCAGCAGTTTGCCGGATACCTGGCGCTGAATGGCCTCGTCACCCGGCTGAAAGCATACGACCGGCCGGTGGAGCAGTGGAAGGACGAACTCTTCTTCTCCACGCCGGCCAGCCTCACCGGCACCCTCGGCGGCATTGCAGCCACCGGCAGCCTGGTCGTCTGGCCCACCCCCGCCGAGCCGCGCCTGATGAGCCTGGTCCCCCCCCTGCACATCGCCCTGCTCAAGGCCAGCGAAGTGGTCGACAATCTGTACCAGATCATGCAGACCCAGCGCTGGGCCGAACGCCTGCCGACCAACGCCCTGCTGATCTCCGGCCCCTCCAAGACCGCCGACATCCAGCAGACCCTGGCCTACGGCGCACACGGGCCGAAGGAGCTGATCGTGATGGTGCTGCAGGACGCCTGAGAGGCCATCCTGCGCCCTCCTGTTTCACGGGTGATGCCGCCTGCGTGACGACTTGCTAATATGCGCGCTCGCATCCCGCTCCGTCGGATGCAGCAGCGCAGGAGCAGTGTCATGGTCTACGGCATCACCGATCTCACCACCTTCATCCTCGGCACCATCTTCATTGTGCTGCTACCGGGGCCGAACTCACTTTATGTGATGTCGGTGGCCTCGCGCTGGGGAGTGGCGGCGGGATATCGGGGGGCGTGTGGCATCTTTGTCGGCGACCTGATCCTGATGGTCCTGGCGGCAACCGGTGCGGCATCGGTACTCAAGGCCAATCCCGAACTGTTCATGGCGATCAAGTATGCAGGCGCAGCATACCTGGCGTGGATTGGTCTGAGCCTGGTACGCGGTGCGATCAGGCACTGGCGCAGCGACCCCGAAGAAGCCGTCGATCAGGTGCCAATGACCGACACTGCCCGCCCCTTCCGCACCGCCCTGCTGATCAGCCTGATGAATCCCAAGGCGATCCTGTTCTTCGTGTCCTTCTTCATCCAGTTCGTTGACCCAGGCTACGCCCACCCGGGGCTGTCCTTCATCATCCTTGGCATCATCGTGCAAGTGTGCAGCGTGCTGTACCTGTCGATGCTGATCTTCGGCGGCGCTCACCTGGCACGCGCCTTCCGCCGCCGGCGCAAGCTCGCAGCAGGCGCCACCGGTAGTGTGGGCGGACTGTTCATCGGCTTCGGCGTCAAGCTGGCAGGTGCCACACTGGGCTGAGCGGGCCGGGCTTGACCCGTCGGCGGATTTGAATCTTCCGCGCCGTACTGCTGCATCACCATGCCCGTCTGCCGGCGAATCCGCGATAATGCGCGACCTCATCTGGCCAGTGCCCCGCCTTCATGTCCGACAAACCCCAAGACCGCAACATCCAGCGCAAGGTCGCCGTCGCCGCCTGCTTCGGCACCTTTCTGGAGTGGTACGACTTCCTGACCTTTGCCACGCTGGCAACCTATTTCAGCATTCTGTTCTTTCCGCCTGACGATCCGGTCACCGCGCTGCTCGCCAGCCTGGGGACCTTTGGCGTGGGCATGATCGTGCGCCCGCTGGGGGCCGCGCTGTTCGGCTCGCTGGGCGACCGGTATGGGCGTCGGACGATCTTTCTCGTCACCATCGTGCTGATGGGTGGCGCGACCTTCTGCGTCGGCCTGTTGCCAACCTATGCCCAGATCGGTATCGCGGCGCCGATCCTGCTGCTTGTGCTGCGCATGCTGCAGGGCTTGTCGGTCGGCGGCGAAATTGGCGGTGCTGCCGTCTATCTGACCGAACACGCCCCCGAGGGCAAGCGTGGCGTCTATACCAGCGTGCTGCAGTTGATGGGACCACTCGGCATGCTGGCATCGACTGCACAGATCGTCGCGCTGCAATACTTCCTGTCCGATGCCGACTTCCGCGAGTGGGGCTGGCGGGTGCCGTTCCTGATCTCCATCGTGCTGCTGGCAATCTCGATCAAGAGCCGGCTGAATCTGCACGAGTCGCCGGTATTCACCCAGCTGCGTGCCCGCAACGGCCTGTCGAAGACGCCGTTGCGCGAATGCTTTACCGACCGCCACACCCTGGGGCGGATGGGCCTGCTGTTCTTCTGCATCTCGGCCGGCGGCTCCTTGCTGTTCTTCTCGTCGCAGGTCTACACCACGGTATTCCTGAAGAACGTTGTCAAGCTCGATGCCGCAACCGCCAGCGCGCTGGTGATGGTCGCCACCCTGGTCCTGTTTCCGCTGACGATCTGGTGTGGCTGGCTGTCCGATCGCATTGGCCGGCGGCCGGTGCTGCTGGCCGGACTCGCACTGGGCTGCGTCGCCGTGCTGCCGGTATTTCATGGCCTGCTCGCTTTCGGCAACCCGGCACTGGAGCGCTTCAACCGCGAAGTACCGGTGGTGTTGAGCGGGCCCTCCTGCCAGTACGACCCCTTCTCCGGCGTGCGCAACGACTGCGAGCGCTACCAGGAACTGTTCGCCCGTCTGGGTGTATTGCACACCCGGACCGAAGGTGAGCTGCGGGTGAGCATCGGAGAGCAGGCCATCGACGGCTATCAGCCGGACGCCGTACAGGCCGCGCTGGCAGCAGCGGGCCGACCACTGGCCGCCGACCCCGCAGCCGTCAATCATGCGGCCATCGTCGGCCTGCTACTGGTGCTGGTGGTGGCACTTGCTGCCATCACCGGGCCTCAGACAGCGACACTGGCCGAGCTGTTTCCGGCCCGCACGCGCTACTCGGCGGTCGCGCTACCGCACAACCTGTCGGCAGGCTGGATCGGAGGGATGTCTCCATTCATGGTGACCTGGCTGAGTGTGCGCTCAGGCGACGCGCTGAGCGGCCTGTGGTACCCGGGGGGCCTGCTGATCATGGCCACGGTGATCGGCGTGCTGTTCCTGCCGGAGATCCGCAACCGCTCACTCGACACCTGAATCCTGCTGGATGCGGCACCATCAGCCGCGTCCGGATAATGCGGCGAAGGCCCCTCGGCCTTCGCCAGACGGATCTCAACGACCGTTGCTGAACAGGGTTTTCAGCTGTGCCGCATGTTGCGGACTGGCCTGCTCCACACCCTTCCAGCCCGCCTCATAAGCCTTGGCGCGGAACAGGTTGACCTCGGAGGCCGGCAGTTCGAAGGTTTCGATGCCCGCCTTGGCCTGCCTGGCCTTCTCGTCCTCGGCTGCCTTCAGGTCTTCTGCGGTCTGTGCCTCGACCCAGGCAATCTGCTTCTCGAGGAAGGCGCGCTGGCTTGCGTCAAGCTTCTTCCAGGTGTTCTGGTTCATGAAGAAGCTCACCTCGACGTTGTAAAAGCCCGGATCAACGCGGTACTTGGTCTTTTCCTGCCAACCAAGGTCGAAGATGCCCATCGACGGCCAGCCATAACCATCGACCACCCCACGCTCGAGCGCGGTGTAGACCTCACCCGGCGGCACCTGCAGCGGCGCAGCCCCGATGGCCTGGAAGAAGGCACGATACACCGGCACGCTACGCAGCTTGTAGCCGCTGAAATCGCTGCCGGTGGGCTTCTTGCTGGTGTAGATGTGATACTCCAGCCCATCCGACACCCGCGCCAGCCAGACCATATTGGCTTTTTCGCGATGAATCTTGTCGAGCAAGGCATGGCCGCCATTGGCGCGCAGCTCGGCCATCGGCTTCTCTGCCAGAGTCATCGCCAGCGCCTCCGGCACCAGATTGGCGTGGAACACGCCGGTGCTGTTGGCAAAATCGACCACACCGGCGCGCAAGGCATTACCGACCTCGAACGGTGGCATCGACTCGGGGCCACCGACGACCTGGATCTTCATCACGCCCTTACCCTCGGCGTTGACCTTTTCGACAAAGGCGTTGAAGCGCTTGGCGAAAAAGGTGTCCTTGCCAAACGCCGTCACCGCCTTCAGCGTGATTTCGGCGCCGTGCGAGGTCGAAGCCACCAGGGCGAAGAGGACGCCGGCCGCGAGCCGGGTACTTGTCTTATGCATCGTTGTTCTCCATGGGGTGCGGGGTGAAAATCAGCTCATCAACCGGGGCAGTCCAACCGCCAGCCAGGGGACGAACAGGATCAGTGCCAGAACGACAAGCTCGATGGCGAGAAAGGGGACCGCGGCCGCGTAGATCTGGGGCAGCCGGATACTGGACGGGGCCACGCTCTGCATCACCATCAGCAGCAAGCCAAATGGCGGCGTGAGCAAGCCCATCTCCATGGCGATCAGCATCATCACCCCCAGCCACACCGGATCGATGCCGGCCGCGGTGGCCAGCGGCATGAAGAAGGGCAAGGTGATCATCATCATGCTGACCTGATCGATGACGCAGCCCAGCACCAGCAACAGCAACAGCATGCCGACCACCAGCATCAGTGGCGACACCTCCAGTTCGGTGATCAGGCCAAGCAGACCCGAGGTTGCTCCGGAAAAGCTCAGCAACTGAGAGAAGGTTGTCGAAGCCACCAGCACGAACAGGATGATGACCGAGATTCGCGCCGTTTCCATCAAGGCCTTGTAGAGCGCGTGCAGGGTCAGCACACGGTAAGCCATGGTGGCGATCACCGCGGCAAGCGCGCCGATTGCGGCCGATTCGGTCGGCGATGCCCAACCCGCCAGCATGCTGCCGACCACCGCCACGAAGATACCCAGCAGCGGCACCACATCCCGCATGAAGGGCCACCAGCGCGCCCAGCCCTGATACTCCGCCGCATTCTCATCCGCTGGCGCCAGGCTGGGATCGGCACGGCAACGCAGCACGACATAGCCCAGAAAACCAATCGACATCACCAGCCCGGGCAGAATGCCGCCGATCAGCAACTGCGCGATCGAAATGCCTGCAAGGCTGCCCAGCATGACCGCCAGCGCCGAAGGCGGGATCAGCATCGCAATGCCGCCCACCGCCATGATCGGCCCCATGGCCAGCGTCGGGTGATACCCCCGGCGCAGCATCTCCGGTAGCAGCGTACCGCCCATCATCGCGGTATTGGCAATGGTCGAGCCGGACAGGGTCGCAAACGTCGTGCCGCCCAGCACCGACACCAGCGACAAACGCCCAGGTACGCGGGAGATCAGGCGTTCGATCGCCTCGATCGCCCGATAGGCCAGCCCGGTATGGAACAGGACCTCGCCCATCAGCACGAACAGGGGGATTGGCGTCAGTGAGAAACTGCTGATGGAGCCTACCGAGTTGCGCACCAGCTGTCCCAGCCCGGCCTCCCCCCCCAGAAACACCCAGGCACCGATGAGGTTGACGCCGAGAAACGCAAACGCGACCGGCACGCCGATCAACATCAGTACGAACAGACTGCCCAGCATCAGGGCAAGTGCAGCTTGCCATTCCATGTCAGCGCACCTCCCCGCGACCCAGCGCCAGCTTGAGCCGTCGTGCAAACTCGATCGCGAGCAACACACACGCAAAGGCCATCGGCAGGTTCAGCCACCACTCGGCAAAGATCAGCACCTTGAACACCATGCCGCCCTGCTCGGCAGCATCGATTGCCACCGCAATGCACTGCCAGGCCAGCACTGCACAGATGACGAAACCCAGTACATCCGTCAGCAGTTCAAGCCACCAGCGCCCAATCGGAGAGACCGCACGCAACACCACATCGATACGGATGTGATCACCGACATACAGCAGCCAGGGCGCAGCCACAAAGGTCGCGACCATCAGCATGTACTCGGTCATCTCCACACTCCAGGTAATCGAGCCCAGGCCCAGGTTGCGGATGAAGACGTCGGCACACACCAGCAAACCCATGGCGCCGAACAGCAGTGCCGACACCACGCCACAGCCGGACATCAACAGGTGGTAGGCACGATTTCCCGGCGAGCGATACGACACGGGTGAAGATTGCGCGGCCATGAGGTCGCTCCTGCTGTTTATTTAGAACTAAACATATCAGCAGTAAAAATTTCTGTCCACGCCAGTAAAACAGGCAGAAAATGTCGTCGACATCTTTGAAGACAAGGACATGCGCCAGGCTCGTCCGAATGGTGCACTGCACGAGCACCAGATCAATGCAGCCTCATCGGAAATGCACCATCACGGGTCGGAGTTACTGAACACGCGTGCGCCTGACCCGGCGACCCGTCAGGCGTAAAAACCATATAAAACATATCCTTGGGAAGATTCCGGCCAGCACTCCCGGGAATGGCACGATTGACGCTTGAAACCAGACATCCCTCCCGACCACCGCTGCATCGCAGGACATCGTCAAAGCACTGCAGCATCAGCAATCAGTACAAGCAGCATGGCGCGGGACCGATTCTCGAGTTCACGACCACAACCACAGGAGACACATCATGCCGAGCCGTCCCATCCATGAGGTCATTGCCGAGCGGGAATTCGTCTGCGTACCTTTCGACATGCCAGTACGCGAGGTCACCCGTCGCCTGCTGCAAGCGCATCAAAGCGCCGCACTGGTCACCGAGCACGGTGTGCTGACGGGCATCTTCACCGAGCGTGATGCCACGTTCCGTGTGCTGGCCGCTGGGCTGGATGCCGACCTGACCCCGGTGGGTGCAGTGTTGACCCACAATCCACAGACCATTACCGAAGACAAACCCTTCGGTCATGCCTTGCACATGATGTTCGAAGGCGGCTTCCGTCACGTTCCGGTGATCACGCCGGACGGACGGCCAGTCGGCATCGTTACCGCGCACGATGCCCTCGGGCTGGATGCGATTGCCTTCGGCGACGAACTGCTGCGCCGCGAAGAGATCACCGTCATCCTCTGAGCAGGACGCCTCCTGCCCTGCACCGGAAGCTGCGGTCCAAACCGCGCTTCCGGCGCTTGTCTGCAGTGCCTTACTTGCCGAGCGCCAGAATCCAGTCGACCAGACGGCGGGCATTCGCCTCGGTGATCGCAACGGCGTTGGGCGGCATCGACAGGCCGCTGACCTTACCCTTCCAGTGGCTGCTGTATGGGCTTGAGCCCTCCAGCACGATCCGGGTCAGAAACTCGCTTGCGCCCGGCTTACCCGCATATTGCTTGCCCACTTCTTCCCAGGACGGCCCGATCGGGGCCATGCCATTGGGTCCCGGCTTGCCCGCTTCGATGCTATGGCAGGTCAGGCAACCGCTGGTGGACGCCAGCTTGGCCATCTCGGCGTCGGTCTTGGGGTCACCGGCATGAACCTGCAAAGCCGACGCGGACAACGCGACACAGGCCAGAACGCGTATGTAAGACATGATGGAACTCCTTGATGAATGGGTTCGCAAAGGAACCTTCGTTGGTGTTTTCAGCACTGCATTTCGGCGGCGAAATCGACCAGGCCGTGGCGCATCGCAAGGCGCAACAGCTTGAAGTCGCTATCGACATCGAGTTTCTGCCGGATGGCCGACAAATGGTTGGAAATCGTCTTCTGGCTCAGATGCATCTGCGAGGCAATCAGACTGGCAGGCTCGCCACTTGCCGCCATGCGCAGGACTTCGAACTCGCGGGGCGTCAGTCGCGCCATGATCTGCTCGCCATCGAGCGAAGCGGTCGCCAGGGTCTGGGCGATATCGGACGACAGCACCCGGCGACCGCTGGCCACCGCGCGGATGGCATCGAGCATCTCGGCCGGCTCGCTGCTCTTGGTGATGTAGCCCAATGCACCTGCGCGCATTGCCTGGGTCACGAAACCGGGACTGTCGTGCATCGACAGTACCAGCACCTTCAGTCGCGGATCACGTGCCAGCATGCGCCGGATGGCTTCGATGCCACTGGCTCCGCGCAAGCTCAGATCAACGACGGCAACATCGATATCCATGACCTGCAGACGCGCATAGGCCTCATCCGCAGTCGCGGCCTCGGCCACCACGCGGAAGTCGTCTTCGGCATCGATCAGGCGCCGGTAACCGGTGCGAACCACGGCATGATCATCCAGCAACAGGACCCGTATCATTGTTATCGTCTCCATTGTCATCGTTGCGCGATAAGGGCAACGCCAGCCTCACCTCCAGCCCGCCCAGCGACGACGCCCCGAGTACCAGTTCGCCGCCTGCCATCTCCGCGCGCTCCCGCATGCCCATCACTCCGCCATGGGCATTCTCCATCACGAACGCCGCCTTCCCACAGCCATCATCAGCAACCTTAAGCTGCACCTGCGCGTCCTCGTGCGCCTCCAGCGCAATGCGGACCTGCTTTGCCCCCGCATGACGAAATACATTGGTCAAGGCCTCCTGCAAGGTCCGGTACAGCGCCAGTCCCGCTGCAGCGTCCAGCGCCGGCAACGTCGGCGGCATTTCAAGCGCAATCGTCACGCCCTCACTGCGCTGACGCCAGCTCTCCACCAGTTCGACGATCGCCGCACGCATCCCGATGCCTTCGAGCCCGTAAGGTCGCAACTGGCTCAGCATGGTCCTGACCTGCCGCGTCATCCGTGCCGCCTCTTGCCGGATGTCCTGCGCACACTCAACCAAGGCCTCTCCACGGGCACTGCCGGCATGCCGCTCGACAAATGCAGCAGCCGCATTGATCGCACTGAGGGACTGACCAAACTCGTCGTGCAACTCACGTGCCAGCTCGCGGCGCTCCGACTCCTGCAAGGCCATCAACTGGCGCGCCAACTGCCGCTCATTGGCTCTTGCCCGCGCCAGGCTGTCGGCCAGCTGCTCGATCGCTGCGGCGACCTGTTGATATTCCCGTAGCTGCAGCGGCGGCAGTTGCGGACGGGCATCGCCTTCGGCCAATCGCGCCAGCCCCCGCTCCAGGGCACGGACAGGCCTTAGCGCCCGGTCCGCGGCCCACCATGCAGCAGCAATCGCGACGCCGGAGAACAGCACCAGCACAACGATCATCCGGACAGCATCCTGCAGGATCTCATCGATCTCGCTACTGGGGTCCGCGCGCATCAGCAGCCTGCTGCCATCGCCCAGCACGATCTGATGCGTCTGCAGACTCATCCGGTCCACGCCGGCAATACGGTAGGCCAGCTGTGCCAGCGGACCTTTTGCTCCGGAATGGAGCACCTGTTCCAGATTTGAACGATCCAGTCCGACCTGGATATGCCTCAGCCCTTCCTCGCCCAGCAAGGCCTCGACGGCATCAGCCCCCTTCGTCGGCGCCTCACCGACTTGCAGCATCAACTCGACCAGTCGCGCAGAGGCGTCGAGTTCCTCCGCGACGTCCTCACGCAGGCTCAGTGCAACAACGACGCACGCTGCAAGCACGAGTGCACACGAAACACCGAGCAGAAAGCTCAGCAAACGCACTCTCAGATCCACGGCAATTCCCCCGATCAACGTTCGATCTGGTGCAAGTGACATGCCACACCCGATGCCGACCGGGAATTTTTCCCGGCATCGCGGTGCCGCGCTCCCGCGACCGGGCAGCGCCCTCGCCTCGATACTGCGCTCACCGTCAGCCGGACCCGCGAAGTGGGAGGGCAGACGTTCTACCCAGGAGGCCAGGAGTACACAATGAAAAAACTGAAGATTTCCCGATTCAAGCCACACGCCATTGCCCTTGCAATCTCGGCAACCCTCGCCATGCCGGCAGCGGCGGTGACCAATGTGACTTGGGAAGACATCGCCAACGATCACAAGACCACCAGCGACGTGCTCTCCTATGGCCTGGGCCTGAAGGCCCAGCGTCACAGCCCGCTGAAGACGATCAACACCCGCAACGTAGCCGGCCTGGTGCCGGCCTGGAGTTTCTCCTTCGGCGGTGAGAAACAGCGGGGTCAGGAAGGTCAGGTGCTGGTGCACGACGGGGTGATCTACGCCACGGCCTCCTACTCGCGCTTCTTCGCCATCGATGCGCGCACCGGCAAGCGTCTGTGGGAATACAACCACCGCCTGCCCGACGACATCCGGCCGTGCTGCGACGTCGTCAACCGCGGCCCTGCGATCTATGGCGACAAGGTGTTCTTCGGCACCCTGGATGCTGCCATGGTCGCGCTCGACCGCAAGACTGGCAAGGTCGTGTGGCGCGAGAAGTTCGCCGATCACAAGGTCGGCTACACCATGACCGGGGCTCCCTTCATCGTGAAGGATCAGAAGACCGGCAAGATGCTGCTGGTGCACGGCTCGTCGGGCGATGAATTCGGTGTGGTCGGCTGGTTGTATGCCCGTGACCCCGACACCGGCAAGGAAGTGTGGGCACGTCCGCTGGTCGAAGGTCATATGGGTCGGTTGAACGGCAAGGACAGCACCACCACCGGTGACGCCAAGGCCCCGAGCTGGCCCAACGACCCCAACTCACCCACCGGCAAGGTCGAGGCCTGGAGCCACGGCGGCGGCGCCCCCTGGCAGACCGCCAGTTTCGACGTGGAAAACAACACCATCGTCATCGGCGCAGGCAACCCTGCGCCCTGGAACACCTGGGCACGCACCGCACCCGGTGACGACCCACAGAACTGGGACAGCCTGTTCACCTCCGGCCAGGCCTACGTCGATGCCAGCACCGGCGAGCTGAAGGGCTTCTATCAGCACACCCCGAACGACGCCTGGGACTTCTCGGGCAACAACTCGATCGTGCTGTTCGAGTACAAGGACCCGAAGACCGGCAAGATGGTGAACGCCTCGGCCCACGCCGACCGCAACGGCTTCTTCTTCGTCAACGACCGCGACATGCTGGCCAAGGGCGCCGGCTATCCCAACAAGCCGACCTCGCTGATCGGTGCCTGGCCCTTTGTCGATGGCATCACCTGGGCATCGGGCTTCGACCTGAAGACGGGCCGCCCGGTCGAAAAGGGCAACCGCCCGCCGCTGCCCAAGGATGGGGCGGACAAGGGCGAATCGATCTTCGTCTCGCCGCCTTTCCTTGGCGGCACCAATTGGCATCCGATGTCCTACAGCCCGGACACCGGCCTGTTCTACATCCCGGCCAACCACTGGGCCATGGATTACTGGACCGAGCAGGTGCATTACAAGGCGGGCTCCGCCTATCTTGGTCAGGGTTTCCGCATCAAGAAGCTGTTTGACGACCACGTCGGCATCCTGCGCGCCATCGATCCGGTGACCGGCAAGATCGCCTGGGAGCACAAGGAGACCTTCCCGCTGTGGGCCGGCACGCTGACCACCGCAGGCGGTCTGATCTTCACCGGCACCTCGGACGGCTACCTGAAAGCCTTCGACGCCAAGAACGGCAAGGAACTGTGGAAGTTCCAGACCGGCTCCGGAATCGTGTCCGTCCCGGTCACCTGGGAGATGGATGGCGAACAGTACATCGCCATCCAGTCGGGCTACGGTGGCGCAGTGCCGCTATGGGGCGGCGACCTTGCCGACCTGACCAAGCAGGTGTCTCAGGGCGGTTCGATGTGGGTGTTCAAGCTGCCCAAGCAGCTTGCCAGCAACTGAGTACTGCGTCATCCGCCCGCGGATACGGTGGGTTCTGTCCCCCGTATCCGCGGGCCTTACCCCCAGGAGACGGCCGGATGCGACGGCAGGTCCTCCGGCAGGACGCAATCCCGCCCCAGTTGAAGGAGCTTGATGTGATTTCGCTCATGTTGCGCCGTATGGCGATCGGTCTGGCGTTGGGCGCAAGCCTCGCCACGATCACCCATGCCGCGGACAATACGCCCGATGAAGGCAGCACTGCGGAAGATGAAACGCTGGTCATCAATGGGTGCCCGATCTGGCCCTACACCCGGTGCCCGGGGGCCGACCTGCGTCACGCCAGCCTTGCCGGAAAGAACCTGGCCGGCGCCGATCTCCGTGGAGCCGATCTCAGCCGTGCCGACCTGCGCGGGGCCAATCTCGCAGGCGCCAACCTCGAAGGCGCAAACCTGACCGCTGCCCGGCTGCAGAAGGCCACCGCCGCCAGCACCAATTTCCGCAATGCGCGCCTGGTCGGCGCAGATCTGGAAGCCGCCCGCCTGATGCGCTCGGACTTTTCCGGCGCGGACTTCACTGCCGCCAGCCTGGAGTTTGCCCGTCCAAACTTCGCCTGGTTCGTCGGCGCGAAATTCGTTGCCACCAATCTGCAGGAAACCAAGTTCGTTTCGGTCAACCTGAACGACGCCGTGATGGAAGCGTGCGTCACCCGCTTCGCCATCTTTTCCGACTCATCGCTGGAAAACTGCCGCGGCTGCCCCAGCGGCTGGTAAGCGTCCATGTCCTCAGGAAACGCGATGAACCCGACCCAGACACACCCCGCCCCGCCCCGCCCGATGCACATGTTGCTGCTGACACTGATGCTGGGCGTCAGCTTGCCCGCACTGGCTGCAAATCAGGCACCCCCCATCCCGCCGCAGGTCGATACATCCTCCCTGCCCGCAATCGGCAAGGCCTGGGATGCAAGCAACCCCCTGCGCGGCAACGCCGCAGCCCTCGACATCGGACGCAGTGCCTACAACCAGTCCTGTGCGCGTTGCCACGGCCCGGATGCGGATGGCTCACGCGCACCGGCCCCCGATCTGCGCCGCATCGGTCGCAGCTGCAACCGTGTCGCCGACGCTGCGCTGAAACAGCGCTGCACCGAGGACGCCGACTATTACTTCCGCCAGTCAGTGCTAAAGGGCAAGATCAAGCTCGGCATCGAGCACATGCCCGCCTGGGAAGGCGTACTCGATCCTCAGGTCCTGTGGTCCATCCGCAGCTATGTCGAGACTGCGGGCAAGCGCTGACCATGACGCCGGTGACACCCTCCCTGTCGACGAAAAAACGGCACCTGCGCGCTGACGCAGATGCCGTTCGTCACCTCAAGCTGTCCGACGCGCTGCGTCGGACAGGCAGGGGATCAATTGCCGTGCAGCTTGAACACCCAGACCGAGCCACCTTGCTCGAGGTAGTTCACCCGCTTGGCCACATCGCCACCCCACAGCGGCACCGCACCGCCCCAGCCGGACACCACGGCCAGGTACTGCTTGCCGTCGTCTTCCCAGGTGATCGGCGGGGCAATCACGCCCGAACCGGTCTGGAATTTCCACAGCTCTTCACCGGTCTGGGCATGCACGGCCTTCAGGTAGCCCTCGGGCGTACCGTAGAACACCAGATCACCCGCGGTTGCCAGGACGCCACCCCACAGCGGCGCGTTGTTCTTGGCTTCCCACACGATCTTGCCGGACACCGGATCGACTGCGCGCAACGAGCCGATGTAATCCTCGTGCAGCGGCTTGATGGTGAAGCCCGCACCCAGGTAGGCCGCACCGCGCTTGTAGGACACCGGCTCGTTCCAGATGTCCATGCCCCACTCGTTGGCCGGCACGTAGAACAGACCGGACTTCGGGCTGAAGGCCATCGGCATCTGGTTCTTGCCACCCAGGAAGGACGGCGCCACGAACACATCCTTGCCCTTCTTGCCATCGCCGCCAGCATCCGCGAACGGGTTGCCCGGACGGTTTTCCGGATTGGTGATCGGACGACCGGTCTTCAGGTCGAAACCCTTGGCCCAGTCGATGCGGTTAACGAAGGGGAAGGCGTTGAGCAGCTTGCCATTGGTGCGGTCGTTGACGAAGAAGAAACCGTTACGGTCCGCCTTGCCGCCTGCCTTGACCATCTTGCCGGTCTTCGGGTCGTTGTACTCGAAGGAGATGAATTCATTCACCCCGTCGAAGTCCCAACCGTCGTGCGGCGTGTTCTGGAAGTGCCAGACGATCTTGCCGGTGTCGGGGCTGATCGCCAGGGTCGAGGACGAGTACAGGTTGTCGCCCGGACGCAGCCAACTGTTCCACGGCGCCGGGTTGCCGGTCCCGATGAAGATCAGATCGACATCCGGATCGTAGTAGGCAGCCTGCCACGGCGCAGCACCACCGGTCTTCCACAGGTCGCCCGGCCAGGTCGCGTTGGTCTTGCCGGAGATGCCGTTGTCCACCGGCTTGCCTTCGGCGTCGTACTTGTGACCCATGTGACCTTCGACCGTCGGGCGGCTCCAGATCAGCTTGCCGGTCTTGGCATCACGGGCATCAACGCGACCAACGATACCGAACTCGCCGCCAGAGTTGCCGGTGATGACCATGCCCTTGACGATCTGGGGCGCGGCGGTAAAAGAGTAACCCGCCTTGTAGTCCTCGATGGTCTCGCGCCACACCACCTTGCCGGTGTCCTTGTCGAGCGCCACCAGCTTGGCATCGAGCGTGCCGAAGATCACCAGGTTGTCGTAGATCGCCGCGCCGCGGTTGATCACGTCACAACACGGCATGATGCCGTCGGGCAGACGATGCTCGTACTTCCACAGCTTGGCGCCGGTCTTGACGTCAAGTGCGTAGATCCGGCTGTAGGAGCCGGTCACGTACATCTTGCCGTCGAACACCAGCGGCTGCGACTGCTGACCGCGCTGCTTCTCGCCGCCGAACGAGAACGACCATGCCGGCACGAGATCCTTGACCGTCTGTGCATTGACCTGCACCAGCGGGCTGTAGCGCTGCCCCTTGGTGCCGAGACCATGGGTGACAACCTGGGTGGTGATGGTGGCATCGTTGACGATGTCGGCATCGGTTACGCCTTTTGCCGTGGCCTGACCCGCTCCCAGCAGCATCATCGCTGCTGCGACCGCGGTCAGTCGCACCACGCTCGGCGCCTTCGTTCTGATTTTGTTCATCCGGTTTCCTCCTTGGTCTCTCGGTATACGTGATGGATGCTTCCGCATCGCCTTGAGGGGCGAAACGCAAGCCCGGGAATCCGGTTTGCAAGGCGCATGCCATACCGCCAGCAAGGCCTTGAAGCCCTTCATCACGCTTTATGCTGTATCAAATCAAGGCAGCTGCTCCAAAACGGAACACCTTCACTGCGCCCAGGGTGCTCCACCACCACGCGCCCGGGCAACAGCATCGTGCAGCCCTGTATCGCACCCCGATTTCACGATAGCACCGCAATGACCGGCCGCAAGCCAAAGCCCCAGGACGACACGCTGCAGCGAGCTCAGCAGACTGCATCGCTGCTACACCCCCTTGCGCTCCCTGGTCGCACACCATCGGCACCTACACCCAGGACGAGCAGGTGATTGCCCCAATGGCACATCACTTGCATACTCGGCAGTACAAATACGACGCGGCATGCACCGCGCCTCAAGGAGACACGATGCGCATCATCCGGACACTTGCGAACGCGGCAACCCTGCTGCTGTTCGCCCTGCCCCTTCAAGCAGCCCCTCAACCCGACAGCGACCCGCTCGCCTCTCCACGTTGGGTGGACATGCAGCGCATGTTCTTCCGCGACGCGGAAGTCGTCTTCGACGATCGCGTCCGCGTCAGCGCGCCCACCACGGCAGAAGACGCGCTCAACGTACCGGTGGCAATCGACCTGGGCAGCCTGCAAGGCGTCGAGGAAGTGCTGGTGTTCGCCGACTTCAACCCCATCGTCAAGGCGCTGAGCTACGAACCCGGACAAGCCCGTGCCAATCTGGCATTCCGCTTGAAGCTGCAACAGTCCAGCCCGGTACGTGCCGCCGCCCGGACCGCGGATGGGCGCTGGCACGTGGGTGGCACCTGGGTCAATACGACGGGTGGCGGCTGTACCCTGCCCTCCACCGGCACGGGCTCGCCCGAATGGCAGCAGCGGCTCAACGAAGTCAGCGCCCGACGCTGGCCGCGTATCGACGGCGGCACCCGCCTGCGCCTGCAGATCATCCATCCGATGGATACTGGCCTGGCTGCCGGCATCCCGGTGTTCCACATCGACACCCTGGACATCGACACGGCGGATGGCCGGCGCCTGATGCGCATCCTGCCATCCGAGCCCGTGTCGGAGAATCCGCTGTTCACGCTCGACATTCCGCCTGACGTACTGGGTCAGGGTGCCATCCGCGTTGCCGGCCGCGACAACAACGGCAACCCGATCCGTGCGGAGATCGCACCATGAAGGGCTTGAGCCACAATTTGCGCAGACTGGCCTGCATGCTGCTGCTCACCCTGAGCACCGCAGCACTCGGCCAGACGCGCGACTTCGACTACCGCCTGAGCCCGCAGCAGGTCGCCGACGGCGTGTACGTGCTGATCGGCAAGACCGAGGACTTCTCGCTCGACAACGGTGGCGACATCGTCAATACCGGCTTCATCATCGGTCGTGAGGGCGTCATCGTCATCGATACCGGCTCATCAAAACGCTACGGCGAGCAGATGCGTGCAGCAATCGCACGCCTCACCCCGCTCCCCATCGTGCTGGTAATCAACACCCACCATCACCCCGACCACTTCCTGGGCAACCAGGCTTTCGCCGTGGACACCCTTGCCGCACTGGCCGACACACGTCGTGCGATCGAGGCCGAGGGCGCCGGCTTTCTCGACAACATGTACCGCCTCAATGGCGACTGGATGCGCGATACGGAAGTCGCCATCCCGCGACGCACGCTGACCGCCGGCCCACTGGAAGCCGGCGGGCGCAAGCTCGAGCTGGTCGCGCTGGGCGGGCATACCGTTGCCGACCTGGCCGTGCTCGACACCCCCACCGGCACGCTGTTCGCGGCGGACCTGGTGTTCAACAAACGCGCGCCGACCACGCCACATGCCGAAATCAAGCGCTGGCTACAGTCGCTCGATCAGTTGCAGGCACTGCGCTTCAACCGCCTGGTCCCCGGCCACGGCGAAGTCACCACCGGCACCGACGCCATCGAGCAGACCCGACAATATCTTCAATGGCTGGATCAGACCTTGCGCGACGGTGCCGAGCAAGGTCTGGACATGACCGAAATGCTGGCGTTGACCGTGCCCGATAAATTTGCCGGACTGGCCGAAGTACGCACCGAGTTCCGGCGCTCGGTCACCCACCTTTACCCAGCCGCCGAGCAGGCCGCGCTGCAGCGCGGGCGCTGAGTACCGACCATGCGCAAGCTGCTTCCCACCAAGGCATTCACTGCCAGCCTGCACGCCCGCCTCAGCCTGATGCTGGCACTGGTCGTGACCGTCGCACTGCTTGCCGGCACCGCACTCTGGCTGCGTGAGACCCGTAGTGCCATTCACGAGGAAATCACCTCTGCCAGCCGGGTGGCGGAACAATGGCTCAACGTACTGGTGCATGAAACCCGACGCGACCCGGAAGCCGGCGCCGAGCGGCTGATGTCTGCGCTGCAGGCTGTCGGACGCATCCGGGCGCACGCGCTTGAAGTGACCGCCAACGGCAACGAGCGCCTGTACCTGTCTCCGGCCCCCACCTACAAAGCGGGACGTGAAGCACCGGCATGGTTTGCGCAAAGCCTGACCCCCCACCTCCCCATCCGCCACTTTGATGCAGGGAGCGTGCAGGTCAGCCTGTACCCGGACGCCTCGCGTGCAGTGCTGGACGCGTGGGACGACCTCACCAGCATGGCAGGCTGGGGCGTCGCCGGCCTGTTGCTCGCGTGGCTGGGCTGCCATATCGGACTACAGCGCGCTCTGGCACCCCTACGCGCAGTCGATGCCGCGTTTGCCCGCGGAGCGGAAGGATATTTCGACCGCCGCCTGCCAACGGTCGGCGCACGCGAGCTCGACCGCCTCGCGCGCAGCTACAACCAGTTGGCCGAGCGTCTTGACCACTCTCTGGCGGATAAAGCCCAGCTCGAGGCCGAGCAAGGTCTCCAGCGCACCATCCAGATCCGGCTGGAAGAAGAGCGCCGCATCGTCGCCCGCGAACTGCATGACGAACTCGCCCAGGGCATCACCGCAGTACGCGCCATTGCCGGCGCCATTCAACAGCGCAGCGGCGACCAGCCCGGCATCCACGGCAGTGCCCAGGCCATCATCGCCATGACGGGTCAGATGCAGGATGGCGTACGCGCCATCCTGCACCGCCTGCGCGACCCGGCAGCCGAGGGCGGACGCGGCATCTGCGGCGCAATCGCCGACTGGTGCGCAGCCTGGTCTGCGCTCTACCCAAACATCCGCCTGCAGCACCGGCTTCCTGACCTGGACCCTGAGCTCTCCGGCGACCAGGTCGTGACCGTGCAGCGGCTGCTGCAGGAAAGCCTGACCAACGTCGTCCGTCATGCCGATGCCACCCAGGTGGAGGTCGTGCTTCAGTGTGACGCGGGCCGACTCGAACTGAGGATTACCGATAACGGCCGGGGCTTGTCTCCACGCCCAGGTCCGGCCGACGAACGACCGCGCTTCGGCCTGGTGGGGATGCACGAACGCGTGCTGGCACTCGGCGGCGACCTGCATTTCGAAACACCGGCGGGCGGAGGCCTGAGCATCCGCGCCATTTTGCCGCTCGCATCCAACATCCATCACGGAGCGCAAGCGGATCACCTGCAGGCGTCAGCAGCATGATCCAGCTCGCCGCCCTGCGCATTGTCCTCGCCGACGACCATGCCATCGTGCGCATGGGTTTTCGCCTGCTGGTCGAAGGCGCAGGCGCGCATGTCGTGGCCGAGGCCGACAGTGGCGAGGCGGCGGTCGCAGCCTGGAACGAACACCGTCCGGATGTGCTGATCATGGACGTTTCGATGCCCGGCATCGGTGGTCTGGGGGCGCTGGAACGCCTGCTGGCGCATCACCCCCAAGCCCGGGTGCTGATGCTGTCTGCGCACGAGGACACGCAGATTCCCGCCCGTGCGCTGCAGGCGGGCGCGACCGGTTATCTGTCCAAACGCGCTCACCCGGATACCCTGTTGCGCGCAATCGCCGATGTCGCCAGCGGCCGGCGCTACCTCGACCCCGAGCTCGCCCCCAAGCTGGCGCTCGCGCGCCTGGGCGGCGGCACGAACCCGGTCGATGTCCTGACCGGCAAGGAGTTCAGCGTATTCCTGCAACTGGCCCGCGGGCGCTCGGTCGCTGAGGTCGCCGAAACCCTGAAGCTGAGCACCAGCACCGTCGGCACCCACCTTTACCATATCAAGCAAAAACTCAATGCCAGCAACGCGGCAGAGTTGGCCCTGATCGCGGTACGCGCCGGGCTGGTGGATGCCTGAATCGACTTCATCTGCCCGGCCGTCATCGCACCGCCACCGGCAGGCGCCCCTGCGCCGACTACATCACAGACAGGCGCTGCATTGCGTCAAGTCAACCTGAATCCTGCCGATAACGGCATGAAGCCCAACCCACCCGACCACCCCTGCAATAAGCGACAACGTCATGGGACTGTTCAGCAAGCAAACACGTGCGGCCACTGCCGGCGTCACCACCTTTCAGTGCCGCTCCGGCGATCTGGATGCCACCCTCGGACGGGTGTCGATCAAGCCCAGCTTCATCGCCGCCTTTGTCTCCCCGCATGTGGACATCGATCAGGTTGCCGGCAAGCTGAGCCGGCGCTTCCCCAATGTACCGCTGACGCTGTGCACTACAGCAGGTGAGCTGTGTGGCGAGGGCGGTGGCGCACTCTACTGTGAGACCGGCAACCACTGGGACCGGGTGGTGGTGCAGTGTTTCGACGCCAGCATCATCGGGCAGGCCGAGGTGGTGGCGATTCCGCTGGCCAGTGAAGACCTGCGCAACGGCGGCAAGCCTGCCGATCTGCAGGAGCGCCTGCGCAAGCTCATTGGCAACATCCGTAACACCCGCAGCAGCATCGACATCGATCACCGCGACACCCTGGCCTACATCCTGTTCGACGGCCTGTCGGCGTCCGAATCCTTCTTCATGGAAGCGCTGTACGAATCTGGCCGCTTCCCTTGCCTGTTTGTTGGCGGCTCGGCCGGGGGCAAGCTCGACTTCAGCATCACCCAACTGCATGATGGCAAGCGCTCGCTGCAGAACCATGTTGTCGTGGCCTTCCTGAAAATGGCGCCATCGGTCCGCTTCGGTGTGTTCAAGAGCCAGAACTTCGAACCTGCCGGACTCAGCTTCCACGTCCTGCACGCCTCGCTGGAGCAGCGCCACGTCGCCCAGGTCATCACCAAATCCGGCAGCATCATGTCGATGGTGGATGCGCTCAGCGAAGCCCTGCACTGCAACCCCGAACAGCTCGAACAGAAACTGGCCGACTACTCGTTTGCCATCCGGGTCGGCGAGGAGCTGTTCGTGCGTTCGATCTCGAAGATCGACCTGCAGACCAGCCTGGTCCATTTCTACTGCGACATTTCCTCTGGCGAGGAGATCGTGATGGTGCGCCGGACCGGCTTCGTCGATGCGACCGAGCGCGACTTCCGTGCCTTCCTGCAGAACAAGCCAGGGCGCCCCATTGCCGGCATCATGAACGACTGCATCCTGCGGCGGCTCTACAACAGCCGCGAGCTGGGTGGCATCGACCGCCTGGTCGCCGGCATCCAGATTGCAGGTTTCTCGACCTTTGGCGAGATCCTGGGGCTCAACCTCAACCAGACGCTTGCGGCGGTCTTCTTCTTCCGCGTGCCCCCCGGCAGCCGCTTTGCCGACGAGTACGTGGACAATTTCGTTGCCCACTATGGCGCCTTCAAGGCCTTCTTCCTGCGTCGCCAGATCGGCAAACTGGCTGGGCTGTCACGCGTCATGTTGCAACAGATCGAAGGTTACAAGGCCGAACAGTTCGACGAGCCGCTTGATCCTGCCGACTTCGACGGCAGCTATGCACCGGTGGTACGCGGCCTCAACGATCTGGGCACCACCTTGCAGCAGAGCCACGCACTGCGCCAGGCCACATCCGCCCAACTCGAATCCTGCGCCACTGACCTGTACACCTCGGTCGACAGCCTGACCCTGCAACTTGAACAGCAGCAGACCGTGATCGGCGACGCCGGCAGTACCGTCGGCACCCTGACCCGCCAGGCCGGTGACGTGGCCGACAGCGCACGCAAGCTGGCACAGGCCAGTGGCCGCATCCAGGGCGTGGTGCAGATCATCCAGCAGATCGCCGACCAGACCAACTTGCTGGCGCTCAACGCCGCCATCGAAGCCGCACGCGCGGGCGAAGCCGGGCGCGGCTTCGCAGTGGTTGCCGACGAAGTCCGCAAACTGGCCGAAAAATCGCGGGTGAGCGCGGGTGAGATCGGCAGCAACATCTCTGCGCTGGCCGGCGACATCGGCCAGGTGGCCCAGGCGATCGAGCGTCAATCCGACGATGTTTCAGGCCTGTCCGGCATGCTCGAATCCATCGAATCCTTCAGCAGCCAGACCTCGCTCGCCGCCGACCACACCCGGACTGTGGCCGACACCCTGCGTAATCTGACCCATGGGCGCACGCGCTGAGGCGTCGCCGCCCTCCCCCTGCACCACGACCCTGCCATTCCCCAAAGCACGGGATCATGGTTGTCCTCCGCCAGACGTCCGATCGAAGGCAGGCGTAGCGCTGGACGGTTGAAATCGACATCAAAGCTCAACCCCAGCACGTTGAACTCCGCACACGCCTCCAGCCCGACGGTCGCACCCGGCCGTCCACGCTGGCGCCACCTCGACATGCCTTCACGCATCTGGGCGTGGCTGCTGCCCAAAAGTCCACAATGCATTTCCAAGGTAGTGCCAGAACAGCAGCAGCACCGTGGTCAGTACCTGCGCCAGCAGGTAATGCACGCCGAGCAGATCGACCAGTCCGGCCATCAGCATCACGGTCAACAGCAGTCCCGACAAGGCCACAAGCAGAAACCGGGGCAAGGCGTCGACGTGAGGCCGATCAGACGCAAACACGAACATTCGACTCAGTACATAGTTGACCAGCGCACCCAGCAGAAAGCCGGCGCCGGCAGCCCACAGGTAAGCCACCCCCGCCACTTCCACCAGACTCAGCAAGAGCGCGTAGTGCGCTGAAGTGCCTGCCACACCGACGACGGCAAAGCGCATCAGGTTTGAAAAACCGGATCGTGCCTTCACATTCATCTTGGCTTGCGCGCCTCGCCCACCAGGTTACGTCGATCCTTCACCACTGCAAGCGTCACCCCTGCACGCTCGACCCGGCCAATCACCTCGCCCTCAAGCACTTCATCGCAAGCCATATGGGTCGCGGCAAGAAAGAAATCCGCCTCATGCCAGTCGCGCGTCACAACGAATCGCGGGTCAAGACCCACCGCGACCTGCAGGGACTCGGCGCATACGGCGACCTTGTATGGATGGACGGGCTCCGGTTCGTGCTTATGGCGAGCCTCGAGCATGGATCTGGCTTCGCGCAGGCTGTCCGCCCAGTAATCCTGCTCCCACTTGCCGGGCGTCCCCTCCACCCCGCCGATCAATGCGTTGTAAGCCAAGTGCTCGTAGGGATGAAGACGCGCCAACCCGACAAGGCTGAGGGATACCAGCACGGTCAAGCTCAGCGCCGCCACCCGGCGCCCCCCGTTGAATTTCGACATCGCACGCCAGCCTGCGACCAATCCTGCCGCAGCCAGAACAGCCAGTGGAGGCAGAATGAACGTAAAGTGCCGCATTCCGTTGTAAAGCGGGGGCGCGGCAAGCAAGGTATAGAGAACCGGAAAGCAGCCGGCCAACACAAGCGGCAACCAGTCAGGTCGACGCAGAACGTCATGTTTCTGCCACCGCGCAGACAACCCGGCCACACACGCACACCCCAGACCGAGCAGAAAAACCTCTGGCAGACGCACCAGCAGATACGCCAACAGATAGTAAGGAGGGACCTCACCGTTGGCCATCACCTTGCCATCGAGCACGGTATAGAGCTCGAATGAGAAGTGCGAGAATGTCGTCATCGCGGTCCACAGGTTTTCCGGAGACCTGACCGCCCATGGCCAGAACACGCCCATCAGGACGAAGGCCAATACCACCGAAGGCCACAAGGCCAGCGCTGAGCGCACCACCATGCCCGCTGACAGCCGCCAGTTACCCTCAGCACGCAACCAAGCCGTCACGAGTATGCCAACGCCAAGGTAGAACACTCCAAACACCGCGCCGACACGCAGTCCAAAGGCGCAGCCAAGCGCAACGCCAAGCCCGATCCGCTCTCCCAGACCGGGTGTTGGCATGCCGCGCAACACCCCGAGCGTAAAGTACAGCACCCATACCATTGCGGCTGCGAACGGAATATCCTTGGTATGCGTGAACATCGCTCCCGTCCATGCCCCGGTAATCAGCAGCAGGATCAAT
The DNA here is from genome assembly GCF_003226565.1 of Parazoarcus communis SWub3 = DSM 12120. GTDB lineage: Bacteria > Pseudomonadota > Gammaproteobacteria > Burkholderiales > Rhodocyclaceae > Parazoarcus > Parazoarcus communis. Next base: position 58,262 of record NZ_QKOE01000004.1, on the reverse strand, counting down.
GCGAGCAAGCCTACCCACTCCCCTCCGACACGCCGCCCCAACATCCAGCAGCCAGCCAAACCAGCCAGACCAAAGATGCCGGACAAGAGGTGCCGCATCGTCCAGACGGCCTCGCCATCCGGATCAAACCCGAAGAGCCGCTCCAGGCTCGCGGCGATCAGATCGAACAGCCCCCCGTAAAGATAGAGATTCTTGTACGCAAATGCGCGCAGATCGGTCAGGCCCGACAGATAGAAATCGAACAGAAGGCGGCCGTATACATGCTGGACCTCCTCGTCGTTGCTGATGCCATGGTCGGCATGACTCAACAGCACATAGCAGCCGGCAGCCAGCAACACCACCACCGCAAGGTAGCGAGCCCATTGCGCACAGCCGGCCATGTCCGTATCTGCCACTGACCCAGGACCACGGAGCAAAGACAACAAGCTCACCCCTGCGGCCCCGGCTCGCGCTCAAAGCCAATGCGCTCGGATACCAGAAACAACGGCCTGCCCTTGACCTCAGTGAAGATCCGGCCAATGTACTCACCCAACACCCCGAGACTGATCAGCTGTATTCCGGACAGGAATAGGCCAGAGACCATGATGGAGACATAGCCTGGAAGATCGATGCCAAACAACATTGCCCGAACGACCAGCACCGCGCCATAAACACCGGCAAGGCCAGCCATCACCAACCCGATCAGCGACCAGACACGCAAGGGCAAGGTGCTGAAGGCAGACAGCCCGTCCATCGCATAACGCAGCAGTCGCAACATCGACCAGGCGGACGCACCGGCAAGACGTTCATCCGGCTCAAACTCGACCTCTGCCTGCCGGAATCCCACCCAACTGGTAATGCCCTTCATGAACCGGGTGCGTTCCGGCAGGCTGTTGATTGCATCGACGACCGCCCTGTCGAACACGCGGAAATCACCGCCACCCTCGGCCAGCGCCACCTCGGACACCTTGCGGAACAGGCGGTAGAACGCTTGTGACAGCAACCTCCTCAGCAATGGATCGGTGTCGCGCGAACGACGCACGGCCGTCACCATCATTGCCCCCTGACGCCAACGTTCAAGCATCTCGGGAATCAACTCCGGCGGATGCTGCAGATCACCATCCATCAGCACCACCACATCACCTGAGGCCGCGCGCAGCCCCGCCGCCATTGCCGCCTCCTTGCCAAAATTACGTGCAAAACGGATAGCCTTCAGGTGTGGGTCGATCGCGCATAATGCAACGACCTCATCGAAAGTCTGATCCCTGCTGCCATCGTCAATGAACACGACCTCATGCGCCGATAGCGCCAACGTTCGCAGAACCGCGGTCAGACGCTGGTGAAGGCGCCCAAGATTGCCACTCTCGTTGAACAGCGGGATCACGACCGAGAGTCGCGGGCGCCGCGCAGATGTTGCGGCAACATGTGAATGAACGTCGAGAGAATCTGGGATGGACACGGCGCGAGCTCGCGAAAGAACCCTCGAGGGTGGAGGGTGAGGGGGTGCACGATAAACCATTCAGGACGTTGACGATGGTTCAGTACCGTTACAACATCTTTCACGTCGTGCGCGCCTTGACTCCGCCTATTGGCAAGGGCTTTGCGCCCCCCCGGGGGGCGTTCCCACTGCGACTGGACTACTACTTTTGGACCAAACATCTTGCATCCGCGCCCGCTCCGCCCAATCATTGTCTGTGCAGATGACTACGGACTGTCTGCCGGTGTCAGCCAGGCGATCCTCGAGCTGATCTCGGCCGGCCGTATCAGTGCCACCAGTTGCATGACAAGCCTGCCCGGCTGGGCAAGGGATGCAGCCGCCCTGAGCAGGCAGGTCAGCATGACGCCGGCCGATATCGGCCTGCACCTTACACTGACTGACCATGCGCCACTTCACCGCTCCTGCGTACTCGCGCGCGACGGTCGTCTCCCTTCGCTGCACGGCCTGCTCGCACGTGCGTTGAGCCGTCGTCTGAAACCCGGTCACGTGATAGATGAGGTACGTGCCCAACTCGACGCCTTCGAAGACGCATGGGGCGCGCCGCCCGACCATATCGACGGCCATCAGCATGTCCATCTGCTGCCTGGAATACGGGATGCCCTGCTTGCGGAACTGATCCGGCGCTACCCGCTCGGCCGGGTCTGGGTGAGGGATTGCGTGGAAGCGCCTGTCCGCTCGCTGCGCCGGGGCGAGTCCGTGCCAAAGTCGATGCTCATCAACCTGCTCGGGCTCGGTTTGCGTCATGACCTCAGACGGGCCGGCATTCGCGCCAATGACGGGTTCAGCGGACTGCACGACTTCGACAGTGGCAAGCCCTTCTCCACCAAGATGCGGTCTTTCATTGGCAATCTTGGTCCGCGTCCGCTGGTTCATGTGCATCCAGGACGAGTAGACGCCGAGCTTCGGGCCTGTGACACCCTGACGACGCCACGCGAGGCCGAACTGGCCTACCTCATTTCGGACACCTACTTGCACGACCTCACCACAGCCGGCCTGAAACCTGCACGGATGGCCGACCTGATGAACGAGCCCATCTTGCATTGACGCAGATTCTCCAGAAACGGAGCACCATGATGTCGAGACCCTGGTGGCAACAGGCGGTGATCTACCACATCTACCCCCGTAGCTTCATGGACAGCAACGGTGACGGCATCGGCGACCTGCGCGGCATCCTGTCGAAACTGGATTACCTGGAATGGCTGGGTGTGGATCTCCTGTGGCTCTGCCCGGTGTTTCCTTCACCCAACGTGGATAACGGCTATGATGTCAGCAATTACTGCGACATTGGCCCGGAATTCGGCACGCTTGCTGATTTCGACCTGCTGCTGGCCGAACTTCATCGTCGTGGCATGCGCCTGATGATCGACCTCGTCATCAACCACACCAGCGATCGGCATCCCTGGTTCATCGAGTCCCGCAGCACTCGCTCAAGTCCGCGTCGGAACTGGTACATCTGGCGGGACGGTCGCGACGGCGCCCCCCCGAACAACTGGGAAAGCATCTTTCTCGGCCCGGCCTGGACTCGAGACGACGCGACTGGCCAGTATTACCTGCATTTGTTCAGCGCACATCAGCCAGACCTCAACTGGGATAATCCCGAGGTACGGGCCGCGTTGTGCTCGGTCGCATGCTGGTGGCTGGCGCGCGGCGTCGACGGATTCCGCCTGGACGCCATCACCCATCTGAAGAAGCAGCCCGGGCTACCGGACCTGCCCGATCCGGACGGGACCGGGTGTGTGCCATCCTACGAGGCACACATGAACATCCCCGGCGTACTCGACTTCGTTCACGAGTTCGCACGCGAAAGCTTTCGCCGTCATGACGCCATCGCACTTGGCGAGGCCAATGGCGTCTCGTCAGCGCAAGCCCTGGAATGGGTCGGTACGGGACGCGGTCCGCTGGACATGATCCTGCAGTTCGAGCACTGGACCATGTGGTCGTCACATCCTCACGATCCGCTCCACGTTCCAACATTGCGGCGCATTCTGGGCAAGTGGCAACAGGCCCTGCAGGGCAAGGGCTGGAATGCCCTGTACATTGAAAATACGGAACTGCCGCGCGTGATCTCGCGCTGGGGCGATGTCGGCACGCCGAGAAATCAAAGCGCAACGGCGCTCGCCACGATGTATTTCCTGATGCAGGGAACCCCGCTGATCTATCAAGGCCAGGAACTCGGCATGGCAAACACGACCTTCCACGACCTGAGCGTCTTCAACGACGTTTTCTCCCGCAATCGTATCGAGCAGATGCGGGCGGCAGGGCAAATGGATGATGAAATTCTGGCCGAACTCGCCTTGACCTCGCGCGACAACGCCCGTACGCCCATGCCCTGGAGCGACGCCCCACAGGGCGGTTTCACCACGGGAGAGCCATGGCTGCCGCTCAACCCGGAGTATCCGGCGGTCAATGTCGCCAGCCAGCAGCAGGACCCCGGCTCTGTCCTCGCCTACTACCGGAAGCTGATCCGGTTGCGGCGCCAGGAGGCACCGCTGATTGACGGTCGATACGTCGAGATCTGCAAACGGAACCGGCGGATCTACGCCTACGTGCGCGAAGCGGCAGATGGCAGCGCCATTGCCGTCATTTGCAATCTGTCCCCACACCCAGCAAGCTACCGCCACCGGGAATGGATCTTATGTCACCCGGATCTGCTGCTCTCCAACCTATCCGTGGCACCTCACGACGATACCCACAGCCTGCGTCTGCGCCCCTTCGAGGCACGTGTGTACCGTGTCCGGCGCAGGACGGCATCTGACTGACCGCCTGCACCGGAACTGCCCTGATCAGGCGTAAGCCTGCGAGCTTAGAAGCTGTGCTTCATGCCCACTGCAATACCCTTGGTGCCCAAACCACTCAAGCCCTGCGAATTGCCCTTCGGATTGATGGTGAAGGCTGCGCTGGAGTCGTTCCGGATCTGAGCGTAGTCCGCATACAGTTCGGTCCGCTTGGACAGGGCGTAGCGCGCACCGATTGCCCACTTGCTGGCATCGGCATCCGACAGGGTCTTGTCCTTGATCTGACCATAGCTGGCCAGCAAACGTGCGCGATCGTTGAGCGGCACCTGAACACCCACGAACCAGTTGCGACGGTCATACTTTTCGTCGGCAGCCAGACCACCTAGGTTGGCACCGCCGCCCAGATCGATGTTGCCGCCGATCAGCGAGTTACGATCACCCTTGATCACGTCGTACACACCCGACACCTTCACCGGACCGAAGTCATAGGATGCGCCGGTGGTCAGCACGAACAGACGGCTGCTCGAGTAGCCGACGGCCTTGGTGGTCTCATAGTCAAGATCGATGCTCAACGGGCCATTGGCATAGATCAGGTTTGCAGAGAACAGACGGTCGTCACCCTTGTTGCCACCCGGCGTCTTCGCCGGGACGTGAACGCCATTGAGTCCGCCTTCTGCGGTCTGCGTATTGGTCGAGGTCGCCAGGATCAGGGTGAAGCCGCTGAAATTCGGCGAGATGTAGGCTACCGCGTTCGCCGCACGGTCGTACTGCGTGGTCATGGACGCAAAATTGCCGACGGAATAGTTACCAAAGGGGTTGTACTTGCCGTAGATCCCATAGCGCAGACCATCCAGATAACCCGCGACCACCGTACCGAAACCACCCGCCAGACCGACGTACGAGCGCCCGGTCGTCGTCCCGCCGCCCACGTCGGGGTTGAGCAGAAGTTGCAGGTCGAACACGGCCTTCATGCCGTTGCCCAGATCCTCGGCGCCCTTGAAGCCCAGATAACTCTCGGAGGCGGCACTCTCCAGCGCATTCTGCTTCTGGCTCACCACCGCGCCGCTACTGCCGCTGCGATGCATGTAGCCCATGTCGATGTTGCCGTAGATGGTGACATTGCTCTGGGCAAAAGCAGCGCTGGAAGCAATGGCAGCAATCGCCATCGCGATGATTTTTTTCGTCATGGATCGTCTCCAGGTGTTTCTACTTGATGTGTGCTGCCAGGCCTGTCCACCCGGGCAGCGCTCCCCTATGCCATCGTAGGAATGGCGTGGTGGGCAGTGCATGGCAACTACCGTGCCTGTATCTAGAAACGACGCAATCAACAAGTAAATTCAATAAATACAAATACTTATTATCAACCAACCTGCTTGATGGTGTAACACGCTGGTCATGATCTGCGCAGATGACACCGTACCGTTTTTACACAACTGCCCCAGGATGGGACGAAACGCTGCACACAAGTGAGCGAACGGGATTCGTCGGTTCAGACACCCCAACCCAAACAGTCAAGAGGCACCTCCTTGCCGCGCACCCAGACATCTGCCAATCAAATAATTGACTTGTAAAAAACATGTAACTAAACTTTTTTTATCAACAAGCTGCATCCTTGTCTTGCGACTCTGGCCAGCAGCTGTCACGCAGTCCATTGGAGGGGAGGTGCCAGCCGGCACCGGGAGAGTCCGGGTTCGGGAAACCACCGAGCCACACGCAAACCCTAACCCCTCGATAGGCCGCCCATGAATGCAGGTCTCAGCCCCATCTTCCGCATGCAGGAAACCCGCCACGACCACTGGCAGGATGCGGTGGCCTCGCAGTTCATCCCGCTCGATTTCGAAGTCGCGCGGTCGACACCCTTTCACGGACGAGGGTTATGCGTACGCCTGCAGCAAGCCCGGGTTGCCGAGGTACGGATGTGCGAGCACCGCGTGCGGCGCAACCGTCACCACGCCGCGACCACGGACGGACCGGCCGTCAAACTGCTGTGGCTGATCAACGGTGACGGCCTGTTCCAGCAAGGTAGCGTCGAACACAGCCTGCGTGCCGACCAATGGACCTTCTACGACGCCGTGCGCCCCTACACGCTTCGCCTGTCTGAGGACGCGCGTTTTCTGTCCTTGCTTTACACCGGAGAGGATGCCGAACGCTGGATGCGACAGGCGCGCGACCTCGGCAGTGCACCGCGCCCCGTTGAAGGTCCCACCCGCATCGCCCAACTGACGCTGCGCAGCGCCATGCGTGAGAAAGGGGGGCTGGACGCACTGACACAGGCCGCCTTGCTGGACTCGGTGCTGAACCTGACCGAAAGCGCGCTGCGCCAGGAGCAGGCCAGTCGTCGCGATGCTGATCGTCGCGACGGACTGCGCCTGGCCGAAGCCCGTCGCTTCGTGCTGCAGCATCTCGGAGATCCCACCCTCGGGCCCGAGGACATCGCCCTTGCACTGCACATGTCACGCCGCAGCCTGTACAACCTGTTCGCTGCCGCAGGCATGCGCCCCCGCGCCTTCATCCAGCAGCTCAGGCTCGAACGCGCCTGCGAAACCTTGAGTGCAGCCGGCACCAGCAGCGGCAACATCACCCGCATCGCACTGGAACACGGCTTCGCCGATGTCTCCCACTTCAGCCGCAGTTTCCGCGAGCGCTTTGGCGTCAGCCCCAGCGCGTATCAAACTGCGGCCAGCACGCCGCGCTGAGGTTCCGCAGCCCATCCGCGCGGCGTGCACGCGCAGACATGCACGCTGCACGCCCAGCCATGCCTCCCCTCTCCGGCCTTCGTATGGTGTCCACCCGTGGGCCCCACATCCTGCGACCCCGCCCCAAGCACCGGAGAAACCGATCATGCCCCCCGCGTCTGCCCCCGAAACCCTTACCAGACATCGTCCTGACGCCTCAGGCCCACTATTGGGCAAGCTGGCCGGACTGCTCTGCGGCTGTGTCCTGTCCGCATCCGCAGCAGCCTATGAATTGCCTGCAGTCAATCTTGGCCTGACCACCTTCATTGACGGAGCACCGCCAGCCGGGCCCGGCTGGTATGTTTCCGAATACCTGCAGTACTACAGCGCCGACACGCTACGGGACAAGAACGGGAAGTCCCTGCCACTACCGAAGCAGGAGATCGAGGTCACCTCGCTCGTCTCGCAGGCTATCTGGATGTCGGCCAACACGCTGTGGGGCGCCCACTATGGCGTCACCCTGCTGTTGCCTGCAGTGCTCGACGCCCGTGCCGACGACGGGCTGGGCAACCTTGCGCTGGGCAAGGGCAACACCGGCGTCGGCGACCTCATCATCGGCCCCTTCCTGCAGTGGATGCCGGTCATGGGCGCCAACGGCCCGGTCTTCGCCCACCGCGTCGAGCTTGACATCTCGCTGCCCACTGGCGAGTACGACAATCGGCGCAGCGTGAACCCCGGCGCCAACCACTGGACGATCAACCCTTACTGGTCCGGTACCTACTGGCTGACACCGAAGTGGACGGTTTCATCCCGCCTCTGGTACCTGTGGAGCGGCAAGAACACCGACCCCAACCCCACCGGATTCGCAGCCCAGGGCATTGCCCACGCGCGCAACGTCCGCCCGGGCCAGGCCTTCCACATGAACTTCGCCACCGAATACGCCGTCACCCCGCAGTTGCGCATCGGCCTGAACGGCTACTGGCTCAAGCAGACCACCGAAAGCGAAGTGAATGGCAGCAAGCTTTCCGGCAGCAAGGAACAGGTGCTGGGCATCGGCCCCGGCCTGCTCTACAGCTTCTCGCAACGCGACCACCTGTTCTTCAATGCCTACAAGGAAAGCCACGTGCGCAACCGGCCGGAAGGCGAGCGCTACGTGATCCGCTACGTCCACCACTTCGAATGAGCCACCGGCGGCATCGCCTTCAGGTGCCGCCCCACGCCTGATCAGGAGGAAGTGCAAATGTCCTTGCCCAACACCCCCAGCCTCAACCTCATCGCTGGCGAATGGCGTAGTGCCCACGCTGGCGCCACCTTCGACAAACTGGCGCCCGCCTCGGGTCAGTTGCTTGCCCAGGTTGCCAATTCCAGTTCCGCAGATGTCGATGCCGCCGTCGCCGCCGCACGCGCGCAGTTCGATGGAGGCGAGTGGTCGCGCCTGCCCGGCGCCGAACGGGGCCGCTTGCTTAACCGGCTTGCCGACCTGCTTGCGCGCGATGCCGAACAGTTCGCCCACCTCCTGGCCGTCGAGCAAGGCCGCCCGCTGATGGAGATGCGCATGCTCGATGTGCCGATGTCAATCGACACCCTGCGCTACTTTGCCGGCTGGGCAGACAAGCTCGAAGGCCGACAGATTCCGACGGCGGGCTTCATGGGGCGCCCCACGCTCAACTACACCCTCCGCGAAGCCATCGGCGTAGCCGCGCTGATCGTACCGTGGAATGCCCCCTTGATGATCGGCATCTGGAAGCTGGCGCCCGCGCTCGCCGCTGGCTGCACCGTGGTGCTCAAGCCATCCGAGGATGCGCCGCTGGCGCTGACCGCGCTCGCCGGACTGGCCGCCGAAGCCGGTTTCCCTGCCGGTGTGTTCAACCTGGTCAATGGCATGGGCGCGGCAGCCGGCGCCACCCTGGTGAGCCACCCTGGCGTGGACAAGATCAGCTTTACCGGTAGCACTGCGGTTGGCCGCATCATCGCCCGTGACGCTGCACCGCTGTTCAAGCGCCTGACGCTGGAGCTGGGCGGCAAGGCCCCTCAGATCATCTGCTCCGACGCCAACCTGGAAGCGGCCATCATGGGCGTGGCCATGGGTCTGTTCGTCAACCAGGGTCAGACCTGCGCCGCCGGCAGCCGTATCCTGGTGCATCGCAGCCGTTACAACGATGTGGTGGACGCACTGGCCGGTGCTGCCCGATCGGTCACCCTGGGTGACCCGCTCGATGCCTCGACCCGCATGGGTGCGCTGATCAACGCCCGCCACCGCGACCGCGTTGCCAGCCTGATCCAAAGCGGCATTGCCGAAGGTGCCACGCGGGTCGCCGGCGGCGAAGCCTTGCCGGACGAAGGCTTCTTTGTCCGCCCCACGGTGTTCGCCAATGGCACCCCGGACATGCGCATCATGCGCGAGGAAATCTTCGGCCCCGTCGGCGTCATCGCCCCATTCGATGACGATGACGAAGCCATCCGTATCGCCAACGACACGCCATACGGTCTGTCCGCATCGCTCTGGACCCAGGATGTCGCCCGCGCCCACAGCCTTGCGCCCAAGCTGCGAGTAGGCGCGGTGGCCATCAACGGCTGGAGCCCGCTGGACGCACGCCTGCCCTGGGGCGGCTACAAGGATTCCGGTATCGGCCGCGACCTGTCACGCACGGCGCTCGAGGCCTACACCGAAGAAAAAGTGGTTTCGCTGGTGATGTAAGGCTGCGTCTGCCCGCCTGCGCCGCCCCATCGTCCAGCCTCAACACGGAACAGAGATCATGAATCGCACCCCCCTCACCTCCCTCATCGGCGCCCTGCTGCTCGCCAGCAGCACCGCACTCGCAGCCGGCCCCGCCGACGTCGACGGCAAACGTATCGCCCAGGTTGCAAGCGGCGGCGAAGCCGCCAACTGGCTATCGCATGGCCGCGGCTACGACGAGAAACGCTATTCGCCCCTGAAAAGAATCAACGACGGCAACGTCGCCGAACTGGGCCTCGCCTGGACGCACAAGCTCGACATCGACATGGGCGTGGAGGCGACGCCCATCGTCGTGGACGGGGTGATGTACACCACCGGCCCCTACAGCATCGTCTACGCGCTCGACGCCGTCACTGGCAAGCTACTGTGGAAACACGATCCCAAGGTGCCCAAAGCCATGGCGGGCGAAGGCTGCTGCGGACCGGTCAACCGCGGTGTCGCGGTGTGGAAGGGCAAGGTGTATGTCGGCACCTTCGACGGTCGGCTGGTCGCGCTTGATGCCGCCACCGGCAAGCAGGCGTGGTCGGTCGACACGGTGCTGGATCATGCCAAAAGCTATACCATCACCGGCGCCCCGCGCATCGTCAAAGGCAAGGTGCTGATCGGCAACGGCGGTGCCGAATTTGGTGTGCGCGGCTACGTCACCGCCTACGACGCCCAGACCGGCAAGCAGGTCTGGCGCTTCTTCACCGTACCGGGCGACCCCAAGCTGCCGCCCGAAGACGACGCCATGGCAATGGCGCTCAAGACCTGGTACGGCGACGGCTGGGTGAAGTGGGGCGGCGGCGGCACGGTGTGGGACTCGATGTCTTACGACCCGGAACTGGACCAACTGTACATCGGTGTCGGCAACGGCTCACCCTTCAACTACCAGTTCCGCAGCGAGGGCAAGGGCGACAATCTCTTCCTGTCGTCGGTCGTCGCGCTCAACCCCGACACCGGCAAGTACATCTGGCACTACCAGACGACCCCTGCCGACCGCTGGGACTTCACTGCGGCGCAACAGATGACGCTGGCCGACATCGCAATCGACGGTCAAGTCCGTAAGGTGCTGATGCAGGCGCCCAAGAACGGCTTCTTCTACGTACTCGACCGGACCAATGGCAAGCTGATCTCGGCGAAGAACATCGTGCCGGTGAACTGGGCCAGCCATATCGACCTCGCCACTGGCCGCCCGGTCACCCTGCCCGACGCCGAGTACTCCACCGAGGCCAAGCTGATCTCACCAGCCATCATCGGCGCACACAACTGGCATCCAATGTCGTTCAGCCCCGACACGGGCCTGGTCTACATCCCTGCGCAGGAAACCGCCGCGGCTCTTGAAGCGCAGAAGGAGCCCATGTTCATCCCCAGCAAATCGGTGGTGAACATCGGCCTGAACGTACCCGATCTACCGGAAGACCCAGCCATCGTGGACAAGATCAGCCAGTCCTGGCGTGGCCGCCTGCTGGCCTGGGACCCGGTCAAGCAGGAAGCACGCTGGAGCCAGGAGTACCGCACCATCTACAACGGCGGCACCCTTGCCACCGCCGGCAACCTGGTTTTCCAGGGCACCGCGGATGGCCGTGTGGTGGCCTATGCGGCCGACAGCGGCAAACTGCTGTGGGCGTCGCCCGCCAACACCGGGGTCATGGCCGGCCCGATCACCTTCGAAGTGGGCGGCGAACAGTACGTGACCTTCATGGCGGGCTGGGGTGGCACCTTCCCCCGCATCCTGGGCCCGCTGTCGCTGGCGGCCAAGGTCAAGCCGGAGTCACGCATCCTCACCTACAAGCTGGGAGGCCGCGCCACGCTGCCGCCTGCACGATTCGACACCGTGGCGCTACCGCCGCCTCCACAGGTCACACTCGAGGCCGACAAGATGCCAGTGGCTCGCATGATGTTCAATGGCTTCTGCGCCAACTGTCACGGCCTGAATGCCGTCAGCGGTGGCGTGGTACCCGACCTGCGCTACATGAAACCGGAGACGCATGCCGAATTCAACGCCATCGTCGCCGGTGCACGCGCCAGCAAGGGCATGCCGTCATTCGCCAGTGCGCTGCTGCCCGAACACATGGAGATGATCCATCAGTACATCATCAAGCGCGCCAATGACCTCAAGGGCGAACTGGAGACGATGCAGGCTGCCGGTAAATAAAGGGGAGCCCGCATCGTTCAGCCCCCGCTGACCGCCGACGCCGGGCCGATCTCATGATTTTCATGAGGCCGGCCCGGCGTTTTCCATGGAGACTATGCGGCGACCTGCACAATAGACTTGCGCCATCGCTGCCGCAGACGCAGCCCGAGGAGACCCCAGCAATCATGTTTCGCCAGCCCCACCTGCATCCCATCCCGCAAGCGGTGCCCCACCTGCAGCCGTCCCGCCTGTGCATCGCCTTGCTGTGCGCCCTGGCCACAGGCAATACCCTGGCCGCCGATCCCGAAAGAACACTCGAGACCATGGTGATCACCGGCAGCCGGGTGGAGGTTTCGCCTTTCGATGTGCCCTACTCCATCGAAGGCGTGCAACTGCAGGAGAACGGCAGCGAAGGCCTGCGGGTCAATGTCTCAGAAGTGCTCAACAGCGTTCCGGGTGTCGTGGTGCAGAACCGCCAGAACTATGCGCAGGATCTGCAGATCTCGGTACGCGGCTTTGGCGCCCGTGCGGCCTTCGGCGTACGCGGCGTCAAGCTGATCGCCGACGGCATTCCGGCCACCAATCCGGATGGCCAGGGCCAGGCTGCCACCTTCAACCTCGATACCGCAGAGCGCATCGAAGTGCTGCGCGGCCCCTTCGCCACCATTTATGGCAACCACGCCGGCGGCGTCATCCAGCTGTTCTCACGTGACGGCAAGGGCGCACCGCGCATTCGCGGCGGCGTGTACGCCGGCGAAAATGGCACACTGAAGATCGGGATCGGTGCCGAGGGCGAATCGAATGGCGTCGGCTTCGTACTCGATGCCTCGCACTTCGAAACCGATGGCGAACGCCGCTACAGTTCGGCCAAACGCGATCAGGCCTTCGCCAAGATCACCCTGGCGCCCGACGAAGACAGCAAGCTCACCCTGCTCGCCAGCGGCCTGCGTCAACCCTATACCGACGACCCGCAAGGCATCGACTGGGCAATGTATCAGCGCGACGAAAACGATGTTGCCGCCGCACCCTTGCAGTACCAGACCCGCAAGTCCATCGACCACATTCAGGGTGGCGCCGTGTATGAACGCCGCTTTGGCAGCGATCGCCTGCAGGTCCAGGCCTACGCCGGTCAGCGCAGCGTCACCCAGTACCAGTCGATCGCGCGCAACACACAAATCTCCAATCCGCGCCACGCCGGAGGGGTGATCAGCTTCGACCGCGATTTTCACGGTCTTGGGGCACGCTGGATCGCGCAGCGCGAGATCGGCAGTGGCAAACTCACCGTCACTGCCGGCCTGGATTACGACCGTGCCGAAGACGACCGTCAGGGTTATGAGAACTTCATCGGTACCACGCTGGGTGTCAAAGGCGCCCTGCGCCGCGACGAAACCAACACCATCACCAGCACGGATCCCTATGTGCAAGCCACCTGGCAACAGGGCGACTGGGACTGGTCGCTGGGGGTGCGCCACAGCAATGTGAACTTCGACGTCGATGACCGCTACATCGTCGGCGTCAACGGCGACGACAGCGGCTCGGTGCGCTACCGCAAGACCACACCCGCACTCGGCGTGCTGTGGCGGGTCACGCCAGTGCTCAACCTGTACGCCAGTGCCGGCACCGGTTTCGAAACCCCGACCCTGGGTGAGCTGGCATACTCGGCCAATGACCAAGGTTTCAATTTTGGCCTCAAGCCTTCGACCAGCCGGCAGTTCGAGTTGGGCATGAAGGCCTATGTGGGCGAAAGCACCCGGGTGAACCTGGCCGTTTTCCAGATCAACTCGAAGGACGAGATCGTTGTGGACGGCTCCAGCGGCGGGCGCACCTATTACAAGAATGCGGGCAAGACCCTGCGCCAGGGCATCGAACTGGCCGCCGAGACCGAACTCACCCGCAACGTCAGTGCCCGCGGCGCGCTGACCGTGATGCGCGCAGTCTACGACGAGGCTTTTGGCAGCGTACCGGAGGGCAACCGCATCCCCGGCGTGCCGCGAGTCTCGGCCTGGGGCGAAGTGATGTGGAAGCCGATGACCGGACTCAGCACCGCACTCGAGGTCGTTCATCGCAGCCGGGTCGAGGTCAACGACCTCAACAACGCCGAGGCCGCACCCGCCTACACCCTGGCCAACTGGCGCATCGGTGCCGAGCAGCAGTCCGGCCCCTGGACCTTCAACCAGCTGCTGCGGGTGGACAACCTGTTCGACCGCAAGCACATCTCGTCCGTCATCGTCGGCGCCGGCTTCGACCGCTACTACGAACCCGGTCCGGGCAGAAGCGTGTATGGTGGCGTTCGTGCCAGCTACCGCTTCTGAACACTTGCCTGCCATCACGCCTTCACCCTCGCGACGCCGTGGCGCATGCTTGCGCCTCGGCGTCGGCTTGCTGTCAGCAGTGCTGACCCTGTTCCAGCCGGCAGCCGCCGACCCGGGCATCGTCACCCGCGAAATTGCCGGCGCGGCCTTCGAGGACGTCGCCTTCGCCCTGTCCGACGCCATCGCTGCCGAAGGCATCGGCAACATCTCCACCAGCCATTTCAGCGACATGCTCAAGCGCACCGCACCGGATCTGGGCCACCCGCCCGAGCTGTTCGCCGATGCGCGCATCTACACCTTCTGCAGCGCCCGCGCCGCCGCACGCCTGAGCATCGAGTCGCCACACCATATCGCCTTGTGCCCGCTCTCGATCGCGGTCTATCGAATCCAGGCCGACTCGAAAATCATTCACCTGGGCTATCGCCACAGCGCCGCCACCTCAGGCGGTGCCGAAGTCGACGCGCTGCTCGAACGCATCGTTCGGAGGACGGTTGACACCCTGCGCTAAGCGAATGTCTTATGACTTTAACCTCAGCACTCGTCAAGGAACCCCGAGTTCGACACTTTTTTGTGTAAGTGACTGATTATGCGTAAATCACGCTTTCAAGATTGGCACTACAGCGTTTTGACGGCGGGTTCGGGAAGGTCGATGGCGTCGAAGAGGCCGCGTTGCTCCTTGGAGCCAGCCTCGTCGCGGAAGACTGCCAGCAAAACGCTAAACGATGGTTCTGTAAGCACTTGACGCCGTTTTATGGCGATGTCACGCGAACAGAGTCGAACTCGCGATACCCACCGATTTACTCCTTGCCAGAGTCAGACGCGTTGCCCGCCTCAATCTGTTTCAACAGCCGGTCGAAGTCGCTTTCAAACAGTCGGTCCTGCACGATGCGGTACTTTTCAAACTCGCTTTCGGCATGGGCCTTGGCGATTTCTGCCGTAACTTTGCCTGCGTCCTGCAAAACCTCGCGATCGGTGGCCTCGATGAACCGGTTCAGGCGGGTCTCCCAATCCTGCATCGTCATCGGGATCTTGCGCTGCGCCATGTCCTCGGCCACATCCAGATAGGCGTTGACCAGGCGGGAGAGTTGCGCCATTTCGGGTTCGGTCAGGTAATTCTTGGCGACCACGACATCGAATTTCTGAATCTTGCCCAGCGGCGCGTCTTTCCAGGTGGTCAGTCCCATATTGGGCTGATCGGCATCGGCACGGTGGTAGACCACCTCGGCTGCCGTCTGCCCGTGGATGGCCCAGTGCAGCTTGTTCTGCACGGTGGCGAAGAAGCGCTTGGTGGCCTTCGCCGTCACGTCGTAGAATGGCCGTGGCGTAGATGTCGGTGATCTTCTGGTAAAACTTGCGCTCGGAGAGGCGGATCTCGCGGACACGCTGCAGTTGCTCTTCGAAATACTGATCGGTGAGGACCGAACCACCGGCCTTGATGCGCTCATCGTCCATCACGTAGGCCTTGATGGTGAACTGCTCGATGATGCGCGTGGCCCATTTGCGGAACTGGACCGCGCGCTCGGAATTCACCTTGTACCCCACCGCGATGATGGCGGGCAGGCTGTAGTGCTGGGTGTCGTAGGTCTTGCCGTCGGCGGCAGTTATTCGAAATTTTCGAATAACTGAAGCTTCCTCCAGCTCACTGTCACTAAACACCTTTTTCAGGTGGTAGTTGATGGTCTGGGTTTCTACGTCGTAGAGGGTGCCCATCATCTTCTGCGTGACCCAGATGCTCTCGTCTGCATAGACCGCCTCGACGCCCCCCTGGCCGCTGGCGGCGACGAAGGTCAGGTACTCGGCCGCCGACGAGCGGACGAGGGAAACCTCGGGTTTCTTGGGCGGCTGCGGTGATTTGCGTGAGGCCATGGTCTAGGCCACCGTCACCAGGCTGTTCATCAGCAGGGGCAGGAGCCAGTCGCGGAGTTGGACTAGTTCCAGGTTTTCAAAAATTGACACTTATTTACCGTCCCGAACAGAGCTGCTCGAATCTTCTTCAGCGCCACCTACCCGCACCCAGTCATCCACCTCGGAAACCTGGAACTTCCACAATCGACCCACGCGGTGCGCTGGCAGCCCCTTGCGGTCAATCCAGCGGTAGATCGAGTCGCGCGTGACACCCAGATGCTCGGCAATCTGGTCCACGGACACCCAAGGTTCAGCAGTCATCGCAGCGCTCCGTCAACAGAGGTTCGGATGGCATAGAGTCGGTTTAAATCGTAAAGATTGCAATTTATCAGGTTGAAGGGCAGCAGACGAGGGTTCAATGCCGTGCCACCAGCCATTTCAGCGACATGCTCAAGCGCACCGCACCGGATCTGGGCCACCCGCCGGAGTTGTTCGCCGATGCGCGCATCTACACCTTCTGCAGCGCCCGCGCCGCCGCACGCCTGAGCATCGAGTCGCCACACCATATCGCCTTGTGCCCGCTCTCGATCGCGGTCTATCGAATCCAGGCCGACTCGAAGATCATTCACCTGGGTTATCGCCACAGCGCCGCCACTTCAGGCGGTGCCGAAGTCGATGCGCTGCTCGAACGCATCGTGCAGCGCACGGTTGATACCCTACGTTAGTCCTCAGCAAGAACGCCACGCGAGGCAGACTTCAAGCCAGTGGCCGGCATCGCATTTACATTGTTTTATCCCCTCACCCAGAATCTCCCGAGCCACCACGCCTTACAATCCCACGCATCAGATTGCCACCCGCCAGGGGACAAGACCATGCGAAAGCTTGATAGCCGGGAACATGCTGCACCCGCACCACAAACGAATCGCCGCGCCTTGCTGCGCATGGCAATCGGTGGCCTGTTGCTGACGCCCGTGCTCGGTTACGGCACACGCAGCCTGGTCTCTTCATCCACCCCTCAGACGTCCAGCCTACTCCCCACAGGCCCTTGGGCCGGCGGCGGCACGGCCCGAATCGGCGCCGCCAGCCGCTTCCCCAACCCCTTCATCGCCTCACTGGAGGGTGCATGCCGGCTGGCATGCGAAACCACCATTGGCCCCTGCCACACCGCGTCGCCCGAGCGGGTCGACATCAGCGACGGGTGGGACGGCATCCCGCTGCGTCTGGCGCTGCGCATCGTCGATGAACAGTGCAGGCCCATGCCCAACGCTGTGGTCGAAATCTGGCATACCAACCTCACCGGTGGCTATTCCGGCCGTATCGCGCGCATGTGCAACAACGACCCAGCCGATGTGGAAAAGCAGTTCTTCCGCGGCTATCAGTGCACCGACGCACAGGGCATCGCACACTTCAACAGTTGCTATCCGGGTTGGTACCGTGGCCGCGCGGTGCACATCCACCTGCGTGTCCAGCTTGGTGATTACGTGGCCGCCGACCGCGCGCCCAGCAGCGTCACCACCCAACTGCTGTTTGCCGACGAACTCAACACCGCCATCTTCACCGAACACCCGCTCTACCAAGGCTACGGTCAGCCCGACACCCGCCTGGACAACGACAACGTCGTCGGCGGCGAACCGGACAAGACCCCCTATATCCTGGATGTGCAACGCATGGACGACGGCGTGATGTTCGCGCACAAGACCCTGGTGATCCAGGGCTCTGGCCAGGCGACAGCGTGCTCGGTGCAGGGGCTTCGCGGCATGCGCCCAGGCCCCGGCAACCGCCCCCCACCTGATGGGTCTCCGCGTACGCCCTTGTCAAACTACCGAGGTTGAAACCGCTAGACGAACATCGTTCTGGAAGAGCGCCACCCCGCAACCGGGTGGCCTTCGATACCACGGCCAGCCTCACGACGGCTCGACAGACGTCCGCCGGATCATGACAGACGACGAATGATCCCGGCCCAAGTCATCTCATATGGCATAGAATCACACCTCCCTTCATTCGGGATGTGCGCTTGCCCTCCGACCCGTCCATGAAAATTTCATCTGCCAGCAAGCTGCTTGCCCGCATGATCCAGGGCGAGGTCTCCGCCGCTGACGTCGCTACCGAACACCTGGAACGCATCAAGCGGCACAACCGCAACGTCAACGCCGTCGTCACGCTCGACGAAGCCGGCGCAATGAGGGCCGCACTCCATGCAGATCAGCGGGTCGCCACCCGGGGGCCACTCGGGCCGCTTCATGGCATTCCCTTTACCGTCAAGGATGCTTTCGAAACGGCCGGCATACGCACCACCAGCAGCCACAAGCCGCTTGCCAGCCACATCCCCGCCCGGGATGCCACCCTGGTGTCACGGCTGAAGGCTGCGGGTGGCATCCTGCTGGGCAAGACCAACCTGCCCGAACTGGCAGGCAACCCGCAATGCGACAGCCCTTTGTTTGGACGGACCAACAACCCTTGGGATCTGAGCCGTACCTCGGGTGGCAGCTCAGGCGGCAGCGCGGCGGCTGTTGCAATGGGCTTTGCCATGCTCGATCCGGGCAGCGACATCGGCGGCTCGATCCGGATTCCCGCCGCCTTCTGCGGCGTCGCAGGCCTGAAAGCAACGGAAAACCGGCTGCCTCGCACCGGTCACATCCCCCATCTGCCGGGCAGACCCCGCAGCGTCCGCCACCTGCTGTCATTCGGGCTGCTGGCCCGGTCCGTCGCCGACCTTCAGCTGGGCTTCGAGATCATGGCAGGTCCAGACGGGCAGGATCTCGAAGTCCCCGCCATTCCCACCCGCACACTATCGGCGCAGCAGCGTCCCCGCCGCATCGCCTGGTGGGATGACTTCGACGGCGTGCCGCTCTGCTCGCGCACCCGCCGCGCCCTCGCGCGCACCGTTGATGCGCTGCACGCCGCAGGGCACATCGTGGCACGCTGTCGTCCCGACGGATTCGACTTCGGCCAAGCCTGGCATGCCTATGGCACCATCGCCGGCAGCGAGATCGGCCTGGGCATGTCCTGGCCGGAACGCACCGGACTGACGCTCGCGGGCCACCTCATCCCGGCCAGCCAGCCGGTCGGCCGTGCCTTCCTGCGTGGCATGAGCGCCAGCCCCGGTAGCTACAATCAGGCGCTGAACCTGCGTGAGCAGTTGATCGTGACACTCGAGGCCTTTCTCGACGAATGGGATGCTTGGCTGTGCCCGGTTGCCCCCACCGTGGCCTACCCACACTGCAAGCTCGGCGGCCTGAAGCCACCGCCACGCATCCAGGTCGACGACCATGCCCTGCCCTATATCGAAGCCACTGTCAGCATGGTCGTACCCTTCTCGCTGACCGGCAGTCCGGTGACCGTGCTGCCTGCAGGCATCGAAGACGGATTGCCGGTTGGGCTGCAACTCGTGGGTCGCCGCTGGCACGATGAAGAACTGCTTGCCACTTGCGCACAGATCGAATCCTGCTTCGACGGTTACACCCTCCCGCCCCTGGCCGACGAGACACCAGACCGCGGCAGCTGAGAATCAAGCCCAGGCGTTGCAGCGAGCAGACGGTCCATGCATAGTCATGCGATTCAAGTGCTACAACAGCCTATCGAACACAGGCATTCAAGCGCTGCCGTCATATTCCGGATGATGAAAACCCCCATGAAACGCAATCTCTTCATTCTTACCCTTGGCGCGACCATCATGCTTGGCGCCTGCTCGACGGTCGGTAGCCTGAACCCCCTCAAGGCCAAGCCGCAACTCGACAACGTTGTTGCCGCGCAGGCCAGCGCCGGGCCGCTGGAGCTGAGCGAAGGCCGCGCCTTCCTCGACAACGATGCCGCCTTTGCCGCCAAGCTGCGCCTCATCGAGAGTGCGCGCGAAAGCCTGGACCTGGCCTATTACATCTTTGCCGACGACTACTCCTCATCGATACTGACCCAGGCGCTGATCGACGCCGCCCAGCGTGGCGTGCGCGTACGCCTGCTGGTGGATTACTTCAGCGCCTACAAGGACCTGGACCGCTACACCTGGCTTGAACAGCAGGGTGCCGGCCGCATCGAGGTCCGTTTCTACAATCGGCCGACGCTGGACATCATCAAGGATGCCGCTTACCTGACACTGAGCTGCGCCGACGTCGGCGCCTCCGGCAGTGCTTGCGACGATGCCAAGTTCGCTGCTGTCGAACGCCACTTCGCCACCGAGGCGATCAGCGGACAGACCGTCACCAACCGCAGCTATGCCGGCTCCAGCCTGTTCCTGTCCGGGCTGTATGGCAAGAACACGTCCTTTCTCGCCTATGCCATCACCCGAGGCCAGGCCATCGACGCCGACGCACTGGGCAGCAGCGCGCAGGACGCAACGTCCACCCAGGCGGATCAGCTCAAGCGTCTGGGCAAGCTCTACTTTCAGGCCCGCTACCGCGGGGGCGTCGAAGGGCTGAGCGCGCGCCTGAAGCTGGGCTACGTCCGCTTCGCCTACGGCGAGCAGGTCAATCCAGTGTTCGATACCGTCAACGCGCTGCTGCCACTGAACCGCCGCGACAGCACACAGGCGCGACAGGATTGGGACTATCTCACCGAGTTCCTGCACCACAAGTTCTTGCTGGCCGACGAGGGTGCGCTGATCCTTGGCGGACGCAATGTGGAAGACGCTTACCACATGCAACCCAACCCCCTCTCCAGCAAGTACATCTTCATGGATACCGACGTCGGCCTGCAGCTCGCCCGTACCGACCCTGCACTTGCCACCAGCTTCGACCGGCTGTGGCAGTTACGCAGCATGGTCGCCACCCTGGACGACGTCCGCCAGCATGCCCCCAACGACCTGCTGGTCAATTTCGATGCCGTGCAAGCGGCGCAGAGCACCTGCCAGACATCGACCGACGCCCGCTGCTTCGATCGCGAGTTCGACCGTCGCGCGCGCACGCTGGCGCAACGCATGCAGGCCGAAGGGGAACGCCACCGCGCTCACCTGACCCGCTACCAGCAGGCGTACCGCGCCGCGCGCACGCCCGCGCCCCTGCGCATCGATGCCGAAGCCCGCATCCACTATTTCGAGAACCTGCCCACCCGCAACGGCCAACGCGGCTACGGCGTCGATCACGGTGGAGAGGCTGCCAACAAGCACATCCACGCGCTGTGGCGCGCTGCCCTGCACGACATCTGCCTGGCCGACGCCAGCAGCTCACGCGAGGTGGTGTTTCACAACGCATATTTATTCCTGCCTGCCAACCTGCTGCAGGACATCGGCGCCATGCTCGACGGCAGTCGCAACTGCGGCGGCCTGACCCTGACCTTGCTGACCAATTCGCTGGAGACCACCGACCTCAACGTCGTCAACCTGCTCGCGGTATGGCAGCTGAAGGCGCTGGCCGACCACCTGCGCGAGCGCAAGCCCGGTGCCGATGCGGCCACCTTGCGCTATCTGGAGTACCAACCGGGCAACGACAGCCGGCTGTCCCTGCACAGCAAGGTGATGCTGTTTGGTGACGACATCTTCATCGGCTCGGCCAATGCCGACGTGCGCAGCCTGATGATGGACAGCAACAACGGCGTCTTCATCCGCAACGCCCCTGCCTTCGTGCGTGAGTACCGCGACACCCTGAACACCCTTATCGCCACCCCTGGCCGTATCGCCGACCACACCGCGACCCTTGGCCGCGACAGCGCCGAACTGCAGATGCAGACCAACCAGATGGTCGAACTGCTGCTCGCACGCTATGCCGGCGACGACCGCCTGAGCGATGTCCAGAGACGCGAACTGAAGCAGGATGTCGCGACCACCACGCAGCGCGTCTACACGCTGTCGCGCGAGATCCTGCGCGGCAGTCGCAAGGCGGCTGACGAGTTCAACGCCCTGTTCAAGGCAATTTGATTCGCGCTTCGCTTGATCCAGGCCTGCCGAGTCAGCCCACCTGGATCAAGCCGCCACGCGGGCCCGCGCGACATGCAGTTTGCGGTAGCTGTCAATCAAGCGCTGATGTCGGTCGAGCCCTTCCAGCTTCATGCTCGTTGGCGTCAGGCCATGGAAGCGCACGCTGCCATCCACCGACCCGATCGCCGCGTCCATGCGCGTGTTGCCGAACATGCGACGGAAATTGGCCTCGTAATCTTCCAGCGCCAGCTCGTCGTCCAGCAGGACCTCGAGCACCACATTCAAGGCCTGATAGAACAGCACACGCTCCACGGTGTTCTCGTTGTACTGCAGGAAGGCCTCCACCCGTTCCTTTGCCTCCTCGAACTGCCGCAAGGCAAGATGAATCAGCAGCTTCAGCTCCAGTATCGTCAGCTGCCCCCAGACCGTATTCTCGTCAAACTCGATGCCGATCAAAGTGATGATATCGGTGTAATCATCGAGCTCGCTCTCCTCCAGGCGCGCAAGCAGCGTCGCCAGCGCGTCATCATCCAGACGGTGCAGGTTCAGGATATCGGCACGGAACTGCAAGGCCTTGTTGGTGTTGTCCCAGACCAGATCTTCCACCGGATAGACTTCCGAATACCCTGGCACCAGAATGCGGCAGGCGATTGCACCCAGCTGGTCATACACCGCCATGTACACTTCCTTGCCCATGCCCTCGAGGATGGCCAGCAGGGCTGCAGCCTCCTCGGCATTGGATTCGGCGCCCTGACAGGAAAAATCCCACTCGACAAACTCGAAATCCGCCTTGGCACTGAAGAAGCGCCATGACACGACGCCGCTGGAATCAATGAAGTGCTCGACGAAGTTGTTCGGCTCGGTAACGGCACCGCTCTCGAAGGTCGGTTGTGGCAGATCGTTGAGGCCCTCAAGACTGCGCCCCTGCAACAATTCGGTCAGGCTACGCTCAAGCGCCACTTCAAGGCTTGGATGCGCGCCAAACGAAGCAAACACCCCACCCGTGCGCGGGTTCATCAGGGTCACACACATCACCGGAAACGCCCCGCCCAGCGACGCATCCTTCACCAGCACCGGGAAACCCTGCTTTTCCAGCGCGTCGATGCCGGCCACGATGCCGGGATACTTTGCCAGCACCTCGGGCGGCACATCGGGCAGTGCAAGCTCACCTTCCAGGATTTCGCGCTTCACCGCACGCTCGAAAATCTCCGACAGGCATTGCACCTGCGCCTCGGCCAGCGTGTTGCCGGCGCTCATGCCATTGCTGAGGTAGAGGTTGTCGATCAGGTTGGTCGGGAAATACACCACCTCACCATCCGATTGACGCACATAAGGCAGCGAACAGATGCCGCGCTGCACATTGCCGGAATTGGTGTCATACAGATGCGAGGCGCGCAACTCGCCATCGGGGTTGTAGATGGCCAGACAGTACTCATCAAGGATTTCCGCCGGCAGAGCATCCTTGCGGCCCGGCTTGAACCAGCGCTCCTCCGGGTAATGCACAAACGCCGCATTGGCGATGTCCTCCCCCCAGTACTGGTCATTGTAGAAATGATTGCAGCTCAGTCGCTCGATATACTCACCCAGTGCGGACGCCAGGGCGCTTTCCTTGGTTGCCCCCTTGCCATTGGTAAAGCACATTGGCGAATGTGCATCGCGGATATGCAGCGACCACACATTGGGCACCAGATTGCGCCATGAGGCGATCTCGATCTTGATGCCCAGCCCCGCAAGGACTTCCGACATGTTGGCGATGGTCTGCTCGAGCGGCAGGTCCTTGCCCACGATATAGGTGCATGCTGCAGCCTCCGGCTTCAGCGTCAGCAGGGCCTGCGCATCGGCATCCAGATTCTCCACTTCCTCGATCACGAACTCGGGCCCGGTCTGAACCACTTTCTTCACCGTGCACCGCTCGATCGAACGCAGGATGCCCTGACGGTCCGCGGCGGAAATGTCTTCCGGCAACTCGACCTGAATCTTGAACACCTGCTTGTAGCGGTTCTCAGGATCCACGATATTGTTCTGCGACAGGCGGATGTTATCGGTCGGGATATTGCGGGTCTCGCAGTACAGCTTCACGAAATAGGCCGCACATAACGCCGACGACGCCAGGAAGTAGTCGAACGGCCCCGGCGCCGAGCCGTCGCCCTTGTAGCGGATGGGCTGATCGGCGATCACGGTGAAGTCGTCGAACTTGGCTTCCAGACGAAGCTTGTCAAGAAAATTGACCTTGATTTCCATAGGGGAATCCTGAAATGGCGCTCAAAACATATAGGCGGCCATTATCACTGTTTTCCCCAGCGGAAGCCGGGCTGGATCGTGCGCAGCTCGGTTGCGTGCAGCCGCTCAAGCGGCCGAAAGCCATCCCAGGTAACCCGCGCCCACCACGACTGCAATGGCAATGGCCGCAATCAAGGGCCAGCGTGATGGCGCGGGGGGCTGCACATGTCCGGGAGGCGGTTCCCGGGTAGCGCGGCCGGTCTGGTCGCTGCCTGTGCGGGTTGCGGCCGCGGCGTTTACAGGGGTTGCGTCGTTCCGGCGTATGGCAATGGTCGGAGGAATCTCACTGGGCATCGGATCATCGGCCGGGGGCGCGCCCGGCGCGGGAGCGCTCGCACCCACCGGACGACGGATCACGATGGTCGGCGGATAGTCTGCCGAGTAGCCTTCATCGCCTGTACTGACCCCGGCCGCAGGGGCGTCGTCGAACGAACGCACCATCTCGCCACGGCGAATGACCAGTGTCGGTGCAATGCTGGACGCCTCGGCGGTGGTGTCGGCCGCGGTGCGCGCCACCGGTGTTGTGCGCGGTGCCGATGACTCGCCTGCCGCCCCCTCCATGACCGGTCGCCGAACGACAATGGTCTGCGCAATTGCCGCTGCATACGCCTCATCGGACGGCGCTGCAGCGCCCGCAGCCTTTTCCGCAGTGGAGTCTTTTGGAGCAGGGCTGGCCACCGGACTGCGGACCACCACGGTATTTGCAATGGCGGCGGCGTAAGTCGCGTCGGACGGTCGCGCATCACCTGCTGCAAGTCCGGAAGGCCGGTTCACAATCATGGTGGGCGCAATGGCCGCAGCACGTGCCTCGTCCGATGAACGGGCAGTCTGTACCGCAGCGTCCGCCTGACGAGAAGCCGCCTGGTGCGACGGCACCACGAGCGTGACGCCATCATGACGAGGGTCGGCAGCCGGCTCCGACTCCAGCAGCTGCTCCAGTTCGCGACGGAACGCCAGTGCGTTGGGGGTACGCATACGCGGATCCTTGACCAGGGCCCGCATCAGGATGGACTCGAGCGCAATCGGCAGCCCCCGGACATGCTGCGACGGTGGCACCGGCATCTGCTCGAGATGGGCACGGATCAACTGAACCTCGTCGGCATGCTCGAATGGCACCCGCCCGGTCAGCGCCTGGTACAGCACCACGGCCATCAGATAAAGATCGGAGCGTTCATCCACCAGTGCGCCGCGAACCTGCTCCGGCGAAACATAGTGCAGCGCGTCAACGCCGCTGCCGGTACGGGTCAGCCCTGCCTTGTCCAGGATGCCAGCAATGCCGAAACCGGCCAGTTTCAACGTGCCATCAGCAGCAATCAGCAGGTTTGCAGGTGTGATGTCACGGTGGATGACATGCGCCTTGTGTGCTTCGCCCAGTCCCCGCAGCGCCTGTACCACCAATCCACTGGCCTCGCGCCAGGGGAGTGCTCCGCACCGACGCAGCCGCTCCGCCAAGGACTCGCCAGCAACGAATTCGCGCACCAGACAGCACTGTCCGCCATCCTCCACCAGGCCAATCAGGCCGGCAATATTGCGATGCCGCAATGTTGCCAGCATCCCCGCTTCGGCACGGGCGGCATCGACGACATCGGGCCTCAGTGCAAGCTCGGAACGCAGTGACAGCAGGACGACATCGCGCGTGTCGTCAAGATCGCGCCCCTGGAACACCGGTCCCAGATCTCCCTCGCCGATCCTGGCCAGCACCCGAAAACTGCCGATGACCTCATTCATGGCGGCTACCCGTTCAACTGCGTGAAAAAGAAGGCGCTGAATCCGGGTAGCGTTCCCGGATGCGCATTGAATGAATATAGCGCAAAGTCACGACAACGCCGTTGCAGTCACCGGCCGACCGTGCGCCCGAACCCAGCGGTCGCCAAGCCTCAGCCACCACATGCGGTGGTGCGGAACTCCACCCTGCGATCCAGCGAATCCACCGCATTATCGGTCGCGCTGCCGACGATGTTCTCGCTCGACCCCTTGCCATCGATGCGCAGGGCGTTGGCCAGAGCCGGTACTTCGCGCAGCATGGCGTCGCGAATGGTCCGCGCACGCGCGAGCGAAAGGCGCGAGTTGATCGCCTCGGTGCCGGTGGCACTGGTGTGGCCGATCACCGTGAGGCAATAATCGCCCTCTTTGGTCTCGCGCGCGATCTGGCGTATCCACATCGGGTACACGCCGGTCACGCTCGGATCGCGCCAGAACTCGGTACTGCCCGGATTGAACAGGATGCGCACCGCCAGGTTGTTGGTCGCCAGACCCAGTGCCACGATGCGGCCAAACGCTTCCTGCGCAGCCTCCTTGCGGCCAAGCTGCACATTGGACAAGTAGATGCCGTTGAATACCCGCAACTGCGCACCGTCTGGCCGCGCTGCGGCTGCGGTGTAGTACTCCAGGGCCTTTTCCCATTGCTGCGTGTTGTAAGCCTCGAGGGCTTCCGACAGCAAGGCCGCCGTGGGCACGGCATTGAGGTAGACCGGATCCGCAGCCCCACCCGCGGGGGTTTGCGACGTAGCCAGGTAGCCTTCAGTCACGCGGTCCTTGACCAGCGAGGGGCTCTCGGCAAAGAAGGGCGTCGGCGTTGCATCCACGCCGGCACGCAATACCGGTACCGCAGACTGCGCCACCACCAGGCCAATGCGGCGATCGGTCAGCGATGCGGCCAGCACATAGGCATCACTGTCGCGCCCGGCCCGCTTCAAGGAGCCGGTGATCAGGTATTCGGTCCGCTCGATGTCACTGCCGCTGAAGGGCAGGACCTGCAGGTGGCTGCGGCGCGCGCTCAGTTGCTCGACCAGCAGGGTTTCAGCCTGTTTTGCTGCCACCGTCTGTTGCCCTGTATCGCCGTCCAGAAAGGGGTCGATGGCCACCCGCCGCGACACCATGCGATCGAGAATCGTCGGCCCGGCCTGTGCGAGCAGGTCATCGACGATCACCCGGGTCGCCGCCTGCAGGTCGAGCGTGTCGGTATTTGGCTGTCGAGGCGCAGTCTTGCAGGCGCTCAAACCCAGCACCAGCGCCGCCGCAATGAGCAGCGCCCCCCATCTTGTCCGCGATTCAGTTGCCACAATGGCTCCTCAGATAGCTTCGGTCAGCCTCACTCAAATCCTCACCCAGGCTGAGTTGTTGAATGATACGGGCGCAGTTTGAGCTGCGGGCAGGTGCCGCAGCTCGCGCTTCGGCGGTGGCGCTCGGCTCGGGCGGGGGCGATCTGCGCAACGGTGCCTTGTCCGCCGTCGTCGGCGTGGCTTGAGCCGTCTGGCGTGCAGCCGGTGCACGCTGGAGCGGTGGCGGTGCAGGCTCGGCCGTGTCCGGCGCGGCGGGCGCGACCACAACCGGCAACGCCACATCGGATGCCGGCAGTGCACCAGATCGGGGGTCACTGCCGCCTGCTGACGGCACAACTGACGGGGCAATGGCAAGATCGGGGGTGGGCTGGCTCGCGGCGTGGTCTTCCGTCTGCGGGGAAGCGATCCCGGGCGCGGCAGCAGCGGGCGGCGCGGACACCGGTACCTGCGCTTCCGGCACGGCAGATGACTTCAAGGCCCCCACAGTCCGCCCACCCAGATAGGCTGCACCAATGGCCAGCACCAGCAGTGCTGCGGCAATCAGGGTCCAGCGCGGCCGCATGCCCACCCCCTCGACGATGCCGGGCACGACCCCGGTCGTGGTGGATGGCGTGTGCTGGACAGAGGCTGTAGTGTCCGCTGCGACGGAGGGGCCAAAGGCTGGCGCAACAGTCACCGACGCAGGTGACGGCGCGACGGTGGATGACGGCATCGCACTCGCACCGACAGTCGCCGGCATGATGTCGGGCCGCGGACGGATGACGGTCGCCTCCTCACGATCCGATGCAAAGCCGGCTTCAACATCGAGCAGCTGCTCCAGCTCGCGGCGGAAGGTGAGTGCATTGGGCGTACGCTGTGCCGGGTCCTTGTGCATGGCACGCAGCACAATGGCCTCGAGCTCGGGTGGCAAGCCGTCGATGAACTGCGAAGGGGGCTCTGGCAGTTGCTCCAGATGGGCGCGCATCAGCTCGAACTCACTACCGTGGTCAAACGGCACCCGGCCGGTCAGCAGCTGGTACAGCACAATTGCCATCGAATACAGGTCGGATCGCTCGTCCAGGTCATGACAACGCACCTGCTCGGGCGATACGTACTGCAAGGTACCCACCACATAGCCGGTACGGGTCAGGCCAGCCTTCTCGATGATCCGGGCAATGCCGAAATCCATCAGTTTGAGCGTGCCATCACGACTCACCATCATGTTGGCTGGCTTGATGTCGCGGTGAATCACGCCCGCCCTGTGCGCGTGCTCCAGCCCCCGCAAGGCCTGTACGATCAAGCCAGCCGCCTCGCGCCAGGGCAGGGCCCCCCGGCGCGCAGTCAGCTGGCCGAGTGACTCGCCATCCACATACTCCATCACCATGTAGTACTGCCCATCTTCAGCGAAAAAGCTGAAAACATTGGCAATGTTGTGATGCTGGAGACGGGCAAGCGCAATCGCCTCGATGCGGAAACGCTCGACGATCTCGTCGTTGCTGGCCAGTTCCGGGCGCAAGGACTTGATCGCCACATCGCGCTCGAGCATGAGGTCGCGACCATGGAACACGGTGCCCATGCCGCCCTCGCCAATCTTTCCGAGAATCCGGAAGTTCCCGATGACCTCTTTCATGTCTGTCGCGTATCTGCCTGGCCCTGCGTATTCAGGGGCGATGAGGTGGGTGAAGCAAGAGCGTGAAGCAAGAAGAAAATGGTCAGCACACCGCGAGGTGGACTGCATGAAAAACGGTCCAAATGATAGCGTAAAGCCATGCACGATGGGTTGAAGCAACAAAGCCCCTCCATCGCGCAGATGGCGATGAAGCACGCTTTTCCGCCCGCACGACCGACCCCGGAGCGACGCACCGTCCCTGCAAGCCCACATGCCCGAACTGCCGCAAGCGGCAACTTGCGTTCTGTTTTTTTTCTGCTAAACCCAATGAACATGGGGTATGCAAGGATCACTGTGCAACGACACAGAGTGCGGATTCATACGTCGTGAATCCAATCAGTACGACATCCGACAGCCCTCTGGAACTTGCTGGCCGCATACCGTCGCTCAACGGAGGGGACACGACATGGCGGGGTTCGCAGGCATTGCAGCCGTTGGCACCAGCATCGAGCGCCTGCTGTCGCGGGCCTTCGTCGAGCGCCAGCCCATCCCCGGCCGGCTCTCCCGCGCAGCGCTGATCCGCACCGAAGATCTCGCCGACGACAATGCCATCCGCGAGCTGATCGGCAACCAGGGCGTCACCCTGTTGCTCTACCGCGTCGATTTCAATAAATCGGTACGTGCCGCGTGGTCCGGCGCCGGTACCACAGACGGGCGTGGTCATCTCGCGCTCGACCTGCACTACCTGCTGACCCCCTGGGCAGACAACGCCGAACACCAGCACATGATCGTGGGGCGTTCGATGCAGGCCCTCGAACATACGCCCGTACTCTCGGGGCCACTGCTGCACAGCCCACCCCTGCCAATGCCCGACTATGCCGGCGAACCGGAAACCGCCGTCACCGACGCTGTACAACTGCTGCTGGAGGAGATCTCTACTGAGGCGCTGATGCGCACCTTCGACTCCCTGCCAAGCGACTACCGGCTGTCAGTGCCCTACGTCGCCCGCATCGTCCGCATCGACACCGCCCGCCGCGCGGTAGCACCGCCAGTGGTCGATGCCGACATTCGCCTGCAGATACCGACATGAGCACGGTCACCCTGCCCCTGCACCCGGCGTTGACCCGCGAAGTTGCGCACGTACGCCACCGGCTGGCGCTGGGCCTGACCTTGCTGGACGCACAGGCGGGCCAGCCAGCCGGCGGGATGAGCTGCCGGCTGGAAGCGATTGGCAACCGCCCGCTCGGTCAAGCCCTGGCACCGCACGGCCACGGCCGTCATGCGCTGCTATTGCGCGACCACGCCGCCCGTGTGATGACCCGAGCGGCAAGCGACAAGGCCTCCATGCCGCCCCCGCTTGCAGCCGATGATCCCACCCGTCTGCTGATCTCGATCGCAGCTGGCCACGGCGCCAGCGGCATCTGGCATGCGCAGGACGACCCGCGTCGCTACGTACCGCGCCGCCTCGCACTGATCCCGCAACTGGACGGACTGCAGCCGGCTGGCGGATGGTTCAATATTCGCGAGGTCGGTCTATGGCCCGGCGCTCGCTGGCCGCTGTCAGCCAATGCCACCGCGGTGCGCGGCCGTATCCGCAGAGGACCGGACGCAGATTCCCTCACCCCGGTCGCCTGGGCAAGGGTCACACTCACCCGCCCCTCCGATCCGCTGGCAGCAGCCGACTTCGACAATGAAACCGTGGTCGGCTGGGCACACGGTGACGACCGCGGCGAATTCCTTGCGGTCCTGGGCAGCAAGCTGCTGCCCGGTGGAGCAGCGCTGCCGGCCAGTGTCACGGTGCGCCTATGGGTCTTCCTGCCGCCAGCGGGCGGCAGCGACAACGCCTTCGACCAGCTGCCCATCGAGATCGCCGGCAGCGACCTGCACAACGCCGTTCTGGCTGGCACCGCTGCACCACCGGGCTATGTCCGCCAGGCCGCGGTAACACGGGTCCTGAGCCCGGGCGAGGTCAGCACGATCCACGACGACGCGCTGGACTACATCCCGGCCTGACAACCATGACACCCACCCCCACCCGCAGGTGCGCCGCCCGGCAGACGCGACGCGACAGAGCAACCGCAGTGATGGACTAAAAGGGGAACACCATGCCCGAGTACCTTGCCCCCGGCGTATATGTCGAAGAAGTCAGCTTCCGCTCCAAGTCGATCGAGGGCGTGCCGACCAGCACCACCGGCTATGCCGGGGTCACCCGCTACGGCCCGGTGCAGTACCCCGGCGGCCCCTCCACCACCCGGCCACGGCTGATCACCTCCTACACCGAATTCGAACGCGTCTACGGCAGCCTGGCCCCGCTGCAGCTGGCAGACGGCGAACGCACCGCCTACCTGGCCCATGCAGCACGCGCATTCTTCAACAATGGCGGGCGCCGGCTCTACGTATCACGGGTGTTCGCCCCACCTGGCGGACAGACCGTTGCCGACTGCATCGCCCGGCTGGCCGTCACCGTCAGCCTGGGTAGCGCCACCTGGCGCGCGCGCTGGCCAGGCGAGGATGGCGCCGTGCTGGTCGACACCCGCGCGGTACGTGGCAAGAATCTGGCGTTCCAGCATGCCGCCGATCCCGAAGATCTGCTTGGTCGCGACAGCTGGGGGCCGCAGGTCAAGAGCGTGCGCCATGGCGCGGTGGTCGAGATTGTCGCCGCAGGTGACCCCTTGCCGGTCGGCAATGCGCCACTCAACCCCGCCAACCTGAGGGTGATCGATGTCGATCGTGATGGGCGCCAGCACTTCATCGACAGCAGCGGCGACCGGGTCGCGGTCACTGCGGGCAGCCAGATCCTGCTGGTGGAATTGCGCGTCACGGTGTTCGGCGCCGAAGGGCGTACCGACGTCTACGATCAGCTGGCTGCCCATCCCGACCAGCGCCGCTACATTGGCAAGGTGCTCGAACTCGACGACCCCGAGGACGAAAACGCCATGGTCTGGCTGGACTGGACCCCGGCCGTCAATGCCTTCTCACCCGCCGCGCTGATGGTCGGGCTGCAGAACGCCGGCAAACGCCTGACCGGTGTGGCCGGAGTGGCCATGGACGGCGCGCTGCCCGGCCCCGATGCCATCCGCGGCGCCGAGGCGGATCCCGACGATGTCGATGTACGCGCCACCGGGCTGGAAGCACTTGGCGAACTCACCGACATCGCAATCGTCGCCGTTCCCGACGGTGGTGCGATGGACGACATCGATTCGATCCAGGCGGTCGCCGATCACCTGATCGCCCATGCCGAGAAGTGGCGCTACCGTATTGCGGTGGTCGATGGCCCGGAAAACAGCTCGCTGTCGGAAATCCGCGACTTCCGCGGTCGCTTCGACAGCAAGTATGCCGCGCTCTACCACCCCTGGATCGAGATCCTCGACCCGCTGTTTCCCGCCGCGCCCGGGGTGCCGCCGCGCAAGCTGGTGCTCCCCCCCTCCGGCTTTGTCACCGGCATCTACGCGCGCAGCGACATCGAGCGCGGGGTGCACAAGGCCCCTGCCAACGAGGTCGTGCGCGGCCTGACCAAGTTCGAGATCAACATCAACAAGGCGCGTCAGGACGTGCTCAATCCGGAAGGGGTGAACTGCCTGCGCTTCTTCGAAGGGCGCGGCAACCGGGTGTGGGGGGCACGCACGATGAGTTCGGACCCGGAATGGAAATACGTGAACGTGCGCCGGCTGTTCATCTACGTCGAACACTCGATCGACAAGGCCACCCAGTGGGCGGTGTTCGAACCCAATAACGACCGCCTGTGGACCAACATCCGCACCATGGTCGAGGACTTCCTGTACGTGCTGTGGCGTGACGGCGCGCTGATCGGCGCGAAGCCCGAAGAAGCTTACTTCGTACGCTGCGACCGCACCACGATGACCCAGAACGATCTCGACAACGGCCGCATGATCTGCCTGGTCGGCATCGCCCCCAGCCGCCCAGCCGAATACGTGATCTTCCGCGTCGGCCAATGGACCGCCGACGCCCGCGCCTGATTGAGGAGACATCGCCATGGCCACCCTGCGCAACAACCCCTACGGCGCCTTCAACTTTCTGGTCTCGCTGGGCAACGGCAGCGAAACCGACGTGATCGCCGGCTTCTCCGACGTGTCCGGGCTGGGCACCGAGATCAACTACTCCGAGTACCGCAACGGCAACGACAAGATCAATACCGTACGCAAGGTACCCAACACCTTCAAGCTCGAGGACGTCACGCTCAAGCGCGGGCTGATCGGTTCGCTGGATCTGTACCAGTGGGTCAAGGACGTACAGGAGGGCGGCGACGGCCGGCGCTCGGTCACCATCACCGTGCTTGACGAAGCCCGCAACCCGGTGGGCGCATTCCGCCTGGCCAATGCCCAGCCCAAGAAGTGGGTCGGCCCGACCCTGGCTGCCAAAGGTGGCGGCGAAGTGGCCATGGAGGAGTTGCACCTGACTCATGAGGGCATCACCTACGAATGAGTCCCGGCAACCCGAACCCCTCCCCAGCGGGAGGAGATGAACACCCAGGACCCGGCCCGGAACCGTCTGCCTGAGCGCCGGATCGATCGCCACCACCCCGTCACGGAGTGCAGAGGAATGAGGTCACGCTGATGCTGCCCCAGGTCCGCTCGCCGCTTGGCCTGCCCGGTGTCTTCGCGCTGCCGGCGCGCACACCACCCGCACTGCATCCGCAGCGCATGGATGTATGCGGCTTCGCTGGCGTTGCGCCACGTGGCCCCGCCCGTGAGCCAGTGACCGACGCCGAATGGCCGGGTGGCTATCGCCGTGTGCTCGATGATGGCCGCCCGTGTCGGCGCAGTGTCGCCCTTGCGGTACGCAGCTTTGACGAATACCAGCGTCACTTCGGCGGCTTCGACGGCCCCGGTCTGCTACCCCATGCCGTCTCTGCCTGGTTCGAGCAGGGCGGCCAGCTTGCCTGGATCGTGCGCATTGTCCATGACCGCGCTGCACGCTTCGACGACGGCTGCGCGCGTACTGAAGTTGCCGGAGTCTTCAGCGTGCCGGTCGGCTTCATCGCTCGCAACGAAGGCAGCTGGGGCAGCCGCATCCGCGTCCGCCTCGCCCTCCACAGCACACCGCAAGCCTTTCAGTGGACAACCGGCCATCTCGACACCCCGGCCAATGCGCCGCTGCCAGCCGGCAGCACACTGCGTCTCACGGAGAACGATGGCAGCCAGCGTCTTGCCCTCGTCACCGACTTGCGCCGTATCCGCGACCCGCTGGCCGCGCGGCACCACTGGCGGCTGACGCTGGATGTTGCACCCGCTGTCGCCCCGCTCCGGCTCGAACTGATCCGGGCCAGCATCGAGATCGACGACGGTGCCGGGTGGGTGGAACGCTTCGACCACCTCGCGCTCGCCCCGGAACATGCCGATTACCTTGCCAGCGTCCTGTGCGACCGCTCGCAACTGCTGTGGCCGGACCCAGGCTGGGTGGGCACCCGGCTGCAGCCGGCCGCCACCCGCATCGAGTCCCTGCATGCCAGTGCACGCCTGGGCGGTGGGCTGGACGACTGGAGTGGGCTGCAGGCCGACGACTTCTTCGATCCACACTGGACGCCCGCGGACGAAGGCCCGGGTGACGGCATTGCCGCCTTTGCTCACAACGGCCAGGTCACCCAGCTGGTGGTGCCCGACCTCTACCTGCCGGCGCAATGGGCAGGCGGGGAGACGATGGACATTGTCAGCGGTCGCAGTGCGGGGGCGGAATTCGGCGAATGCGCCGACACCCTGCAGGTGCAGGCGGCGACCACCACCCCGCCGCTGGCGCTCACCGGCCTGATGCTCGACCCCCGTACCAGTGCCGGGCTGGAGTCCATCACCGCGCTGCAGCTGCGGGTCGTCGAATTCTGCGAACAGACCCGCGACCACATCGCCCTGCTCGACGTGCCCCCCGGACTGTCCCAGGGGCGTATCGAGCAGTGGCGGGCGCGTTTCGACAGCCCCTGGGCGGCGGCCTACCATCCCTGGCTGGTCCCCGCCCGCCGTCACGACGGCCAGTCCGGGCAAGCGCTGCGCCCGCTGCCACCCTGCGTGGTGGCAGCGGGCATCATTGCGCGTCGCGAGTTCGAGCGCGGCATACAGTACGGCCCGGCCAATGCGCTCGCGCGTGAAGTCATCCACCTCGCCGAAACCCAGCCGGAGGGCCGTGCCGACGCACTGCACCCGCTTGGCATCAACTGCTACGCACGCCAACCCGAAGGCATCGTGCTGACGGCTGCCCGCACGCTGTCGCACGACCCCGACTGGCGTCAGCTGTCGGTGCGCCGGCTGATGCTGATGCTACGGCGCGCACTGCTCGTGCATACCCAGTGGGCGGTCTTCGAGCCCAATGGGCCACCACTGTGGCGCGAACTGCAACGCTCGATCGAGAGTCTGCTGCGCGGCTTGTTCCGTGCCGGCGCGTTTGCCGGCGCCAGCGAAGCAGAGTCCTTCTTCGTGCGCATCCACAGCGATGCACGCCTGCAGGCAGCCGGTCAGTTGCAGGTGGATATCGGCGTGGCCCCGGCCGAGCCGCTGGAGTTCATCCTCGTCCGCCTGCGCCGCGATGGCGACGGTACGCTGAGCCTGGAGGACTGAGCCAATGGCCACCACCTTGCTGCTGCCCGCCTTCCGCTTCGAGATCAAGCTGATCCGCTCGCCGGACATCGTCGCCGGCTCTCAGGTACTGCCCGGAGCCCGTCGCGGCTACACCCCACCCAGTGGCGACACGGTGCTGGGCGGTCGTGGCGCCAGCGAGTGGCGCGGCGCCTTTCAGGAGTGCGCCGGGCTGGAGATCGAGATGGACATCCAGGACTACGCCGAGGGTGGCCGCAACAACGGCACGGTGCGCCGCGTCGGCCGGGCCAAGTTTCCCCCGGTGGTGCTGCGCCGGGGCATGTTCTACAGCACCGACGGCGACGGCCGGGTCAACACCGAGCTATGGCACTGGATGCAGCGCATCATCAACGGCGAACGTCCGGTACCACGCCACGACGGCCTGATCCAGGTCATGAGTGCAGACGGCGAACTGCGTGCAAGCTGGATGTTCGACCGCGGCCTGCCGGCAAAGATACGCGGTCCGGAGCTCAATGCCCGCACCGGCGAGGTCGCCATCGAAGAACTCAGCATCGCCCACGAGGGCCTGCGCCTGCTACCCGCCGAGGAGCCGATGACATGAGCGCACTGACCAAGGCTCAGCTGGGCGAGATTACCGCCGACGACGCCCCCACCGAGGTGCCAGGCACGCTGGTGGATGTGCAGTTCAACCCCACCTCGCTACGGGTACAACTGTCCAACCGCACGGCGGGAGGACAGCAGGCCGGTGCGCAGGCCCGCCAGCGTCCCGGCACCGGCGAGATGACGGTGAGCTTCGAGCTGGTATTCGACACCGCCGACGAGGGCAGCACCGAAGAGGCGGTAGACGTGCTCGAACGCATCCGCATGGTCGAGCGCTTCGTGCGTCCGCGCGGCCCACGCGAGGGCGAGGAAGCACCACCGCGGGTGATCTTCAAGTGGGGCAGCTTCGTCGTGCAGGGCACGATGGAAAGCGCCAACCTCGATCTCGACCTGTTCGACGCCCGCGGTACCCCGCTGCGCGCCCGGGTCGCCGTCACCATCAAAGGCCAGGACCCACGCTGGACCTACACACCGGCTGCCGGACAGAAGAGCGCCCCGGCAGGCAGCACGGCCGGGGCCCGGGGTGCTGGCGGCATGCCGGGCGCAAGTGCCGCCGGGCTGCCCGGTACCGTTGGCATGGGCGCCGCCATCAGCCGCGTGGTCTCGGCCATGCCCGGCGAAAGCCTCACCCAGCTCGCAGCGCGTGCCGGGTTCGACCCCGCGGCCTGGCGTGCGCTTGCCGCCGGGGTCGGCAACCCGCTGGCACTGCAACTCGGCGAGGAGATCGCCCTGCCTGCCAGCCGGCCGCGTGCCCTGGCCGAGGGGCAACGCAGTCAGGGACGCGACCCGGCAGCCAGTACCGCCACACTGGCACTCACCAGCACGCAAACCGCGGGCACTGGTGCGCCCACCCGCGGCGGCATGGGTGACGCAGTGCCCCGCGGTCAGGCGATCGCCGCACAAGGCGGGGTACAGGCCGCCATTGGTCAGCGCCATGACCTGACGCATCAACGTACGGCTCAAGCCAGCCTGCACGCCTTCGGCCTGGGCGGTGGCGCCACCGCCGCCGCAGACGGCCGCCCCTGGGGCGCGGGCGTCCCCCTGCGCCCGCGTCTGGGCCAGGCCGCGTTGACGATCGGCGAGCGCCCTACTGCCACCCGCTACCTCACGCCCCCAGCGGGTGCTGGCAAGGGGCCCGCCGCCCCCTTGCGTCCCGCCACGCGCAAGACCGGCTGCGGCTGCCGGCGCTGCCGCCAGGGACACTGATAGCCGGAGCCCGACCATGCCAATCGCCATCCACGAAATCGAAGCCGACATCACCGTCACCCCGCCCGCCACCGCAACCGGCGACGACAACACGGCCAGCGCGGCGCCGCCCGCCGCGCTGCTTGCCAGGCTCGCAGCCGAACTGCAGCGCGAAGCCGAGCGTCAGGCCCGCACCGCGGCCTGGCAGTTCGACGACTGAGCACCGCGTCAGAGGCCCGAGCCAGATGTCGCGCATCGCCCCCTCCCTGCAATCGGCCACCCGCCCTCAGATCCGGGTCGGCGGTCGGGTGCAGGACGCGCTGATGCGAGACCTCGACCTGCTGCAGCTCGACGAAGACCTGTTCGGCATGAAGCGGCTTGCGGTGCGCTTCATCGCCTTGGGCCCGAGTGCCGGCGAGCGCCACCAGGGACTGAACTGGATGGATGGGACGGTGCTCGATTTCGGCAGTGAAATCGACGTAAACCTGGGCCAGAGTGAAGCCCGGACGGCGATGTTCAGCGGTGCGATCAGCGCGCTCGAGCTCGACTTCGACCAGGGCCGCGCCCCGGAGCTGCATTGCCTGGCGGAAGACCGGCTGATGGCGCTGCGCCTCGCCCGCCAGTTCCGCACCTGGGAAAACGTGGACGAAACCAGCCTGGTACAGGACATCGCCGCCCGCCACGGCCTGGCAGCCGATGTTGCCGTGGAAGGCCCGGTCTGGCAGACCGTGCAGCAGTGGAACCAGAGCGATCTTGCCTTCCTGCGCGAACGCGCCCGCCGCCTGGGCGCCGAGGTCTGGGTCGAGGACGGCACCCTGCACATGGCCACGCGCGACCAGCGCGACGGCCCCACCGTGACACTGATACAGGGTAGCGAGCTGTTGCAATGCCGGCTGCGTGCCGACCTCGCCCACCAGCGCGGCAAGGTTGTGGTGAGCGGTTTTGACGACGGCCAGCAGGCGGTCATCGACGAAGAAGCCGATGCGGCCACCGTGGCTGCCGAAGCCCACGGGCAGACGCACGGACTGAACGTGCTCGAGCGCGCCTTCACCAGCCCGGCCGGACTCGCCAGCTACCGCGTACGCGACGTGCCGCTGCGCGGTAACGAAGCCAGTGCCCTGGCACGCGCCGCCCTGCTTGGCCGCGCGCGACGCTTCGTGCTCGCCAGCGGCGTGGCCAGTGGCGACACCCGCATCCGCGTCGGTGCGCGGCTGCGCCTGGAGCGGGTGGGGCCCCTGTTCGAAGGCGATGGCTACTACGTGACCCGGGTGCGCCATCAGTTTGACCTCACCGACGGCTATCGCACCCATTTCGATGCCGAACGCGCCTGGATAGGAGACAGCCGATGAACGGCGACCCGCGTTTTCCGGGCGATGGCGACGGGCCACGCTGGTTCGGCCTCTATCCCGCCGAGGTGATCGACCTGGTCGACCCCGATAGCAAGGGCCGGATCAAGGTCCGCCTGCCCAGCTTCGGCACAGCTGGCGAAGGGGTCAGCGCCTGGGCCACATTGCTCACGCCCTACGCCGATCAGAACCAGGGGCTGGAGATCCTGCCCGAACCGGGCTCGCAGGTGGTGGTGGCCTTCGAAGCCGGCGACCCGGCGCGCCCTTATATCGTCGGTGCATGCTGGAATGGTCGGCGCACGCTGCCCGAGGCTGCCGCTGCAGCCAACAACCTGCGCACCCTGCGCACCCGTGCCGGCAGCCAGCTGCAATTCGACGACAGTGCCGGCGCGGCCAAGGTCACCTTGTCGATGCAGAGCGGACACAAGCTGGTGCTGGACGATGTGAGCAACGAAGTGGTGCTGGAGCATGCCAATGGCTGCGTGATCCGGATCGATATCGGCGGTACGGTCACCGTCACCGCCAACGTCAGGCTCGAGGTCAACGCTTCCATCGTCAATATCCGTGCGCCGATGACGATCTGCGACGGCATCCTCAAGTGCGACACCCTCATCGCCAATACCGGCGTGGTGTCGCCCAGCTACACACCCGGAGCGGGCAACATATGGTAGCCAGCGTCCGCACCCGCCCCACCCTCCCGGCACCGGACTGGCGCCTGGTCGGCCCCTGGTATCGCTGGGCGCGCCCCGGCCTGCCAGAGGATGGTCGCGTCAGCCGGCCGGCCATCCAGATGTTTGCCGGCGACGACTTCATCAGCGACTTTCTCGCGCAGCCACAGCGCTCGCTGAAGTTCGATCCACTGATCGACGTGGTCAACGGCTATCATCTGGCCAGCGCCGCCCCCGGCGGTACGCTGGCTGGCAAGTTTGCCAGCCTGTTCGCAGTCAATGCCCAGGGCCGGCCGGCCGCCGCTGGCGAACCCCGTTTCCGCGCGCGGCTGGCACCCGGCAGCCTGCGCAAGCTCTACCAGCCCACGCACAACCGCCATTACCTGGTGTGCTGCGAGCTGCACTGCGAGCAGCCCGGTTTCCCGCGGGTGGATCGGCGCCAGGTCTGTCAGGCCGGCTTTGTCATCCGCCGCCGGCGCAGCGTGCTGCCACCTCAGCTCGCCGCAGCCACGATCAAGGCGCAGACAGATCCGGTGCGTGCTGCCGAGGCCGACCTGCTGGACCTTGTCCAGCTTGCAGCCACGGCAGAAGACCCCGCCTCCAGCCCGGCTCTCGCCGGCAACGCGCGGGCTCGTCAGCAAAAGCTGGTGACCGAGGCAGGCCTTGCCGACTGGTCCGCCCTGCTCGCCCTGCGCCGCGCCGAGGCCGACCGGCTGCGCAGCGCACTGGACGCGTGGTACCGCGAACAAGGCGTCCGGGTGGATATCGAAGGCTGGTTCCCGTCCGACCGCAATGGACGCAACGGCCCGGGCGAGTGGCGCCTGCTCGACGAACCCGCCTGTGCGGCCGACCCTGCCATCAGCGGCGAGGCGGTGCAGCCCCTGTTCGCACTCGTCCCCGACCCACGTGAGCCGGATCACGATGCCGCCGGACGCACGCTGTACTACGGCACCATCCCCACCACCTCGCTGGCCCACGACGCCCGCGGCGCACCCCGCCTGGACGATCGCAACACCTACGAGATCCGCTGCTTCGTGCGCGACCATCACGCCGCACCTGCCCGCGCCGGCAAGCAGCCGGACTGCTGCGGCCCGGTGGTATGGAGCGCCCCGACCGAAGCCTTCCGCCTGGCGGCCCCCTTCGATGTGCTGGGCAGCGCCAACCGCCCGGTGACGATCAAGATGCCCGATCTGCGCGAGCTCGCCGCCCAGGCCGCCGCCCGCCCCCGCGGCAGCTTGTCGCCGGTACGCTTCGTGCAGCCCCAGCACCTGTCGCCGTCGGTCAAGGACAAGGGCGCCAGCGGCGGCAACATGGGCGGCGAAGCGATCTGCAGCTTCTCGATTCCGCTGATCACGATCATTGCGCTGTTCGTGCTCAACCTTTTCCTGCCCATTGTCGTGTTCATCTTCCAGCTCTGGTTCCTGCTCGTGTTCCGCTTCTGCATTCCGCCGCAGATCAAGTTCTCGGCCGATGTCGATGCCGCACTGGCCGCCACCCCGCCCGGCGTCGATCTGGATGCCGATTTCGCAGTCGCGGTGTCGGGCATCCCTCAGACCGCGGCCGCGCTCAACGCGGCCCTGAACGGCAGCATGAAAACCCGCATCCGCCAGGACACCGGTGCCGAGGAAGACCCCGACCTGTCCGGCTTCAGCAACAACGCCCTCGGCCCACTGGACCAGTCGCTGCAGGATGCGGCCGAACGTGTGCCACCGCCCCCCACCACCGACCCGGACACGACAAGCGATGCGCTGGCCAGCACCCTGCCGGCCAGTCGCCGGACGCTGATCTACGAAGACCCGGTAAGCCCGGTGTGGCCCGGGCCGGGAGCACGAACATGAATCCCCCGCGCAACCCGCTCGGCACCCGGCATGACCGCCTGGGCCAGGGCTGGGGCCAGCCCCTGCTGCCGGACGCCCGCGGCCGGCTGAGCACCGTCGCCGGCCCCGAAAAAGTCCGTCAGGCGATTTACACCATCATCGACACCGAACCCGGTGAACGCCTGATGCGGCCGGATTTCGGTTGTGGCCTGCGCCGCTACCTGATGGCCCCGGACAACCCGGCCACCCGCGCCGGCATCCGCCAGGCGGTGGAATCCGCACTCGGCCGCTGGGAGCCGCGCATCAAGGTCATCGAAGTGCTCGTGCAATCCGCGGACCCGCGTGGCGTGTTGATCATCGAGATCGCCTATGCCCATGTGCTTGACGGTCGCCGCGACATCCTGGTGTACCCCTTCTATCTGGAGCAGGCCTGATGTCCACCCCACGCCTGCCGACCACCCCCCCCGCGGGAGACGCGCCATGCCGCTGATCGCCCCCATCCTCGACGACCGCAGCTTCGAAGCGCTTTACAATGAACTGCGCAATCGCATCCCGGTATATAACCCGGAATGGACCGACCACCTCGACAGCGACCCCGCCATCACCCTGCTGCAGCTGTTCGCCTGGCTGGGCGAGGGCTTGCAGTTCCGCTTCAACCAGATTCCCGAAGCCACCCAGCTTGCCTTCCTGCGGCTACTCGACATCCCGCTGCAACCGGCACGCGCCGCCCGCGCCCTGGTGCGCTTCGACAGCAAGGCCCGCCAGGGCGTCGCACTGTATGCCGGCGATCAGGTCAAGGCCGGCAAGCTGCGCTATACCCTCACCCACGACGCCAGTCTGTGGCCGCTGGATTGTGTCGCGGTCGCCCGCCGCAGCCTGCTGCCGGAACAGGACCTCGCCGACCCGGCCCGCCTGCGTGCCTTTGTTGCCGGGCTGGATCCGGAGCAGGCCGTTGCCGTGCAGGCCAGCATCGATGCGCTCGCGCTGGCCGATGACGGTCGTGTCGCCCCGTATGAAGTGCTCACCCTCGGCAGCGACGGACAGGACGCCGCACTGGACTTCGCCGACACCGTCGACGGTTGCGTATGGATCGGCCTGCTCACCCAGGCCGACAGCGGCCTGGACCCGGCCGCTCTGGCCGATCCGGCCACCGGCCTGCAACCCCCGCCAGGGCGGCCGGTCACGCTCTCGCTGGGTTTCAGTCCCGCGACGCACCACCCGACGCTCGACGACATCGAGACCCCTTGCGGCAGTGGCGACGGCCCCGGCCTGATCTGGCAGGTCTCGCTCGCCCAGCCCCGCAAGGACGGCAGCGCCGACTACACCACGCTGCGTATCGGCGGCGACAGCACCGCCGGCTTTACCCGGGACGGCGTCGTGCGCATCGAGCTGCCCGCCGCGCTCAACACCTTGGGTAACCCACCTGCAGCGCCGGGGCTGGCCGGTACCGGCGATTTTCCACCCGAACTCGACGACGCCCGCGCCGAGCGCTTGTGGTGCTGGCTGCGGGTGTGGCGCAGCGACGGCAGCCGTATCGGTACGGTGCGTTTGCTCGCGCTCAACACCCTGGCTTGCGAGCAGGCC
Organism: Parazoarcus communis SWub3 = DSM 12120; assembly: GCF_003226565.1. Classification (GTDB taxonomy): domain Bacteria; phylum Pseudomonadota; class Gammaproteobacteria; order Burkholderiales; family Rhodocyclaceae; genus Parazoarcus; species Parazoarcus communis. Next base: position 15,848 of record NZ_QKOE01000004.1, on the reverse strand, counting down.
GTACGCGCCTCGCCCGAGCTGCTTGGCAGCGGCAGCGGTCAGCCCGGCCAGATTTACCGCCTGGCCAATGCCCCCGTGCTGATCGACAGCACCCGCCCGGTCCGGCTGCAGGTGGAGGAGTCCGGGGTGTGGACCGAATGGCAACGGGTAGACGATTTCGACGCGTCGACGGCGGACGACCGTCATTTCCGTATCGACGCCGAGGCAGGCACCGCCAGCTTCGGCACGCGCTATCCGCAGACAGGTGAGCGCATACGCGTGCTCGCCTATCACTGGGGTGGCGGGTCGGCAGGCAATGTGCCGGCCGCCGCCATCGACCGACTGGGCGACACCCTGGCCGGCCCCACGCCAGCGCTGCCCATGCTGCGCCCCCACCAGACCGAGCTCAAGCTCTCCAACCCGCTTCCGGCCGGTGGTGGGGTCGACGCCGAAAGTCTGGAATCCGCGCTCGCCCGCATCCCGGCCACGCTGCGCCGCAACCACCGCGCCGTGGCGCGCGACGACTTCGCCGAGCTGGCGCTGCAGACCCCTACCGTCGAGTTGGGGCGCGCCGAATGCCTGCCCCTGTTCCACGCCCCCAGCAAGTCACCCCGGCCGGGTGCGGTCAGCGTGGTGGTGTGGCCGGCACGCGACGTCCAGCATCCGGACGCCCCCCTGCCGGACGCGCGCGAACTGACCGAGGTCTGTGCCTGGCTGGACCGCTGGCGGCTGGTCACCACCGAGCTGTACGTCATCCCGCCCACCTATCGCCGCATCGCCATCGCGGTCGCGGTGAAGGTCGCGCCCGGCTATGGTCTGGATGCGGTACGCGACTGGGTCGAAACCCTGCTGCGCCAGTACCTCGCCCCGTTGCCGCCGTACGGACCTGACGGCCGGGGCTGGCCGCTTGGGCGGCGGCTGCTGGGCCGCGAACTCGAGGGCGTGACGATGCAGGTGGAGGGGCTTGAGTACATCGAGGCCTTGCGGGTCGACGTTGCCCACACGCTGGCCGACGGCAGCGAACAATGGACAGCGGCATCCGTCATCGAATTTGAGGGCTGGCAACTGCCGACGGTTGCCGCCGTCACCGTCGGCAGCGCCGACACGCCCTTGCCACCGCCTGGCAGCGGCCTGGCGCCCCCCCCCAGCCACCCCGCCGTACCGGTGCCGGTGCTGCGCGAGGAATGCTGAGGAGCACCGCCATGCTGAACCTATCCGACCATGGCGAACGCGAACTGCGCGGCAGCCCGCACTGGCGGGCCTGCGCACACCAGGGCACAGTGCTGGTCGACGGCGAGGTCATGCTGCAAGCCCTGCCATCGGTAGTGGCCGACACCGCCGGTGCAGATTTCGACGGTGGCTTTGCCGGCCTCGCCTTCGACCGCCACTGCAGGCTGTTCCACCCGCTTCCAGAAGCGGGCCGCATCGAACTCCTGCCCTGGGGCGAGACCTCGACGCTGGGTGTCCACCCCCATCGCGCCTTCCCCTTCGACATCACCGCTGCCGGTACCGAAGTGGAAGGCGCGCCTACCGGCATCCTGCCACACCGTCCGCTCGCGCTCGCCTGCGACGAGGCCGGCTACATCCATATTGCCGACCCGGGCAGCGGACCGGCAAATGGCGCAGTGTGGCTGGTCGACAGCTGGCAGCAGGAGGTCGCCCGCCACATCGCCTTCGACCCGCCCCCCCGTGACCTGTCCGCATGGGCGGACCAGGTCTTCGTGCTGCTGGCCGATGGCAGCATCTGGCGACTGGATCACTGTGCCGCCCCCGAGCGCATGCCCTGGCCCGCCCACGCCGACGCCGAACGCCTTGCGGTCGCCCCCTCGGCGCAGGGTGGCTGGCGTGCGTGGACACTCGCGGCCCCCGGTCATGCCAGCGCACAACTGCGCGAGTTGGCGGACGGAACCGAGATCGCCGTCCCCTATGCCACCGACCTGATTGCCGACACTGAACACGCCGAATTCGGCAGCCTGCTCACCCTCGCACGCCGGCCGGGTGACACGCTGCTGCGCTGGCGCATCCGGCACGGCGCCGTCACCCCGCTGGCCGAGCTGATCGCACCCCACTACGACGGTCACGGCATTGCCCGGGCACCGGACGGCCGCGTCGCCTACTGGACTGCACAGGGCCTGCGTCATGCTGCCCCGGCTGCGACACGCTACCTGGAAAGCGGCAGGGTCTTCAGTTTTGCGCTGGACAGCGGGGTGGACCAATGCAGCTGGGGGCAGTTGCAGGTCGAGGCCTGCATCCCGACCGGCACTTCGATCCGGGTCCATGCCTTCAGCAGCGACACGCTTGATGTCGATGATCCGATCGACGACGTCGGGCTTGGCGGCGACGCCCCCGTGCTGTCGACACATCGCTGGCTCGGACATGACGCGCCACCACAGTCGCTGTATCGCCGCAGCACCCTCCCCTCGCTCGACCGGCCACCGACCGATGGCCGTGCACACTACGACGCCCCGGTCATCGTGCCGCCTGGACGCTACCTGTGGCTGGTGTTCGAGCTGAACGGTTCGCGCGGCAAGAGCCCGCGCCTGCACAGCGCCCGCGTCGCCTTCCCTGGCCACGACCTGTTGTCGCGGCTGCCACGCACACTGTGGCGCGAGCCCGCCGCCCGCGACTTCCTGTTCCGCTACCTGATGCCGGCCGCGACACAGGTCGAACAATGGACACGGGCAGCCGAACGCCGCCACCTGCTGCTCGACGCCCGCATCGCACCCGAGCCGGCACTGTCGTGGCTGGCAGGCTTCGTCGGTCTGGTCCTGGACCCCTGCTGGTCCACAACCGTACAGCGCCGGATGATTCTGGAGGCGGCCCGCCTGTTCCGTACCCGTGGCACCCTCGCCAGCCTGCAACGCATGCTCGAACTGCTGACCGATGCCGAGATCGTCATCATCGAGCACTTCCGCCTGCGTGGCGGCGGCGTGGTCGGCAACGACACGGTCAATCGTTCTCAGGCTGTGCTCGGCGGCGGCTACCGGGTGGGTGGCCAGATTGGCGTCACTGGCGACAGCCCGCTGCCCACCACCATGCCCACCGGAACGCCACCGGACAGCGATGACAATTTTGCCCATCGCTTCACCGTCACCGTGGTTGCAGCCCTCAACGACGCCCAACTGGCCTGCGTCAGGCGCCTGATCGAGCATCACAAGCCCGCCCACACCGACTTTGCCCTGTGCACCGCCGACAGCGGCATCCGCGCCGGAGTCGGCACCCATGTCGGCATTTCTTCGGTGCTTGGTAGGTCGGCCGGCTTCGATCCAGCCATTCTTGGCGAGGCCGCGCTGGGCACCGGTTTTCTGCTGGGCCGTCCGGCGCTGGGGGACGAAACACCATGATCTCCAGTATCGGCCGCTTGCACGCCCACCTTCGCAGTCCGCAACCCGTCGAACGAGCCCGCTACGCCGACTGGCTCGGCCAGCTGGCCGGGCTTGACGACATCGCACCCGCCAGCGCCACACTCGCTGCTGATGAATGGGTGCTGATCCGCCACCTGCCGCTGGCACTGGACTGGCAGCTGGATGCCAGTGAAGCAGAGATCGGCGCACGCTGGCAGTCCGCACTGCATGCAGCCATCAATCATGCGCTATCCCGTGACGACGACACCGTGGTGCGCTACCGCAGCAGGCAGGCGGCGCTGGCCGACCTGCTGTACCGCAGCGCACTCGGTGACGACAGCCGGCAATGGGCCTGGCAGCAGATGGGGCTGGTGCCGCGTGCGCCCCTCGCATCGGGCGATGCGCTGCTGCAGGGCGCACGCAGCCTGCTGAGCGAGCCCGTGCTGATCTGGCCAGTGCTGCATCGCCTGATTGCAGCAGAAACCCGAAGTGCAGCGCTGAGCGCGGTGTTGCGCGCACTGCCGCAGGCACAATGGACCACCCTGTTGCTGAGCTGCCCGCAGACCGCGGACTTTGCCCGTGCGGCGATGGCCGACCCAGCTGACGCCGTCACGCCCGGCATGGCCGCCCCCCCTGCCGACCCGACAAGCGCGCCCAGTCCGGCATCGCCCGCCGCCCTCTCGCTACTCGACTGGGCACAGCGACGCCCGGACCTGGTGCTCGTCCATCGCGACACCCTCGCCGTGCTGCTTGCCACCCTTTCCAGCTCCGCAGCACAGCACAGCACACGGACCGCCATCTGCTTCATCAACGCCGCCCGACGGGCCCTGCAGGCGCCGCAGGCCACCCCAGCACCGCGAGCCCCGACCGCAACCGGCCCGACCAGCACCCCGCCGCCGCTGCCGGAGCAGGCTCACGAACCGCTGCCCACGCAGCCGCCGCTGGTTGACGACCTGATCCCACCGCCGCCCGAGTTGCCGGACACCGGATGCGATCTGCCGACGGCGCAGGCCGGCCTGCTGTTCTGGCTGGGCCAGATCAGCACCGGGCAGCCGGCGCTCGAGGACTTGCCGCCGCTCGACGACGCGCTACCACTATGGCTGCGTGCGCTGGGACGCGCACTTGGATGCGATGACGGTGATGTCGCGCTGCGCGCCTTCTGCGGCGGCGAGCTGCCGCACGGCGCCGATACACCGCCAGACATCGATGCCCTTGCCCAGGCCACCGCAAGCCGCTGGGCCGCGTGGGTGGATGCGCTCGCCCCCGACCTGCCCGCCCCCCGGCTGCAACACATCTGCCGGCGCCCCGGCACGCTCCACATCGAGCCGGGCTGGATCGAGCTGCGGCTGTCGCTCGACCAGGTCGAAACGCCGATCCGCCGGCTGGGTCTCGACCTCGATCCGGGCTGGCTGCCCTGGCTGGGCTGCGTCGTGAAGGTGCGCTATGAAGGCTGAAACCCTGCCCGGCGCCGCCGCCAGCCTGATCGCCGCCACCCGGCACTACAGCCGCCGCTGTGTCGCCGAGGTCGGCCAGCGGCTGGCCCGCAGCCTGCGTCGGCGCCTGTCCGGCCCCGACACCCCCTCGGCCACGCCCACCCCGGGCCCCAACCCGGCCCCGAACACGACCCCGCGCACGGCCGCACCCTCCTCCGCGGACATCCGCAGCAGCGTCGATGAAGCCCTGTCCACCGCCCTCGCCTTTGCCGATGCGTACGCGCGCGCGCTGCCCCCGGACGTGGTGCCGCCCACGCACCACCCCCTGCTGCGGCTGGCTGCTGCCGCGCCGGACGAACGCGTGGCGCGCGGCCACCGTGATCTGTTGCTGCTGGCCTGCCTGCCCGAAGCGCACGAAGGCCATGCCACCCTGTGCCGTTTGCTGAACCCGGCCGGCAGGCCATGGGCCACCGTCGCCCTGGCCTTGAGCTGGCTGGAGGACGAAGCGGCTGCGGATGGCGACGGCCTGCCCGACTTTGGGTTGCGCGACACCATCGAGGATCTGCTGTGCCACGCCCCCCCACCTTTTGCCGCCCTGCTGCAGCTCAATGGCGACGGCCCCTGGCACAGCCGCGAGCTCCGTGCCGCCGATGGCGTCTGGGCCGCACTGAATGGGCGCCCGCCACAGACCTCACCCCTTCATCTGACAGGTGGGCTCGAACAGGTGCCGGGGCTGGAAGACTGGCTGGAAAGTCCGTCGGTCAGCCATGCGGTCGCAGCGCTACGCCAGGCTCGCCCCTGCCATGTCGTGCTCAGCGGTGGGAATGCCGCAATACGCGCCACCCGGGTACGGGCATTGCTGGGACGGGCGGGCATGGCCGCCCTCCATTACCCGGTCGCCGGGTGTATCGATGGCGCATCGCTCGCCACGGCGCAAGCGCTGGCTTTTCTGCATGTCAGCCCGGTGTGGCTGGAGGTGCGCGACGACGCCCCCTATCTGCCTTCCAACCCAAGCACCGGAGACGCTGGCGAGACGATACACGCTCATGGTCTGCCGCTGATCCATAGCACCCCACGCCCGCCGGCCGAGCCGGCCGCCGGGGTGCCCTTCATCCACCTTCCGGTACACGCCCTGCCAGCCAGCGCGCGGCGCCGCCTGTGGCTGGCCCTGCTGCCACAACTGGGCGACCATGCCAGCGAACTGGCCGCGCGTTATCCGGTAGACCCGGTCGAGGCAAGCGCAGTGGTGCGCGACCTCGGACTCGACCTCACCCGCAATCCGTCCCCCACGCCAGCCGACACACTGGCCGCCATCGGTACCAGCCTGCGGGCACGCAGCCCCTGGCAGGCCCATCCCGGCATCCGTCTGCAACAGCCGCAAGCCCAGGGTGACGCGCTGTTGCTGCCCGCTGCCGGCCAGGCCGCGCTCGACGCCGCAATCGACCGCGTCCGCCAGCAGATCACCGTGCTCGACGACTGGGGCTTTGCCTCTGCGGGCGCCGGCCGACGCGGGGTGCGCATGCTGTTCTACGGCCCACCCGGCACCGGCAAGACCCTGGCCGCCGAGGTCATGGCGCATGCGCTTGGCGTCGACCTGATGGTGGTGGATCTGGCGGGTCTGGTATCGAAATGGATAGGCGAAACCGAAAAGCAGCTTGCCGCGGTGTTCGACCTGGCTGAACGCGCTCGCACCCTGCTGCTGTTCGACGAGGCCGACGCACTGTTTGCGCGCCGCACCGAAACCCAGGATGCGCACGACCGCTACGCCAACCTCGAAACCGCCTATCTGCTGCAGCGGCTGGAGCGTTTCGAAGGGGTCGCGGTACTGACCACCAATCTGCGCAGCAATCTCGACAAGGCCTTCACTCGCCGCTTCGAGTTCATCGTCGAGTTTCCCGAGCCGGATGCCGACACCCGCGCCGAACTGTGGCGGCTGCACCTCCCTGCCAGCGCACCGCAAGCGCCCGATGTCGATCTGACCGAACTCGCTGCATGGTACCCGATCACCGGTGCGCAGATCCGCAACGCCGCACTCGGGGCCGGCTTTCTTGCTGCAGCACAGGGCAGCGCCATCCAGCGCGACCACCTGCTGCAGGCCATCGAGCGCGAGTACGACAAGGCCGGACGCGCCCACCCCGGGTTTCCGCCCACCCCGACCAGGAGATGCCGATGAATGCCGCCGCAACCCCGGACTGCTGCACGGCCCCGGCTGCCGGCACGCGCTGCACCGCGGCGCTGCCCGACAACCCGCAGTGCGCTCCCAACTACCATTTCGGCATGCTGCTCGGGGTGGAGGACTTCCGCGCCGAACAGGGCTTTCATGTCGGCCGCCTGCGCCGTCACCAGCGCCTGCTGCATGGCAGCGGAGTGGTCGCCGGTTTTCCGGTGACATTCGATGCGGCCAGCGGCGAGTTACGCGTCGGCCCCGGCCATGCGCTCGACGCCCTCGGCCGCGACCTGATGCTGGAGCAGTCACGCTGCGTCAGCCTGCCCCTGTGGTGGGCGAAACATCGTGACGAAGAGGGCTTCGACGACATCGAGCCGGGGACCACACTGTTCTCGCTCGATATCGTTGCCTGCTACAGCGCCTGCCTGGACCGCCCGGTGCCCGCCATTGCCGAACCCTGCGCCGGTGACAGCGCCGACATCGCCCATGCACGCGTTTGCGAAACCGTGGTGCTGAAACTGGTCCGCCCCACCGCCGCCCCCGCCACGCCGGCCAATCTGGTTCAGGTCTGGCTGGGCCAGGCCGAGCCCGAACGCGATGTCGAGGGCGAGCTATTGCCCGATCACCGCTGGCTGAGCGAAGCCCTGGCCGCACTCTCCAGCCTGTCGCCCCCCCAGCGGGCCAGCGCCCGACAGGCACTGCTGCCCGAAGTCCTGGCCCGCAGCATCGCGGCCACCTCACCTTTTGCGCCGCCCAGCCCCGCAATCGAACATCCGCACTGCCTGCGTCTGGCACGCCTGGACCAGGTCCGGATACTCGCCGACGGTGAGGGCTGGCGGGTGGAGCTTGGCGAACTGAGGCTGGGCGTCCGCGACAGTCTGCTGCCCAGCGCGATGCTGCAGGCCCTTGTGCTGCATGAGCCTGCCGACATTGCAGCCGGGCCGCAGGTCAGCAGTGCCAGTCTTGCGGACGACAGGGTCGCGCTGGTCTTCGACCACGCGCTGGCAGCAGCCAGCGTCGCCCCGGCGGCCTTCGCGCTCAGCGCCTTTGATGCCACCACCGGCTGGACGCTGCTCACCGTCACTGCCACCAGCATCGACGACAGCGATCCGGCGGCACCGGTGGTTGGCCTCGTGCTCGACCAGGCACCAAGCGGCCAACTGCTGCGCATCACCGTCATTGGCACCGGCAGCGCACCGCTGCTGGGCCTCGATCTGATCCCGGCCGGCGCTGCCTCGGCAGACAGCGACGGTCGCGACCTCACCACCACCGTTTCGATCCAGGGGTAGAGCCATGGGCAAGCAGAACGAACTCGGCCAGGCGGCCGCCAACGACGGGCTGGCCTTCATCGAAGCGGCCAGCCCGCTGACCCGGCTGCATTACTTCGATGGCAAGTTCCTGCGCGCGGATGCCTTCGCGCTGGAGCAGGACTACCACCGCCAACGCAGTCGCCTGGGCAATCTGGCAGGCGGCTGGGGCATTGTCCACGGACTGGGCATCGGCCTTGCCGGCAACCAGCTCCAGGTCGGCGCCGGACTGGGCATCACCCCGGCCGGCAACTTCGTGCTCGCCACCAGCGCGATCGAGGCTGCGCTGGCCGAGTTGATCGCGGTCGCCGCACCGGCGCCGCTGACCGGCAACGCCGCCTTCGGCCCCTGCGGCAACAACCCGGCCCCCGGCTTCACCGAGACCACCGGACGACATCTGTACGAGATCACTGCCGGCCCGGTCGAAGGCTTGTGCGGCAATGAGGCGGTGTACGGCAAGCTGTGCGAGAGCGCCTGCGCCAGCAGCTCACAACACCCCTACTGGCGCGAGGGAGTGGTGCTGCGCTTGCGACCGATCGCACTTGCCCTGCCCGACAGCAGCGCAGTGAGCCTGTCCGACGTCCATCTGCGCAACCGGGTGGCCTCGGCCTACTTCGCGGCGGAACCCGCGCTCGCCAACAGCCTGCTGAGTGCTGCCGGGCTGGCGGGCGACAGCTGGTGCCAGCCTGCCGGGCTGTACGGCCGCGACGAGCTGGTGCTTGGCCTGCTGGTGCGTGAAGGCGGCGTCAATCGGGTCATCGACGCCTGGGCCGGACGCCGCGAACGCATGGATACCCAGGCCCGCGGCTATTGGCAGGGGCGCATGGCGATGCGGCCGTGGAACGTCTTCCTCGCGCAGATCCTGCAGTTCCAGTGTCAGTTGTCCGGTCTGTTCGATGGCACCGGAGGCGTCCTGCCGCCACCCGACGAATGCGCGTCGCTGCGCCAGCTACTCGACCAGACGCGACAGGAACTTGAGGCCCTGCATCGGCGCTACGGCGACAGCGCCCGCGGCATCCTGCAACAACTGGCCGAGCGCCCGACCAAGCGCGATGCGCAGCTGATCGCCGATCAGGTGCGTTTGTCGCATGGCGAGCTGTTCGAACTTGCCGATCGGCTGGCCGGCGCCGGCCTGGGCAAGGCGGCGCTGCCGCGCCAGCGCATGCTGCTCAATGCGGGCTTCGTCGAGCTACCGCCGGCCGGCTACCTGCCGGTAGTCGCCGGCAGCAATACGCTGGACGAGCAGCTGTCACGCCAGTTCGGCGAGGGCGTGCGCCTGCACTATCACGGCGTGCGCAGTGACGAAATTGCGCATCTGCTCGAAGAAGCACAACACATGCACCGGATCTCGCTGACCCGTGGCCTGGACGACCCACGCCAGATCGAGGAGGTGGAGATCTTTGTCCCAGAGGGCCAGCCCTATGGTCGGCAAGCCGCCGCCGTCGGCGAGTGGTGGCGGCTGGAGATGGCGCTGGAGGCGATGAGCGCCTTCGACCTCGGACTGGAGGTCGGCAAGTCGGCAGAACTGCAACGCGCCAATGCGGCGGCAGCACCAACGACCGACAACACCGGCGCCGCTGCCCGATCACTGAATCAACGCATGGACACCAGTCAGGCCGCCTTGCTCGAGATCATGCAGACACTGCGCGAGCGCATGTTGCAGGGCCTGATCCGCACCCACACCGATACCGGAAGTGGCTACGGCTTCACCCTGGTGTGCGCGCTCGACCTCGACGACCTGCGCCAACGCCTGACCCAGTTGAGCCACGCCAACCCCGACCTGGCGGCAAACGACAGCCTGCAGCGCTTCATCACGGCGGCCAACACCTACACCCTGTATCTGGCAGGCGACATCGGCACCGATCCCTTCGCACTCGGCTACGGTGACAGCACCCCGGTGGCCGCCGAACTGCGTCTGGCCACTACCGTCGTCCGGCTGGAGGGCAACCTGACCGCGCTGTTCGACCGCCCGGCCGGCAACGGCAGTGAGCGGGTGATGCAACTCGAACTGCTCGCACTGAGCGGGGACACCCCCCCGGTCAGCCAGCGCGGTCGCATTGCACTGCGTCGTGACAGCAGCGGACGCAGCGGCCGCCTGGTGCTCGACGACGAGCGCGCCAATCCGGCATCCAGCCCGGTGTACTTCGAATGGCACGAACAACCGCGCACTGCCGCAATGAGCGTGGAGCGCAACAGCGAAAAGGACAACACCAGCACCCGCAGCCAACTGATGGACATGCGCGGGCTCGACGGCATGCCCGGACTGGGCACCCCGATTGGCGCCAGTGCCATGAATGCGCTGATCGCGCTGGCCGACCAGGGCGACGATGCCGCCTTCCTGGCCCGTGCGCGCCGCCGCCTGTTCCCCACCCTGGACACCGTGCCCGCCACCGGTGTGCGCGCGGTTCTCGACTGGGTCATGTTCCGCCGCGCCCGCAGCCCGCTATGCTGCACACCGCAACTTGCCCCAACAACCGGTATCGGCGTGGAGGCCTTCCAGGTCTGGCATCTACGTCTGGACAATCGCGATCTGGTCGCCACCTTGCGCGACGCGCTCGACCGCGCCGACCCCACCGCGCTGGCGCGCCTCCCGTTCCAGCGTGTCGGCATCCTGCGCTACCGCGACGAAAACACGGTGGCAGAGGAGTCTGCCGCCACCGTACTGGCCATGTGGCAGCAGGCCGCCCCGGGCCCTCAGGTGGTGCTGGGCAGGCACTGGGAAGCCGCACCGGCGACCGGACAGGGCTGGCAGAACCACTTCCGCCTGCGTCACATGCTGAGCCAGATCAGCGCCCTGACCCAGGCCCCCGCCCGTGGCGACGGCTCCATCACCGCCCTGAGCACGGTGGTGCCGCCCTTGTCCGATGGTGCGCTGGACGGAGGATTGCTGGTGGTGACACTGGCCGGCGCTCCGCCTGCAACCCGGCGCGCCCTGCTGGTGTACGGTAACTGGGATCGTCCCAACCACTACCTGGAGCGCAGCTCCCCCAACACCGCCTTCGACTTCGTCGTCAATCAGCTGCAAGGTGACACCGTCAGCCGCTTCATTGGCGGCCTGACGCCCAACCAGCCGGTTGCCGGCCTGACCCTGGCCACCTCGCGTGCGGCGCCCGATACCGATGCCCCTGCTCGCCTGCAGCGCATCATCGATGCCTTGGTCGCCAGCGGTCGTCCTGCTCCGGCGCCCAGCCGACGTACGGTCGAGGCGCTCAATGACCACGACCGCAAGGAACTCGACAAGCTTCAGGTCGATGCCAACGACTTCGACGACATCGTGTTCCTCGAGCTCAATGCTGGCGCCTGAGCCCGCATCGGCAAACCTACAGCAACCGGGCCAATGTCATCATGAGCACCGCCCCACCGGTCGCCGACAAACGCCCCGATACCGCCGCCCCCGCGCCGCAGGGGGCGCAGCCGGCGTGGCATGAGCAGCATGCCGACAATGCGTCGCTAAAGCGCAGCCCCGCTGCAGCCGAGCCCCAGCCCGAGGCCCGGCAGGCGGCAGAGGCCCGTCTCGACCGGCTGGCCGTAAGGGCACGCCTGCCCATGAGTCAGCCGGGTGATGCGGTCGAGCGCGAGGCCGATGCGCTTGCCGATCAGGTCATGCGCACGCCTGCTGGCGACGGCATCACACCGCCTGCGGCGGACATGCAGGAAACCCTTGCCCGTCAGGCCCGCATGGATGACGACGAGACCATGGCCGCGCCCACCGTACCGGCCGAGGCCCTGTCCGGCCTCGGTGCCGGCCAGCCACTGGCCGCGGAGACCCGCGCCTGGTTCGAACCCCGCTTCGGCCGCGATCTGGGCCATGTGCGCATTCATGACGATGCGGCTGCGGACCGCGCCGCGCAGGCTGCATCGGCACGTGCATTTGCCCATGGCAGCGACATCGTCTTCGCCAGCGGCGAATACCAGCCGGACACGTCGGCGGGCCGTCATCTGCTCGCGCACGAACTGGCCCATGTGCTGCAGCAGGATGCGGGTGCCGTCGCCCTGATGCGCACCCCCAACGATGAGGCCGCAAGCGCCGAACCGGCAGATCCGGCTGCTGCAGCACGGGTCGCTGCCGCCCGGCGGGAACTGGAGCGTTTCGTGGTGCCGGTCAGCAAGCGCCGCCATGGTGCGGTCTACCAGCAATGGCTGAGCAGCAACGCCTTGCGTCATGGCCCGGACTACGACCGAGATGCCAATCCCCCCGCGCAGATCAGTCAATGGGAAGCCCAGCTTGCCGGCTACGAGAGCAACCCCACCTGGACGCGTCATTTCTCCCGCATCAACCTGAGCCCGGACACCAGCAATCCGCAACGCATCCGCTTTGGCACCGCGCTGTCGGAGCCGCGCAGCTTCAGCGACTGGGTCGGCTATTTCAAGCGTCCGCAATGGAATCATGGTGGCCAGTGGCTCCGGCACCGGCTGGAGGTCGACCATATCGTGGAGCTGCAGGCCGCCGGCTGGCCCGGCAACGCTGCCGGTGACACCGTACAGAACTACGAATTGCTGGACAAGAGTACCAATGCCAGCGCTGGCGGTACGATCTACTCCGGGCTGCGCAGCAAGATGCGCGCACTGCTGGCCGCCGAACAGGGGCTGCGCCCCGAGCAGATTCCGCTACGCCCCCGCCCCGGCAGCAGCGGAGACGACGCCGAAACCGAGTTGAAGCAACGGGGCGTGGTCTTCACCAGCGTTGAGGGCGGCAGCGTTGGCGATCGTCGCGGAGGCGGTGCCCGCAGTGATGCCAACAGCGAATACTGGGTGCTGGCCGAGTTGCAGGCCGGCGAGCACCTGGCGGCCATCCAGGCCGCGCCCGCAGCAGCAAGCCCATCGGGCACCGCGGCCAGCTTCGTGCTGCTGTCTGCCGGCGAAGGGCTGGAGATCGGCCGATTCGCCACCCGCGACGGGCTGGCAGCCAATGTGTCCGGCCCTGCCTCCCGCCGTCTGGCCAGCATGCGGATCAGCGCGCTGCAACTGAGCGATCCTGACTACGGTAACGCCGCACCCGGCACACCGATCGGCACCCTCGCTGCCGTCTGGCAACTGCCGCCCGGCATCACACCAGCCAGCGAGACGGTCAGCCTGCCCATCCTGAAGGCGACGGGTGGCCAGTTCAACGGCTATCTGCAGATGCCGGGCACCATGACGGCCGAAGCCGAATCGCTGTCGGAAATCGAGTTCCGCGAGCTGGGCGTCGATGCCGGCGGCGTCAACGCCATCGGCACACTGCGCCCCAGCCTGCCGCTGCTGGAAAACCAGAGCCTGGACGTCAGCTGGGTGCATGAGGACATCCGCTTTGGCAAGACGTTTTCTGCCGAACAGCTCACCCTGACGGTGCCAGGGCTGTCGATCGACGGCGCCAGCATCACCGTCTTTCATGACCGCAACGGCTTTGGCGCCGAGGGCCGCATCGACTTCAGCCTGGCCCATCTGGGCATCGGCGCGCTGACCATTGGAGTGGATGCGCGGCGTCGCTTCTCCGCCGAGGGCAGCCTGGATATCGACAGCCGTCACTTTGACGAGGCCAACCTGAACCTGTGGTACCGCGAGGGTGCGTTCGGGGGTCGTGGGCGCATCGCGATCACCCAGGCAGGGCGGATTCGCGGCTTGAACTCGGCGCGGGTCGAAATCGAGGCCGACGCCCGCCGCATCCGCGCCAGCGGCGAAGCCCAGCCGGCCATTCCCGGCGTGCAGCAGGCCGGGCTCAGCGCCGAGTATTCCGTCGACAACGGTCTGGTGGTGGGCGGCACATTGCAGGTCGCGGAGATCCCCGGCATCCGCCAGGGTTCGGTACGGGCCGAACTGCGCAAGCGCGAAGGCGAGGACGGCAGCGGCTGGCGGGTACGGGCCGAAGGTCAGGCCTTACCCGCCCTGCCCGGGATCGATTCGGCGATCAGCATCACCTACGACGATGGCGCCTTCGACGGCCGCATCACCGCCAACTACCGGCGCAGCATCTTCTCCGGCGAGGTCACCGTCGGCCTGACCAATCGCCCGGTCAACGCCGACGGCGAGATCGCAGGCGATCAGCCCCCCGAAGGGGCCGGTACCCTGTCGATCTACGGTGGGGGCACGGTCACCGCACGCATCACCGACTGGCTGCAGGGCGGCGTCGGCATTCGCCTGCGGCCGGGCGGTGACATCCTGATCAGCGGGCGCATCGGTATCCCCGCGCCGGTCACCGTGTTCGATCAGTACCCGCCACCGGCACGTGCCCGCCGGACTCTGTTCTCGATGCCCACGGTGTCGATACCGCTGGTCGGCATCGCGGTGGGCAGCACCGTGGTCGGCCTCGCCCTGACCATCAATGGCAGCGTCACCGGCCGTGCCCATGTCGGCCCCGGCCGCCTGACCGAGACCGAGCTGCGCATCGACGATTTCAACCCCGCCGAGCCCGACAGCCTGCACATCAGCGGCAACGCCGCCTTCAACCTGCCTGCCGAAGCCGGGGTGGGCGCCCAGCTGGACGCCGGCCTGACGCTGGGCGCCGCCATCGTCAGCGCCACCGCCGGACTCAGCGCCAGCGCCGAGGCGCTGGTGCGTGCCGATGTCAGTCCGCGCGTGGACCTCGACTGGCGCCCCGCCACCGGCCTGCACCTGCATGCTGCGCTGGACACATCACTGACACCGAAACTGGCCTTCAGCCTGAACGGCTACGCCGAAGTCACCGCCAACGCGCTGGTCACCACCTTCAGCCTGTGGCGCAAGGACTGGAACCTGGCCCGGCGAGAAATCGGCAGCAACCTCGCCCTGGGCATGCATGTTCCGGTGGATTACTACAGCGACGGCCGCGGCGTGGTCTTCGACCCCGACCGGGTCAGCTTCCGGGTCCCCAGCCTGAACGCCGACACCTTCGACCAGTTGCTGAATCACGAACCCGGTGGCAGCGAACGCGTAGAGCGCGACGAGCGACGCGCCTGATCCCCTGTCAGCAACAAGGTGCCCACCCACCCCGGCGGGGTTATCACCCCGCCCTACCCCAGCACCCACCACCACCGCCTCCCAACATCCGCAAGACACCAGCCCCAACGTAGATACTGTTATTCAGGTCAAGCGTTATGAAGCTGCGGATTGAATGGTTTGCCGGACTTGAGCACCCCGAAGGCCACATGGATGAGCTTTCGCATCATGGCGCCGATCATGACCATGGGCGGCTTGCCGTTTGCGGCTAGGCGCTGGTTCATGGCCCGCCCCCAATGGGTTCGGTACAACGCGACGACGGCGGGCATATAGAGGGCCTTTCGCAAAAAGCTGTGGCCGATCTTGGACATGCGCGTGCGCCCGCGAACGGAGCTGCCCGATTCGTGCTGGCGCGGATCGAGCCCGGCGAAAGCGGCGGCTTGGCGGGCATTGGCAAAGTGCTCAGGGCCAATGTCGTAGGCCAGGATCACCGCGATGGTACGCTCACCGATGCCAGGAATGGATTCGAGCAAACGGCGCTTGTCGCGCAAGGACGGATCGTCGTCGATGTGCTGGCGGATGGCTTTGATCAGCCGCGCGATTTCATCGTCGAGCCATTGGAGATGGGCGCTGATGCCCGCCTGGACGGCAGCACGCGCCACTTCCAGACGGTTGGCCTCCTGGGTACGCATGTTCTGCAGCGCGTCCAGGCGCAACACCAGTGCGC
>NZ_QKOE01000048.1 GCF_003226565.1 Parazoarcus communis SWub3 = DSM 12120 | reverse complement strand
TCAAGCGCTTGGTCAGACGGCCATCGCCCGCCTGTGCTCCGCCAAATTCGTTCATTGCCCAGCTCCCTTCGTCGTTCATGGCCATGCCTTGGTAGATAAAATGGCATGGAGCAAGCACAGGGTATACCAGACTAAAGTGTAGAGTTATTCGGGCGAGCAGCAGGCGGGCTATTCATGACGAGAGAGTTGTGTGGAATGGGATGGTGTATACGACATGCCCTGTGGTCCAGTGTGCGGATTCCGACCCATCGTGACCGTTGATTCCGATCTGATCGTGACCGTTTTACGGCCGGTGTAGGAATCAGCGGTCACGTAGTCGGAATCGCCGGTCACGATCAAATCGGAACGGTGCCGTCTCGGGTACCGCAGTCGGAACGTCAAGCGTGGCAATACAACCTTTGTCGCGGCTACCCTCGCGAATTTGTTACGGAGCGAGGGGATGCCGACGGAGCGGATTGCCATGCACAAGATCAAGGAGCTGTTGCGGCTCAAGTACGAATGTGGGCTGTCGCACGAGCGCATTGCTCGGGTGCTGTCGATCTCGAAGGGGGTGGTCGCCAAGTACGTGAAGGCGGCCGAGGCGAGTGAGCATGACGATTCCGTAGGCATTCTTGTTTGACATAGGGCAAGAAGCTCGCCGACACTCGCGCTGGAATTGAATTTCCTATCCCCTTCTCCGATGAGTGTTTGGAATGAGCGAAGGACACAGTTTGGTCGAATTCGATGCTGATGCACTCACGTTCCGTCTGCCTTCTGCACAGCCCTTCAGGGTGGCGCTGTCAGACGTGACAAGGGTGTATCAGGTGTCTGCGGGCTGGGACGTCCATGCCAATGATCAGGAGTTCTGGGTCGTCGATTTGCCGGATCGGCGCGTGGTACTCCCAGATGACGCGCCTGGTGTCTATCAGGCGTTTACTTCCGCGCGCGCTCAGTTGGCGAGCATGGGGCGGCTCTTCTCGGCGACGTGCTATATGCCTCCGAAGGCGTGGAGGTCAAAGAGGCTTGGGCTTTTCCCAAGCTACAGGGTCAGGGCCGCTGTAGTACCGCTGCAAGCGCTGACATCGATTGTTCCTGACTGGACAGCGGCGACCATATCGGGCGAAACATGGTAAGGGAGGGAAGATGAGGTTCGAAGATGTATCGTCGGTCGAGATTCAGATTGTCGACGATCACGAGTGCTACCTTGTGACCGTACCTGGGGCGTCCAAGGCAGAGGGTCTCGAGTTCTTGCACATGGTTGGTTCAGGCATGGCCGGTAGCGGCATTCGCATGACTCAGCTTGGATATCGTATTCCACAGATCCGGATGGAGTATGAGCGGCAACTTCGGACTCTTGCACTGCAACGTGAGGGAATGGAGGCGAGGTTCAGAGCTGGCGAGCTGACGAAGGAGGAGTTTGCGCGCTGGTTGCATGGCGAGCGTCGGCGAATCGCGTATTCCGGACGATGGCAACAGGGGCTCGGTGCAGTGACGGTGCTGGAAGCTCGTGATTGGGCGAAATATGGTGTGGGCGGTCGATCATGGGAGAATATGACGCGCCACGCTTCGAGGGGGCTGCCTCCGTCGGCTGATCCGCTGGACAGGCTTATCGGCAGTGCCTCGCGATCGAACACTGGCGTCAGCGAAGCGGCGATTCGCGGGGCGCGGATGTTGCGGAGCGGCGGACCGATTTTTTTGATTGTTGGTGTCGGCGTGAGTGCTCACGAGATCGCCTCTGCGCCGGCCGAGGAACGTCCACACGTTGCGGGACAGGTGGCGGCAGAAGCTGGCGGCGGTTTCCTGGGGTCTGGTTTGGGCGTCGGGGTGTGTATTGCGTTTGGCGTGGCAACCAGCGGATGGGGACTTATTGGTTGCGGACTGGTTGGTGGAGCGGCAGGTGGATATGCCGGAGGCACTGCCTATCGGTCGTTAAACCCGCCTGAGACGATGCGCCAGATCGAGCGTGATGGGCAGATCGATACCCAGCGGGTGCGCTTGGTACCGTACCATTGAACGACCGTTCCGCGCATGTCGCGGGCACCTCCGTAGGAGGTGCCCGCTCCTATTGGCGAGCGTCGGGTCGCAGGAGAGTAGTCAGTCCGGTGTCACCTCCGTTGACGACCTCAAGGTAAGCATCGCGAAGGGCATCAATGGAATGAACGCAGCAACTGCCCTCTTCCGGTGTGAGTTCGCCTTGGAGCTTGCATGACTTACAATCCTGTTGTCGGAACGATCTACTAACCCGATGCGGGCGTGAAGCTGAGCGCGAGCCCGTTGTTGCACCAACGCTTGCCGCTGGGCTTGGGTCCGTCGTTGAACACATAGCCGTGGTGTCCGCCGCAGCGTGCGCAGTGGTATTCGGTGCGTGGCAGAATCAGCTTGAAGTCGCGCTTTTGAGCATGACCACTCCTGCTGATGCCTTTCATCAGCGAAACGATCACTGAAGGTGATGTTTGAGGGCATCGCATTCCACACAACTTATAACGCATAACTCTGACGGATTTTCTCAAGCCCCCTGACGAAGCTACTGAGCCTGGCGAAGCCCTGCCACAGCGTCTTGACGCCCGGCTCCCCGTCGCCTTTGCGGGCAAGGAAGCCGCCGAGCATGGCGATGCGGCGGATGACTTCACGCACGGTGGGCGTCTTCTTGGGCGGGTCCTTCTCGGCCAGCAGCCAGGCGGCCTGCCACTCAATCTGGTCAAACACGGTGCTGGCGGGCAAGTCAGGATGAACGCGGGCCAATCGCACCAGGTGCGCCTGCCGCCAGGCCACAACCAGGTAGATGACCAGGGCCAGCTCCAGCTTCTTCACCTCCCCCAACTGCAGCGCCTCGACGCGGCAGCCGTTCTTGAGCACGTGGAACAGGGGGCAAGTAGGCCGGGGGAATCGCACCCCCAGCCTCTCACAGAACGGTGCGTGAACCTCTCGATTCACACCGCTCCCATCAAGCGAACGCACCGACCATCCCTCGTTGCCAGTGTACGAAGAGATACGACTGCTTTTCGGCAAGCCCTTCGAGAAATCGAGCCGCCCGTATCTTGTGGCCCTTCAGCCGTCTGTACTTCTTCATCGCCCACGCTCGCAGCGTTATGTTGAAATAGCGCAGGACGGGGTACATCGCCGAGCGACAGAACTTGCCGTAATACTCCAGCCAACCGCGAAGGATCGGGTTGTGCAGGCGGGCAATGTCCGCGAGGCTCAGGTCCCTTCGATTCCGATAGTTCAGCTTGCGTGTCTTCTGCCGCATCGCCGTGACAGCCTTGCTACTGACCGCGGGAGTGAAACTGACGAACAGGCTGTTCTTCTTGCTGTTCTTCACCGTCCGCGCGCGAAAGGTGTATCCGAGGAAATCGAACTGCGCGTTTGGATACGTCCCCTTGCGAGAGCCGTCTTTGCAGTAGATGACCTTGGTCTTGTCCGGATGCATCGTGAGCGCACACTGCGCGAACCTCGCATCGAGCGCCGCCCGAAGGGCTTGCGCTTCTTGTTCGGTCCGGCAATGCACCAACCCACCGTCGGCATACCGGCACCA
>NZ_QKOE01000047.1 GCF_003226565.1 Parazoarcus communis SWub3 = DSM 12120 | reverse complement strand
AACCTCCTCCGATTGAACACATCACGCAAGGGCAGCATAAAGACCAAGCGCATGCTGGCCGCTACGTCGGACAAATTTCGCGCAGAACTGCTCGGGGTGATGACATGAAGGTGCGATTGCCCTGGAGTCAAAGCGGCTGCTCCGAGAAGAGCTTCAGCAATTGTGAAACATACTTCTAACAATTGCGTGAACTCGGACGGCCGAAAGTGGCGCCGCTTTGCTCTGCCACTTTCGGCCGTCGGTTACGCAAGCCGTTATGTTGCTAGCTCAAGGAGTCCAGCATGACTTTTAACGAAGAACTCATTCTTCTTGTTGTCGACAAAGGCATTATTGCGGGAATAGCTGCCTTGGTTTGGTTCGCCTACTCGCAAAGCCAAAAGGCTCTAGATAGAGCACAGTCAAGGATTGATGCAGCAGAGCAAGAGAGCCGCGATCTAAAGCGGGACTCTGCTCTTCGTTCCATTGATGCTCGCATTGCCTTCTTGGAACGAAGGCTTGAGAGCTTTCTTTGGCCGCTGACGCTTTGTATGCGTAAGGATGATGCAATTTGGCAGCGTGTCCCAGGCCTTTATGAAGACGGAACGCAATTACCTACAAAGTCGGGGGCTATAGTCGAGTTGAGTGTGCTGCTTCCAAACCATAATCGAGCAGTAGAAGTTATCGAGCAAAATTTCCATCTGGTTGCTACAGAAAGCTCTCTTGTTGGCCCGATGATTCAGTACATTCGCCACGTTGCCGTTTTCCGCTCACTGCGAGAGGCGGGTCTCAAGCTAAATCCAATTGACGTTAACGAACCATTCCCAACTGAATTCCCAGAAAAACTGCAAGAGCATCTGGAGCAATCCATACAGGAGCTTTCTGATCTTAAGCAACGACGTGCCGAGTATGCGACGTCAGCAACATAACCCGTCAGTCAAGCGGAACTGCGCAAATGCGCGCAGCCCCTTACTTTTGCGTTATGCATCTCACCATGCCACCGCGCAAACCTGATCTGCTCCGCGCCAGCTCCATGCTCAGCGAGTTGCCGGCCGAAGTCGGAGAGGGCTTTCTTGCTCCGCTCATCCAAGACATAGGCTGGCCATTCGAAACCGTCCAAGACAGCCTCCACGGTACTGACTGGCACCGCATCTTGTACCCCTTTACGCTGCAACAGTTCGCGCAGCTCCGCTGGTGTCGGAAGAAGTTTCTTCTCGATGAACGTTTGCTTCATCCAGTATCGAAAGACGACATCAAGCTTGTCGTCCGCAATCTGACTGAGGATATATGGGCACTTGTCGGTAGGGACTCCGAACCTTCCAGGAAGAGCTTCGCTTATCACCGTTCGCGGGTGCTGCGCACAGGCGATTTCTGCGCACCCGTCGTACTTGCATTGACCGGCGTCGGTTTCAAAGTTCTTGATGGGAATCATCGTGTCGCCGCCTTGCTTGGCTCGGGGGTGGCGCAAACTGTCCCAATCGATGCATGGGTTGGCTTTACGAGAGCAGATGCATAACCCTCCGATGCAGCGGACCTGCCGAACAGCGGCGCAGGTTTTCCACTACCGCCTTCGCGCGGCAGTCCGCTGATCTCCACGTTATGTTTCAGGAGACCACCGTTGCAAATCGTCCTGATGCGACATGGCAAACCCAAGATCGACACGCGCCGCCGATTGAATGCGGCAGAGTTTGGCGTTTGGGTTGAACAATACAACGCGTCCGGCATCGATACCGAGTTCCCGCCCACGCAAGAGGCTGTTGCGCAAGCCAGCCAATGTGCTTTTACTGTGTGCAGCAACCTTCCGCGCTCTTTGGAATCTGCAAATGCTCTCGGGGTTGAGTGTATAGGAGCCTATTCCCACGTGTTCCGAGAAATGGATATGCCTCACGTGGAATGGCGTTTTCCAACCCTCTCGTTGCAAGCGTGGTTGGTATTTTTTCGGCTTGCCTGGGCGATCGGATATTCAGCCAATACAGAGTCATTCAAATCGGCCAAAGCAAGAGCACGTAGCTGCGCCGAGCAACTCGCCAATTTGGCTTCAACTCACGGCACTGTATTGTTCGTTGGGCACGGCTCGCTGAACTGGTTCGTCGCAAGGTATCTCAAGCGCATGGGGTGGCTATCCGCTGACAAGCCACCCAAGAAATACTGGGAATACAGCGTCTTTTACATGCAGGAAACATAACATGGCGCTCAACCTCGCTCCCTTCGGTCGCTGGACGCTGCGCAATAAAGCCGCGCAGCGAATAATAGGGGACAGACCACGATTTCCGGGCTCTGGCAAACTACGCCGGCACCCCGACCACCGGAGTCCCTCATGCCGCGACGCGCTCGTATCGCCTTACCGAATGTTCCGGTTCACCTCATCCAGCGCGGCAACAATCGACAGCCCTGCTTCTTCGCCGATGAGGACTATCGCCGTTACCTCGACTGGCTGGCAGAATATGCCGATAAGACGCACTGCCGGGTGCACGCCTATGTGCTGATGACCAACCACGTGCATCTACTGCTCTCTTCCGAGCGTGCCGATGCGGGGGGCGCGTTGATGAAGTTGCTGGGGCAGCGATATGTGCAATACGTGAATCGCTTGTACCGTCGTAGCGGAACGTTGTGGGAGGGGCGCTTTCGCTCCTGCCTGGTACAGGAGGAGGACTATATGCTCGCCTGCCAGCGCTACATCGAGCTGAATCCTGTGCGCGCCGGCATGGTGGCGCATCCGGCCGAATATCGCTGGTCAAGCTATCGTGCCAACGCGCAGGGCGAAGCTGACAGCCTGTGGCGACCGCATCCGCTCTACGCTGCGCTCGGTGATAGCGCCCCAACGCGCCAAGCGGCTTATCGCGAGTTGTTCCGCCATGAGTTGGATCCGGGAATGGTGGATCAGATTCGCCGTGCGACCAATGGGAATTACGCACTGGGTAACCAGCGGTTTGCGTCACAGGTGTCGGAAGCGCTAGGCAGGCGTGCAACGCCAGGACGTTCCGGGCGACCGCGCCAGTCGATCGAGTTGGAATCCGGTGAATTGTTTTAAGCAGGACCTCGCGGGAGGTGTAAAACCGTGGTCTGTCCCGAATGGCACTAAGTTAAGGCTGTTTAGCGCGATAACGACTGCGGTGTGGAGTCTCGACCATTTGGTGACGATGGGCGGTCAAGAGTGCGAAAGGTTTGGGGCGTCGTTTCAAACATCGAGGCTCCCGTCGCCCGGGTCGGGCGGTGACCTGACGAGCGCCAATAGCCGCGCGGAGTGAGCCGAGCAAACGCCGCCGTTCGCTGGCGTCGGTAGCACGTTGATGGAGTTGCGGCTCCCACTGGCGCAAGGCTTGGATGCTGGCTTTGAAACTGATTCGGCGCGGTGCGCATTCGACGCTGGCCGCTGCGTCGACGATCAGCCGGCGTACGACGTTGTAGGCGATGAAGTGCATCAGAATTTCCTTCCTCACCAAGTCTGGGGTTCGGCACCGCAGTACATCCATCCCTATGGTCGTCTTGATGTCGCGGAAGAACAGTTCCACATCCCAACGCTGGCGGTAGAGATCAGCCAGTTCAGCGGCGCTATAGCGTGTCGAATCCGTTAGGGTGGTAATCAAGTAATAGCTGGCTGACCGCATTCCCGGCACGTTGATGGTGACC
>NZ_QKOE01000046.1 GCF_003226565.1 Parazoarcus communis SWub3 = DSM 12120 | reverse complement strand
CGATCTACAGCTACGGCCCGTACGGGGAGCCCAACGTCACCACCGGTGCGCGGTTCCGGTACACGGGGCAGCAGTACCTGGGCGAGCTGAACCTGTACTACTACAAGGCACGGTTCTACTCGCCGGCGCTGGGGCGCTTCCTGCAGACGGACCCGATCGGCACGGCCGATGACCTGAACCTGTATGCGTATGTGGGGAACAACCCGGTCAACTTCAGTGATCCGACGGGGTTGATCAAAGCAGAAGCGGATCGGTTGGGTGCCGCCGTTGGCGGAAGCACAGCCGCCCAGATGCTGGTTCCGGGGCAGACGGCCTGGAACAACATGTTGAGCAACTTCGGCATGGGCAACTACGGTGCAGCGGCGGTCAATGGCGTAACATACGCAGGCGAGGTTGCATTGTTCGCGCTGACACTGGGCGGTAGCCAGGCGTACATGGCTTCAACGCGGGCGGCGTTGCCGGCGGTTGAGAGTCTTGCAGCAAAGGGCGTAGATCCGAACAAGTTGAAGCACATTTTTGGCCAAGAAAGACATAATCTTAGCGGGGTGGCAAAGCAGTTTGGCTCAGAAGAGAAGGCTTTCAATGCTATCCAGCAGGCGACGGAAACCGCCGTTGGTTCTCAGGGGCTGAAGGGGGTTTTTGAAATGACCGTAAAAGTTGGCACTGAAACCATTACTGTTCGAGGGAATGTTGTTGATGGAGTTGTAAAGATTGGGACGGCGTTCGTGCCATGAATAACAAACTACCAATATTCGAGCAAGCTGTACTCGAGAAGCTTCTCGACGGCGATTTTCCTTTACTCATTCAGCTACGACAGCAACTTGCACGGTGTACAGTGGCAAAGCGTGAGTTTACGGGATTTGGTTTCTATACGACCCTGTCTGTGCCCGCAGATGTTCGCCGAACAGTAGGGCTTGACGTCAAGTTTGGCGACGTAGTTGGAAAGATCCCAGAGCTGCCGAGCGGGGCTGGGTTCCTGCTTTACGTTAAGAACGGAGTTCTCGATATGCTCGAAGGCTATAGTTACGACGAGCCTTGGCCGTCATCCATTGATAACTTTAGTCTGGAGTATGTGAAAGGAGAGCAGCGTGACTTGACGGCCCTAGAGGGGAGCTTGCGTCAGAAGTCATAGTTGAGATGCCGCAAAGGGCGTAGCGACGATAGATACGGCTGCCGTCCGATTTACCCAAGATAGCGTCAAAGGCGCATTTCGAAACGGAACCAGCCTCAACGAGGCTGCGGCGGCGTTGAGGGCTGGAGGTGCTGAAGCCGCTGCGAAGTTCCCTCCCATTCGATTGGTTCAACACGAGGGCCAGTTGTTTACGTTGGATAACCGTAACCGGTAACTGATCAGCGTTCTTGCCTACGTCCGGAGGTTGTGCAAAGGCGAGCGCAGCGGGTTATCAGCGAAGAGTTGCTTCCACAGTCGCGGCGTGAGTTCGTGGACACGGCTGGCTGGATGCTGACTGACTCGTTGCAACACATCGACCAGATAGTCGTAGGGATCGATCTGGTGGAGTCGGCAGGTGACGATCAGGCTCTGCATGATCCCGACCTGCCGGGCACCGAGCTCAGTCCAGCAGAACAGCCAGTTGCGGCGCCCCATGGGAATAGCCCGTAGCGCACGTTCCAGATGATTTGTGTCGATCGGGACGTCCGGGTCGGTGAGGTAGACCTCGAGTCCGAATCGCCGTTCGCGCACGTAGGCCAAGGCCTTCGTCATAGGATTGCTCGGCAACAGCCCCTGCGCCTCGAACTGCTGGCTCACCCAGGCGAGGAACCGTTCGGCGATCGGCTTGGCATGCATCAATCGATAGTCGAGTTTCTTCGCGGCGCTGAGCTTGTGCTCGCGGATGTGCGCTTCGACCGCGTAGAGGCCACCGATGAAGTTCAGGCCCTGCGCCGCGATGTCCGGCTCGACATCCTTCGCCTCGAACAGGTGGCGCCGCGTGTGAGCCCAGCATTGCGCGTGGGTCAGCCCGGTCTTCTTCGTGTAGTGCTCATAGGCGGTATAGCCGTCGCTGAGCAGGACGCCGCGCTCGACTGGCGTCAGGCCCAACGCCTGCTCGACATGTTCGATGCGGCGACTCTCGAAGAACGGGAAGCAGACTTCGTCGAGCTCGCCATGACAGGCCAGAAATAAGCGGCCTTGCGCAGGAAATAGGGGACGCACCACGGTTTGCGCAGGAAATAGGGGACGCACCACGGTTTGGGGAAATGACCTGACCGTGGTGCGCCTGACTGCACCGCCACCAGCACGGTGGTCACCACCACCACCTACAACACGGCCAACAAGTACGTCCCGCAAACGGTCGTGGCTGACGCGGGCACGGGCAAGCTCAACCTCACCACCGCCTTCACCTACGACGGGGTGGGCAACCTCACCCAGGTCAACGGCCCGCGCACGGACGTCACCGACACCACCGCGTACGCCTTCAATGCGCAGCGCCGCATCACGCAGACGACCGACGCGCTGGGCAAGCAGACGCGCTTTGGCTATGACAACGACGGCCGGCTCATCCGCACGGCGGCCCAGCTGGGCACACAATGGCTGGTCAGCTGCCGCAGCTACAGCGCCACCGGCAAGCTTCTGAAGGCCTGGGGCCCGGCGGTAACGGCCGCGGCCACCACCTGCCCGACAGCCGCCGCCCCGGTCGCGGTCACCGACTACGCCTACGACGACCTCTCCCGTCGCACCACGGTCACGCTGGGCAACGGCACCACCACCAGTTACGGCTACAGCCCCCAGGGCGCGCTCGCCAGCCTCAGCCACAACCTCGCCGGCACCGCGCAGGACCAGACCCTCACGTACACCCGCAACCCCGTGCAGGAGATCGTGAGCCAGCGGGCTGCTACCTAACCGTGGCGCGGGGGGCTAGGTTCTAGAAAAGCTTGCGGTGTCACTAGTCAGAATAAAGAGCGTTGTTTCTGAAGCAGTAGACCTTGCATTGTGTTCAAGTAATGCTATACAGTTACGACAAACAGATATTAAATAAATTGAGTTGCCTTAAGGGAGCTGCTGCCGCTTGAGCACTTTTCGAGCTGGGGAGTGCTAAGGAGTGCAGCTGTATGCGGATGGATCTTCTCAAGCCTTTTGGGAACTATTTGCAGCTCCGGGAGATGCCAGTCCGCAGAAACGCGAGAGTCGCGGCAAGCGACCTTTCGCATTGTACGAGTTGCTTTGCTAGAGACCGTGTGTGTAATGCAACGGAGGCATTGCCGACCGAAGGAGGTGGTGATGAGTCGTGATGGCGAATTTCCCACGAAGCGCTGCTTGCATCAATGGAGTCGCCCCGGATATGGCTTCCGTACGGCCCTGCTGCTGCATCCTGGCACTGCCATGAGATGTCTGTGATGACCTTGCGAAAAATGCTCCAAGCTCAGATTGATGCTGCACTCTGGGAGTGCTGCCCGTCTGAAATGGTTCGTACATTGGTGGAGGCTCCTTGGCTAGGCCGCGTATTGGGGCAATGTGAGGAAGATGCCAGGCGACACCGTAAATTGACCCCCTGGCGACACGAGGAATGAACCCCCTCGTTCGCAAGGAGGCCATCGTTGGAAACGAAGCACATCGAGGTAGATCCTGTACGCCGTGTAGGTTGCGGAGGGCAG
>NZ_QKOE01000045.1 GCF_003226565.1 Parazoarcus communis SWub3 = DSM 12120 | reverse complement strand
TCTGGACAATACTGTTACAAACGTGCCACCACAGAGCTTTTTCGATCATGGCCTTGAAACCCGCGCCGGTGCTGGAGGCACTTTCCGAAAAGGGATGAAAATCGGGGGGAAGTGTCGAACCCCGGTGTGGAGGCCTGTTGGGGCGTCCGGTGCGTGGACTGGTTGTGGGGGCTGGGGTTCAGTTGGGGGAGGTTTGTTGGCTGGAGAGGGCTGTGACCCAGTGCAGCCATTGAGTTCTTCGGGATGCTGCCGGTCCATGTGGAGCGTCAGCGGACGGTGAAATACGTAGCATCTTGACGATCCGCTGCAAACATTTGATGGGCTCGCCGGTGGTACGCTTATGATTCTTCCCGCGCCTTCACCTTCTCGATGAATTCGTTTCGCGTATGCTCGTCCAGCGGCGCGAAGCTACCGAGATAGATGACTTTGCAGTCTGCAATCCAAGTCGATCCGTATGCGCCGTCTGGTGCATGGTTGTACCAGTAGCAGGTCCTTAACCAGGAGATGTGTTCATCCCATATGAAGGAGTCAGGACTGCTGGGTGCAGAGCGTGGCGCCCACGCGAACAACTCTCCTTTGCCAATAAAGCCGTTGCGGTCGCTTTTTGGCATAAGAAGGAGGTCTTCGTTGACAGCGATGGTTAGGCGAAGGCTAGTGCGGAAAGAGGTTTGTCCCAAGAGTTCAACTATGTCTGGTGGTACTGCGGTGCACGCATCAACTAGGCGGCAGCCGAAGGATTTGGCGAAGTACTTGTATAGGTTGCGCTGTGAGTCCTCCCACCCAGCACCGTACACTTCTTCAAAATCAATGAAGCGACGGCGGAGGACTAAATCCTCGTTCGCCATTACCCAGCTGATCAACGCGTCGTACGCACGATCGAACGGTTGGGTGTAAGTATTGTTGCAGTGCTTACAAAGGCTAGGGAGATATTTCAGGGTTTGTGAGCCAGGTCCCTGTACTAAGCTCTCTATTCCGTCGCGAACGTGGGCCAATGCAGATGGCCCAACATAGGGGCCGCGGCCGTGGGCACGAACTAAATCTGTTTTCTTGAAACGGTGCTCGCTGCTATCAGCGTTCGCACCGCAGATCCAACATGTTCCGCTCACCTGATGCCCTCGAATCATTGTGCCCAACGTCTCGTTTCAGCGGGCGGAAGAGTGCGCAGCATTTTTCGATCTCTTGAAAACACTTCTTAGGCTTGTGCCCGAATGATGTTCCAAGTACTTCTGTTCTCAACATGGGCAAGCACTCCCGGAACCATTGCCTCGAAGGCCGCGTGGTCATCCATTAATACAATGTTTGATCTCGCAACCAAGGTTTCCCCTGTAGTTAGTCGCGCGTAAAGTTTCACAGGTACTGCGCCGTTCTTTATATGGGGGCGCATGTATCCCCAGGAAACTGAAACGAATAACAAGAACCCTGACTGACAGTCTCGAGGTTCGATCCGTGCGCCAAGAGTTAGTGTGTCTGGCCCTTCAGCGAAATTGGAGAACCAGTTTTTTAGCAGCCTTGTGATATCTCCAATGTTGTGCCGAACACGAGACGGCAGGGTCACTGCATTTAGTACGTGGTTCCGTACCAGCCAGCGTTTCAACCGCCTGACCTTAAGGGTGAAGTCGCGGACGACCATCGGATCTGTTGTTGGATTATTGATCCCTGCCTCAATGAGGAAGATGACCCGTGCGTTGTGGTCAGTTTCGTCTACAACCCCTAGTTCTTGCCAAATGCACCGACTGGTGAGTGCCTCAATTTCTAACTTCGGCCTCTTCAGCTTCGCTTTCAAGAAGCGAAATACTCCAAGGGCCCAAGCAACTATGCCTACAACTGCCCATTTCAAGAGGTCCACGGTTGTGCCGTGTGCCTCAATCCATTCCACTAGGTCAGCTAAGATCGACGGCAGCGTCATGGGAAGCCTAACGACGGTGTAGAAAAAAAAGATTTTCGGGAAAACGGTTGCTGTCGGCGATAACCGACGATTTCTTATTCATCATTTCCCAGTCCGAGTCAGCGGGAGTCAGTCATTCGTTTGCCTTCCGCTGTTAAAGTTTTTCCATCGCAACGTGAGTGAATCCCTGATCAATTGACTTTCTGAGCAATCACACCCAAGCCAGCCATTTCGCACCGACTCCGATGATCGATTTTCCTGCTTCTTCCACTGTCCTTTGAGGCCTTCATGGCCCCGAGCACCCATTTCCAGGTGCAGCGGGCGGATTTCGCCCATCAATTCATCAAGGCTCGCCTCGCCAGGTAAAGATTGGTCAGCCCGATCAACGAGAACACCTGCGCGGCGTTCTTCGCGATCCCCTTGTAGCGCACCTTCGTGTAACCGAACTGGCGCTTGATGACACGAAACACATGCTCGACCCGCGCGCGGATCGAAGACATCTTGTGGTTGAAGCGCTTATTTGCCTCAGTCAGCGGATGCTGCTTACTCGCCTTGAGCGACACGCCCCAAAACACACCGGCCTTGCGGGCCGCCCGCTTGAACGCGTTGCTGACATAGCCCTTGTCGCCGAACACCGCGCGGTCCTCCTCACGCAGCAGATGGGGCAACTGGCTGATATCCGATTCGTTGGCTGGCGTGACCGACACCGTATGCACCAGCCCGGAATTGACGTCAGTGCCAACATGGACCTTCATGCCGAAGTACCACTGCTTGCCCTTCTTCGTCTGATGCATCTCGGGATCGCGCTTCTTGTCCTGGTTCTTCGTCGAGGGCGGGGCGTGGATGATGGTCGCGTCGACCATGGTGCCGCCCTTGAGCAGCAAACCGCGCTGTTCGAGCGTGTCGTTGATGATGTTCATCATCTGCCCGGTCAGCCCATGCTTCTCGAGCAGATGGCGGAACTTCAGGATCGTCGTCTCGTCGGGCATGGCGTCATCGGCCAGTTCGAGCCCCGCAAAGCGACGCATCGACTCGATCTCGTACAACGCATCCTCCATCGCCGGATCCGACAGCGCGTACCACTGCTGCATGAAGTAGATCCGCAGCATCGTCGCCAGCGGCATCGGCGGACGGCCACGGCAACCCGACTTCGGGTAGTGCGGTTCGATCACCGCAAGCAGTTCTGCCCACGGCACGACTGTCTCCATCTCGGACAGGAAGTGTTCCCGGCGAGTCCGTTTCTTCTTCCGGTCGAAGGCCTGCGAGGCGAAGGTCGTTTGTTTCATGGTGGTAGCACGTTTTATGACTTAAGCATTATAGCAGCTCTGAATTGATCAGAGCTTCCCTAGATGAGAACGTTGTTGATGTCGCTAGCAATGTTCTTCCCGGCTCGGTGGTCACTGCTGGTTTTGGGGAGGGTAAATGTATATCTCCCGTCACCTTGAAAGACTAACTTGTAATGCTTTCCATCTTCGGAGATATCGAAGCCGAGTTTCAAGAGCGCATTACGGGTAGGGGCGTCCATGTCTCGATAAGTCCGAAACAATGACTTGATCTCATCTCCAAGCTTTGCGGCGTTATCAGATGGCTGGTTGGCGGCGAGTAAGTCACGGAGTACGTGGTGGCGGCGGCCGTTGTCGCGTGCCACACGTAGGGAATCCTCAAGGGCCGAAATTACGATGTCTCGGATTTCGTGGGCGAAGAAGTCTTGCTCATTGCCCGGTGCAATTAGGCCCGCGATGGAGGCTTCTTCTGCCGCGGAAAGTCGCCGTATCTCCGCGTGTAAGCGAGATATTTCCTGCTCAGCTTCAATTAGCTTTACATCCTTTGCAGCTTGTTCAGCATCGAATGCATCGATGTACGCTTGAAGTTCCGTTGAGCCTTCCGACTTGAGTAACTCGTATCGCTTACGAGAGATTGTCTCCCGTAAGTGACCCCATGTGCAGGTTGAGCGTAGACGGCGGTTGGCTAGCGCGAGTCGAATGTCTTTGGCAATTTCGATCTGGATGGCGCGTTGGTTTGGCCTGTCGTGCTCGACAAAGTATGACTTACGTGCATCACTGTCAGGCCAATAGACGCCAACAGTGCCACCGAATGCGTTGCGGGAGTTCGTCAGCGTCTTGACCTGATAGGAGAATTGGCGACTTGGCTCAACAACAACATGGGCCATGCCAGAAACGTACTGAATCGCCCCGGGTTTGGTGGAGGCTCTAGTTCTTGAGAAGATAGAGCCATGAAGAAGTCAGTGAAGTTCTCCCCCGAAGTTCGTGAGCGCGCCGTGCGCATGGTGGCCGAATGTCGTGGCGACCA
>NZ_QKOE01000044.1 GCF_003226565.1 Parazoarcus communis SWub3 = DSM 12120 | reverse complement strand
GCACCTCTTCACCGCTGCAGTGCAACGCAGCGATGCAGGAAGCGGCAGGATGTCAGGAGTTGCCGGGTGTTCTCGGTGGTTTGTGACGGTTTTGCGGTTGTGGTGGAAAGTGCGGCGTTGAATTGTTTTTGAGTGGTTTAAAAATAATTCACTGCAGTACTTGACGAGATGAAATAAGTTCTACATAATCTCGTTTCTCTGCTGCAGCGAATGCAGCGCTCTTTAAAAAATTGAACAATCGATAAGTGTGGGTGCTTGATCGTTGTGTCCAGGTTGCTTCGGCGACTGAGAGTTTCACAATGATTTGGTGCTCATGTCAGTAAGTGACTTTGAGTACTTTGTATGGATTGAACTTAAGAGTTTGATCCTGGCTCAGATTGAACGCTGGCGGCATGCTTTACACATGCAAGTCGAACGGCAGCGGGGGCTTCGGCCTGCCGGCGAGTGGCGAACGGGTGAGTAATGCATCGGAACGTGCCCAGTCATGGGGGATAACTACGCGAAAGCGTAGCTAATACCGCATACGCCCTGAGGGGGAAAGTGGGGGATCTTCGGACCTCACGTGATTGGAGCGGCCGATGTCAGATTAGCTAGTTGGTGAGGTAAAGGCTCACCAAGGCGACGATCTGTAGCGGGTCTGAGAGGATGATCCGCCACACTGGGACTGAGACACGGCCCAGACTCCTACGGGAGGCAGCAGTGGGGAATTTTGGACAATGGGCGCAAGCCTGATCCAGCCATGCCGCGTGAGTGAAGAAGGCCTTCGGGTTGTAAAGCTCTTTCGCAAGGGAAGAAAACGTGTGGGCTAATATCCTGCGCGGATGACGGTACCTTGACAAGAAGCACCGGCTAACTACGTGCCAGCAGCCGCGGTAATACGTAGGGTGCGAGCGTTAATCGGAATTACTGGGCGTAAAGCGTGCGCAGGCGGTTGTGTAAGACAGGTGTGAAATCCCCGGGCTTAACCTGGGAACTGCGCTTGTGACTGCACGGCTAGAGTACGGCAGAGGGGGGTGGAATTCCTGGTGTAGCAGTGAAATGCGTAGATATCAGGAGGAACACCGATGGCGAAGGCAGCCCCCTGGGCCTGTACTGACGCTCATGCACGAAAGCGTGGGGAGCAAACAGGATTAGATACCCTGGTAGTCCACGCCCTAAACGATGTCAACTAGTTGTTCGTAGAGGTAACTCTGTGAGTAACGCAGCTAACGCGTGAAGTTGACCGCCTGGGGAGTACGGCCGCAAGGTTAAAACTCAAAGGAATTGACGGGGACCCGCACAAGCGGTGGATGATGTGGATTAATTCGATGCAACGCGAAAAACCTTACCTACCCTTGACATGTCCAGAACCCTCGAGAGATTGAGGGGTGCCTTCGGGAGCTGGAACACAGGTGCTGCATGGCTGTCGTCAGCTCGTGTCGTGAGATGTTGGGTTAAGTCCCGCAACGAGCGCAACCCTTGTCATTAGTTGCCATCATTTGGTTGGGCACTCTAATGAGACTGCCGGTGACAAACCGGAGGAAGGTGGGGATGACGTCAAGTCCTCATGGCCCTTATGGGTAGGGCTTCACACGTCATACAATGGTCGGTACAGAGGGTTGCCAAGCCGCGAGGTGGAGCTAATCCCTTAAAGCCGATCGTAGTCCGGATCGTAGTCTGCAACTCGACTACGTGAAGTCGGAATCGCTAGTAATCGCAGATCAGCATGCTGCGGTGAATACGTTCCCGGGTCTTGTACACACCGCCCGTCACACCATGGGAGTGGGTTTCACCAGAAGTAGGTAGCTTAACCTTCGGGAGGGCGCTTACCACGGTGAGATTCATGACTGGGGTGAAGTCGTAACAAGGTAGCCGTATCGGAAGGTGCGGCTGGATCACCTCCTTTCAAGAGAACAGGGCGCAGCGTTCAAGTATCCACACCTTATCGGTTGTTCAGCGAAGAGCCTCGAGCACGAGGGTCTGTAGCTCAGCTGGTTAGAGCACCGTCTTGATAAGGCGGGGGTCGTTGGTTCGAACCCAACCAGACCCACCAGTCTTTTGAAGACAGCAGACGTGCTCGAACGAGTAAGCGAAACAGGACCGGGGCTGTAGCTCAGCTGGGAGAGCGGCGGCTTTGCAAGCCGTAGGTCGTCGGTTCGATCCCGACCAGCTCCACCAGTGCCTGGTTTGGGTGTTGTCCAGGTGACAAGCCTGTTTGCGTGAGTCGTCAGGGATAAGCATCGGAAGCGGTGTTTATGCCTGACCGCTCGAAAGACGCAAGTTTCTCGAAGGTTCGCTCTTTAACAAAGTGGAAGAAGTGAATAGTACAGCACACTCCAACGGTGTGTTGTACGGGTAGCGTGATTGCATGGATTGCGTGCGTTGTGTCAGCGACGCGTGCGGTCCGCACAAACGAGTTCGACCTGTGACCGGGTCTTCGGGTAACCGAGGGTCTAAGGTTATAGGATCAAGCGACTAAGTGCATGTGGTGGATGCCTTGGCGATCACAGGCGATGAAGGACGTGCAAGCCTGCGAAAAGCGGGGGGGAGCTGGCAATGGAGCTTTGATCCCCCGATATCCGAATGGGGAAACCCGGCCCGCAAGGGTCATCCCATCCTGAATCCATAGGGATGTGGAGGCGAACGCAGCGAACTGAAACATCTAAGTAGCTGCAGGAACAGAAATCAACCGAGATTCCGTAAGTAGTGGCGAGCGAACACGGAAGAGCCTGCACGACTAAACCATCAACTTAGCAGAACGGTCTGGAAAGTCCGGCAATAAAGGGTGATAGCCCCGTATGCGAAAAGTCGGTGGCGGGTCTGAGCGTGCGACAAGTAGGGCGGGACACGAGAAATCCTGTCTGAAGATGGGGGGACCATCCTCCAAGGCTAAATACTCGTGATCGACCGATAGTGAACTAGTACCGTGAGGGAAAGGCGAAAAGAACCCCGGGAGGGGAGTGAAATAGATCCTGAAACCGCATGCATACAAACAGTGGGAGCCTCCTTCGTGGGGTGACTGCGTACCTTTTGTATAATGGGTCAGCGACTTACGTTCAGTGGCGAGCTTAACCGAATAGGGGAGGCGTAGCGAAAGCGAGTCTGATAAGGGCGACATAGTCGCTGGGCGTAGACCCGAAACCGGATGATCTATCCATGGCCAGGATGAAGGTGCGGTAACACGCACTGGAGGTCCGAACCCACTAATGTTGAAAAATTAGGGGATGAGCTGTGGATAGGGGTGAAAGGCTAAACAAATCCGGAAATAGCTGGTTCTCCCCGAAAACTATTTAGGTAGTGCGTCGTACGGACACTTGCGGGGGTAGAGCACTGTAATCGTTGGGGGGGTCACTGCGATCTACCCCGCGATAGCAAACTCCGAATACCGCAAAGTGATATACGGCAGACAGACATCGGGTGCTAACGTCCGGTGTCAAGAGGGAAACAACCCAGACCGCCAGCTAAGGTCCCAAATGCATGGCTAAGTGGCAAACGAAGTGGGAAGGCATAGACAGCTAGGAGGTTGGCTTAGAAGCAGCCACCCTTTAAAGAAAGCGTAATAGCTCACTAGTCGAGTCGTCCTGCGCGGAAGATGTAACGGGGCTCAAGCCATGAACCGAAGCTGCGGATGTGTCTTTGACACGTGGTAGGGGAGCGTTCCGTAAGCCTGCGAAGGTGTCTCGTAAGGGATGCTGGAGGTATCGGAAGTGCGAATGCTGACATGAGTAGCGATAAAGGGTGTGAAAAGCACCCTCGCCGAAAGCCCAAGGTTTCCTGCGCAACGTTCATCGGCGCAGGGTGAGTCGGCCCCTAAGGCGAGGCAGAAATGCGTAGTCGATGGGAAACGGGTCAATATTCCCGTACCGGTTCTAGATGCGATGGGGGGACGGAGAAGGTTAGGCCAGCCGGGTGTTGGACGTCCCGGTTTAAGCGTGTAGGCGTGCCCCGTAGGCAAATCCGCGGGGCTGAGCTGAGGCGTGATGACGAGGACCCTCGTGGTCTGAAGTGGTTGATACCCTGCTTCCAGGAAAAGCCTCTAAGCTTCAGTCTAGAATCGACCGTACCGCAAACCGACACAGGTGGGCAGGTTGAAAATACCAAGGCGCTTGAGAGAACTCAGG
Organism: Parazoarcus communis SWub3 = DSM 12120; assembly: GCF_003226565.1. GTDB lineage: Bacteria > Pseudomonadota > Gammaproteobacteria > Burkholderiales > Rhodocyclaceae > Parazoarcus > Parazoarcus communis. Next base: position 465 of record NZ_QKOE01000044.1, on the reverse strand, counting down.
AGAAGGAACTCGGCAAATTGATACCGTAACTTCGGGAGAAGGTATGCCCCATTAGCTTGTAGGAGTACATCCGAAGGGCGAAGGGGCCGCAGAGAATCGGTGGCTGCGACTGTTTATTAAAAACACAGCACTCTGCAAACACGAAAGTGGACGTATAGGGTGTGACGCCTGCCCGGTGCCGGAAGGTTAAGTGATGGGGTGCAAGCTCTTGATCGAAGCCCCGGTAAACGGCGGCCGTAACTATAACGGTCCTAAGGTAGCGAAATTCCTTGTCGGGTAAGTTCCGACCTGCACGAATGGCGTAACGATGGCCACACTGTCTCCTCCTGAGACTCAGCGAAGTTGAAATGTTTGTGAAGATGCAATCTACCCGCGGCTAGACGGAAAGACCCCATGAACCTTTACTGTAGCTTTGCATTGGACTTTGACGGGACTTGTGTAGGATAGGTGGGAGGCTTTGAAGCC
>NZ_QKOE01000043.1 GCF_003226565.1 Parazoarcus communis SWub3 = DSM 12120 | reverse complement strand
TGAACCTCCTCCGATTGAACACATCACGCAAGGGCAGCATAAAGACCAAGCGCATGCTGGCCGCTACGTCGGACAAATTTCGCGCAGAACTGCTCGGGGTGATGACATGAAGGTGCGATTGCCCTGGGGGGTAACTGATGGAACAACTATCAAGACTCAAGAGGTCTCTTGAGGATGCGTGTTCAATTGTCGCGTGGAATCCCACATCTTCGCAATTACAACAAATTGCGAAGTTATTGGTTAAATCCAGCACAATCGAAAAATTCGATGTCAGTGGCATCGTTGCTAGCGTCTGTCCAAACACGAAATTTATCACACTGGAGGGTATCGATAATTCGGACCTCAGAATGTTAATCGCATTAGCTATTCAGGTTGCTAACGCAAAAGGCTAAGCAATGCATCGAACAAATGAGCAAGACGTAGTAAACGCGAAAGCAACACTGGCGAATCTCAAAGCAGAGTATTTGAAGGCTGTTGAACAGTACATTTCCCACGACAAGCAGGATCAACAAAGTAGCTTAAATGCAATTCTTAATTGCCAGCAAGCTGGAGCAAGCTACTTTAACTTTGCCGAAGAATTTGTTGGCAACAGTGATCTTCTTGGTGCTCATGAAAGTGTTTTATGGGCGCAAGGGTTTGCAGAGGACTGCGCAGAAATCTTGAAATCCATGCCGGCGCATTTCCAGCTTTTGTCTGCGGGTTTCGCGGGGCTGAATGGCCTCACTAGCGATCAGATACGTCCCGGGAGCACAGCATTTGCCAACATGCAACGGATGGTGAAGAAGTACTTGAACCCCACTGAGAGCAATGCAATCAAGTCCTCATTTGAACAATTTGGCCTACCGATTTACGGGTTTAACAATGAAGCGAGAGAGTTTATGAGTAAGAGGCTCCAAACCATTTTGTCGTTCATCTTTGGTGTTCTCTTCGTAATCGTGCTTCTTGTCATCGCTTTCGCTCAGCCTCAGCCGAGTAGTTTTCAGTACTCAGTTTTCAAAACAGTTTTAGCACTGGCTGGAGCGGGAACTGTAGCGGTGTTTCCCGGATTTATCGAAGTTCAGCTTGGAAACTGGCTCCGAGCGGGTGGCGCATTGGCAGTATTTGTAGTGCTTTACTTCTGGAATCCCGCAGCATTGCTTGCAATTGATCCAGACGCATCGAAAGCGCCTAACCCTGCAGTCCACATGGACGCTGCGCGATAAAGCTGCGCAGCGCCGGTGACTTCTACGTTGGGCGTCATGGACTCTCCCTTAGCGATGAAAGCCAAATAAATGGAAAAGCTCTTCGAAATTGCTTCCAACGTCTCCACGCCATTGGGCTTAGGAGGGCTTTTTGCCGCGATACTCTTCTACATCTTTAAGCAAATACTGACGAGAGATTTTGTTCGTCAGATGACGACGGCGCATAGTGCTGACGTCATCAAACTGATCATTGAGCGACTCTTCACCCTTGCGCTCGTCGCAATGATCTTGGGGTTTATCGCCTATACGCTGACAAAGCTTATGCCGCGGTCGGCAGTTTCTCAACCGGCGGTCCCGACGACAGCTGTTCATACATCTTCGTCTTCACCAACTTCTACATCGCAACCTTCCGCACCAGATAATTTGGATAATGAGCAGCGATATGAGCTAATTACATTGGCCCAAAACGGTTGCTATTTCTTCGTACCGGGTGAAGCAAAAGTCTATTCCGTCATGGAATACATCGAGCTTGCTCAGGAGAAATTTATCGAACAGATTGATGGTTCTGACGCGAGGATCAAAATCGTTGGGTATATGGAAACAGGGTATTCGGACATGTATGCTCAAAAACTTAGCGAGAAACGAGCGGAAGCGGTAAAACAACTGCTTATTTCCAGATACCGCATCGATGCCGCCCGCATCTCTACTGAAGGCCACGGAATGAAACATAACCAAAAATGGGTACGTGAGTATTTTTGTGGCGCGCGTGTCAGCATAACCAAAAAATGACGCCCAACCCATCATTCCACCGGACCTGCGCGAAAAGCCGCGCTGTCCGGTGAATTCAGACGTTAGCCTTCTTAAAATTGCGGAGCATCCATGAAGCTCAAAGCACCGGTTTTGGATATTCCTAAGGAAGATCCCTTTCGTAACGATCTCCTGGGTCGGAAAAGTAGCGCGGAAACCCTGACGGAACTGATTCGATCTACTGAAGAGCCGCTCGTTTTATGCATTAATGCTCCTTGGGGTGAAGGCAAGTCTACGTTTCTGGCTATGTGGCGACAAATGCTCGTGGCTGCCAATTTCAAGACTCTTTACTTTAACGCTTGGGAGAATGATTTCACCAATGACGCATTTATATCGCTCATTGCGGAGTTAGACCTTGGGGTCGCAGAGCTTTCGTTGACTGCCGAGACGCTTCCAGGCATTCAAGAGAAACTGCAAAAGGTAAAAAAACTCGGCGCCGGGCTTGTAAAAAAGGCCGTTCCAACTGCCGTAAAGATTGCGACAGCTGGCTTAGTAGACCTAGATGAGTTGACCGAAGAGGCGTTGGCCGAATACAGCCAAAAAATGGCTGAAGAACAAATCAACGCGTATGAAGAATCAAAAAACTCTGTTGCTGGATTTAAATCACAGTTACGAGAACTTGCCGCCAGCATCTCCCCACCAGACGAGTCGAGTCGGTCATTGCCTTTAGTTGTTTTGGTCGATGAACTAGACCGCTGCAGACCCCCTTACGCAATAAATGTTTTGGAGGCGGTTAAGCATTTTTTCTCAGTGGACAACGTCGTATTTGTACTTGCTCTTGATCGTGAGCAGCTGACCCACTCCGTTCGTTCGATGTACGGACATGAAATGAATGCGGGCGGCTACTTACGGCGGTTCATAGACATCGAATACAGCTTGCCTGCTCCTACAAAAGGAGCGTTCTGTAAGGCCCAGTTTGGAAGATTCGGCTTTGATGAGTATTTCAGAAAGCGCAATGGCAGAGAAACGCACTATGACAGAGGGCAGATCGAAGAAACGTTTTCTGAGCTCTTTGACGCACTAGGGTTCTCTCTTCGTGAACAGGAGCGCTGTTTCACGATGCTAAGTCTCGCGATTCGTTCCACACCAGAAAACTACAAACTCCACCCACTACTGCTGTCTTTCCTCATAACCTTAAAGTTGAAAGCTCCCGAAAGATACAGCGCGTTTGTGACTGGGCAAAGCTCACCAAAAGATGTACTTGCTTACGTGGAGTCTTCGCCAAAGGGCGCCGAGTTCATGAAGTCGAACTATGGAGCAGCAATTGAAGCCTACTTGGTAGGATGCAGGTCAGAGCGTTTTACATCGCAGGAACTCGCCACCCCTTACAAAGAAATAGTCAATTCGCCGTCATCTGCTGCGGACAAGAAGCAGCGCGCTGAGCGAATTATCCAACTACTGGAATCATTTGACTTTAGGGACTCCCTCGGGGTTCTTCCTTACCTGCAGGGAAAAATTGATCTCGTTTCGAACTTCAGGCGCTGAATATCGCCAATTTGTAGGCTAACATTACGTTGCAGCGGACGCCCGAAAGCGGGGCGCTCTTCGAACATGCCGCCTCGCGCGGGCGCCCCTGAACTCCACGTTAGCTGACATGAAAACCGTCCGACGTATTTCTGCTGTTGCAGTCTGCTACCTGCTCTCCTCCTACGGTATCTTGCTATCTCTTATGCTGGTAGGCATGTCAGGCATCAGATCATTGGGTGGCACACTGGTCGGTATGCTCATTCTTCTTGCATGGGTATGCCACGTCATGATGAGCATAAATTGGGTGATCGATAAACCCGTAAAGAGATGGGTGCCGGTATATGGCACCTTGGCAGGCATCATGGGATTAATGTTGTGGCCAGTGGCCGATTCCACCGTCAACGATTTCGCAATCACCGATATTCTTCGCGCTGCAGCTATGGGGCTTGCTCTTATCCTTCCATGCTTCTTGTTGGCTATTCATCTCGTCCGGTTCCACCTGCGTGCTCAATCGGGCCGCGAAAATTCATATGTTAGCTAACCCATCATTCCACAGGGCCTACGCGAAAAGCCGCGTAGTCCGGTGAATTCAGACGTTAGAAGTACTCAAGAAGGAGACCGAATGCCGCTGAATTGTTTGGCCGACGAAATGCGCTCGTGCCGTAAATGCGCTTCGAAATTGTCAGAATACGGCGTCGTTCCAAGGCCAATCTTTGGCGGCGGTGCTGGCTATCCAGTTATCCTTATTGGTCAAGCGCCAGGAAGGACAGAATATGAACGGAATGCGCCTTTTCAAGGTGATGCAGGCGCATCTATTAAATCTCTATTTGGTTCGTGTGGCTTACGGGACTTCGACAGCATCGTCTATCAAACGTCAGTGACAAAGTGCTTTCCTGGGCGCCGTCCGGGGGCCAGTACTGACCGAGTGCCAAGCATTTCTGAGGTGAATAGTTGCTCACCCTTCCTGGCGAAACAACTTGAGCTACTGAAGCCGAAATTGATTGTCTGCCTCGGTGGCCTTTCTTGGAAAGCGTACGTGACAATGCGGGAGAGAGAAGAGCCCGATTATTGCCTTCGTGAGTTCGGAAAGCGCAAGCCACAAGACCTCCGCGTCCCTGATTTGGTTGGCCGGCGGTTTCTTTGGAGAGATGCGGTCGTTTTGCCGATGATTCACCCAGCGGGGAGCGCGAACGGATCTCGTGCCCAGTATCCAAGTCAGGATCTGGAGTCAAAGCCAGGGCTATCGCACCTATCTGACATAGCGGAATCCAAAATCACGTTTACGGTCATGCATTTACAAAACCCCTGTTCACAGTCGCTGATTTTGTGTAGCTTCCTCGTCTTTTGGGGCTCCCATGACG
>NZ_QKOE01000042.1 GCF_003226565.1 Parazoarcus communis SWub3 = DSM 12120 | reverse complement strand
GACCGCCACCGGACTGACCTCACTTTCCACGGAGCAACGCGACCTCTTCGACGCCATCGACCTTCCCGAACCCGCCGTCAAAAAGCTGTAGTGCCAATTCTGAACGCGTGATCTACGCATAATCAGTTACTTACGAAAAAAATTGTCGAACTCGGGGGAGAGCCGGCTCATCGGAGTGAGTCACAAGAGCAGCCCTGGGCGAAGCAGTCATTTTGTGTATGACGGATTGGGTCGGCGCAGCGTGATCGAAGAGCGAGCGGGGCTCGTGACGGTGGGCGAGACGCGCTACGCGTGGTGCGGGCAGACCCTGTGTCAGGCGCGTAACGGCAGTGATGTGGAGCTTCGCCATTACTTTGAAGAGGGTGAGAACTGGCGTTTGCAGGGCAGTCGTCTGGTGTACGTCCGTGATCACCTGGGTTCAGTCCGGGGGCTTGTGCGTGCAGGGGATGGGGCGTTGATAGGGGCGTACGACTATGATCCTTATGGTCGGCTGATCAGCGTGTCGGGTTTGTATCCGGGCGAGTTCGGTTACGCGGGGATGCATCATCACGTCTCCAGTGGGTTGTGGCTGACACGGTATCGGGCGTACGATTCCCAGACAGCGCGCTGGCTCTCGAGGGATCCTATTGAGGAGGAGGGGGGCGTCAATCTATATGCCAATGTTCGTGGCAACCCGATTAGCTACACGGATCCGCTGAGACTCTCGCCCAATGGGTCAAGTGGCGGCGCAGGTAGTGGTGGGTCTCAAGGTCAGCAATGTGACGGGGATGATTGCAAACAGACCTTCCTTGACTGCATGGCGCAGTGCATTCGCGCATACGACCCGCTCAATGATGGGTCCAAGATCGGGTTGACTGCCGCAGGAGGAACGTTCCCGAAATCGTGGGCGGGTTTACCACGGGGGTTAGGAGGTGCAAGCCCCATGACCACTGTTCCAAGTGTTGCGGCTCACGCTTTGGGTGGCGGTGGTGCAGGAACTCTGGGCGGTGCGGCGCGAGGGCTTGGTCGCATGGCTTCGCCGGTGTGGATTGGATATGGCGTCTATTTTTTTGGCATGGAGGCCTATTGCGCCACCTCGTGTGCCAACAATAATTGTGCGCACTGAGAGGGCTGCCATGAGTGTGTGGATTGCTGCGATTGGCGCCATTGCACTGGCTGCCGTTGGCTTTGCATTCAGATCAAGAAAGAAGAGGCAATCTCTGTCTGCTTTGGTTCGGCGCGAAGCGCTCAGTGATAACGAGATATATCAGCACTTTTATGCAGACAGCGGACTTAGCAAGGTGGCGGTGATGGATGTTTGGCATGAGGTTGCGCGCGTTCTGTGCGTGCCTGCCGAACGCCTGCGACCCACCGACAGATTTGGCAAAGACGTTGGCGCCTACTGGATTACGAGCGAAGAGCTTGATGCCCTTGGTGTCGTGGCGCAAGAGCGCGCAAAGCGTCAAGGCTTGACCATTGACTTGGCGTCGATGGAAACCGTTGACGATTATGTGAAGCGTCTTGCGCCTCGAAACTGAAGAGCCTCCACCGTCGCGCTTTGCGCGGTAGCTGCTGATGTGAGAAGGGCCGCGCTTGCGGCCCTTCATTCAGGAAAGGAAGCCCCCTCGATGATGCAACCCACGTACCCCGCCGGCCTGTTCTCCCGCACCGGCATCCGCTACGAAGTGGCCCTGGACGTGCTCGGGTCGCTGGTCGCGCACTATGCGGAATTGCTCGACATCGAGCGCAGCCGCCCGGCGCCGGATGTTTCGATAGTGCGCCAAGCGGAAGCGATCCAGCGCCGCCTGCGCCGACCGCAGAACTCCCCTGACCCCCTTGCCGGGTAGGCTGCACTGTTCTTCCTAGGCAACGTCTCCCTGGTGCTCGAAGGCCTGGACGACGCAAATCTGGTGCTCCAGGCGAGAATTAACTTCGGCGTGGAAATCGGAGAGGGCATGATTGAGGACTACCGCCACCGGACTGCTGCACTTGCGCGCACGATGTTCTGTGCGTGCAGGGGATGGGGCGTTGATGGGGGCGTACGACGATGATCCTTATGGTCGGCAGATCAGCGTGTCGGGTTTGTATCCGCGCGAGTTCGGTTACGCGGGGATGCATCATCACGTGTCCAGTGGGTTGTGGCTGACACGGTATCGGGCGTACGATTCCCAGACAGCGCGCTGGCTCTCGAGGGATCCTATTGAGGAGGAGGGGGCGTCAATCTATACGCCTATGTGGGGGGGAACCCGGTCACCTTCGTCGATCCGCTGGGGCTCGAACCTGACCCGTTTGGCGGGTCGAGTGGATCAGGAGGATTCACGCCCGCGCCGACACCGTTCGATGTGTTTGTGCAGGGCACTGGGGCGAACAATGCGTTCGTACGGTCGGTCTACCAGGTCGCGAAGGCAATCAAGAAACTTTGTTCGTCAGAAGAAACTGATTGTGATCGTGAATGGAGAGAGGCCCGGGAAACATGCAGGGCTCTCATCTACGAACAACTACAGCAGCAAGCTGGTCGAAGGAAGAAGCGTAGCGTGACGGGCGTTACTGGCGGATTTACAGATGTTGAACAGTGTGCTCGTGGATTGGTTAGCGAGCGGTGTGGCGGAAATCTCGTACGATGACAATTGAAAACCAGGACCGTCCCAAGTCAGAGGCAGAGCTTGATCGAGTATTGAAGAAGGCGTACGGCTACGCCTGCAAGTCCGATTATCCGAAAGCGCTAGAACTCTGTGACTGGCTGATTCAAGAGAAATCCACCGAAATAGCGGGATATCGGAAGCGGGCCTTTGTCCGTGAGCACATGGGCGACATTGATGGTGCGATTAGCGATCTCCAGCATGTCGTTTTCAATAACTCAAAGGAGCCAGCGGACTTCTATGGGCTTGGGCTACTACAGTTGCAGCGAGGGCTTACAGCGCAAGCCGTTGCCTCCTTTACCGAGGCAATAGAGATCGGTAGCGAAGCCGGATTTGACTACTACACGCAAGGGGCGTTGCTTTTTAGGGCTGAGGCATATCTCAAATTATGCGATTTTGAAAACGCTATCAGCGATTGCTCCACGTTACCCGCTGGCTACAAGACTTACATGGGGGGGGCTAGTGGCATGCGAAGCAGGGAGGATATCCTTGGTGAGGCGAATGCCGCCCTGAAATTGAAGGGACGGAAGCCTCTGGGATAGACTTGGCATAACCCATAAAGCAGCACCCCATCCGCCTTTGGCGGGTAGTTGCTGAAGTGAGAAGGGCTGCTGATTGCGGCCCTTCGTTCATCCGGCAGCGGAAGCGTCCGCCGGTTTCTTCGCCGCTGCTGGGGTGCGCGACGAATCCCAGCACCGAGGCTGGGTGCGGTGATTGCGCACTGGTCGGCGCAGGCCGCCGGAGTTCGGGATGCTGCAAATCCCGTGCCGACCACCTGGCGTCATCCATGGCGAACAGCGCAAATTGCGCACCCTGCGCGAAGAGCTGGACCCGTCCGATGCGGCGCAAATTGAGGCCGTGATCGCCGAGCACGCGCCGCTGGCCCGGCGGCTTTATGCAGCCGCCTGAGCGGCAGCGCTCGCGTCCACTGACTGCGCCAATTCCTTCAACCGCCGACCACGGCCATCAGCGGTGGGCCATCCCCGCCACCCCTGCAAACTGGTCACACACTACACATACGATGCCAATCGCCGGCTCATCGAGCAGCAGGACCCGCTCGGGCGGTATCTGAGTTATGGATACAGCCGCGGCGGACGTCTGCAAGCGCTGACCGATGGCAAGGGGCAGACCACCCGGTGGTATTACGATATCCAGGGGCGGCTGACGGCCAAGGAGCTGGCAGATGGAAGTCGGACGAGCTATGCCTATGAGGCCGGAGCAGGGCGTCTGCGCACGCGCACGGACGCTCTGGGTCAGGTCCGGACGCATACATATGCGCTCGACGATCGCCTGATCGGGCTGTCGTACAGCGGTGCAGTGCATCCGACGCCGGCAGTGGGTTACACGTGGGATACCGAGTTCGCCCGGCTGGTGTCCATGACTGACAAGAGGGTGAGCACTGGCGTTTGCAGGGCAGTCGTCTGGTGTACGTCTGTGATCACCTGGGTTCAGTCCGGGGGCTTGTGCGTGCAGGGGATGGGGCGTTGATGGGGGCGCACGACTATGATCCTTATGGTCGGCTGATCAGCGTGTCGGGTTTGTATCCGCGCGAGTTCGGTTACGCGGGGATGCATCATCACGTGTCCAGTGGGTTGTGGCTGACACGGTATCGGGCGTACGATTCCCAGACAGCGCGCTGGCTCTCGAGGGATCCTATTGAGGAGGAGGGGGGCGTCAATCTATATGGGTATGTCGGTGGGAATCCGTTGAGCAGGGTTGATCCAACTGGATTAAGTTGGGTATGTCGATCAGTGGGGTTTGCTACCGTATGCACACAGGAATCTGGTGATTCGGACCCATCGTTCCCTTCTTCATCGTCACCCCTGCTTCCTCCTATTCGTGTGCCCAAATTATTTCCTGATTGGATGAAGTCAGCTCAGCAGTGTAAAGATGAAAAGGATGATGCAGATAGATGCAGCAAGCGTAAGAACTACTGCATCACGTTCTGCATGTACGAACTCAACATGCCTGGCCGAACTGATAATACAGGGCCATATAGGGCCTGTATTCGTCGCTGTATGAACGATGCGGGTTGTGATTATTAGGAGGTGAGCATGAATCGTTCTGATGCAGAAAAAATCAATACGTTGGTGTCCGAGATGTTTGATCGAGTTAATCAAGTGTTATTAGTTACTAACAACTCCGATGATCCAGAGTTTCGTAAGAGGACGCAGCAGATTTTTGGAATGTTAATTGCGGAATTGGATTTGGAAGTTCTGGAGCCGATTTACAAGCAGTTCCCTGATCTTCGTCCGATTGGGCTGGAAGAAATACAGTAGTCAAAGGTGTTGGAGTGAATAAGAAGTAGCACTCCAGCAGCTTGCTGTAATCGAAGAGTCCTGGCTCTATGCAGGGCTATCGCACCTATCTGACATAGCGGAATCCAAAATCACGTTTACGGTCATGCATTTACAAAACCCCTGTTCACAGTCGCTGATTTTGTGTAGTTTCCTCGTCTTTTGGGGCTCCCATGACGA
>NZ_QKOE01000041.1 GCF_003226565.1 Parazoarcus communis SWub3 = DSM 12120 | reverse complement strand
GCCCAGTAATCAGGTGTCCGGCAAGCTTGTCCCAGGAGATGGAAACGCCCCTGGTTTTGACGACAATTCTCTGGATAACGACGCGTCATCGAGGGTTCACTTTCGTTCGTCTCTCTGATCCTTACCTACTCGGGGTACGGCCCCGACGCTTTGACCCCAACGCTCACCACCGACGGCTCTTGACCGCAGCAGCTTGGGGTGGTTTGAAGCCTGCTCCTGAAAGCCGACTCCGAGGGACCTACCCTCATCTTCCATGCAGCTTCGACACAACCCGTCGGTTCATGCTGAACCTCCTTGCTGTGTGCCTGCGGCACACTCTCGACCTCCCAGTGACTTCTGACTGCCAGCGCGATCCGCTCGGCGTCGGCGGGCAGGCTGCTGATGTAGCAGACGCGCTCGGTGCTGGTGTGATCGCCCACCGTTCGGATGCGTTCGACCACGGCGAAGCTGGCTACGTCGTTCCAGGCGGCGGCGTTGTGAAGTCGGTCGACGGCATCGTAGACGCGGCAGCGACGCACTTCGATCCTGCCGTGCCCGGTGCTGGTGCTCTCGTGGGTCGAAGCCGGCGTCAGCGGGCCGCGTGGGTCGAGGTTGGCGAAGATAATCGAATCGTGCAGGTTGCGGTGGTTGTCTTTCACACACAGCACGTAGTGCGCACCTCGGTCGCGAATGGTGCGCGCGATCTTGGTCTGTGTACCCATCGCGTCGATGGTGACGATGCAGCCCTCGATGTCGAGCACCTTGAGCAGTTCGGGGATCGCGGTGTCGAGTAGCCCAAGGGTATTTCAACCCCAGGCCCTCCGAGAACCGTACGTGAACCTCTCGATTCATACGGCTCCTATCGTCCAACCGTTGCCACGGGGACCCAATGCGGAAACAGATTTGGCTGGCGAGCGCGAATACTCTTCAACCAACCCCAGCTCCGCTTGATATGCCCCCTGAGTCGTTTGTACTTGCGCCGAGCCCAGCGCACGAGGAAGTGATCCAGTGTGCGAAGGGCGCAGCGCAGCGCGGACGGATAGAACTTCGCAGAGTATTGGACCCAGCCCCGTACCACGGGCCGAACCCACTGCACGAGTTCATCCAGACTCAGATCGGTGCGACGCTGCACCCTCCAGCCACGTATGTGCTGGCGCATCGCCTTGGCAGCCTTGTTGCTGACCGCCGGAGCGAAGCTCGTGAACAGTCGTCCGTAGCGGTTCTTCGAGCGCCTAGGCCGAAACGTATAACCCAGGAAGTCGAATTCGTGCGCCGGATAACTGCCACGCCGGTTGGCGTCTTTGCAGTACACGATTTTCGTCTTTTGCGGATGCAGTTCCAGCTTGCATGCCGCTAACCGCGCAGCGAGCGCGCTTGCGCTTCGCTGCGGCAATGGCAGATGACGTCGTCGGCATAGCGTTCGAATGGAACATCCGGATGGTTTCTGCTCATCCAGCAATCGAACGCATAGTGGAGAAAGAGATTCGCCAACACGGGGCTTACGACCGACCCTTGCGGGGTCCCTTTCTCGCGGCTCACCAAGGTACCATCCGGCATGCTCACGGGCGCCCGCAGCCATCTCTCGATGTACAGCAGCACCCATTTGCAGTCCGTATGATGGCGCACGGCACGCATCATCAGCTCCCAGTCGATGTTGTCGAAGAAGCCTTTGATGTCGAGATCTAATACCCAGTTGTACTTCCAGCACCGGCTTCGCGCCACGTACACCGCTTCATGGGCCGAGCGGCCTGGACGGTACCCAAAGGAGTCGTCGTGGAAGTGTTCCTCCAGCTTCGGCTCCAGGTATCGCTTGACCACCATCTGGGCAATTCGGTCCGAGACCGTCGGAATGCCTAACGGCCTCACCCCTGCACCGTTGTCTTTGGGTATTTCCACCCGAAGCACGGCCGGCGGAAAGTAGCTGCCCGATGACATGCGACTCCAGATCCGGTACAGGTTGTTGCTCAAGTCCTCTTCGAACTCGGCAATCGACTGACCATCAACCCCTGCCGCGCCCCGGTTCGCCTTGACCCGCTTATACGCTTCCCATACCTCGCGCTTGTCAATACAAAACGGTCTTGCCTTATCCACGCAGGTCCTCCCCTTGCAGGTTGCCCACGCGACAAAGCTGGACGACGTCGCCCCTTTGGTCCAGCACCATTACGGCGCCTTCAACCCTACTACGAGCGACTCCGCCCCTGTGCCCCGCATCGGTACGCTCGCCCTTGCGGAGTCTGTCCGCTTGGGCTTCTCCCTTCACATCGGGACGACAGGTTCCCACGTTTCTCACCAGAGCCTGGATCAAGGTCACGCCGCCTACATGCCGGACGCCGATTGGGCGGTACACAGGTTTCCCCCAACCTTGTCCCGGGGTCGAAATCAGCCCCCGGTTTCGACGTCGATTAAATCCATTACGACATTTCATCAGCGGTTCACTCACGTTCGTCTCCTTGAACCTCACCTGACGGAGTCCTACTCCGCCTTTTCCAGCAACGCTCACCACGAGGGCTCTTTACCCACGCAGCTTGTGGCGGTTTGAAACCTGCTCCTGTAAGCCGATTTCGAGGGGCCGACCCTCATCTCCGGTGAAACACCGCAGCCGCCAAACTGCCGGCGGGTGCGTTCGTGGCACACGATCTCGTTGGACTTCTCCGCTGTCGCCGCCCAGCGGGTCTTGCCATTGTGATCCATCAGTCGCAACGGTGTGCCCAGGTGATCGGTCACGAACACGCTCACCCGCGCTTTCGGGGCCTCGGGCTTGAACGGGTTGGGGACGACCAGGCCATGCTCGGCCAGTAGCGTCGACATCTGCGTAAAGAGCGCTCGTTCCTCACGCGTACTCTCCCGGTCTTCCGCGTTCTCGGGTTCGAGCCGATCCTGCTCGATACGCAGTAGCGGCACGAAGCTGTCGGGTTCGTAGAGGACGGTGATGGTGAGTGTGTCGGTGGCCTCGCACACCAGCCGCTCGCCATCCCAGCCGTAGCGGGTGGTGCGGATGTCGTGGCCGGTGGAGACGGTCTTGGCGATGCGTCGCGAGAGCGCATCGTAAGCATAGGTGGCCTGTGTGCGGGTGCCGTCGGGGGCGATCCGCTCGAGCGCCACCAGCCGATGGGCGCCGTCGTAGCCGAGTTCGAGCCGCGTGCCATCGGCGAGCGAGCGCTCGACCAGGTTGCCCGCGCCATCGAAGCGGCTGCTGACGCCGACGAGGTCGGTGACGCGGTTGTCGGGCCAGTGTGCGGTGTTCGGGGTAGGACGGCCGTCCCTGCCATCGCCGAGCAGGTTGAACTCGGGGTCGCTCAGGTTACGCGCCACGGTGTGGGCCCAGTCGTCATCGGCCAGGGCTGAGAGCGTGCCGTTGGGGGCGGTGACATCGAGGCGATTACCGGCCGGGTCGAAGCGATAGTCGTGGCGCTGCGCCCCGTGCTGGCTTGCGATGAGCCGGCCCGAGGCATCGTAGGCGTAGGCGATGGCGCGGGTGCCGGCGCCATCGCGCTGGTGGATCGAGGCCAGATGCGCATGGGCGTCGTAAGCGTACTCGCGGATCAGGGGGTCGGCGTGGGGCGTGGTCAGTGCGCTGCGTGACAGCTGCCCGAGTGCGGTGTAGGCGCGGGTCTCCTTCAGGATGGGGGCGCCGCCCAGCGCAGGGCCTTCGGGCCGTACGCTGCGCGACACCTCACGGTGCAGCGCATCGCGCTCGAAATCGATCTCGATGCCGTCCACGCGCAGGCCATGGAGGTGGCCCGAGCCGTAGCTGAGCCACGCACACTCGGGAGCGTCGCCATAGGTGGCGGCCTCGGGCTGGCCGAGAAGACCGTGGCGGTGGGCACAGGCGTAGTGCCATGGATCCGTGCTCTGACCGGTATGCGACTGCGACTCGCGCACCACCCGTCCGGCCGCATCGAAGGCGAAGCGTACCTCGGCCGTGGGGCTGGTGAAGGAGGCCAGCTGGCCATCGGCGCGCCAGGCGAAATGCTCGGTGATCGCCGGCGCACACGCGGTGGCCGGCAGGTGACGGGCGATGAGACGGCCCACGACGTTGTGTTCGTAACGCGTCACCGGCGCCTCGGGCAGGCTCGCCTCGGTGCGGGCGATGAGTTCGCCCGCGGCGTTGTAGCTGCGGCTTCAAACGACTCTGACCCTTTTGATTCTTTTGATTCTTTTGATTCTTTTGATTCTTTTGATTCTTTTGATTCTTTTGATTCTTTTGATTCTTTTGATTCCACGCTGATAGTTTTATTCACGCCCTTCTGCTCAGAACGACCGCTCGCCACCCTCGAACACCTGTTTGCCGCAGGCTATTCGGCCTGCTTTCTTGGCGCGCTGAAGTTTGTCGCCGCCCGTGACAGGCTGGCACTGCCCCCTCCCCGCAGGGAACACTTTTACCTCGGACACGTGATTTACAACATCGACATAAACATTAAACTCAAATATCATTTTTTCATTCCAGCTCAACCGGTTCATCACGATGGTCTCTCTCCCGATCGCCCACACTTCGCTAGCCGCTGCACTGTGGGCAGTAAGCCTGGCTAGGCACGATGTGCTGATACGGCGAGGTGCGCCATATGCCCTGGAGGTTTCCGAGAGCCTGCTCGACTGCGCCCATGCTTATGGCTTCAAGCAGGCTCAAAGCCTGCGCGGAGCACGCAGGCAAACCCGGCAAGACACCACCGAGGACTAGAAGCCCCATGCCACACGTAGCCCGCAACGGCGACAAGGGACCAAGAGGCGTCATCGAGACGCAGCGCCGCAGCCACACCAATCTATCCGACAATCGCCACACCGCCACGGTGGGCGACCCGTACCGGTGCACCAAAAAGGGTCACAAGAACGCGACGCTCAAGAACGGCTGCTTTTTCTTCAAGATCGACAAACAACCGGTAGCCATGCAATACGCCACCGTCGCCACCTGTGGCTGTCGCATCCTGGAAGGCTCCACGGTCCACCGCTGTTGCCCCCACCTGGACGCCAAGGCCCGCCGACTGGCCGAACGCGAGATCCGGATCGAGGCCGCTCGCGATCTGATCGCCGAAGCCGAACGCCGTCCCGGCGAGAGCCGTGCCGAGTGGACGCAACGCACCGGCCTGCCGATGAACAAGGCGCGCTACGACGCCCTCGGAGATGCCGCCGACGAACTGGAACGGCTCAACCGAGACGTCCGCCGGGCCGAAGCCAGTCAGGCGGTGTATCAGAAACCGGCAGACACCAATGATCCGCGCTTCAGCGGTGGCAACGCCGGGCTGAAAGATGCCGAACACTCCGCGCCGGAAGCGATGCTCAACCTGCGCAAGGAGGAATTCCGCGATCTGGGGATACTGCCGGAGGAGGTCCTGAACGACGATAGGCTGTGGGAGAACGACAAGAGCAACTACTACGCAGCCCCCTACTACGACGAACTGACCGGCGAGACCATCATCGCCTACCGCGGCACCGAAATCGAGGGGACCCTGAACGACCCCGAGAGCAAGCTGCATAAAGACATGGTGCTGACCAATCTGCCACAAGGCATCGGGGAACAGACCGAACAGTACGATGCGACGATGAGGCTGGCGGCAGCAATACGCAAGTCGGGTGATCGTGCCGACTCGGTCGTTTTCACCGGCCATAGCAAGGGTGGCGGCCAGGCCAGCGCGGCCGGGATCATCGCCAACCGCGCCTTCGTCTCCTTCAACCCGGCCACACTGTCCCCGATGACCCCCTATCGCTTCAGCGAGGGCGAACGCACCATCGAACACGGTGGCGCGCTGGGCACCCGCTACCGCACTCACTTCGACTACATCAGCGGCCCGCTTGATGCGGGCGGAGACAATGTCAAGCTGCGCCTGGTCGACTGGGTACAGCAACTACTCAAAGGCGACAAGGCTGGGCGACTCGCCCGCGCCGTCGGCGACACCGTATTCGAATTCCCACCGCAATCGGCTGACACCCACTCCATGCGCGAACTCATCGACGCCATCGAGGCACGCAAGGCCAATGCCTTGGCTGCAATCGATCAGGAACTGGCTGGCGGACGTCCCGGTAGCCGGCTGCCCCCCATCGGGAGCGCGCAGTGAACCGCCTCATCCGCCTGCTACTGACCCTGCTCGCCTGCAACCTGCTCGCTGCCTGTGAGCGTCCCGCCTGGAACAAGGATAAAGACATGGACATCGTTCATTTTGGCGCTTTCAAGGTCGACCTACGGATCGAGTTTCCCGATCCCGCGCACCGCGCCCTGGTCGATGCCGTGCTCGACGGCACCGTGACCAACTGGGACCCGGTCCACGTGCATGCACTCATCGACAAGCCCGGAGCAACGTACCATCTCACCCCGCTGATCCTCGCAATCCGCAACAAGCAATACACGTCCGCCCGCTGGCTCCTGCAACAGGGCGCCAACCCCAGCTATCGCACCCCTACCGGAGCAGGATATCGAAATCCGCTCGCCAAAAGGTCCCCGCTGTACTACGCGGTCAATCTGGGCAACCTCAAACTGGCCACCTTGCTCTTCGACTTCGGCGCCAATCCCAACCTGTTCGGGCTGGTCGATCCCATCTTCTTCGAAACCATGGACCTGGGGCGCGGTGACGGCCCACTGTTCCAACTGTTCATCGAACGGGGGGCTGACATCAACTTGCGTCAAGGCCCGAT
>NZ_QKOE01000040.1 GCF_003226565.1 Parazoarcus communis SWub3 = DSM 12120 | reverse complement strand
TGGGCATCTCCGGGGCCATCCAGCACCTGGCGGGCATGAAGGATTCCAAGGTGATCGTGGCGATCAACAAGGACCCGGAAGCGCCGATCTTCCAGGTGGCCGACTACGGGCTGGTGGGTGACCTGTTTGCCGTCGTACCGGAGCTGACCCGCGCGCTCTGAGCCCGCTCAACCTCCTTCCCCTGGCGGGTCAGTCTCCTCTTTCTCTTCTGCCCGCCAGCTTGCAGCCCACCGTTGATGACGACGGTGGGCGTTTTTTTGTTTCACGATGACTCCAGTACCGCAATTTGCTGGACTACGCCAAGGCTCGATACAGCAGGTTTATCAATCACTTAGGCGAGTTCAACATATGCCGGTGCCTTCCGAAACTTGACCCGGCTTCCCCTCGCGTGGCTCCCATGCGGCTCTTGGAAACCGGGCTCTCCGAGGAGTCATCATGGCGAAGATCAAGCTCACCAGGTCCGCAGTCGATGCGGCACAACCTCAAGACAAGGCCATCGAACTGCGGGATACCGTGGTGCCCGGTTTCCTGTGCAAGATCACCCCGGCGGGCCGCAAGGTGTTCATGCTTCAGTACCGCACGAACGCCGGCGAGCGCCGCAATCCTGTCCTAGGGCAGTAAGGGGAACTGACCGTCGATCAGGTACGCACAATGGCACAGGTGTGGCTGACCGAGGTTCGCAAGGGGGGCGATCCCCGCGCAGTCAAGAACGCCGCCTGTAAGGCACCGACCATGAAGAAGTACTGCGGCGTCTACCGGCGTTCTGTAATGCTGGCCAGCGGCCGCTACGCGATGTTGGACGATGGCAGGGGTTTCTCGCTGGTGCCTTATATATCCGCCGCAAATGCCGAAGGCGGCTGTCCGAATTGCTTGCCGAACGCCGTAGTGTAGGCGCTATGGCTATCGTAGCCGCTGGCCAGCGCGACCTGGGTAATCGGCATTCCCTGCATCAATAGCGTCAGCGACGACATGAGCCGTAGTTGCTGACGCCATTTGCCGAAGGTCATGCCGGTCGCCAAGAGAAAACGCCGGTGGAAAGTCTTGTCGCCCATTGCCAGCCTGTTGGCCCACCCTGCGGCAGTGGCGGTGTCTCCCGGGTTGTCCAGCAGTGCTTGACATACATGCTGCATTCGGCTGTCAGCGCTGTCCGTCGGCCACGGCAAATGAAGCGGAAGAATCGGTGGAGTGCGCAGTTCTTCGATCAGGAGCGCGCCGAGCAGACGCATACGCTTGGAAGATGTGGCCGAATCGTTGTCTCGGGCCAGCGCCATGATCAACTCGCGCAGCAGGCTGGAGACATGCACGACGCAATCGGCTGCTGGCAGGCTTGTGCAAACATCCTCGCGCACGAACAGACCGTGCGCTTGCAGAGCCACGGGCACAACCAGCCGATGCTTCACGCCTGACCGTAACCAGACTGCTGCCGTGGGCGGCACCAGCCACTGGCCGCTTTCGGCTTCTACACGCAACAGGCCGCGATCCGCATGGATCAAATGACCATACGGATGCTTGTGCTGGGGTACGACATAGCCCGCCGGGTAGCGCACGGCAACACCGAATACCGGCAAACGACGAGCTTCTTCTGCACTCAGGTCGAGCGCATGGCCGCCGTCTTTGGGAGAGAGAAATCCCATGCTTGCGCAAGCATGTCCAAAAAAATAAAGAATTTGTCTATTTTTATGTAGATAGACGCATTATGCAAGCCTAACATAGGAATCAAGCAATCTATTGGGCCTATTCACTCATGTCCGCACTCGGTCTTTCGCAATGGCTACTACCGCTGATTTTTGGTCGGGGTCTGAGCGCGTCAATTCGTGCTGTGACCCATCCTGATTCCCCCTGACCCCGACCATAGTCAGCTTGTTTCAAGCCAGGGGAATCGGGTGCTAACGATTCCTTCGGAGTGTGCTTCATGCTGGCTGATCCTTCCCAGAAATACCGCCCCATCGCCCAGGTCGATCTCGCCGACCGTCAATGGCCTTCACGAACGCTGACGAAAGCCCCGATTTGGCTGTCCACCGACTTGCGTGATGGCAACCAGGCGCTGTTCGAGCCGATGAACCGCGAGCGCAAGCTGCGCCTGTTTCATGAACTGGTGCGTATCGGTTTCAAGGAAATCGAAATTGGCTTTCCCGCCGCCTCACGCACGGATTTCGAGATCGTGCGCCACCTTATCGACGCGGACAAGATTCCCGAAGATGTCACCCCTATGGTCATGACGCAATTGCGCGATGACCTGATCACCGAAACCGTGCGCAGCGTGGCGGGCGCGCGGCGCGTGATCGTGCATTTCTACAACGCCATCGCGCCCGCATGGCGCGAGATCGTATTCGGCATGAGCGTACCGCAGATCATCGACATGGTGGAATGTCATGTCGCGCTGTTCAAGCGGCTGACGGCGGCTCACCCGGAAACCGACTGGGTCTTGCAATATTCGCCCGAGACGTTCTGCATGGCCGAACAGGATGTTTCACTGGCTGTCTGCAACGCCGCCATTCGCGCCTGGGATGCGGGGCCGCAGCGGCCTATGATCATCAACCTGCCGACCACGGTGGAGGTCGCCACGCCCAACGTCTTCGCCGACCAGGTCGAATGGATGGATCGGCGACTGGAGCGGCGCGAGCACATCGTGCTGTCCGTACATCCACACAACGACCGGGGTACGGGCGTCGCCTGCGCCGAGCAGGCCATGCTGGCCGGTGCGCAACGGGTCGAAGGCTGCCTGTTCGGCAATGGCGAGCGTAGCGGTAACGTCGATGTGGTGACGCTGGCGTTGAACCTGTATACGCAGGGCATCGCGCCGGAGTTGGATTTTTCCGACATTGCGGCGGTCGCCCGCGTGGCCGAGGAATGCACCTCGCTGCCCATTCACCCGCGCCATCCGTATGTTGGTGATCTCGTGTTCACGGCGTTTTCCGGCTCGCACCAGGACGCCATCGCCAAGGGCTTTGCAGCGCAAAAGGCCGATACGCCCTGGCGCGTGCCGTATTTGCCCATTGACCCGAAAGACTTGGGCCGCACCTACGATAGCATCGTGCGTGTCAACAGCCAGTCGGGCAAAGGTGGCATCGCGTTTTTGCTGCAACGCGACCACGGCATCACCATGCCACGCCGTATGCAGGTGGAGTTCAGCGCCATCGTTCAGGTGCTGGCCGACGCCAGCGAAGCGGAACTGACCAGCGAGCAGATCTGGCACCTGTTCGATCGCACCTACCTTGCCCCGATACGGGAACAGTCCAGCTTCATCTATCGCAGCCATCGCCTATTCGGGCACGCGGACGGGCAAGGTATCGCGCTGGAGCTGGCGGATGCGGATGACAACGTCAAGACCATCGAGGGGTCAGGCAACGGCCCGCTTGCAGCAACAGTGGAGGCTTTGGGTTTACCGCTGCGCATCGACAGTTATGAGGAGCGCAGTTTGGGCGCTGGTTCCAACGCAGCGGCGCTGGCTATTGTGGAGGCCGCTGTGCCCGGTGTACCTGGATCGCGCTTTGGTGTGGGCCAACATTCGAACATCGCAACTGCTTCGATATTGGCGGTGCTGAGCGCGGCGGCAAGATTTTCGGCAGAAGTGAACTTATGGCACTAAACCTGCCGCTCAAATTATAGGGGTATGTATAGCAGTGCTCAGCTCTCTTATCCGAACTCGCCGCCGCGATGGCGACCATTACAAATTCATGGCCCGTGGCCTCAGGCTGACTGCGTCGACGCTGATGGTGAAGAAGCATCGTATCAACAAGGAATGGGAGGTGTCTTGCCTGCTGCTGGTCGATGGCACCGCCCGCACCACCAGCCTCACCGAGAACGTGCAACGCGAAGCCATGCGCCTGCAGCCTCAGTCCGTACCGTCCTGGAGCTGATGGTCAAAAACCTGGCGCGGCACTGGCCGCGCCAGGTTTCAAGGCTCAAAGCCAGACCGCCACACCGCCGCCTTCAATCAGGCAGCGGCGTGGCGGAAGATCATCACCCGGCCGCCAATGCATCCAAGTGAGTGCTGAAGCTTCCAGCATCGCTGGCGACATTCACATGGTCGAAGTAGTCGTACCAGCCACTGGCCTTGATACCCGTCAGCAGCGCATCTCTGGCTTGTCGATCAGGAAACCGCCAGATGCCCAAGAAGCGGTGATCGCTGGCATGGTCGATACTTGCATCGGCTTCGCTCAAGGCCAGTACTTCGACACCCAGGCTGGACAGTCCGCCCATCGCTACCTGAATGTCATTCAGAAACTGCTGTCGGCGGTCGGTAGACAAGGCGAACCATGCGGTATTGGGCGTATAGAGTTCAACAAGGTAGTGCGGCATGGTGGCGTTCTCCTTTACTTCAGGTTGCGCAAGGCGCGTTGGCAAATGCGGCGCGTGGCGTCGATGCTGGGTTGGTCTTGTTGCCATTGGGCGCACAGATCGCGCACCCAGTCGGGTTGAGTCTTGGCAGCGTCGTTGAGCCAGTTGGCCACCGAGTCCTGCACATAGACAGATGAATCGGCACGCAACTGCGAGAGGATCGGCAACGCCCGTTCCGGTTGTTGCTTGAGCATGACGATGTGGGCGCACCACACGCCACGCGGGCGCAAGGCTTCGCTGGCGAAGCGGCGCAAGCGCTCGGATGGTTCCGCCGTCCAGGTCGATAAATGCGCAATGGCGGCATCCAGGTCATGGGCCAGGTGCGGCCGCACGGCCATCCAGGCCCATTCGCGTACGCCAAAATGTGCGTCGTTGGCCAATGGCCGGATGGCAGCCAGTCGGCTTGGTAGATCCAGATCGGGCCGTACCCCGATCATGAAGCAGGCCCAGCCACGTACGGTGTCCGAGGCATGTCCTTGGCATTGCGCGATGCCATCGATGCCCAGTTCTTCCAACAGCACCGCACCGATACCGGCCATGCGCTTGAGGATGCCAAGCTGGCAGGCCGCATCCGTGTTTGCCAAGGCTTGCGGCGACAGATGCGGGAAAACCGTGCGTAGCAGCCGGGCCTGGTCGAGCGCCAGCCCTTCCACCAACGTGGTGCTTGGCAGTTCCCCGCGTGACAGTGCATCCAGCACGTCGGCGGGAATGTCGGCTGCGCGGGTCGCGCCCTTGCGTGGTGCTGTGGTGTTCATTGAGTCTTTCCTGGCCCGGACGCGCCGAGGTTCGTCGCCACCTTGTCAAGCAAGGTTGCCAGTTGCTGGCGTTCCGGGGTGGACAGGTTGCCGAACAGGCCGGCGATCCATCGGCTGTGCTGGTCGAAGACCTTCTTGGCCACCTGCTTGCCTTTGCGGGTCAGTTCGATGTTCAGGGCGCGGCGGTCGCTGGCGTTGGCCTGACGCTCGATCAGGGCTTCGCGTTCCAGCCCGTCGAGCAGGCCGGTGACGGTTGCGCGGGTGATCCCCGCCTGTTCGGCCAACACATTCGGGGCCAGCCCTTCGCTGGCAGCATCGAGTAGAAACAGCAGGACGAATCGGCCTTCGGAGAGGCCATGTGGCGTCAGCAGCGCGGCGCAGTCGCGGTCGATCGCCGATGCCAGTGACAGCGTTTGAAAGCACAGCCTGATACCTGCCACATCGGGGAGTTGCCGACGTTGTGCCTCTTGCAACAGCGCTTGGTACTTCTGTTCCAGATTCATTATTGATGCTGCCATATAGTATGGCGGCTAATTATATATGAGGTGTTTGGAGCAGTCTATGGCGTGTCGGCACAATGCGCCGTCGGGCTTTCGGGCTGCGCCCGTGCCACCGATGACGTGATGGCCGTCCCGGCATTAATTCCTTACGCCCACTCGCCCGCGCGCTACCTGCTTGCGATGAAAGCCGAGCCTCGCCGCTCTGCGTCCCTACGTTGCGCGGTGCGGCGTGGAAGAAAGCCAGCGAGGCCGGGCGGGATGACCTGTCGGTGGCCATCGACGATCCTGCCGATCCACTTTGGTCAGTAGCGTAGACTTAAAAAAACAGTAGTTGTCTATCCTAAACACGATGATGCAGAGGCCGCCAGGGCGGAGCGTACCGTAGAAC
Organism: Parazoarcus communis SWub3 = DSM 12120; assembly: GCF_003226565.1. Lineage (GTDB taxonomy): Bacteria > Pseudomonadota > Gammaproteobacteria > Burkholderiales > Rhodocyclaceae > Parazoarcus > Parazoarcus communis. The sequence goes on along the minus strand of NZ_QKOE01000040.1, from coordinate 1,802 downwards.
GACTCAAGGCCGAAGCGGCAAAGATCCGCGCCTGGCTGGACGCGCATCCTGACGAGCGACGCAGTGCCAAAGGCAAACCGTGGCTGAGTAATCGGACCGACAACGAGTCGGCCAAGATGGCCACCGGCAAAGGCGTGATCCAGGGCTACACCGGGGTGGCCGCGGTCGATGCGAAAACACAGATCGTCGTCGACGCACAGGTGCACGGCACCAACTCCGAACAAGAACTGCTCCTGCCGGTAGTCGAGGCGGTCGAGCCCTTTCGCACTCCCAACACCACGCTCTGCGCCGACGCTGGCTACCACTCGGAGGCGAACCTGAAGGCGCTCGCCGAAGGCGGCGTCGACGCCTACATCTGCGACAACGACTACCGCAACCGAGACGACCGCTATGCCGGACAGGCGAGTTACAAGGACAAACCCGATCCGCTGTGGGACAAACGGAAGGTGGTCAAGAAGGCGCGCTGCTTCCGACCCGCGAATTTCACGCTGGCCGAGGATTGCCCGCACTGCGTCTGCCCGGCCGGTAACAAGCTGTACTCGAACGGCTCGAACTGCACCTTCAACGGCTATGTGGCGATGAAGTTTCGAGGCGCCGAGCGCGACTGCGTGCCGTGTCCACTGTGCGACCAGTGCTTGCGCACCCCCGACACGACCAAGACGCGTCAGGTCGCCTTCTTTCAGGGCAAGCGCGACAGCGAAGTGCGCTACGCCGAGCGGATGAAACGACGAATCGACTCCGACACCGGCAAGCGCATGATCACCGCGCGCTTTGCCACCGTCGAGCCGATCTTCGGCAACCTGAGAAACAACAAACGGCTCCATCGCTTCACATTGCGCGGGCGCGCCAAGGTCGATGGGCAGTGGAAGCTCTACTGCCTGGTGCACAACATCGAGAAGTTTGCCTGCAATATATATGCATAATAAGTAGAACAGGCACTGGCGATACAATGGCCCGCAGAAGCATCGAGATGTACGAGTACCGCCAAGCCTTGATGCGCATGCGTCAGGGCGACTCCGAGCGCGAGATTGCGCGCTCGAAACTGACGGGGCGCAGCAAAGCGGCCCGCTTTCGCGAGTTGGCCGACGCCCAGGGCTGGCTCGATCTCACCCGCCCGGTGCCGACCGACGCCGAGATTGCCGCCGTGCTCGGGTGGCCCCGGCTTCCGGTGTCCGCACAGTCATCGATTGCGGCCTATCGCGCGCTGGTTGAGCAGTGGCTGGCACAGGGCGTGTCGGGGGTGGTGACTCACGCCACGCTCGCACGCGAACACGGTTTTACCGGGCACTACTCGAGCGTGCGCCGGTTGATCGCGCAGATCGGCCGTGACCGTGCGCCTGAGGCCACGGTGCGGCTGACGTTCGCCCCCGGCAGGGCCTGCCGCCGATACTTGGGCACCGTCGCCTCCGGCGCCGCCAGCCATCGCTTCACCGTGTTCCGCGACAAACCCGTCCGCTGCTTTCGGGCCGTTATCTGAATCTTAGCGCTTGCCTCGCCACGCCTCACCATCATGTCAGTCAAGCCTTGGCAGATGGGTGGGTCGTAAGCGCGTGCCTTGCTTGGTTCTCTCGCGCCATAGTGTCTATCTATTTATAATTTTTATCCATAAGTAATTTTATTTAGCGCTCTGTGATATCTGTTATGGTTATGTAAATGTGTTTTTCATGTTGTTCCGGGGTTCCTGCATGACTTGAGCTTCTCAAGCGACATGCCCTTTCCTCCGTTGTGGAGTGCTTTCGATGGTTCGACGAGCGTTATTTTCCAAGTGGCTGGGTAAGGGTGTGCTGTATGTTCTGATTGGC
>NZ_QKOE01000003.1 GCF_003226565.1 Parazoarcus communis SWub3 = DSM 12120 | reverse complement strand
CGCCGATGTTGAGGTTGATGGCACCGGCATTGATCGGGTCGCGGCCAAGGCTTGAACCTTGCGAACCACTTCCTGGCACCCGCCGTCAGCGTCGAGAACTTGCGAGAAAAAAGCCCAGAACGTGTTCTCCTTGCTGAACAGCCGGCGCCGGCTGAAGGCGCCATCCGGCCCGTTCTCCAGCGTCTTTGTCGGTATGAAATGCCCGAAACAATCGCCGAACTCGCTGATCGAGTGCTGACGAATCCGGGCCTTCTCTTCGGCCAGTCGCCGGGCCGCCGAACGCGGTCTCCGACGCAGGGTGGCAAGGTGAAAACCGGGCAGAAAGAGCGTGGCATTTGTCATGCCAGATTATCTCACGATACGCCAATGGCATGTTGCGCCAAACGTGCTACGAGGGCTTAACTTAGTGCCATTCTGGTCTGTCCCCTGTTTTCTTGAGGAGCGCATCTCCTTCAACACGATAAACCACGCGATGGTCGTCTGTTATGCGGCGTGACCACAAACCTGACAGCGCATGCTTCAATGCTTCCGGCTTTCCTGCTCCGGCGAAGGGGTCACGTTGCGTCTCATGAATCAGCTTGTTGATCCGTTCAACCATGCGTTTGTCTTGCTTTTGCCAGTAGAGGTAGTCTTCCCATGCCTCATCGGCAAAAATCAGCTTCACTTTGCCAGTTCCCGTTCAGTGCCTTTGCTGACATTCAGTTGGGCAACTGCTGACAGAAGTCGCTTGGCATTAGCCGGGGTGCGCAACAGATAGGCGGTTTCTTCAAGCGCTTTGTAGTCTTCAAGTGAGAGCATCACCACGGCTTGCTCGCCGTTGCGGGTGATAATCAACGCTTCGTGATCATTACAAACCCGGTCCATGGCGCTGGTGAGGTTCGCACGACCAGCGGTGTAGGTCATTGCGTCCATTTCAGGTCTCCGTACATGTACGGGTTAATGTACGTATATCGCCGCGCTTGTTCAGCGTACTGACATCAAGATGCCCAGCTTTCCGGTCTGCCAGAGGTTTTGCGATTGTGTCGCGCAACGCTGGTGACTCCCACATTAGACGCTTACATTTCAAACGCATGTACACCGCTACGTTCACTTTCGCCAAAGGTCAGTACGATGACGAGTTTTACGCCTTGGATAATGTCATCGCCCAGATCGCCAAGTCCATTCCAGGCTACCTCGGTGAGGAGGCCTGGGAGAACCACGAAACCGGCCTCGTTTCCAATGTGTACTACTGGGAGTCCATGGAGGCGTTGCAGGCGCTCATGAAGCACCCATCACATATTCAAGCCAAGCAGCGCCAGTCTCGCTGGCTCAATGGCTATCAGGTTGTCATCGCCCAAGTGATCGGTACCTACGGCGACGGTGGGATCACTCATCCCTTGGCGGGCAAGGCATCGCCTCCGGGCGGTTAAGGCCATGCCATGATCGCGAAGCAAGCCATGACATGAACCGGTGAAAGTGGGCTGGAACGTTTGATGGCACGTTACTCAACTAATCGCGCTGGGATTCAAGGTCCTTCGATGTTCAAAAAAACGCTTTACGTTCAGATCCGCGAGAATCGAGTCCATGTGCGGAACATCGATGATGCGCGCACGGTAGAAAGGCGTGCGAGCCCGGGTTTTTCGCATCCGCGTATGCTCATTGGCGATTTCACCGCGGCTCAGGCATGTCTGAAACATGCGCTTGCCGAAGCACGAGGCGCTGGTTTTGCCTGGACGACCGCCGTCGTCATTCACCCTCTTGAGAACATTGAAGGTGGGTTGTCTCAGGTTGAAGAGCGCGTGTTTCGCGAACTGGCTGTTGGTGCAGGTGCGTCGAAGGTTGTCGTGTGGGTGGGGGCGGGGCTTGGTGATGCCGAAGTCATTGCTCGGCTTAAAGGTCGGTAGAATGCCAATGCCTACCCACTTGGGGATCCGCCTGGCGGGCAAGTGACTGCGCCGCGCGGGGTCGGATATCAATACATGACGCAGCCCAACCTTCTCGACATTCTGGCCCGCACGCCTGTGTGGGTGTTTGCCGTCTTCTTTGTACTTCTTGCACTTGGCTACCAGCAGAGCCGGACCAGAACCGTCAGTCGGCAACGGTTTCTGCTGCTTCCGGTCGCCATGGTGGCTTTGTCCTTGTATGGCGTGGCGTCCGCTTTTGGCGTGGCGTTGGTGCCATTCCTGGCCTGGGTGATGGGGGCGGGGGGTGTTGCGGTGGTGGGCGCGCGTTGCTTGCCGTCGTCGGCGCAGCCGGTGGCGCCGGGGGTTTTGCGGGTTCAGGGCAGTTGGTGGCCGCTGGTATTGATGATGGCGATTTTCGCGACCAAGTACGTGATTGGCTACGCGTCGGCGCGCAGCCTTGATGTTGTTGTTCATCCGGGGTTTATTGGCGGCGTCAGCCTGTTGCTTGGGATGTTCAGCGGCGTGTTTGCGGCGCGTGCCTTGGCCGCATGGGGCGTGTTTGGGGCCAGAATCCGGAAGTAGGGACGGTATGCTCCTCGGCGGATTGTCCTGCGTCTCTGGGCGCTAGACGTTCATGGCTGTTCGATTGCGCCGCCAACACCCGTTTGCCAACATGGGGTATGTGCATGAATCTGGATCGTGAACATCTGCAGGATGCCGTACAACAGGGCTTGCTCAGTGAGCAGCAGGCCGTGCGCTTGTGGCAGTTTCTGAGTGATCGCGGGCAGGATACGCCGAGCTTCCGTTTCACCCACATCCTTTATTACCTGGGTGGGATGTTGGCCATCGGAGCGATGAGCCTGTTCATGACGCTGGGCTGGGAGCGTTTCGGTGGGTGGGGCCTGTTTGCCATTGCAGTGACCTATGCGGGGGCCGGGTTATGGTTGACCGAGTACTTCCTGAATCGCCGCGGTTTGCCGATTCCGGCGGGCATCACGGCGGCTTTTGTCGTGGCCCTTACTCCACTGGCGGTCTATGGTCTGCAGATTGCGCTGGGGTGGTGGCCGGAGGGGGCGGTTTTCCGGAGCTACCATACGCGCATCGACTGGCGGTGGCTGTTCATGGAGTTCGCCACGCTGGCGAGCGGCGTCATCATGCTGTGGCGTTACCGTTTGCCGTTTCTGGTGATGCCTGTCGCGGTGACGCTTTGGTACATGAGCATGGACCTGACCCCCTTTCTTGCTGGTGATGCCGGCATGGTCTGGGAGCTGCGCAAGCTCGTGTCACTGTGGTTTGGCCTGCTCATGGTGCTGCTGGCCTTCTGGGTGGATATCCGGACGCGGAGCGCGAAGGACTATGCGTTCTGGCTGTACCTGTTTGGCGCGACGGCTTTCTGGGGCGGTCTGTCGATGATGAACTCGGATAGTGAGCTCGGCAAATTCCTGTATCTGTGCATCAACCTTGTGATGATCATGGTGGGGGCGGTGTTGTCGCGCCGGGTGTTTGCCGTGTTTGGCGGGCTGGGGGCGGCGGGCTACCTTGGGCATCTGGCCTACGATGTGTTCGAAGACAGCGTGCTTTTCCCCTTTGCGCTGACGGCGATCGGCCTGGGTGTCATCTATGCCGGTATCGTCTGGCAAAGGCATGAGGCGACCATCACGCACGCACTGCGGGGCTTGTTGCCGGCTCCGCTTGCAGCGCTGATAGAGCGCAGGCATTGAGTGTCGCAAGGGGCATTGCTCCGTGTTGCGGCGCGCGATGCTGGCTGCTCATCGGGTGCTCATCAAGCCGCTGCTATATTTGCCAGCGTCATACCATGCGATAGTCGGCCGGCATGGGGTGCGCCTTGCCGGACTTGGGCTTGGTGGCGGGGCGCAGCAGAACGCCAGCATTGGCGCTGGCATTGCCACGCCGTACCTTCCTGATCATAGGGCTGCCTGAGCTGGCAGCGTGAGATGAACCGTTATTCATTGAGCCGCCAGATGCGTGATCCTATGTTCGGTGGTGTGGGAGGCAGGCGGCGTGAGGTGGCTTCCTATCCCGATTAGATCTCTTCACAACTTGTTCTGTAAAGGAGAAACACCATGAAAAGCAATCCGGTTGCTTGGTTTGAGATTTACGTTCAGGACATGCCCCGTGCGAAGGCGTTTTACGAAGCTGTGTTTCAAGGTGCATTAGAAGAGCTGAAAAATCCTGACCCCAACAGTTTCCCTGAAATGGAGATGTGGGCGTTTCCGATGTCAATGGAAGGTTCAGGTGCAGCAGGGGCTCTGGTGAAAATGGCAGGATGCCCTTCTGGTGGTAGTACACTGGTTTATTTCTCCTGCGAGGATTGTTCAGTAGAGGCTGAACGGGCGGCAGCGCATGGAGGAGAAGTCTTCAAAGGCAAGATGTCCATTGGTGAGCACGGCTTTATTGCGATGGTTGTCGATACCGAAGGCAATATGATTGGCCTCCATTCAATGCAGTGAATACATGGCGTGGTCTAACACTGCGCTCCAAGGGGCGCGCGGCAAGCGTCGTGCCCCCAGGCTTTGAAGTTGGCCCTCATGGATTCACACGTTCCATAACGAACATTACACAGCCCGCTGTTGCCGCAGCATTCAATTTAATCGCAAGAAACGGGTCGCTTTGCACGACATGCTCGTCTATCGTTGCACTTCCATCTCCATAAATGGAAGCTGAAACATGACCTTACTCAACGGGAAAATTGCCATAATTACGGGAGCTTCTTCCGGTATCGGACGTGCTATCGCTCAAATGTTTGCGGCACAAGGCGCTGCCGTTGTTCTGACTGCGCGGAACAGGGGCGAGCTTGAAAGAGTTGCCGATGACATCCGTGGCAAGGGCGGACATGCTTGCTTTATCGTCGGTGACATAGTGCAAGCTGATACCCATGAGCAGTGCATTGCTGCAGCAATACGTGAATTTGGCGGCCTTGACATTGCAGTCAATAATGCTGGCATGGTTGGGCCGCTCAAACCGCTTGCAGACGTTTCGCTACAAGAATGGCAGAAAACGCTGGACACCAACTTGACGGCTGCCTATTTAGGCGCTCGCACGCAGATTCCCGCTATGCTCAAGCGTGGTAGTGGTTCCATCATCTTTACGTCCAGTTTTGTCGGCACCAGCGTGGGTCTGCCCGGCATGGCAACCTATGGCACCTCGAAAGCCGCTCTCATGGGTTTGGTTAAAGGCATCACGGCAGACTATGCTAATCAAGGAATTAGAGCCAACGCCCTGTTGCCCGGCGGTACGGAAACAGCAATGGCCGGTGACTCTAGCCAGAAGGAATGGGCTGCCGGGCTGCACGCCATGAAACGCATCGCCCAACCCGAAGAAATCGCCTCTGCTGCGCTCTTTCTAGCCAGTTCAATGTCGAGTTTTGTTACCGGGGCGGCGCTGTTTTCTGATGGTGGTAATTCGGCAGTAAAATGAAAAATGGGTGTGCAGCCATGTCGCAGCTCTAGCGAGTAAGAAATGGTTTCGCCAACAGTCACTTGTGCAATTCATCAAGCACTTGAATCTATCGAAAAAGCGATGTCCAACTTTCAATAAGCGGTGTTCCGGAATGAAAAAGGCTTCTCAGGCTACCTCGGTGAGGAGGCCTGGGAGAACAACGAAACCGGCCACGTTTCCAATGTGTACTACTGGGAGTCCATGGAGGCGTTGCAGGCGCTCATGGAGCACCCATCGCACATCCAGGCCAAGCAGCGCCAGTCTCGCTGGCTCAATGGCTATCAGGTTGTCATTGCCCAAGTGATCGGCACCTACGGCGACGGTGGAATCACTCATCCCTTGCCCATCATTTGAGCAGCACCCCGCCGGCAAGGCGCTTGGGCCGCACTGTGCTCATCAGAAAGGAAACATGATGTCTTCAGCAGCAGATGAAATCATTGGTTTATACGAACGCCATGCTCCGGCCTGGGATCGCGCTCGATCCGCCGACCTTGTGATCGAACGCGCGTGGATGGAGCGTTTTGTTGCGCGGCTGCCTTCGGGGGGGGCGATATTGGATCTCGGGTGCGGATCGGGGCAACCGATCGCCCGCTATCTCCTGGCGCGTGGGTTTACGGTTGTTGGCGTCGATGCGTCGCCAACCCTGATTGCGCAGTGTCGGAGCCGCTTTCCGGAGGCGGAATGGGTGCTGGCTGATATGCGCACGCTGTCGATGGGTCGTCAGTTTGACGGGGTGATTGCTTGGGACAGCTTCTTTCATCTTTCGCACGCGGACCAAAGGGCCATGTTTGCCATCTTCCGTGAGCATGCTTCACCTGATGCGCCCTTGCTATTCACGACGGGCCCGGGGCACGGTGAAGCAATTGGCATGTTCGAGGGTGAGGCGCTATATCATGCAAGCCTTGCGCCTGAAGAGTACGGCACTCTCCTTGCTGCACAGGGTTTCAAGGTGTTGGATCATATGGCCGAGGATCCAGACTGTGGGCGTCACACTGTGTGGCTTGCGCAGTACGTGCAACCTGAAGCGATGCCGCAGGAGACGGCCTTTGCGCGGCCTGTAAGCCGCAGTGCCAGGCCTACAGGGGAAACGCGTGATTGATCTCCAAGTCACGGATGTTCGAGCATTTCTGCCATCGCAGGATTTCGAACTTTCCAAGCAGTTTTACACCGAACTGGGCTGCAAGCTGGAGTGGTCCGACGACAATCTGGCGTTGTTCAATCTTGCCGGATACCGGTTTTACCTGCAGCGCTACTACACCAAGGAATGGGCAGAGAACAGCATGCTGCATATCTCGGTGCAGGATGCCGCCGACTGCCATGCGGCGATTGCGGATCTACTCAAATCCGGGCGATTCCCCGGGGCACGTGTGGCGCAGCCCAAGCTGGAACCCTACGGTGCACTGGTGACGTATGTCTGGGATCCGGTAGGTGTTCTGCTTCATCTCGCACAATGGAATCCGGCATGAGCTGGGCGTGGGGTAGGGCGGCGAATTGCTCGTGTGCAATGCCAATTTGATGTGAAATCGATCAAACGGCTGTCTTCGAGTTTGCCACGGCTTGATGTATCGGGCAGTCTGCCCGGACATCGTCACATCTGGAGTCAAACCGTCATGTTGAAGCAGGTATGGATTGCGCTGGCGATCGCCGGTATGCCCTTGGTGGCGGGGGCGCAGCAGAACGCCGAGATTGCCGCGCTGGGGCAGTGCCTGGGGGACAACACCACGGGTAAGGAGCGCAAGGATCTGTCCAAATGGATGTTCCTGTCCATGGCCGCGCATCCCGAGATCAAGCCGTTGGCCAAGGCGAGTACGGCCGAGTTCGAGCAGGCGTCGCGTTCGACGGCGGCGATCTTCACCCGCCTGATTGCCGAATCCTGCGCGACCGAGGTGCGTGCGGCAATGAAGACGGGCGGTTCGGTGGCCTTGCAGCTGGGGTTTCAGGTGTTGGGACAACTTGCCATGCAGGAGTTGATGACCAACACGGCGGTACAGGGCGCGATCAGCGGATTCGAACAATATGTGGATCGCGGCAAGGTCAATACGGCCATTGGCAATCCGTAACATCGGCAACGGGACTGGTTCGCCAGGCGGGTATCGGTCACGGAACGGGAGGATGCGCGATGCATGAGCAGGTGCTGGCTTTCTGGTTTGAGGAGATCGAGCCCAGGCAGTGGTGGGTGGCCGATCCGGCCTTCGATGCGCAGGTGCGCGAACGTTTTCTGCCGACGCTGGAGGCCGCCTCGCGGGGTGAGCTTTACGCCTGGCGGACGACGCCTGCGGGGCGGGTGGCCGAGGTGATCGTACTCGACCAGTTCTCGCGCAATCTCTATCGCGGTACGCCACAAGCGTTTGCGCAAGACCCGATGGCCCTGGCGCTGGCGCAGGAGGCGGTTGCGCTGGGGGTGCTCGACGAGCTGTCGCCGATGCAGCGTACCTTCTTGCTGATGCCCTACATGCACAGCGAGTCGGCGCTGATCCACGTCCAGGCCGAGCGTCTGTTCAAGGCCTGGGCACCGCCAGACAACTACCGCTACGAGCTGCAGCACAAGGCCATCGTCGACCGTTTCGGCCGCTATCCGCACCGTAACGCGATTCTTGGGCGGGCCTCGAGTGCAGAAGAAATCGCCTTTCTGAAGTTGCCTGGGTCCAGCTTCTAGTCCTGATACCTTGGGACTGGCCGCGCCTGGCCGTGGCGGGCTGACCCCGCCGCGTGCTGGCGGAGCTCAGCGTCTGAAGCGGTTCAGTGCGTCCCGCAGGGTGCTGGCGACGTCGCGCAACTGGGTGACGTCCTGTGCGTTGCGGGATGCGATGGCGGTGGTTTCCTCGGCCATCTGGGCAATGCGCTCCACCGCACGGGCGATTTCCTGGCTGGCGGCGCTTTGTTCCTGGGTGCTGGCGGCGATGTCGCGCACGACATCCACGGCGCGCGTGCTGCGTTCGTCGATGACCTCCAGTGCGGTGCTGGCCTGGCGGGCCAGTTCCACACCGTTGCCGACACGGTCGCGGACGCTTTCCATGCGGTTGGCGGCGCCTTGTGTGTCATTGACGATGGCCGACACGGTGCCGGCAATTTCGCGGGTCGAGGTGGCGGTGCGTTCGGCCAGTTTGCGGACTTCGTCAGCGACGACCGCAAAGCCACGGCCTTGCTCGCCGGCGCGGGCGGCTTCGATAGCGGCGTTCAGCGCAAGCAGGTTGGTCTGCTCGGCAATTTCGCGGATGACCTGCACGACCGACGAAATCTGTTTGGACTGTTCGCCAAGGGCAAGCACCGTGTCTGCGCTATGGCGGATGTCGGTGGCGATGGATTCCATCTCCTGCGTGGTGCGGCCCACCGCCTGATGGCCGTCGTGGCTGCCGGCCAGGGCCTCTTCGCCCATGCGAGTGGCTTCGCGGGAGTTGTCGGCGACATGGGTGATGCTGACCGACAGTTCTTCGATCGAGGCGGCCATGCTGGATGCGGCCTGCGACTGGTTGCTGGCGCTGTCGAGCAGGCCGGTGGAGCCCCGGTCCAGCCGCTGTGCCGAGCCGCCGACCTCGTCGACTGCACGACCGATCTCATCGACCAGGATGCGCATCTGGTCGACCGCCGTGTTCAGCGCGTGGCCCAGCCGCGTCAGTTCGTTGTGGCTGTGGGCGCTGGCATTGCGCACCTGAACACGCAGGTCGCCGTTGCCGAGGGCGACCACGGCATCGACCACGCCCCCCAGCGGTGCCAGGCGATTGCGCACCAGCCAGCCGATGACCAGCGCGATCAGCACCAGACCGACCAGGCTGATGGTGGCCAGCGTCCAGCGCAAGCGCTGGCTTTCAGCCAGAAACTCATCCGTCCAGCTGCTGGCGCTGATCTGGAAGTTCCAGCTGTGCGACCATGCCGATACGCTCAGCCGTTCGCGCATGGTGTCGCCATCGGGCCAGGGATAGCGGCGCACGCCATCGGTGGCTGCCATGTTCCGGATTGCGGATTCGCGCGCGTCGCCCTGCAGGATGTCGCCCATGATCTTGCCGGCGAAACGCGGGTGCACGATGAACTCGCCAATGGTGTCGGGGTTGCCGGTGGGGCGGGCGATGACGATGTAGCCGGTTTCGCCGACCACCACGCTGCCGTAGAGTTTGCGGATGCGTTCGATCTCGCTGTCCAGGTTGATCTGCACCGACAGGGCGCCGGCGGGCTGCCCGCTCATGTCGAGAATGGGTTTGACGGTGTTCAGGCTGTATCGGCCGTCATGCACCTCCAGCCCCTGGAAGAGCTCGCCGCGCAGGATGGCCTTTGTCGCGGGGGCGTCGTCCGGCAGGGGTTTGCCCAGCATCAGTCCGCCCTCACCGATGAGCAGGGTGGCGGCGCGGTAGACCTTGCCCTGGTGGACGACCAGCACGGTGGGGTCCTCTCCGGTCAGGTTGACGAATTGCTGCATCAGCATCACGTTGCCGTTGAGGGCGACGCCATTGACACTGATCTCCGGCAGATCGATATCACCGGTCGGGACGAGTTGCCCGGTCATGACCGGCGTGCCGCCGACATACTGCTCCAGAAAGTGCAGCTGCCGCTGGCCGCGCGACTTGGCGCCTTCGTATTCGCTGTCGAGCGCACCGATGATGACCTTGGCCTGATTGCCGAGGTCGATTTCGGCGCGAGTCAGCGCGGATTGTTCCGCCATCTGGCTGCTTAGGCCGATCATCAGGGCGAATACGATCAGCAAGGTTGCGATCGCCGGCAGCAGGATCTGCTTGCCGATGGAGAAGTCTTGAAAACGCATGGGCTGGGGTTCCTGAACGGTTGGCGGTCGCCCTGATGGGAGACTTCTTGTATGGATCGCTAACGGTGTTGCAGTGCGATACTTTAGAAGTAAATCAACTGCCCGAAAAGAATTTTCGATGTCCAGCGTGGTGGCCGGCCCGACGGTGCGGTGGCCGGGGGGATGCAGGTGGAGCGAGGGTGTGGGGCGGGCGCGCGAACGGCACCTGCCGATGGGGCGTGGCAGTGGGGCGGCCGCCCGCGACCGCGTAGGCGCAGGGCGGCCGGGGAGGCGGGGTCAGGCCGTGGTCCCGGCGGGCCTGGCGGGGGCGCTGGAGGATGCGGCTTGCTCGCTCAAGGCTCTGGAGGCTTTGGGGTCGCGGAAGATCAGGGGACGCGCGGCCAGTGCGCCGGGCTGGTTGGCCCGTGCGACGGCATCCTGCACAAGATGGTGAGCGGGTGATTTGTCGCACACCGGATCGGGGGCGCTGGGGTCGCCGGCCAGCATCCAGGCCTGGCAGCGACAGCCGCCCAGATCCTTTTCGCGGTCGGGACAGGTCTTGCAGCTGTCGTGCATCCAGTCGGTGCCACGGTAGCGGTTGAAGCCCTCGGATTCGTACCAGATCGCCTGCACGCTGTGATCGCGGACATTCGGAAAGTCCAGGCCGGGCAGCATGCGTGCCGTGTGGCAGGGCAGCGCGGTGCCGTCGGGGGTGACGGTCAGGAAGACATTGCCCCAGCCATTCATGCATTTCTTGGGGCGGATCTCGTAATAGTCGGGAACGACGAAGAAGATGCGCAGCCGGTCGCCCAGCTTCTGGCGGTATTCTTTGGTGATGCGTTCGGCACGCTCGAGTTGTGCGCGTGAGGGCATCAACTGGTCGCGGTTGAGCAGTGCCCAGGCGTAGTACTGGCTGTTGGCCAGTTCGAGGTATTCGGCGCCCAGGGCAAGCGCCATCTCGATGATCTTGTCGATGTGGTCGATGTTCAGGCGGTGGATGACGCAGTTCATCACCATCGGCCAGCCCATTTCCTTGATGCTGCCGGCCACCTGCTGTTTGAGATCGAAGGTGCGGGTATGCGACAGAAAGTCGTTGAGCTCGCGCGTGGTGTCCTGAAAGGAGAGCTGGATGTGATCGAGTCCGGCGGCCTTCAGCGCCTCGGCGCGTGCCGGGCTGAGGCCGACGCCGGAGGTGAGCAGGTTGGTGTAGTAGCCCAGCTTGTGCGCTTCGGCGACGAGGATCTCCAGGTCGTCGCGCATCAGCGGCTCGCCGCCGGAAAAGCCGCACTGCACGCTGCCCAGGGCGCGGGCCTGATGCAGCACGCGCAGCCAGCCGTCGGTGTCGAGTTCGTCTGCGGGGGTGGTGCGGGCGAAGTCGGTCGGGTTGTAGCAGAAGGCGCAGTGCAGCGGGCAGCGGTAGGTGACTTCGGCAAGCAGCCACAGGGGCGGGCCAGGCCGGTTCGCCGGATCTGCTTGTGCCGTTGGCGGTGACGATGTGGCAGTCATGAGAGGGTGATCCAGCGTTGCGTGCCGGCCATGTCGAGAAAGGCGCGTACGTCGTGGTCCAGCCCGCGGGTGTCGAACAGGGCTTCCAGTTCGGCGACGATGGCGGGAATGTCGCGGCTGCCGTCGCAGCGTCGCAGGATTTCGCCGGCACTGGGGTTGAGCCGGATCATGCCTTCCGGATACAGCAGCACCCAGGCATCCTGCGCGGTCTCGAACTGCAGGCGGAAGTGGCCGTTCAGGCGGGGGCAGGCTGTTGGCGGGGCAGAGGTGGCCGGGGTCATGCCTTGGGCCCCTTGATTTCGATTTCGCAGGTCTGCAGCATGATTGCGTCGGCCAGCGCCCACAGCACATCGAGCTTGAACTGCAGGATGTCCAGCGCACGCATCTGCAGGGCGCGGCTTTGGCCAAAGTAGTCCAGGGTAAAGCGCAGGCCGTGGGCAACGTCGCGCCGTGCCTGGGTGAGACGGTTGCGGAAGTACTGCAGGCCCTCGCTGCGAATCCAGGGGTAGTGGTCTGGCCAGGTGTCCAGGCGCTGCTGGTGGATGTGGGGGGCGAACAGTTCGGTGAGGCTGGAGGCCACGGCGTCCTGCCACGGGCGGTTGCGCGCGAAGGTCACGTAGGCGTCCACCGCAAAGCGGGCGGCCGGTGCCACCAGGCGCTCGGAGACGATGTCCTCGCGGCTCAGGCCGACGGCTTCGCCCAGCCGGATCCACGCTTCGATGCCACCCTCGTCGCGTTCGCCTTCCGTGCTGCGGCCGTCGTGGTCGAGGATGCGCTGGATCCACTCGCGGCGGATCTCGCGGTCGGGGCAGTTGGCCAGGATGTTGGCGTCCTTGACCGGGATCGCGACCTGGTACAGGTAACGGTTGGCGACCCAGCGTTGCAGCTGGCCCTGAGTCAGGCGACCCTCGGCCATCATCGTGTGGATGGGGTGGTGGATGTGGTAGCTGGTGCCCTTTTCGCGCAGCCGGGCTTCGAAATCCTCGCGGCTGAGTGGCGGCTCGGCGGCATGGTCCAGGGCGAGGTGCTGGGTGGGGAGGTCGTCCGGTTTCATGGGGTGTCCTTGGCCGTGAGGTTCAAACCACGATGCTCATGCCGTCGTAGGCGACTTCGATGCCGTGGCGGGCGAGTTCTGCGTGCTGCGGGCTGGCTTCGTCGAGGATGGGGTTGGTGTTGTTGATGTGGATCAGGATCTTGCGGGTGGTGGCTGGCAGTTTGTCCAGCCATTCGATCATGCCGTCAGGGCCGCTTTGCGGCAGATGGCCCATGGCCCGCGAGGTTTTCTGCGAGGCGCCAAGGCGGATCATTTCGTCATCGGTCCACAGCGTGCCGTCCACCAGCACCACGTCCGCAGCCTGCATTGCGGCCCACACCGAGGCTTCCATCCGGCCCAGCCCGGGGGCGTAGAACACGCGCCGGGTGCTGGCCGCATCGATCAGCGTGACGCCGATGTTGTCGCCGGGTTCGGGGCGGTCGCGGTGTGGTGAATAGGGTGGGGCATTGCTGAGCAGCGGTAAGGCCTCGAAGCGCAAGCCGGGTACGGTGTCGATGGAAAAGCGGTCGCCCAGTGGCAGCGTGTGCCAGTCCACGCCGCAGTAATGCTCGAGCAGCGGCAGGATGGGGTTGCCACGGGTCAGGTCTTCGCGGACCTGCGGGGTGCACCACAGCGGATGGCGGCGAGTATGTTCGCGCAGCATGTAGAGCCCGGTGGTGTGGTCGATCTGGGCGTCGATCAGCACGATGGCGGCAATGCCGGTATCGCGCAGGCCACGGCCGGGTTGCAGCGCGGGAAACTCGCGGATCTGCTGCAGGATGTCGGGTGATGCGTTGAACAGGGCCCAATGGGTGTCGTCGGCGCTGGCGGCAATCGAAGACTGGGTGCGGGGGCGGGCCTGGATGCGCCCTGTGCGCACGCCGTCGCAGTTGGGGCAGTTGCAGTTCCACTGCGGAAAACCGCCGCCGGCGGCGGCGCCGAGGACATGGATCTTCATGATCGATTGGGCTCGCTGGGAAGGCTGGACGGTGCGGGTTGCATGCCGCCGGTCCGGACCGGGGAGGGGCCGGACCGGCGGCCTGGGCGTCAGCGTGCGGCGACGTACATGGTGATTTCGAAACCGAAGCGGAAATCAACAGCGGTCGGGGTTTCCCATTTCATGGCAAGTCTCCTGTATCGATTCTGATGGATGCCTGTCGGGGCAAAGCGGGCCGCCGCTCAGGTGTGTTCAGGATGCCGTTCCGGGGCGAGGGTGACGTCCACCGAATCTGTAAAGCAGGATCATGAAAATCATGAGATGTGCGGCGTCGTGTCCCGCGTACCATCTGGCGCATGATTGACGACGCGCCCCTTTCCCCTGTCTGGCAGACGGACGCGCTGCCCGTGGGGGATGGGCATGTCCTGCATGTCGAGCAGTCTGGCCACCCGCAGGGCCTGCCGGTGTTGTGCCTGCACGGCGGACCGGCCAGCGGCTTGTCGCCAGCGCATCGACGCTTCTTTGATCCGGCACGCTACCGCATCATCCAGTTCGACCAACGGGGTTGCGGACGCAGCACGCCACGTGGCGCGACCGCGCACAACACCACTGCCGATCTGCTGGCCGATGTCGAGTGTTTGCGCGCACATCTGTGTATCGAGCGCTGGCTGGTGTTCGGTGGGTCGTGGGGGGCGACGCTGGGGTTGGCCTACGCCGCGGCGCAGCCACAAGCCTGCCTGGGCTTGATGCTGCGCGGCGTGTTTCTGGCCAGCCGTGCCGAAGTTGCGGCTTTTTTCGATGGCTTTGAGCTGGCGGATGCCACGGCGGATGGGCGCACGCCGGGCGCTGCCGGCGTGTTCGAGCGCATGCTGGGCGGTGACCGACCGATGCAGGCCCGATTGTCGGCTGCCTGGCAGGCATGGGAGTCCAGCAAGGATGGCATCGCGCTGGCAGCACAAGGGGCCGAAGAGGATGTCGCGGATGCTGCAGTGGCGGCCCGCATCGACAAATACCGTGTGCAGGCGCATTACCTGGCGAATGACGGCTTCCTGCCGCCCGGCTGGTGGCGGCGCGCGGCGGCGGCCCTGGGGGATCTGCCAGTGGCCATCGTCCATGGGACTGACGACCGAATCTGCCCGCTGGAAAACAGTCGTCGGCTTCAGTACGTCTGTGCCAACAGCGTGCTGGTGGCGGTGGCCGGTGGGCGGCACAATCCGTTTGCGCCGGACATGCTGGCGGCGATCCGTTGGCTGACGGATCGCTACGCCGCACAGGGACGCTTCAAGGATTGACGGCCGGCCCCGGGTGGCTGTGCTCAGGCAGCGGCACGTCTTTGCTGCAGGTTGCGCGCCGCTACACCGATGCCGACCAGGCCGGCCGAGGCCACGCCCAGTGTCAGGGCCGCCGCGGAACCGTAGAACAGGCCTGAATTCATGCCCGCATCGAGCATGGCGCCAAACACCGGGGCGGCGATGCAGAAGCCCAGGTCGAGACCGGAATACACCGTACCGTACACCCGTCCGGTGGCGCCCGGTGGCGCAGCACGCTTGATCAGCATGTCGCGCGAGGGGCCGGCAACACCGGTACCGAAACCGGCGAGCGCGGCAAGGGCAAGTGCTGCGGTGCCTGGCAGCCAGCCGGTACCGACCACGATCAGCAGGGCGGCCGCGGCCAGCATGCTGATGCTGATGATGATCTCCAGGCGCTGCACCCTGCCGGCCAGGAAGCCGCCCGCCACCATGCCGGCGGCACCCGACAGCATGTAGCCGGTGACCACCATCGAGGTGACCGCCAGCGGCAGGTTGTAAAGTGCGTGCATGGCCGGGCTGGCGAAGCTCTGGATCATGCTCAGCGCGCAGGTGGTCCAGAAAAAGAACGAGAAACACAGCCACACCGACGGCAGGCGCATGAAGGCCAAGGGGTGTTCGACTGCAGTGGCGCCGTGGCGGGTGGCTGCAGCCTTGCGGTGACGGTGACCGTCGTCGAGCGCATCGCGATTCCACACCATGATGGCCAGCACGATGGCAGCCAGCATCCCGCCGCACAGGCAGGCCAGTCGCCATGAGCCGGTTGCGGTGGCCACGCCCGCCATCACCAACGGGGCGGCGGCCCAGCCCAGGTTGCCCGAAATGCCATGTACCGAGAACCCATGGCCCAGGCGTGCCGGTGATACGCGCTTGTTGAGGATGGTGAAGTCCACCGGATGAAACGGGGCGTTGCCCAGTCCGGCCAGGGCTGCGGCGACCATCAGTCCGGCGTAGCCCGAGGCCGTACTGGCCACCAGTCCGGCTGCGGCAAAGCTCGACAGCGCGAAGAACAGCACCGGGCGCGCGCCAACGCGATCCACGATGAAGCCCGACAGCGCCTGACCCACCCCTGAGATGACGAAGAACACCGAGACCAGCAGGCCGAGTTCGGAATAGCCGAAGCCGAAGTCCGCGATCAGGAAGGGAAACAGCGGCGGCAGCAGCATGTGGAAGAAGTGCGAGGCGCCGTGGGCGAGACCGATCAGGCCGATCGTGCGCGCGTCCTGGCGTAAGGTGGCGTTGGGGCTGTCTTGGGTATCCATGTCAAGGATCATAGGCAGCCCGGTGGCGACCGATATACGATAGTGGGACAAAAACTGTCGTGATCATGCCAAGGTCTCCTCATGCCCCAACCCTTGCTGACCCTGCCCGATGAAGATGCGCGCCGTCCTCAACGCCGTGCGGCCCGGCCACCGGACGTGGTCGCCGCGATCACGCCGCATCTGTATGTGCCCAGCCGCGAACGGCCGGTGCGCTCCAAGCTCCGTCATCTGCGCGCAGACACCCGGGTGCTGCCGCACAGTCATCCGTGGGCCCAGGTGGCGATCTCCACCACCGGCGTCATCCGCATGACGGTCGAGCGCGGGACCTACATCGTGCCCCCCTCGCGTGCGCTATGGATTCCGCCGGGCATGGAGCATGCCGTGACCATGGTCGAGGATGCCGAACTCCGCACCCTGTATTTCTACCAGGCGCCAGGGCGTTGCGGTCCGGCGGTGGCCGCGCAGGACGAAGCGCCATGGCGTCAATGCAGGGTGTTGCAGGTGTCGGAACTGTTGCGCGCCCTGGTGCGCGAGATGCCCTGTGTGCCGGACGACGGCCCCGCGCTCGATGCGGCGGCGCTGCGTCGTGAGAGCCTGTTGAGTGCCTTGATCCTGGAGGAATTGCGCAACGCCACCGCGGTGCGGCTGGGGGTCGATCTGCCGCGGGACAAGCGCCTGCGTCACCTGTGTGAAGCGGTGCTGGCCGATCCCACGCGGCACGACACCCTGGCCGACTGGGCCCGGGACACCGGCGCCAGCCCGCGCACGGTGGCCCGGCTGTTCAAGCAGGAGCTGGGGCATACCTTCACCGACTGGCGCCAGCAGGTCATCCTGGCCAAGGCCGTGGCACTGGCCGCCGGACGCCTGCCAATCAACCAGATTGCCGCCGAACTGGGCTACAACAGCCCGAGCGCGTTCAGTGCCATGGTGCGGCGTACGGTGGGCATGTCACCGGCACGTTTTCTGGGGGCGCAGCAGGATGACCTCGGCCGGGACCATCGCGGCGGCAGTTGAGGTTCAGCGCCAGTGCTGGCCGCGTGCCCGTACCACCAGATATACCTCGCGAAGGAAGAGTGTGAGCGAGACGATCATTGCCGTCATCGCCAGCACGAAGAATGCGGCAACGCCGGGGCCGGCGTTGAAGCTCACCATGGCAGCGAGAAAGGCGGTGGCGACCACCAGGCAGACCAGCAGGGCGCCCAGCACCGAGAAGAACATCGCGTAGTAGATCAGTTTGCCACGCCGCTCGAGCAGTGCCAGCTCTTCGATGTCGTCGGTGACCAATGTGCTGTCGCGGGCCTCGGCGACACGGCCATTGAGCACCCGCCGACGATCGACGACGCGGGACAAGCGGCCACTCAGCACGTTGATGACGGTGGCGATGGCGGTCAGCAGGAAGACCGGCGCTACCGCAAGCTGGATGGCGTGGGTGATGTCGGCGATCTGGAACTGCATGGCGTGGACGATGCAAGGATGACCGCCCTACTGTACTTCATTCCGATGCCGGGGAGGATGCTTGTGCGTGCAGTGCGACCTGCGCTCGCGGATGCAGTGGCAGCCAGACCCGGAACACGCTGCCCTTGCCCGGCGTGCTGCTGACGTCGATGCGCCCCCCGTGCTTGCGGACGATGTCATAGGACACCGACAGGCCGAGTCCGGTCCCCTTGCCGACCGCCTTGGTGGTGTAGAAGGGCTCGAAGATGTGCTGCATGACCTCCGGCGTCATGCCCTTGCCGGTGTCTTCGATCTCGATCCAGGCAAAGCCCGGGTCGGCGCCGGTACGGAGGGTGATGGTGCCGTGCTGGTCGATGGCGTGGGCTGCGTTGACCAGCAGGTTCATCACCACCTGGTTGATCTGCGCCAGGATGCAGGGCACTGGTGGGAGGGAGGTGTATTCGCGCACCACGTCTGCCTTGTACTTGAGTTCGTTCCACACCACATTGAGCGTGCTTTCGATACCGGCGTTCAGGTCTGCATCCGTCCACTCGGCCTGATCGATGCGGGAAAAGTCCTTCAGGTCGGCGACGATCTTGCGCACACGGTCGATGCCGCCGCGTGACTCGTGCAACAGCTCGCCGATATCCTGCTGCAGATAGTCGAAGTCTGCAGCGTCGAAATCGGCTTGCGTGGCCTGACCGCGACGGGCGCGTTCGAGTAGTTCAAGCAACTGCTTGCAGTAGCTGTCGAGGGTGCCAAGGTTGGAATTGACGTAGCCGATCGGGTTGTTGATCTCGTGCGCCACGCCAGCGGCCAGCTGGCCGATGGAGGCAAGTTTTTCCGATTGCAGCAGCTGTCCCTGGGTGTCTTCCAGGCGTCGCGCATGCTCGGCCAGCTCGAACCAGCGCCGGCGCAGTTGCTCGAGCAGCAGCCAGCCCAGGGCGCTGAACAGCAGGAAGGTGGCAAGTGCGATCGGCCCGACTTCGAAGGCCTGGGCCCGTACGACGCGCGCGATCGGGGCATAGGGCTGAGAGACACTGATGCCGCCGCGTACGTCGTCGAGCTGGTATCCCTGCTTTTCGTGACACTGCAGGCAGCTTTCCTTCACATACAGCGGTGCCATGTAGCGCAGCAGGGTCTGGCCGCCCCGTTGCTCGATCGAGAAGGCTTCTTTCTGGCCACGGTCGAAGCTGGACAGGACTTTTGCCTCCCAGGCGTCGGGCAGGTTGGCGGGGCGCAGCGGGTTGAGGCTGGTCAGGCGGAACACCGCACCGCTGTCGGATTCGATCATCTCACCGATCAGTCGGGTCATGTAAGCCGGGTTGACCATGGTCAGCGCCATGCCGTCAGTGGTGGTGATGTCGCGACGCGGGTGATCCAGATAAGGGTTGGGCTGGATGCGGGGCGTGACCGGTACGTACACCCCGCCGTGGCTGGCGTTCCAGTTTCGGGTCAGGACGACCATGCGGAACATGTTGCGCGCGCCTTCCAGTGCCACCTCGGTGGTGTGGGCGCGCAGCTGGACCAGATGGTTGCTGACGTAGGCGGTGACACCCACGGCCCACAGCAGCAGGGGCAGCAGCCACCAGCGACGGTCGCGGATGAAGCGTGGAATGCTGCGGCCGGCGGTAAGGGGCTGGGCTTGCATGGCTGTCGCAACCATGGGTCTGAAGTCGATTGATGGGGGCGAGGATACTGCAAATGGCCCGCATGCTGCGCGTCAGGCGTGCGGGTTCTGACCGTCATCCAGGATGCTGCGCCGCGGGAAAAATGCCAGAATGGGCGCCCGCCGGTTTCCGGTTCTTCAGCCTTCTCGTCGTGATCGTCCGTCCGCGTCCCCACTGGATCCGTCTGCTGTTCGTGCGCCGTGGTTCCCTGATCCACCGCATCTTCTGGCAGCAGATGTTCGTCATCCTGCTGTCCTGTACCGTGGTGGTCCTGCATGGGCAGTTGTTTGACTGGAAGGTGACGCTCAATGCCTCGCCGTTTTCGCTGATGGGCGTCGCGCTGGCGATTTTCCTTGGTTTTCGCATCAACGCGAGCTACGACCGTTACTGGGAGGCGCGCAAGCTGTGGGGCGGCGTGCTGGTGGCCAGCCGCAATCTGGCGCGGCAGGGGCAGACCCTGATCGATGGCAGTCCGGATGTGCGCCCTTTTGTGCTGGGCTTGATCGGCTTTGCTGCGGCAATGCGCAATCAGCTGCGCGGACGGGCGCGCAATGATGGGCTGGAGGCCTGGTTGCCGCCCGCGCTGTGCGCGGAACTGGGTGCAGCCCGTTCGGCGCCGACCCGCATCCTGGCGTGGCTGGGGGCATGGCTGGCCGAACATCGGCGCGCCGGTCGCCTGCATCCGGTTTCGGCGCAGCATATGGAGTCGGGGCTGGATGAGCTGTCGGCGATGGTGGGAGGCTGCGAGCGCATTGCCAATACGCCGCTGCCTTTCACCTATTCGGTGATCCTGCATCGCAGCGCGTATTTCTATTGCATGCTGCTGCCTTTTGGCCTGGTGGATTCGATTGGCTGGATGACGCCGCTGGTGGTGGCTTTCGTGTCCTACACCTTCTTCGCGCTTGAGGCGCTCAGTGACGAGATCGAGGATCCCTTCGGCACCATGCCCAACGACCTGGCGCTGGATGCGATCGTCGCCGGTATCGATGCCAGCCTGCGGGAGCTGCTCGGCGAGGTGCCGCCGCCTGCCCCGATGCCGGACGAGAATTTCATTCTGCGTTGAACGCGCTCAGACTGGCTGACCGGGGGCTGTGCGTCATGGCGCCAGGCGGCAAGCCTGCTGCGCTGCGGCATGTCATGTTGTAAGCTGGGCGCTCAACCCCTATTGGAGCCCCAGCATGGCCACTGTTGAGCTGACTGCCGACAATTTCAACGAGACGCTCGCCAACAACGAGATCGTCTTCCTCGACTTCTGGGCGGCGTGGTGCGGGCCGTGCCGCGGGTTTGCGCCGACGTATGAGGCGGCTTCCGAGGCGAATCCGGACATCGTGTTCGGCAAGATCGATACCGAAGCCCAGCAGGAGCTGGCGGCAACCTTTCAGATCCGTTCGATTCCGACCATCGCGGTCGTGCGCGACAACATCATGGTGTTCCGCGAATCCGGCGCCCTGCCGGCCAGCGCCTTGCAGCAGGTGATCGAGGGTGTGCGTACGCTGGACATGGACAAGATCAAGGCCGAAATTGCCGCCGAGCAGGCCAAGGGTCAGGGCTGATCCTTCCGGCCTGCGGCGCGCGTGGTGCACGCGCCGCAGGCCCACGGCGCGGCTTACAGCACTGCGTTGAACAGCTCCAGCTGCGGTGGGCCAAGATAGATCTCGCGCGGGCTCTTGCCGGCATTGGCGTGGGCCTTCATGAAGGCCTCCGACTGTGTCCAGTCGGCAAAAGCCTGCTCGGACGCCCATTCGGTGTGCGACGCGAACAGCGTGTACTCCTCGGTCTGCGGCCCTTGCAGCAGGTTGAAGCGGACAAAGCCGGGCACCTGCTCCAGATAGCTTTCGCGCTGGCGCCAGTGATCGACGAAGGTCTGTTCGTGGCCGCGCTTGATCTTGAAGCGGTTCATTGCGATGAACATCGGTTTCTCCTGAATGGGCGGGGGATCACTCGAACAGCGCGCCGACGCTCTCGCCGCTGTGGATGCGCTCGATGGCCGAGGCAAACAGCGGCGCAACGGTCAGCACGGTGAGTTTGTCCAGGCGCTTGGCCGGGGCCACATGGACGGTGTTGGTGACCACGATGGAGTCGATCGGTGCGTCGCGCAGGCGCTCGATCGCCGGGCCGCACAGCACGCCATGCACGGCGCCGGCATGCACTGTCCGGGCGCCGGCCGCGCGCAGGGTTTCGATGGTGGAGATCAGCGTGCCGCCGGTCGAGATCTCGTCCTCGAAGATGACCGCGTCGCGCCCTGCAACATTGCCCACCACCTCGCCCTGCTTGACGTCGGTGTCGCTGACCCGGCGCTTGTCGATGATCGCCATCGGGATGCCCAGCCGTTCGGAGAAGCGGCCAACACGCTTGGCGCCACCCGCATCGGTGGCGACTGCGACCGCGTTCGACAGGTCCAGGCGCTGGCGGAAGTGCTCGGCGATGGTGGGAATGGCGGTCAGGTGATCGACCGGAACATCGAAAAATCCATGCACCTGGTCGGCGTGCAGATCCATGGTCAGCACCCGGTTGGCGCCGGCGGTGACCAGCATGTCGGCGATCAGACGGCCGGTGATCGAGATCCGCGGTTTGTCCTTCTTGTCCGAACGGGCGTAAGAGTAGTACGGGATGATCGCAGTGATGCGCTGGGCCGAGGCGCTGCGCAGTGCGTCAATGGTGATCAGCAGCTCCATGATGTGGTCGCTGACCGGTTCGGTGAAGGACTGCACCACGAAGACGTCACGTTCGCGCACGTTCTCCTGGATCTGGACGTGCAGGTTGTCGTTGGAGAAGCGTGAGATCTCCAGCTGGCTGGGGCGTACCCCAAGGCGGTTGCAGATCTCGGTGGCAAGGCCATCGTTGGAGTTGCAGGCGAAGATCTTGAGGGCGTGTTTCATCGCGTGGGCTCCGGGCAGGAAGGGCGAGGGTCAGGGATAGAGCAGGAAAGGTGCGCGTGTTTCGTGCCAGGCGGATTCGTCGGGCGTGGCCAGGGCATCGAGATCAGGCGCGGTTGCCGCCGGATCGTCCACCCATTCGCGCAGCAGCGGACTGCCGTTGATCAGGTCGATCGCCAGGCGGTCGTGTTCGTATTCGTAGGCGAAGTCGCGCCACAGCGCATAGTCGGGTTGCAGGCGACGCAGGGCCTTGAACGCCAGCGCCTGCAGGCGCCAGGGGCGGAAGGCGTGGTGCGCGTAGTGGGCCGGATCCTCGACATGGATCTGCACGCCGCTGCACAGCTTGCCGGCATGCTTGTGGAAAGTGGGCTCGAACCAGCATTCGCGCAGCACACAGCCGTGCAGCCAGTGTGGTGCCAGGCTGCGCATCTCGGCAATCAGCGCACGGGCGTCGATGTCGGGCGCGCCGAACAGCTCCAGCGGCCGGGTGGTGCCGCGTCCCTCGGATAGTGTGGTGCCCTCCAGCATCACGGTGCCGGCATAGGCGCGTGCCATCGACAGGTTGGGTGCGTTGGGGCTGGGGTTCACCCAGCTGCGTTCGCCCAGCGGCCAGCCGTAGCCAGGGGCTGCGTCCGCTTGCCAGCCCTCCATGCGGATGACCTGGCAATCCACGTCAAGCTGCAGCGTGGCGATGAACCACTGCGCCAGTTCGCCCATGGTCAGGCCGTGGCGCATCGGCAGGGCGCCGGCACCGACAAAGCTCTCCCAGCCCGGTCGCAGCAGCGTGCCCTCAACCGGCCGTCCGGCGGGGTTGGGGCGGTCGAGCACCCAGACCGATTTGCCGTGACGGGCGGCTTCTTCGAGGATGTAGCGCAGCGTGGTGATGAAGGTATAGATGCGGCAGCCGAGGTCCTGCAGGTCCACCAGCAAGACGTCGAAGCTGTCCATCATGGCCGCAGTGGGGCGGCGGACTTCGCCATACAGGCTGAACACCGGGATCCGGTGCAGTGGGTCGACGAAGTCGGGCGACTCCACCATGTTGTCCTGCTTGTCGCCGCGCAGGCCATGCTGGGGCCCGAAGGCGGCGCTCAGCCTGAGGTCGGGCAGTGCGGCCAGCGCATCCAGTGCGTGGGTGAGGTCGCGGGTGACTGATGCCGGATGGGCAAGCAGGCCAATCCGGCGGCCGGCGAGTGGGCGGCGCAGTTGGGCGTCGGCGAGCAGGCGATCCAGGCCGAAACGGATGGTCGCGCTCATGCGCTGATCATCCGTGGGTCGAAGCTCAGTACCCATCCGTCACGGTGGTGAAAATCGGGTTGTGCGGCCGGGTGGTGTACCGCCCAGTAATCCAGGCTGCCGTCCGCCAGTTCGATCACCGCGGCCAGGCCGACCTGAAGGCTGATGCCGGCGGCCACGGATGGCAGGGCGCTGGCAGGCAGTTCGACCTCCAGCATCAGGTGCCCGGCGTCGACGCGGCACTGCATGCGTGGCGTGAAGCTGGGGTCGGCGACGGTATTGCGTTCGCGATAGCGGCTGAAGGCATAGCCGGCCCACTGCCCCGAAGGCGAGAAGTTGAACTCGCGATAGGCCTCCTCGCCGGGTGTTGCGATGAAGGCTTCGAAACAGGTGTGCTGCCACAGCCCATCGGCCTTGCCCGGTTCCGCCGCGGCGGGAATGCGCAGACGGGCGGGGTCGCCGTTGACGTCAAACACGATACGCATGCCGCCATCGGGCAAGGCGTGCAGCGTGCCGAGCAGCATGGCAACGGCTGCTGGCGGGGTGTCTTCGGTGATGGGGGCGGGAAGCGTATGGGGACGCAGGCCGACGGTGATGGTCGGAATCTTGGCGTAGGACGGATCGGGTTGGGTCACGGGGCGATCGACGGTGTGGGTCGGATGACGGATGCCGCGGCGGACCGCGGCGCAGCCGCAATGTTACCCGTTCCCGTTCGTGTCGGCTTCAGCGGCGAGCGATCCACCCGGCAACCGCAATCGGGTGGGGCGCGTAATCACCGAAGCCGCGACCGCGATCGACGGACGGGAGCCCGGTGTTCGTCTGGCTGAAGGGTCGGCAGCAGGCGGCCAACTGCGGTTTTCCGGTTGAAAGCGTCCGTCAGGGGCTTAGCTCGCCTTGCTCGGATGGATGTCCATCTGCGGATACGGAATGGTCAGGCCGTTGTCGTCGAAGGCCAGCTTGATCTTCTCGCGCAGGTCGCACATGGTCGCGAAGTAGTCCGATGTGTTCACCCAGGGCCGGACGTGCAGGTCCACGCTGTGTGCAGCGAGGTCCGCCACACCGATGAAGGGTGCTGGATCGGCCAGCAAGCGCGGTTCCGCCGCAAGCACCGATTCGATCACGCTGCGAGCCTTGCGGATGTCGTCGTCGTAGCTGATGCTGAACACCAGGTCGATGCGGCGGGTGCCGCGTGCCGAGTAGTTGGTGATCACGCCGGAGTAGATCGAGCCATTGGGAACGATGATCTCGCGGTTGTCCGGGGTGCGGAAGGTCGAGCTGAAGATGTTGATCTTCTCCACCACGCCCTGGGTTCCGCCGGCTTCGACGAAGTCACCGGCCTTGAACGGGCGGAACACGATCAACATGACCCCGGCGGCAAAGTTTTTCAGCGAGTCCTGCAGCGCCAGGCCGATTGCCAGGCCGGCGGCACCGATCAGTGCGACCAGTGAGGTGGTGTCCACGCCCAGCCGGTCGAGGGCGGCGATGATGACCACCAGCAGCAGGATGCCGCTCAGGATCGAGATGATGAAATTCACCAGGATGTCGTCGAGGCGGGCCCGCAGCAGCACACGACGGACGATGGCGATGATGCCGCGGGCGATCCATCGCCCGCCGATGAAGATGCCAAGCGCAAACAGCAGGTTGATGCTCCACGGCAGGGCGTATTGCTCGATCCAGTTGGCCGATAGCAGTGAGTCGAACATGTAGTCTCCGGTAATCAGGGGCTCAGGCGGCCGGCTGGTCCACCAGCTTCAGGTGGCTGGCCGGCGCCGGGTTGGCGTCGGGTGCCGGGGCCTGGACTGCATCAAGAAATTCCTGCCCCCAGCGTGCGATGTCATTGTGACGGACCACGTCAAAAAGCTCACGCAGGCGTGATTCTGCCTCGGCGCGGTTCATTGCGATGCCGAAATAGAGTTTGGCGGTCAGGTCGTGGATATCGTGCGGATTGGTCAGCACCGCGCCATGCAACTCGGCCGCGGCGCCGGCAAACTCGGACAGTACCAAAACGCCATGGCCGCCGGTCAGGCCCTGGGTGGCGGCGTATTCCTTGGCCACCAGATTGAGACCGTCGCGCAGCGGGGTGATCCACATCACGTCGGCCATGGCGTACCAGGCGACGACCTCTTCGAACGGCAGCGGACGGAAGAAGAACTGCACCGGTGTCCAGCCGACGCGGGCAAAGCGGCCGTTGACCCGACCGACCGCCTGCTCGATACGGGTCTGCAGTTCGTCGTAAACGGTCATTTCCTTCGCCGCGGGGACGCAGACGGTGAGCAGCGAGATCTTGCCAATGAGCTCGGGGTGTTCGTCGAGCAAGCGTTCGAAGGCGTGGATCTTCTCCAGCGTGCCCTTGGTGTAGTCCAGGCGCTCGACCGACAGGATGACGCGGGTGCCGGCCAGCTCGCGACGCAGGCTGGTCATGCGGGTGGCGGTTTCAGGTGCGGCCAGTACCGCCTCGATGCGGCCGACGTCCAGCCCCACCGGATGGGCACCCAGGCCGATGCGACGGCCGTGCACCTCGATTGCGGTGGTGACTTCATCCAGCCCGACCGCGCAGCCGTAGGTCAGGTAGCGCGGTGCGCAGGCTTTGGTCTCGAGGACTTTCAGCGGTGCCACGCCGCGGGCGACATCGACGAAGTTCTCGGCCTGACGCGGGATGTGGAAGCCGATGTAGTCGCACTGCAGCAGGCTGCCGATGATGTCGCGCCGCCATGGCAGCACGTTGAACACGTCGGCCGATGGGAAGTAGGTGTGGTGGAAGAAGGCGATCTTCAGGTCCGGTCGCAGTTCGCGCAGCGTCGCGGGCACCATCCACAGATTGTAGTCGTGGATCCAGACCACGGCGCCCTCTGCGGCTTCCGCCGCAGTGCGTTCGGCGAACAGCCGGTTCACCCGAACGAAGACTTCCCAGTCCTCTTCGCGGAACACTGCACGCTCCCAGAAGGTGTGCAGCGTGGGCCAGAAGGCTTCCTTGGAGAAACGTTTGTAGAAGGTGTCGACCTCGTCCTTGCTGAGCGCGACACGGGCGGCGACCAGGCCGGGGTAGCGCTCGCGGTCCACCTCGGTATGGGTTTCGAACGGGACGGCGCGCTTGGGGTCGTGAATCGACCAGGCCACCCAGGAGCCACGGCGTTCGTTGCCGAAGAAGGACAGCAGCGTGGGCAGGATACCGTTGGGCGAGGTCGGCTTGCGCCGGATCAGTTGGCCCTGCTCCAGAACCTCTTCGTAGGGCAAGCGGTGATAGACCATCACCAGATCGGACTTGCCTGGCGCGTCCATGGCGCGGACCTCGGCCTCGATGCCGCCCGGGCCGAGAAAGCCGAAGTGGGCCATGGCTTCGAGAATGCCGCCGCAACCGGTATGCCGCGCATGCAGCACACGGGCACGGTCGCGGGTGGCGTCAAGGAGTGCTTGTTCGGATTCGCCGACGCAGACACCGATGAAGCCGGCTTCGTACATCGACAGGTCGTTGAGGGTGTCGCCGGCCACCAGCACGTCGTCGTGGTCCAGGCCAAGGTGGCGGACCAGCGCGGCCAGCGTGCTGCCCTTATTGACGCCGCGCGGCAGGATGTCCAGATAGCGGTCAGCCGAGTACAGCACCTCGCACCCGAGCTGGGCGGCGACACGCTCGATGTCCGGCGTGACCGCATCGGCTTCGCAGAAGTAGGAGCAGCGTCGCTGCTGAGGGACTTCCTGGCGTTCCAGCGCTTCGAAGGTGGCCATCGCTTCGGCCACCGCGCGTTCGCCCGGCCAGCGTGCGTCGATGTCGGACTGCAGGGGTTGAACGGCCTGACGGTTGCGGCCATCGACGACGGTGCCGCCGACATCGCAGATGATGTAGTCCGGCACCGGTACGGTGGGGTCGGACAGGATGGGCAGCACCACTTCCAGACCGCGGCCGGTGACGAAGGCGAGCTTGATCTCCGGGTGGGCGCTGATCAGTTGGTAGAGACGCTGGCGGTTTTCCGGATGGCCTGCGAGAAAGGTGCCATCGAGATCGGTTGCGAGCAGCATGTGCGGTTCTCCTTGAGGGTGAACGCCGACACGAATGCCGACTGGTTTGTCGTGGGTCAATCAGGTGCCCGGCTGCGGTCCGGGTCAGATGCGGCGGGGGATTCGGCGGTGGGTGGCGCGGCGGGTTCTGCCGCGGCGACCTCGGCGGCGCTTGTGGGTAGCTCGCCCGGTGTCATCATTTCCAGCACGGTCGGCGAGGTGCGCAGCATGGGCATGAAGTGCGCCGCCTCCTCGACGATTTCGTCCGCACCGCGGCGGGCATGCCACAGCGCAAATGCGCTCAAGGGTGCCAGCATCAGTGCGAAGTGCAGGGGCAGCGCAATCGGGCCGAGCCAGCCCATCAGGCTTCCGGCCACGGCCGGGCCGACTGCAGCACCGGCGCCATGCAGCAGCAACAGGCCGGCATTGCCGGAAAGGATGTCTTCATGTGCGAGGTGGTCGATCAGATGGGCGACCACGATCGGGTACAGGGCGAAGGCGGCCGCACCGAACAGGGCGCCGGCAATCAGCACCGCTTCGCCGGTGCTGCCCAGCACGGCCCATAGCAATGCGGCAAGACAGGCGGCACCCGCGACCAGACCCAGTGCGCGGCGACGGTCGGTACGGTCGGAGAAGCGCCCGATCGGCCACTGTCCGAGTGCGCCGCCGAGGATGGATAGTGTGACCAGCAAGGCGACACCGTTATCGTCCAGTCCGATGCGGCCGCCATACACCGCACTCATGCCCCAGAACGCGCCCATCGCCAGGCCCGACAGCACTGAGCCGGCGCAGGCCACGGGGGCCGCCTTCCACAAGGCGTGCAGGCTCAGCCGTGGTGTGTGCGTCAGTGTGGGTGGGGGGAGCAAGGTTGCAGTGACCGGCATCACCGCGAGGCAGACAAAAATGGCCGCAATCGCGAACAGACCAAATTCTGCCGGGGTGCCGAGGCGGAGCAACTGTTGCGCCAGCGCCAGCGCGCCCAGGTTGACCGCCATGTAGATGGCGAACACCTGCCCGCGGCGTTCCGTTGGCGCCTGGCTGTTGAGCCAGCTTTCGATGACGGTGTACAGCCCCACCAGGGCAATGCCGGTGACGATGCGCAGGCCGAACCACACCGGCGCAGACACCAGCAAGGCGTGCAACAGCACGCAACCGGCAGTGGCCGCGGCAAAAAAGGCGAAGGCGCGGACGTGGCCCATACGACGGATCAGCGGTGGCGCGACAAAGGTGCCGGCGAAGAAGCCGATGAAGTAGGCCGAACCAATCAGGCCCAGCGTGGCGTCGCTGTAGCCTTCGAGGCTGCCGCGCAACGCGAGGACGGTATTTAGCAGTCCGGTGCCGAGCAGGAGCAGCGCGATCCCGGCGAGCAGGGCACCGATCGGGAGCAGATGTGGAAGCATGGCAGTGGGCGGTAGCGTCGCCGTTCTGCGCGGGTGGCGCGAAGGCTCGTGAGTGGGTGGGGGGTGGCAACCACTTCCGCCAAATTTAATTTGGACAAATATTGTAACCCGCCATGTCGATATCTCCAAACTCGCCTGTCAATGTGCCTACCAATGTCGTATTTCGTTACGCCTGCTTACGGCGAACATCCGGCGTGAGCGCTAGTCTGAATATCAAGGCAATGACCTTGGAGGCCGTCATGTCGGATATGTCTTCTCAAACAGGGCGGAATGCCCGATTGCTGTCTTGTGTTGGCGTGGCTTTTGCACTGTTGCTGCCGCTGGGAACCCAGGCTGCCGAGCGCTCCACCAGCGAGTCGGTCGGCCATGCTGTCGGTTCTACCTTGCGTGATATCGGCACCGGCGCGGGTGAGGTTGGGCGCGAGATTGGCCAGGAGGCTGCGGAGTTCGGGCGTACGGTAGGTGGTGTGGCCAAGGGGGCATACCACGCGGTGGGCGATGGTGCCCGTGCCGTCGGGCATGCCGCCAGGGACGGCAGCCGGGGACTGGTGCGCGGTATCCGCGGCGAAGCATCTGCAGACGCCGAAGGCGGCGCACGTTGAGGGTATTTTCCGCAGCATCGCGATGCGCGATTGGCGGGGCCGGGTGTGCGGCCCTGTCGTTCTGGCGCGGATTGCGTGGTGGCCTGATAAACTTCCGGCCTTTGACTTGCTGGACCGCATCATGGCCGCCCAACGCATCCTTACCGGTATCAAACCTTCCGGCACGCCCCATCTTGGAAACTATGCCGGTGCCATTCGCCCCGCAGTCGAGGCCAGCCGGCGCGCCGATGCGGAGAGCTTCTACTTTCTTGCCGACTACCATGCGTTGATCAGCACCACCGATCCGGTGCGGGTGCAGCGTTCCACGCTGGAAATCGCGGCGACCTGGCTGGCGGCCGGGCTGGATGCCGATCGGGTGTGGTTCTACCGTCAGTCCGACATCCCGGAGATTCCTGAGCTGACCTGGTTGCTGACCTGTGTGGCGGGCAAGGGGCTGCTCAACCGCGCCCATGCCTACAAGGCTGCGGTGGACAAGAACAATGCCGATGGCGAGGATCCCGATGCCGGGGTCAATATGGGCCTGTTCATGTACCCGGTGCTGATGGCGGCTGACATCCTGATGTTCAAGGCGCATTCGGTGCCGGTGGGGCGCGACCAGATTCAGCATATCGAGATGGCGCGTGACATCGCTGCCCGCTTCAACCACTTGTACGGCGAGCATTTCGTGTTGCCCGAGGCGGCAATCGATGAGGCAGTGGCGACTCTGCCCGGACTCGACGGCCGCAAGATGAGCAAGTCCTACGACAATGTGATTCCGCTGTTTGCCAAACCGGCAGAGTTGAAGAAGCTGGTGTTCTCCATCCTCACCGACTCCCGCCTGCCGGGTGAGCCGAAGGAAACCGAAGGCTCCGCGCTGTTCCAGCTGTATCAGGCTTTTGCATCCGCCGATGAAACCGAAGCCATGCGTACGGCCTTTGCCGAAGGCATCGCCTGGGGTGAGGCCAAGCAGGCCGTGTTCGAGTATATCGAGCGCGCGGTGGCGCCGATGCGCGAACGTTACGAGGCCCTGATCGCACAGCCAGCCCAGATCGAACAGAAGTTGCTCGAAGGCGCGGAGAAGGCGCGGGCGATCGCGACGCCTTTCCTGGCTGATCTGCGTCACGCAGTCGGGCTGCGCCGACTCGACGCCCTGGTCACGCCGACCGTCCAGGCACGGCCCAAGTCCCAGGCCCTGCCGCAGTTCAAGCAGTACCGCGAGGCCGACGGCCGGTTCTACTTCAAGCTGGTGGATGGCGAGGGTCGCCTGCTGTTGCAGAGCCGTGGCTTCGACTCGCCGAAGGAGGCGGGGCAATCTGTTGCCAGGATCAAGCAGGGAGAGACGATCGAAGGCCTGGCCGAGTTGGGCGAAGGCGTCGACATCGCGCAACTGGGTGAGGCACTGGCGGCTTTTGCTGCCGAGTGATACGTTTTCGCGTAGCCCTTCGCGGAGCGCAGCATGCAAGGTGTACTCGACATCCTGAGCTCGGGCGTCCATGACGCCAAGAATCAGCTCTTTCTCGCCGAAACCCTGCTGGTGCAGGCCGAGGCCGAGCACGGCATTTCTCTGGACGAGGCGCGCTTCGCCATCGAACTGGCCGCGCTGCGGCTCAGCCGGGTGCTGACGGCGTACAAGCTGCAGCGTGGCTTGGAGACCTTGTCGATCAGCATGCAGCCGGTGGGTGAGTTGCTCGAAGAGGCGGTGCTGATCAACCGCAAGCATTGCGAGCGCCTGGGCCTGTCCCTGACGGTGGCGCATCAGCGGCCAGTGCTGTGGCCGCTGGACCGGGAGCTGAGTCTCGACATCCTGTCCAACGCACTGCAGAACGCCAGTCGTTTTGCCCGCAGCCGCATCGTGCTGAGTGCAGAAGAGCGCGAGGGTTTCCTGCGGCTGGCCGTCGAAGATGATGGCGCCGGCTTCGATCCGCCACCGCACACGGCCGCGCCGCGGCTGGGCGTTGGCCTGTTCGTTGCGCGCGAAATCGCTGCACAGCATCAGCGTGGGGGGCGGCAAGGGCGTTTGAGCTTGTCCAACGGCGGCGCGCTGGGCGGCGCGGTATTCGAGCTATGGCTGCCCTGACTGAACTGGGGCCGGACTTCTATCGCGCGTTGCGCTTCCTTGTCGTCGACGACCAGCCGGCTGCCCGCCAGGGGTTGCGGATCTGCGCGCAGACCATGGGGGCCTTCCTGGTCGAGTTCTCGGCCGGCTATCAGGATGCGATTGCGCGCATCCGCCGGGCGCCACCCGACGTCATCCTGTGCGACTACCAGCTGGGCGGCGAGCGCTCGGGGCAGCAATTGCTTGAAGAATTGCGTCGTTTCGACATGCTGGCCGACGAGGCGGTGTTCATCATGGTGACCGCCGAGCAGGCTTATGAGCAGGTGGTTGCCGTGGTGGAGTTGGCGCCGGACGACTACATCATCAAACCGTTTTCACCCGAACGCCTCAAGCTGCGGCTGGACCGGGTGTTGCGGCGCAAGCGCTTCTTTCAACCCTTGTACGTCGCCAAACGCGCGGCGGACTTTCCGGCGGCAGAGCGTTTTCTGGATGAGTCGCGTGACACCGACGAGGGCCAGTTGCACCGCTTCGAACTGATGCGTCAGCAGGCCGAGGTGCAGATCCTGAAGGGTGATGCCGAGGCGGCCGAGCGCGTGTTTGACGAAATCCTGGCTGCGCATGCCTTCCCCTGGGCGCGGGCGGGCAAGGCCCGCGCGCTGGTCGGGCAGAATCGTTTGCAGGAGGCGCGGGAGATCATGGATCAGGTGGTGATCGATGCGCCGATGTACTTTGGCGGACATGACCTGAAAACACAGATCTGCATGGATATGGGTGACCATGCCGAGGCGCAGCGCACGGTAGAGGAGGCCTCGCGCAAGACCGAGCGCAACTACGTGCGCAAGCGTCTGCTGGCTGACGCTGCACTGCTTAATGGCGATACGGAGACGGCGATCGAGGCCATGGCCGATGTGGTGCGTAACGACTCCACCCCTGGTGCAGTGACGGTTGCTGACCGACTGATGCTGGTGCGTAGTCTGGTCGAGGCCGGCACCCTGGTGGAGGCGGAGCGCGCGCTCGACGAGATCACCCCGCAGCGGCTGGAGACGGCGGGGCTGGACGAGCGCGCGTCCTGGCAAGCCTTGCGAGCGCTGATGAAGCCCGATGCCGAGCGCGCACGGGTGGCGGGTTTGCGCAATGCGTGGATGGCGACTCCGTTTGACGCCCAGACCCGGCTGGACATTGTCAGGGCCGCGATGGCCCTGGGCGACCGGGAACTGGCAACAGCGATGACGCATGCCTTGTTCGCCAGCGACGAGATCCGTCGGGTGTTCAAGGTCGTGCGTGACCTGTTCGAGGCGCAGGGCATGAGCCCGGTGTTTCGCGAGCTGCAGCGCCGGGCTGCACTGCAGAAGATCAGTCATGGTGACGATGTGCCGCCGGAGGCGCCGCTGCAGGGCGTTTGACGAGGGCTTGCTGCCCGGCGTGCTTGTACTTGCAGGGTGCGCGTGTCAGCATGTCAGCGGACTTGGCCGCAGCCGTCTCGGGGCGTGGTGATGTCCATCCGCAATCCCGGAGTGTGAGCCGTCATGACGCGACAGTCCCTTCATCCGTTTCCCTTGCGGGTCCATATCTCGTCCCTGTTTGTCCTGCTGGTGCTGGCCGTTGGCTTGCTGATCGGCTGGCTTGGCTACAGTTTCAGCCGTGATCAGCTCGAGACGCAGGCCGTTGCCCTGACTGAACGTATTGCCCGCGAAACCCTGATCGAGTTGAGGCTTGCGACTGCACCGGCCGAGGCGGCTGCCAGCCTGTTGCGCCATGCACCGCTGGCGCAGACGGTCTCCCACGATGAGCGCATGCGTGCGCTGCCCGTGCTGGTCGAGGCCCTTGCCGGGTCGGGATTGTTGTCATCAATCTATATGGGCTTTGCGGACGGCGACTTCTTTTTCGTCCGCCGTCTGCAGGGCACGGCGGACGAGGCTGCCTTGTTCGATGCACCACCGGGAAGTCGCTATCTGGTTCAAAGCATCGATCATGACGCGGGTGGAAGTCGCGGCCGGTTCGTGCATCTGGATGCCGGGTTGGTGGTGCTGCGCAGCGATGAGCGCCCCGACTATCCCGCAGCCTACGACCCGCGCGAGCGGGCCTGGTTTCGTGCTGCCCTTGGCGCGACGGGCCGTGTCATCACCTCGCCATATGTGTTCTTCTCCAACCGTCAGGTCGGCACCACCATTGCCGTCCAGGCGGCAAGTGGCGGTGGTGTGATCGGGGCGGATATCCTGCTGGCTTCGCTCGATGCCTCGCTTGCACGACAGAAGGTCACCCCCGGTACAGAACTGGTGCTGATCGATGCCGAGGGGGGTGTTGTGGCTTACGACCGCATGGGGCGGCTGGTTCGCAGCGTGGATGACCCGCTGCAGGTGGTGAAGCTGAACAGGCTCATGGAGCTCGGCGTACCGGTGTTGCAGCAACTTGCCGGGTACCTGCCTGTCGCTGACGCGGGCGGCAGTCTTGTCCTGCAAGCGGCGGATCGGCAATGGCGGGTCAGCATCGAGCCGCTGACGCTGTCGGGTGCCAACCCCTTGTTTCTGGTGGTGGCGATACCGGAGGACGAGTTGTTCGCCGATGCCCTGCGCTTGCGCGATCAGGCGGTATGGATGACGCTGATGGTCATCCTGGTTGCGGTGCCCATCACCTGGTCGATGGCGCGTGGCATCGCCCGTCCGCTGCAGACCTTGGCGACCGAGGCGGAGGCGATCCGCCGCTTCGATTTTTCCAGCCCGCTGCAGGTCAATTCGATGGTGAGCGAGGTCAATGCGCTGGCCGTGACCATGGATGGCATGAAGCGCAGTATCCGCCGCTTTCTCGACATCAGCCTGGCGGTGGCCGGCGAGCGGCGATTCGAGGATCTGTTGCCACGCCTGCTCGGTGAAACCATCTCTGCCGCCGACGCCACCGGCGGTGTGCTCTACCTGTACGAGGATGAGCAACTGGTGCCGGCGGCGGCGCTGTCGGCCGACGGTCAGGCCTTGCCGGGCACGCCGAGGTCGCTGTCCGCAGACGATGAACACGATCTGCCGGCCAGGGCGCTGCACGAGGGCAGGCCGCTTGCGCAGTCCTGCGATGCGGCGACGTTTGCCCGGCTGGGTTTGAGCGAGGCGGTCGGCGCAAACGAGGCAAGGCATGCGATTGCGGTACCGCTGCTCAACCGCCAGGCGCAGCCGGTGGGGGCAATGCTGCTGTTGCGGCGTGAGCCCAGCGACGCTGCACGGCTGTCGTTCATTGCCGCCTTGTCGGGTTCGACCGCGGTGTCGCTGGAGAACAAGTCCCTGATCCAGGCGCAAAAGGTACTGTTCGAGGCTTTCATCCAGTTGATCGCGGCTGCAATCGACGCCAAGAGCCCCTATACCGGCGGGCATTGCGCGCGCGTCCCCGAGCTGACCAAGATGCTGGCCCGTGCCGCCTGCGACACGCAGGATGGCCCCTACCGGGATTTCCGGCTGGACGATGACGCCTGGGAGGCGGTGCATGTGGCGTCATGGTTGCATGACTGCGGCAAGGTGACGACGCCGGAATACGTGGTGGACAAGGCGACCAAGCTGGAGACCCTGTACAACCGCATCCATGAAGTGAGAATGCGGTTCGAAGTGCTCAAACGCGATGCCGAGATTGCCTGCCTGGAGGCCGAAGCAGCGGGGACGCCCCGTGTGCAGGCGCGAGCCCGACTGGCACAGGCGTGGGCAGAACTGGATGCCGATTTTGCATTTGTTGCCCGCTGCAATGAAGGCGGGGAGTTCATGGCGCAGCTGGATCTCGAACGTTTGCGTGCGATTGCCGCCCGTACCTGGTTGCGTACGCTGGATGATCGTCTGGGCTTGTCGCGCGACGAACTCGAGCGCATGGATACGCGAGCCCCGGCCGTGCTGCCAGTGCGCGAGCCGCTGCTGGCCGACCGGCCCGAGCACTGTATTCCACGCGGCGAGAACGACCGGATCCGTCCGGATCATCCACTCGGTTTCCGCATGGAGGTGCCGACCCTGTTGTACAACCGCGGCGAGCTGTACAACCTGTCGGTGGCGCGGGGCACGCTCTCGGCGGAGGAGCGGTACAAGATCAACGAGCACATCGTGCAGACCCTGGTCATGTTGTCTGCGCTGCCGTTCCCGCGTCATCTGCGCGAAGTGCCGGAGATCGCCGGCGGGCATCACGAGAAGATGGACGGTACCGGTTATCCGCGTCGGCTGACGCAGGCGCAGATGAGCCCGCTGGCACGGATGATGGCGATCGCCGATATTTTCGAGGCACTGACTGCGGTAGACCGGCCGTACAAGCCGGGCAAGACGCTGTCCGAGGCGATCGCGATCATGGTGCGGATGCGCGACGAGGGGCATGTCGATCCGGACCTGTTTGCACTGTTCCTGAATAGCGGGGTGTATCTGCGTTATGCCCAGCGTTTCATGCGCCCGGAACAGATCGATCAGGTGGATGTCGCGGCTTGTCTGCAGACCAGGACGGTGTGAGTGTGCCCGGGGCGGCGGCCCCTGTTGTGTCCGGGTATGTGGATGGCTTGCCCGGTCTCGCGGAATTTGCCATGATTGGACCGATTCCATCCGATGCGGGGACGGCCCCGTGTGCTTCGTGCAATCGGTGTGTGCCGGGACGACCCGGTGTTTGCCCGGAGTGCATCATGTCGTGGATTTATCTGTTGCTGGCTGGCCTGCTCGAAATCGGCTGGGCGGTGGGCCTCAAATACACCGAAGGTTTCACCCGTTTCTGGCCGTCGGCCTTCACGCTGGCATCCATCGCCGCCAGCATTGCCCTGTTGGGTCTGGCGGCGCGTGAGTTGCCGCTGGGTACCGCCTATGCTGTCTGGTCCGGCATTGGTGCGGTGGGTACGGTGGCGCTTGGCATCGTGCTGTTCGGCGAGCCGGCAACGGCCATCCGGCTGGCCTGCGTGGGCTTGATTGTTGCAGGCATCCTGGGCTTGAAACTGTTCGCATGAGTCGATGATGTTGCCTCGTGGATGCCAAAGGCCTGCACAGTCCAGTGCGTTGCGCTGAGTTCGCGTTGACGGACTTTACGGCAGCGCCCGGTGTGGCGGCGTTCGCATCCCGTAACGACTGCCGGTTGCAATGTCGCAGCCGGCGGCCTATCTTCCCCGCCTTCCTTTGTCATTGCCGTTTCCGTGTCCACCCATTCACCCAAGCTTCGTTCCCTGCGCGACCGCCTGCGCCAGATCGTGTTGTTCGAGATCGGTGGTCTGGTGCTGATTACGCCACCCTTCGCCTGGGCCAGCGGTGTGCCGCTGACCGAGTCGATCGGGCTGCTCGCCTTGCTCGCGCTCATTGCCGCGATCTGGAATGGTTGTTTCAACACGGGTTTTGACTGGATCGAGGGGCGCCTGACTGGCCGCACTGCGGACCGCCGGCCATACCGGCTGCGCTGCGTGCATGCGGTGTTGTTCGAGAGCGGTTTGTTCACGTTGACGCTGCCGGTCATCGTCTTGTGGACCGGCATGGGCTGGATGGAGGCGATCGTTGCCGATATTGCGTTGGCGCTGACTTATACCCTTTATGCCTTCCTGTTCAATCTGGCATACGACCGCATGTTTCCGATCGAAGCACCTGCGCCCGCCCACGAGCCCAGCCGATGAGTTCTGCCGAAGCGTTGCCCGAATGCGTTCCTGATGCCGACCTGTCGGCGCTGAACACCTTTCGCCTGCCGGCGCGTGCGTCGATCCTGTTGCGCATCCGTAGCGAGGATGAACTGCTCCGCCTGATCGCGGTGGGGCATCTCAAAGGACGGCCGCATTTTGTGCTCGGAGGGGGCAGCAATCTGGTGTTGGCAGGCGATTTCGACGGCATCGTACTGAAGGTCGAGATCGATGGGCGTCGCCTGGTGACGGAAGGTGAGGCTGGCTGGCTGGTGGAGGCCGGCGCCGGCGAGGCTTGGCACGACTTTGTGCGATGGACTGTGGCACAGGGCTGGCCAGGTCTGGAGAACCTGTCGTTGATTCCCGGTACGGTCGGCGCCGCGCCGATCCAGAATATCGGTGCCTATGGCGTGGAGATGGCCGATCGTTTTGCCGGTCTGGATGCGGTTGACCTCGAAACCGGTGAGCGGCGGGTGTTTTCGGCGGAGGATTGCCGCTTCGGCTATCGTGACAGCGTGTTCAAGCACGAGGCGGGACGCTGGCTGGTCACGCGGGTGCGCTTTCTGCTGCCGCGCGCCTGGGCGCCGGATGTGCGCTATGGCGAAGTTGGCGCTGAACTGGCTGCCCGCGGCATCGAATCGCCGACCGCCCTGCAGGTGTCGGATGCGGTGATTGCGATCCGTCGGCGCAAGCTGCCCGACCCAGCCGAGATTGGCAATGCTGGCAGTTTCTTCAAGAATCCGCTGGTCGATGCGGGGCTTGCCGGGCAGTTGCGGGCGGCCCATCCGGCCTTGCCGCAATATCCGCAGGCGGATGGCCGGGTCAAACTGGCGGCGGGCTGGTTGATCGAACACGCGGGCTGGAAAGGCCGCGACCTTGGCGCGGTGGGCTGCTACGAGCGCCAGGCCCTGGTGCTGGTCAACCGTGGCGGCGCGCGTGGTGAGGACGTCTGCCGCATGGCCGGGCGGATCTGCGACGATGTCCGGGCGCGCTTCGGCGTGGTGCTCGAGCCCGAGCCGGTGTTCATCGGCACGCCGGACTGAGCCGACTGAGCATCCGCCGCCTGTGCCAAGTTCTTGCGCTCAATCCACTCACGCGGTCCCTGAATACCGTGTCCCTGTTTGATCCGGACCTGAACAGCCCTTCGACTCCGCTCAGGACAGGCCCTTCGACTCCCAGGCCCTTCGACTCCGCTCAGGGCGCGGCAGGACTCCGCTCAGGGCGCGGAGTCCGAGGGGCGGGGGCGTCGTTGATCATCGGCGTGCCACCGGGCTGACACACCCGGGCAACACAGCGTCGCTATAACGCCATTGCGGTCG
This sequence comes from Parazoarcus communis SWub3 = DSM 12120, assembly GCF_003226565.1. Taxonomy (GTDB): domain Bacteria; phylum Pseudomonadota; class Gammaproteobacteria; order Burkholderiales; family Rhodocyclaceae; genus Parazoarcus; species Parazoarcus communis. The sequence goes on along the minus strand of NZ_QKOE01000003.1, from coordinate 303,884 downwards.
TCCCAGCCTGGGCGTCCGGGTGGCCGGCGGCACATGCTGGCTGGTTGGTGATGCTGCGTTGCAGGTGTCCGTGCTGTCTACGTGTCCGACTCGATCTCCTGCCGTGCCGCGCGATGCCTACGGTGTCAGCAGCCTTGTCGTGCTGCTGGGTGTGCTGACACTGCTGCGGGCGGCGACCGTAGTGCATCTGGGCCTCGATCCCTATGTGGACGAGGCTTATTACTGGGGTTGGGCGCAGGCGCTGGACTGGGGTTACTACTCCAAGCCACCCTTGTTGCCGGTGCTGATCGCCGCGTCACAGGCCGCGTTTGGCGATGGCTTGCTCGCACTCAAGTTGCCTGCCTTGTTGCTTTATCCAGTGACGGCGCTGGTGTTGCGTCAATTGGGGGCCGAGCTGTTCGACAGCAGGGTCGGCTGGTGGGCTGCGCTGGCCTTCATCACCTTGCCGTTGGTATCGGGTCTGGGATTGTTCGTCAGCACCGACGCGCCCTTGCTGCTGCTGTGGGCGCTTGCAATGTTGCTGGCGTGGCGTTTGCGCGAAGGGGGGGGCTGGCCACAATGGGCAATACTTGGGGGCGTCATCGGCCTGGGGCTGATGGCCAAGTACACGATGGCGGCCTTTTGGGGCTGCGGGGTGTTGTGGCTGCTCTCCATGGAAGGTGGCCTGGATCGTCTGCGTCGTAGCGGGCCGTGGCTGGCGCTGGGTGTCGCCTTGGCCGTGCTGGCGCCCAATCTGTGGTGGAACGCTCAGCATGGCTTCCCGACCCTGGTCCATACCGCCGAGATCACCCGGATGTCGGCACGTGGGTGGGCGCCGGACGAGCTATGGGAGTTCCTGCTTGCTCAGTTGGCGGCCTTGGGACCGGTACTGGCAGTGTCGGTGCTGATGGTGTTGTTCAGCGTGCGTCGCCACCTGGCGGACCCCCGGCACGCCTTCCTGCTGTGCTTCTCCCTGCCCTTGCTGATCCTGGTGGCGCTGCAGGCGTTGACTGGACGGGCGAACGGCAACTGGGCTGCACCGGCGGTGCTGGGGCTGAGCGTACTGGCCGTGGCGGTCCTGCTGGGTCTGCAGCGTCGGCGGGTGCTGGTGTGGGCGGTGGGCTGCAATGTGGCGATCGCCACGCTGCTCTACAGTTGGCCAATACTGGTGCAGTCCCTTGGTGTCGAGTTGCACGCCGGCAATGACCCCTACAAGCGTGCACGCGGCTGGTCGGCCCTGGCGGAGGCCGTGGCGCCGAAACTGACTGCGTATCCCGGCCTGACGCTGCTGAGTGACGATCGCGAGGTTCTGGCGCAACTGGTTTATGCGCTGCGTCCCGAACGTCATGCGCGCTGGCAGGCCGACGGACATGTCGTTGATCACTACGGTCTGACGGTGCCCTATGGGGGGCATATCAGCGGTGCGGTGTTGTATCTGTCGCAACGGCACGACCCTGAACGCGTGCTGGACCGCTTTGCCCAGGTGACTGACCTGGGCGAGATCTCGGTTGCGGTGCACCGCAACTTCCACCGCCGTCTCCACGCATGGCGGCTCGACGGCTTCCTGGGGTATCCGGCAGATGGTGAGTGATGCACTTGCGACCCCGGGGCGTCGTCTGCGCGCCTGGCTGGACATGCATCTGGTGGATCACGGGTGCGTGCGTGCGTTGTACAGCAACTTTCATGACCTGGGCGGCGGCATGTATCGCAGCAGTCAGCCGAGCCCGGCGCAGATCGAGCGCTACCACCGCCGCCATGGCGTACGCAGCATCATCAACCTGCGCGGGGTACATGACTATGGCTCCTACTTCTTCGAAGAGGAGGCCTGCGCACGCCTGGGCGTCACCTTGCACAGCGTGAAGCTGTACTCGCGTACGCCGCCGTCGGTGGAGGAGATCCTGCGCATGGATGCACTGTTCTCAAGCATCGCTTATCCGGCTTTGCTGCATTGCAAGTCGGGTGCGGATCGTGCGGGCCTGGCCGCAGTGTTGTACCGGGTGCTGCGTCTGGGGCATCCGGTTGCCGAGGCGAGACGCGAACTGGACTGGCGGTACGGACACTCACGCCATGCCCGTACCGGGGTGCTGGATTGTTTCTTCGACAGCTACCTGACGGCCAATGCACGTACCCCGATTGCTTTCCTGGACTGGGTCCGCACCGTTTACGACGAGGACGCGCTGAAGGCCGAGTTTCGTGCCGGGCGCTGGCATAACATGCTGATCGACCGCATCCTGGCGCGCGAATGAAGGCGTCTCTCACGCTCTATTTGCGCTTGCTGGCGACGCTGAGGCCGTACCGTGCCATGGTCGGCCTGTCGGTGCTGGCCATGCTGGCGGCGGCTGCGCTCGAGCCGGCTTTGCCCGCCCTGCTCAAGCCCTTGGTGGACGAGAGCATGATTGCCGGCGACCGTACGGCACAGTGGCAAGTACCGTTGTTGTTGCTGACAGCCTTTGTGTTCAAGGGAATCGCCGACTATCTGTCGACGGTCTCGAGTCAGTGGATTGCGCACAAGGCCGTCACCGACTTGCGCTGCCGGCTCATCCACCATCAGTTACATCTACCGCTGGCTGCGCATCAGGCTGCGCCGGGTGGGCGGATGCTGTCACGGGTGTTGTACGACGTGCCGCAGGTGGGCGCGGCCTTGTCCACCGCGTGGGTTGTACTGGTGCGCGATAGTCTGATGGTGCTGGGTCTGCTGGCTTATCTGTTCTATGTGGCCTGGGAGCTGGCCTTGCTGATGATGACGGTGGCGCCGGTGGTTGCCTGGTTGTTGCGAGTGGCCGGACGCAAGCTGCGTGGTACCCATCGTGCGCTGCAGGAGACCACGGCGCGCTTTACCGGCTTGCTCGGCTCGGTGCTCAACGGGCTGCGCGAGATCAAGCTCTATGCTGCGCAAGATGCTGCAGAGGCAGGGCTGGGGGCGCTTGCCGAGCGACAGCGTCGTCAGACCATGCGCACGGTGCGGGTGTCGGCCGCCAATGCGCCGCTGGTTCAGGTGGTCGCAGCGACGGCAGTGTGCGGGGTGATCTGGGTGGCGACCCTGCTGTCGGCAGACAATCGGCTGACGCCGGGCGAGTTTGTCGCCTTCGTGGCAGCAATGGCGATGTTGTTCGAGCCGATTCGGCGGCTGAGCAACGTCAATGCGGTGATCCAGCGCGGGTTGGCGGGTGCGCAGAGTGTTTTCGAGCTACTGGACATGCAACTGGAGCCGGCGGCGACGGGCGTGCCGGAGGGTTCTGCGTTCCGCCAGCAGCGAGCGCGTGGCGAGCTGGTGTTCGAGCGCGTCGAGTTCGCCTATCCGGGGCAGCAGGAGGCCGCGCTACGGCAGGTGGATCTGCATGTCGAAGCGGGCGAGACCGTGGCGGTGCTTGGCGCTTCGGGCAGTGGAAAGAGTACCCTGCTCAGTCTGATCGCGGGCTTCCAGACGGTACAGGGTGGACGCATCCTGCTCGATGGTGCGCCGCTGGACAGCGTGCCGCTCGACTGGCTGCGCAGCCAGGTCGCGTGGGTCGGGCAGCCGGTGGTGCTGTTCGACGATACGGTGGCAGCGAACATCGCCTTGGGTCGTCCGGAGGCAAGCCTCGAAGACATCGAGCGTGCCGCGCGCGCCGCGCAGGCCTGGGACTTCATCCTGACGTTGCCGCACGGGTTGGAAACCGTGATTGGACCGGATGGCAGCCTGCTTTCGGGCGGGCAGCGCCAGCGCATAGCGATTGCCCGGGCCTTTCTGAAGGACGCGCCCATCCTGCTGCTCGACGAGGCGACCTCGGCCCTCGATGCGGTGTCGGAGCAGGCGATTGGTTCCGCGTTGCGGACCTTGTGTCGCAACCGTACGGTGGTGATGGTGGCGCATCGCCTGACCAGTATTCGCGATGCTGATCGCATCGTGGTGATGGCGGCCGGACGCGTCGTGCAGAGTGGTCGGCATGCGGTACTGGCGGGGGTGCCAGGGCCGTATGCGGCGTTGTTGGCGGCGCCCTCGGTTTGCGCGGAAGAGGGTAGTGAGGGCGTTCGGCCGCAGATGGTTGTCGAGGGGGCGGCATGAGTCGGACGGTGGCAGTGTACTTCGTCGCCTCGCCGCTTCAATACCTTGCCGCGCGGGCGGTTGCGGCCGAATTCGAGCGTGGCAGCCGCCAGGTGCTGGTCTGGTACAAGCGCAGCGTCGGCGCCTTGGTGCAGACCCAGGACTGGGATATCGCAGCCTATATGCCGTGGCCGCGCTGGGAGCCACTGCCCGGGGTCTGGGGGCGATTGCGCCGGCTGCGTGCGAACATTGATGCGGTAGCCGCGTTGGTGGGCCCATGCGAACGCTTGCATCTGCATAGCGCGGTGTATGACACCGAAGCAATCAACTACTTCCTGCGTGCGTTGCCACCTCGCGTGGGGGCGCACACGATGAGGGCGCGCATCCTGCCCGATGGCCTGATCAGCACCCGACGTTACCCGTTGTCGCGGCTGCGGCGTGTGCTGCAGTATCCGCGCAAATTGCGTCGGCTGGTGGCGCCAGAGCTGGATTACTGGTGTTTCGGCGGCGACCGCATCGGCTCGGATGCCGATTTCTGCGACCGCATCTATGTACTGTCGGGACTGCCGTATGCGTATCCGGCACACAAGGTGCAGGTGTTGCCCGGATTGGCCCGGGCTTCCGCACCTGCAGCAGCGGCACCTCGCCGTGCGCTGGTGATCGGCCAGCCGCTCAGTGGTTTCGCGCTGATGAGTGCGGCCGACGTGCAGGCGGTGACGATGGAGGTGCATGCTGCCCTTGTTGCGGCCGGTTTTGAGCACATCGACTACAAGCCGCACCCCAAGGATCGCCTGCAGGAGCTGGCCCATGCCGACTATCGGCAGATTGCGCCGGCCCAGGCGCTTGAAAGTCATCTGGCGACCGAGGCCTATGCCTTGATCGTCGGTGTGCGCTCGTCCGCCTTGTTGCTGGCCCGTCAGATCTGTTCGCCCGACACGCGGGTGGAGGCCTTTGGCTGGTCGCGGATCCGCTTCAAGTCCGAGGCCGAGCGGCAGGGCTTCGAGCAGACTTTCCGCGACGCCGGCGTGGTGCTGCATCCATGAGGATCATGCATGTGTTGCGCCGTCCGGCGATGGCATTGCCGGATGCTGGCGCGGTGGGGCAAGCCCGCATGCAGGCGTGGTGCTGTGGTGTGCTGGTGTTTGTCGCCTATGCAGGCTTGCTGACCCAGCGCGGCTGGGTGGGGCCCGGTACCTTGCTGGCGGTGATGGCCTTGATTGGCTTCGGACTGTTCTTGCGGTGCCGGGATCTGGACAGGGACGAAGCCGTGTTGATGTTGTCCTTTGCGGTCCTGCCGGTCTACTACCTGTTCAACCTGATGGTGACCGGCTGGGACAGCACTCAGCTCGACAAGCCACTACGCATGTTGCTTGCGATACCGGTGGTGTATCTGATCAGCCGCTGGGGACTATCGAGTGTCTGGCTGGTGCTAGGGGTGGTGTGCGGTGCGGTGACAGCGGCCGCGCTGGCTGCTCATCAGGTCTGGATACTTGGCATTGGACGCGCCGATGGGGTGATGAACGCCATTCCGTTTGGCAGTTTCGCTTTGCTGCTTGCAAGTTTCGCCGCAGCTGGCTGGGTTTGTCTGCCAGGGGCACGCACCGCGGCGATGGCGGTCGGAACCCTCGTTGCCATCCTTGCCGGTTTGACGGCGGCCGTACTGTCTGGCACCCGGGGCGTCTGGTTGGCTGCACCGGTGTTGCTTGGCCTGCTGGCATGGGCTGGAGGCTTGCCCGCCCGGGAGATCTTTCGCGTGGCGGGCCTTTGTTCCCTGGTCGCGCTGGTGGTGGTGGGCTTGCATCCGCGTTCGCGCGAAGAGATCGATGGTGTGCTTGCGCTGCTCGGGCTCGGGTTGGAGGATCAGGCGGGGATGGTCTTGAGCTCGACCGGGGTCCGTCTGCATCTGTACCGGGTCGCGCTGGAGGCCTTTGCCAGTCAGCCGGTGTTGGGGATCGGTCTGGCTGGGCTGCCGACCTATCTCCAGGCGGGGGTGGAGGCCGGCTGGATCAATCCCGCGGTCACCGAATTCACCCATCTGCACTCGGCCCCGCTGGACATGCTGGCGCGCGGTGGGCTGCTGGGGCTGATTGCCCTCGGGCTGTTGCTGTGGGGGCTGGGAGCGCATTTCGCTCGGGGAGTGAGGCAGGCGGCAGATGATCCGCAGATGCGTTACTTCGCGCTGTGTGGCTTGATGGCGACGGTGGGCGCCCTGCTGTTTGCGCTGACCAATGTGTTCTTTCCTGCCATTGTCGGTACCCATGTCCTGGTGCTGAGCCTTGCGGTGCCCGCGGGGGGCATGCGGTGGCGCCAGCGCGCGCGCAGGACGGCCCAGGAGGCGGTCGATGGTGGGGCGTGAGGATATGTCCGCGCTGCAGGCGCGGGTCGCAGGGTGCAAGGTGGTGGTGGTGGGCAACAGCGATGCTTTGCTCCGGCAGCGCTTGGGGGCACGTATCGACGCCTTCGATGTGGTGGTGCGGATGAATCTGGGACGTGTGCGCGACCCCCTGCACCAGGGGCAGCGGTGCACGGTGCTGTTCACCTCGACGGATAAGCTGGATGCACGGCAGATCGAAACCGCTTTTGCCCCTGAGTGGGTGGTGTGGGCGACGCCCAAGCGCGAGCAGATGCCGGATCTGACCGCCTTGGGCGATCGCCTGCTGTTGCATCCGGTGTCGATCTGGGACGAGCTGAGCCGGGCCTGCGCGCCGGCACGTCCGTCCACCGGGCTGATCACACTCAGCTTCCTGTATCGCCATTGTCGTTGTGCGGATCTGGCGTTTGCCGGTTTTGACTTCTTTGCCAGCGGCACCTTCTATCACCGCCGCCTGTTGGGACTGCTTAAACCCAGGCGCCTGTCCTCGACTGCGCATGATGGCGCGCGCGAGCAGGCGGTCGTAGCACGCATGATCGCCGCAGGCGGTCTGCGCAACCTTGCCGAAGAACGCTGAATGAGCTTGCCCCTGCGCCGCGTTGCGGTATTCAACGACACCCGCCGCACGTCCCATTACGGTTGCGAGATCGTCATGGAGCGCCTGATCGCGCAGTTGCGGCAGCGGGCGATCGAGCCGGTGTTCTTCTGGCCGATGGGTGTTGACTGGCGCGGGCAGTCCGGCGTTGATGCGGTGCTGCGTAGCGTTGATGGGGTGGTGGTCAATGGCGAGGGCTCGATCCATCACAGTGATCGCCGGCCACGCGCTCACTATCTGGCCGAAATCGCCGCTCACGCACGACAGGTCGCCGGTATTCCGTCGTTCCTGATCAATACCTCGCTGCATGCGATCGATCAGGCGGTGATCGACAAACTGGCGGCCTATCAGGGCATCTATCTGCGCGAGAGCCGCTCGATGGTGGTGCTCGAGGGGAGTGGTCTTGCCGCCGAGCGGGTACCTGATCTGACCCTCGGGATAGCGGTTCCGCACGTTGAGTTCCGCCAGGGCGTGTTGTGTACCGATTCGGTCAATGCTGCGCTTGCTGACCGCCTGCGTCGTCTGGCGCGGCGGCGTGGCTGGCATCATTGCCGGCTGACCCATGCTGCCCGGCCTCGCCTTGCAGAGTATGGGCCAGGTCGCGAGTATCTGCGTCGGCACGGAAAGTGGCTGCATGCGTTGTTGACCGGGCGCAATACCCGCCATCGACGCCATTTCGTTCCCTTCCTGGGCGGCCACGCGCTGCTGTGTACCGGCCGCTTTCATGCGGTCACCCTGGCACTGGCTACTGCCACGCCCTTTGTCGCGGTGGAGTCGAACACGCCGAAGATCTCGGGCTTGCTGGAGGATGTGTTCGGAAGCTCCCGCCGTGTGCTGACCCTCGACGACATCGAGCAGGTGGCGGACGCGCAGGACTACGACTGGCTGCCATCTGAGCGCAACGCGCTGGCCATGTTCCTGCAATCGGCCGATGTGAGCATGCACCGCATGTTCGATCGGATACGAAAGCACCTGGATGAATGCGCCTGAGGCCTCGGTAACGGATGCTGCAGCGGGCGGCATGTCACGCATCCTGCTGGTGCGGACGTCAGCGATCGGTGATGTGGTGTTCGCATCGCCATTTGCTGAGGCCCTGCGTCACCGCTACCCCGGTGCCTTCATCGCCTGGCTGGTGGAGCCCGGTATCGAGGGCTTGTTACGGGGAAGCGCCGCAGTCGATGCCTTGATCGTCTGGCCTAAGCAGGAGTGGCTGGGCCTGCTGCGGGCGCGACGCTACCGAGAATTGCTGGGTCGGGTGCGTGCATTTTCACGCGAGCTGAAGGCCTATCGCTTCGACACCGCGATCGATCTGCAGAGTCTGCTCAAAAGCGGGGTGTTGACCTGGCTGTCGGGTGCGCGTCGGCGCATTGGCCTGGCCTCGCGTGAGGGTAGCCGCTGGCTGATGACCGAGGTCGTGCCAGCCGGTGGCCAGCCTGGGCAGATCAGCTCGGAATACCGGCATCTGGCCTTGCGTCTGGGCTTGAGTGATGTGGATTTCCTGCCGCGTCTGAGCCTGGAGGCGGATGTCCGCGCGCGAGTGCGCGACCGCCTGCACAGGATGGGCTTGCGGCCAGGTGGATATGCGGTGTTCGCGCCCTTTACCACCCGGCCGCAGAAGCACTGGCCGGAGGCGTCGTGGCAGCGTCTGGCGCTTGCAGTCAGGCATGAGTTGCGTCTGGTGCCGGTGATTCTCGGCGGCGCGGCCGAGCGCGCTGCGGGGGAGCGCCTCGCTGAAAGCGGGGTGGCTTTCAGTCTTGCTGGAGAAACCGGGCTGGTGGAGGCCGCGGCGCTGGTTGCCGACGCTGGACTGGTGATTGGGGTCGATACCGGGCTGACCCATATGGGCGTCGCCTTTGCGCGGCCGACGGTCGCGTTGTTCGGTTCGACCCGCCCTTATCTGGATGTGGGGCGGGCGAATGCGAGCGTGATCTGGTTGGGGGTGGCGTGTTCGCCTTGCCGGCGGCAGCCGACGTGCGATGGGGTGTTTGCTTGCCTCTCCGGGATCGAGCCGGAGCGGGTGGTCGATGAGGCGAAGCGGGTACTGCAATGGGAGCGTGCATGATGAAGGTGCTGCATATCGAATCCGGTCGTCATCTGTACGGTGGGGCGAAGCAGGTGTTGCACATCATGGAGGGCTTGTCGCGCCGGGGCGTGGACAACTTGCTGGCCTGTCCGCGCGGGGCAGAGATCGCGGCTCCGGCTCGACAGCATGGCGAGGTGGTCGAGATGCGCATGGCGGGTGATGCCGATGCGGGCCTGGCGTTGCGGGTGCTCAGGCTGGTGGCGCAGCATCGGCCCGACATCGTGCATGTGCATAGTCGACGCGGTGCCGACCTGTGGGGTGGTATCGGTGCGAGACTGGCGCGGGTGCCGGTCGTGTTGTCGCGTCGGGTGGACAATCGCGAGCCACGCTGGCTGGCTGGAATCAAGTATCCGCTTTACGACCACGTGATTGCGATCTCGGAGGGCATCCGCGCTGTATTGATCGAGGCTGGCCTGCGCCCTGCCCAACTCAGCTGTGTGCGCAGTGCGGTTGATGCCAGTCCTTTCCTGCGCGAATACGACAAGGCGGCCTATCGTGCCGCGCATGGTCTGGCCGCGGATACGCCGATGGTGGGGATGGTGGCACAGCTGATCCGGCGCAAGGGGCATCGGCATCTGATTGGTGCTTTGAATACGGTGCTGGCAGCGCTTCCCCGGCTGCAGGTGCAGATATTTGGTCGCGGCCCACTCGAAGCAGAGATCAGACAGTGGATTGAGGCGCATGGACTTACGAATAATGTGCACTTGATGGGTTTCGTTGACGATTTGCCCGCACGTCTGGGTTGTCTGGATGTGGTGGTGCACCCGGCGGACATGGAGGGGTTGGGGGTTTCGCTGCTGCAGGCCGCAGCTGCCGGTGTGCCCTTGCTGGCGTGTCGTTCAGGTGGTATTCCCGAGGTGGTGCGTCATGAGCACAATGGCCTGCTGGTCGACGCGGGGGATGTTTCGGCCTTGTCGGCGGGGTTGATCCGCCTGCTTGGTGATGCCGGGCTGCGCGAGCGACTGGGGCGCGCCGGGCGTGAGCTGATGGTGCGGGAGTTTTCCATCGAGGCCATGTGTGAGGGCAATCTTGCGGTGTATCGCCAGTTGCTGACGCCGGATGGTCTTGCCCTGCCTGTCAGCCTGCCGGCCTGATGAAGACCCTGCACCTGATCGGCAGCAAGGAGATGGGCGGCGCCGAGCGCTGGTTCGTCCGTTTCCTCAATGCGATGCAGCGGCGCTCGCAACGGGTGGAGGCGGTGGTCCGTCGTGACTCCGCACTGGCCAGACGTCATCTTGCGGGCATTCCATTCTATGAGCTGCCCTTGCGGACGGTATGGGATCCGTTGTCGCGGGTCGAGGTCGCGAGCGTCATCGCGCGCAGCGATGCAGAGGTGGTGCAGACTTACATGGGGCGGGCCACTCGTCTGACTCACGTTCGCCCGGGGCGGGGCAAGGTGCATGTCGCTCGCCTGGGAGGCTATTACCGGCTCGAACCCTTGCGTCACGCCCATGCCTGGATCGGCAATACCCTTGGTCTGTGCGACTGGATGGTGAAGGGGGGCTTGCCTGCGTCAAGGGTGTTTCACATCACCAATTTCGCCGAGCCAGTGCAAGCCTTGAGCGATGAGGCAAGGCGGGCCTTGCGCCGCAGTGCGGGTATCGCCGACGACGAATGCATGCTGATGACTGCGGGCAGGATGACCGAGGTCAAGGGCCAGTGCCATCTGGTGGACGCGTTCTCGCGTCTGCCGGAGACGTTTGCGGGGCGTCGTCTCCGTCTGGTGATGCTGGGTGATGGCGAGCTGCTGCCACAGTTGCAAGCGCAGGCGCGTCAGCTTGGCGTTGATCAACGCATTGTGTGGGCAGGCTGGCAGCACGAGCCGGCGGGTTGGTTCGATGCCGCTGACGTGGTGGTGTTTCCGTCGCGTGATGAAGAGACGCTGGGTAACGTCATCCTCGAGGCCTGGAGTCATGGCCGTCCACTGGTAACCACCGCGTTCCGCGGTGCTCGAGAGATTGCGCGTCATGGTGAGGATGCCTGGGTGGTGCCTTGTGACGACGCACAGGCACTGGCGCGCGGTATTGAGGCAGTGTTGAGCGACTCGTCCTTGCAGGCCAACCTAAGCGACAAGGGGCGCAAGCGGATAGACGAGGAGTTTGCCGAAGCGGTCGTCATCGAGCGATATTGCAGTCTGTATGCGGGGCTGGCTGGAGGCGGATGAGGACGGTCGGCGGCATCAACATCCTGATGTATCACCAGGTCGGCGAGTTTGCACGGGTTGCAAACCATCGCTCGACCTATTGCGACCATCGCCGCTTTGCGACCCAGATGGCGTTGTTGGCAAGTGGCGGATACCGGGTGTTGTCGATGGATCAGGCACTGGCCTGTCTGCGTGGCGAGGCGCCGATCTCGTCGCGTGACGTGGTGCTGACTTTCGATGATGGTTACGAGAGCTTCTGCCGCTATGTCTTGCCGGTGCTGCAGCGTCATGGCTTTCCTGCGATGGTGTATCTGATCGCCGGGTTGCTGGGGCGCAGGGCGGAGTGGTTTGCACGTGACGGACGGGAGACTCCGATGCTGTTGAGCGCTGCTGAGGTGAGGGGGTTGCAGCGCGAAGGCATCGACTTCGGTTCGCATTCACTCAGCCATCTGAAGCTCGCCCATCAGGACGACGCCACCTTGCGTGCGGAGGTCGGCGGATCGCGGCGCATGCTGGAGGATGTCCTGGGGACTGAGGTGCGCCATTTTTGCTATCCCTATGGCAGCCATGATCTGCGTACCATCGATGCGGTTGCCCAGGCTGGCTATGCCACTGCCACGACCTGCATGCGAGCGCCGGCAAGGCCTGGGCAGGATCTGCTGGCGCTGCCGCGCAAGGCGATCTCCCAGGGCGATAATCTGCTGGGTTTCTGGTGGCGGCTGCATGTCAAGAACCAGCCCCGGCGACCGTTGCTGGCGAGGCCGTACTGCGGCGCATGAGTGTGATCCGGCTCGGCCGGGGCAGGGTGCGTGTAGATCTTGTCTCATTTCTGTCATCCGTCTCGGCTAAACTCGCGAGTTAATCTAAATTTTGCAAATGCCGGTCAATGGCCCACTATGCAATAGGTGATATTCAAGGTTGCTACGACGCATTGCAGCGTCTGCTCGAGAAAATTGCCTTCGATCCCGCGCAAGACCGCCTGTCGGTCGTAGGTGACCTGGTCAATCGTGGACCTGAGTCGCTGAAGGTGCTGCGTGCCTTGCGCGCGCTCGGCAATTCGGCGACCGTGGTACTGGGTAATCACGATCTCTACCTGTTGATGGTGGCGGCCGGGTTCAAGCGCCGGGACAAGGACGACACCCTGTTCCAGGTGCTGGAGGCGCCCGATCGCGAGGAGTTGCTCGGCTGGCTGGCGCGGCGCCCGCTCATTCATGTCGAGGGCGATCATGTGCTGGTGCATGCCGGCCTGCTGCCAGGCTGGACGGTGAGCAAGGCGGTCGAACTGGCCGCTGAGGTCAGTGCGGCGCTGGTCGGGCCGGATGCGCGCAAGTTCCTTCTGCATCTGGCCGGTGATCATCCGGATCAGTGGCGTGAAGACCTGCAGGGCTGGGACCGCTTGCGTGTGATCGTCAATGCATTGACCCGGATGCGCTTCTGCACGCGTGACGGGCGCATGGCGATGCGCGCAAAAGGGCCGCCACACAAGGCGCCGCGCGGTATGTTGCCGTGGTTTGCGGTACCGGATCGTTTCAATCGCACGCACACCATTGTCTGTGGGCACTGGTCGGCACTGGGCTTCTATCGCAGCGAGGGTTTGATCGCGCTGGATTCGGGCTGCGTCTGGGGCGGTAAGCTGACTGCGGTCCGCCTTGATGACGGCGAGGTCTTCCAGGTGGAGGGCTGAACGGCCTCTTCAGTAGCTCGGTTCCGCCTCGCGCATGGGCTCGGGCTGAGGTGCCGGATGTGCTGATGCGCAGCCGATGCGGTGCACGATGGATTCGTGCAGTTGGCGGGCGAGTTCGCGTCGATGCACGCCGTCGGTGGTGGCCAGCGGCGCAGCTGCACTGACCCGGGCGATCAGGCGGCGGTGAGCGATGACGTTGGACAGGCATTCTCCCAGGCTGATGTCGCCATCGTAGGCCGGGGCGCGGCTGGGTGAGCCGTCGGTCTGGTGATAGCTGATGGCAAGCGCCTGCAGCGGGTGGGCTGCCTCGATCGCGGGTTGCAGCAGGGCAGCATGAAAGGCCAGTACATGGCTGCCGTCAGTGGTGGTGCCTTCCGGAAACACGCCGACGTTGCGTCCGGCGTCGAGCAGGCCGGCAATCTCGGCATTGACGATGCGGGCGTGCCCCCGGCTGCCGCGGCGCAGGAACACGGTTTCGTTCTTTGCCGCCAGCCAGCCTATGACCGGCCATTGCCGGACTTCGGCCTTGGAGATGAAGGCGGTGGGCGCGAGTGCGTTGATCACGAAGATATCCAGCCAGGAGACATGGTTCGCGACCAGAAGGCAGCCAGGTGAGACTGCGTGCCCCCCGGCCTCGATCTGCATGCCGACGATGGCGAGCAGTTGGCGAGACCAGCGCTGGCGCAGACTCAGGCGGCGTGCCGGTGCGACGAAGGGGTAGAGCAGGATCACCGTCAGCACGCCCTGCAGGATGTGGACGGCGACGCGCAAGAAACGCCAGCCGCGCAACAGGGCGGGGCTGGCGTCGGAGGCCGCGGGGCTGCGCGGCGCGGAAGTGATGATGGTATTCAGTCCTTGCGTCCCAGAAAATGTTTGGCGTATTTGTCCGAAACCTTGCTCATCGGCAGCAGGATGGGCAGATCGGCGGTGTTGAAATCGGGATCCCACGCCGGTTCGCCGCAGATCCAGGCACCTGCGCGCAGATAACCCTTGATCAGCGGCGGGGTTTCGGCGGCCAGATCCTGGCGCAGGTTGTCCAGCGGTAGCGGGCAGCGCGGGAACATATGGTATTCCAGCGGCGCCAGATGCGAGTCCTTGAGCTGATTATACAAGCTGGCTGCAGTGTGGCCGCCGTCGCCCATGCTGATCGAGGCGCAGCCGATCAGGTAGTCGTAGCCGTTCTCCATCATGTAGCGGGCCAGGCCTGACCACAGCAGGGCGATGACTGCCCCGCTGCGGTACTCGGCATCGATGCAGGAACGGCCGATCTCGACGATCTGGTTGCGCAGGTGATGAAGGCGGGTGAGGTCGAACTCGTTTTCCGAGTAATAGCCGCCCACCTTTCGTGCGGCTGAAGGCGACAGGATGCGGTAGGTGCCGACGATACGGCCGGCATCCTCGTCGCGGACGATCAGGTGTTCGCAGTAGGGGTCGTAGATGTCGCGATCGACGCCGGGCACACGAGTGGAGAGGCGGGCGCCCATCTCTTCGGCAAACACGCGATAGCGCAGCTTCTGTGCTTCGAGGATTTCGGTCTCGCAGGTGGCGAGGCCGACGTGGAGATTGCGCCCGGGGCGGGCGGCGGTCTGCTGGCCGGTCTGGAGCATGACGTGCATCCTTGTCCTTGTTCGATGACGTCATTCTGGAAAACGCGCGTTTCCGCACGGTGACGTGCGCGTTACGAAGCGATGACGTCACAAACCCCTGTGCGGGCATGGCTTTTCCCGACGTGGCGAATGTACATCGGCGTCTACCAATCGGCCCGCGGGGGATTACAATCACAGGCTTTCCTGCAGATTTTCCCGGAGCGCAGCCATGCCCCAGTATCGTTCCCGTACTTCCACTGCCGGTCGCAACATGGCAGGTGCCCGCGCCCTGTGGCGTGCCACCGGCATGAAGGACGGCGACTTCGAAAAGCCGATCATTGCGATTGCCAACAGCTTCACCCAGTTTGTGCCGGGTCATGTGCATCTGAAGGATCTGGGGCAGCTCGTTGCGCGCGAAATCGAAGCGGCCGGCGGCGTGGCCAAGGAGTTCAACACCATTGCGGTGGACGATGGCATCGCCATGGGCCACGGTGGCATGTTGTACTCGCTGCCGTCGCGCGACCTGATCGCCGACAGCGTCGAGTACATGTGCAATGCGCACACGGCCGATGCGCTGGTGTGCATCTCGAACTGCGACAAGATCACCCCGGGCATGCTGATGGCCGCGCTGCGCCTCAACATCCCCGCCATCTTCGTGTCCGGCGGGCCGATGGAGGCGGGCAAGGTCAAGTGGGAAGCCAAGGTGATCTCGCTCGACCTGGTCGATGCCATGGTCAAGGCGGCAGACAAGAACTGCTCGGACGAGGAAGTCGACGCCATCGAGCGTTCCGCCTGCCCGACCTGCGGCTCCTGTTCCGGCATGTTTACTGCAAACTCGATGAACTGCCTGACCGAAGCGCTTGGTCTGTCGCTGCCCGGCAATGGCACCACGCTGGCGACGCACGCGGATCGCGAGCGCCTGTTCAAGGAGGCGGGTCACCGCATCGTCGAGCTGGCCCGGCGTTACTACGAAAAGGACGATGCCTCGGTGCTGCCGCGCTCGATCGCCAGTTTCCAGGCCTTCGAGAATGCGATCAGTCTCGACGTCGCCATGGGCGGCTCGACCAACACCGTGCTGCACCTGCTGGCCGCCGCCAAGGAAGCCGGGGTCGATTTCACCATGAAGGACATCGACCGCATCAGCCGTCGCGTGCCCTGCCTGTGCAAGGTGGCGCCGGCGGTGGCCGATGTGCACATCGAAGACGTGCATCGTGCTGGTGGCATCATGGGCATCCTTGGTGAGCTCGATCGCGCCGGTCTGCTTCATCGTGACTTGCCGACCGTGCATAGCAAGACCCTGGGCGAGGCGCTGTCGCGCTGGGACATCATGCAGGCGCATGACAAGGCGGTGTTCGACTTTTTCCTCGCTGCGCCAGGAGGCGTGCCCACCCAGGTGGCGTTCAGCCAGAACCGGCGCTGGAACGAGCTCGACATGGACCGTGCCAAGGGTGTGATCCGCAACAAGGCCAATGCCTTCAGTCAGGACGGCGGGCTGGCAGTGCTTTACGGCAACATCGCCGAGAAGGGCTGCATCGTCAAGACGGCCGGGGTGGATGAGTCGATCTGGCAGTTCACCGGCAAGGCCCGGGTGTTCGAAAGCCAGGAGGACGCGGTCGACGGCATCCTTGGCGAAAAGGTGCAGGCCGGCGATGTGGTCATCATCCGTTACGAAGGCCCCAAGGGCGGTCCTGGCATGCAGGAGATGCTCTACCCCACCTCCTACCTGAAGAGCCGTGGCCTGGGCAAGGATTGTGCGCTGCTCACCGATGGCCGTTTCTCCGGCGGTACGTCCGGGCTGTCGATCGGTCACGCTTCGCCCGAGGCGGCCTGCGGTGGCGCGATTGCACTGGTCGAGGAGGGGGACACGATCGAGATCGACATCCCTAACCGCAGCATCCGGCTGGCGGTTAGCGATGACGAACTGGCCCGCCGACGTGCCGCGATGGAGGCTCGAGGTGCCGCGGCATGGAAGCCGGTGGCGCGCGAACGCGTGGTGTCGGCGGCGCTGCAGGCCTATGCGGCACTGACCACCTCGGCTGACACTGGCGCAGTGCGCGACGTCACCCAGGTGCAACGCTGAGACCGGGCGGCGAGGTGCGCCTGTCGCGACCCTCGCCGCAGCTTACCCGGATTGATTGACCCCCTCATTCACCCACCGCTACCATCGACGCCATGGACGCAGAACTGACCCACCTCGAAGCACAGCTCGAGCAGCTGATCAGCCAGTACGACCGGCTCAAGGGCGAGAACCGCGAGTTGCGTACCCGCGTGGCCCGGCTCGATGCCGAGCGCCATCAGTTGTCGGCCAAGGTCGAGCTTGCCACAGGCAAGCTCGAAGCCCTGCTGGCCAAGTTGCCCGAAGCCTGAGGAGCCACAAATGGAATCCCTGGACATCATGTTGCTGGGCAAGGAGTACCGCGTCTCCTGCACCCCGGAAAACAAGGAAGGCCTGCTGGCCGCCGTGGCGCTGGTGGATGCCAAGCTCAACGAGCTTGCGAGCAAGACGCAGTCATCGGGCGAAAAGCTGGCTGTCATGACCGCGCTCAATATTGCCCACGAATTTTTGCAGCATCAACGTGGAAACGGGTTTGACATGCCCGCCGTGAAGCGTAGAATCGGACTCATGCAAGCACGTCTCGACGGGGTTCTGGCACAGCAGGACAAGCTGTTCTGAAATCTTGAAAAGACGTTTAAGATCAATCCCCTGCAGTGTTCGTTGAAGTCGTAGATTCCTTGAACCAATAGTCGAGAGACTCGGTTGCTGACCCAATATGCCGCTGGTGTGCACGCCCCTTGCCGGGTGAGCCTGAAGCGGAAGGAAAGTGACCTCCCTGAACCCTAGGTTCAGGATGCCCGGCGGAAACGGCACAGGCGGGGGGCCAAACAAAAAAGCGCAGCTTCGGCTGCGCTTTTTTGCTATATGCAGCCTGTCCATGGCCGCAGTCATTTGTTTGCTGCGCTGCAAGATCTTTACACCATCTTTATGTGCGGATCCTTAGCATGCCGCTTCCCTGGTAACTGACGCCGGCCACGATCCGTAGCCGGCGGGTGCGAATGCGCAGCTATTTTCCGGTGGTCGGTGCCCTCGGCCTGGTATTGATGTTGTTTGGCTTGGTCATGGTGTTTCCGCTCGGGGTGTCGTTCTTTCTTGAGGATGGCGCGACCGAAGCCTATGACCTTGCGATTATCGCGACTTTTGCTTGCGGGCTGTTCGCCTGGGGGATGACGCGCGGGCATAGACGTGATCTGCGTATCCATGACGGCTTTCTGCTGGTGGCCGCGACCTGGGTTGTCGTGCCGGTGTTCGGCGCCTTGCCGATGATGCTCTACCTGCCCGAACTCTCCTTCACTGATGCCTACTTTGAGGCCGCTTCGGGGCTGACCACCACCGGGGCGACGGTGCTGACCGGCCTGGATGCGTTGCCGGTGTCGATCAACCTGTGGCGTACCTTCATGCATTGGGTTGGCGGCATGGGGGTCATCGTATTGATGGTCGCGGTCCTGCCTTTGCTGGGTATCGGCGGACGCCAGGTATTCAGGGCCGAGACGCCGGGGCCGATGAAGGAGTCGAGCCTGACGCCCCGCATTGCCGAAACGGCGAAGGGCTTGTGGACTGTCTATGTCGCACTCACCGTTGCCTGTGGTGGTGCCCTCTGGTGGGCGGGGATGCCGCCCTGGGAGGCCGTGATCCATGCGTTCAGTGTGATGGGGCTTGGCGGCTTCTCCACCAAGGATGCCAGTCTCGGGTACTTCAATAGCGTGCCGATCGAGATGGTGACGATGGGGTTCGCATTGTTGGCGGGCTTGAACTATGCAACCCATTACCTTGCTCTGGTGCGGCGTAGTTGGCGAGCCTATGTGAATGACCCGGAGATTCCGTGGTTCTTCCTCGTGCTCGTTGTCACCATCCTGTTCCTCACGCTTTACCTGATGCGTTTCTCCGCGCACGAGGATGCGTTGACGACTCTGCGTTACGTGGCTTTTCATGCGGTGTCGCTGGCGACCTCGCTTGGTCTGGCGACGTACGACTACACGGCGTGGCCGATGTTTGCCCAGATCACGATCCTGTTTCTCGGCAGCTTTGCGGCGTGTTCCGGGTCGACCGGAGGTGGCATCAAGATGATGCGGGCGATCATCCTGTACAAGCAGGTTTATCGCGAAGTCGCACGCTCCTTGCACCCGAACGCGGTATTGCCCTTGCGCCTGGGGAAGCAGGCGGTGTCCGAGGGGGTGCTGCATGCAGTATTGGCGTTCAGTTTCATGTACATGGTTTGTCTGGTGTCGCTGACGCTGGTGTTGTCAGCCAGTGGGCTCGACTTGATCACCGCGTTCTCCGCAGTCGTTGCCTGCGTAAACAACACCGGGCCGGGGCTGGGTGCAGTAGGCCCTGCGGGCAACTACCAGGGCTTGAGCGACTTTCAGACCTGGGTGCTCAGCTTTGGCATGATTCTCGGTCGGCTGGAAATCTTCACGCTGCTGGTCGTGCTCACTCCGGCGTTCTGGCGTCGCTGAGTCCGGTGTGCGGCGATTGGCTGACGAGTCGGTAGCCGACACCGGACTCGGTCAGGATGTGGACGGGATAGCCCGGATTGTGCTCGAGCTTGCGTCGCAAGCCACCCATATAGACGCGCAGGTAGTGATGGTGCTCGACATGATTCGGCCCCCAGACGGCGGTCAGCAACTGGCGATGGGTCACGACTTTGCCGATATGGGCGATCAGGTGGGTCAGCAGTTTGAACTCGATCGGGGTGAGGTGCACCGGCTCGCCGGCACGGGTCACGCAGCGTTCGGCAAGGTCAACCTCAATGTCGCCAAAACGAATGATGGCCGGACCATCGGTCGGGCGAATGGCCCGGCGCAGCAGGGCGCGTACGCGTGCGAGCAGTTCAGGGATGCCGAAGGGCTTGGTCAGGTAGTCGTCGGCGCCGGCATCCAGCGCGGCAACCTTGTCCTGCTCGTCGGCGCGAGCGGATAGCACCAGTACCGGGGTGCCGGACCAGACGCGTAAGGCTTGCAGGATGTTCAGTCCGTCATCGTCCGGCAAGCCGAGGTCGAGTATCAGCAGATCCGGTTTGCGTGATGCCATCTCAATGCGGGCGCGCTCAGCGGTGGCGGCCTCGGCCACCATGCAGCCTGACGACTCGAGTGCTGTACGCACGAAGTGTCGGATACCCGGCTCGTCGTCAATGACCAGAATCATCGGGGCGGGGCCACGGGTCTCGTTCATGAACAGTCCTCAGGCAAGGTGGGGGCTGGTGTGAGCGGCAGGTGTACGGTGAAACGCGCACCGCCATCTGCCGGGCTATCTGCACTCAGGGTTCCGCCATGTGCGGCAAGGATCGATCTGACCAGGGAAAGCCCCAGCCCTGCGCCTGAAGGTGAGCGGCCTTCTGGTGGCAGCCCCGGGCCGCTATCGCTGATGACGAGCTTGAGTTCGGTCGATGTTGCCGAGGCGCTCAGCGCGATCAGCCCGCCAGCGGGGGTATGGCGGGCGGCGTTGTCAAGAAGGTTGCACAGGACCCGCTCCATCAGTACTGGATCCAGCTCGACCATGGGAAGATCCTCAGGCAGTCCGACATCGAGCCGGTGTCCGCTCAGTTGGCCGGCGCTTGCCTGCAAGGCCGCGCCAACGACCTCCTCGACAGGTAGCCATGCCCGACGCAGGGTGATGCTGCCTGACTGCAGGCGGGCGAGATCCAGCAGGTCACGTGCGAGCGCATGGGTACGAAGGGCTTCGGTCCGGATTGCGTCTGCGATCTCCGCTTGTCTGGCAGGCAAGGGGGGGCCGGCCAGCGGTAATGACTCGGCCAGCCCCGCCAGGGCCGTCAGCGGTGTTCGCAGGTCGTGCGACAGGGTGGCGAGCACGGCACTACGCAGGCGTTCGGCTTCGGCTTCCACCCTGCTGCGCTCTGCGTCTGCAAGATAGCGGACCCGTTCGTTTGCGGTGGCGAACAGGGTGAAGTACGTATCACGCAAGGTGTCCGGGCGGGCGTCATCAGCTTCGTCCATCAGTGTGGCCAGCGTGCGCCGACGTATTTCGTCGATCTGCTGAGTGCTGGCGGCAGCCGAAAGAGCCCGGGCGGTTTGGTATAGCCTCTGCGCCTGATGTTCGCCGTGCGCCGCCACATCGCGCTGGTGGCGCAGGCGGGCCGCCAGTTCGGCGGTCGTGAGTGCGACCGCAAGCAGCACGGAGAAGGTCAGCAGATACTGGAGGTCACTGACCGCGAAAGTGAAGTGCGGATGCACGAAGAAGAAATCGAACAGCGCAACCGAGAGAAAGGCCGACAGCACCGCCGGGCCCCGGCCGAAGCGTACGGCATTGAACATCACCACCAGTGGAAACAGCATGGCGATGTTTGCCAGGTCGAACGCGCCAAGCAGCGGTGCGCCGATGGCCGCAATCGCACCGACGCCCGTAGATGCCAGCAGGTAGTCGCGCAGCCGGGGGGGCGAGAGAGGCATTGTCGGGTTCATGGGGCGAACTCTAACGCTGGAGGGCTCGCATGGCGAAGCGATTGTGTTGAGGCATGTCCGCTTCGATGGAGGATGAGGCTGCCTCCGGCAGTGTCCCGGCGCTTGCACTATGGGAGGGAACTGGCCACCATGCGGCCCTTGCCGCGCCGGATGCCGGCGGACTCGAAAGGAATGTGCCATACATGGAATTTGATATCTGGTGGCTGACCTACCCCCTCCTGGGATTGGTGGTCGGCTTCTTTGCCGGGCTGCTCGGTGTTGGCGGTGGAGGCATCATGGTGCCGATGCTGACCACCTTGTTCCTTGCGCAGGGTTTCGGTCTGGAGCAGGTGGTGCATATGGCGCTGGGGACGTCGATGGCGACCATCATGCTGACTTCGGTGTCCAGTTTGCGGGCGCATCACGCGAAGGGGGCGGTACGCTGGGACATCGTCCGGGCGATCACGCCGGGCGTGCTGCTGGGGACCTTTGGCGGCAGCTTCATCGCGGCGCGCGTCGATACCGTGCCGCTGGCAATCTTCTTTGCCATCTTCATGGCCTATGTGTCGGCGCAGATGCTGCTCAACGTCAAACCCAGACCGTCGCGAGAGTTGCCCGGCCCCGTCGGGATGAGCGCCACCGGGCTTGGCATCGGCGGGGTGTCCGCGCTGGTGGCGATCGGTGGCGGGTCCCTGTCGGTTCCGTTCATGACCTGGTGTAACGTCAAGGTCCAGCACGCGATCGGGACTTCGGCTGCGATCGGCTTGCCGATCGCGGTGGCCGGTACGGTGGGTTATCTGGTCAACGGCTGGAATGCGTCAGGGACACCGCCGCTGACCCTGGGGTTCATCTATCTGCCGGCCCTGGTGCTGGTCGGCGTGGTGAGCGTGTTCGTTGCGCCTTACGGCGCCAGCCTCGCCCACCGGTTGCCCGTGGCCACGTTGAAGAAAATCTTTGCCGGTGTGCTGGTGTTGTTGTGTGTGAAGATGTTGTACAACATCTTTGCGTAGCAGGGGGGCTGCTGCTTGCGGACGGGGTCCCGTCCGCGTCGCAAGCTTCAGTCGGCCGGCGTGCCTGCGGCCTTCGGTTTTCGATAGCTCCACCACGGCAGCACCTTGCTCATGGCCAGCACTTCGCCAGATTGCGAGGGTTGATAGCCGGGTAGCGTGCCGAGTTGGCGCTGCCACCTGGGTGTGTGCAGCAGGGCGAGCAGTGCCTGTATGGCAGGAAGGTCGAGTGCAGATTTCAGGCAGGCCAGGTGATAGTGTTCCTCCACCAGGGGTACGAAATCCAGGCCCCGGGACAGTGCGGTGGCCTTGATGCCAAGCCCGGCATCGGCCTGGCCTGAGGCGATCGCCTGAGCGACTGCCGCATGCGAGGGTTCGGTGCGGTCGTAGCCGTGAATCGCGGTAGTGGGGATGCCGGCTTGATCCATCAGTTCATCCAGCAGTACCCGGGTGCCGGTGCCGAGTGCCCGATTGGCGAAGCGGACATGTCCGCGCTGCAGGTCGTCCAGCCGCTTCAGCCCCAGCGGATTGCCGCGGGCCACCATCAAGCCCTGACTGCGGCGGGCAAAACCGATCAGTTTGTGCTTGCCCGGCTGCAATAGCGGTTTGTAGTTGCGCTGGGTCAGGCTGCCGCTGGCCGTGCCATGCAGGGTGTGAAAGCCGGCAAGCAGGCAGCGCCCCTCGTTGAGCGCGCGAATCGCGTCGACGCTGCCGCCGTAACGGATGTCCAGATGCAGGCGGTGTGCGGGCTGGCGCGCGTGCTCCTGCAGCGCAGCCAGCCCTTCGTCGTGGCTGGCGTACAGGGTCAGTACATGGGCGTCGTCGTCGAAGGCTACCGCATAGGCGCGCTCGAGATCGGCGCGCAGGGCCTCGATCTGCGGCAGCAGTCTGGCCTGTGCCTGGCGTTCTGCCCACATCAGCTTGGTGCCGAACTCCGTCAATCGGGCGGGTTGGCCCTTGTCCCACACGATCAGGCTGTGGCCCAGGGTTTCTTCCCAGCGCTTGAGCTCTCCCCATACATGGCGGTACGACAGTTTCAGCGTTTTTGCAGCCGCCGAGATCGAGCCGGAGTCAGCCACGGCCTGCAACAGCTCGATCAATGGGTTGCGGATGCGGGCCGGGCTGGCATCGCCGGCCAGGGTGTAGTGGAAGTGGATCCTATGCACGATGCTTCATATTGATGGAAGTCTTGCGGGGACTTACGTTACCCGAAATTCTCCACCGCCGGCAGATTGCCGGTGTTTCCACACCAAGGACGATCCATGAAGCCATCCCCGATGCTCTCCGCCCTGCTGCGCAAGGCCTCTTTTTCGTTTGCCGTGCTCGCGCTCTCGTCAAGCGCCTGGGCTCAGTCCATCGTGATGGCGTCCACCACTTCTACCGAGCAGTCAGGCCTGTTTGCGCATCTGCTGCCAGCGTTCAAGGCAGCAAGTGGCATCGACGTGAAGGTGGTTGCCCTGGGGACGGGTCAGGCGCTGGATACCGGGCGCCGTGGCGATGCCGACGTGCTTTTCGTGCATGACACCGTTGCCGAGGAGAAATTCGTCGCAGAAGGCTATGGGGTGAAGCGCCTGCCGGTGATGTACAACGATTTCGTGCTGATTGGTCCGGCCGCCGACCCTGCCGGTGTCAAGGGCAAGGAGGTGGTCGATGCCCTCAGGCAGCTCGCGACCCAGAACGCGAGCTTTGTTTCCCGCGGAGACAAGAGCGGCACGCATGCTGCCGAGCTGCGTTACTGGAAGGCGGCAGGCGCGGAGGAAAGCAAGGGAAGCGGCTACAAGGAGTGCGGCTGCGGGATGGGGCCTGCGCTGAACATCGCTGCGTCGTCGGGTGCTTACATCCTGGCTGACCGTGGCACCTGGCTGAACTTCAAGAATCGTGCGGATCTCCAGATCCTGGTCGAAGGCGATCAGCGCCTGTTCAATCAGTACGGTGTGATTGTCGTGAATCCGGCGAAGCATCCGCATGTGAAGTCCGCCGAGGCGCAGCGCTTCGTCGACTGGGTGGTGTCGCCCGCTGGTCAGCAGACGATCGCGAGTTACAAGATTGGCGGCGAGCAGTTGTTCTTCCCGAACGCGGACCGATAAGGTGTGATTTCCGGATGGAGTGGCGTGTGGCAGGATCGTGGCGAATGGTCTGAAAAAGGACTATATTTAGTTCTGTGTCGATTCAGGAAGCAAATGCCGTGCGCTACTCATCTCAGGTCAAGCCCATCAGCTATCTCAAGGCGCATGCGGCGGAGGTTCTGACGCAGTTGTCCGAGCAGCGCGAGCCCTTGGTCATCACCCAGAATGGGGAGGCCAAGGCCGTCTTGCAGGATGTCGCGTCGTATGAGGAAACGCAGGAGACGCTGGCCTTGCTGAAAATACTGGCGCTCGGCAATCAGGATGTCGAAGCTGGTTGCATCAGGCCCGTGGCGGAGGTGGTGGCGCGTCTGCGCGCAAAGCGGTCCATGGCTTGATGGTTGTCAAGCCGGATCGTTACGAGGTGCTGCTCACACAAGGTGCGGAGCAGGATCTGGAGTCGATTTACGACTACATCTCCGAGTTCGATTGTGTTGAGAATGCCAATTATGTCCTCGATCAGTTAATGGTGATCGTCGACAGCCTGGCGCAGTTTCCGGAGCGGGGGTGTTACCCCAGAGAGCTGGTCAGCTTGGGCATCAAGGATTACAGGCAGACGGCCTTCAAGCCTTATCGCGTGATTTATCGGGTTCTGGGGCGGCAGGTGCTCATCTATCTGATTGTCGATGGGCGCCGGGACATGCAGTCCGTGCTTGCCCGCCGGCTGCTGGGCGCGTGATACACCTCCAGCCGTCGTTGTATGGCTTGGGGGCTCGCCTGTGGCGTTGATCGGCGCCGGCGAGGTGTGAGCACAGCCACCCCGGTGACGAGGTCTCGTCACCGCTTGCAGGCACCGCGGTATCATGACGATCCGCTGACTCAGACGCCTTTTGCCATCATGATCGACGCCCGCATTGTCCCCGTGACGCCCTTCGAACAGAACTGCAGCATCATCTGGTGCGACAAGACCCGCAAGGCTGCGGTGGTTGACCCGGGTGGCGACCTCGACCGCATTCATGCGGCAGCCGACAAGCTTGGTGTCACGATCGAGAAGATCCTGATCACGCATGGCCATATCGATCATGCTGGCGGAACGGCCAGGCTGGCGCGCGAACTGGGTGTGCCGGTCGAGGGCCCGCAGGAGGAAGACCGCTTCTGGATCGAGGGCATGCCGCAGCAGAGCAAGATGTTCGGCTTTCCGGATGTCGAGACCTTTACCCCCGATCGCTGGCTGCATGATGGCGACACCGTGACGGTCGGTGACGAGACCTTGCAGGTCATCCACACGCCAGGTCACACCCCGGGTCATGTGGTGTTCTTCCACCCCGGTGCGCGCCTGGCCATTGTGGGCGATGTGCTTTTTGCGGGCTCGATCGGGCGGACGGATTTTCCGCGTGGCGATCATCAGACCCTCATTTCCTCGATCCGCAACAAGCTGTTCCCGCTGGGTGATGACGTCACCTTCATCCCCGGGCATGGCCCGACCTCGACCTTTGGTGAAGAGCGCGACAGCAATCCCTTTGTCGGCGCCTACGGCTGATACCCCAAGCTGCCGTCGACCCGCGCGACCAGCGTTGTCGTATTGCCTTTTTCATAGCAGTATCCGGAATCGATGCCGGACGATTGCCGGCGCCTACCTTTCAGGGAGAGAACAATGAACGCTTCGGTCGATACGAAGAGCGTGTATCCATGGCGTTTCTTCCGCTCTGGCGGCTTTGACCAGGTCCGGATCGAGACCGCAGACGATCTGCGCCACCTTGCCGAGCTCGATCAGAAACTATGGTCGGTGCTGGCCTGCCCGACCTCGGGGCTGGAATTCGACTCCCGCACCTTGCAGCTGCTCGATGGCGACGGGGATGGTCGCATCCGCGCGCCAGAGGTGATTGCCGCGGTGCGCTGGGTGTGCAAGGTCCTCAAGGATCCTGGCTGCCTGTTCGCGGGGGCGAGCGCCTTGCCCTTGTCCGCCATTGCGGCGGATGACGACGAGGGCGGCCGCTTGCTGGCGACGGCGCGGCGCATGCTGGCCTATCTAGACAAGGCCGATGCCGAGGCCATCGCGATGGATGATGTTGCCGATACGACCCGGCTGTATGCGCCCGATCATTACAACGGCGATGGCATCGTACCGGTGGAACTGGCCGCCGCTGCGGATACGGCAGGCCTGATCGCGCTGATCATCGAGCATCTGGGCGGCAAGGACGATCGTAGTGGCAAGCCCGGTGTCGATGCCGATGGACTTGCCGCCTTTCTGGCCCAGGCCCAGGCGGTTGCCGACTGGCAGGCCGCGGCTGCAGGCGACCGGGTGTTGCCGCTGGGTGACGACACTGCGGCCGCGGCAGCGCTGTTCGAGGCGGTGCGTGAAAAGGTGGATGATTACTTCACCCGTTGCAAGCTGGCGGCGTTCGATGAACGCGCGGCAGACGCGCTCAATCCCGCCGATTCCGCATACGCCAGCCTGACCGGCGAGATGCTTGACGCCGGCAGTGCTGGCATCGGTGCGTTGCCGCTCGCGCGCGTGGCTGCAGACGCCATGCTGCCGCTGACGAACGGCCTGAACCCGGCGTGGGCGGCGGCGGTCGCGGCGCTGCGGGATGGGGTGGTCAAGCCGGTGTTTGGTGACGTCGACATGCTGTCCGAGGTGCAGTGGCGGGATCTCTCCGGCCGATTCACCGCCTACCGTGACTGGCAGGCGGCCAAACCTGCATCGTCCCTTACTGCGCTGGCAGCCGACGAGCTGCGCGCCTTGCTCGATGGCCCGGCGCCGGCGTCGCTGGCCACGCTGATCGAGGCGGATCTGGCTGCGGAGACGGCGGCGGCGCAGATTGAAGCGGTCGAGCGTCTGGTGCGCTACAACCGCGATCTGGTCACGCTGTTGCGCAATTATGTGTCGCTCAGCGACTTCTATCAGGGCGGGCGGAAGGCCATCTTCCAGGCCGGCACCCTCTATCTTGACCAGCGCAGCTGCGAGCTTTGTCTGAAGGTTGCCGACATGGGGCGTCACGCGGCCCTTGCGCCCCTGTCCGGTGCCTATCTGGTGTATTGCAATTGCGAGCGTCAGGGTGAAGCCCCGATGACCATCGTTGCAGCCATGACCGGCGGCGATGCGGACGAGATGATGGTGCCCGGCCGTAATGGGGTGTTCTACGATCGCCAGGGGCGTGACTGGAACGCCAGCGTGGTCAAGGTCGTGGAAAACCCGATCAGCGTTCGTCAGGCATTCTGGTCGCCGTACAAGCGTGTGGCGCGAATGATAGGCGAGCAGATCCACAAGTTCGCCGCGTCGCGGGACAAGGCGGTGGAGGCCAAAGCTGCTGCGGGTGTCGCCGATGCGGGTGCCAAGGCCGACGCGCCTGCGCCAGCGGCCGCACCGGCTTTCGACATCGCAAAGTTTGCCGGTATCTTCGCGGCCATCGGCCTGGCGCTGGGCGCGCTGGGTACGGCACTGGCTGCAGTCGTGACCGGTTTCCTGTCCTTGCCGGCGTGGCAGATGCCGCTGGTGATCGGCGGCATCATGCTGCTGATCTCCGGGCCGTCGATGTTGCTTGCCTGGCTCAAGTTGCGTCAGCGCAATCTCGGCCCCTTGCTGGATGCCAATGGCTGGGCAGTCAACACCCGGGCCCGCATCAATATTCCCTTTGGGGCCGCCTTGACGGGCGTGGCCATGTTGCCTGAGGGGGCCTCGACATCGCTGTCCGATCCCTACGCGGAGAAGCAGTCGCCGTGGGGAACCTGGCTGTTCCTCGCCATTGTGCTCATCGTGGGCATCGTGCTGTGGCGCCAGGGCGTGTTCTGATCGGGAAGGGCAGAGGCTTGTTGGTCAGATGAATTCAAACGATCGTTTGAATTCATCTGTCTCCATGATAGAGTCGATATGAGGTCGGCGGTGGCGGCATCAGTGTGCGCGCTGGTGTCTGCCCGATAGACCGGCCCATTCCACTTCCGATCAGGAGACAGCATGCCGATTCCCACTTCCTTTCAGGGTGCAATGCGCATCCCGGCGATTGCCGCACCGATGTTCCTTGTTTCCGGCCCCGAGCTGGTGATTGCCAGTTGTCGTGCTGGTGTGGCGGGGACATTTCCCGCGCTCAATGCCCGTCCGGCCAGCCAGCTGGACGACTGGCTGACGCAGATTGATGTGGCCTTGTCGATGCAGCGCAGGGAACATCCGGCGCTGCCGTGTGCGCCATATGGGGTGAATCTGATCCTGCATGCCTCGAACAACCGGCTGGAGGAAGATCTGGCGACCATCGTCCGCCATCGGGTGCCTTTCGTGATCACCAGTCTGGGGCATCCGGGCGAGGTGGTGAAGGCGGTGCATGCTTATGGCGGGCTGGTGTTTTCTGACATCGTGCATGCCTATCATGCACGCAAGGCCGCGGCGGCGGGTGTCGACGGCATCATCGCGGTGGCCTCCGGCGCGGGTGGTCACGCGGGTACGCAGAGTACGATCAGTCTGATCCGCGAGATTCGCGAGTTCTGGGATGGCGTGCTGATTGCCGCCGGCAGCATTTCGGATGGGGCTTCGATCCGCGCGGTCGAGGTGCTGGGGGCCGATTTCGCGTACATGGGCACCCGCTTCATTGCGACCCAGGAGGCCATGGCGCAGCCGGATTACAAGCAGATGGTGGTCGACTGCGGGCCGTCGGACATCGTCTATACCGACGCGATATCGGGCACCAATGCCAACTTCCTGTGGCCGAGTCTGGCGCGTGCCGGTTTCGAGCGTGCTGAGTTGGTGCAGGGGCATGGCAAGGCCCACCTGCACGACATGGCCGATGAGGCGCGGGCCTGGCGCGACGTCTGGAGTGCCGGGCACGGGGTGGCAAACATTCATGACGTGCCGACGGTGGCCGAACTGGTGGATCGTCTGGAGGCAGAGTATCTGCAGGCCTGCGCGCTGCCGGTGAGTGGGGCGGTGAAGCACGGCTAAATGGTTGCCGGACTTGCCGTGGATTGGAGGGGAGGGTATTCCCGTGAAGCACAGGTCCAGGTTGTCGGGGTGAGGGGCTGCGGGGGCTGTCGAGAGCGCCGTTGAACAGGCATCGATTGGGGAAAGGAGGCGAT
Source organism: Parazoarcus communis SWub3 = DSM 12120 (assembly GCF_003226565.1). Lineage (GTDB taxonomy): Bacteria > Pseudomonadota > Gammaproteobacteria > Burkholderiales > Rhodocyclaceae > Parazoarcus > Parazoarcus communis. The sequence goes on along the minus strand of NZ_QKOE01000003.1, from coordinate 274,832 downwards.
GCATGTTTGAGCCCGAAGGGCGAGTTTGCATCGCCGCCCCAATCGATGCCTGTTCAACGGGAAGCCGAAGGCCGCGAACGTCTGTCCCCGCAGCCCCTCATCCTGGCAACCGGTCGGGTGGGAGGAGGCGGCTGCAGTTCATCCGAGGCTGCCAATGCACTATCCTTGCCGCCCATGTCTTCCCTGATTCAGGTGCTCTCCAGCGGCGTTGCCATCGGCTGTGTCTATGGGCTGGTGGCGCTGTCCTTCGTGCTGATCTACAAAGCCACCGAGGCGGTCAGCTTCATGCAGGGCGAACTGCTGATGCTGGGGGCTTTTGCTGCCGTGGCCTTGTCTTTTGGTCTGGACTGGCCGCTGTGGCTGGCGGCACTGAGCGCGGTTGGTCTGCTGGGCTTGCTGGGCGCGGGGCTGGAACGCCTGGTGTTGCGGCGGGCAATCGGGCAGCCGCATCTGGTGGCGGTGCTGCTGACTTTCGGCCTCGGATTGATGATGCGGGGTGCGGTCACGTCGGTACCGGCCGCCAGCCATGACATGTATCGCCTGCCATTTGCCGACCGTGTGCTCGAGATCGGCGCGCTGGCCCTGAGCCTGAGTCATCTGCAGGTGATCGCCGCGACCGTGTTGCTGGCGGTGCTGCTGACCGCTTTCTTTCGTCTGACCCGTGCCGGATTGGCGTTGCGTGCCTGCTCGGAAGATGCGCGCATGGCTGCGCTGATGGGGGTGCCGGTGGCCTCGATGCACACCCTGGCCTGGGCGCTGGGCGCCGCGCTGGCGGCGTTTGCCGGCATGCTGCTCGCACCCATCACCTTCGTTCATCTGAACATGGGCTTGATCGCGCTGAAGGCTTTCCCTGCGGCGGTGCTCGGCGGCATGAGCAGTCTGCCTGGTGCCTTGCTGGCCGGCATCTTTCTGGGGGTGGCAGAGGCGCTGGCAGGGTATCTGCTGCCGGAAGGCTTCAAGGATGTGGTGCCCTATGCGCTGCTGATGCTGGCCTTGTTGCTGTTTCCGGCAGGGATGTCGGGTCGGGCGCAGGTACGGCGATGATGCGCCTGCGTGGGGTGGTCGTGGCGACCTTGGTGCTGCTGGGTGCCATGCTGGCCTTTGGTGCCGATCACGCGCTGGGTCAGGCAACGCTGGTGGCGACCTATGCAATTGCGGGCCTGGGCCTGGCGGTGATCGTCGGTCAGGCCGGGCAGATCGTGCTCGGGCAAGGTGCGCTGGTGGCGGTGGGTGCGTATGTTGAAGCCTTGCTCGCTCAGCGTGGGGTGCCGCCTTTCATCTCCATCGTGCTTGCGATGATGGCGGGCTGCCTGGCCGGCGCCTGTGCCAGCCTGCCGGCCAGGCGTCTCGGTGGCCTGTATTTCGGCATGAGCACGTTGGCCTTTGCGATGATTGTCGAGGAAGTGCTGACCCGCTGGGAGTCGCTGACACGCGGTGGCGCCGGCTTGAGTGTGCCGGCATTGGGCTGGGCTGGCATGGAGGCGGTGACGCCGCTGGCCCAGTTCCTGATCAGTGCTGCGGCGCTGGTACTGGCGCTGGTGCTGTGCCGGCGTCTGTGTGCCGGGCGGATTGGCCGTGCCTGGCGCGCGGTGCGGGAAGACGAGGTGGCCGCAGCCGAGGCCTGCGGCATAGATCTGGTGCGCGCCAAGCTTGCTGCCTTTGCCGTGGGTGGGGCACTGGCGGGGCTTGCAGGGGCGCTGTACGCGCACTGGATCGGTTTCATCAGCCCGGAGCAGTTTGGACTGTTTTTTTCCTTCGAATTGCTGATGCTGGTCTTTATCGGCGGCGCCCGTCATCTGAGGGGTGCTGTGCTCGGGGCCTTGGTGATCGTCAGTCTGCCGCAATTCATTACGTTGTTGCGCGACGTCCTGCCGGGAGATTGGGGGCGAAGTGCCGGCGTGGAAAGTGTGCTGTTCGGCCTGGTCATCGTACTGGTCGTGCTGCTGCGTCCGCAGGGCATCGCAGCCAAGGGGCGAGCCGGCTGAGCCGCTGGTATCGACGCTGACACCGTCGGGCGGCGCGGGCTGTCCGAGTTCGTTGCCATGGCGGATAATCCGCCCCCCTGATGCCCCCTTTTATCGCTCTGCTGGATCGAATCGCCATGCCGCTCCCCAGATTGCTTGCCGGACTGTGTCTGTTCCTGACCACCCTGTTCGCCCAAGGCGCGGCGCCTGGGGTCAGCGACCGGGAGATTGTGCTTGGCAGTGTGCAGGATCTGTCTGGTCCGGCGGCGATGCTGGGCGTGCCCGTACGCGATGGCATGCTGATGCGTATCGATGAGGCCAATGCGGCGGGCGGCGTGCAGGGGCGACGCCTGCGTCTGGTGGTCGAAGACAGTGCCTACGACCCCAAGCGCGCGGTGCTGGCGACACGCAAGTTGCTGCAACGGGACCAGGCTTTTGCCTTTCTGGCCAATTTTGGTACGCCAGTGGTGATGGCGACGATGCCGATGATTGTCGATGCCGGACGTCTGCACCTGTTCCCGTTCTCACCGCACGAGTCCACCTATACCCCGCTGCATCCGCTCAAGTTCCAGATTTTTGCGCCCTACCAGGACTACATGGAGGCGGCTGTCCGCCACATGGTGCAGACCCGTGGTTACAAGCGCAGCTGCCTGCTTTACCAGGATGACGACTATGGGCTCGAGGTGATGAAGGGGGTGGATGCCGGCTTGGGGCGCTTGGGTCTGGCATTGGTGGAGAAGACCAGCTACAAGCGGGGGGCCACCGATTTTTCCGCACAGGTGGCACGCCTGCGCACTGCTGGCTGCGATCTGGTGATACTGGCCACTGTGGTGCGCGAGACGGTGGCGGTTATGAGCGAGGCGCGCAAGGTCGGCTGGCCGGTAGACATGCTGGTGACAGCGTCGGGCTACTCGGCACAGACGCATGAGCTGGGGGGCGCAGCGGTCGAGGGGCTGTTCGGCATCAGCGTGTTGCCGCACCCCTATGCCGATGGGGCCAATAGCGCGCTGGCGGACTGGGTCCGGCGCTATCGCAGCCGTTACGGGGCAGAACCCAATGTCTGGAGCGCAATGGGCTACAGCATTGCCGACCTCTTCATTCGTGCGGCGGATGCGGCCGGCCGGGAACTCTCTACCGCTGCCTTCGTCTCTGCTCTCGAGCAGCTCGAAACGACACGGGACTTTTTCGGGAGTCCGGCGTACCGCTTCAGCGCGGATGACCATCTGGGCAACCGCCATGGCCGGCTGGCACAGATCCGCGGCGGACGCTGGGAGATCCTGAGCGACTACCTCAAGTGACGCCAGACTGCCCGACCTTGCTGTGTTTTCCTGTGACCCGGGCTCAGCCCGTACTGCCTGGAGCGCCTGTCCGATGACCCCGCCCCGTACCATCACCGTCGCCTTTACCGGGGCATCCGGCATGCCGTACGGCCTGCGTCTGGTCGAGTGCCTGCTGCAGGCGGGCTGTCGGGTGTGGTTGCTGTACTCGCAGGTCGCACAGATTGTTGCCCGTCAGGAGATGGACTGGAACCTGCCCGGGCGCCCGGCCGAGGTTGAAGCCGAGTTGAGTGCCCGTTTCCTGGCTGAGCCGGGCCAGCTGCGGGTGTTTGGCCGGGAGGAGTGGTTCGCACCGCCAGCGTCCGGTTCCAACCCGCCGGATGCCATGGTGGTGTGTCCATGCACCATGGCGACCCTGGCGGCGATTGCGGCCGGCCTGTCGCAGAACCTGATCGAACGTGCGGCCGATGTGGTGATCAAGGAGCAGCGCAAGCTGGTGCTGGTACCGCGTGAAACTCCGTATTCCGCGATCCACCTGGAGAACATGCTCAAGCTCGCCCGCCTGGGAGTCTGCATCCTGCCGCCCAACCCCGGTTTTTATCATCACCCGCAAACGGTTCAGGATCTGGTCGATTTCGTCGTTGCCCGGGTGCTGGATCAGTTGGGGGTGCCGCACGCCCTGATGGCGCGCTGGGGCGACCAAGGAGAGGCCTGATGAACGACACCGCACGTCTGCCGCTGTTTCCGCTCAATACCGTGCTGTTTCCCGATGGTTTGTTGCCGCTGCGGGTGTTCGAGGCACGCTATATGGACATGGTCACACGCTGCATGCGCGAGCAGAGCGGTTTCGGGGTGTGCCTGATTGCTGCTGGCCAGGAGGTGGGTGAGGCTGCGGTACCGCATCCGGTAGGGACCGAGGCCAGGATCGAGCATTGGGATATGGACGAGCCCGGGGTGCTGTCCATCGTGGTCCGCGGTGTGCGGCGGTTCCGCATCCTCGACCACGAGGTGGAGCGCGATGGATTGCTCAACGCGGAGGTGCAGTGGCTGGCCGAACCGGATGTGTGCGCCGTGCCCGATGCGCAGTCCGACATCCTGCCCTTGTTGCAGCAGATTGCACTGGAAGTCGGAGACCGCATGCCGCTGCCGCACCGTTTTGACAATGCCGCCTGGGTGGGCGCACGTTACGCCGAACTATTGCCCATTCCCATGCTTGCACGTCAGCGCTTGCTGGAGCTCGACGATGTCGTCAGCCGGCTCGAGATCATGCAGCAGTACTTGCGCCAGCACGGGCTGCTTGCCGGCCACTGAGCGGGTGTCACGCACGCTCAGGGTTCATCCCCCCACGTGCTGCCGCGCCCAGCGTACGATGTCCGCCGTGCCCATCGCGCCAGCCTGTCTGGCGATCTCACGACCGTGGTGGAACAGTGCCAGCGTGGGAATGCTGCGGATGCCGAAGCGACTGCCCAGCGCGGGCTCTGCCTCGGTGTTGACCTTGACCAGTCTGAGTTGAGGCTCGAGCACTCCCGCTGCCTGGGCAAAAGCGGGTGCCATCATCCGGCAGGGACCGCACCAGGGCGCCCAGAAATCCACTAGCACGGGAAGATCGCTGCGTTCGATGTGACGGTCGAAACGTCGGGTGTCGAGCTCAAGGGGCTGCGCGGCAAACAAGGGCTGATGGCATTTGCCGCATTGCGGCGTGTCACTCAGGCGTGTCTCTGGCAGGCGGTTGATGGCGTCGCAGTGGGGGCAGACGATATGCACGGCGTTGGTCATGGCAGTCTCGGTCGAAAAGGCGATGCCCATCAGGTGGCGACGACAGGCTGCACTTTCAAGCACGACCGCGGGCGAGCGGCCTGTTCAGGTCTGCGTCTTCAGTCGAACAGATCCGGATGCTGCAGGCGGGTCAGGATCTGCCTGATTGGTGTCGGCAGGGCGGCGTCGGCGAGCTGATCCAGGGCCAGCCACTGGTGGGCGGGTTCGGCAAGTTGGGCCGGCGGATGCGTCAGATCGATTCGCCAGGGCTGGATGTCAAGGACGAAGTGGGTGAAGGTGTGGGTCAGCGGTGGAAGGGCGACCGGCGTCTGGCCGGCACTCCACTCACCGATGGCCCAGGCCGGCAGTGTCGTGCCGGTGCCCGGCAGTTCGGGCAGCGCAAGCAGGCCGCCCCAGATGCCTGACGGCGGGCGGCGCTCGACCAACACCCTGCCGTTGCAGACGACCACCGCCAACTGGGTACTGCGCCGGGGAATGGTTTTTCTGGGCCGGGCAGCGGGCAGCTCGCGGGTGCGTCCGCTACGTGCGGCCACGCAGGCTTCGGCCATCGGGCAGCGCATGCAGGCGGGCTTGCCGCGGGTGCACACGGTGGCGCCCAGATCCATCTGGGCCTGAGTGTAGGTGCCCAGCTCGGTGTCGGGCAGCAGTGATTCGGCCAGCGTCCAGAGCCGGTTTTCGACAGCCTTTTCACCGGGAAAACCCTCGATGCCGAACACTCTGCACAGTACCCGCTTGACATTGCCGTCCAGGATGGCGACACGCTCACCGCTGGAAAAGGCCGCGATGGCGGCGGCCGTCGAGCGGCCGATACCGGGCAGGGTGATCAGGCTTGCGCTGCAGTCGGGAAAGCGACCGTCATGCGCCTGCATGACTTGCTGTGCGGCGCGGTGCAGGTTGCGCGCACGGGCGTAATAGCCCAGGCCGCTCCAGAGCGCCATCACGTCTTCCACCGGAGAGGCGGCCAGCGTGGCGACGTCGGGGAAGCGCTCGAGAAAGCGGGTGTAGTACGGAATGACGCTGCTGACCTGGGTCTGTTGCAGCATGATTTCCGACAGCCAGATCCGGTAGGGATCCCTGCTGCCCTGCCAGGGCAGGTCGTGGCGGCCGTGGTCTCGATGCCAGTCGATCAGTCTTCGGGCAAAATCACTCATCTGTTCGCTTGTTTCCGGTATTCTCGCCAACCATTACCCGTGCGTCGTGCTCGCCAGACTCGACGCATGCCTCGTTGGCGGCGATAATCCGCCGCCTGATCAAATTCTTACGGTACCCCGTCGTGCCGTGTCCGAGTCGCCCCATGTCCCAGCAAACCCCTGCCGCAGAGGATTTTCCGCGCAATTTCCGTAACGCCCTCGGCATGTTCGCCACTGGTATTACCGTGGTGACCATGCGTACGCCCGCGGGCGATCCGATCGGGTTGACAGTCAATTCGTTCAACTCGGTTTCGCTCGACCCGCCGTTGATCGTCTGGAGCCTGTCAAACGATCTACCCAGCCGGGCGCTGTTCGAGGCGAGCGAATACTACGCGATCAACGTGCTTGCTGCCGATCAGGAGGCCGTATCGCAACGTTTTGCCAGCCGCCAGGGGGATCGTTTCGCCGGACTGGGCTTCGATCACGGTCTCGGCGGTGCCCCCTTGCTGGATGGTTGCGTGGCCCGTTTCGAGTGTCGCAACAAGGTGCGTCACCCCGGCGGCGACCATGTTCTGTTCATTGGTGAGGTCGAGCGCTTCGACCGCAATCCGGGGGATCCGCTGATCTACTTCGGCGGCGCATATCGCCACCTGACGCCCTGATCAGGTTCCGGTGGCCAAGGGCAGGTCAATGACGAACACCGCACCACCGTCGGGGTGGTTGCTGACGGTGATGCGCCCGTGGTGGCGCTCGATGATGCCGTAGCTGATCGCCAGCCCCAGTCCGGTGCCCTGGCCCACTGCCTTGGTGGTGAAGAAGGGGTCGAAAACGTGGGCCAGATGTTTGTCATCCACACCCGGGCCGTTGTCGTGAAACCGCACTTGCGCATGGTCATTGCGGATGTTGGCGACGATGTCGAGTGTGGGGGCGGCGCATTGCGCGACCGCATCCCAGGCGTTCTGCACCAGATTCATCATCACTTGCTGCATCTGTCCGGGTGAGCCAACGATGGGGATCTGCGGTGGCAGCTCGAGTCGGATGCGGAAGTTGTCGCGTGTGCCCTTGCTGACCCAGCGTACCGCACGTTCAATGACTTCGGTCAGGTTGAAGCGTTGCTGTTCGTCGCGATCGATGGCAGAAAAGCGTTTCAGGCCATCGACGATGTCGCGCGTGCGTTCCGCGCCTTCGATGGTGCCTTCGATCAGGGGCGGCAGGTCGCCCAGCAGGCGGTCGATGCGCAATTCGGCGCGAAGCGCCTCGATCCGGCTTTGCGGTACGCCGGCATGAATGGCATTCAGATAGCGGCCCAGTCGTTCGGCGTAGCGCTTCAAGGCATGCACATTGCCCAGGATGAAGCTGATGGGGTTGTTCAGTTCGTGGGCAACGCCGGCGACCAGGCGACCGAGCGAAGCCATCTTTTCGGCGTGCAGCAACTGCTGCTGGGTGCGTTTGAGGTCGTCGTGCGCCTGACGCAGGGCCTGATAGGCTCGGCGCAATTCCCCCACCGGCCGGCCGGTCACGACCATGCCCATGGATTTGCCCACCGCATTGAAGCGGGGCGTGCAGTTGATCGACACCGGTACCGCCCTGCCATCCTTGGCCAGTAGCGGCAGCTCGCAGTCATGGACGCCCTGATCGCCGAAGCGGGCAAACAGTTGGCGGGCCTGGGCGCGCGACGCTTCGTCGGCAAACAGGTCGAACACCAGGGTGCCGCGCAGGCTGGCGAGATTGCGACCGGTAAAGTCTTCCAGTGAGCGGTTGACCTCTTCGATCATGCCGTTGCGGCCGCAAACCACCAGGATGTCGGACATCGAGGTGAGAACCGACAGGATGAATTGCTGGGATTCCTCCAGCTTGGCGTTCTTCTCCTCCAGCGCGACTTCGTACTGCAGCAGGTCGGAATAGACCTCATCCATCTTGTGGATGACATCCATCCACATTTCCTCTCCGACGCCGAACAGCTCTCCGGGGTGGCCGGTTTGCTGCAGCGTCGCTCGGTTCTTGTCGGAGGCTGTCATGAGGGAGTCGAGTCGGTCAGTGCCAGTCGATCGCGGCCACTGGCCTTGGCCTGGTAGAGCGCGAGGTCGGCGCGATGCAGCAGGGCCTCCAGGCTGGGATCGTCGGCTTGCAGTACGGCAATGCCAATCGAGACGGTGAAGCGCAGGCGCTGACCGTCGTGCTCTGTCACGGCGTCGCGCATGGCGCTCAGCAGGCGCTCGCCCAGGCCGATGGCTCCCTCCCTGCCCGTGGCAGGCAGGATCACGCCGAACTCTTCGCCACCCAGGCGGGCGAACAGGTCGGTGGTACGCAGCACGGTGGCCGGTGTGGCAGCCAGGGTGCGCAGTACCGCATCACCGCTTGCGTGGCCGTAGCGATCATTGATCGATTTGAAGTGGTCTGCGTCCAGAATCATCAAGGCCAGCGGATGGTGGTGGCGGCGAGCGAGCGCGAACAGCCGCTCGCCTTCCTCCATGAGCCAGCGGCGATTATGCGCACCGGTCAGTACGTCGGTGTTGGCCAGTTTTGCCAGCGCCTCGGTACGTTCGCGCACCCGTGCTTCCAGCAGGCGGTTCGATTCGGCCAGCGCTTCCATCGCTTCGCGGCGCCGTGCGAGCTGGCGAAACCCGAAAACGCCCAGTATCGCCAGGGCGACATTGCCGCCGAGGGCGATCAGGACGAATATCGGCAGGTTGGCATTCCATTGGGCGAGCAGATGGCGTTCGGGATAATCCACCACGACAAAAAGCGGGTGATGGTCTGATGCCTGCACTGCACTGACGCCATGCTCGGTGCTGAGTATCAGGTGGTCCGCGACGCGCTCAAAGCGTGCGGGCCCCTGGGCTTGGCTGGGCGCCACGATCTGCATCAGGGTTGCCGGCGCGTCAGGGCAGTCGGCCCGGGTGGGCAGACAGGCAAGCGCGGCGCCGTCGCGGCGGTACAGCCCGATGGTCATGCCCTCCGGGGGGCGTGGGTCGTCGACCAGGGTCTGCAGGAACTCGCTGCGTAGGCCGGCGATGACGACCCCCGAGAACACCCCGCCGTCATTGACGAGTCTGCGACTGACCGGAATGACGAACTCGGCGCCGGCCGAGCGCGAGATGATGGGCTGGCCGATGTGAAAGCCATGATCCCAGTGCTGCAGTTGCGGAATCACATACTCCCGGTCCGAGGTGTCGATGCGGGGCGCCGGAAAAGAGCGCGAACTGCTGCGCGTCATGCCCTCGGTATCGGTCATGGCGAGCCAGGCGAGTTCCGGCGTGATCGCGTGGCGGCGCATCAGCAGGCGGTGCAGGTAGCGATCATCGTCGGTGGGAGGCCTGCCGTAGGCGCTGACCGCCTCGCCGATGCCGGACAGGGTACGGTCGAGCATGTCGACCAGGCTGTCGGTACGATGCAGGATGATGGTCGCAATGCCATCCACGGTTTCCCGCCCGTGCTCAAGCGCAGCAGCACGGTCCTTGCGCAGCACATCGATCAGCATGACATCGGTCACCAGTAGCAGCGCTGCGCCGATGATGGCCCACCGTCTTGTCTTCATGGTCGAGAGGGTGGCGGGTGCCAAATCCCGCGTGTGGTCATGGAATACTGAAAGGCTACACGCAGCTTGGGTGTGTGACCAGCGTTCATGCGGGTTTCCAGCCTGGTGACAGGCTGCGACGGGGTCTGCCGGGATGGCTCAATGCACCGTACATACCATGCACGGATCGAAGGATCTGACCACGTGCTGCACGGCCAGAGGTACGCGCTCGTGTTCGCCGATTGCGATGCCTGCCAGGGCTTGCTCCAGCGGTCCCGGCGTGCCGCCGGCGTCGCGGGGCGAGAAGTTCCAGGTGGTGGGCGCGATGATCTGGTAATTGGCGATGCGACCCTTGCGGATCACCAGCCAGTGCCCCAGGGCGCCTCGCGCGGCCTCCACCAGGCCGCAGCTTTCGGCCTCGTCCGGAATCGTGCCCTGGGTGCAGAACGGTTCTCCAGGCTGGATCTCGCGAATCCATTGCTCCATCGCCGGTATCACGCGGGCAAACTCAAGCAGGCGGGCGATGACGCGGTTGCGGACATTGCCGCCGCTTGCCACGGCCAGGTCGCGCATCAGGGGGTGGCCATCAACCAGTTGGCGGGCCAGGGCGCCGCATTCGGCGACGGCTCCGTCCAGCCGTGGGGCCTTACACCAGGTGTAGGCATCGGGCTTGTCCGCGTCGGGCAGGGTCTGGCCGCGATGCGGGTGCAGCGGCGGGCTGTCTGCCATCCACGCCGAGTGCGCGTCTTCGGTAATGCTGGCCGGGTCAAGGGGCCGGGCGTGCTGTTCGCCCAACTGCCAGCGGCCACGGACGAACAGGACTGCCTGATCGACGGTGTAGGCTCCATTGCTGATGAACAGGTCGCTTGCCCGGCCAAGGTCCTGCAATCGCAGGTCGTCGGCGATCTCCAGAAACAGTCGGAAATCCGATGAGGCGGGGGCACGTGCAGCCTGCCAGTTGTCCAGCGCCTGCGCCGAATCGAGTGCCGCGATGACTTCCAGCCGGTCGCCGAACAAGCGGCGTTCAAGCCAGCTGCGAAACTCGCTGAGCAGGGCGAACAGGCGAATCTTGTCGGCGGACGAAATGGCGCGTGCCGAGCCCCCCGGCTGCAGGCTCAGGCTATGTGGCCATTTGCCGGCGAGCAGGCCCATTATCTGCAGGAAGGCGGCACGTGCCGGCAATGCGTCGGCGGCAGCCGAGCCTTTGACCGCCTTGAAGCGGGCCTGGGCCGCGTCGAACCAGCGACGACCGGCATAGGCTTCGCGGGCGAAGTCTGCCATGAAGAACAGGTAGAAGTGGGTGAAATGATCGGCCAGGTTCTCGGTGGCCAGCACCAGACTGGCCGCGCGCTCGCCATTGGGCGGTGGCCGGATGCCCATCGCGTCGCGCAGCGCAGCGGCGGCGGCGGCGGACTGCGAAACCGAGCAGATGCCGCAGATACGTGGCACGAACACCAGCGCGTCGCGTGGATCCTTGCCCGCGAGAATCTGCTCGAAACCGCGGTAGAGCGGCGAGTTGACCCGTGCCGAGCGGATCCGGCCGCCATCGATGTCCAGGGTGACTTCCAGATCCCCTTCCACCCGGTTGAAGGGGCCGAGCACCAGCCGGCTCATTTGAGTCCGGTCCGGCGGATGGCCGGGGCGATGACCGGATGGTCGGCCACCGCGTTGTCACGCACACGCTGTGGCGTCGCCGATTTGGACAATGCGGCCAGCGCGACGAACCAGGCCTTGGGCATGTCCGAGGGCAGACCGATGGGAATGCCCGCCAGCTTGGGCGTCTGGGTAAAGGGGTGACCCGGCTCCTCGAACCCCGGTTCGGTACAGGAGATGCAGGCGTAGCCGCCGCTGGTACAGGAGCCGCTGCCATTCCAGGGCCGGGTGTTGCAGTCGGCATGGGCCTGAGTGCCCTTGCAACCCATGTGTTCCATCATGCAGCCGAGGTCGGAGGGTTTCTCGGCGCTGGCCTTGAACTCGTAGAATTCATTGCGGCTGCAGCCGTGATGCACCAGTTGGTCAGCGTAGAAGCGTGGGCGGCCAAGTGCATCCAGGTCGGCGTGGTGCAGGCTGTCGAGCGCCAGTCCAAGCAGGGTGTCGGTGACCCAGTCGGGATGGGTGGGGCAGCCGGCGACGTTGATCACCGGCATGCCGGACGCCGAGCGATAGTGTGCGCCCAGCAAGCCACCGGGGACGTCGCCCTCGTACTGCAGGCCGCAGGCATCGGTGGGGTTGAAACTGCCGGCAGTGATACCGCCCCAGGCGGCGCATGAACCGATTGCCAGTGTGTGCCGGGCGTGACGCGCAAGCGCGGCAACCCATTCGGTCATCGGCCGGCCGCTGCCGGCAAGCAGGTGGAACCGGCCGCTGCCATTGGGGCCGCGCAGCATGGCACCCTCGATGCACAGCAGGTCGACCGGAATGCGGCCATCGGCGCAGGCTTGCAGGACATCCAGGGCCTCGGTGCCGGACTGCTCCGACAACGAAGGATGCCACAGCACATGGATGCCGGCGTTGCGCAGCAGGCCGAGAAGGTCGCGCGAGCTTGAGCACAGCATCGACATCGTGCAGCCACCACAGCCGCCGGACTGGAGCCAGACCAGATTCATGTTGCCGGGCACCGGATTAAGGTCAGCCACGCGCCAGTTCGGCCAGCGTGGCGACCTGGGCCAGGATGGGGGCGGGTATGGCCTGCTCGCCGGCAAGCATGGCGCGGATCAACGCAGCGTTGTCCGCGACCGAAGGGGCGTCGGGCAGTCCGGCCAGTGGCGGGGCCCCGCCTTCCTCGCCTGCAACGGCGATTCGGCCTTCGCCGTTGGCATAGGTCTTCATCTCCGGGCAACGTCGGGGGTTGGCGTAGATCTCGCCTTCGGTCCCGCGCAGCAGCATCGAATGCCCCCCGTCGACACGCAGGAAGGCGTCCATGCGTTCGAGGTATTCGGGGTGGGTGACCGCGACCACGCGAACGCTACGGCCGTGGCAAGGGTCCAGCAGCTTGGCCATGGTGTGCGCACTGTTGCGCACGCCCATGCGCAGGCGCAGGGCCAGCAGGGCATCCAGCCCCGGCAGCAGTTGATCGACTCCGATACAGGCCAGGCGTCGCTCCGCCAGCTGTTCGCCGGCAGCCGCAGCGTCACGCGCAGGCTGGATGTCGAGTGCGGCGAGCAACTCGAGGGGGCTGACCCGGGTTTCGAAATCGTGGCGGCCCTGGATCAGCACCGGAATGCCTTCGCGCGCCAGCAGCATGGCCACCAGCGGCATCAGGTTGGCCTGCCGGCGCGCGCCGTTGTAGCTTGGCAGCACCACGCACCGTGGGCCGGCTGGCACGGCAACCTGCGCGCAGCGTGCATCCATCGCCCGCTTGAAGCCCAGCAGTTCGTCGAGCGACTCGCTCTTGACCCGCAGTGCGATCAGGATGGCGCCCAGTTCGATACCGGGCACGGTCTGGTCGAGCATGTCACCAAAAACCGAGGCAGCGGCGTCGCGGTCGAGCGCGCGCGAACCCTTGGCGCCGCGACCGATTTCCTTGATGATGGGGGCGTAGTTCATGGCCGGGATTATCCGCCTGCCCGCGGTTTTGCGGTAGCCGGATGTGGCCGGTGCATGATTTTCGCCGCAGTGATCATCGGATACGGAGTCGAAGTCGAATGGAAGTCGGATTCATCGGATTGGGCCTGATGGGCCGCCCCATGGCCTTGAACCTGATCAAGGCCGGTCATACGGTCCATGTGTGGGCCCGTCGGCGTGAGTCGATGCAGCCCTTGCTCGAGGCGGGTGCCGGAGACTGCAGCAGCCCTGCCGACGTCGCGCGCAAGGCGGCGATCACCATCAGCATGGTGGCGGATGCGCCGGATGTCGAGCAGGTCACGCTGGGTGATCAAGGTGTGGCGGCAGCTGCGGCTCAGGGGCATGTCCATGTGGATATGAGCACGATTGCGCCGGCCGCGGCGCAGTCAATTGCCGCCCGGCTGGCAGGACGTGGGGTCAGCATGCTGGATGCGCCGGTGTCCGGTGGCGAGGTGGGCGCGATTGCCGGCTCGCTGACGATCATGGTGGGTGGCGAGCAAGCGGCGTTTGACCGCGTGCTGCCGGCATTCCAGGCAATGGGCAAGTCGGTGACGCGGATTGGCGATGCGGGGGCAGGGCAGGTGGCCAAGGCCTGCAACCAGATCCTGACGGGCGTCGGTGTGGCGGCGGTGGCCGAGGCGCTAAACTTCGCCACGCGTAGCGGGGTGGACGCGGGCAAGGTGCGCGAGGCGCTGCTGGGCGGTTTCGCCTATTCGCGTATTCTGGAAAACCACGGGCAGCGCATGCTCGACCGCAACTTTCGCCCCGGCTTCAAGGCCTGGATGCATCAGAAGGACATGCGCATCGTCATGGAAGAGGCGCACCGACTGGGTCTGGCGCTGCCATCTGCTGCGGCGACCGCACAGATGTTCAATGCCATGGTGGGCAGTGGCCTGGGCGAGGACGACTCGATTGCCATGCTGAAGCTGCTCGAGCGCATGAGTGGGGGCGAAGGCGAATGAAGGTCGGCTTCATTGGCCTGGGCGTGATGGGTGCGCCGATGGCCGGGCATCTGCTGGCAGCCGGACACGAAGTGGCGGTGTGGGCCCGGCGGCCGGCTGCGGCTGCGGCGCTGGTCGAGGCTGGTGCGATGCCGTGCGCGACACCGGCCGCGCTGGCAGCCCGTAGCGAGGTGGTGATCAGCATCGTCACGGCCAGTGCGGATGTCGAGGCGCTGGTGCTGGGGTCTGACGGACTGGCTGCAGGTTTCGCGTCCGGGTGCATTCATGTCGACATGAGCACGATTGCGCCGGAGACCGCGCGCCAACTCGCTGCGCACTATCTGCAGCGGGGTGTGGGTTGGCTGGATGCGCCGGTTTCCGGTGGAGAGCAGGGCGCCAGGGATGCCACGCTGGCGATCATGGTCGGCGGTGAGGCCGCAGATCTGGCGCGGGTTCAGCCGCTGTTCGATGTGCTGGGCAAGCGTACGGTCCATGTCGGTCCGGCAGGGGCCGGCCAGGTGGCCAAGGCTTGCAACCAGATGGTGCTGGTTGCGGCGATCCAGGCGGTGGCCGAGGCGATGCGGCTGGCGGCGGCGCATGGGGTGGATCTGGCCGCGGTGCGTCACGCACTGATGGGTGGATCGGCGGCCTCGAAGGCCCTCGACATCATGGGACAGCGCATGGTCGAACGCGATTTTTCCGCAGGTATCCAGGCCCGTCTGCATCACAAGGATTTTGCCATCCTGATGCACGAGGCCTGTGTGCGTGGCCTGCCCTTGCCGATTGCCGCCCAGGTCTGGCAGCAGCTCAATGCTTTGATGGCCTGTGGCTGGGGGCAGGACGATACCGCCAGCCTGTTGCGGGTGCTGGAGCGGACGTCGCCCTGAAACGGTCAGAACACGCTGGCAGGAGGTGACAGGCTGCTGACCCGGGCCGCCTTCATCCCCAGCAGCAGCGAGGTGATGGCATCGGCCGGCTGAGGACGACTGGACAGGAAGCCCTGGTAGATGTCGCAGTCCCAGCGTTGCAGCAGGCGCAACTGGGCTTCGTCCTCCACGCCCTCGGCGACGACGGTCAGGCGCAGGCTGTGGGCCATGGCGATGATGGTCTGAGCGATCGCGGCGTCATCGGGCTCGTCCACGACATCCTTGATGAAGGAGCGGTCGATCTTCAGCCGGTCGATCGGAAAGCGGCGCAGGTAGGCCAGGCTGGAGTAACCGGTGCCGAAGTCATCCACTGCAATCTTCAAGCCGAGCGCCTTGCATCGGCTGAGTGTCTCCGAGCTGCGCTCGGGGTCGCGCATGACCAGGCTTTCGGTCAGCTCAAGCTCGAGTCGATCCGGCGGCAGGCCGGTGCCGTCGATCACGCTGGCGACCAGTTCGGGCAAGTCCTGCTGATCGAACTGACGTGCTGAAAGATTGACCGCCATCTGTACGTCGAGCAGGCCCGAATCCCGCCAGGTGCGAGCCTGGGCACAGGCGGCGCGTAGCACCCAGGCGCCGATTGGCAGGATCAGGCCGCTGTCTTCGGCGATGGGGATGAAGCGATCGGGTGGCACCAACCCATGTTCCGGGTGGTTCCAGCGCAGCAGGGCCTCCATGCCGGTGATCTCGCCGCTATGCACGTCGAGCTGGGGCTGGTAGTAAACAATGAATTCGTTACGCTCCAGTGCCCGCCGCAGTTCGCTCTCCAGTGCCAGCCGTTCCGACATGTGCAGCGACATCTGGCGGTCGAAGAAGCGGTAGAGATTGCGGCCATCCTCCTTCGCCTTGTACATCGCCACATCGGCGTGCTTGACCAGGGTTTCGCCGTCGCTGCCATGTTCCGGGTATAGCGCAATCCCGATGCTGGGCGTCACGGTGAGTTGATGGCCGCGCAGATCCACCGGCTGGCGCAGCGCGGCCAGTACCCGGTCCGCCACTTCGCCGATTTCGTCGCGGTCGCGCAGCGGCGACAACAGGATGATGAATTCGTCGCCGCCGACACGCGCAACCAGGTCACCGTTGCGCACGCAGGCCATGAAGCGCTTGGACAGCACCTGCAGCAACTGATCCCCGGCCTGATGGCCGAGCGAGTCGTTGACGTACTTGAAGCGGTCGAGATCGATGAACAGGACGGCCAGTTGCTCGTCCTGGGCCTTGCACCGGAGCAGGGCCTCGTTCAGACGTTGGCCAAAATGATTGCGGTTGGGCAGCTCGGTCAGTGCATCGTAATGTGCAAGGAAGCGGATGCGGGACTCGGCCGCTTTTTGCTGGCCGATGTCGCTGGCAATGCCGAGGTGGCCACGGATCGCGCCGGTTTCATCACGCAAGGGCGACACCGACAGGGTGGCGGGAAAGGACTCGCCATCCTTGCGTCGCAGGTTCAGTTCCTGCAGGTGCACCGCCTCATGTTGACGTTCGCCGTTCTCGATGCCGGGAAATCCCGAAGCATGGTCAATGACGCCATGTACGAGCTCCTCCTCGGCGTAGAGCAAGGTCGGCGTGGATCTGCCGATCAACTCGTCCGCGCGCCAGCCGAAGATGCGCTCGGCAGCCGGGTTGAACAGCTCGATCATGCCGTGGATGTCGGTCGAGATGATGGCGTAGTCGGAGCCGTCGAGAATGGCTTTCTGCAGCGCCGTGGTCGCGCGAAGTTCGCGTTCGGAGTCGGCGCGCCGGGCGACTTCGCGTTGCAGCGCGGCGTTGCTCGCCTCGAGCTGATGGTTCATGCGCTCCAGTGCTGCGGTCTGACGCAGCACCTGGCGGCGGATGTTGCGGTTGCGGGACTGCAGCAAGGCAATGATCAGCGCGCCCAGCAGGCCGACTACTGGCCCCCCCCAACGCAAGGCCTGCACGGTGGGGCCGGGCAGTAGCGAGTAATGCCCGGGGAGTGGTGAGATCTCGACCAGCCAGTGCAGGTGTTCAAGCTTGATCTGTTCGGTGTAGAGGATGGCCGCAGGGCGCAGGGTTTCGTCGCGGAACACCGGACGCGGTTGGGCACCGCCAAGGTCGAGAATCTCGATGCTGACGTTGCGCGCGTCGCGCCGCTCGCCGAGCAACTGGGCGACGCTGGCCTGTGCGTTGGCTGTCGTGCCGGATTGCAGCGCGTGGCGGATGCGTTCGATCTGCAGCGAGGCGGTCTGCTGAAAGCGCGCCATGCTCTGCGACTGCTCGGCGTCGAAGGCGGCACGCTCGAAGCGCGCGATGCCGCCCCACAGCGTCACGAACACGAGCAGCGGCAGGATGGCCTGCCATGCCAGGCTGGCAAGCGAGGACAAGGGAGGACGTCTCATGTCGGCAGCTGCGCCACTGCCGGAGGCTGCGACCGCATCAGTCTGCGAGCTCGCGCGGTCGGCCATAGTCGCGGAAGCGGTCGATGACCTCGTCCATCTCTGCCGTCGACAACAGGACCGGGTCCCCCAGTTGGCGGGTGTGCCAGTACTGCGCGCACAGGGTTTCAAACTCGACAGCCTGGGCCAGAGCATGGGCCAGGTCGCGGCCGAAGACCAGCATGCCATGATTGGCCAGCAGGCAGGCGCTGCGCCCGGCCAGTGCAGCCACAGCGGCGTCCGACAGCGCCTGGGTGCCGAAGGTCGCGTAGCGTGAGCAGCGGATGTCGTGGCCGCCAAAGCGCGCGATCATGTAATGGAACGGGGGGATGTCGATACGCTGGCAGGCAAGCGCCGTGGCAAACGGTGAGTGCGCATGCAGGATGGCGCCTGCGTCTGGCCGGGCTGCATAGATGTCGCGATGCAGCATCCATTCCGACGAGGGTGCCAATGGCCCATGGGCCCGGTCGCTGGCATCGATCCAGGCCATATCGCCACTTGTACAGGCGTCGGCCGCCAGGCCGCTCGGCGTGACCAGGAAACCGCCATGCCAGCGCACGCTGGCGTTGCCGGAGGTGCCGACATTGAGACCGGCACTCCCCATCGCACGCGAGGTGGCGAGGAGTTCGGCCCGCAGGCTGGCTTCGCTGACACTCATGCCGGTGCCCCCGCATAGAAGCGGCCGAGATGCTGCGGTGTGAAGACGCCGTGTTCGGTGATGATGCTGTCGATCAGCCCGGCCCGGGTCACGTCGAAGGCGGGGTTGAATGCCCGCGTCTGTTGCGGCGCCAGGCGTAGCGTCATGGGGGCGTCCGAGGCGTCGGCGCCGATGATCGAGCACACCTCATCCGCGCCGCGATCCTCGATCGGAATGGCATCGCCGTTCGGGCAGTCTAGATCCAGGGTCGAGCGGGGGGCCGCGATGTGGAAGGGAATGCCTGCGGCCTTGGCGGCCAGCGCTTTCAGATAGGTGCCCACCTTGTTGGCAGTGTCGCCATTGGCCGCAATGCGGTCGGCGCCGGTGATGACAATGTCGATCTCGCCGCGCGCAATCAGCAAGCCCGCTGCATTGTCGGCGATCAGTTGGTACGGAATGCCGGCTTCGCGCAGTTCCCAGGCGGTCAGCAGCCCCTGGTTGCGTGGCCGGGTTTCGCTGACCACCACTTCGATCTCGAGCCCGACCGCCTGGGCCGCATACACGGGTGCCAGTGCGGTGCCGGCGCCCAGTGTGGCCAGCCAGCCGGCATTGCAATGGGTCATGAGCCGAAGAGGCCGTCCTGCTGGTGTCGGCAGGGCCCGCAGCAGGGCCAGTCCGTGCTGGCCGATCGATCCACAGGTCGTGGCGTCCTCGGCGCAGATCGCCGCAGCTTCGGTCCAGGCTGCCTGGCTGCGTTGCGCGGGTGGAAGGGGGTGCAGGCGGGCCGACATCCGCGCGAGAGCCCAGTGAAGATTGACCGCGGTCGGACGGGTGGCGCCAAGCATGTTCAGGGCGTGTGCCAGTGCAGCGTCGTCCGTGCCGCCATGGGCCATTGCCAGGGCGACCCCGTAGGCCGCAGTGCCTCCAATGAGGGGGGCGCCGCGCACCTGCATCGAGCGGATGGCGTGTGCGACCGCAGTCAGGTCGTTCAGCCGGAGCTGGACCTGCCGCCAGGGCAGTTGAGTCTGGTCGAGAATCAGCACGCTGTCGCCATCGCGGCACAGCGTTGGAACGGGTTGTACAAACATCGGTGTGGATTCAGGGTCCGGGTCCGTCCGCGGCAACAATGCCGGCGGTATCGGCCTGGCCCATACTCCTGCTCTCTAGGGCAAGTTGAGGTCGGGAATGTGCCAGTCCTTGGCCTGGCCCGCAAGTGTCATGCAGTCGCATTCGTGCCGCCGGTCACCGACTTGCCAAGTTTCCGCGCTCTGCGACAATGTGCCGGGTCTCTTTCCGCTTCAGGTCGTCATGCCGCACTTTCCTGCCCCTGTCGTGTCCCGCCTGCCCAATGTCGGGACGACCATCTTCACCGTCATGTCGCGGCTGGCTCAGGAGTGTGATGCGATCAACCTCTCGCAGGGCTTTCCCGACTTCAATGCCGAGCCTGAATTGTTTGATCGCGTTCATCACTGGATGAAGTCCGGTGCCAATCAATACGCGCCAATGGCCGGCTGTCTGCCGCTGCGGGCGGCCGTCGCCGACAAGGTCGCCGCGCTGTATGGCACGCTTTACGACGTCGAGCACGAGGTCACCATCACGGCGGGGGCGACGCAGGCCTTGTTTACCGCGGTGGCTGCGCTGGTGCACCCGGGCGATGAGGTGATCGTGTTCGAGCCGGTGTATGACTCGTATGGTCCGGCCATCGAACTGGCCGGCGGCAAGGTGGTGCGGATGGGGCTGACCGCACCCGACTACCGGCCGGACTGGTCGGCGGTGGCGGCGGCAATCGGCCCGCGTACGCGGATGATCATGATCAACTCCCCGCACAACCCGACCGCGACGCTGTGGTCGGAGGAGGACCTCGACCAGCTGGCGGTGCTCACCGCGGGAACGGGAATCGTGGTGGTTTCCGACGAGGTGTACGAACACATCGTGTTCGATGGTGTGCCTCATCGCAGCTGCGCGTCACATCCGGGACTGGCCGAGCGCAGCGTGATCGTGTCGAGCTTTGGCAAGACCTACCACATCACTGGCTGGAAGGTGGGCTATGTGGTGGCGCCCCGGGCGCTGATGGCGGAGTTCCGCAAGGTACATCAGTTCAACGTCTTCACCGTCAATACGCCGGTGCAGCTGGCATTGGCTGACTACATGGCGGATGCGCAACGTCATCTCGGCCTGGCCGCGTTCTATCAGGCCAAGCGTGATCACTTCCGCGCCGGCCTGGCGGGTTCCGGTTTCGAGTTGCTGCCGTCGGCGGGGACGTACTTCCAGCTGGTCCGCTACGGCAAGCTGTCGACGCTGCCTGACACCCAATTCTGCGACTGGCTGACCCGCGAGGTCGGTGTCGCGGCGATTCCGGTATCGGCCTTCTTTGCCGATGGTCGCGACGAGGGGGTGATCCGTTTCTGCTTCGCCAAGAACGAGGCGACGCTGGATGCCGCCTGTGACCGGCTGCGCCGTCTAGGAGGCTGTCGGGCTTGAGGCCGATCTGCTGCGCCAGTGGGAGAAGCGGTCCATATCCGCTTTTTTCGTTGCATGGAATGACTATGCGCCTCAAAAACGGCCGAATCTGTCCTCGTTCTCCCCCTCGGCTCGCTACGATCGCTCAAGTCCGACAGCCTCCTGGCTCGCTAAGGGTCGTGCCGTGCCTGCCGGTGCGCCGGAAGGTGCGTGATAAACTGGCGCATCCCTCATTTTTCATATCCCTTTGAATCGTGCGCAATCTGCTGATCTTTCTGCTGGTGCTCGGCGCCATC
The DNA here is from genome assembly GCF_003226565.1 of Parazoarcus communis SWub3 = DSM 12120. GTDB lineage: Bacteria > Pseudomonadota > Gammaproteobacteria > Burkholderiales > Rhodocyclaceae > Parazoarcus > Parazoarcus communis. The sequence continues at coordinate 253,960 of NZ_QKOE01000003.1, read as the reverse complement.
TGGTGGGTGCGCAGGGCTGTGACCCGGTCGCGTGCCGCACGTCGCGACGACAAACGCCAGCGAGCGGCCGAGACCTTGCCCGAACGCATCCTGGCCTGCGCCCATTGCGGCGTGCATGTTCCCGAGGCCGAGGGGGTGCGCGACGGAGAGGCCTTCTATTGCTGTGAGGCCCATCGACGTCTGGGTGCCGCCAGCAAGGGGCGTTGAGCATGTTCGCATCCGAGGCCCTCGCCGTTGATCCGGCGCGTCGGCAGTCGCTGCGTTACTTCAATCTCTTCCGTCTGGTTGTTGCGGGGCTTTTCGTCGTTACCGGACGCGAGCTCAACCTCGGCACCGAGCATCCCGGGCTGTTTTTCGGGGCCTCCATCGCCTATCTGGCAGCGGTGCTGGCGCTTGGCTTTCCAGATGCGGTGAGGCGTCTGGGCTTTGATCGACTGGTGACCTTGCAGGTCCTGATCGATGTCGTGCTGCTGACTGCGATCATGTGGACCAGTGGCGGTTTCCGCAGCGGCATGCCCGTTCTGATGATGATCGTGCTGGCCGGCGCCGGCTTGGTGGCAGAGGGGCGGATGGTGCTGTTCCTCGCCGCTGCGGCAACGGTCGCGGTGCTGGGCGAGAACGGCTGGCGGTATGTCGTCGATGGCACGCCGGGTGATTTTCTGCAGGTTGGCATCACCTGCATTGCCTTCTTCGGCATCGCCCTAGTGGCGCGCCTGCTGGCCTTGCGCGCCAAGGCGAACGCTTCGCTCGCTGAAGAGCGGGGCGAGGCGCTGCTCAAGCAGCAAGCGGTCAACGAGCGCATCATCCGCGACATGCGTGATGGCGTGATCGTGCTGGGGCCGGACGGTGTGGTGCGGCAGGCCAATCCGCAGGCGCGTGCGTTGCTTGGCCTGCAGGGGGTGGAGGGGTTGGCGCTGGATGGCATTGATGCGGCCTTTGCAGACTGCCGTGAGCAATGTTGTGGCCCGGATGGCCGGCTGATGCGACTGGGGCCGGCCCGCCGTCTGCTGCGCTGCCGGGTGGTCGAGGCCGATGGCGATCATGCCGGCAGCGGCGACGCGCTGATTTACCTGACCGACTTCGAGGACATCCAGCGTCAGATGCAGCAGCTCAAGCTGGCGGCGCTTGGCCGGCTGACGGCGAGCATGGCGCATGAGATCCGCAATCCCTTGTCGGCGGTGACACAGGCGGCTGAGCTGCTGCGTGACGAGAAGCGTGCGGACATGCAGGCGCGGCTGGCGCGCATCATCAACGACAACGCCCACCGCATCGAGCGCATGATTCGCGATGTGCTTGCACTGGGCCGGCGTGAGCAGGCGGTGCCGGAGGCCTTGCCGCTGGCCGCCTTCCTGCAGGAGGTGGTGGATGCCCAGGGCTTGCGTGGTGATGCAGAGCGTGCGATCTACGTGCTCGATGTGGAGCCGGCATTGACGCTGGCGATCGACCGGGCGCATGTGCACCAGATTCTCGACAACTTGCTGGCCAACGCCCGCCGCCATGGCAGCGGGCGGCCCGGTTCAGTGCATATCTGGGCGGAGCGGCGGGCCGATGACCGGGTTCGGGTACATGTGCAGGACGATGGTCCGGGCATAGACGAAAAAGTGCGTGCGCATCTGTTCGAGCCTTTCTTCACCACCCATGCCAAGGGAACCGGGCTGGGGCTGTACATTGCCCGTGAGCTGGCCGAGGCCAACGATGCCACGCTCGAGCTGCTGCCCGACGGGCCCGGCGCCCATTTTGTGCTTACCGGACGGAGTCGCCCATGATGAACGATCGCCGCAGTCGCGGTGCCAGCGTGGACGTGCTGGTGGTTGATGATGAAGAGGACATCCGTGAGTTGCTCGAGCTGTCGTTGCTGAGGATGGGTCTGGGCTGCGACACCGCGGGCTCGGTGGCTGAGGCCAGGGCCCTGCTGGACAGCCGCCGCTATCGTTTGTGCCTGACGGATATGCGCTTGCCCGACGGTGATGGCCTCGAACTGGTGGAGCATATCCAGTCGCAGCTGCCAGGCTTGCCGGTTGCCGTCATCACCGCGTTCGGCAGCATCGAGACTGCGATCCGTGCGCTCAAGCTCGGCGCGTTTGATTTTGTCACCAAGCCGGTGGAGTTGCAGGCGCTGCGTGAGCTGGTCACCCATGCGCTCAGGTTGCAGACCGCGGACGCGCCTGTACAGGCCAATGGTGGCGGTCGGACCCTGATCGGCAGTTCCGCTGCGCTTGCGCAATTGCGTGCACAGGTTGAGAAGCTGGCGCGCAACCAGGCGCCGGTGTTCATCCATGGCGAGTCGGGCACGGGCAAGGAAGTGATTGCGCGCATGATCCATGGTCTGGGTGCGCGGGCGGCCGGCCCCTTTGTGCCGGTCAACTGCGGTGCGATCTCGCCGGAGCTGATGGAGAGCGAGTTCTTTGGCCATCGCAAGGGCAGTTTTACCGGCGCTGCAACGGACAAGGAAGGTTTGTTCCAGGCTGCCAACGGGGGGACCCTGTTTCTGGACGAGGTGGGCGAGCTGCCGTTGGCGATGCAGGTCAAGCTGCTGCGTGCCATTCAGGAGCGTGCGGTGCGCCCGGTTGGCGCCCATGCCGAAGTGGCGGTCGATGTGCGCATCCTGTCGGCCTCCCACCAGGATCTGGGAAAGCTGGTGGCCGAGAACCGGTTTCGTCAGGATCTCTATTTCCGCATCAATGTGATCACGCTCAGGGTGCCGCCCTTGCGCGAGCGGCCGGAAGATATTCCGGCGCTGGCCGAACATGTGCTGGCCAGGCTGGCCGATCGCGAAGGTGGGCCGCGCAGGCGTTTGTCTTCTGCCGCAGTGGCTGCGTTGCAGCAGTATGCGTTTCCAGGCAATGTCCGCGAGCTCGAAAACCTGCTGGAGCGGGCTTGCGCCTTGTGCGACGGCGACGAGATCACCGCCGCGGATGTGGATCTCTATCCCAGCGAGGGCATCACCCAGTCGCTGATGGGCTTTCATGCGGCCAGCGAGCCCGAGTTCGATCCCGAAGCGGATTCCGACGATGAACGCATCCGGGTGTTGCGTGCGCTCGACGAGACCCGCTGGAACCGGTCGGCCGCCGCCCGCAAGCTGGGCATGACGCTGCGCCAGCTGCGCTACCGGCTGCAAAAATGGGGCATGGATTAAGCCCGGCTCAAAGCCCGGCGGTCTGCGGGCGTTTGCGTGCGATGTCACGCAACAGGTCGATGGTGCGTACGGTCGCGCCGCGGTTATCGGTGGCAAAGTCACGGCCGGCCGCAGCCATGGCCTGATGTCGGTCGGGCTGTTCGAGCAGCCCAAGCGCGGTGTCGATGGCCTGTGCCAGCGATTCTTGCCGCAAGGCTGCGCCCGTCGCGATGGCCTGCTCCGCGACCTGCAGGAAGTTGAAGGTATGGGGGCCGACAAGTGCCGGGGTGCCTACCGCGCAAGCCTCGATCAGGTTCTGGCCTCCGAAGGGCAGCCAGCTACCGCCGATCAGGGCGATATCGGCGCTCGCATAGTAGGCAAACATCTCGCCCATCGAATCGCCAAGCAGTACCCGGGTTTCCGCCGCAACCGGGCCGGCGGCGCTGCGGCGTTGCAGGCGCAGGCCATGACCGGCAACGAGTTGGGCGACTTCATCGAAACGTTGCGGGTGGCGCGGGACCAGCAACAGCAGCACGTCGGCCGGTGCGCGGGTGGCGAAGGCGTCGAGCAGCAGTGCTTCCTCGCCCTCGCGCGTGCTGGCGGCGAGTATCACCTTGCGCGGGCCGATGCGCTCCCGGAACACCGTGGCCAGCGCCAGGGCGTCGGCCGGCGGCTCGATATCGAACTTGATGTTGCCGGTGATGCTGATCCGGCGTGCCCCCAGGCTGTTGAAGCGGGCCGCGTCTGCTGCAGTCTGGGCGGCGATTGCACTCAGCGCGCCCAGGGTCAGACGGGTCAGGGCGGGCAGTCGGGCGTAGCGTCGGGCGGAGCGGCCCGACAGCCGGGCGTTGGCGAGCAGGACCGGAATCTGCTGCCGGCGGCAGCTGGCCAGCAGATTGGGCCACAGTTCGGTTTCCATGATCACGCCGAAGTCCGGATGGAAATGGCGCAGGAAGCGCTTTGCCAGCCAGCCGATGTCGTAGGGCAGATAGACCCGCAGTACGCGCGATTCGTTGCCGAACAGGGCCTTGGAGGTGGCGCGGCCGGTTGGTGTCATGTGGGTCAGGACCACGGTGTGTTCCGGCCACTGGGCAAGGAGGGCGCGGATCAGCGGCTCGGCCGCCCGGGTTTCGCCAACCGATACCGCATGCAGCCAGATTGTGGGGCCCGGTGCTCGGATGCGGTAGCTGCCGAAACGCTCGCCCAGGTGCTTGAGGTAGGCAGGTTGCAGTCTGGCACGCCAGAGCAGGCGCAGCAGCACGAAGGGCAGGGCAAACAGCCAGATCAGGGTATAGGGCAGGCGGTGCAGCATCGGCAGCGGTCGGAACGCGATCGCCGAAGTATAGGGTGTGACATGCTTGCGGGGCTATCGTCATCTTCCTCGTGAGATAATCCGCGTCAATTCAATTGCGATAGCCCTCTACATCATGAAGATCCTGGTTACCGGCGCGGCCGGATTCATCGGCATGCATGCCTCCGAGCGTCTGCTCGCCCGTGGCGACCAAGTCCTTGGTCTGGACAATCTGAACGATTACTACGACCCGAGCCTGAAGGAGAGCCGGCTGGCCCGTCTGACGCCGAACGCAGCTTTCCGCTTCGTGAAGATGGACGTCGCCGACCGGGCTGGCATGGAACGCCTGTTCGCGGAAGAGAAGTTCGACCGGGTCATCCATCTGGCGGCGCAGGCCGGCGTACGCTACTCGCTGCAGAATCCGCATGCCTACGTCGACAGCAACCTGGTGGGCTTCATGAACATCCTGGAGGGCTGCCGCCACAGCAAGGTACAGCATCTGGTCTATGCCTCCAGTTCCAGCGTATACGGTGGCAACACCAAGATGCCGTTCTCCGAGCATGACAGCGTCGATCACCCGGTCAGCATCTATGCCGCCACAAAGAAGGCCAACGAACTGATGGCGCATACCTACAGCCACCTTTACGGCCTGCCGACCACCGGCTTGCGTTTCTTTACCGTATATGGGCCCTGGGGACGGCCGGACATGGCCCTGTTCCTGTTCACCAAGGCCATCCTGGAAGGCCGTCCGATCGACGTTTTCAATCACGGCAAGATGAAGCGCGATTTCACCTTCATCGACGATATCGTCGAGGGCGTGATCCGCACCATGGATCATACTGCCGAGTCCGACCCGGACTTCGACGCCGATCGACCCGACCCGGGTCGCAGCAAGGCGCCGTTCCGGGTGTTCAATATCGGCAATCACGATCCTGTCGAGCTGATGGCTTTCGTCGAGGCGATCGAGCGTGCGTTGGGCAAGCAGGCCGAGAAGAACTTCCTGCCGCTTCAGGATGGCGATGTGCCCGCCACCTACGCCGACACCGCCGAGCTCAACGCCTGGACCGGTTTCGCGCCGGCGACCAGCGTGGCTGATGGTGTGGCCCGCTTTGTCGACTGGTACCGCAGTTACTACAAGGTCTGAGCGTGCGGCTGGACGCGCGCAGTACCTGGGCGGCCTGCCTGCTGTTGCTGGTCGCCTACGCCGGCGGGGCCTGGGTCCCGCTGATGAACAACGATTCGGCCCATCATGCCGGCATTGCCCTGCACATGCACCTGTCGGGCGACTGGTTGCGCCTGGTCACCCAGGGTGAGGATTACCTGGACAAGCCGCACCTGCTGTTCTGGCTGGCTGCAGCCTCGTTCAAGCTGTTCGGCGTCACGACCTTTGCGTACAAGCTGCCGTCGCTGCTGTTCTCGCTGCTCGCGGTGTACTCCACCTGGCGGCTGGGGCGTCTGCTGCACACGGCGGAGGTAGGGCGGCTCGCGGCGCTGATCCTCGCCAGTTCGATCGCCTTCGTGCTGGCCAACAACGATGTGCGCATGGATGCGCTGCTGACCGGCGCGATCATCTTTTCGATCTGGCAACTGGCCGAGTTCGCCGAGGCGGGACGTTGGCGCAATCTGGTGCTTGCAGGGCTGGGGTTGGCGCTGGGTTTTGCGACCAAGGGCATGATCGGGGTGGCAATGCCGGCGATCGCGATCTTCCTGCACCTGGTCTATCGCCGAGACTGGGCGCGCCTGTTCGACCTGCGCTGGCTGGTCCTGCCGCTGATCGTGCTGTTGTTTGCCTCGCCCGTCCTGTACGCCTACCACCATCAGTTTGGCATGGATGGGGTGCGCTTCATCCTGTGGTCGCAGAACTTCGAGCGCCTGGCCGGCGAGCGTTTCGGCAATGCGGGTGCGGATGACCCGTTGTTTTTCGTCCATACCTTCCTGTGGGCCTTCCTGCCGTGGTCCTTGCTGACCTTGTGGGCCCTCGTGATGCATGCTGGCAGGCTGGTACGGGGTGGATTCCGGCCGCAGGCGGGTGACGAGGTGCTGACGCTGGGTACCGTGACGGTGTTGTTTGCCATCATCTCGGCCTCGCAGTTCAAGTTGCCGCATTACCTCAACATCCTGTTGCCGCTGTTTTCCATCCTGCTTGCCGCCTGGCTGGCGCCACGGGTGCAGCAGCCGGCCGGGCGAGGGCTGTGGGGCGTGCAGGTGCTGGCCATCGGCTTGATGACCGCAATCGGGGTCGCGTTGCATGCTTGGGTGTTTCCGCTGAAGTCGCTGACGCTGGCGGCTGTGGTGACGGCGCTGACGGTGGCGGGACTGGGGCTCAGTTTGCGGCGGCAAGGTGGCGCGCGTGTGGTGGTGCTGTCGCTGGTCACCGCCGCGGTGTTCAATATCTTGTTGAACTTCAACTTCTACCCGCGTTTGCTGGAGTATCAGGCGGGTACGGTGCTTGGACGTGCCGTGCTGGCGGAACGGGTGGCGCTGGACGATGTCTTCTACCTCGAAGGTGCCGGCCGCGCCGGCAGTTTCGACTTTACCACCGCGCGCCTGACACCGACGCTGACGCTGGACGAGTTGCGTGGCATGCAGCGGCCAGTGGTGGTTTATGTGTCCGAGCATGGACGTGAGGCCGTGATGGCTGCAGGTTTGCAGGCGACCGTGCTCGCGCACAGCCCGGATTTTCGCGTGACCCGACTGAATGCCCGTTTCCTCGACCCACGTCGTCGGGACGAGGTGTTGTCGAGCGCCTATTTGCTCAAGGTTGGTGAATGAACCGTTTTCGTTGGTTTGGGGCTGGCCTGTTGGCTGCGGTGACGGTGTGGGCTGCCTGGCCCGGTCTGGGGGACCGGGCGGCGCTTACGCAGCGCTTTGTTCCACCGGTGGCTGCGCCGGCAAGTTCTGGTGCTCCGGTGCTGAGCAGTGCGCTGATCAACGCCGCCTCTCCGCCGCGCGTGCATGCAGCTTCCATTGCCGAGTTGCCCGATGGCAGCTTGTTTGCGACCTGGTTTGGTGGTGAGCGTGAAGGCGGCACCGAGGTGCAGATCTACGCCGCTGTCCGCGCGCCGGGCGAGAAGGCCTGGGGCGCGCAGCAGGCCATCGCGTCGCCTGCGCAGAGTTCCGCCGATCTTGGCACCCTGGTGCGCAAGATGGGCAATCCGCTGGCCTTTGTCACCCCGAGTGGCGAACTGTGGGTGATCTATGTCAGCGTCACCATGGGCGGCTGGGCCACCAGTCACCTGAACCTGCTGCGCTCGCCGGACCTGGGTCGCAGCTGGCTGCCGGCAACCCGCCTGGTGGCGTCGCCCTTCATCAATCTGAGTACGCTGGTAAAGGGCAATCCGGTGTTTTTCGACAATGGCGAGATCGGGGTGCCGGTGTATCACGAGCTTGGCGGCAAGTTTGCCGAGTTGCTGGTGCTGTCGGCCACGGGCGAGGTCAGGCGCAAGATCCGCATGGATCATGGTCACCGCACGCTGCAGCCGGTATTGATGGTGCAGGACGCGACGCGTGCAGTGGCCTTGATGCGGGATGCCAACGAGAATCCGCCGCGCGCCTGGCGCAGTCAGACCCAGGATGGGGGGCAGCGCTGGAGCACCCCGGAGTCGACCAATCTGGCCAACCCCAATTCTGCCCTGGCGGCGCTGCGGCTTGACGATGGTCGCATGATCGCGGTGGCCAACGATGTCGAGGACGAGCGTCTGCGCCTGTCGCTGCTGGTCAGCAACGATGAGGGCAGGCACTGGCGTGCGGTTCATCGTTTCGAGGACAAGCAGGATCATCACGATCACGAGTTGAGTCCGGACGCCTTCCGCCCGCTGCTTGCAGCAGATCTGCAGACGCTCGGGCCGGGGCCGGATGTCGCCGCCGTGGCGGCCAACGCCGAGCGCAATCTGTGTCGCAACGGAGATCTTTGCGGCTGGCAGTATGACTATCCCTACCTGATCCGGGCTGCGGATGGGGGCTTCCATCTTGTGTATACCTGGAATCGCTCCTTCATCCGTCATCTCTACTTCAATCAAGCCTGGCTGGAGGAGCGCCTGTGATCGCTGCCGTTTTCGATACCCTGGCCTGGGCGCTGGGCCTGGCGCTGTGCGTGCCCGGCTGGCGGCTCAAGCCGGCACGCGGTCTGGTCGTGGTGGGGGTGATCGCCGCCCTGCTGTGCCTGCCACTTGCCGGCAGCAGCCTGATCGCTGCCCTGCGCGGGCTGTTTGCGGGCTTGTCGGTGTCCACGCTGGTGGTGCTGGTCGGCTTGTTTGGCGCGCGCGCTGGCTGGCTGAATGTGGCACAACGTGAGCGTTGGGCACTTGCGGTCTTGTTCGGTGTGGTGGGGGCGGCGTTCTACCCGGCTGCGCTCGGGGCAACGGTGATCGATCCTTACGCCTGGGGCTACGATGCAGCGGGCCTGGCGCTCGCCGCCGGGGCGCTGGGCGTGCTGGCCTGGCTGGCAGGCATGCGTCTGCTGGGGCTGGCGCTTGTCCTGGCTTTGCCGGTGTGGCGCCTGGGCTTGCTCGAGTCGGTCAATCTGTGGGACTACCTGATCGATGTGCCGTTGGCGCTGGCGGGGCTGATCGCGCTTGTGGTGCTTGCCTTCCGAAGTGCGCCGGGGCGCGCATCGGCGGATCCTTTATCGTTGCCAGGCGGACACTGAACATCCACCGGGCGGTGCATTTTTCGTAATTGATGCGAGTCAATTCATTCCTGAGCGCAGCTCGATAGCATGGGCCTCACTGCCGGTCGGGGTGTCATCCCGGCGGGTGTGACCCCATCGAGCATCGGAGAGGAATGATGAAAACAGCCCACCACCTGATGGCAGCCGCCGTGCTGTCATCCCTGCTGGCCGCCTGCGGCGGGCAGGAGTCGAGTCCGGCCGCCACGTCGGCCCCTGCACCGGTCGCGGCAGCGCCTGCGCCGGTCCAGGCCGCGGCGCCGGTCAATGCTGCGGGTGAGAGCATTTACAAGAAGACGTGTGCGTTGTGCCATGCCGCAGGCGTGGCGGGTGCCCCCAAGCCGGGTGACAAGGCCGATTGGGCACCGCGGATCGCCCAGGGCGATGAGGTGCTGTACAAGCATGCGATCGAGGGCTTCACCGGCGCAAAGGGCATGATGCCGGCAAGGGGCGGAGGTGCTTCGCTGACCGATGACGAGGTCAAGGCGGCAGTGGATTACCTGGTGGCGAAATCGAAGTAAGCGGTGTCGTACCGTGGGAGTGAGCGATTCGGGGGCTTCGGCCCCCTTTTTTTCGGCTGTCACGCCAACGAGCCGGGTTGGTTTGAGCCAAATTGGTCAAGCCAAGTAGTTTATTCAATAACGGTTGCCCGTCTTTACTGTGGCGTTCCGCCATGCAGGCCATCGCGCAGGCGGGCGAGGGTCTGAGTGTCGATGTCGGTGAGGCGCACGGCTTGTCCGCCATGCTGCTGGCTGAAAGCCATCGCGGCGGCCGGGTCGGCGAAGGCGGGCAGGTCCGGACCGCGCATCGGGCCATGAACCCCTGAACCGAGCACAACGTAGGCCTGCCTGCCGTCGGTCCACTGCCGGCTGCCGTGGTCGGTGACATGAATTACCGCGACATCGGCGACGCTGTGCTCCGGGTCGAAGCGTGCCGGTGCTTCTAGGAACAGCAGCAGGTCCACGGGCGAGTCGAAGAAGTGGGCACTGCCGTCGGTAAAGATCAGCTGTGCGGCCCAGGCCGGATGGCGCGCCGGATACATGCCGCACACCGGGCAGCGCGCCTGGGCAGGTACCGGGCGGGCGTCGTACTGGCCGAGACCGCTTGTCGGGTCCCACGGATGGGCTTGGGCGAAGGGGGCGCTGGCGACAATGCAGAAGTCCTCTAGCGCTGGCTGGAAGTCGACCCGCGTGCCCATGGTGAACTTCACGAACAGGGCGCTTGCACCGAGCAGGCTGGCACCGGACAGGCCCAGCAGGATGCGGCGACGTGTGCCTGAGGTGAGCGTCATGATCCTGCTTACATCCGCTGGTCGTGCAATGCACCGCCATCGAGCACGACCATGTCGGGGGTGACTTCGTTAAAGCGCAGCACTTTGCCGCCCCACGCCTGGGCGAATGCGCGGGCGTCTGCCTCGGTGGAGAACGAGGCCATCGTCGGGCCCATCGACCCACGTCGCCTGGAGCCCTGGACATAGACCGCACTGCGGGCGTCAATCCAGTGGCCGCGCGGGCGTTCCCAGTCGGCCTTGCCCATGTCCTGCACGTACATCGCGGTGACGCGGCGGGCTTGCTCCGGATTGAGATGGATGGAGAACATCTCCACCGTGTCGCAGAACCAGTCTGGCTGGGCAAGGCCCTCGTAGTGGATCTGCGCTTTCGGGCCGGGGTAATCGGCCAGCAGCATGCCATCGAGCGCGCAACTGCTGCTGGTGTCGATTTCGATCGCGACGGCTGGCTTGCCACCGCTCTCGCCCGTGCCGCAGGCTGCAAGCAGCCCGGCTGCGGCGCTGGCGAGCAGGAAGCGGCGGCGGTCGATGCAGGCGTGATGAGTGCACATGGGATTCTCCGTGATTGAGGGCTAGCGGCGGAAGCGCCAGGTGGCGACCGCCAGGGGCAGCACGATCCAGCCCAGCATCACCAGACCAAGCAGCCAGGGTTGTGCCAGCGTTGGCGGGAACACGGTGGCCAGCCCATAGAGCGTGCGGACGTCTTCGAGCGAAAAGATGTTGAGGATGCGGAATACATCCGCCGGGTTCAGCAACAGCAGATAGGGGAAGAGCTCGCCGCCCCATTGCCCGCCCGACACCACCAGCGCACCCAGCAACAGCAGGTCGAATACCAGGACGAAGAAGAACCACAGCGCAATGGCAAGCCCCGAGGCTCGGGTGCGATCGGCGGCGAACGCCGACAGCATGACCGCCAGGCTGAGAAAGGCGCAGCCAAGCAGCACCGAACTGGCCATGAAGCCGAAGTAATGGAACAGCGCGTTGAGATCCAGCTGTGCCGACAGCACCAGGGCCACCAGACCGAAGCCGGTGATGGTCGAGAACGCGAGCGCCCCGGCAAGCCCGAGATACTTGCCCAGCAACAACTCGCCCCGGGTGATCGGCATCGACAGCAGCAGATCCAGCGAGCCGCGTTCGCGCTCGCCGACGATGGCGTCGAAGCCCAGCACCAGGGCGATCAGCGGGATCAGGTAGATGACCAGGCTGACCAGGCTGGCAATGGTGACTTCGATCGAACGGAAGCCGACCGCACCCTGCTGGGCGGCGCCAAAATAGGCGATGACCAGCGCGAATGCGGTGAAGATCAGGGCAACGGCCAGTACCCAGCGGTTGCGGACGCGGTCCCAGAACTCCTTGCCGGCGATGGTGGTGATCTGTGCGATTTCCATCTTCGCCTCCTCAGTCGGCAAAGCCGAAGAACACGTCTTCGAGCGAGGGTTCGTGGATGGCCAGGTCGAGCACCCGGTCATCGAGTCGTGCCAGTGCATCGATCACCGCCATCTTGGCGTCGCGCCGGCACTGCACGGTAACGTGCGTCTCCCCGGCCTCGATCGAGGACACTGGCAGGTGACCCAGTGCGGCGCGCACAGTGGCAAAGTCTTCCGGTGCCACGCGGACGGTGAAGCTCAGTGGCAGATCCATCGCCTCGCGCAGGGCTTGCACCGTGCCGCAGGCCTGGATGCGACCGGCACTCATGATCGCCAGCCGGTCCACCCGCTCCTGGATCTCGGCAAGGATGTGGGAGGTGATGACCATGGTCACCCCCTCGCTGCGCAACTGCCGCAGGATGGCGTAGAAACCGCGGATGGCTTCGGGGTCGAGGCCGGTCGTGGGTTCGTCGAGAAACAGGATGCGTGGCGTGCCGAGCAAGGCCTGGGCGAAACCGAGGCGCTGGCGCATGCCTTTGGAGTACTCGCGCACCCGCCGTTTTGCGGCATGGGCCAGGCCGACGCGCTCGAGCACGGCCATGGCCTGCTGCGGCGGAACACGCTTGAGGCGGGCGAAAAAATGCAGGGTTTCGAGCCCGGTCAGGTTGTCATAGAGCACGACGTTCTCCGGCAGGTAGCCGACGCTGCGCCGCACGGCGCGGAAGTCGGCTCCATGCACTGCTGCACCGTCGATACGGATCTCGCCTGATGTGATGGGGATCAGACCGAGCATCATCTTGAACAGCGTGCTCTTGCCTGCACCGTTGTGCCCGATCAGGCCGAACAGTTCGCCTTGGCGGATGTCGAGATCGATGCCGTCGACCGCGTGGATCGCGCCATAGTGCTTGCGTACGCTGCGGGCGACGACCATCGGGGCCGTGCCGGCATGCGCTTCATTGGGAGCGGGGGAAGTGTCTGCCACGCCATTGGCTCCAGTCAGGGTTGTGCGGCTGCATCTGTGGGTTCGGATCGACGATGCTGGGCGCGCGCAGCAGCGGAAACTGCTGGCCCACCAGGCGCAGGGTCTGTACCGCAGGGCTGGCCAGCAGCAGCTTCATCATCGGATGCCGCCACGACAGGCGGTCCACCAGGTCGTTGGCTTCGTACTGGATGTCGCCTGTGCCGTCGCCGTTGCGATCCCAGCCCAGGTAGTTGCTCCAGTGATTGCCGGATTTCGTGCCCCAGGGCATGTCGCGCGCGCCGACGTAGCGCACCTGTTCGCGGTTGGCGATGAAGTCGTTGCCCTCGACCTCGTTGTTCTTGGAGCCGGCCCACAGATGCACACCGACCACGTTGTCGATGATGGCGTTGCCGCGCAGCGCGTTGTATTCGGCGTCGTAGATGAAGAAGCCACGCTGGTTGCCGGCGACGATGTTGTTCTCCACCACCGAATCCTGGATCGTGCGCAGCATGATGCCGTGGTCCGAATTGGCCCAGGCCCGGTTGTTGCGCACGGTAATGCGGCGCACTTCCATCAGTGCCAGGCCACCGCGGTTCATCCAGGTGTCGTTGTCCTCCCACACATTGTCATAGGCGTTCATGTAGTGGGTGCCGTAGCGGCTGTGGTGCAGTTTGTTGCCGCGAAAGACCGCATTGTGGGAGACGTCCACATACAGTGCGTCGCGCACGAAGCTGATGTTGTTGCCGATGATCCGCGCGCGATGGGTGTTGTACAGCTGGATGCCGTTGCCACGCTGGGACGATTGATATTCACGCTTGCCGGTGATCAGGTTGTTTTCGATCAGCACATCATTGGCTTGCTCGATCCACAGACCGAACAGACTGTAGGTGATGTCGCAGTTGCGTACGACCGCTCGGTGCGAGCCGGGCTGCAGGTAGATGCCGGCATTCTGCTCGCGCAGGCTGTCGCCCGAGTCGGATACGATCAGCCCCTCGATCGTGACATCCTCCGCTGCGATCCGGATGGTGTCGCCCTTGAGGCCGCCTGACACCGTGGGCCGATCGATGCCGCGCAGGGTCAGCGGACGGGTGATGCGCAGGTTCTCGACATAGTGCGCGCGCGCGATCTCGATCGTGTCGCCTGCCGCAGCACGGTCGATCGCGGCCTGGATCGACTGGCCGGGTGCCACCTGCAGCGTGGCTGCGGCTGCCGCGCTGATCCACAGCAGCATGCCGGTGCACAGGGTCAGACCGGCACGGAGGCCGTTGCGCCAGGGTGGCAGGACGGGGAGGGTGAGCATGCCAAACATCGGAGGCCTTACAGCACCACAAGGCCGGCTGACTTCAGGCCGATGAACAGGCTGGTGCCAATCAACAGGTTCTTGAAGCCGACATAACAGATCATGTCCATCAGGCTGGCACGCCGGTAGCGCTTGCCCCACCATGGACCGTCCTTCACATAGGGCTTTGCGCCCAGGCGGACGAGGATCTCGAACACGCTCCAGCCAAACCACCAGGCGATGATCGCGCCGGCATCGAGCCGCCCCAGCGCGGCCAGCACCCAGGCGGTGCTGGCGGCCAGTGCCAGCGCCAGCCCGGCTGCCTGCAGCGTGCGCTGGCGCTGGAAGCCGCTGCGGCTCCAGGGCCAGAGGTGATCCCAGACCTCGGCGGCCAGGCGGTGCAACAGGCTGTTGCCCGCGGCGTAGGGCGGTTCAGCCGCGTCGGTGAGCATGCGTGGGTCGACCATGGCGGGCTCCTGTCAGACCTTGGCGGTGCGTGCAGGCACCGGCTTGATCGGGATGAAATAGCCGTCGGCACCGATGGGTGTCAGTGGCAGGCCGGCCTTGGTGCGGCGCTTGCGCTCTTGCGACAAGGGCGGGCAGGCATGCATGTCGGTGTACAGCACCATGCAGTCGAGGCAGAGCATGCATTCACGATGATCGATGCGGCCGTCCGCGTCGATGGCATTGGAGCCGCAGCCGCGCGCGCACGCGGCACAGCTGTCGCAGGCCTGCTTGCGTTTGAGGCCGAACCAGCGGAAGGTCGAAGGCATCGCCAGTGCGGCACCGAGCGGGCACAGGTATTTGCAGAACGGCCGCTCGGTGAAGATCGACAGCCCGAGCAGGCTTGCGGCAAACAAGGTGTAAGGCCAGCTGCGGTTGAACAGGCCGACCAGGAAGGTGGTCTTGAAGGGTTCGACCTCGGCCAGTTTCTCGGCGAGCCCCATCGAGAACATCGATACCGCCAGCAGACCGAAGAAGACGAAGTACTTCACCCATTTCAAGCGGTTGTGCCAGGCCATCGGCAAGACAAACTGGAAGCGCTTCAGGCCGACCGCCCGTGCCAGTTTGTAGAGCAACTCTGATAGCGAACCAAAGGGGCACAGCCAGCCGCAGAACAGCCCGCGTCCCCACAGGAACACGGTGACGATGATGAAGATCCAGAACAGGAAGATGAATGGATCGGTAAGGAACAGCGCCCATTGCCACTGGAACAGCAGAGAATGGAACCAGGTCAGGACCTGGGTGATGGAGGGCTGGGCGAGCAGGCCGAAGCCGACAAAGCCAATGCTGATGATCCAGGCCGAGTACTTGAAGACATTGACCGGCCATTTGTTCTTGTGGGTGGCGCGGCGGGTCAGGCGGTCGCGCTGGGCATACACCACCGCGACCGCGACCAGCAGCGCGGAGAACAGGCCGATCTCCAGCGCCCGCGTCTTCCAGATTCGCACCCAGGGCGCATCGGGTTTTTTCACGATGGGGCGGCCGCCCTCCAGGTAGTGGTCTGGCAGCCAGTATTCGGTGTCGAAGTTGGCAAAACTACGTGCGCCGGTGGCGCGATCCACACGATTGCCGAGAAAGATGAACTTCCACGGAAAGGCGCCGGAGAAGGCGGGTGAGCGCACGATGAAGATCGCCGACTCGTCAAAGGCAGGCGCGCCCGCTGCGCGAACGCCGTACAGGTTGAGATAGTCGAGATCGCGGAAGGTGAAGGCGTCCTGGCCCTGGCGGATCTGGACCCGGTCATAGAGCCCGCCGCGTACGAATCCCGAACCCTTGAACGACTCGATTCCGCCCGTGCGAATCACGAAGATCGCATGTTCGCCCTCCTTCAGACGGGTCATCAGGGCTTGCCAGCCATCGGCACCCAGCACCGCGCGGCCGATCTCGGGATGGTTGAGGTAGCCATACCACAAGTCGATGAAGGGTTCGGGGCTGCGTGCGAGGCCCACCTGCTCGGGCGTTACGGTCAGTCGCTGCACGGCGCCTTCGCGCACCATCTTGGCCCAATCGAGCGGACGCTGGCGATCGACAAATCGCGCCTGCTCCCGGATGGTGGGCTCAAGGATCCCAACCTGGCGCGCGACCGCGGCGCCGGAGGTCATCATCACCTGATTCTGGGCAATCACCGTGACGGTCGCGCCCGAGATCGCGTCCAGGCCGATGATGTCTTCTTCTGGCCGCGAACGGCCGATTTCGATGTTGTCGCCAACAAACTTGCCCAGATATTGGTCATTGAACCGGACCAGCGCCGATTCAGGAATCCCCAGCAGCAGGATGGGTTCTGAGTGCTTGAGGATCTTCACCCCGGTGAAGCGGCCTTCGGTGTTCATGCCGATCAGCGTCACCACCGGTTTGCCGGAGTAGGCGGGCGTGTCCGTGATGTCGGTCGACAGCATCACGTATCCGGTCAGCTTGCGCTGGCCGTCGTGCTCGGCAAAGCCTTCGACGTAGCGTGGCTGTCCCTTGCGTTCGGAGAAGATCGTTGCGCCGGGCAGCACCTCGGTGCAGGCCACCATGTCGCATAGTGTCGGTGCGTTGTTGATGCCCTCGGGCAGGGCTGCCTCGTAGGCGGTCTGGGCACTTGCCGTCGGGCTGGCAAGTGTGGCGCACAGCGCGAGTCCGTGCAGCAGGAAGGATAGGGCGCCGCGCCAGGCGGTGTGCAGCTTCATGACCCACTCCATAAGGAAATTACGATGCAGTCTAGGAACTCGGGGTCACGCTGTACTTGTTCCGGATCAATTCCCCGGAATGCGGCGATGACCGATGCATCAAAACGCACAAGGGGCGCAAGGCCCCTTGTGTCGGTGGTGCTGGATCAGGTTGTCAGCGTCATGCCTCGACGATCATCCGGCTGCGCATCTCCAGGTGCAGCGCATGGCAGAAGTGGGTGCAATAGCACCAGAACACGCCCGGCTTGTCGGCCTTGAAGGTGATCGACTTGGTCTCCTGCGGGTTGACGATGAAGTTGACGTTGTATTTCGGAATCGCGAAGCCATGGGTCAGATCCTCGATCTTGTCGAGGTTGGTCAGGATGATGGTGACTTCGTCGCCGACCTTGAGTCTGAACTCGCGTGGCTCGAAGGCCGGGGCGAGCGAAGTGATCTTGACCGTGACCTTGTTGCCGTCGCGGAACACCCCGGCTTCCTTCGGGTCCTTGACTGCCAGCGGAAACTCGTTGATGTCATAGACCTGCTTCGGACTCAGCAACTCGCGCTTGAAGATGATGAAGTCGTGCGGTTCCGGCCGTACCGGATGGTCGGCAACCAGCACCATCTTCTCGCCCGAGATATCGACCAGCTGTTCGGTTTCGGCATGCAGCGGACCGACCGGCAGGAAGCGGTCTTTGGAGAACTTGCAGCCGACGCACAGCCACTTGCCGTCGGCGAACATGGTCTCCGACTGCGATGCATTGATGTGACCGGGCTGGTAGTGCACATCCAGGCGATCGACCACGTATTGTGCGCCCTTGTCGCCAGCGTGAAACTTGATCGCGGCCTCGACGTTCCACTTCACGATCTGGCTGTCGAGGAACAGCGTGGTGTAGGCGTTGCCGCGGCCGTCGAAGGCGGTGTGCAGCGGGCCGAGGCCGAGTTCGACTTCGGCGACGATGGCCTTGTCCACATCGTCCAGCTTGCCGTCGAACCACTCCAGCACCTTGGACAGTTCGATCACGGTGCCGGTGGGCGAGAGCTTGCCGGCGCAGATGAAGTACTTGCCGTCCGGGCTGGCATTGACCCCGTGCGGGTTCTTCGGCACCGATACATAGGCGACCAGGGCGGTTTTCGGGTCGGCGTTGGCGGTCTTGGTGCCATCGACGACGGGCACCTTGGACGTGCCGAAAGTGGTGAACTTGCCGTCCTTGACCGCCTGCTCGATGCGGGCGATGTTGAAGAACAGGCAGGCGTCGCGCTCGGCCGACATCATGCCTTCGTAGTGGTAGCCGCCCTCGGTGTTGTACTGGTTGGTGGCGGCGAGCTTGCCGTCATACGATGTGGCGGCGAGGTCGCAGTTGCCGTCGATCAGTACCTGCCAACGCACCTCCATGCTCTCCGCGTCGACGCAGGAGAACAGGGTGCGGTACTTTTCAGGCGCGTCGAGGTCGCGCCCGTCATTGGGTAGCGGAATATGGAACTCGGCACCGCAGAACACCCGGGTGGTGTAGTTGATTGCCGGGTCCACTGGATCGCGCTTGTCCGGAAAAATACCGTGGAAGCCCTGTACATTGGGCAGTTCGGTGATCTTGTCGCAGATGAAATAATCCAGCCGGATACGGGCGATGCGGCTGTTGATCTTGTCGTTGATCCAGGCGTAGCGGCCGTCGTAGTTGCCGTCCTTGTAAGAGGCGTGGGTGTGGTGGGTGTCGGCGACGGTGTAGCGCAGGCTGCCGTCGGGCTTGGTGCCCATGATGGCCTTCGATTCATTCGTATGCCCCCAGCCGACCAGGGCGTCCGGGACGAAGCACGGTACCCGATGAAGCTCGCGCCCCGACGGCAAACCGAGCACGCGGAAGTCGCCCGTGTGACCGCCGCTCCACAGGCCGTAGTAGGTGTCGAGCTCGCCCGGCTTCAGATGCGCATTGGCCGCATGCGAGGCGGCTGCAACCGGTTGTGCGGCAGCGCCTGCGGTGGGGGCTGGCGCATCCTTGTTGCATGCCGACAAACCGACCGACAGGCCCGCACCGGCGATGCCGGCGACCGCTGCGGTGTTGAGGAACTTGCGGCGGCTCGGGTCGGGCATCTCGTCTACCGGATTCATCTTGGCTTCGTTCATGATCTGGGTGCTCCCGTTGCTGGTGTGATCGGTGTTTGTCCAGGCATCAGGATCGAGCGCAGATGAGGCCGTCGCGGCCGTGCCCTTGCTTGGCGATGTCTGTGACAATGGTCCCTGTGACGTTTTGTCGCAGGTGCACTCTAGGAGGCGCAGGAGGTGAGTTCCTTGATTTACGACAAGGACGCAAGGTCACCAATCGATTCCATTGCAGTCCCGTCCGAAGGCTTTGCAGACCATGACAGTTGAACGCAACCCCCCTGCACCGGGTGACGGGCTGGCGCCGGTGCGCACCGACCGGTCGCGCCTGTTGCATTTGCGCTGGTTATCGGTACTGGCCATGCTGGTGCTATCGGTCCTGGTTTTTCCCTTGTTGGCACCGGCGCATCCGCGTGAACCGCTGCAGGGTGTGGCCTTGGTGCTGGTCGGCATCAATCTCGGTTTGCTGGCCGGCGCAGCGCGTTGGCTGCAGGGGCGCTGGGGCGCGTTCGCGCAGATCCTGACCGATCTGGCTGCCTGGGGGGCCTTCCTGTACTTCAGTGGCGGGGTGACCAATCCCGCCATCTCCCTGCTGTTGCCACTGGTGGCGGTGGGGGCTTATATCCTGCCTGCACGCCAGTCCTGGATGCTGTTTGCGTTGGCGGTCGTCGAGTACAGCCTGTTGTGGCACTTTCATCATCCGGTTCAGCTACTGGAGACGGATGCGGCGATGCACTGGCATCTGGCGGGCATGTGGTTGAGCTTTGTCTTCTCCGGGCTGACGGTGGTGTGGTTCGTGTCGCGACTCAATGCCGCCTTGCGTGCGGGAGAGCAGGCGCTGGCCGAGGCGCGCAGCGCCCGTGCCCGCGACGACTACGTGCTGGGTCTGGGCCAGCTTGCGGCAGGCGCCGCACATCGGCTTGGAACGCCGCTTGGCACCTTGCGTATCGTCGCCGATGGTCTGGCTTGTCGCCAGGACCTTGCTCCGGATGTCCGCGAAGACATTGAATTGATGCGGGCGCAGGTGGATCAGTGCCGCGACATCCTGCATGCCTTGACGCACGAAGCGGGGCTGGCGCGTGCGGAGCGCGGCGGCGTGGTGGCTGCGGCGGCATGGGTCGACCGGGCGCTTGATCGCTGGCAGCAGATGCGCCCCCTGGTGCGACTGAACCGGCAGACGACATCGCCCCTGGCGGATCGCTTCATCGCCGCTGATGCCAGCCTGGATGAGGTCTTGCACAACCTGATCGACAATGCGGCCAATGCCAGCCAGCGGGCGGGTGCGGAGGGTCAGGGGCTGGATCTCGAGGTGCGCGTGCACGATGGGCGGTTGTGGGTCGATATTGCTGATCGCGGCGAGGGCTTGCCAAGCCCCCTGCTGTCCGCTGCGCAGGCGGGGCCGTTCGGACCGGGTGTGGAACGCCAGGAGGGTCAGGGAATGGGAGTGGGCTTGCTGCTGGCTCGCGCCGTCGTGGATCGCCACGGCGGCAGGCTCGACTTCCTGCCGCGAGCGGGTGGTGGCACCATTGCCAGGGTGTCCATCCCCTTGTGTGATCTTGATCGATGAGTGAGTCAGCTGCCCGCCTGCTGGTGATTGACGATGACCCGACCTTCAACCGGGTGCTGGTCAAGGCTTTGTCGCAGCGCGGCTTTGCGGCGCAGGGTGCGCTCGATCCAGAGGCCGCGCTCACCATGGCGGAAGCGCTTGCGCCCGAGTTCGTGGTGCTTGATCTGAATCTTGGCGGACGTTCCGGGTTGCAGCTGATCCGTCCCTTGCTCGAGGCGAGTCCGGGAGTGCGCATCCTGATCCTGACCGGCTATGCCAGCATTGCCACTGCGGTCGATGCGGTCAAGTTGGGGGCAGTGCAGTATCTTGCCAAGCCGGCGGACGTCGACGCCATCCTCCATGCGCTGCAGGCCAGTGAGGTCTTGCCTGCCGGGGTGCTGCCGGCACCGGCGATGCCGCTGTCGGTCGACCGGCTGGAGTGGGAGCATATCCAGCGTGTGCTGGCAGAGCATGGTGGCAACATCTCGGCGACGGCGCGTGCCTTGCAGATGCATCGGCGCACTTTGCAACGCAAGCTGGCCCGCCCGCCGTGGGCCTGAGCCAGCCTTTCCCGCCCTTGTGCCCGGTTTGCGTGATTGTCAGGATGCGGTGATCGGCGGCCTGCGCTAGGATGCGGGTCCTTCCCCCCTTTCCTGGCTGTATTCCGGATGACTGCTGCGCCACACTCGGTCAAGGCCGACTTGCTCCTGCTGTTTGCCACTTTTCTGGCGGCTGCCGGCTGGGTGTTCTCCAAGGAGTCGCTTGGCGGCCTGCTGCCACTGCAGTTCGTTGGTACCCGCTTTCTGCTTGCCGGGGTGGTGCTGGTGGCTTTCAGCTGGGGGCAGCTGCGCGGCCTCGACCGTCGTGCGCTTGGCCGCGCCGCCATGGTGGGTGTGGTGTTTGCGGTGGCCATGGCATTCTGGATCCTGGGCCTGGAGCATGCCAGCCACATTGGCGAGGGTGCCTTCATCGCCAGCCTGGGCATTGTGCTGGTGCCGGTGTTCGCCCGATTGTTCTTCGGTGAGCACCCGCCGAAGGCCACCTGGGTGGCGCTGCCGGTTGCGCTGGCAGGGTTCGCCTGTCTGTCGCTGGCGCACGGTTTTCGTTTCGAGCCCGGGCAGTGGTACTTCCTGGTCGCGGCCTTGCTGTTTTCCTTCCTGTTCAACCTGAATTCGCGTGTGGTCCGGGGCATTCCGGTACTGGCGCTGAGCGCGGTGCAGGTGTCGATGGTCGGCGTGCTGATCCTGCCGGCGTCCCTGCTGCTCGAGGACTGGCCCGCGTCAGTGCCGACCCCCATCCTGTTCTGGTTGCTGGCCAGCGCCATCATTGCGACCACGCTGCGCTTTCTCGTACAACTTCATGGTCAGAGTCTGACCACCCCCAGCCACGCTGCCATCATCCTGATGCTGGAGCCGATGTGGACCGCGCTGGTGGCCGCATGGTGGTTCAATGAATCGATGACGGCGATGCAACTGCTCGGTTGCGGGTTGATCTCGCTGGCCTTGGTGATGAGCCGCTGGCAATGGATACGTGGGGCGCTCAAGGCCTTGTTCTGAAAGAAGGCCGTCTGCCGCAGTATTGCTGATGAAGCTTGGGTGTGCATGCCCCCTCTGGCGTGCCCCCTGACCGTCATGTCTGTCAGGGGGCGCGCATCTGGATGCGTCATCCGATATCGAGCAGACTGTCGTCCCACGTCTCGTGCTTTTCCAGTCCGAGCAGGTTCGCTACCGTGGCGGCGATGTTGGACAGCCCGGCGGTGTCGGTCTGGCGCAGCTTCAGCTTGCCGGCTGCGGCCTTGCCGTAAAGGATCAGCGGTACCGGGTTCAGCGTGTGTGCGGTCTTGGCCTTGTAGCTGCCGTCCGGGTTCTGCGCGGGCTGACGGGTTTTCTTGTCGAGCTCGAACATCTCGTCAGCATTGCCGTGATCGGCCGTGATCAGGGCGACGCCGCCGGCGGCATCGATCGCCGGCAGCAGCCGCGCCAGCGCCAGGTCGACCGCTTCGATCGCCATGGTTGCCGCGCGGAAGTTGCCGGTGTGGCCGACCATGTCGCCATTGGCGTAATTGCAGCGCAATACCTTGTACTGGCCGGACTGCAGTGCGGCAATCATCGCATCGGTGATCTCGGCTGCCTTCATCCACGGACGCTGTTCGAAGGGCACGACGTCGCTGGGGACCTCCTGCCAGGTCTCGCCATCGAACTTGTTCGAGCGGTTGCCGTTCCAGAAATAGGTCACATGACCGAACTTCTGCGTTTCGGAGCAGGCGAACTGCGTCAGCCCCATCTTGCTGAACCACTCGCCTGAGGTGTTCTTGATGGCAGGTGGCGCCACCAGGAAGCGCTTGGGCAGTTGCAGGTCGCCGTCGTACTGCAGCATGCCGGCGTAGGTCACCTTGGGGTGACGTACCCGGTCGAACTCGCTGAAGCTGGTCTCGACAAAGGCACGGGTGATCTCGATCGCACGGTCGCCGCGGAAGTTGTAGAACACCACGGAATCGCCGTCCTCGATGGTGCCGATGGGCTTGCCGTCTTCGGCAATGATGAACTCGGGCAGGTCCTGGTCGATGGTGCCGGGATGGCGCGCGCGCAGGCCGTTTACGGCCTCGACCGCGTTGGCAAACTGCGGCCCCTCGCCCAGCACATGGGTGCGCCAGCCGCGTGCCACCATCGGCCAGTTGGCGTCGTAACGATCCATGGTGATGGTCTGACGCCCGCCGCCGGACGCAATGCGGGCATCGAAACCGCCAGTGCTGATGTCGCGCAGGAAGGCTTCGAAGGGGACGACGTATTCCAGTGCGCTGGTTTCGGGCACGTCGCGGCCGTCGAGCAGGGCATGGATGCGCACGGTGCGCACGCCCTCATCCCTGGCGCGCAACACCATGGCCTTGAGATGGTCGATGTGGCTATGTACATTACCGTCGGAGAACAGCCCGATGAAGTGAAGCACACCGGCCTTGCCGCCGTCGCCTGCCCGGGTGGCGGCCACGATTTCCTGCCAGGCACTTCCTTCCCAGATTGTCCCTGCGGCAATGGCGTTGGCCACCAGTGCTGCGCCCTGGGCATAGACTTGCCCGGCGCCGATGGCGTTGTGCCCGACCTCGGAGTTGCCCATGTCGTCATCCGAGGGCATGCCGACCGCGGTGCCGTGGGCGCGCAGACGGATGTTGGGGCATTCGGCAAGCAGGCGGTCCAGCGTGGGCTTGCGGGCAGCATCGATGGCGCTGCCGACATCGTGCTTGGGAATGCCATAGCCATCCAGGACGATGACGACGACAGGGCCCTGGACGCCGGCAAAGGCGGGGTGTTTCTGCAGCATGGTGGTTTCCTGAAGTAAAAAGCCGGTGCGGCCCAAGCCTTGCGCCAGTCCGCCGCGAAGGGCGCTATTTTCCTTCAAATCGGGAGAAATGATGCATGGAAGTTTTCAATCGGGCTGATCAAGTGCTTGCATGCAACGAGCTGAAATGCAAAAGCCCCGTATCCACGGGGCTTTGCGTCAATTCAGACTGTGCACCGGGACGCGTTGCCCACCCTTCCGGTCGAAGCGGGAGACGCCGAAGGCGGCCAGTTCAGGGCCAAGGTCGAACCAGCGACTTTCGGGTACATCCAGTCCGCAATCCCGAGCCAACTCGGCATAGAGCTGCTCGATGATGCAGACCTCCTTGTGTTCGTTCTGCGCCGGAAACTTGACCAGCCAGGGGCTGCCGGCCGCATCCGGACGGGTGCTGACTTGCCCGGTCGCTGCGTCGTACTGCACTAACGCTTTGGGTCGGGCCCCTTGCGGCGAGCCGCCGGTGAGCGCGAGTTCGCGCAGGGCGACACCCGCCTCGCCCGCGAGCGCGAGACGGCTTTGCTCGGCCAGCGCCAGCAAGGACCAGTCGGGCTCCCGGATGCCGGCGTCGCTTGCCGGAACGAAGCGTAACGCGCCCATCGCGCGCTCACCAATGAAGGCCAGCCGGTCCAGTGGCCCGGGATGACGCAAGCCATGTTGACGAAACAGGCGATCCATCAGCAGCAAACCCCAGCCGTCCGGCAGACTGTCGGCGATCAGGCCCGGAAGGCGATGCAAATGGCCCGGAAAACTTCCGTAGGCATCTGCACGCAGCTTGAGGTGCAAGGGCGACAGTTCCAAGCCCTGAGACAGGGCTTCGGGAGAATATTCGAAGAGCAGGGATTGACCGTCATCGGCCAACCGTCCCAACGGCCAGTCTTCTCCCCAGCCGCAATAATGCACCGTAAGCAGCTTCATGATGCCTTCTTGCGCGGCGCACGCTGGCGGCGGCTGACAAGGTCCACCTGTTCCATCTGGGCGATGGATTGCCGTTTGAGCACGAAGAGATCGTCCAGCGCCTCCAGCAAGCCAAGCGCCTGCGCGACGCGGACCAGCGTTTCCAGCGAGCACTGGCCGTCGCTTTCGAGTTTGCGCAACGCCCCCAGTGACAGCCCGGCCATTTGCGCCAGTTCACGCTGCGTAAGCGACTGGGCAAGCCGCTGCTCGCGCAGACGGACACCCAGTTCCTGCAGGATCTCAGCGGAAGTCGAGAGATGAAAAGTCACTTCTATGACCCTTGACGCAAAAAAAATCGCTTAAGTGTCATTGTAGTGGACTTTATTTATTCTTGAAGGCAGATGGCTGCGATAGCTGCCGCCAGCGATCAGGCGGTGACCATCGTAACGTTACGATACCGTAGCGCTACGATGTTACGGAGCTGGCTCCTGTCCGGCAGCTGGAGCCTCCAGTAGTACTGAAGGCTCCACCCCCAGCGCCTCGGCCAGCTTGAAGATGTTGAGTAAGGCGATGTTGCGTTGCCCACGCTCAACGCCCCCCAGATAGCTGCGCGCCAAGCCACTTTCCAGTGCCAGGCGTTCTTGCGACCACCCTCTGGTCTTTCTGATTTCCATCAGCTTCAGGCCGATGCGTAGTCGGGGATCAAGGGCCATGAAACATCAGGAAAACGGCTTGGCGACTCAGCGGAAAAGCGGACATGCCGCCAACTGATTAGGCAAAAATGCGCTGTTTCCATCTGTCGGGTTTCCAAATCGTGCTGCGCTGATCGCAATGACTTTTAGCATGGTCACATGCCCCGTTACTCCCTATCTGGTACTACGTTCTTTCCAACAAGGCACAACGTTCTTTCCAATGCATTGTTGTTCGGGCACATGATCAGGCAGCGAAAAGCTTATTTCCGGCCACGTACATTCCAAAGTTGCACAACGTACATTCCAAATCCCTCGACTGTTATTGCTTATCTTGTGCCCAGGTTAGGGAGTAACGGGGTATGGGTCTTTGTGATCAGGAAAAATTGTCTGTGCGATCAGATCGGGCTGCGGGCCCACTGTGTGAACAGTGTGGTTGGATGGCAGCAGCAGGGTGTCAACCTTATGGGAACAAGGTGTTGAAAGTGTGGCAAGGATGATGGTGGTAATGTGGGGGCTCTGTGGCAGCATTGTGTCGCCATGGTGGTGACAGTGTGGTGCTGCGCCCTTTGTTACCACATTCAACTTACAGCGAACGCAGTCAAAGGCAATCGGGATGCTTCCACAGCACCTAAATGGTAGACTTCAAACGATTTAAGACGACTTTGAATTGCATAATCCGAGCGCCAACGACATGAGTACAGAACCGTGGGTTACCGCCGAGCACGTCGCCCAGCACTTGGGCGTGGCCAAGGACACCGTGTACCGCTGGCGCGAGCGCAAGGGTCTGCCCGCTCACCGCGTAGGGCGGCTGTGGAAGTTCCAGCTCTCGGAAGTGGATGAGTGGGTGCGAGCGGGAGGTGCCGATGAAGAATCGGGCGATGGGAGCGAACAAAAATGAATCCAGCAGGAAAAGGTGACGCGTGAGCTTGGAAGGGCAACTCCTTGATCAGAAGTCCTTGCGGGCTGTGATCGGCAAGACGGCGGACTGGAACGAAATCGCCAAGGATTGCATTGCCTTTGCCAATGCAACCGGTGGCCGCCTACTGCTGGGGATCGAGGATGGCCAGAGCGAGCCTCCCGCCGATCAGCGTATCCCTCCAGACCTGCCAGACACACTGCGTCGCAAGCTGGCAGAGCGCACCGTTAACGTGACGGTGCTGCCGGATGTCACCATCGCCCCGAATGGCGGCCAATACATCGAATTGCGAGTTCCGCGCGCCATGGCCGTTGCATCCACCACGGACGGCCGCTACTTCCTGCGCGTGGCCGATCAAAGCAAGCCCGTGACGGGTGATGACGTTATGCGTCTCGCCAGTGAGCGTTCTGCATTACCGTGGGAAACGCAAACCACCTTGCACGTTTCACGTACCGAGATTGATCTCGCCAAACGCGACAAGCTGCTTGCAGCCTTGCGCGCATCGGATCGCGTCAAGCCTTCCGTGAAGGAGAAGTCTGACGACGAACTGCTCGATCACTATCAGCTCGCACAAGGACCGAGCCTCACCAACCTGGGTGTGCTCAGTCTCGGTCGCCAGCATCATCGCGCTCAACTGACCACCGCTCCGGTCATCCAGTTCATCAAGTACGACGAGCACGGACAGAAGGTCAACAAGCTGGTCTGGGACGACCACACGCAAAGCCCGATGGAGTTGATCGAAGCGGTCTGGCAGGGGGTGCCAGACTTCCGCGAGCGCTACGAGCTGCCCGATGGCCTGTACCGTCAGAACGTGCCCGCTTTCGATGAAATCGTGGTGCGCGAGTTATTGGTCAACGCATTGGTACATCGTCCCTACACCCAGCGCGGTGACATCTTCTTGAACCTGCATCCAGACCGGCTGGAAGTGGTCAATCCTGGACCGCTACCGCTGGGCGTCTCACCCCAGAACGTGCTCCACACCACGGTCCGCCGTAATGAACACCTGGCACGCCTGTTCCATGACTTGAAACTGATGGAGCGGGAAGGCAGCGGCTTCGACAAGATCTTCGAGGTGCTGCTCTCACAGGGCCGCCCGGCTCCCGAGTTGATCGAGACCCACGATCGTGTGCAGGTGACAGTGCGCCGCCGCATCCTCAAGCCCGAGGTCATCGACTTCATTGCGAAAGCAGATCAGACCTACCAGCTCACGCAGCGCGAGAGGATCGCATTGGGCCTGTTGGCGCAACACGATGCCCTGACGGCACGCGAACTGGCAACGTCGCTTGAACTGCCATCGGTTGAAGCATTGCAACCTTGGCTAAAGCGCCTACTGGACTGGCAGTTGGTGCAAAGCACTGGGCGTACCCAGGCAACACGCTACTTTGTTGATCCAAGCCTGCTGCGCAGCCTCCAGTTCACCGGCGAGACCACCCTCAAACGCATTGAGCCACACCGCCTGGCCGCGCTGGTCTTGGAAGACCTGCAGCGCTACCCCAGGTCGGCCATCAGTGACATCCACCAGCGAATCGGCGGCGAGATCCATCCCAAGCAAGTCAAGCGCGCACTGGAAGAGCTGATCGAACGGGGGGAGGTCCGGTTTGAGGGCAACAACCGCTGGCGGCGGTACTGGGCGGTGGCATGAACAGCCTATCGGACAACCTGCGTTCTATCGTCGATAGATGGGCGATAGAAGATGGGCGATACGTCGGCAACCGCCTGAAGAAGCAAGGATTTCTATCGACCCAAGGCGACAAAAGCCGGAAGATAGACCTCGGTATCTTCCCGTAACACCCCATTTCCTCCCGTTCAATCGTTAAGCCTGATACATCACCGGCGGCGATGCATCCGTCAATTACGCCGCGATGGCAGACAATGATTCAAACATCGCGGCCGCCAAAGATGACGCCATCAAGACCAAGGGCTACTTCATCTACCCCATCCAACTGTTCGTCAATGTCACGGCCAACGCCTCTACTCAATCCTGGGAACTCCAGCCTTCTCTGGGCTTGGCGGCTCGGCACTGGGCATCTGTCAGCATCGTGAAGCTCTCCTGTTCGTCCTCAGGGCTTCATCGTATACACCTTCATCGGTCTGACGCACGATCCATATACACGCCCGTATTCACTTGCGCAGCGCTATCAAGTGTCGTTTCATGCAACGAGTTGAAATGAAAAAGCCCCGTATCCACGGGGCTTTGCGTCAGTTTCGGCGATACACCTGCAAGCAGATGCAATCGCCTGAATGGCTTGCTTGAATCAGACGTTGAACAGAAAGTTCAGTACGTCGCCATCCTTTACCACGTACTCCTTACCTTCGGCCCGCATCTTGCCGGCCTCCTTGGCGCCGGCCTCGCCCTTGAACTGGATGAAGTCCTCGAAGGCGATGGTCTGGGCGCGGATGAAGCCGCGTTCGAAATCGGTGTGGATGACGCCGGCGGCCTGCGGTGCGGTGTCGCCAACGTGGATGGTCCAGGCGCGGACTTCCTTGACCCCGGCGGTGAAGTAGGTCTGCAGGCCGAGCAGCTTGTAGCCGGCACGGATCAGCCGATCCAGCCCGGGTTCTTCCAGGCCCATGGACTCGAGGAAGTCTTTCTTGTCGGCGTCTTCCAGGTCGGCGATTTCGGCCTCGATGGCGGCGCACAGGGCAACAACCTGGGCGCCTTCGGCGGCAGCGTGGGCACGCACTGCCTCAAGGTGGGGGTTGTTCTGGAAACCGTCTTCGGCGACGTTGGCGGCGTACAGCACCGGCTTCTGGGTGATCAGGCAGAATTGCTTGATCAGCGCGAGTTCTTCCTTGGCCAGATCGAGTGCGCGTACCGGCTTGGCCTGGTCGAGCTGGGCGATGCACTTCTCGAGCACCGCGACCAGGGCCTTGGCTTCCTTGTCGCCGGCAGCGGCAGGGCGCTTGTAGCGGTTCAGGGCCTTGTCGACGGTGGCCATGTCGGCAAGTGCCAATTCGGTGTCGATGACTTCGATGTCGCGGATGGGATCGACGCTGCCGGAGACGTGCACCACATTGTCGTCCGCGAAGCAGCGCACCACGTGGACGATGGCGTCGGTCTCGCGGATGTTGGCGAGGAACTGGTTGCCGAGGCCTTCACCCTTGGACGCACCGGCAACGAGACCGGCAATGTCGACGAACTCGACGATGGCGGGCTGGATCTTCTGCGGTTTGACGATTTCGGACAGGGCGGCCAGGCGCGGGTCCGGCACTTCGACAATCCCGACATTGGGCTCGATGGTGCAGAAGGGGTAGTTGGCGGCTTCGATGCCGGCTTTGGTCAGGGCGTTGAACAGGGTCGACTTGCCAACGTTGGGCAGGCCGACGATTCCGCATTTCAGGCTCATGGCTGGGTTTCGTCCTTGGTGGTGCCGGGCGCACCCGCGTTATCTGCTGCGGGTCTGGGCGGTTTGGGGGCCTTGGGCGGCTTGGCGGCGGCCGGCCGGGCATTGAGGCGTTGCGTGGCGCTGTTCCAGTCGCCCCGGGCCAGTGTGGGCCAGGCGAGCAGGGCGCGGTCGATGGCCTCGTCAATCTGGGTCTGCTCTTCGCGGCGGGCGGGCTTGAGTACGTAGTTGACGACCTCGTTGCGATCGCCGGGATGGCCGATGCCGATACGCAGACGCCAGTAGTCGTTGGTGTTGAGGTGGGCTGAGGTGTCCTTCAGTCCATTGTGTCCGCCAAGGCCGCCGCCGAACTTGAGGCGTAACTGGCCGGGTGGAACATCGAGTTCGTCGTGCACCAGCAGGATTTCTGCCGGTTCGATACGGTAGAAACGCGCAAGGGCGCCAATGGCCTGACCCGAGCGGTTCATGAAGGTCTGTGGCATCAGCAGCCACACGCCTGCGTCGCGCGCATTGGCGACCAGACCGTGAAAACGGGATTCGTGCGAGAAGCGCACGCCGAGCTTGTCGGCAAGGCGCTCACAAAACCAAAACCCGGCATTGTGCCGGGTTTCGGAATACTCGCTGCCAGGATTGCCGAGACCGACAACGAGACGGGGCGGACGCGGGGTCGCGGTCGTCATCGTGGGTCAGGCTCGGTTTTCCCGGCGGGCAGCAGCTGGCATCAGGCCGAGGCTTCTTCGCCTTCGGCGGAGATGCTGCCACGGGTCTGCTGAGCGCTGGCCAGGACGGGGTCGCCGTGAGCAGCGACTTCGACACCGGCGGGCAGGCTGATCTGCGAAGCGTGGATGGACTGGCCGACTTCGAGCGACGACAGATCGACGGTCAGGAACTCGGGCAGGGCGGACGGCAGGCACTTGACGTCGAGTTCGGTCTGCACGTGGGCGATGATGCAGCCGCCGAGCTTGACGGCCGGGCTGTTTTCGCCATTCACGAAGTGCAGCGGCACCTTCAGGTGGATGGCGTGGGTGGCGTCAACGCGCTGGAAGTCCAGATGCAGGACTTGCGGCTTGAAGGCGTGCCACTGGGTGTCACGCAGCACCACGGTTTCCTTGGCGCCTTCGACATCGATGCTGAGCACGGATGCGTGGAACGCTTCTTTCTTCAGCAGATGGAAGAGTTCATTGTGGTCCATCAGCACCGGCTGGGCAGCTTGTTCGCCACCGTAGATGATGCCCGGTACCTGGCCGGCGCGACGCAGGCGGCGGCTCGCACTCGTTCCCTGCAGATCACGCTTGGTGGCCTTGAAAGTGATGTTCATGTTTACAGCTCCGGTTGAATTTCCCTGCCCGCGACCAGGCAGGGATGAAAAAGCCCGCGACAGGTCGCGGGCAGAAAGTCATTCCATGAACAGCGAGGAGACGGATTCCTCGTTGCTGATGCGCAGCATGGTGTCTGCCAGCAGGGATGCGACCGAAACCTGGCGGATGCGACCACTTGCCTTGGCGTCATCCCGCAGCGGAATGGTGTCGGTGACGACCAGTTCGTCGAGCTCGGAATCATTGATGCGCGACACAGCGGCACCGGACAGTACCGCATGCGTACAGTAGGCCAGTACGCGCTTGGCACCATTGGCCTTGAGCGCGCCGGCGGCCTTGCACAGCGTGCCTGCGGTATCGACGATGTCGTCCATGATCACGCAAGTGCGGCCTTCGACCTCGCCGATGATGTTCATGACTTCGGAGACATTGGCCTTGGGGCGGCGCTTGTCGATGATCGCGAGGTCACACTCCAGGCGCTTGGCGAAGGCGCGGGCGCGAACCACGCCGCCGACGTCAGGCGAGACCACCATCAGGTCGTCGTATTTCTGTTTGTCGAGGTCGGCCAGCAACACCGGGGCGGCGTAGACGTTGTCTACCGCGATGTCGAAGAAACCCTGGATCTGGTCCGCATGAAGGTCCATGGTCAGCAGGCGCTGTACGCCCACCGCCTGGAGCATGTTGGCGACCACCTTGGCCGTGATCGGGACACGCGCCGAGCGTGGGCGACGGTCCTGACGGGCATAACCAAAGTAGGGGATGGCTGCGGTGATGCGACCGGCCGAGGCGCGCTTGAGGGCGTCGACCAGGACCAGCATCTCCATCAGGTTCTCGTTGGTCGGTGCGCAGGTGGGTTGAAGGATGAAGACATCCTTGCCGCGCACGTTCTCGAGGAGTTCAACGTTGACTTCACCGTCGGAGAAGCGGCCAACAGTGGCCGAGCCGAGGGAAATGCCCAGTCGCCGGACAACGTCAGAAGCCAGCTTGGGGTTGGCGTTGCCAGTGAAGACCATCAGGCTGCCGTAGGGCATGACCGAATCTCCGATGCCGATAGAATGAAATCGTCTTCAAAAACGACTCGGGCAGGCCTGAGGCCTGCCCGTCGTTGTATGGCTGGGGAAGAAGGATTCGAACCTTCGAATGCCGGAATCAAAATCCGGTGCCTTGACCAACTTGGCGACTCCCCAATTGAAACCTTTTCACTCACTGAGACGATGCATCGGATGCTCCGCAAGGCTTCTGGCCTTCCAGGCTGTCCAGCGTGCCGGGCAGCGATCGACGATGTCCTGTGCGGTCAATTCGTCTTTCACTTCCGCAAACACACAAGCGCCTGATCCGGTCATCCGTGCCGATGCAAATTGCGCCAGCCAGTTGATCGTCTCGCTCACTTCCGGGTACAGCTTGCAGGCTGTTGCTTGCAGGTCGTTCCGGGTAGTGCTCGTTGTGAAGTCCGCTATTTTGATGGGGACTGTATCTCTCGTCAAGTCTTTTGAAGAAAAAATTTCGGCGGTCGGCACACTGACCCCTGGTGCGATCACGACGTACCAGGCCGGGGGCAGGGCCAGTGGCTGAAAGCGTTCGCCTACGCCTTCGGCAAAGGCGTCCCGTCCATAGATGAAGAACGGGACGTCGGCGCCCAGCTCCAGCCCCAGTGTCTGCAGTGTGTGACGGTCCAGTCCGGTGCGCCACAGATGATTGAGTGCCATCAGTGTCGTAGCAGCGTCCGAGCTGCCGCCGCCCAGGCCGCCCCCCATCGGCAGATGCTTGTGTACCGCGATGTCGGCGCCCAGGCCGCAGCCGGTGTATTGCTGCAGCCGTCTTGCGGCACGGACGACAAGGTCCTGCTCCTCCGGGACCCCGGCAAGTGCGGTGGTGCGGTGAATGCTTCCGTCGGTGCGCACATGGAAATCCAGCCTGTCGCCACAGTCAATCAGCCGGAACGCGGTCTGCAGCAAGTGGTAGCCGTCGGGGCGGCGGCCGATCACATGCAGGAACAGGTTGAGCTTGGCGGGGGCGAGGCAGCCCAGGAGTGCGGGGTTCAAGGTTGAGGTGACCATCGATCGATGATGAGGCGGATGCGGGCTTCGCCGCGGGAAATGTCGATGCGGCGGGGCAGGGCGCCGGGCGCCGGGTCCTGGTATTCGGTGTAGTCGATCCGCCAGCCTCGATCGAAGACCAGCGCGGGGCGGCCCTGGCCATCGGTGTGTCTCACTTCGGCACTGCCGTCTGGCACGGCCTGCACCCAACCGGGCAGTTGTGCGAAGGGCAGGTCGATGCCGATCAGTGCGGGTAGCAGTTCGGCAACGCTGGCGGCGCCAAGGCGCTGGCCGTCGGCCAGTGTCAGTTCGGCTCCAGAGGGTGTGGCATGGAGTTCGGCGAGGATCTGGCCCAGCGGACTGTAGGCTGTCCACTGGTCGTGCAGGGGGGTATGACGCCAGTCGAAGGGGCCGGACACGCTGCGGTGTTCGTCATTGGCTGACAGTCTGCCCTCCAGTTCGAATGCCGGATGCGCAGTGCGCGCGGCGATGGCGGGCACTGCGGAGGGGGGCGTGGTGGAGCAGGCAGACAGCGCGATGCTGGCGCACAGTGCCAGAGACCGCGACCAGCCCCCTCCCGACTTGCATGGCGTCATGGTTTGCGCAGGCGTTCGGTTACGGTGCGCAGGCTCTTGTTGTCCGGATGGGCGGACAGGGCTTCGTCCAGGACCCGGCCGGCGTCGTCCCGGCGGTCCAGCAGCCACAGCACTTCTCCGAGGTGAGCGGCGATTTCCGGATCGGCGCGCAGGCCATAGGCGCGCTCAAGGTAACTCAGCGCCCCGGCCTTGTCGCCTTGGCGAAATCGTACCCAGCCCATGCTGTCGAGGATGAAGGCATCGTCCGGCGCAAGCTCGAGTGCGCGGGCGATCAGGGCTTCGGCCTCATCGAGGCGCAGGCCGCGGTCCGCAAACGAATAGCCCAGCGCGTTGTGGGCATGGGCATTGTCGGGGGCGAGGGCAATCAGTTTGCGCAGCCGGGCCTCCATGATGTCGATGCGGTCGAGTTGCTCGGCGAGCATGGCCGACTCGTAGAGCAGGTCATGGTCGTCGGGCGCGGCACGGAGCAGCTCGTCAATCCGCTCGAAGGCTTCGGCAGTGCGCCCCGCATCGCGCAAGAGCTGGGTTTCCGCCAGCACGAAGCGGCGAGGATTGTCGCTGTCGGTCGAGCGCTGCAGCAATGCGCGGGCTTCGTCTATGCGCCCTTCTCGCGCCAGGCTCTGGGCGCTGCGGATGCGTGCCTCGGCATAGTGCTTGCCGGATTCCACGCTGTCGAACCAGCGTCGAGCCTCCGTGCCGTTGTTGCGCTTCTCGGCAAGTTGGCCAAGATGCAGGCGGATGCTGTCGGCTTCCGGGTGGCCGGCTTCCAGCGCCCGGGACAGCAAGGACTCGGCCGCGTCAGTGTCCTCCAGCTGCAGGGACAGCAGGGCAAGGGTGTATAGCGTGTCGCGGTCGTTGGGGGCTTCGTCGAGCAACTGGCGGAACTCGTCGCGTGCGGCCTTGAACTGTTTGGCGGCGATCAGGCTGCGGGCGTGGGCGAGGCGCAGGTTGCGGTTTGCAGGTTGGGCCTTCAGCGCCTCCTGCAGCAGGTGACCCGCTTCGATGCTGGCGCCACTCTGAATCATCAGCTGTGCCTTGAACAGGATGGCAGGCTCCCAGTCCTTGTTCAGCGCCAGGGCGCCATCAATGGCGGCCAGCGACTCCATCGGGCGTTCGGCGATCGCGGCCGCCTGGGCGCGGGCGAAGTGGGCCTCGGGGTGCTCCAGATAAGGCTCGGTCAGGCGGAAGACCATCGATTGTGCAACGGCCTTGTCTGGCAGGCGCGCCAGTGCGCGATTGAGCCCCATCAGGTTGGCCGACAGATTGGCCGGTGCCTGCGCCAGTGCGCGGGCAAGCTGGGTCTGGATGTCCTCGGTGCGGCCGCCGTGTCCGCTGATGACGCCGGTTAGCAGGCGCTTGGCTTCTTCGGAGGCGGGGTCGGCCTCGTTCCAGATGCGAGCGGCTTCGGTCGCCATGTCGGCGTTGCGTGCAAACAGGGCGATTTCGGTGGCGCGGCGGGCAATACGCGGGTCGCGTGTGCTGCGCGCAAGCTCGAGATAGAGTTGGGCCGAGACGCCGAGCTGGCCCCGGGCGCCGGCGATTTCCGCAAGCAGGAAGCGGTAGAGCGTCTGCGGGGTCAGCTCCTGGATGGGAAG
Source organism: Parazoarcus communis SWub3 = DSM 12120 (assembly GCF_003226565.1). Classification (GTDB taxonomy): domain Bacteria; phylum Pseudomonadota; class Gammaproteobacteria; order Burkholderiales; family Rhodocyclaceae; genus Parazoarcus; species Parazoarcus communis. The sequence goes on along the minus strand of NZ_QKOE01000003.1, from coordinate 218,979 downwards.
CGCACTGGTGGTGACCTCCTCAACCGGCTCGACTTCCTCGGCATGCGCAGGCAGAGCGGTGGCGATTCCCAGGGTGAGGCAGGTGCCAAGTTGGGCGAGGTGGCGTGCAATCGAGCGTTTCATGTCGGGGTCCGGCGGTATTCGTGGCTCGGCGGTGTGGCGGTTGATGGCAGTTCCGCGACCGGCGCGGGCGTGCCGCGACTGTTTCGCATTGGAGGGCTGAACTAGAATTCGGTTCGCTTCATGGTAGGCATATTGCCTGCTTGGCGGCAAGCTGCCTGTGTATTCACCCTTGTCTGCAGGAACCCCATGCCTGAACTTCCCGAAGTCGAGACCACCTGTCGAGGCATCCGTCCACACGTCGAGGGGCATGTGGTGTCTGCCGTCGTGGTGCGCAACCCGCGACTGCGCCAGCCGGTGCCGGATGTGCTGCGACATGTCCTGCCGGGACAGCAGCTATTGCATGTCGGGCGTCGTGCAAAGTACCTGCTTCTCCATTTCGCGGAGGGTTGTGTGATCGTGCATCTGGGCATGTCCGGCAGCCTGCGTATCGTGGCGGCGGACGAGCCGGCAGGCGTGCATGATCATGTGGACCTTGTGTTCGGGGCATTTGCGTTGCGTCTGCGTGACCCGCGCCGCTTCGGCCTGGTGTTGTGGCAGCCTGGTGAGCTTGCCAGTCATGCGCTGTTGTCGCACCTGGGGCCGGAACCCTTGAGCGAGGCCTTTGATGGTGACTGGTTGTACCGCATCAGCCGGGGTTTGCGTGCCCCCGTCAAGCATGTGCTGATGGATGGTCGCAGGGTTGTTGGTGTGGGCAATATCTATGCGTCGGAGAGTCTGTTCCGTGCGCGCATCCATCCGCTCGAGCAGGCAGGCAGGATCGGCGTGGCGCGGTACCGGCGCCTGGCCGATGAGGTGAAGCTCACGTTGTCTGCAGCCATCGAGGCGGGTGGCAGTACCTTGCGGGATTTTGTCGGTGGTGATGGGCAGCCGGGCTATTTCCAGCAGCAGTATTTTGTGTATGGTCGGGAGGGCCTGGCGTGCAAGGTTTGCGCGACGCCCGTCCAGCGTATCGTCAGTGGGCAGCGGGCGACCTATTATTGCCCGCAGTGTCAGCGCCGCGGGCGATAGGGTATCTTTCGTCCTCAGTCCGGTTGTCGTCGCCAATGCGCTGTAGACGTGGCAAGGTGGGACGAAGGGCGCTATGCTGATGGAGTGATGTCGCGATCAGCGTCGCGGCACGGAAACGGGTGAGCAAACATGACTTTGGCAGAACAGTTTTCCGCCTATGGCCGTTGGCGGGGCGGCGCGATCGATGCGGTGACCAAGTTGCGCAACTGGTTGTCGCGCAACGATGTCGGCGATGCACAGGCAGACCTGCGTCTGCAGTACCTGGTGGATCGCCTGCGCGAGGACAAGCTCACCATCGCTTTCGTTGCCGAGTTCTCGCGCGGCAAGTCCGAGTTGATCAACGCCATCTTCTTTTCCGATTACGGTGACCGCATCCTGCCGTCGAGTGCGGGGCGCACGACGATGTGCCCGACCGAGCTGCAGTGGTCACCCGGTGCCCGACCTGAGTTGCGCCTGCTGCCGATTGCGACGCGGGCCTTGCAAGCGCCTGTCAGCGAGCTCAAGCGTACGCCCGAGGCGTGGACGGTCGAGCCGCTGGCGGCAGATTCGGCCGGTGAGCTGCAAACTGCGCTGGCGCGGGTGGGTGAGGTTGAGCGTGTGACCCAGGACGAAGCCGAGCGCCTGGGGTTCAAGGTTGACCCGAAGGGCGAGGAAGGGCTCAAGCCTGGGGCCGATGGTCTGGTCGAGGTGCCCAGTTGGCGCCATGCGGTGATCCAGTTTCCGCATCCCCTGCTCGAGCAGGGGCTGGTGGTGCTCGACACGCCGGGTCTGAACGCGATTGGTGCCGAACCAGAACTGACCCTGTCCTTGTTGCCCAATGCTCACGCCGTCCTGTTCATCCTGGCGGCCGATACCGGCGTGACCCAGAGCGATCTGGCGGTGTGGCGGGATTACGTGACCAATGGGCAAAGCCGCCAGAAGGGCCGGTTGGTGGTGCTCAACAAAATCGACGGTCTGTGGGACGGGCTGCGGGAGGAAAGCCAGATCCAGGCTGAGCTCGACCGTCAGGTCCGCACCGTGGCTGAAACCCTGGAAGTGGATGAGGGTGCGGTTTTCCCGGTCTCCGCCCAGAAAGGCCTGGTGGCCCGCATCAATGGTGATGCAGCGCTGCTCGAGCGCAGCCGCCTGGGTGAGCTCGAACGAGCATTGTCTGAAGACCTGCTGCCCACCAAGCAGCAGATCGTGCGCGACAACACGGTTGGAGAAACGGCCGATCTGGTCCAGCAGACCCGGGCGCTGCTCGAGGCTCGCCTGGTTGGCGTGCGCGAGCAATTGCGCGAGCTGACCGATCTGCGCGGCAAGAACCAGAACGTCATCGAATACATGATGCGCAAGATCCGGGTCGAAAAGGATGAATTCGAACAAGGCCTGCAGAAGTACTATGCGGTGCGTTCGGTGTTCTCCAACCTGACCAACAACCTGCTGGCGCATCTGGGGATGGATGCCTTGCGCGACGAGACCCGGCGCACGCGTGAGGCAATGCTCGAGTCCACCTTTTCCAAGGGCTTGCGTGGCGCGATGGAGGGTTTCTTCGAGCACCTGCGCGGCAACCTGGCGCAGTCGTCGGCAGAGATTGGTGAGATCACCAACATGCTGGACAGCATGTACAAGCGTTTCAGCGTCGAACACGGGCTCAAGCTGACTTCGCCCGAGGCGTTTTCGACCCAGCGCTACGAGGCCGAACTGGATCGTCTGGAAAAGGCTTTCAATCGCCAGATCAATACCACGCTGACATTGGTCACCACTGAAAAGCATGCATTGACCCAGAAGTTCTTCGAGACCATCGCGGTGCAGGCCCGGCGCACGTTCGAGTTGGCCAATCGAGACGTCGAGCAGTGGTTGCGGGCAGTGATGTCACCGCTGGAAACCCAGGTGCGTGAATATCAGTTGCAGCTCAAGCGTCGCCTGGAATCGGTCAAGCGCATCCATCAGGCAACCGATACGCTCGAAGACCGGGTCGATGAGCTCAAGCAGGCCGAAGCCGGGGTGTTGTCGCTGATCACCGAGCTGGAGCAGATGCAGGCGGCGATTGGTCAGGCGCTGGGTTTGCAGGTAGAGGCAGTGTCAGCCCAGTCGATGGCGGCCTGAGCCGGGCTCCAGTAAAGACAAAAGGCCGATGGCGTCAGGTGACGCCATCGGCCTTTTGTCTGCATGGCCTCGAATCGTGTCGGCCGAGCGGACCCTTAGTTCTTGGCGGTCAGCTTGATGAACTTCTCCATCAGCTGTTCCTTGGTCTCGGCATGGTTGGGGTCGAGCGGAATACAGTCGACCGGGCACACCTGCTGACACTGCGGTTCATCGAAATGGCCGACGCATTCGGTGCATTTGTTGGGGTCGATCTCGTAGATTTCGTCGCCCTGCGAGATGGCGCCGTTGGGGCATTCGGGTTCGCAGACGTCGCAGTTGATGCATTCGTCGGTGATGATCAGGGACATGGTGGTTTGCTTCCTTGCTATCGCTTTGAATTCACTTTTTGCTGCAGCCGGGCAAACACGCCTGGCTGCACAAACTTGCTGACATCTCCGTTCAGTCGGGCAATTTCGCGCACCATCGTCGCAGAGATGAACATGTACTCCTCGGCAGGGGTCAGAAATACGGTTTCGACGTCCGGATGCATCTTGCGATTCATGCCAGCCATCTGGAACTCGTATTCGAAGTCCGACACCGCCCTCAGCCCGCGCAGGATGACTCGGGCCTTTTGAGCCCGCATGAAATCCATCAACAGGCCGTCGAAGCCGACAACCTCGACATTGTCGAAGGGTCTGACGACTTCACGGGCCAGCTCGACCCGCTCCTCCAGGGTAAAGATCGGCCCCTTTCCGCTGCTGGCCGCGACCGCTACGATGACGCGGTTGAACAGCAAGGCCGCCCGCCGCACGAGATCTTCGTGACCGCGGGTAAAGGGGTCGAACGTCCCGGGATAAACCGCCAACGCATCCTTCATTCCTGCTTTCCTTGCAGAAGATGGAAATGGACCTGGCCGGCATGGCCCTGCTTGACCGTCTGCCAGTCGCCAAGGTGCGCCACCGGCGCCTCCGACTCTGCGTAGATCCAGCCGTCCGGCTGCATGATCCGGTTCAGCAATGGCGCTACGCGCTCGAGCCAGCCTTGTCGATAGGGCGGGTCGAGAAACACGACATCGAACTTCCGAGACGTGGATTGCACGAATTTTACCGCATCGCCGCGGATGATCTCTACCTGCGACGCCTTCAGGGTTTCTGCGGCCTTGCGCAGGGCGTCGACCGCCCCTCCATCCTTTTCCACCAAGGTCACCTGTGCGGCGCCCCGGGAGGCGGCCTCAAAACCCAGGATGCCGGTGCCGGCGAACAGGTCGAGGCAGTTCAGACCGTCCAGATCCTGGCCCAGCCAGTTGAACAGGGTTTCACGTACGCGGTCAGGTGTAGGGCGCAGGCCACTTGCATGTGGGACGTCAAGCAGGCGCGAACGCCACGCTCCGCCTACGATGCGGACCCGGCTCATCGAGCTGCCCGCGGCGTGGTCGCGGCGGCCGCGGTGTCACCGTCACCGCCCGCAATCACTGTAATCAGGTGTGCGGGGCGGATGCGTCGGGCGAAGGCATCCTGCACCTGTTCGCGGGTGACCGCGGCTACAGCCTGCGGATAATGATCCAGCCAGTCCGGACGCAGCTGGTAAAAGCCGATCATTGCGATGTGGTCCAGGATCTTGCGGTTGGAATCCAGGCGCAAACCGAAGCCGTTGATCATGTTGTCGCGCGCGGCTTGCAGTTCGGCCTCGGTGGGGCCCTCGGCAATGAAGGTGTCGAGCGTCTGACGCACGACCTTGAGCGCGTCTTCGGTTTGCGAGCCCCGGGTCTGCAGGCCGATCTGGAAGGGGCCGGCCACGCGCTGAGGTGCGAAATAACTGTAAACGCTATAGGCAAAGCCACGCTTTTCCCGTACCTCGTGCGTCAGGCGGGAGACGAAACCGCCGCCACCCAGGATGTAGTTGCCGACCAGTAGCGGGAAGTAGTCCGGATCCTCGCGCGAGAGACCCGGCTGACCGACCAGGATGTGCGCCTGGGCCGAGGGGTGGGGAATGCGGATGACTTCCGCCGCGGGCAGCTTGGGCTGAGGCAGCGACGGCGTCGTTGCAGCTGAATCCGGCAGCGCCTGGGTGAGCTGTTGTGCAATCCGCTCGGCACCCGCCCGGTCGATGTCGCCGACGATGGTCACCGATGCGTTGGCCGCGTTGAAGTAACGCCGGTGAAAGGCGCTGAGGTCTTCTCGTGCAATGGCCTTGAGCGACGCTTCGGTGGTGGTGGTGCCATAGGGGTGGCCGGCGAACAGGGCCTGGTTGAAACTGCGTGCGGCCAGGGTGGCCGGCTTGGTCAGGGCTTCGCGCAGACCGGCAATGGCGCGGGTCCGCTCCCGCTCCAGGATTGCCGCCGGGAAGGTGGGCTGGCTCAGCAACAGTGCGGCCAGCTCCACTGCTGCGTCGCGCTCGCTGGCTGATGACAGGCTGCGGATCGACAGGCTGCTGCGATCGTTGTCGGTGCTGCCGCCGATCTGCGCACCGATGTCGGCGATGCGGTCGGAGATGCCCTGTTCGTCGAGCGTGCCCGCGCCGGCCTCGAACAGGCCCCGGGTCAGGCCGGCAAGCCCGGCCTTGTCGGCGGGGTCGAGGGCGCTACCGGCGGCAAAGTCGATCTGGATGTCGAGCAGCGGCAGGGCGCGGCTTTCGACAAAATTGACCCGTGCGCCCGAGGGGGCGGTCCATTGCACGATGGGAGGGGCAGCGAATGCCGGGGTGTCGAGCAGCAGCAGGCCTGCTGCGAGCGTGAATAGGGTGCGCCGCAGGCGGGCGATGGGCGACGCGGCGTGTGACTTGAGAGGGGGCATGAGCGTGTCTTTCTGCATGATGATCAGTGGCGGCCCGAGGACAGCGGCGAGCGCGGGCGTTTCTGCTCCAGTGGTTGGGGCTGAAGACGGGCAATGGTCAGGGTGTCGTCGCTGAAATAACGTTGTGCGACCGAGCGGACCTCTTCAGCGGTGACTGCCTTGATGCCCTCGAGCAGACGTTCGTCGTCGCGCCACGAAAGCCCTGCGGCTTCCATGAAGCCGATCTCCATGGCCTGACCCATCAGCGAGTCACGCTTGAAGACCTTGGCTGCCAGGGCCTGGGTCTTGACCCGGTTGAGCTCTTCAGCATCGATGCCGTGCTCGCGGATGCGATGCAGTTCGACACGTAAGGCGGCTTCAAGATCGTCGACCGACTGGCCGGCGGCCGGTACGCCGTCGAGGTAGAACAGCGATGGACCGCGACCGCTGCCGTCATAGCCGGCGCCGGCCGATACGGCAATCTGGCGCTCGCGTACCAGGCGGCGATTGAGCCGCGCCCCGTCATACCCATCAAGCACCGCTGCGAGTACCTGCAGAGCGTAGGCATCGCGGTCGGTTGCGGGATTGCGCAGCGCGGGAACCTGCCAGGCCATGGCCAGGTAGGGGAGCTCGGCGGGGGCGCGCACATGAGTGCTGCGCTGCCCGCGTTGATCGGGTTCGCGGCTGATGCGGCGCTCGGGCAGCGGGGTGGCCTCGATCGGGCCGTAATGCTGGCCGGCCAGATCGAACACCGTCTGATGGTCAACATCGCCGACCACGACCAGGTAGGCGTTGTTGGGTGCGTACCAGCGCCGGTACCACTCGCGCGTGTCCTCGGCCTTCATTGCCTCGAGATCGGTCATCCAGCCGATCACCGGACGACGATAGGGGTGTGCCTGAAAGGCGGTTGCCATCAGCTGCTCATAGACCAGCGCGCGTGGCTGATCGTCGGTGCGCAGGCGGCGTTCTTCCTTGACCACTTCGATCTCGCGTGCGAACTCGTCATCGGTGATGATCAGGTTGCGCATGCGGTCGGCTTCCAGCGACATCATGGTGCCGAGGTGGGCGGGGGGAATCTGCTGAAAGTAGGCGGTGTAGTCCTTGCTGGTAAAGGCGTTGTCACGACCACCAACCGCTGCGACACGCTTGTTGAACTCGCCGGGGCCCACTTCCCGGGTGCCCTTGAACATCATGTGTTCAAGGACGTGGGCGACGCCTGAAACCCCTTCGGGTTCGTCCATGGAGCCGGTGCGGTACCACACCATGTGGACAACGGAGGGGGCCCGACGGTCTTCCTTGACGACCACTTTCATGCCGTTTGCAAGCGTGGTCTCGTAGGGATTGGCGAACACTCCCAGGCTGACGAGCATGGCCGTAGCCGCGGTGAGCAGGCGGGGAAAGGGGAGACGAAACATGGACATGTCCTGCATCTGTTAGAATTCGCGACGCCTTGCGCGGCTCCGGCGTGTTGCCGGATATGCGCGGAGCCGCATCTTAGCCTCATCCGGTTTGCTGCGCCCGTACCATTGGACGGCGCTGCGCCGGAAACTCCACTGAACGCCCCCTCTGACTCGAGCGCCCATGTTTGGTTTCTTCAAGAAGTCCGGCAAAACCGATTCCGGCAAGTCCGATGTGCCCGCCGCCCCGCCGCCGGCTGAGGTCGCGCCCACGCCGGTTGCCGCTCCCGGGCCGCAGGCCGTTGAGCCCAACCGCGACCCCGCACCAACACCAGCACCAGCAGTTCAGCCGTCCCCTCCCGTTGTTGTAGCCGCAGAAGTGACCCCACCCAAGCGGTCGTGGGCCGAGCGGCTGAAGGCCGGGCTGGCGCGAACCCGGCAGCAGCTGGGCGGCGGGCTCGCCAGCCTGTTCGGTCTGCGCAAGATCGACGAAGAGCTGCTCGAAGAGCTCGAATCCACCTTGTTGATGGCCGACTGTGGTGTGGATGCCACGCAGCACCTGATCGATGACCTGCGTCTGCGCTGGAAGCGCGATCGGCTGGAAACCGCCGACCAGCTGCAGCAGGCGCTTGCCGATGGTTTGCACAAGATCATTGCGCCGCTGGATCAGCCGCTCGATGTGTCCGGTCACAAGCCGTACATCATCATGATTGCGGGGGTCAATGGGTCGGGCAAGACGACTTCGATCGGCAAACTGGCCAAGTACTTCCAGAGTCAGGGCAAGAGTGTGCTGCTGGCTGCGGGCGATACCTTCCGCGCAGCGGCGCGCGAGCAGTTGATGACCTGGGGTGACCGCAACAATGTCACCGTGATTGCGCAGGATGGCGGCGATGCGGCTGCGGTGATCTTCGATGCGATCAACGCGGCGCGTGCGCGTGGTATCGACATCGTGCTGGCCGATACCGCCGGCCGCCTGCCGACGCAGCTGCACCTGATGGAGGAGATCGCCAAGGTGCGTCGTGTCATTGCCAAGGCCGACCCCAGCGGGCCGCATGAGGTCATCCTGGTGCTTGACGCCAACATTGGCCAGAACGCACTGGCGCAGGTCAAGGCCTTCGATGCGGCGATTGGCGTCACCGGGCTGGTGGTGACCAAGCTCGATGGCACCGCCAAGGGCGGCGTGCTTGCCGCGATTGCACGCCAGTGTCCCAAGCCACTGCGTTTCATCGGTGTGGGCGAAGGCATCGACGACTTGCAGCCTTTCCATGCGCGGGAGTTCGTCGATGCGCTGTTCGAGCCGGTGCCGGCACGCTCATCTGGCGCACAGGGCTGAACTGCATGATCGTCTTCGACAGCGTCGCCAAGCGTTACCCGGGCGGATATACCGCGCTGGCTGGCATCAGTTTCGAGATCCGTCATGGCGAACTCGTGGTGTTGTCCGGGCATTCCGGTGCGGGCAAGAGCACCTTGCTGAAGTTGATTCCGGCAATCGAGCGGCCGACCGCGGGTACGGTGCTGATCAATGGGCAGGATGTGTCGCGGCTGCCGCGGCGGGCCATTCCCTACTTGCGTCGCAATCTTGGCCTGGTGTTGCAGGAGAGCCGTCTGCTGTTCGATCGTAGTGTTTTTGATAATGTCATGTTGCCGCTGGTGATCACCGGTCATCCGCCAGGGGATGCCAGCAAGCGGGTGGCGGCGGCGCTCGAGCGGGTGGGGCTGGCGGGACGCGAGAAGGAGTTGCCGGCCGGCCTCTCCGGTGGCGAGCAACAGCGGGTGGCCATCGCCCGCGCCATCGTCAACCGGCCGTCGATCCTGATTGCGGACGAGCCGACCGCCCACCTCGATCCAGCCTATGCGACGGAGATCGCCGATCTGTTCAAATCCTTCAATCGTGCGGGTGTGACCGTGCTGATCTCGACTCACGATGCTTCCCTGTTCGCCGAATCTGCGCCGCGCCGTCTGACGCTGGCCAAGGGTCAGTTGCTGGAGGCTGCATGAGTAACTGGCTTTATCTGCACGTCAGGGCCATTGCCCAGGCATTGGGCAGGCTGGCAGGGCAGCCAGTGGGTACGTTGCTGTCGGCCTTGGTCATGGGTATTGCGCTGTCCTTGCCGGCGGGGGGGTATCTGCTGCTCGACAATGTGGCCTCGCTGGCGCGTGGCGTATCGGGAACGCCGGAGATCAGCGTGTTTCTGGATACGGCGGCGGGCAAGGCCGATGCTGCCGAGATCGAGAAACGCTTGCGTGCCGAACCCGAGCTGGCAAGTTTCCGTTTCGTGCCGCGTGACGAAGCCTTGCAGCAACTGGCCAGCGGCGGGTTGGGTGATGTGCTGGGGGGGCTCAATGCCAATCCGCTGCCTGATGCCTTCGTGGTGACCCTGCGTAGCGAGGACCCGGTTTTGTTCGATGCGCTGGCGGCGCAAATGCGGGCCTGGCCCAAGGTGGCGCATGTGCAGCTCGATTCCAGCTGGGTGAAGCGTCTGCATGCCCTGCTTGGGCTAGGGCGCTCTGCCGTGCTGATGCTGGCTGGCTTGCTGGGTTTTGCGCTGGTGATCGTGACTTTCAATACCATCCGGCTGCAGATCATGACGCAGCGCAGCGAGATTGAGGTCAGCCGCTTGCTGGGCGCGACGGATCCCTTCATCCGCCGGCCGTTTTACTGGTTCGGTGGCTTGCAGGGCATGCTGGGCGGGCTGGTGGCGCTGGGTGCTGTACATCTGGGCGTGCGCGCATTGTCAGCGCCAGTGGCCGCGCTGGCCGATACTTACGGTGCCGTGTTCGCGCTTGCCGGGCCGCAATGGCGCGAAGCCGTGGTGATCGTGTTGTTTGCGACCTTTCTGGGCTGGCTGGGGGCCGAGATCTCGGTGAGACGTCATCTCGCGGTGGATTGAAGCTGTTGCGAGTGGAGCGCCCGGCGCACGGAGCATCACGCGCGCCGGGCTGGCGATCAGTCCGCCGTTGAGCGCGCCCGCAACGCCGCAATCTCAGCCCGCAGCGCGCGCATTTCACGCATCAGTTCGCCATGATCGACGGTGACCAGATCGCGGGTCTCCTCCCCTTCCTTGTGCTCGACCACGGTCATCGCGTCAACCACGATGGCGATGAACAGGTTGAGGACGGCGAAGGTGGTCAGCAGGATGAACAGGATGAAGAAGATCCACGCCTGGGGATGCACTTCCATGACCGGCCGTACGATGCCCATCGACCACGACTCCAGCGTCATGACCTGGAACAGGGTGTAGAACGACGCGCCGATGCTGCCAAACCATTCCGGAAACGCTGCGCCGAACAGTTTGGTGCTCATCACTGACGAAACATAGAACACCAGCAGCAACAGCGTCAGCACCGACGTCATGCCGGGTATCGCGCGCAACAAGGCATTGACCACCTTGCGCATCGACGGCACCACCGACACCAGACGGAGTGCACGCAGGATGCGAAGCGCCCGTAGTACCGCCATGCCTTCGCCCGTGGGGGCAAGGGTGATGGCCACGATGCTGAAGTCGAACACGTTCCAGCCGCTGCAGAAGAAACGGTGCCGGTAGGCGATCAGCTTGAGGGCGATCTCGATCACGAAGATGGCCAGTGCGATGCGGTCAAGTGCCATCAGCACCCCGCCAAAGCGGGCCATCGCGGCGCTTGATGTCTCCAGCCCGAGGGTGATGGCGTTGATCACGATCACGGCAATGATGAAGCGCTGGAAAGTGTTCGATTCGATCAGGGTGCGTAGCTTTGTCATATCAGGTCTGGCAAGATGAATAAGTTGCTCGTGGCCTTCGAGTGGCGTTGGCGCGATCGGTTTCCGTGCGCCCGCACTTCGATCCAGGTGATCGAGATGGGTTCGATGATAATCAAAAACAATCGACCCTATCTCTATTATCAATTAGAGCAATTCAATGTGAAGGGCTATCATTTGCCCATCGAGTCGTTTCAAACGTTTTAGTCCAACCAGCCAAGGAGCATCAGATGTCCCTGATCAACACCGAAGTCAAGCCTTTCAAGACCCAAGCTTTCAAGAACGGCAAGTTCATCGAAGTGACCGAAGCTGACCTGAAGGGCAAGTGGTCCGTGGTGATCTTCATGCCGGCCGCCTTCACCTTCAACTGCCCGACCGAGATCGAAGATGCGGCTGACCACTACGCCGAATTCGAAAAGGCTGGCGCTGAAGTCTACATCGTTACCACCGACACCCACTTCTCGCACAAGGTCTGGCACGAAACCTCGCCGGCCGTCGGCAAGGCCAAGTTCGCGCTGGTCGGTGACCCCACCCACACCCTGACCCGCAACTTCGACGTGCATATCGAAGAAGCTGGCCTGGCACTGCGTGGCACCTTCGTGATCGATCCGAACGGCATCATCAAGACCATGGAAGTTCACGACAACGCCATCGCCCGTGATGTGACCGAAACCGTGCGCAAGCTCAAGGCTGCCCAGTACGTTGCGGCTCACCCGAACGAAGTCTGCCCGGCCAAGTGGAAGGACGGCGAGAAGACTCTGGCTCCGTCCATCGACCTCGTCGGCAAGATCTAAGCTTCGCGCCTTTACGCCGGGGCTCAGTCGTGCCCCGGCAGCATGCCCTGCAGCCGGCCAAACGCCGGCTGTGTCGTATCTGGCCTGCCGAAAACATCGGCAGACCCTCTATTGAAAGAAGGAAGTCATCATGCTGGACGCCAATATCAAGACTCAACTGAAAGCCTACCTGGAGCGGGTGACGCAGCCGATCGAGATCGTGGCGTCGCTGGACGATGGCGCAAAATCCCATGAAATGCAGGAACTGCTGCGCGATGTCGCCGAGCAGTCCAGCCTGATCACCCTGATCGAGCGTCGCGACGACAATGAGCGCAAGCCCTCGTTCTCGGTGGCACCCAAGGGGGGCGAAGGGCGCGTGCGTTTTGCCGGCCTGCCGATGGGGCATGAATTCACCTCGCTGATCCTTGCGCTGTTGCAGACCGCAGGCTATCCACCCAAGGTCGAGGCCGATGTGATCGAGCAGATCAAGGGCCTCGAAGGCGAGTTCAATTTCGAGACCTATATCTCCTTGTCGTGCCACAACTGCCCGGACGTGGTGCAGGCGCTGAACCTGCTGGCCATTCTCAACCCCAATATCCGTCACACGATGATCGACGGCGCGCTGTTTCAGGCCGAGGTCGAGGAGCGCCAGATCATGGCGGTGCCGACGGTATACCTGAACGGCAAGGAGTTTGGCCAGGGTCGTATGGAACTGGGCGAGATCCTCGCCAAGGTTGATGACAACGCGGCCGAACGCGATGCCAGGAAGCTGTCCGACAAGGCGGCATATGACGTGCTGGTCGTCGGCGGTGGGCCGGCGGGTGCGGCTGCGGCGATCTACGCGGCGCGCAAGGGGATCCGTACCGGCGTGGTGGCCGAGCGGTTCGGTGGCCAGGTCATGGACACGATGGCGATCGAGAACTTCATTTCGGTGAAGTACACCGAAGGTCCGAAACTGGTTGCCAGCCTGGAAGAGCACGTCAAGGAATACGGTGTCGACGTCATGAACCTGCAGCGCGTCGCCAAGGTGGTGCCGGGCAGTGAAGATGGTGCGACCCTGACCGAGGTGCAGCTCGAAAATGGCGCGGTGCTGAAGTCGCGTGCCGTGATCGTGGCGACCGGTGCCCGCTGGCGCGAGATGAATGTGCCGGGCGAGAAGGAATTCCGCGGCAAGGGCGTGGCCTATTGCCCGCACTGCGATGGCCCGCTGTTCAAGGGCAAGCGCGTTGCTGTGATTGGCGGCGGCAACTCGGGCGTCGAAGCGGCGATCGACCTTGCTGGTGTGGTGGCGCATGTCACCTTGCTGGAGTTCGCTGACGAGTTGCGCGCCGACGCCGTGCTGCAGAAAAAGCTCTACAGTCTGCCCAACGTTACCGTGATCAAGAGCGCACAAACCACCGAGGTTACGGGTGCGGACAAGGTCAACGGCCTGGTCTACAAGGATCGCAAGAGCGATGAGGTGCGTCGCATCGAGCTCGAGGGCATCTTCGTGCAGATCGGCCTGCTGCCCAACACCGACTTCCTGAAAGGCACGCTCGAACTGACCCGCTTCGGCGAGATCATCGTTGATGCCAAGGGGCAGACTTCGGTGCCGGGCGTGCTGGCGGCAGGCGATTGCACCACGGTACCGTACAAGCAGATCATCATTGCGATGGGCGAAGGCGCGAAGGCTTCCCTGGCGGCCTTCGATCACCTGATCCGTACGTCTGCACCGGCCTGATTGCCGCTGCTGTGTTTGTTCCGAACCCCGCCCAGTGCGGGGTTTTTTATTGTCTGATCGTTACGTGTCGGGCGGTCATGCCGCACGCGCCGCATCCATCCGGCTCGAGCATTTGTCCTGCCGACGCTGCGCGTGCCTGCGTTCGCCGGCGAGTACGGCCGATGCATCCAGCGTCCGGATTGGCACTTCAGGTGATGCAGGAATCAGTCCCTGCAGTTGCAGTTGAAGGTAACGGGTGCAAGTGACGCGCAGGAACGAGGTGAAGTTGGCACGGTCTCCCAGGGTGCCAGCCTGCTCCAGTTCATCGTGCAGGCGGCTGACCAGTTGCGGTACGCTCAGCCCGTCACGGGCGCCGATCTCTTCCAGCGCCTGCCAGTAGATGTTCTCCAACCGTAGGCTGGTTGCCACGCCACTCAAACGGATCGCGCGCGCCCGGCTGGCGTAGAGGTCGGGGGCGGCAGAGGTGAAGATCTGGCACATCGCACGGTCCTTGGCGGCTCGGTCATTCGATTGTAGTCGAATGACGCGGCAATGCAGGAAAACACCATGCGCTGTCGTGCCTTGGCGAGTGGAGTCCATTCTGCATCCGGTTGCTGGAAATTGCGATTGACATATTTCTGTGCCTCGGTTGAAATGCGTCGTTTGTCATTTCTGGATGACGTATGCAAACGGCTGCAATGCAGAAAAGGCAGGACCTGCAGGGTGCGACTTCCGGTCCGCTCGAAGGAGGCATTGACGCCGAAGCCCTCGTCTGGCTGCTTGCAAACCTTTCTAACCTGTACCGCCGGCCTTTTGATGCCGAACTGGTGCTCAAGCGCTTTCCGCCGCCAATCGACCTGCCCACCTTAATCGAGGTGCTGGCGTTGCTGGGATTCAAGGCCGGTCTGGCGTGCTGGCCCGGTGAGGACTCTTCGTTACTGCCGCTTCCCGCTGTCGCCCTGATCACGACCGATGGGAAATGGGTGGGCGAGCAGGCCCCGTCCCCGTCCCCGTCCCCGGCCTCGACTGGGATGACGCCAGCCCTGATCGTGCAGCATGGCGACCGCACCCTGGTTTGGGTGAGGCCTGGTGAGCGGGCGCCGCATCCTGTACCGCTGGACCTTGCCCGTACTCAGTGTGCGCCGGTCCTGCTGCTGGTGTCCGAAGCGGAGCCGCCGCTGAACGAATCGACCGCCACGCACGACCGCAGTACCCAGGCCGCCAAACCCTTCGGCTTCTCCTGGTTTCTCCCCGAACTGCTGCGCCACAGGACACTCTGGCGCGACATCCTCCTCGCCAGTCTCTCCATCCAGCTCGTCGGCCTGGCCACGCCGCTCTTCACCCAGGTCATCATCGACAAGGTCATCGCCCATCATTCCGAGAGCACGCTCATCGTGCTCGGCGTGGCGCTGGTGGTGTTCATGCTGTTCACCAGCGCCATGAGCTGGCTGCGCCAATACCTGGTGCTGCACACCGGCAGCCGCATCGACGCCGTGCTGGGCGAGAAGGTCATGCGCCACCTG
Source organism: Parazoarcus communis SWub3 = DSM 12120 (assembly GCF_003226565.1). Classification (GTDB taxonomy): domain Bacteria; phylum Pseudomonadota; class Gammaproteobacteria; order Burkholderiales; family Rhodocyclaceae; genus Parazoarcus; species Parazoarcus communis. The sequence goes on along the minus strand of NZ_QKOE01000003.1, from coordinate 203,882 downwards.
CTGCGTTTGCCGCTGGGCTACTTCGAGCAACGCCCCACCGGCACCCTCGTCGCCCGCCTGAACGGGGTCGAAACGCTGCGCGAATTCGTTTCCGGCGCTGCGGTGAGCCTGGTGCTCGATCTACCCTTCCTGTTCGTCTTCCTCGCGGTGATGTTCGCCTACAGCTGGCAGCTCACCCTCATCGCCTTGGGCATCCTCGCGCTGATCGTTATCGCCAGCCTCATCATGGTGCCCGTGTTCCGTGCCCGGCTCGATCAGCAGTTTCTCCTCGGCGCCCGCAACCAGGCCTTCCTCACCGAGTACCTGGCTGGCATGCCCACGGTAAAGTCGCTCCAGCTCGAGCCCGACGTGGACAAGCGCTACGGCACCTACCTCGCCCAGTACCTGACGGCCGGCTTCGCCACCCGCCAGGTGGGCAACACCTACCAGGTCGTCGCCTCCGGCCTGGAACAGTTGATGACGCTCTCCATTCTCATCGTTGGCGCCTGGCTGGTGATGCAGAACGTGGGCCTCACCGTGGGCATGCTGGTCGCCTTCCAGATGTTCGCCAGCCGTCTGTCCCAGCCTGTGATGCGTCTGGTCGGCCTGTGGCAGGAGTTCCAGCAGGCGTCGATTGCGGTGAAGCGCCTCGGCGACATCCTCGACATGCCCCAGGAACCCTTCACCCTGACCCCGAGGCGTTCGCCCGGTGGCGCGGGGCAGATCGAGATCACGAACCTGGGCTTTCGCTATTCCGAGCAGCACCCCTGGCTCTACCGTAATCTCCAACTCTCGATCCCGACCGGCAAGCTCACCGTGCTCATGGGCCCCAGTGGCTGCGGCAAGAGCACCCTGGCCAAGCTGCTGCAGGGCTTTTACTGGGCGCAGGAAGGAAAGATCGCCATCGACGGACGCGACATCCGCAGCCTCGCGGCCAATGAGCTGCGCGCCTATTTCGGCGTTGTGCCGCAGGAGACGGTGCTGTTCTCCGGCACCGTCTACGACAACCTGGTCATGGCCCATCCGCACGCGAGCTTCGAGGACGTGATGGCCGCCTGCCGCGCGGCGGAAATCCACGAGCTCATCGAAAGCCTGCCCGACGGCTACCAGACCGAGATCGGCGAGCGCGGCACCGGGCTATCGGGCGGGCAGCGCCAGCGCGTCGCCATCGCCCGTGCGCTGCTCAAGCGTCCGAAGGTGTTGATCTTCGACGAGGCGATTTCGAATCTCGACCAGCAGACGGCTGAGCTATTCGCTCAGACCATCAATCGGCTCAAGGGCAAGGTGACGATGATCTTCATTACGCATCAGGTGCCCAAGGGCTTGGAGGTGGATGAGGTGGTGAATATGGGGCTGCACGCCTTGAGCGCTGGTCATGACCTCACGTCCGAGGTGCACATCTCCGACTCAGATTGAAATCGCTGACGTGCAGGCGCAAAGGCTGAAAGATTTGCAGGGAAGGCTTCGCTAAACCTCTGGGACGTGTCGGGTATGGGCAAAAAGATCTTGTTTTATGCAATTGCCGTTGCATTGGGTGTGTGGTTGGCGAAAGAGTTGACGGCCGAGCGTGCCCGAGGGTTCATCAAGGAATGTCTTTCTCAGGATGAGATAGAGATCATCCTCGATGAACCCGGCAACAAGGAGAAGCAGTTTGAAATAACGAGGCGAGCTCTCGTATGCGTGCGCGAGAAACAGAGTTGGCCAGAACGCATCGTTACCAAGACGATGGGGAATCGTCTATTTGACTAGGGTGTCACTAAATGCGCTTGGTTGAGTTCGCATAAATGGGGATAGAGAAATTAGATAGTGGTGTGTCGTAATAGGAGAGCCAGTGCTTCGAAGGGTATTGATTATTTTCACGTTTCTGATGGCGATATTGTTTTCCCTGAAGTATTACACAGCGGAAAGAGCACATAGATTCATAATGGAGTGTCTAACGGAAGAGGAGATAAGCATAATTATGGACGATTCTGGAGATAGGGACGCCCAAGACCAGATTGTGAATAAACGTTGGCCATGTGTTTTCCAGAGGCAGTCGTGGGTTGAGCGGATCGTATTGCGTGCTTATGGTCCTGGTATCTTTGATTGATTATGGATGCTGCGCTTTATCTGAGTTTGTGAACGATGAATGAATATAAATCTGAGCTTAAAACGCTGTGGAGTGCAGTTTTTCATCCGTTTTTGATTGTATTTTACATTCTGGAATTAATGGTCCTTTTCCTTTTTTATGAATTGGATCTGTCTTTTATGCCGGAAAGCCTAATGCGCGTAGAGTTTGCGAAGCGGATAGGGGAGAGTACTAACTTTCCGGATAAAGCCTATATTTTTTCGTTAATTATGATGATGTCACTTTTATCAGTTCCGATTTCGGTTAAAAAAATAATTCCATCGGAGTCGGTTAGGTTAAGAGCGAGGTTTGATGAAGATCCGAAGAGGGCGTTAGGCGCATTATTATTTTCCTGTGCTTTGTTGGGGGCTATTTTTTTTGTTGTCTTTGTCGACTTTGGGGATCCTAGTTTCTGCGCTGGGTGCACTACTTCCTCTGAGCTTCGACTAATGCTTGCTTATGGCGTGTTTCTGCCCTTCTTATTTGCATACAGTTTATCCGCGGTTATCATCGCTACAAAATATCTTTTGAATATAAGAGGGGGCTAAGTGGATAATATTGTTGCTGGTAATTTATTCATTAAAATTGGGCCGAGTTAGGTAAGCCAGATGGCTACTGTTGTGCAGGTGTGTTTGATCCTCTCTTGTTAACTTAAGAAAGAACTCTGGAGAAGAGTGCTGAAGCACTTAATGGTAGTGAAGATATTTGTTTTAACCAGGCGCCCAAGGGGTTTCAGGTCGATGAGTAGGTGCTATGGGGTTGTACGCCTTGAACATGAGTTTGGTGAAGGAGGATGAATGACACAGCCGACACAAGCGATTGACACTAATGCAACTGGGAAAAAACCGTGGACATTCATTGCCACTGTGCTTGTTTTTACTTTGATATTTGTCGCAACGCCCTACAGGGATAGCGCGGCATCCACTAAGTCGCATGGAGATGCCGGATCCAATGGACAGGTTGCCTCTCCTTTGTACATAGAGGCGACTGAGGCGATCAAGGCGCGGGATCACCGTCGCCTTCAAGCAATTCTGAAGAAGGCTCCTTTGCTAGCAAAGAGCATGCCTCTTGATAAGCACGGTAGAAGAAGTTCGCTCTTGACGTCTGCCATCTATTGGGAAGATGTGGTTTCAGTCCGCATGCTGTTAAAAATGGGGGCAGACCCAAACGGAAAGGAAGGGGTGGTTCCGCTGGATGACGCGGTAATTCGACTCAATACGCTGCCCTATGACGCACCGAGCGAAATAACGTCCCTCCGCTTGTATGTTCCATCGGAGTCGGAACGAATTCGTCAATACATGAGACAGACACAGCTGACCCGCGCCCGGATCATCCTGCTGTTGTTGGATGCAGGCGCTAACCACAACGTCGCATCAAGTATTGGCGACAAGGCACCCCCGAACGTATTTGAAGCTCTCACCATGGGTCTGTGCGATTCGATTTTTCACGATGCCGCGGTACTGGCCCTATTTCGCGAGTCGGGCGTTGTATTCAAGCCAGACTCGAATTCTGAAACCTCATTTCGTCAGCACATTCTAGTAAATGCTGCGAACGGAATGCTTAATCGGGATTGCGTAATCTATATGTACGATCGTTAGCTTGTCTATATAGATCTCACGAACGAGCTTGCTTGATCTCTGAAAACACAATTGATTCATCAGTCACCAACATATCTCGGGGGAAAAATGTCCAGCAGTCAGACGCGCTCGCAGCTCCTGTCTCAAGCCAATAATCAACTGTTGCGTATTGCATATACGAGTGGGCGCGTGACGGGCAGAACGCGCGCCGAAGGCGGACCTTCCGGAGATCCTACCATCGAGAAGCTCAGATCGGTCGGAGATTTAGTTGGTGCAATAGCGGGGGGCAAGAAACGAGGGTGGTGCGCGTGACTCTGCAGTGAATCGCGTCATAGTCAACGAATCAGAATGGCAACTATGAATGGGAGAGTATTGGTATGAGTAAAAAATGCGGACTGTCCTCGATAGTTATATTTATGACTTGTGCATTTATTGTGGTCGTGCTGTTCATGGCATTCTATGTGGGTTCAATGCGATGGCTAGACAGGCAGCCATGGATTGCCTATCCGCAGAACAAGCTAATCATAAAGATACTTCCTTCAATTTATTTAAGAGGCCCATTTTCATCTAACGAAGATGACGTCCGGAGAACAATTAAACTTGCTCATCTCATCGCGATTTCGGAGATCGATAGGAAGTCGTTGGATTTAATGTTGATTGATCTTTATAAGGCGCAGGAGCTAATTAAGGTTTTTTCGATAAGGAAGGCAGGTGAGCTAGGTTCTGTTGAGAGTCATGAGTTAATGCTTGAAAGACTTGTTTTGTTAAACAGAATGAATGCTATTGCTCTGCAAGGAGAGCGAAGAATTTCAACAGAGATTGAGTCTGTCCGAAATGTGGTGAAGGGGTTTGTTCGGGATGTTAAGAATATTGAAACCAGGCGTGCTCTGGAAAAAGAGCTGAATTTATATAATATTGGCTGGCAAGAGTCGAGATTGAAAGTAAATTCGCATTTGAGCGGAATTTTTGATGCTGTTGATATGTATCACTATGGCTTGGCGAGATGTGCTGTTGCTGATGATACTGGTGCGCCGTTGATCGAGTCGTCTTTAGAGATGATTCCGAGAAATAATCTAATTGAGATTGCGCTGAGAAATGTTGATCATCCGCTTATTGCGGTTGCTGGGGTTCGCCAAGATTCAGAGTGTGCAATTGCGGCTAAACTTATTATGGATAGAATGAGGGGGTAGGTTATGGGGAAGTATTCTCCTGGGCACTACAATACTGGTATCGATACGGCTGTTTCGCAAGGAAGTGGTGAGGCTGTCGTGCTTACCGCGAGGGGGCCTAATAATGAGTACGTTGAGGCTGTGGTTAGAGAGAAATACAATGAGTTAGGCGAGAAAACCATTGAAGCAATCGAGTCGTTGAGGACGAATATTAGAGATTCTGATAATTTGGATTCTGCTATTGAGGCGCTAGAGCTTGCGATTTCAATTTCACCCGGTTACAGCTGGATGGCGGAGCCTTTGGCTGACATAACACGAAATACGGTGTCCTTGATCAAGAATCGTCAAAGCCGGATTGATCAGATAGTTGATGAGGCGGTTAGCGGAAATGAAAGTGGCTCTTTTGGTCGAGCCAAAACTTGGACCTTGCCCCGCGACCCCATCATCCTTGACCTGGACGGCAACGGCCTCGAAACGGTCGGACTTGCCGCCAATGTGTATTTCGACCACAACGGCGACGACGTCCTCACCCGCACCGGCTGGGTGGGGTCGAACGACGCCCTTCTGGTGTGGGACCGCAACGCCAACGGCACCATCGACACCGGCGCCGAGTTGTTTGGCGATTTCACCCCGCTGCCCAATGGCACCTTGGCCCCCAACGGCTTTGCCGCCCTCGGGGCGCTGGACGAAAACGGCGACGGCATCATCGATGCGTCCGACCCGGCCTTCGCCGACTTGAAACTCTGGAAGGACGCCGACCAGAACGGGCAAACCGGCGCTGGCGAACTCATCGCCTTGGCGGAAGCAGGCATCGTATCGCTTAGCCTGGCCAACACCGTCAAGAACCAGTCCCTCTCCAACGGCAACAAGCTGACCCGCGAAGGCCACTTCACTCGCGCCGACGGCAGTACCGCAGCCATGGGGGAGTTTCAGTTCGCCACCGACACCTTCAATACGCGCTTTGCCGAGCAGATCGACGTGCCCGAAGCCCTGCAGGGGCTACCGACCCTGCAGGGCTCGGGTGCGGTGCGTGAGCTGCAACAGGCCGCCACCCTGTCCGACAGCCTGGCCGGGATGGTGGCGCAGTTTCAGTCTGCCACCACCCGTGCCGAGCAGAGGGCCCTGCTGGACCCCTTGATTGCCGCCTGGGCCGCGAGCTCGGGCATGGACAGCCTGGAGCAACGCGCGGGCGGCCAGTACCGCATCCAGTATGACGCCTTTGGCAACGTCAGCCGCTCGACCAACATCGACGGCGTCGCCTTTGTGGCCGCATCCACGGGTAGCGTAGGCAATGTGTTGATGACGGATGCCGAGGGTCCTTATCTCACCGAGCGCTACCGCACGTTGATTGCCGACTGGGGCCGCAAGCTCCATGTGCTCGAAGCCTTCAACGGCCAGTACTTCTTCAACCTGCCCACGCAAAAAAGCCAGACGAGTGGCGCCAACTGGGGCTTGACCCTCTCTGCAGGGTCAAGCAATAGCGGCAGTGGTTCGGGGGCGGTGGCGATTGGCGCCTTGCCAACCTTGCGAATCAGTTTCGCGCAGGCTCAGCTTGATCTGCTGCAGCAGGCTTACGACAGCCTTGCCGAGTCGGTCTATGCCAGTCTGGTGCTGCAAACCCGGCTCAAGCCCTACCTGGATCGGATCGAACTGGTCTTCGATGAACAGGGCCTGCGATTGGATGCCACGCCACTCAACGAGATGCTTGCCGACAAGCGTGCAGTTGACCCCGAGAATTATCTGGCCGACCTGCTCGACCTGGACAAATACGCCAGCGGCTTCCTCTCGGGCACCAACTGGATGGGCCTTACCGACTTCGACAGCTTCATCGAAACTCTGCCTCAGACAGCGGGCATTGTGGCACTGCTCAATGAGTTCAAGGTCCGCACCCTCACCGGGGACGGTGAGTACGCCGGCCTCACCAGTGGTGCCGACATTGTGCTGGCGAGCGAGGGCAATGACCACCTTTATGGTTACAACGGCAATGACCGGCTGTTTGGTCGGGGGGGCGATGACGTCATTTACGGCGGCAGCGGCGACGATCTGATCTCCGGCGGCGCGGGCGACGATGTGCTTTATGGTGAGGCCGGTGCCGATACCTACGTCTTCGGACGCGGCTTTGGCCGTGACATCATCAGCGATTATGCAGAGAACGGTGTACGGCGCGACAGCGTCCGCCTGGTGGGGCTCAGCCCTGCGGACATCCGGGTGACAGTCGACCACAATGAAGACTTAACCATTACCGTCACCGACACCGGCGACACGCTCAGGGTGCCAGCCAATGGCCGTTGGTGGGGCAGTAATGGCATCGGTCAATACGTCTTCGACGACGGTACGGTATGGCGCCACGAAGACGCGCTGCGTGCCACCGTGGCGGCAGCCACCGACGGTGACGATGTGATCCATGGTTCCAGCGTAGGCGACTCCCTTACCGGCCTGGCGGGCAACGACACGTTGATCGGCGGCGCAGGCGACGACGTGATCGACGGCGGCGCAGGCGACGATGTGCTGATCGGCAGCGCGGGCTGGAGCAGGATCTACGAGGATGGGCAGTACCGTGTCGAGCGCAATACCACGCCCATCATCTCCGCCAACGGCGACGACACCTACCTCTTCGGCCGAGGTGACGGCCAGGATACGGTGCTCGATGGGGACGCCACCGCCGGCAACACCGACACCCTGCGTTTCAAGGAAGGGGTGGCACCTGCGGACGTGAAGCTCATCCGTAGCGGCAACGATCTGGTGCTGGCCATCCGTGACAGCAGCGACCAAGTGACGCTCAAACGGTATTTTGACGAAGACTGGCGAGGGGAGAACGGGCCGTGGCTGATCGAGCGCATCGCGTTTGAAGACGGCACGGTGCTGTCCTTTGCCGACGTGCGAGCGACCCTCTTCGCCGGCAGCGAAGACGCTGAGACCATTGTCGGCTCGCGGGACGATGACGTGCTGATCGGGCAGGGTGGGGATGACGTGTTGCTCGGCGGTGCCGGGCGTGATGCACTCGACGGTGGCGCCGGCAACGATGTGCTGCGTGGCGGCGGAACCGTCGGCTGGAACAATGAGGTCTACGACGGGAATGCCGAAGGCGACTCCTACCGCTTCGGCCGCGGTGACGGAAACGATACCATCATCGAGGACTCATGGCTGCCGGATGAGACCGACCGCATCGAATTGAAAGCCGGTGTCACCCCGGATGACGTGCGGCTGGAGCGGGTACGTACGGTCAACGGCTGGCAGACCTCCGATGACCTGAAGCTCACAATCCGCGACACTGGCGAAATGCTCACGGTCCGGAACCACTTCAACGAGAGTAAGCGTCATGCGGTTGAGGAAATCGTCTTCGCCGACGACACGGTGTGGGATGCAGAGACGATCAAGTTCCGCAGCCTCTTGGGCGAAGCGGGCGACGACGAGTTGCGCGGCTTCAATGATCGCGACGACGTGATCGAAGGCGGGGCGGGAAAGGACCGGCTGATTGGCTTGGGGGGAGATGACACGCTGGATGGTGGTGCGGGCGACGACATGCTGGAAGGCGGCTCTGGGTCGGATACCTACCGTTTTGGCTCGGGTTACGGCCAGGATGTGATCGTCGAAGATCACACCGCCGGTGAGGACGTGGTGGAACTGGGCGCCGGCATCGCCCCCACCGACGTCACCGTGCGCTGGACGGTGCAAGGCGACATGGCCGTCATGCTGTCCGACGGCAGCCGGCTGACCGTGCGCGGCCAGGCCGGCACCTGGTCCAACGAAGTCGGCATCGAGCAACTGCGTTTCGCCGACGGCACGGTATGGAATCGGTCCGATCTGGCTGCCCGGGCGCAGGCAGCGACCGCGGGAGATGACGTCATCGTCGGCAGCTATTTGGACGACGTGTTGGAGGGAGGCGCGGGCGACGACCATTTCCATGATCTGGGCGGATATGACACCTACCGTTTTGGCGTAGGCGATGGCCAGGACGTGATCGAGGACAACCAGGGCCGAGTCCTGTTCAAGCCGGGTATCGGCCAGAACGATGTTGCCTTCACCCGTGACGGCACTGATCTCATTGCCACCATCGCGGCCTCCGGCGATGCGCTCCGCATCAAGGACTGGCTAAGCCGCTGGCAGCGCATCAACCGCTTTGACTTCGACAACGGTGCGCAACTCACGATAGAAGACGTACTGACCAAACTCAATGTGAGTGAGGAGACGGAGGTTCTGCACGGCTCACCGGGCGATGACGTACTGGCCGGTACCGGAAAGGACAGCATCCTCTACGGCCGTGAAGGCAACGATGTCCTGACCGGCGGTGCAGGCCACGACACGCTATACGGCGAAGCCGGCGACGACGTACTCGACGGCGGCGCCGATCGCGACGGGCTCTATGGCGGTGAGGGCAACAACACCTATATTCTGGCGCCGGGCATGGGCCTGGACCACGCACTGGGCGCAAGCCTCTCGGTGGCCAACGACACCGTGGCGTTTGCGCCGGGCATCCGGCCCGAGGATGTGTCGGTGCAGTTGGGGGGCATTGGCTTGATTAGTCAGCCGGGCGACGTGGGCTACTACAACCTGGTGATCGGTATTGGTGGCAACGATGCGCTGATCGTGGCCACCCAGCACGGAGACGACCTGGGGCGTGGCGCGATCCAGCGTTTCCGCTTCGATGAGGGTACCGAGTGGACGTTGGCCGACGTGATCGCGCACGCCGATGGCGGCAAGATCGGCTGGCAGCAACGCTATCAGGGTGCGCCGGCAACGATTCTGGGCAGCGAGGCCGACGATAGTATCAACGACTACACTGGCCAGTCGGTGATCGTGCAGGCGCGCGGCAATGACGACTACATCAGTCTGGCTGCGGGCAAGGACCTCGTTTCGGCCGGCACCGGTAACGATACGGTGTATACCGGCCAAGGCGATGACCTGATCGCGGGTGAAGCCGGCGACGACCGCATTGACGCGGGAGAAGGCGACGATGTGATCGTCTTTAACTACGGCGACGGTCATGACACGCTGACAGCCGGCAACGGGGTGGATACGCTGTCGTTCGGCTCCACGGTGACACCAGCCATGCTCGCGGTCGTGCTGGATCGCGACGGGCGCGTGGTCGTGTTGGTCGAGGGGGGCGCAGGTGGGGCGATCGCCCTTGACGGTGTGCGTGCCAATAAGCTGCCGGGCGATCTTGAGCGCATCCAGTTCATCGACACAGAGGGCAGGACGCGGATCTTCGATCTGGCCGCTTGGCTACAGGCCAACGGTGCGGCACTGCCCGGAGCCACCAAGGATTCACCCCTGGCATTCGATGGAGCCGGCTTCGAACTGACCGGCGAGGTCGCTCCGGCGGGGGGACTGGAAGCGGTGGCCTATGGGCAGACGGGCGACCTGTTCGCCGCGGCCAATCTCGCCAACAACGTGCCGACCGACGGCGATGACGTACTCTATGGCACCCCCACTGGCGATGTGCTTGATGCTGGTGCTGGCAATGACGTCGTGCTGGGGCTGGCCGGGGGCGACACGATCTTCGGCGGCGAGGGCGACGACCTCATCTACGGCGGTGACGGCGACGACATGCTCGACGGCGGCGCGGGAAACGATGTGATCTACGGCGGCTGGGGCGCGGATACACTCGCCGGCGGCAGTGGCCGCGACGAGCTCTATGGCGAATGGGGCGGCGACACCTACACATACCTGCCGGGCCATGGCGAAGTCGTCATTGATGACGATCATCGCATTTTGAACTGGGGTGGATACGGTGGTGGGTATGGGGGTGGATACGGTGGTGGATACGGGGGCAGCATTATCGATGACGCACCCAATATCCTCAGCTTTGGCCCCGGCATCCATCCGAAAGACCTGCGTTACTCAGAGCGCAACGGCGATCTGGTGATCGAATTTGCGGGCCGCCCCGGCGATCGGGTGATCCTGCGCGGTTATGAACCCAGCCGTGCCACCCAGACACGCTCGGTGGACATCATCCGCTTCGACGATGGCACCGAGATCGTGGCCGAGACCATCGAGCCCACGGGCAGGACCGAGATTGCCGGCGATGAAGGCGGCTGGCTCATCGGCACGGCGTTTGCCGATACCCTGATCGGCGGTGACGGCGATGACGTGCTGACCGGTAACGGCGGTGCGGATCGGCTGGTGGGTGGCACAGGTTCGGACGTCTATCGCATTCACAAGGACTGGGGGGCTCGTCCGACGGAGACGACCCTCGTCGAGACCTGGCGCCAGCAGGACGTCAACCGTATCGAACTGACCGGCGATCTTATTGCAGACGATCTGCGCCTGGCGTTTGACGGGCGCGATCTGCTGCTGCAACTGAACGAAGCTGGCGACATGATCCGGTTTGCGGGCTTCGACCCCCGCGCGCAGGGGATGCAAGCGCCTGTGGCCGAGGTCAGCCTGCCCTGGTGGGGAGCGAGCCTGTCCTTTGACGACTTGCTCGCGCGCGGGGTGCGCATCATCGGCACCCCGGACGATGACGTATTGACCGGTACGGGGCTTGCCGACTGGATCGAGGGGCGCGCAGGCAATGACACGATAAGCGGCGGCGCCGGTGGTGACGTCTATGTCATCGATGCCGATGGCGGCACAGACACCATCATCGACAGTGAGGACGGTGACGCGCCGAACGTGCTGGTGCTGCCCGAGGGGACGACGCTGGACGATGTGCGCCTGTCCTACGACCGCGAAGGCTTTCTGATCCTCGATCTCGACAACACCGGCAACCGCGTTCGACTCTCCGGTTTCGATCCGGAGAACCCACTGGGGCCGCGCGCGGTGGAGCGCTTCCGCTTCGGACCCGATGGTGACGAGATCGGCTACGAGCAACTGCTGGAACGCGGTTTCGACATTTCTGGCACCGCGGGTGACGATGCGCTCAAGGGCACGGTGCTGGCAGACCGTGTCCGGGGCGGCGACGGCAACGACTTGATTGAGGCCACGCCTGGTGGCGACTGGCTGGCGGGAGAGAGCGGCAATGATATCTACGTGGTGAATCTGGGTGACGGTATGGTCACCATCGACGACGTAGCCGAGGAGGCTGCCGGCAATTTACTGCGCTTCGGTCCCGGCATCGACCCGAACGCACTGCGTAACAGCCTGCGCTTTGAAGTCGATGTCAGCGGCGGCCATGTGCTGCTCATTCCCTACGGTGGCGAAGGTGATGTGGTGCGTCTGACCGGCTTCAACCCGGCGGACGTATTGGGGGCCCACGCCATTGACCGCTTCGAGTTCGCCGACGGCACGATTGTGGACTATGCCACGCTGGTGTCCTGGACCTTCGTGGTTGAAGGCGACAACGCTGGCAATCTGCTGACTGGCACGGATGTCGGTGACCGTCTCTATGGCTATGACGGTGATGATGTGCTGGAGGCCGGTGGCGGCGATGATGTGCTGACGGGGGGTGTTGGCAACGACGTATTGCGCGGCGGTGCCGGACGCGACGCCTACGTGGTCAATCTGGGGGATGGCGAGGATGTCATCGAGGATGGACTGGATGCCGAAGTCGGCAACGTGCTCACCTTCGGCGCGGACATCTTCCGTGAGGAGGTGCGAGTCGAGCTTGACGGCGACGATCTGCTGATCCATTACGGCGGCCATGGTGACGTTGTGAGGGTTGCCAACTATGCGCCGGCGGGGGCAGAAGGCGGGGCGGTGATCGACACGCTTGAGTTTGCTGACGGTACGGCAGTCAGCCTGCGCGAGTTCATGAACCGCGCACCTGAACTCGTCAGTCACGTTGCCGATCAGATTGCACTGGAAGATTCGGCATTCAGCCTGCGTCTGCCCGATGACCTGTTCATCGACGCTGATGGCGATGTCGTTCTGACCGGGGTGATGGTGTCTGGCTATGCGAACTTGCCCCAGTGGCTGAAATACGATGCTGCTGAGCGTACGCTTTATGGCACCCCGGACAACGACGACGTAGGAGAATTTGATGTCATCGTTCAGGGTATGGATGCCTTGGGCGCTTCGACCCTGCACAGCTTTCGCGTCACCGTGCAGAACACCAATGATGCGCCGGAGGTGGGTGCGCTGCTCGTCAATCAGACCGGACGGGTTGGCGAGGCTGTCAGCTGGCAACTACCGCAGGACGCGTTTCGCGACGTCGATGTGGGTGATGTGCTCACCTACTCGGCAGTACTGGACGGTGGCGCCCCCCTGCCAGCTTGGCTTGCATTCGATGTCGCGACGGGCACTTTCAGCGGCACTCCCGCTGTCGCTGGCGACTTCAGCCTGCAGGTAAATGCCACTGATCTGGCAGGCTCGTCAGCAAGCCAAACCTTTGTCTTTGCCGTTGCAGCCAGCGGTAACCTGCCGCCGGTCACTACACAGGACATCGGTGAAGTCAGCGAGGACTGCAAGCTTTTTGCTTGGGGTAATGTGCTGAAGAATGATCGAGATCCGGAAGGCGATAAGCTCAAGGTGACCGATGCGGGCCTCCATCAAGGAGAGTACGGCTGGCTGGCTCTTCTGTCCAATGGTGGCTATGCCTATGTGCTGAATAATGCTTCCGCCAAGGTCCAGGGCCTGGCCGGCGGGCAGCAGGTGGTGGATCGCTTCACCTACACCGCGAGCGATGGAGTCGCCACTAGCACTGGTGAGCTTGCCATGTTGGTCCGCGGCTCGAATGATGCGCCCAGGCTGGTCAAGGCCTTGAGTGATGTCCAACTTGCCAAGGGCCAGGCTTTTTCCTGGCAGGTGCCAGAAGGGAGTTTTGTGGACCTCGACCGTACCGACAGTCTGACTTTCGCGGCTTCACTGTCCAATGGTAGGGCCTTGCCTTCCTGGCTCGCTTTTGACCCGGTGGCGCAGACTTTCAGTGGCACGGTGCCTTCGGGCTCCACCGCAGCGATCGATGTCAAAGTGGTGGCCACTGATGGTCACGGTGTTTACTCAACGGCCTCTGACGTGTTTCAAGTCCGTATCGGCAACAAGACCGTATTGCCTGCCGCGTCAAGGGGTAGCGAAGGCGTCGGCAACGGCGCTGGTGCTCCTCTGCCGGGTCAGGTGGCGAACCAGAACGACAGTGCTGAGACGAGCCAAGGAAACCCCGTTAACAAAGGCAAGCAGGAGGATCTGCTCGATCGCTTTCTGGATGGTTTCAAGTTGGATACCAAGACAGCGGTCAGTCATGCTTCCGTGAGCCTGCTGGACGCGCGCTGGTTTGAGCGTTGGCTTTCACCCCCCGCAGCAGAGAGTGGGGTGGTCACGTCCCCAAGCAGCGGCGCGGCGATGGAGGCACACTGGCAGGACCTGCTTCACGCCCTGAGCCGTCTGGATACAGAGCGGCAAGAGGCGTCCTTGTGGAAGGGTAAGGCTCTGGGGGCCGATATCACTGGCTTGGCGGGGTTGCTTTCCGCCAATACGGTGACGCTTCGTGCAAACAGCGATGCCGTGGGCCTGGCTGTGGGGAGCCAGCTGAAGGGGTTCGCGGGGTTGCGCGAAGGCTTGGCTGCCCCTGGTAACTGATTCGGTATGGCACGCGTACTGATCGCCTGGGAGCTGGGAGAGGCCTTTGGTCACCTCGCACGCTGTCTTCGGTTGGCCGAGGGGCTTCGCGAACGCGGACATATGGTAACCCTGGTCCTCAAGGACGTGTGCCTGCCGGGCGGGACTGTTCCTGGTCTTACCGTGTTGGCTGCGCCCCAGACCGCTCCACGGCCAGCGCAACGCTCTGTAGCGCGCATGGAGCCTGTCAATTACGCCGATGTTTTGCTTCACGCGGGTTTTGCGGACGTTCAGGCTGTGGCTGCTCGGCTTCATGCCTGGCGAAGTATTTTTTCTCTGGTGTGTCCTGATGTATTGGTTGGTGATCATGCCCCCACTGCGCTTTTGGCCGCGCGTGGGGGTGGTGTGCCTCATATCGCCGTGGGCACGGGGTTTGCGGTTCCGCCGCCTGTTTCACCCTGGCCGTCGATTCGGCCCTGGGACGTCGTGACCGAGGAAATGACGCGCAATGCTGAAGTGCGGCTTGATCGAGTGACCGAAGCCGCCCAGCATCTTGTCGGTGTCAAGAGGGCTGCACGGATGCGTGAGCTATTTGGCTCCCAGGATGTGTTAAGTACTTTCGCTGAGCTGGATCACTGTGGTGTGAGACCTGATGGTAGATACCTTGGGCCCATCGTCACGCTACCCGAGTGTGCGCGCGTCGGTTGGCAAGGAAAGGATTGTCCTCGTGTCCTGCTCTATCTGCGCCCGGATGTGCCTGGCTTTTCAGCCATTGTGCGGGCGCTCGCAAGGTTGGATGCCGAGGTCTTGTGCGTTACGCCTGGATGGAGTGTAGTCGCGGCGAGGCATTACGCAACACGGCGTCTGCGCATAGCGCTGACGCCGCTGGCGTTGCCTCCCCTGTTGCAGCGGGCTGATATAGCCGTCAGTTATGGCAGCTCCGGTTTTTCGACCCAGGCGTTGCTTGCGGGGGTACCACTGCTAATGCGTCCGCGTTATGTCGAACAGGCGCTCTTGGCACATCGGGTTGAGGCTCTGGGGGCTGGGAGGTTGCTGGCCGGACAGCTTGATGTAGAGGGTGTGGCCGCGGCTGCAAGGCGCTTGCTTGAAGCGTCGTCCGAGCGTCAGGCCGCCCGCTCCTTCGCATTGCGTTACCGAGACTTCGAGCCGCAAATGGCTGTCGATCTGACGGTGGCCGCGATCGAGCAATGTGCCTTGGTAGCCCCGGAGCGAGGCGTTTCACCAGCCGGCTAGCGATACTCTGAATCCTTAAAAGACATGTACTCAATGAAATCTCTTGCTCAATATAGTCATGTGAGCCATATCGATTTTCACCCACCGCTGATCCGATTGCAGCACACGGCACCCCACCCGCAAGGGCTGTGGGTGTTGTGGACGCTGTTGGGGCTACTGGCGTTTTTGCTGGTCTGGTCGCTCGTCGGGCGCCTGGACATTGTTGCCGTTGCTGATGGCAAACTCGTGTCCGCCAGCTACCTCAAGATCGTGCAGCCCCCGGAGGCTGGCATCATCAATGAGATTCTTGTGCGCGAGGGTGAGAGGGTGCGTGCAGGACAGATTCTGATGCGGATGGATGCGTTGGTTACCAGCGCGGATCTGGAGGCAATCAATACCGAGTACGACCGTAAGCGGCTTGTGCTTGCCCGCATTGATGCGGAACTCGGCGGTATGCCTTTCGCGCCGGACATGTTGGTGTCTGCGGCGCTCGTGCGTGAGACCGGCGCGCAATACCAGGCAAACCTCAATGCCTTGGCCGCGACGCTGGCTGAGGAGCGAAGTCGTTTGCTCAGGGCGCAGCAGGAACTGGCTGCAGCCCGCCAGCAGAAAGAGCGGCTCGAGGCTGTGCTCCCACATTACCGGGAACAGGATCGGGCCTATCAGCGCTTGGTTGCAGAAGGTTTTGCTGGAGGTCTGATGGGTTCTGACAAGCGGCGCGAGCGCATCGAGAAGGAACAGGAGTTGGTGACACAGGGTCATCTGATCGCTGCCGCCCATGCCAGCATTGACCAGTCTCAGAAAAGGCTTGAGCAGATCGAAGCAGATCACATCCGGCAGTTGCATGCCGAGCGCCATGAGGTACAGGCTCAGATTGACAAACTGGCCAAGGAAAAGGAAAAGCAGCTACACCGGCGTCAGTTGCTGGAGTTGAAAGCCCCGCAGGATGGCGTGATCAAGGATCTGGCGACCCATACGGCTGGTACGGTAGTGCAGCCTGGTACCGTACTGGCTAGTCTGGTTCCAAGCGATGAGAGTCTCAAGGCCGAGGTTTGGATTTCGAATGAAGATATCGGCTTCGTGCGCGAGGGGCAGACTGTCAAGCTGAAGTTTGCGCCTTATTCTTTTCAGAAGTACGGCATGGGGCAAGGCACTGTCGAACATGTCAGTGCCGATGCTCAAAGTGAAGATGAGGCTCGCGACAAAGGTTTGTACGGCGCTGGTCAGCGTCCTTTGCGATACAAGGCTTTGGTCGCAGTCGATGCAAGCGGGCTGGAGGTTGAGGGTGTGAAGTACGGTTTATCAGTGGGCATGCAGACGACGGCAGAAATCTTGCTGGGAAACCGAACGGTGGCTGAGTACCTGTTGTCACCCGTAAAAAAGGCTTGGCACGAGGCTGGCCGGGAGCGATGACAATGTGTTGTCTTCTGCCGTTCTAACAGTTTGGAGTCCAGGGGCTCAGAGCGGCGTCTGACTGTGCAGTGTCAATGTTGCTGGTCTGATGGATGTGATGGCCCCTGCTGTTGCCCTACGATGGATGATCTTCATTGCGTAGATTGAAAAACCGCCACATCGCACGGTCCTTGGCGGCTCGGTCATTCGATTGTAGTCGAATGATGCGGCAATGCCCGGAGACGACATGCCTGTCGTGCTCCGGGCGCGGTGTGCTCAGTGGCTGATCCGGGTGCCCAGTAGTGCGATGAACTGGCTCAGCCAGGCAGGGTGGGCAGGCCAGGCGGGGGCGGTGACCAGATTGCCGTCGGTGACTGCCTGGTCAATGGGAATGTCGGCATAGCGTCCGCCGGCCAGTTCCACCTCGGCACGGCAGGCCGGGTAGGCGGAGCACAGGCGCCCTTCGAGCACGCGTGCGCCGGCCAGCAACTGGGCGCCATGGCAGACTGCCGCCACAGGCTTGTTGGTGCTGAAGAAGTGACGGATGAGTGCAATGACTGCGTCGTTCATCCGCAGGTACTCTGGCCCGCGCCCACCTGGAATCACCAGCGCGTCGTAGTGGCTGGCATCGATATCGTCGAAGCTGGCATTCAGCGCAAAGTTATGTCCACGTTTTTCGCTGTAGGTCTGGTCACCCTCGAAATCATGAACCGCGGTGGCGATGCTGTCGCCCGCCTTCTTGCCTGGACACACCGCATGTACGGTATGGCCGATCGCAAGCAGGGTCTGGAACGGCACCATGGTTTCGTAGTCCTCGCAGTAGTCACCGCAGATCATCAGTATCTTCTTGCCCATGTCGGTCTCCTCGGTCGGGTGGTGGATGGCGCTTGATGGCCATCAGGGCAAGTCTGCGACGAGGGTGGGGAGAGTGGGTGGTACGGGAGTACCACAGTGGAGACGCTGTCAGACATTTCGCAGCGCAGCGTCAGGCGCCGTGTGCGACCACAAATACTTGGAGTAGGGAAGTGATCGTGTTCTCCGGGGCAGGGGAAAAACAAGCGCAGCTCCCGGAATGGTCGCTTGTAAAGCCTCCATTTCCTTACTAAAATATATTTGGTAAGGAAATGGAGATTCTCATGTCGCTCGCAACACTTACCAGCAAAGGCCAGGTGACCATCCCCATCGATGTGCGTGAAGCACTCGACCTGCAGCCCCGGGACAAGGTGAACTTCACGGTGCTGCCGGATGGCACGGTCATTCTTCGGGCGAAGAAGCGCGCCTTGGAAGATATGGCCGGGTTACTGCAGGCGCCCGAGGGAGGGGGGGTGAGCACGGACGAGATGAAGGCCTGGCGCTGATGCCCTCGGTCGATACCAACGTCCTCGTGCGTTATCTTGTGCGCGATGACCTGGAGCAGTACCGGCAGGCGGTCGCGTGCATCCAGGGGGCGCTTGCCGCGGGCGAGTGCATCCACATCACCCGGACCGTGACCCTGGAGCTCGAATGGGTGCTGAGGTCACGGTACCGCTTCGACAAGCCGACCGTCCTTGGGACGCTGCGAGCACTTCTGGAGGTACGGAATGTGTCGTTTGAGGCAGAAGGGGCGGTCGAGTACGCGTGCTATCTGTACGAGCATGGTGCCGCGGATTTTGCTGACGCGCTGCATCTTGCCTGTTGCAGCGCAGAGCAGGCGCTGCCCTTCCTGACCTTCGACGAGAAGGCTGCCCGGCTTGCGGGCGCACGCCCGGTGGCCGGCATGACCTGACGGCCGACGAAAGCCGGCGCCCATCGTTGTTAGCCCGACACAAAAGCAAAGGGGCTTGCATCGCTGCAAGCCCCTGAATTTTTTGGTGGTGATGGGCAGAATCGAACTGCCGACCTACGGGTTATGAATCCGTCGCTCTAACCGTCTGAGCTACATCACCAACCGAGCGCGCTACTATAGCGGGTGATCCGAGAGGACGTCAATACATGCGTGTGCTGGCGGGTGCTGCACGCGTCGTGATGAAAGGTTTCATCTGTGCTGAGGGTGGTACAGGAGGGCTTGATTTATAAGGATTTTACATTGACAGCGAAGGGCTGATCGGGGATCATCGGTGGCCTATATCCTAGTCCGCCAGTGTCCTTATCGTGCGCCTTGTTCGTGCCTTGTTTGCCCTTTCGGCGACTTTCCTGTGCATTCAACAGCTTGGGGCGGTGGTGTTGCGCGCGTTTCCCGCTGATGCGGTGCGTGCGGTCGCCAAGTTTGCGGGTGAAAGCCGGGTTGCCATTGATGGCAAGCTGTTGATGTTGAGCCCGGGTGCGCAGATTCGGGATGCCAACAACCGCATCGTGCTGCCAGCGTCCGCCAGTGGCGAATACAAGGTGCGTGTACAGATCGACAACGGTGGGCAGATCCGCAAGGTATGGATCCTCACGCCCGAGGAGATCGCCATGCCAGACCCCAAGCAGTGAAGCATTCTGAATGAAGAAACTCTACATCCGCACCTTCGGGTGCCAGATGAACGAGTACGACTCCGACAAGATGGCGGACGTACTCGCTGCAGGCGAAAGCCTGACCAAGACCGATAACCCTGAAGACGCGGACATCATCCTGTTCAACACCTGTTCGGTGCGCGAGAAGGCGCAGGAGCGGGTGTTTCATGATCTGGGCCGGGTCCGGATGCTCAAGCAACTGAAGCCTGACCTGATCATTGGCGTCGGCGGATGTGTGGCCAGCCAGGAGGGCGAGGCCATCGTCAAGCGCGCGCCTTATGTGGATGTGGTGTTTGGTCCCCAGACCCTTCATCGCCTGCCCAAGCTGATTGCGGCGCGCAAGCAGACCGGGCGCTCGCAGGTGGATATTTCCTTTCCCGAGATCGAAAAGTTCGATGCGATGCCGCCGGCGCGTGTCGAGGGGGCGAGCGCCTTCGTGTCGATCATGGAGGGGTGCTCGAAGTACTGCACTTTCTGTGTGGTGCCGTATACCCGCGGCGAGGAAGTCTCCCGCCCGCTTGACGACATCCTGACCGAAGTGGCCGGGCTGGCTGCGCAGGGGGTCAAGGAAGTCACCCTGCTGGGACAGAACGTCAATGCCTGGCGTGGCGAGATTGTGCGCGAGGGGGGGGAGGAGGGTGACTTTGCCTTCCTGCTGGAGTGCGTGTCGGAGATTCCCGGCATCGAGCGCATCCGCTATACCACTTCTCATCCGCGCGAGATGAGCGCACGCCTGATTGAAGCTTATGCCCGCCTGCCCAAGCTGGTGTCGCAACTGCACCTGCCGGTCCAGTCCGGCTCGGATCGTGTGCTGGCGGCGATGAAGCGGGGCTATTCGGTGCTGGAGTTCAAGTCGGTGGTGCGCAAGTTGCGTGCGGCCCGCCCTGATCTGTCGCTGACGTCGGACTTTATCGTCGGCTTTCCTGGTGAGACCGAAGAGGATTTCGAGAAGACCATGAAGCTGATTGACGATGTCGGATTCGATGGTTCGTTCAGCTTTGTGTACAGCGCGCGCCCCGGTACGCCGGCGGCCGATCTCGAGGATCCTGTGCCGCAGGAGACCAAGCTGCGCTGGCTGGCCCGGTTGCAGAAGCGTATCGACGAGCAGTATCAGGTCGTCAGCGAATCCATGGTTGGGTCGGTGCAGCGCATCCTGGTCGAGGGGGCGGCCAAAAAGAATGCCGAAGAAGAGTTGATGGGTCGTACCGACAACAATCGAGTGGTGAACTTTGCCGCGCCATCGCCAAACCGCGATCGTCTGGTGGGACAGTTCATCGAGGTGCGCATCACCGCTGCCTTGCCGCACAGCCTGCGCGGCGAGATTGTGGTCCGGGAATCCTGAATGGCTAAAACGCTTGAGGTGTTTTTCGAGCCGGTGGACAACGCCCGGCTGGCAAACCTGTGCGGTGTGCTGGACGAAAATCTGCGTCAGATCGAAAACGCCTTCGATATCACCGTCAGCCGCAGGGGTGAGCACTTTACCCTGCATGGACATCAGGCTCAGGTGCTGCGCGGCGAGATGGCGTTGAAGCATTTTTATGAGCGGGCTGCCAAGGATCTGTTGCGCGAAGATGTGCAGCTTGGCCTGATCGAGATCGCCAACAAGGGCAAGGACGAGCCGCCCGCGCCAGTGCTGCTGACGCGGCGTACCGAGTTGCATGGGCGCACCCCGCGGCAGGTGGAATACCTGCGCAATATTCAGGATCACGACATTGCCTTCGGCATTGGTCCGGCGGGTACTGGCAAGACGTATCTGGCGGTGGCCAGCGCTGTCGATGCGTTCGAGCGCGATCTGGTCGAGCGCATCATCCTGACCCGACCGGCGGTCGAGGCGGGCGAGCGGCTGGGTTTCCTGCCGGGCGATCTGGCGCAGAAGGTCGACCCCTATCTGCGGCCGCTGTATGACGCGTTGTACGATTTGATGGGGTTTGATCGCGTCACCAAGCTGTTCGAGCGCGGCAGCATCGAGGTTGCGCCGCTGGCCTTCATGCGCGGGCGCACGCTCAACAACGCCTTCATCATCCTGGATGAGGCGCAGAACACGACGCCGGAGCAGATGAAGATGTTCCTGACCCGGATCGGCTTTGGTGCAAAGGCGGTGGTGACTGGCGACCTGACCCAGGTTGACCTGCCGCGTGGCAACCGCAGTGGCTTGCTCGAGGCGCGCGAGGTGCTGGGCAAGGTGCGTGGCCTGGCGTTTACCGAGTTCCAGAAGGAAGACGTCGTGCGCCACCCGCTGGTTGCGCGTATCGTTGAGGCATATGACAATCAGGCAGCACGCGATGCGCGTGCAGCTGAACAACGCAAGAAGGGTTCGCAGGATGGCGAAGCAGGCTGAAGGCACACGTATCACCGCGTTCGACGATAACGGCAAGGCAACCCGAATGCGGGCTGAGCGCATTGAGATCGAGCTGTCCGGAGGACGTCGGCTGACGCTGTCGTTTCCGCCGCAGGCCTGGGGCGATCTTGAACTGGAGGCTGATACGGCCGCCGAGGACGAGGTGCCCGTCATCACCCTGCAATCGGCTGCCTGTAATGTGGTCACGCTGCGGGTGGATGTACACCATGACATGCAGCCAGTCGAGTCCATTGATCTGCCAGTAACCCTGGCGCCTCCGATGCTCAACCTCGAGGTGCAGAAGGTGCTCGACGGCGCTGACCGTCTGAGTGCCCCCAAGAAGCACCAGATCCGGCGTTGGGCGCAGGCTGCGTTGTTGCGCGATGTCGAGGTGACCGTGCGACTGGTCGGCGAGGACGAAGGGCGTGAGCTCAATCGTGGCTACCGGGGCAAGGATTACGCCACCAACGTGCTGACCTTCGTCTATGGTGGTGAAGGTGAGGGCTTGCCGGCGATCGAGGGCGCACCGTTGATGGGCGACCTGGTCCTTTGTGTGCCGGTGGTGGTGCGTGAAGCCGCCGAGCAGGGCAAGTCGCTGGACGCGCATTTTGCGCATCTGGTGGTGCATGGCATGCTGCACCTGCAAGGGTTTGATCACGAGGTCGAGGCCGACGCCGAGCACATGGAGGCGCGCGAGCGCGAAATCCTGCGTGGTCTGGGCTATGCTGATCCGTATGCATGAGCTTGAAGTCAAGGGGTGAGGCGTAAGGCGTGGATGCCTGCCTGCACGTTTCGTGCTTGCAGGTATGCAGTCCTTATTCCTTACCCACCAACAACATGGACAGTCCCAGTAAACCGTCATTAATCGAGCGACTTTCGGCCCTGATCTCGCGCGAACCGGAAGATCGCGATGAACTCCTCGCGCTGCTCCACTCGGCGTACGAGCGCAATCTGCTCGATGCCGATGCCCTCTCCATCATCGAGGGCGCCCTGCAGATGTCGGACATGCAGGTGCGCGACGTGATGATTCCCCGCGCCCAGATGGATGTCATTCATCTCGGCGACTCCATGGAAAAGATCGCAGGTTTTGTCATTGATACGGCCCACTCCCGGTTTCCGGCAGTGGGTGAGGGCAAGGACGATGTTGCCGGCATCCTGCTGGCCAAGGACTTGCTGCGCTATTTTGCCGGTCGCGAGTTCGATCTTCGCGACATGCTGCGACCAGCGGTCTTCGTGCCCGAATCCAAGCGACTCAATGTCTTGCTGCGCGAGTTCCGCGTCAGTCGCAACCATATGGCCATCGTCGTGGACGAGTACGGCGGCGTGGCCGGTCTGGTGACCATCGAGGATGTACTCGAGCAGATCGTCGGCGACATCGAGGACGAATACGACTTCGATGAGATTGGTGACAACATTCGCCTCGATCAGGGGGGGCGTTACCGGGTGAAGGCCACCACCGAGATCGAGGACTTCAATGCCGCTTTTGCCACGCACTTCAGCGATGAAGAGGTCGACACCGTAGGGGGTCTGGTCATCCGTCAGTTGGGGCGCTTGCCCAAGCGGGGCGAGGCGATTGTTCTTGAGGGTCTGAAGATTCAGGTGCTGCGCGCCGACAGCCGGCGTGTGCACACCTTGCTGGTCGATCGCGTCGCGTCTGCGGTCGACGCGAGAGAGGCTTGAGGGTGCTTGTTTGACGATGCGTTTCCCGCAGGCCTTGGGGGCCGCTGTGTTGGCTGGGGCGGGAGCGGTGCTTGCGTTTGCACCGTTTGGGGTCTTTCCGCTGGCCTTGATCAGCCTTGGGGTGCTGGTGCGCCTGCTGGACGGCGTCCCTTCGACCCGGCAGGGCTTTCTGCTGGGATTGGCCTGGGGCTTGGGGGCGTTTCTGACCGGGGTATCCTGGCTGTTCGTTGCCCTGCATCGATACGGCGGCATGCCCTGGGCGCTGGCGGCGCTGGCCATCGTGCTGTTCTGCCTGGTACTTGCCATGTTTCCTGCGCTGGCGGCCGGGCTGTACGTGCGCCTGCGCACCGGTGGTCTGCTCTGGCGTGCCAGCGTGTTCTCCGGGGTATGGATGGCCGCCGAGTTCTTGCGTGGGGTCGCGTTCACCGGGTTTCCCTGGCTTTCCATCGGATATAGCCAGACATCGCCCAGCCCGCTGGCGGGACTTCATCCGGTCATCGGGGTGTATGGCGTTGGCGGCGCGCTGGCCTTCCTTGCTGCGTTGCTGGCCTTGATGCCGGGTGGCGGGCAGCGGCGCCCGGCGCTTGCCGTTGCCGGTGGCGTGCTGGTGCTTGGCGCCGGTCTGGGACAGGTGGCGTGGACCGTGCCGACGGGTGCGCCGGTTACGGTTGCCTTGGTGCAGACCAATTTCGAGCAGGGACTCAAGTGGCGGCCGGAGTATTTTGCCGAGGTGCTGCAGTCGAATCTGCGGCTGGTGCGTAACAGCCGTGCCGATATCGTGGTGTTGCCTGAAACCACGCTGCCAACCCTGGTCGAGCACTTGCCCGAGGGTTATCTCGATCTGCTGGGCGATATCGTCGGTGAGCGTGGTGCGTCGCTGGTGCTGGGGGTGTTCACCCGCGGCTCGGCGGGTGAGATCTTCAATGCGGCGATCAGCCTGGGTGAGGGGGCGGGGCAGCATTACGCCAAGCAGCATCTGGTACCTTTCGGTGAGTATTCGCCACCGCTGTTCGGCTGGTTTTATCGTATTGCCGATATTCCGATGTCGGACCAGACCCGGGGGGCGATCGATCAGCCGCCCATGCACCTCAAGGGCCAGCTGGTGGCGGTCAACATCTGCTATGAGGATCTGTTTGGCGCGGAACTGATCCGTAGTCTGCCGCAGGCGACCTTGATGTTGAATCTTTCCAATCTTGCCTGGTACGGCGATTCGCTTGCCCAGCCTCAGCATCTGCAGGTGGCGCGGGTGCGCGCGCTCGAGACCGGACGGCCGATGTTGCGTTCGACCAATACCGGCATGACCGCCCTGGTGCAGCCTGATGGCCGGGTCGAAGCAGTGCTGCCTGCGTTCGAACAAGGTGTGCTCGAAGTCGAGGTTGTGGGATACGCCGGGATGACGCCGTATGCGCGCTGGGGCAATGTGCCGGTGGTGGGCGCCTTCCTCTTCATCCTGATGCTGGCGATCTGGCGACGACGTACCGTCTGAGTCCCGCCGGGCGGCATGCTTCGGGCCGACCGCGGTCTGCGCGAGACGATTTCGTCCGATGTGCGCGTGCATGCGCTATTACCAGTAAAATCCCATGTTTTGCGTTCGCTGCGCGGCCAAGCCGCCCGAGACCATGTCCCTGAAGAAACCGACCTTCCAGCAAGTCATCCTGACGCTCCAGCATTTCTGGGGCGAACGCGGCTGTGTGCTGCTGCAGCCCTACGACCTCGAAGTGGGTGCAGGCACCTCGCATACCGCAACCTTTCTGCGTGCCATTGGCCCGGAGCCGTGGAACGCCGCTTATGTGCAGCCGTCGCGTCGCCCCAAGGACGGTCGCTACGGTGAAAACCCCAACCGCCTGCAGCACTACTACCAGTTCCAGGTCGTGCTCAAGCCTTCGCCGCTGAACATCCAGGAGTTGTACCTCGACTCCCTGCGTGCCCTCGGGATCGATCCCAATGCGCACGACATCCGCTTTGTCGAGGATGACTGGGAAAACCCCACGCTGGGCGCCTGGGGCCTGGGTTGGGAGGTCTGGCTCGATGGCATGGAGGTCACCCAGTTCACCTACTTCCAGCAGGTCGGTGGCCTGGATTGCAAGCCGGTGCTGGGTGAGATCACTTACGGTATCGAGCGTCTGGCAATGTATCTGCAAGGCGTCGAAAACGTCTATGACCTGGTGTGGTCGGTCGCGCCGGATGGTCGCAAGGTGACGTACGGTGACGTCTATCACCAGAACGAGGTCGAACAATCGACCTTCAACTTCGAGCACTCCAACGTCGACTTCCTGTTCTCGCTGTTCTCCAACTACGAGTCCGAAGCCAAGCGCGTGATGGAAGTGGGACTGGCGCTGCCGGCTTATGAAATGGTGCTGAAGGCGGCGCACACCTTCAATATGCTCGATGCTCGTGGCGCGATCTCGGTGACCGAGCGTGCTGCCTATATCGGTCGTATCCGCAACCTGTCGCGCGCGGTGGCGCAAGCCTATTTCGAATCCCGTGAAGCGCTTGGCTTCCCGATGCTGAACAACAAGGAGGCCGCGTGATGAGTAACGCGACCCTGCTGATCGAACTGTTGACCGAAGAACTGCCGCCGAAGGCGCTGCCACGCCTGGGTGAAACCTTTGCCGGCAAGATTGCGGAAGGCCTGAAAAACCGGGGCCTGGTGGCCGCAGATGCGGGGCACCGCAGTTTTGCCAGCCCGCGTCGCCTGGCGGTGACGGTGGCTGCTGTCCTGGCGGAGGCCGCTGCGAAGGAAGTGACCGAGAAGTTGATGCCTGTTGCCGTGGCCCTCGACGCCGAGGGCAAGCCAACGCCAGCCCTGCTGAAGAAGATGGAGGCGAAGGGGATTCCCGCCGATGCGCTTGCCGGCTTTGAGCGGCGCATGGACGGTAAGGCCGAGGCCCTGTTCCACACCGCCCTGGTGCCGGGCGCGCGTCTGGCCGATGTATTGGCCGGCATCGTGCAGGAGGCGGTCAAGGCCTTGCCGATTCCAAAGGTGATGCGCTGGGGTGATGGTGATGCCACCTTCGTGCGTCCGGTGCACAAGTTGACCATGCTGCACGGCGCGGATGTGGTGCCGGGCGTGGTGCTGGATCTGAGTGCTGGCCGTACCACCCGGGGGCACCGTTTCATGAGCCGCGGCGAGATCGACATCGCCACCGCCGAGGCCTACGAGCCCACGCTGCTGGCCGAAGGCAAGGTGATTCCGTCGTTTGCAGAACGTCGTGCCGAGATCGAGCGCCAGTTGCTGGCCGAAGCCGCACGGCAGCAGGCATCGATCGGCGACTATGCCGATCTGCTCGACGAAGTGGCGGCGCTGGTCGAGCATCCGACAGTGTATGTCGGCGAGTTCGAGGCTGAGTTCCTGGCGGTACCGCAGGAATGCCTGATCCTGACCATGCGTTCCAACCAGAAGTATTTCCCGCTGTTCGATGCGACGGGCAAGCTGCTCAACCGCTTCCTGATCGTTTCCAACATGCAGATGGAGGATGCCTCCAACATCATCACCGGCAATCAGCGGGTGGTGCGCCCGCGCCTGTCGGATGCGCGCTTCTTCTTCGAGCAGGACAAGAAGCAGAAGCTTGATGCGCGTCTGCCACGGCTGGCATCGGTGGTCTATCACAACAAGCTGGGCAGTCAGCTCGAACGCATCGACCGTCTCGAGGCGCTGGCCGGTCGCATTGCCGGTTTGCTGTCGGCCGATGTTGCTGCGGCACAACGCGCCGCCCGCCTGGCGAAGGCTGACCTCGTCACCGACATGGTGGGCGAGTTCCCCGAACTGCAGGGCATCATGGGGCGCTACTATGCGCTGCACGATGGCGAAGGCGAGGTCGTTGCCGATGCCGTACAGGCGCACTATCAGCCGCGTTTCGCTGGCGATGCGCTGCCTGCGGGCAACGTGGCCTGCGCGGTTGCGCTGGCCGACAAGCTGGACGCGCTGGTCGGTTTCTTCGGCATCGGCATGGTGCCAACCGGCGACAAGGATCCGTTTGCATTGCGTCGTGCTGCGCTCGGGGTGTTGCGCATCCTGATGGAAACACCGCTGCCGCTGGAGCTGCCACAACTGATCGAGGCCGCTGCTGCGGGATTCCGCCCCGGCTTGTTGACGTCAGAGGGTTTCCAGGGACAGTTGCTGGACTTCATGCTCGAGCGCCTCAAGAATCTGTTGCGCGAGGGCGCGGGTGGGCGTGATGCGGTGGTGGCGGATGCGGTGCTCGCGCTGCGCCCCACTCGCATCGATCTGGTGCCGGCCAAGCTCGATGCGGTCGAGGCGTTCCGGGCCTTGCCCGAGTCGGAAGCCCTGGCGGCTGCCAACAAGCGCATCGTCAACATCCTGAAGAAGACCGAGACCCAGCCGGGCGAGCCTGACATCGCGCTGCTGCAGGAGGCAGCCGAGAAAGCGCTGTTCCACCAGGTCAACGAGATTGCCCCGCTGGTGCGCTCTCATGTAGCCAACGAAAACTACACCGAAGCGCTGCGTGTACTGGCTGGGCTGAGAACTGCGGTGGATGCGTTCTTCGATGGTGTGATGGTGATGGCCGAGGAACCATTGACCCGGCAGAACCGGCTGGCCTTGCTGGCCCAGCTGGCCGGGTTGATGAACCAGGTTGCGGACCTTTCCCGCTTGTCTGCCTGATCCCCGAAGGCGGTCCGGCTATTGCCCGGATCGCCTTCGGTGCGGAGTGTGTGCATGAAACTCATCATCCTGGACCGCGACGGGGTCATTAATTTCGACTCCGACCAGTTCATCAAATCCCCGGACGAGTGGAAGCCGATACCCGGTTCGCTCGAAGCCATTGCCCGTCTCAATCAATGGGGCTGGCGGGTTGTGGTGGCGTCAAATCAGTCCGGTGTGGGGCGCGGCCTGTTCGGCATGGATACCTTGAACGCGATCAATGACAAGATGGTACGCAGCCTGGCTCAGGCGGGCGGGCGGCTGGACGCGATCTTTTTCTGCCCTCATTCTGCCGACTCCACCTGCGACTGTCGCAAGCCCAAACCCGGCATGTTTGTTCAGATCGGTGAGCGCTTCAATGTAGACCTGAGCGGCGTACCCGTGGTGGGCGACAGTCTGCGCGACCTGCAGGCAGGTGTGGCGGTGGGGTGCAAGCCTTATCTGGTACTGACCGGAAAAGGTGGCAAGACTCAGCTCGATCCGGCGCTGCCGGAGGGGACGGTCGTCCATGCCGATCTTGCGGCAGTGGTCGCCGAGCTGACCGCCTGACCGACCCCTGCCCATCCATTCAGAGCAAATGCCGTGATCCTGTTCCGTTCAGTCCTGTTCGCCATCCTGCTGGCATTGATTACTGTTCCTTACGCCCTTTTCGGCATCATGATCTTCTGGCTGCCGCCGATGACGCGGCACCGGATCATCACCTCCTGGGTGCCGATCATGATGTGGGTGATTCGTCATGTGTTGGGTATCCGTTATCGGATTGTCGGTGCCGAGAACATGCCTGCTGGTCCGGCTGTGATTCTTTCCAAGCATCAGTCTGCCTGGGAGACGATCGCGTTGCAGCAGATCTTTCCGCCGCTGTGTTTTGTGCTGAAGCGCGAGTTGTTGCGGGTGCCATTCTTCGGCTGGGGCTTGGCGCAGATCCCTGGGATTGCCATTGATCGTGCGGCCGGAAAGGATGCGCTGTCTCAGGTGGTGGAGCAGGGACGGGCGCGGCTCAAGGAAGGATTGTGGGTGGTGGTGTTTCCGGAAGGGACGCGCGTGGCGCCTGGAAGCTCGCATCGCTACAAGCCGGGAGGTGCCATTCTGGCCAAGCGTGCCGGGGTGCCGGTGGTACCGGTGGCACACAATGCTGGAGAGTTCTGGCGGAGAAATGCGTTTCTGAAGCGCCCTGGCGAGATTGTCGTCAGTATCGGCCCGGTCATTGATGTGAAAGGTGTAAAGGTCGAAGAGATCAATGCACGCTCGGAGGCTTGGATCGAAGGCGAGATGCGGCGCCTGTTTCCGCATCACTACCTTGCGGATAGCGGCGGCGCCGAAAGCCCGGTGGCTTGAGCAAGCCCGTTTTCCCCAGGGGTTGGCCATCTCCGGCCTTGCTCATGCGTTAACGAAAAAAGCCCCGCATTGCTGCGGGGCTTTTTTGCTTTTCGGCGGACCGTAAAGCTTAGGCAGCCTTCTTCGAAGCAGCCTTGGTGGTGGTGCTGACAGCCTTGACGGTCGCGTTGGTCGCGGCGGCCACGTTGGCTTCGGCGATTTCGGCGGCTTGCTTGGCAGCCTTGCTGAAGCTGTCGTAGGCGCTGTTGGCGGCGGCGATGGCCGACTTCACGGCAGCCACGGCAACGTCGGAACCTGCGGGTGCGGACTTGGCAGCCTTGTCCAGCGCGGTGGCGACGCCCTTGTTCAGCTCAGCAACCTGGCCTTCGAAAACCTTGGACAGTTCTTCCTGGCTTTGCGAAGCGATTTCGTAGACGCTGCGAGCGTAGGCAACAGCCTTTTCAACCAGCGGCTGGGCCAGCGAGGTCTGCAGGGTCACCAGTTCTTGCACGTCCTTGACAGCCAGCAGCGACTTGGCGTTGGCAACACTGTCTTCGAGGATCGAGCGGGCGGTGTTCAGGTTCAGGGCGGTCAGACGCTCGGCGTTGGCGAAAGCGCTGTTGGTCAGGCTCAGCAGGGTTTCGATGTTGGCCTTGCTGGCAGCGGCGATTTGCTCGGGGGTGGCGAATACGGACATGGTCATCTCCTTTGGAAAAAGACATTAATCGCAACCTCCGACAACCGTGTCGGCCTGTTGCGGTGCAGCATGGTTCGAATTATAGGCGGACGATCTGGCTTGTCAACACTTATTTGGTGCAACGCACAAAAACTGAAAACTATTTCAATTCAGATGCTTACGAATTGCTTACAGAACCGTCTCCTGTATGCGGAAAGCACGCTGGAAGGTGCTTTCCAGCGGTGTTGGCAGCATGCATCGGCTGTGTTGCACAGACGTGAAAAAGCCCCCTTGCCGCGGGGGCCGAGGGGGCTCGATGCCGGCCAGCTCAGGCTGGCCGCGTGGTAACAGGCTTATTCGTGATCGAAGGAGGGCTTGCGCTTCTCGACAAAGGCCGCCATGCCTTCTTTCTGGTCCTTCAGCGCGAACGCAGAATGAAATACGCGACGTTCGAACAACAGACCTTCATTGAGGCTGCTTTCGAACGAGCGATTGATCGATTCCTTGATCATCATCACGACCGGTAGCGAATAGCTGGCAATGGCTTCTGCGGCCCCCAGCGCTTCATCGACCAGTTTGTCTGCAGGTACGACACGGGATACCAGTCCGGCGCGCTCGGCCTCCACCGCATCCATGAAGCGCGCGGTCAGGCACATGTCCATGGCCTTGGCCTTGCCCACGGCCCGTGGCAGACGCTGGGTGCCGCCGGCGCCGGGCAGGATGCCGAGCTTGATTTCGGGCTGGCCGAACTTGGCCGTGTCGGCGGCGATGATGATGTCGCACATCATCGCCAACTCGCAGCCGCCACCCAGGGCAAAGCCCGCCACTGCGGCGATCACCGGCTTGCGGCAGGTTTTCACCCGCTCCCAGTTGCGGGTGATGTAGTCGCCTTTGTAGGCGTCCATGTAGGAGAAGGTGGCCATGGCGCCGATGTCGGCGCCGGCTGCAAAGGCCTTCTCGGAGCCCGTGATGAGGATGGCGCCGATGTTCTCGTCGGCCTCGAAACCATCGAGGGCCTTGCCGATTTCGTCAACCAGGTTGTCGTTGAGCGCGTTGAGCGCCTTCGGACGGTTCAGCGTGATCATGCCGACGCGGCCGCGGGTTTCGACCAGGATCAGTTCGTAAGACATGCTTTCTCCTTGCTTGCGCTTGTTATCCGGAGGCGATCTGGCGCCACCGGTCTGAATCGGGCTGAGGCCGACGCGTGCGACCGGAATGCCTGCCAGGCGCTCGCCGGATCATGTCCGGGCGTGCCGGGGTCAGCGCATCCGCGCGCGCGGGGTACGCCCTGTCAGGGCTTGTTGTCGCCCTTGGGTTGAATCGTTGCGCGTACCCGGCCGCCCGTGCTGCTTTCGGGTGTGCTGCCAGGGGCGTTGGTGACGAGGTAGTTCTCGCTGACGGAATCGTATTCGATGTAGTGGCCGCGAACTTCGTCTCCGCCACTGCGGACGTGGGCGCGGTTGAACAGTCTAGCCTTCTCCGCCCGGCTGTCGTACTCGATACGTTCCGCTTCGCCGTCCACATACTCGGTACTTCCCTCGCGTCTCTGGCGGAACGAAGCCAGACGTCCGCCAGATGCCGTGGCGACCCCGGTCTGGAAGCCATCTGCGCCCTGGGTGACGACGAGTTTGTCACCCTTGATCATCAGCGTGCCCTGGGTCAATACGACGTCGCCTTCAAAGATGTGGACCTTGTTCCGGTCGTCAACCGTGACGCGGTTGGCTTCGATATCGACTGGCTTGTCGCGGTCGGCACGCTCGGCGAGTGCGGGCGAAGCGAGTGTGGCCGCGATCAAAAGGATCGAGGGCAGGGTGTAATTCATGACTTGCTTCCTTGGCGGCGAGGGATCTGCACCCGGGCCTGACCGACGAGGTCCAGCGTGCCGAACAGATTGTCTGCACGCATGCCGAGGGCTTCTGCCGTGGTGGCGCCCTGGGTGAGCTTGAGTGCTTGCTGGGTTTCTGCGCGATGGTCGTCCGGCCACACAGTGAGGTGTTCGGAGCGGAAGGTCATTTCCGCGCCTCCTGGGGCGGCAGCGCGCCAGGCCACGACATCACCGCGGAAGTCGACGCGTTCGGCGCCGGAGGCGACCTCGCCCGAGGTGGCATGTATGGTCAGTCGTCTGCCCTGGTTATCGAGTTCCAGCCTCGGGGCATCGACCATCGTGCGATCGCTGGCTGGCAGGTGGGTAAGGCGGTTGGCGACCAGCGCATAGCGCTGCTCGCCGTCCTGACCAAAGCCCACGATACGTGTGTTTTCAGCAATGAAGTCGGGGGTGTCGCTACTGACCGCAGCGGGGCGGGTTTCGTCGACGCGGCTCAGACGCTCGAGCCAGATCGATGCGCCGGCGAGCAGTCCGAGTGCAATCAGCGGATAGAGTCGGTAACTGGCGCGCATGGATTCAGATTACCCGGGCCTGCATCAGGTCATGTGTGGTCAGCGCACCCGCGAGTTTTCCGGCGCTGTTGACGACAAGCAACTGGCTGATGCGCAGCCGCTCCATCATTTCAGCGGCTTCGACCGCCAGCGCATCCGGGCTGATTGAGCGCGGGTTACGGGTGATGACTTCGTTCAGGCCGGCCTGGCGGACGTCAATGCCGCGTTCGAGGGCGCGACGCAGGTCGCCGTCGGTGAAGATGCCCAGCGGGGTGCCGTCCGCCGCGATGATGGCGGCCATGCCCATGCCGCCTTGCGTCATGGCCAGCAGGGTTTCAGTCAGCGCTGCATGTTCGGACAATTGCGGTACCCGTTCGGGCGGGCGCATGACGTCGCGGACGTGGGTCAGCAATCGGCGTCCGAGGCTGCCGCCCGGATGCGAGCGGGCGAAGTCTTCTGCGCCAAAGCCGCGGGCATCCAGCAAGGCAACCGCCAACGCGTCGCCCAGTGCGAGTGCTGCGGTGGTGCTGGCTGTCGGGGCCAGGTTGAGCGGGCAAGCTTCCTCGGCGACTGCCGCGTCGAGGTGAACGTCGGCTTCGCGTGCCAGTGGCGAGTCCGGGCGGCCGGTCATGGCGATCAGGGTAGCGCCACGGCGCTTGACCTGAGGAACGATCATCAGCAGCTCCTCGCTGGCACCCGAGTTGGACAGGGCGATGACGACGTCTTCTGCCGTGATCATGCCGAGGTCGCCATGGGCAGCTTCGGCCGCATGCACGAAATAGGCGGGTGTGCCGGTACTGGCCAGCGTGGCGGCGAGCTTGCGTGCGATGTGCCCGGATTTGCCGATGCCGGACACGATGACCCGGCCCTTGCGTTGCAGGATCAGCGCAATGGCGCGTTCGAAATCCGGCCCGAGACGATCGGCCAGCGCTGCGACCGCCGCCGCTTCGATTTCGATGACCCGGCGGCCAAGCGAGGTGGCGCGGGCAAGTGCAGCGGCGTCGGGAGCAATTGGGTTCATGGGGGCAAGCGGTTAAACTGACGGAAATCGCTATCCACTGGGTACGCCGGCGTGGCTGGGTGCCGTGGAAGGTTTCGATTGTAACTCACTCGCGTCTGTCTCCGGGGCCGGGTGCTCTCCGTCTCTGCGCCGGGAACCGATGCTGAACACCCTGGAAGTCGTCCTGTTGCTGCTGGCCGCTGCGGTCGTGCTTGTGGCTGTCTTTCGCAGCATCAATCTGCCGCCAGTGCTGGGCTATCTCGTTGTCGGTGCGGTGGTTGGGCCTCACGCGCTGAATCTTGTTCACGAGTCGGCCGGTGCAAGCCACCTGGCCGAATTCGGCGTCGTTTTCCTGATGTTCTCGATCGGGCTGGAGTTTTCCCTGCCACGCTTGTTCGCGATGAAACGCATCGTGTTCGGGCTGGGGGCCGTTCAGGTGTTGGCCTGCATTGTGCTGACCACCCTGATGGGCCGTCTGTTTGGACTGGGCTGGGTGGCGAGCTTTGCGCTGGGTGGTACCTTGGCAATGTCGTCCACCGCCATCCTGTCCAAGTTGCTGAGTGACCGGCTGGAACTCGACAGCCGCCATGGACGCGAGACGATCGGGGTGCTGCTGTTCCAGGATATTGCAGTGGTGCCCCTGCTGATCCTGTTGCCGGCGCTGTCTCGGCCGGCCGAGGAGTTGATGTTCACGCTCGGGCTTGCTGCGCTGAAAGTGGTGGTGTTGCTGGCATTGGTGCTGGTGTTCGGCCAGAAACTGATGCGCTGGTGGTTTACCGTGGTGGCCAAGCGGCGCTCGGGTGAGTTGTTCATGCTCAACGTACTGTTGATCACGCTGGGCTTGGCCTGGCTGTCGGAGCGGGTGGGCTTGTCGTTGGCGCTGGGGGCTTTTCTCGCCGGCATGCTGATCTCCGAGACCGAGTACCGCTACCAGGTCGAGGAGGATATCAAGCCTTTTCGCGATGTACTGCTCGGTCTGTTTTTTGTCACCGTCGGCATGTTCCTGGACGTGATCGCCATTCTGAACAATCTGCCCGCGGTGATCGGATTGGTGGTGGCCCTGCTGGCGCTGAAGTTCGGGATCGTATTTGCGGCCTCGCGCGCCTTTGGGTCGCCGCCCGGCACAGCGATGCGCTCCGGGCTCTGGTTGTGTGCGGGCGGTGAGTTCGGTTTTGTGTTGCTGTCGCAGGTGGTCAGTCTGGAACTGATGCCTCACCCCCTGATGCAGACGACGGTTGCGGCCCTGGTATTGTCGATGCTGCTTGCACCGCTGATCGTGCAGATCAGTGACAAGCTGGTGATGCGTTTCGTGGCATCCGAGTGGCTGATGCGCTCGATGGAGCTGACCCGGGTGGCTGCGCAGTCGCTGACCAATGACAAGCACATCATTGTGTGCGGTTACGGACGCAGCGGCCAGTATATGGCGCGCTTCATGGAGCAGGAAAACGTCAGCTATGTGGCGCTGGACCTGGATCCGGAACGTGTACGTGAGGCCGGGGCTGCTGGGGACACCGTGGTCTACGGAGATGCGGCACGGCGTGAGACCCTGATGGCGGCAGGCATCATGCGCGCCAGTGCGGTGGTCATTTCCTTTGCCGAGGTCGAGGCGGCCCTGCGGGTGATGCACCATGTGCATGCCTTGCGTCCGGATCTGCCGGTTGTGGTCAGGGCGACCGATGAGGCCGACATGGAAAAGCTGTCGCAAGGTGGTGCGGCCGAAGTGGTGCCCGAAGCGTTCGAAGGCAGCATCATGCTGGCCTCGCATGCGCTTGCACTGATTGGTGTGCCGCTCAATCGTGTTGTGCGACGGATCCGCGACATCCGTCACCAGCGCTATGCACTGATGCGTGGCTTCTTTCATGGCGCAACCGACATCGGTGAGCCGGATTCGAGTCAGGCTCGCCTGCATTCGGTGACCTTGCCGGTGGGTGCCGCGGCAATCGGATGTTCGATCGCGGAGTTGAACCTCGACGAGATTGCAGTGAGTGTTTCAGCCGTGCGCCGCCGTGGTATCCGAGGCTTGTCGCCTGGCAGCGAAACCCGTTTCATGGAGGGGGATGTCGTGGTGCTGCTTGGCCTGCCTTCCGGGCTGGATCTGGCCGAGCAGCGCTTGTTGCGAGGGTCTTGACGGGCGGGTTGTTGCCAGGGCGGGCCGGAGGACGTCCCGATCCTCAAATCGTGTCGTGCCCGCCAGTTCAGATGCCCATGCACACGACATAGGGTGTCGAGTCGTCCAGCGGATTGGCTGCGCTGACGGCAGTCAGCGTGCCATTGACCGACGAGCCGGCCCGCAAGCTACCCGTTTCCGGGCTGCCGTCGTCGAGCGCGGTATCAAGCTGACGGATGTATTTGCCCTGAATCGCGGCCGAGCACACGACGTGGCTACCTTGTACGCCCAGCGGTGCCGCCGCGCCCCCGCTCTGCACCCCGATGCGCCCGCCCTCGCTGTTGACCGGCAGATAGCTGGCATCGGTGGTTGCCGTCGCGCCGCTGGCCAGCCGGGCAAGGCGGATGTGCTGCCAGAACAGGACGGCCTCACTGGGGGTCGCGGTGACCGTATCGTCCCAGCTGCCACCGATCTGTCCGTTGCCATCGCCGTTCGCGGTGCAAGCGGCCGTTGTACACAAATGTGTCTGTGCCCTGAGGTCGTCACCAGGGAGTGCGCGGTATTTGTCCTGATAGCCGTAGATGTATAGCGGAATGGTGCGGAAGTCCTGGGCAAGATTCTTGACCTTGGCGCTATTGATCAATTCCTGGCCTTTGAGGACCCCGCCCATCAACAGGCCGACGATGACCAGTACGATGGCGATCTCGACCAGGGTGAAGCCTGCGCTGCGGGATTTCGACTGCATGGATACGCTCCTTGTCTTGCGTGGGTGGATGAGTGGGGAATGTCATAGTCGGCCGGCCTGGGCCAGCCGCGAGATCAGCAAGGGCAGGCCGATCCACAGCACTTGATCGTCGAACACCGGGGTGGTCTCACCCGCCTGGAAGGTGGGGACGTTAGGGCTGTGGGTGGCGTTGAGTCCGTCGGGCTGGCGGTTGGCGCCCATCGAGAACACCACCGCAGCAGCACGTGAAGCGCTGAGTGTGGTGATTGCGTTGCCGGCGTGGTCGCGGATCTGAATGTTGGATTGGGTGGCGGACGCAGCAGTGATCGTGCTGTCGCTCAGACCCGGATCCGGTCGGTAGCGCCAGTGCCCATCCCAGGAGTCGGATACGTTCGATCGAGGCTGTCCCCAGGCGTCTACCGCGGTGAGTCCCAGTGTGCGCCATGGGAGAAAGCCCGGTTGGGCGTGGTTGCAGGGTGGGGTCTGCTCGAGGCCGTAATGCGCGCTGGCCGGATCGGCTTCGGTGCTGGGGCAGGGTAGCCGGCCGTGCAGGATGGCAAAACCGATCAGTGCGTGCTCAATGTCCTGCAGCCGGGCCGCGGTGGTTTGACGGCCGCGCTCGTCCATCCGCGCGCTCAACGGAGGGAGCAGGCTGCTGGCGAGCAGGCCGAGAATGAGCAGGACGATGGCCATTTCGGCCAGCGTGAAACCCTGGTCGCGTTTTCCGCTGCAATACGGTGTGAGCGGTGCTAGGGTCATGGCAGGCAGCGGATCACGTCCGCAGTCGAGGGCTGCAGGGGGTCGGGTATGGAGAAGTGCCGGTAACCCGCAAATCCGCCGGTGGCTGACAGCAGGCTGTCCACATTGGGTGGCTCCAGGTACTGCATCGGGTCAGCACGCTCGGCTGCGGTTGTGCGCGACTGCTGCAGCGGCCCGGTACGGATGCGTTCTCCGCCGAACAGCAGCAGGGCGCGACACGTCGTCTGTACCGCTTGGGCCGGTGTTGCCGCGCTGTCTGCCAGGTCTGCTATCAAGCAGGTGCTGCCGTCCTTGCAGGCGACAAAACGGAACTGGTCGCGCCAGTTGTCATGCGGATCCGCATAAGGCGAAGGGATGCCGAGTGCGGCTGCATCGGGTAGCGGGCCACTGGCCCGGTTGCCCGCTTCAAGCGTGACATGAGCGTCGAGAAAGCCGACATTGTCCAGGCGCAGGGCCAGGGCTTGCGCGGCGCGGTCGATGACCGCGTCGATCTGTGTGGCAAAGTCGCTGCGCTTGCGCATCGCGGCGAAGATGTCGTCAATCGTGATCCAGGCGAGGACGTCGTTGTTGCCAGGGTGCGACGGCAGGCCCTGGATGAACACCGGTGCGCTGGTCAGGTGAGCAGCGTAGTTGCCGTCGAGGAAATGGGGCAGGTCGTTGCCGGCATCCGGGCTGCCCGGGCAGCGGCTGCCAGTGCCTGATGGGCGGCTCTGTCCATCGAGGGGCCGGCCTGGTGCGAACAGGATGGCGGCTGCAGCGTCTGCTCCGGCGAGCGTGTTGCCATGGATGTCGACCAGGGTGAATGGGTCCGGACTATCCCAGTTGAGCACCTGTGGCTTGGGGTTGTTCTTGACGCTACCGCCCACGGCATACCAAAGGCAGTCGCCCCAACCGTCGCGCAGGTCGGCCAGCCCCAGGGTGCGGTAGGGCAAACGCCCCAGGGCGCCGTCGTCGCGTGCGAAGCAGGCCCCAATGGTGGCGGAGCCCGTGTTCGCGCTGTCCGGGCAAGGCAGGTAGCCGCTGCCTTGCCCGGGGTGTGATTCTGCATAGCTGACCGCGTAGCCGATGAGTGCGCTACGTGCCTGGGCGAGGGCCTCGACACTACGGATCTGTGCACGGCTGACTGCGCGGATGCCAGGATCGTCGAGACCGAGCAATGCGGCCAGGCTGCCGATCAGCAGGAGCAAGGTCAGGGCGGCGAGCATGGCGCCGCCTTGCAGGTGCCGGACTTTCATCTTGCTTTGGCCGTGCTGCGCTCAAGCTGAAAGGCTGGGGAGGCCAGGGGCCAGTGCTCGCCCGCATGAAGTCGCGATGTCTGCCCGGCGGCGTCGATCAGTCGGATGTGACCGGGCGCGAGGTGGATCTGCCAGTCAGTGGGGAGCTTGACGGTCGCGCCGAGCGATGCCGCGCTGGAGAACGGCTGTCGATCTACCCATAGCATGACTGGACGCGAGTCTTTCCACAGCACGCCGTCAAGGCGGAATGGGGGGAGGTCGTGCGGGACGGGTGGCTCGGCGGGGGATTGCGCTTCGACCTTCAAGGCGCGGTGTGCAAGCGCCTCGCGCTCTGTCGCGGTGTGAAACAGGGTGCCCAGCCGGCGCTCTGTTGCGAAGGCCTGTGTGCCGGCGCACGATATGACGAGCGCAAGTAGCGTTGCGTGGGTAATGGGCTTCATGGTGTAGGCGTTGCGTTGAAGGTGACAGTGATCCAGCGAAACTGGCAGTGGGCTTGCACTGCTGCGTGGACAATGGTCGGGGGCTTTTCCACCTGGCAGCCGCGCGGAAGGAGGCGGGCGCCGGCAGGGACGGACAGGGATTCAGCGACAGCCAGTAGTCCGCCTTCATGTACAAGGTCCAGGTGCAGGGTGAGATCGCGCAACTGCAGCGTCATGCCGTCGTCGACGTGCTGTGTCCGGGGTGGACTGCTTTCGAGTTGGTGATGCAGGATCAGTGGCAGGTCGCGAAGGTGTCGGAAGGGCGTGCGCCAGTCGGTTTCCGTTGATCGAGGGGCGCCCGCCAGCAGGTCGGCCAGGTCTGCGCGGGCGGCCAATGCTTCTTGCTGGAGCCGACGCAGAGCGTCCAGTTGCCGTTGTGTTTCGAGCAGGCTGGCTTGTGCAGCACGCAGGCGTCGGGAGGATTGATCGAGGTACTGGTCGCTTGCGTACAGCAGGCACAATGCAAGCAGGCCAGTCATCAGACTGAGGCTGAAGCGTCGAAGCTGCCAGCCCGGCTTGCCTGGCAGGATCATGGCTGCACCTTGTCTGTGGGCTGAGTCAGCATGTCCCGTGCGATCGTGAGTTTGATGTCAAGCACGGGCATGTTCGTGGGCACGGTGAGCGCTTTTGCGCCGCTGGGCTGCCACTGCCAGTCGAGTTGGTGGCCTGATCGAGCCTGCCATCGGGCTATGGCCGCTTCGAGTGCCGAGGTTGCTGCTTCGGCCGTATCTTCCGCTCGGATGCTGGCGTAAACGGTGATGTCCGTCGGTAGCGGGGGGGGCGATGACCTTGTCGCGGTTTCTGTTGCGGTGGGGTGCCAGGCCAGGCGTTGCAGACGTAGCGAGGGGGCATCGGCGAGCAGCATGGACAGGTGATGCATGACCGATCCGGATGAGATCTCAAGCTGCTGGTGTTCGTGCAGTGCGCGTGCCAGTGCAATCGTCGCGTGTGAGGGAACGGTGTTGCGTTGTTCGGCTTCGGTCAGTGCAGCCACTTGACGATGCGTGTCGTCGATCCGTGTTTCCAGTTGGGCCGACTGGCTGGCCTGCAGGTTGGCGTCGGCCAGGCGTGCCGCGCTGAGACCGGTCGCCGCGATCAAGCTGATTGTTCCGGCGGCGATCGCGAGCCGTGCGCTGCGCCAGAGTGGGTAGCGGTGGCGGAGAGCGCCTGGCAGATAGCCGGTCTTGGAATGTTCGGCCAGCAATTGCACCATCAGTGCGCGTGTTTCGCTTTGGGCCGCGTCGGGAGCAAGCGCCGGGAGCGGGCGCATCAATGATCGAGGATTGACGAGCGTGATCTCGATGCCGGCATCGGCAAGGGCTGCCAGGGTCGTGTGATCCTTGGTTGCGGCAATTACCCTGGCCCGCGGGGCCTGCCGGGTGTCCAGCAAGCGCTGTCCGACCAGATAGGCGCAGGTCTGGGCCAGCGTCTGAACGTGGTCGGGAAGGCTGTCGGCCAGAAGGGTGGCACGTCCTCGGGATTGACGGGTGAAGCGCAGGGCGCCGTGGGAGGTCAGCACGATCTGCATCGCTGCACCATCGAAGCACAGCAACAACTCGTGCTGCTCCGGGTTGGCGGTGCGAAGTGACGGGGTCTGCAGCAACAGGGTTGGGGTGACGATGCGGGCGATGGGCAGGTTAAAGCGATCGATGATTGCGATCAGGGCGGCCAGCACATCAGTGGTGCCAAGGCCGGCGAGCAGGATGGTCTCGCGGTTCGTGGGGTCGTGGGGTGAAGGCTGGGGAAAGTGGGTGACGTAGGGGGTTGCCGGAAACTGTTGTGCGAGCCGGCGTGCTAGCAGGGTCAGACGGTCGTTGCGGCCACAACGTGGCAGGTGGTCGAGGACAAGGCGTTCATCGGCGTTTTCGATCAGGATTGCGCACGGGAGATGGGTGGCGTGCTGCTTGATCCAGCTTTCCAGTGCCTGTTGGGCAGGTTCGGCATGTCCGTCCGTCTGTAAGCGCAGGCAGATGTTGCGACGCTGGCGTTGCCAGACTTCGAAGCCGTTGTCGTCGACGATGATCAGGATGTGGGCAGTCATGGCTTGCCTACACCGGGAGTTGAGTCAGGATGTCGTAGATCGGGCCGAGCACGGCGAAGATGATCCATAGCATCACCAGCCCCAGTGCCAGGGTGAGTGCCGGTTCGGCGCTGGCCTGCAGGCGCTCGATCGATTCCCGGACATCGCGTTCATAGAAATAAACGACTTTGTCCAGCGCATCGTCGAGGGCGCCGGTCTGCTCGCCGACGCGCAGCATGCGGATGACCAGGCTGGGGAAGATGCCTGACTCATCGAAGGCTGCCGAGATGCTGCTGCCGGATCCAATGCGTACCGATGCCAACTTCAGACTGTTGCGGACAACGCGGTTGCGAGTCATGTGCTCGGTGTTGCGTAGCGCGTCGAGTACGGTGATGCCGGATCGGTAGAGCATTGAGAACAGCCGTGTAATGCGGGCGATTGCGATCTTGTGAGCGATCGGACCAATGATCGGCAACTGCAGGCGGATGTGGTCGATGCGCTGGGCAAAGGCATCAGACCGTTGCGTTGCCAGGGCGACGGCCGCACACAGTGCGGCGAGGACAGGCATGCTGAGCAAGCCGTATTCGCGCAGGCCATTGGAGGCGTCTATCAGTAGCTGGGTCTGCAGGGGCAGGGACTGGCCGGTACTGCGGAACAGCTGCGCCAACTCGGGAACAACGAAGGTCAGCGCGATGACGACGGCTGTCACCAGCACACTTAGTACGATGGCCGGGTAGATGGCAAGCTTGCGCGCATGTGCCGAGAGTTCGTCCTCGCGGATCAGAGTCTCGGCCAACTGGCGCAGCATGGGTGCGAGTTCGCCAGTCTGCTCGCCAGCATGCAGCAGGCTGCAGGCAATGGCGTCGAAGGCTTGCGGATGCGCTTCAGCGGCGACCGAGAGTGGCACACCGTTCTCGATGTCCTCCCGTAGCGTAGTGACGATCTCGCGCATGCGTGGATGGCGGGTGGCGTCGCGCAGATCCTGCAGGCCGTCGAGCATCGGGATGCCAGCATCGAGCAGTTGCTCCAGATGAAAGCAGAACTGAATCAGCTCACGTCGCGGTGGCGCGGTGTGGCTCAAGGCGAAGCGGGCGAACCACACTGGCTGGCTGTCGATCAACTCCAGCCCGCGTCGCGCAAGCCGGGCCTCCAGTTCGACAGGGCCAGCGGCGTCGATGTTGCCTCGTACCAGACGGCCCTGCTGGTCGATGGCGCGATAGCGGTGCAAAGTCATCGCGGCGCCGCCCCTGGTCGCGTGAGATCAACGACGCGCCCGACCTCATCGAGTGTGGTGACGCCCTCCATGACACGGCGCAGTCCGTCTTCCGCCAGGGTGATGAAGCCCTCGGTGCGGGCATGATGGTTCAGTTCGCCTGCGCTGGCACGTGTCGCGATCAGGGCTTCCAGCGTGTCGGAGAGCGTCAGGGTCTCGAGCAAGGCGAGGCGTCCGCGAAAGCCGGAGCCGCCACAGCGTGCGCAGCCCCTGGCCCGTGCCAGTACATGCTCGCTGGCGGCGATGCCAAACTGGGCGAAGAGGGCGCGTTCCTGATCGGTTGGTGGGCTCGAACTGCAGCAGTCGGGGCACAGTCGCCTGATCAGCCGCTGGCCGATCACGCCAGACAGGTTGCTGGCGAGGATGTCGGGATGAAGGCCAAGATCGAGCAGGCGGGCGATGGCGCCGATTGCCGACCGGGTGTGCAGTGTCGAGAACACCTGGTGACCGGTCATTGCTGCACGCAGTGCCATCTCGGCTGTTTCGCTGTCGCGGATTTCGCCGATCAGGATGATGTCCGGGTCCTGGCGCAACATCGCCCGCACCCCGCTGGCGAAATCGATGCGTGCAGTCTCGCCCATCGAGGTCTGCCTGACCCGTGGCATCGGGTACTCCACCGGATCCTCCAGTGTCATGATGTTGACATGCTCGTGGTCCAGTTGGCGGAGCAGCGCATAGAGCGTGGTGGTCTTTCCGCTGCCGGTCGGTCCGGTGATCAGGGTGAGCCCTTCCGGCCGTCGGGTCATGCGTCCGATGTGCGCGAGCTGGCTGGCAGTGAGGCCTAGTGTGTCGAGATCGACGATGCCCTTGTGCCGGTCGAGGATGCGCAGGACGA
The DNA here is from genome assembly GCF_003226565.1 of Parazoarcus communis SWub3 = DSM 12120. Lineage (GTDB taxonomy): Bacteria > Pseudomonadota > Gammaproteobacteria > Burkholderiales > Rhodocyclaceae > Parazoarcus > Parazoarcus communis. The sequence goes on along the minus strand of NZ_QKOE01000003.1, from coordinate 161,036 downwards.
TGTTCTCGCCATGCAGGGTGGGATGGACGGAGACGCGGAAGTCGATGGGGCGACCGGCAAGGTTCAACGCCATGCGGCCATCCTGGGGTGAGCGGTTTTCGGCAATGTTCAACCCTGCCAGGATCTTGATGCGGATCGCCATCGCGGGCCAGTAGCTGTGGTGCAGGACACGGATCTGGCGCAGCAGTCCGTCGATGCGATAACGGATGCGCAGGAAGCCGGCTTCGGGCTCGAAATGCAGGTCGGAGGCGCCCTGTTTGACCGCATCGGCCAGCAGCGCGTCGATCAGGCGCACGACCGGGTACTCCGGCTTGTCCATTGCACTGGCGGGGCTTCGGCTGTCGCTGCTGCCGGTTTCGATCTCATGCAGGATGTCGTCGATCTGCAGGGTGTGGCCATAGTGCTGATCGATGGCCTGCCGGATCTCCGGCTCTGACGCCAGCCGGATCTCGATGCGGTAATCCGCGCCCAACTGACGCTGAAGGGCGTCGATGGCGATGAGGTCGTGGGCTTCACCGCTGGCAATGACGGCTTGTTTGAGGGCCTGGTCGACGTGCAGGGGGATGATCGCGTGCGTGCGTGCCAGCGTCTCGGGTACGCTGGCCAGTGCGGCGGTGTCGATGACCGTACGTTGAAGGTCTATCGTGCGCTGTCCCAGCCGGGCCGAGAGGGTGTCGCGCAATGTTGCATCGGAGATGAAGCCCAGTTCGACCAGGATACGGCCCAGTGGTCGTGGGCGGAGCGTTTGCTCGAGCAGGGCTGTGCGTAGCTGATCGTCTCCGATCAGTCCGGTCTGCAGCAGGGTCTCGCCCAGCGGTCGGCGGTCGTGAGGCCTGCTGGTGGTGGCATTGATCGCGAGTGTGCTCATGGCGTTAACGTGCCTCGCGAATGATCAGTCGGCCGGGGAAGTTTCGCGTACCGGGTGCCGAGTCGAGATGGAACGTGTCGCCTGTGGGCAAGGCGTGCCGGTGCCGGGCGACCGGGTGGGGTGGCGCATCGCGGGCGACGATGCGGGGCCGCAGGAAGATCGCCAGTTCGGTCCGCCGGACGGAGTTGTCACGGCGGGTGAACAGTTCGCCGAGTACCGGAATGGCACCGAACAGCGGGATTCGGCCGGTGTCGTAGTCGATCTTGTCTTCCATCAGCCCACCGAGGATGGCGACTTCACCATCGGCGAGACGCAGCACCGATTCGATCTCGCGGGTACGGATCTGGGGGACCCGGTTGGGGATTGCACCCAGTGAAGGGTTGGGATCGTCTCGAAAGCCGGAGATTGATGAAATCGTGGGGCGTACGTTCAGGGTGATGTGACCGTCCGCGCCGATCTGGGGTGTCAGCGCCATCACCATGCCGACCGACACCGACTGTGGCGTTGTGGTGGCGGTGATCTTCTCGCGGCTGCTGTCGTCGTACGTGGTGGTTGATGCGTCGACGAGGAAGTAGACCACTTCTTCGACCACCTTGAGCATGGCGGTCTGGTTGTTCAGGACTGAAAGGCGGGGACTGGACAAGACCTTGACGGTGCCGAAGGACTCCAGCAGGTCGAGTTTGATGTCGAGCAGGCTTGACAGATAGGTAATGGTCGGCGACAGCGCACTGGCATCCGTGTCGGCGCCTCGCGGCCGGAGGCTGGCGTTGGGCGAGTTGAGGCGGTTCCAGTCTATGCCTTGCTTGTACCCGTCTGCCAGGGTGATTTCGACAATGGTGGCTTCAATCGTGACCTGACGGTGTGCGGCGGCCTGAACCAGGTCGAGAAACTCGGCGATGCGCGTGTGCTGGGCAGAAGTGGCGCGGATCATCAGCGTACCGGTTTCGCGGTTGCTGACGATGAAGTCGGCTTCGACGGCGTCCTCACACGAAGGCGTTGCCTGGGCGTCGGCGGACTCGGCGCTGCGGCGCATGTCATCGCAATGGCGACGCTGGATGAAGCGCTCATGTTCCTTCAACAGGGTGCGGATGTTGGTTTCAAGGGTTTCCCAGAAGCGGTTTGCGGACAGGGTTTCGATCTTGGTCAGCGATGCATTGCCGCCGTCGTTGTGGCGGGCATCGCCCAGCGCGCTCGAACTGGTGGAGATCTGGGTGCTTGTCGCAACTTCGCCCTTCATTGCGCGACTCAGGTTGACGTAGTCAATGCGGTAGCTGCGAAGCACCGGGGTGTCTGGCATGACCGCCAGTCGGTGGCCGTCGAGCTCGAAGCGGAGACCGGTCTGTCGCGCGATGCGGTCGAGCAGGCGTGGCAGCGGTTCGTCGATGGCGTTGAGCGTGACGACGCCGGTGACGCCAGGGTGTACGTCGAGGTCGAGGTCCGCGTCGCGAGCGATCGCAATCAACAACTGTTCGACGGAGATGCGGTTGACCGAGAGCGAGTATCCGGGGCTTGGGGGTGCGGGAGGCGGCTGCCCGGCGGTGCTTGGGGGCAAGGCTGCTGCTGGCGGATGCTCGCCGGAAGACTCCGGCGTGTCATGCGTGGCCTGATCGGGTGGCCCGGCTGGAGGCAGTTGCGCACACCCGGCGAGTGCCATCAGGAAGCAACAGGTAGCGACGGTACGTATATGCATTGTCTGATTGATGTTGAATGCATATTCATTTTACATTTTGTCTCGGTCGAGTCAATTCCTGGGTACGCTGCCCGGTAGTTGTCCCATGGCGTCGGCACTTGGGTCTTCCCGCTATTGTTTGCTTTCAAAACGTGGCCCTGATGGCGGGGGAAGTGAGCCTGACTCTGATAAACTCCCGGCCTTTGATCACGTGTCACCTGCCTGGACTGTTCTGCCGTGTCAGCCGAAGCCCTTCTTGTCCGTATGCGCGATGTCCGCTTTGCCTATGGCGAGCGGGAGGTGCTGCGTGGCATCGATCTGACCGTTCGTCGTGGGCAGGTGGTGGCCATCATGGGTGGCAGTGGTTGTGGCAAGACCACGCTGTTGCGCCTGATCGGAGGGCAGATCCGGGCTTCATCCGGCAGGGTGGAGGTCGACGGGCGGGACGTGGGAGAAATGGGGGCCGACGCCTTGTATGCGATGCGTCGCCGCATGGGCATGTTGTTCCAGTTCGGTGCCTTGTTTACCGACATGAGTGTGTTCGACAACGTGGCGTTTCCGTTGCGCGAGCACACCGATCTGCCTGCAAGTCTGGTGCGTGATCTGGTACTGATGAAGTTGCAGGCGGTCGGTCTGCGTGGTGCGGCCGCCTTGATGCCCGCCGAGCTGTCCGGTGGCATGGCCCGGCGAGTGGCGCTTGCCAGGGCAGTGGCGCTTGATCCGATGCTGGTGCTGTATGACGAGCCTTTCGCCGGGCTGGATCCGATCTCGCTCGGGATCATCGGACAGCTGATCCGCCGCCTGAATGATGCGTTGGGCGCCAGTACGATCATGGTCACCCATGATGTACATGAGTCACTCGAGATTGTTGATTACGTGTATTTCGTGTCCGAGGGCCGGATTGTTGCCCAGGGTACGCCGGATGAGATCCGGGCCTCTTCCGACCCCTTCGTTCATCAGTTTGTCCATGCCGAAGCGGACGGTCCGGTGCCGTTCCACTATCCGGCGGCACCGATGGCGTCCCTGCTCGAAGGTGGCGGCGCATGAATGGGGTGACGAGGGTACTGCGGCAACTGGGTGCAATGACCATCAACGGAGTCTGGCGGCTTGGTTTTGCCACTCGCTTCCTGCTGATGATCCTGTGGTATTCGGGGCAGTCGTTCCGGCGTCTGCACCTGACCATCCGGGAGATCTACTTCAGCGGGGTCTTGTCCTTGCTGATCATCCTGGTCTCAGGTCTTTTCGTCGGGCTCGTGCTGGGCCTGCAGGGTTATGAAACCTTGCAGCGCTATGGTTCCAGTGACGCGCTGGGCGTGTTGGTGGCGCTGTCGTTGGTGCGGGAGCTCGGGCCGGTGGTGGCGGGGTTGTTGTTTGCCAGCCGGGCTGGGTCGGCGGTCACTGCCGAGATCGGTCTGATGAAGACCACCGAGCAGCTCAAGGCGATGGACATGATGGCAGTCAATCCCATTGCGCGCGTGGTGGCGCCTCGATTCTGGGGGGGGGTGTTGTCAATGCCTTTGCTGGCGGCGATGTTCTCGGCCATGGGGGTGTTCGGTGGCTGGTTGATCGGTGTGGTGTTCATCGGCGTAGACGATGGTGCGTTCTGGTCGCAGATGCAGGCTGCGGTGGATTTTCGTAACGACGTGTTGAACGGTGTGATCAAGTCTGTGGTCTTCGGAGTGGCGGTGTCGCTGATCGCCGTGTTCGAGGGTTACGACTGCGTACCGACGGCCGAAGGTGTGTCGCGGGCAATCACCCGCACGGTCGTGAGTTCGGCGCTGGCCATCCTGGCGCTTGATTTTGTTCTGACTTCTTTCATGTTCCGGGGTCAATGATGAGCCGTACGACGCTCGACCTGTGGGTAGGTGTATTTGTGGCGCTGGGTTGCGCAGCGCTGATCTTTCTGGCCATGAAGGTCGGAAACTTCACGGGCCTCAATGGGGCGCAGCTCTATTCCGTCGAGGCGCCATTCGACAACATCGGCGGGCTCAAGGTGCGTGCACCGGTCAAGAGTGCCGGCGTGCTGGTGGGGCGTGTTGCGGATATCCGCTTCGATGCGGAAACCTATCGAGCCGTCGTCCGGCTCGATCTGGATACACGATATGCATTTCCGCGCGATACGATCGCGACCATCCTGACATCCGGTCTGCTGGGCGAGCAGTATGTCGGACTCGAGCCTGGGGCGGATGTGGATGAACTCAAGCAGGGTGACCGTATCCAGATTACCCAGTCGGCTGTGGTGCTGGAGAAGCTGATCGGTCAGTTCATGTTCAACAAGGCGGCTGAAACGCCGGTTCAGCAATGAGTGGGCACGAATCGCCAAAGGGGTTGATGTTGAATTCCAGATTTGATCGCCTGTGTTCGGGTGCTCGCAACTGGGTAGTTGCAGGCATGCTGGTGCTGGTCGCCGGCTGTGCGAGTACCGGAAATCCACAGGATCCGCTCGAGGGCTACAACCGGGCGATGTTCTCGTTCAACGAGGGCGTTGACAAGGCAGTGATCCGGCCGGCAGCACAGGCGTATGAAGCCGTGCTGCCTTCTCCGGTACGGACGGGCATCGGTAACGTTTTTGGCAATCTTGGCGATCCCTGGATTGCGATGAATAACCTGCTGCAGGGCAAGGTGGCCGACGCAATCAGTGACGTCATGCGCTTCCTGGTCAATACCACTTTGGGATTCGCTGGCATCCTCGATATTGCATCGGAGGCCGGTTTGCCCAAGCACGACGAAGATTTCGGCCAGACGCTGGGCGCCTGGGGGGTCGGTGAAGGGGCTTATGTGGTGCTGCCCTTCTTCGGTCCGCGTACGCTGCGCGATGCTGCCGCGTTGCCCTTTGACATGCTCGAGGACAATGTCTGGTCGATCCAGCATGTCCCGACCCGCAATACCTTGACGGCTGTCCGGCTGACGCATACCCGCTCGCGCTTGCTGGGACTCGACAAGACGCTGAACGAGGCGACTCTGGATAAATACCGTTACGTCCGTGATTTCTATCTCGAACAGCGACGTTACAAAGTTTTCGACGGTAATCCGCCGCGTGTATATGAAGATTTCAACGGTGACGAAGCGCATCGTATGCCGGTGGGTGAGTCGCTGGATGTCCTGGCACGTGTCGCTGTTGAAGAGCTGGAGTTGCTTGGAGTGGGTGAGCTGGTGATGTTGGGTCGCTCGCCCGATGGCATGAATTGATTTGGTGGTATGTGATATGCAACGAGTCCTGTCCTGTTTTTTTGCGCTGTTCCTGGGTCTGGTGCCGCTGGCGTCAGCTGATGTTGAGGTGAAGGCGCCTGATGTGCTGGTGCGCGATGTCACTAACGAAGTGCTGGAGATCGTGCGGAAGGATCGTGCGATTCAGGCGGGCGACACTCAGCGTGTGTTTGGCTTGGTGCAGGACAAGGTGCTGCCGCATTTCAACTTCCGGCGCATGACCATGCTGGCGGTTGGGCGTGACTGGCGCAATGCCACGCCTGAGCAGCAGGGGCGTCTGGTCGATGCGTTCCAGACCCTGCTGGTGCGCACGTATTCCAATGCCCTGACCCAGTATCGCGATCAGGTGATCGAGTTCCGGCCTGTCCGTCAGACGGCTGCTGATACGACGGTTCAGGTAAGGACCGAAGTACGCCAGTCCGGTGCCCAGCCCATCGGCATCGACTACACGCTGGAGAAGACCGAAAAGGGCTGGAAAGTGTTCGATGTGGTGGTCGCAGGGGTGAGCCTGGTCACCAATTATCGCGGTAGCTTTGGTGACGAGATTCGTGCAGGTGGCATCGATGGCCTGATTCGGTCCCTCGAGGAAAAGAACCGGTCGCTCGAGACCCCGCAGGGCGCCAAGTGACGACAACAGGTGCCGAGGTTGTGCGCCTGGAAGGGGCGCTGACCATGCGCAGTGTTGGGGCGTGGGTCAATCGACCCCTGCCGGCTGGCGATGTTGTCGTTGATTTTTCGGCAGTCGGCGAGGCGGACTCTGCTGCCTTGGCGTTGCTGCTTGAGTGGATGCGTCGCACCCGCGAGTCTGGTGGCGCGGTGACGGTGCGTGCCTTGCCGGCAGGGCTGCTCAGTCTTGCCGCCTTGTATGATCTGAGCGATCTGCTGTCGCTGTCCCGCTGAGTTTCCCGATGACCGTTCCCGCAATCCGGATCGCTTCCGTCACCAAGTCCTATGGTGCGCTGAAGGCGCTTGGTGGAGTCGACCTCGAAATTGGTCAAGGTGAGTTTTTTGGCCTGCTTGGCCCCAATGGTGCGGGCAAAACGACGCTGATCTCGGCGTTGGCCGGTCTGGTCCGGCCCGATGGCGGTGTCCTGGAGGTCATGGGGCACGATGTCGTGCGTGACTATCGCAATGCGCGGCGCAATCTGGGGGTGGTGCCACAGGAGCTGGTTTTTGATCCCTTCTTTACCGTGCGCGAGTTGCTCCGCATCCAGTCGGGTTATTTCGGCATTCGTGGTAATGATGACTGGATCGACGAGATTCTTGCCAGCCTTGATCTGACTGCGAAGGCTTCATCCAACATGCGCTCGCTGTCAGGCGGCATGAAGCGGCGGGTGCTGGTTGCGCAGGCGCTGGTGCACCGTCCGCCAGTCATTGTGCTCGACGAGCCGACGGCCGGTGTGGATGTCGAATTGCGTCAGGGACTGTGGCAGTTTGTGCGCAAGCTCAACCGTGACGGTCATACCATCGTTCTGACCACGCACTACCTTGAAGAGGCCGAGACCCTGTGTGGACGGATCGCAATGCTGAAGGCCGGCAAGGTGGTGGCGCTGGATACCACCGACAACCTGCTGCGGCGTTTCGCGACCCACAGCCTGAGGGTCAAGGTCGGCCAGCCGGCGGCCGCCCTGGCGTTGGGCGGCGTCGAGGTCGATGGCGGTTGGGTCGAGTTTGCCTTCGACAGTTTTGCCGAGGTCGAGCAAGTGCTTGCGCGCCTGCGTGAAGCGGGGGCTGGCGTCATGGAAATGCAGTTGGGTGAGCCGGATCTCGAGAGGGTGTTCATTGAGGTGATGCATCGTGTCTGAACGCGTGCCGCGGATCGAGGTGGGGGCCGAGGCGCCCTGGGTGGGCTTCCGTACGCTGCTGTACAAGGAAGTGCTGCGATTCTGGAAAGTGAGCTTTCAGACCGTGATGGCGCCGGTGCTCAATGCGGTGCTGTTCCTGCTGATCTTTTCGCACGTGCTCGATCGCCACGTGACGGTCTATGGCGACATCGCTTACACCACTTTCCTGGTGCCCGGATTGGTGATGATGTCGCTGTTGCAGAATGCGTTTGCCAACAGTTCGTCGTCGTTGATCCAGAGCAAGATCACCGGCAACATCATTTTCGTGCTGCTGCCGCCGCTGTCCTATCGTGAGTTCTATGCTGCGTATGTGATCGCCTCGGTGCTGCGCGGGTTGTTTGTGGGCCTGGGGGTGTTGCTGGTGTCCATCCCCTTTGTCGAACTGCAGCTGGCGTATCCGTTGTGGGTGTTGTCTTTTGCCGTGATGGGCGGTGCCATCCTGGGCTCGCTGGGCGTGATTGCGGGGATCTGGGCCGACAAGTTCGACCAGTTGGCCGCGTTCCAGAATTTCCTGATCATGCCGCTCACGATGTTGTCCGGCGTGTTCTATTCTATTCATGGCTTGCCGCAACTGTGGCAGGACGTGTCCCATGTCAATCCGTTCTTCTTCATGATCGACGGCTTCCGCTATGGTTTCTTCGGGCAATCCGATGTGTCGCCATGGTTGAGTCTCGGCGTGGTCGGCGGGTGTTTTGTCGTGCTCGCAGCAATCACCCTGGCCATGCTGGCCAAGGGCTACAAGCTGCGCGCCTGATAGGAGTTCAATCATGTTTCAGGCAAGTGAAATCAAGCGGCTGATCGAAACGGGGCTGCCCTGCGAGTTCGTCATGATCGAGGGTGATGACGGCGTTCATTTCAGCGGTATCGTCGTCAGTGCCGCGTTTGACGGCAAGCTCAAGGTGCGTCAGCACCAGGCTGTTTACGAAACCCTCGGCAAGCTGATGGGCAACGAGATCCATGCTTTGCAGTTGCAGACCTATACGCCCGCCAAATGGGCGGAGGCCCGCATCGAGCTTGGTCTCTGAGCGGAGTCATATGGACAAGCTTCTGATCGAAGGCGGTTGCCGGCTGAATGGTGAGGTTGCAATTTCCGGCGCCAAGAATGCCGCCTTGCCCATCCTGTGCGCAGCGCTGCTGAGTGCCGAGCCCGTCACCTTTACCAACGTTCCTCGGCTCAAGGACATCGGCACCCTGCTTGCCCTGCTGGGGCAGATGGGGGTCGGAATCGAGCGTGACGGCGATACCGTCGTGCTTGATGCGTCCGGGTTGAACAACCCGGTCGCACCTTATGAAATGGTCAAGACCATGCGTGCGTCCATCCTCGTGCTGGGCCCGCTGGTGGCACGTTGTGGCGAGGCGCGTGTCAGTCTGCCGGGGGGATGTGCGATCGGCGCCCGGCCGGTTGATCAGCACATCAAGGGGCTGCAGGCGATGGGGGCCGAGGTTGCGGTCGAGCATGGCTACGTCCACGCCAGGGTGCCACGTCTCAAGGGTGCCCGGTTGTTTACCGACATGGTGACCGTGACCGGTACCGAGAACCTCATGATGGCGGCCTGTCTGGCAGATGGCGAGACGGTCATCGAGAATGCTGCACGAGAACCGGAGATTGTCGACCTGGCGAACTGCCTGGTGGCGATGGGGGCGCGGATTTCCGGGGCGGGGACCGACGTGATCCGCATCCGTGGTGTCGAGCGTCTGCACGGGGCGACGCATCGCATCATGCCGGACCGGATCGAAACGGGCACTTATCTGTGTGCTGCTGCCGTGACAGGGGGCGAGGTGCGTCTGACCGGAACCTCTTCGGCCTATCTGGACGCGGTCGTCGACAAGTTGATGGATGCAGGCTGCGATATCGCGTCAGAGCGCGATTCGATCCGGATCAAGGCGCCGCAGCGACTGAATGCGGTCAGTTTGCGTACCGCGCCCTATCCCGCTTTCCCGACCGACATGCAGGCGCAATTCATGGCGCTCAATTGCGTGGCCAATGGCGTGGCGATGATCCGCGAAACGATCTTCGAGAATCGCTTCATGCATGCAGTGGAGTTGCAACGTCTTGGTGCCGACATCCGCATTGATGGCAATACCGCAGTGGTGCAGGGGGTGGCGCGGCTGCAGGGTGCGTCAGTGATGGCGACCGACCTGCGAGCTTCCGCCAGCTTGGTCATTGCCGGTCTGGTGGCTGAGGGTGAGACGGTCATCGAGCGCATTTACCACCTGGATCGCGGTTACGAGCGCCTTGAGGAAAAACTGGCAGCGCTTGGTGCTTCGGTTCGCAGGTTGATCTAGGCCTTCATCGGATTGCGGGCAGCACGAAAACCCGGGGGAGGCCTGTATGCCTCTCCGGGTCGTCTGATGCGATCCGATCCTGGTGAAGGTCTGCTTTAACCGGGTTGCCGCCCCCGGCTTGCGATGGCCGCTTGGGCGTGGCGGCTTCCAGATGGCGTGTGGTTGTGTACACGCCTTGCTGGAATCGCTTAATCGGCGGAGACGGCCGACGGTTGTTCGACCGCAAGGACCTTGAGCCGGATGGTACGGCCGTCGAGTGAAGTCCAGTCGATGCTCTGGCCGACCGAGAGGCCCAGTAATGCGCTGCCTGCGGGCGAAAATACCGATACCCGTCCGGCGTCGGCACTGGCGTCCCTGGGGAATGCGAGGGTGAGTTCGTATTCCTTGCCGGTTGTTTCTTCGAGGAAGCGTGCGCGACTGTTCATGGTGATGACGTCAGTCGGCATCTCCCCCGCTTCGCGTACGTCAGCCCTTTCGAGTTCGTGACGCAACTCGTTCAGATCACTGCGGCTGCGCGCCGCGGGTGCGGCGAGCAAGCCCTCCAGACTATCCATGTCTTGCGCCGAGACGATGATTTCCGGTTTCATGGTGGCCCCTCCTGGACATCCAAAAAGAAAAAGGCCGAGCCGCGAGGGCGGCTCAGCCGATTGCGCGCAGGCTAACAGAAGCTTCTGCGGGTTACAATACGTGCCCGATTCGTCAAGGTCAGATCCGTGTCCAGCATCACCCTTGCCCTGTCCAAGGGCCGCATCTTCGAAGAAACCCTGCCGCTGCTTGCGGCTGCCGGCATCGTGCCGACCGACAACCCCGAGACCTCGCGCAAACTCATCATTGGCACCAATCGTCCGGATGTGCGCCTGGTCATCGTGCGTGCGACCGACACGCCGACCTACGTCCAGTATGGCGCCGCCGATCTGGGTATTGCCGGCAAGGACGTCTTGATTGAGCATGGAGGGGCGGGGCTCTATCAGCCGCTCGATCTCAATATTGCCCGTTGCCGTTTGTGCGTGGCGGTGCAGAAGGGGTTCGACTATGCCGCAGCGATTCGCCCCGGTGGACGTATCCGCGTGGCCACCAAATACATCAATGCGGCCAAGGCGCATTTTGCCGGCAAGGGCATGCATGTCGATCTGATCAAATTGTATGGTTCGATGGAGCTGGCGCCGTTGGTGGGGCTGGCCGATGCCATCGTTGATCTGGTATCGACGGGCGGCACGCTGCGTGCAAACAATCTCGAGGAAGTCGAAGACATCATGCCGATCAGCTCGCGCCTGATCGTCAATCAGGCTTCCCTCAAGCTCAAGCGCGAGCTGATTCAGCCCCTGCTTGACGCCTTCTCCGGCGCGATCCAATCCTGAGTTGACTGCCATGAGCCAGACTGCCATCCGCCGCCTTGATGCGCGCGAGCCCGAATTTCTCAGCACCCTGGATGCCCTGCTGGCTTTCGAGTCGGCCGCTGACGAACGTATTGATGTTGCTGTCACTGAAATCCTGCGTGCCGTGCGTAACACGGGCGACGCTGCGGTGGTGGAGTACACCCGTCGATTCGACGGACTGGACGTCAGTTCGATGGCTGCGCTGGAGTTGCCGAAGGTGGAGTTGCACGCCGCGCTCGCCAGTCTTTCGTCCGAGCAGCGTGAGGCGCTGACCATCGCGGCTGATCGCGTGCGTATCTATCACGAGCGCCAGAAGGGCGAGTCGTGGACGTTTACCGAGGCCGATGGTACCCGGCTGGGGCAGAAGGTGACGCCGCTCGATCGTGTGGGTCTGTATGTGCCGGGTGGGCGTGCCTCCTATCCGAGTTCGGTGCTGATGAACGCCATTCCGGCCAAGGTGGCGGGTGTGGGTGAGCTGATCATGGTGGTGCCGACGCCACGGGGCGAGAAGAATCCCCTGGTGCTGGCGGCTGCAGCCATTACCGGTGTCGACCGGGTCTTCACCATTGGCGGTGCGCAGGCAGTGGCCGCGCTGGCTTATGGCACTCAGACCATCCCGCAAGTAGACAAGATCGTCGGTCCCGGCAATGCCTACGTTGCAGAAGCCAAGCGCCGAGTGTTTGGCACCGTTGGTATCGACATGGTGGCTGGGCCGTCCGAGGTGCTGATCATTTCCGACGGTAGTGGTCATGCGGACTGGGTGGCAATGGACATGTTCGCGCAGGCCGAACATGACGAGTTGGCGCAATCCATCCTTCTGTGTACCGACGCCGGCTTCATCGAGGCCGTGCACGAGGCGATCGACCGTCTGTTACCGACCATGCCGCGTCACGAGACCATCGCGAAGTCCTTGGTCAACCGGGGGGCCTTGATTCATGTCGACAGCCTGGACCAGGCCTGCGCAATTGCCAACCGCATCGCGCCGGAGCACCTTGAGCTGTCGCTGGAAAACGCCGAGGACTGGGTCGATCATATCCGCCACGCGGGTGCGATCTTTGTCGGGCACTGGGCGGTTGAGGCCTTGGGTGATTACTGCGCCGGTCCCAATCACGTGTTGCCGACAATGCGTTCTGCACGTTTCTCGTCGCCTTTGGGAACCTATGACTTCCAGAAACGGACCAGCATCGTGCATATCTCGGAGGCGGGAGCCCAGCATCTGGGTAAGGTGGCTTCCATTCTTGCGCACGGCGAGGGCTTGCAGGCGCACGCCCGTTCTGCGGAGATGCGGCTCAAGGTCTGAGCTGCAGTGACGTGATTGTTGCGAACGGGTCGAGCGCACCATCCGGCGCTCGACCCGAGGGCTTGAGAGCCTGACGCGCTTCAGGCGTGCAGAATCTTCCGCAGGGCTGTGACCAGCGCGGCGCATTGCTCGTCCGTGCCCACGGTGATGCGCAGGAACTGATCGATGCGCGCAGCCTTGAAGTGGCGCACGATGATCGCGCGTTGGCGCAGCGCCGCGGCGAGTTCTGCCCCGTCGCGTGACGGATGGCGGGCGAAGATGAAGTTTGCCGCGGATGGCAGGACGTCGAAGCCCAGTTCCGTCATCTGCGTGCTCAGCGCTTCCCTGCTCGCAATAACCTTGCGGCAACTCTGCTGGAAATAGGCTTCGTCCTCTACCGACGCCACTGCGCCGGCAATTGCCAGACGGTCCAGCGGGTAAGAGTTGAAGCTGTTCTTCACCCGCTCCAGACCCGCGATCAGGTCGGCATGGCCGATTGCAAAGCCGACCCGCAAACCGGCCAGCGAACGGCTCTTCGAGAAGGTGTGCACAACCAGCAGGTTCGGGTAACGGTCGACCAGTGGAATTGCACTGTCGCCGCCAAAATCCACGTAGGCCTCGTCAACCAGCACGACGGCTTCCGGGTTGCCGGCGACGATGCGCTCGACTGCTTCCAGTGGCAGCAGCCGACCCGTGGGGGCGTTGGGGTTGGGGAAAATGATCGCGCCGGCGCGGCGTTCACCTTGAGGTAGATAGTCCTCTACCCTCAAGGTGAAGTCCTCGGTCAGGGGAATGATGCGGTGAGCGATCTCGTACAGCCCACAGTACACCGGATAGAAGCTGTAAGAAATGTCCGGCATCCATAGCGGCAATTCGTGCTTGAGCAGGCCGAGAAAGGCGTGGGCCAGGACTTCGTCCGAGCCGTTGCCGACAAAGACCTGATCGGGGCGTACACCGTGACGCGCAGCCAGTGCCAGTTTCAGACGATCGGCGTTGGGGTCGGGGTACAGGCGCAGCGCATCCGAGGCGGCTGCCTGGATGGCCTCGATCACACGTGGTGATGGACCGTAAGGGTGTTCGTTGGTGTTGAGCTTGACCAGATTGTCGATCTTGGGCTGCTCGCCCGGTACATAGGGGGTCAGGCCGTGGGTGACGGCGCTCCAGAAACGGCTCATGCTTGATCTTTCCGCAAGGGGCTATGGGGTCGGTGCAATTCGTCAGGCGATGGTATCATGGCCCTTGATCCCTTCATCCGTAGCCCAATACTGTCCATGCGACACGCAGAAGTCAGCCGCGACACCCTCGAAACCAAGATATCGGTGCGCATCAACCTTGATGGCACCGGCCAAGGCACGCTTGAAACCGGCGTGCCCTTTCTGGATCACATGCTCGATCAGATCGTCCGGCACGGATTGATCGACCTTGATGTGCATTGTCAGGGTGATACGCATATCGACGATCACCACACGGTGGAAGATGTCGGCATCACCATTGGTCAAGCCTTTGCCAAGGCGCTGGGCGACAAGAAAGGGGTGCGCCGTTATGGCCATGCCTACGTGCCGCTCGATGAAGCCTTGTCGCGGGTCGTCGTGGATTTTTCCGGTCGTCCGGGGCTGCACTACTTTGTCGAATACACCCGTGCGCGCATCGGCAACTTCGATGTCGATCTGGCACGTGAGTTCTTCCAGGGGTTTGTCAATCACGCCGGGGTCACGCTGCATATCGACAACTTGCGTGGTGACAATGCGCACCATCAGTGCGAGACCATCTTCAAGGCCTTTGCCCGTGCGCTGCGCATGGCGGCCGAGCGTGACGAGCGTGCGGCAGGCGTGATTCCGTCTACCAAGGGCGCGCTCTGATCGGTAAGCGATCCACCTCCTTCTTCATTTTCATACGCGAGCACTGAAACGATGACCACTGTGGCCATCATCGATTACGGCATGGGTAATCTTCGCTCCGTCGCCAAGGCGATCGAGCATGTCGCACCGGGTCATCTCGTTCAGGTGACGTCGGATCCTGCCGTGGTGGCAGCGTCCGATCGGGTGGTGTTTCCCGGTCAGGGCGCGATGCCTGATTGCATGCGAGAACTCGATTTGCGTGGCTTGCGCACTGCGGTGCTCGATGCCGCTGCGTCCAAGCCCTTCCTCGGTATCTGTATCGGTCAGCAGATGTTGTTCGATCACAGCGAGGAAGGCGAGGTGGCGGGCTTGGGCATCCTTGCGGGGAATGTGATCCGTTTCCGTGAAGCCGAGATGCTGGCTGCAGACGGGGCTCGGCTGAAAGTGCCGCACATGGGCTGGAATGAGGTCTGGCAGGCCGGGCCGCACCCGATGTGGGACGGTATCCCCGATGGCGAGCGTTTCTATTTCGTGCACAGCTACTTTGTTGCGCCGGCTGATGAGGCGGTGGTCGCAGCACAAACCGCTTATGGCCGGCGCTTTACCAGTGCTGTTGCACGGGCTAATATCTTTGCGGTCCAGTTTCACCCCGAGAAAAGCGCCCACGCTGGATTGCGTCTGCTGTCTAACTTCATCCGCTGGGCGCCTTGATCCGCGACCATTCCCTTTCTCAACGTCAAATCCTATTCCGGTATGCTGCTCATTCCCGCCATCGATCTCAAGGACGGTCATTGTGTTCGCCTCAAGCAGGGCGAAATGGACGATGCCACCGTGTTCTCGGAAGAGCCGGCCGCCATGGCGCGCCACTGGATTGATCAGGGCGCACGTCGCCTGCATCTGGTCGACCTGAACGGCGCCTTTGCCGGTAAGCCCAAGAACGGTGCTGCGATCCGTGCCATTACCGACGAGGTCGGTGACGATATTCCTGTACAACTGGGTGGAGGTATTCGTGATCTCGATACGATCGAAACCTACCTCGACAACGGGATCAGCTACGTCATCATCGGTACTGCGGCGGTCAAGAATCCCGGCTTCCTGCATGACGCCTGCAGTGCGTTTCCTGGTCACATCATCGTTGGCCTGGATGCGCGTGACGGTAAGGTTGCGGTCGATGGCTGGTCCAAGCTGACGGGGCACGACGTAATCGACCTTGCGAAGAAGTTCGAGGACTATGGCGTCGAGTCGGTGATCTATACCGATATCGGGCGTGATGGCATGCTGTCCGGGGTCAATATCGAGGCGACGGTACGGCTGGCCCAGGCATTGCGCATTCCGGTCATTGCCAGTGGCGGTGTTGCCTCGTTGTCCGACATCGATGCGCTGTGTGCGGTGGAGGGTGAGGGCATCATGGGTGCGATCACCGGGCGAGCCATTTACGAAGGGTCGCTTGATTTCGCCGCGGGTCAGGCGCGCGCGGACGAACTCAATGGGCAGACCGCCTGATGCTGGCCAAGCGCATCATCCCCTGTCTGGATGTCAGTGCCGGGCGTGTCGTCAAGGGAGTCAATTTTGTCGAGTTGCGTGATGCAGGCGATCCTGTGGAGATTGCCAAACGCTACGACGAACAGGGTGCTGACGAGATTACGTTTCTCGACATCACTGCCAGTTCTGACGACCGGGACATCATCCTGCACGTGGTTGAACAGGTCGCCGACCAGGTCTTCATTCCGCTGACCGTGGGTGGGGGGGTGCGCACGGTCGACGATGTGCGTCGTCTGCTCAATGCGGGCGCGGACAAGGTCAGCATCAACACGGCCGCAGTCAACAATCCTCAGGTAGTTGCGGATGCCAGTGGCAAGGTTGGCAGTCAGTGCATCGTGGTCGCGATCGATGCCAAGCAGACCGCGCCGGGAAAGTGGCAGGTCTTCACCCACGGCGGACGCAATAATACCGGTCTGGACGCCATAGAGTGGGCGCAACGGGTCGAGGCGCTGGGTGCAGGCGAGATCCTGCTGACCAGCATGGATCGCGACGGCACCAAGATTGGCTTCGATCTGGGGCTGACACGTGCGGTCTCCGATGCCGTACGGATCCCCGTCATCGCCAGCGGCGGTGTCGGCACGCTTGAACACCTGGCCGAGGGGGTTTCAGCAGGTCGGGCGGATGCCGTACTTGCAGCAAGCATCTTTCATTTTGGTCAGCACACGGTACGCGAAGCGAAGGAATTGATGCGTGCCAGAGGAATTGAGGTGCGCCTGTGAGCAATGCCAATCGCTGGCTCAATGAGGTCAAGTGGGATGAGAACGGGCTGGTGCCGGTCATCGCCCAGGAAGCCACCACCGGCGACGTGCTGATGTTCGCGTGGATGAACCGCGATGCATTGCAGCGCACCGCCGAGACGGGTGAAGCCATCTATTGGTCACGTTCGCGGCGTAAACTCTGGCACAAGGGCGAGGAGTCCGGGCATACCCAGAAGGTGCGCGAGATCCGTATCGATTGCGACAACGATGTGGTGTTGCTCAAGATTGAGCAGGTGGGCGGCATTGCCTGCCATACCGGACGCCACAGTTGCTTCTTCCAGAAGTATTTCGCCGATGGCCGCTGGGAGGCTGTCGATCCGGTTCTGAAAGACCCGAAGGACATCTACTCATGATCGATATTGAAGTGCTGCATCGTGTTGCGGCAACGCTGGCTGAGCGCAAGAAGGCCGATCCCGATTCGTCTTATGTCTCCAGCCTGTATGCCAAGGGCACCGACGCCATCTGCAAGAAGGTTGCCGAGGAGGCGGCCGAAACCATCATGGCGGCGAAGGACAAGGACATGCTCCATGTGGTGTGGGAGGTGACCGATCTGTGGTTCCACTCCATGGTGCTGTTGGCGCATTTCGGCTTGTCGGTTGATGACGTGTTGGCCGAGTTTCGTCGGCGTGAGGGGGTTTCGGGCATCGACGAGAAGAAGTCACGCACGGCCTGAGTCCTGTCATGTCGGGCTGCGTCTTCTGCCGCATTGTGGGTGGAGAGCTCGCTGCGCGTAAGGTGTTCGAGGATGAGTGGGTGTTGGCTTTCCACGACATCGAGCCCTTGGCGCCAATTCATATCCTGGTCATCCCGAGGGTGCATATTTCGTCGATGGCCAGTCTGACGTCCGAGCACGAAGCTGTCATGGGGCGTCTGATGGTGGTAGCAGGACGTATCGCCCGGGAACAAGGCTGCAATGATGGGTTCAGAGTCATTGTGAACACTGGGCGGGTCGGCTTGCAGGAGGTGTATCATCTTCATGTCCATATTTTGGGTGGTCCGCAACCGCTGCCGCCCATGTTGAAGCGTTAAGGAGAGCGGTATGGGTTCATTCAGTATCTGGCATTGGCTGATCGTTCTGGTCATCGTCATGCTGGTTTTCGGCACCAAGAAACTGCGCAATATCGGCCAGGATCTGGGCGGCGCGGTCAAAGGGTTCAAGGACGGTATGAAGGAAGCGGATACCGCGGCCGATGCCTCTTCCCAGCAGAAGATTGCTGCAGGCCAGACCATCGAAGGCGAGGCGCGTGAGAAGGTCGAGAAGTCTTCCTCCTGAAATGCTTTGATCTGCGAGCAAGGGGCGCCTTAGCGCCCCTTCGTTTTCGCCCTGGGCAGGAAAAATGTTCGATTTCGGTTTTTCGGAACTCGCCGTCATCGGCGTGGTGATGCTGATCGTGGTGGGCCCCGAGCGGCTGCCCAAGGTTGCACGTACGGCGGGTCACTTGCTGGGACGTCTGCAGCGTTATGTGTCGGATGTGAAGTCCGATATCCAGCGCGAAATGCAGCTCGATGAGCTGAAGAAGCTTCAACAGCAGGTTCAGGAGCAGGCGCGTGAGGTGGAAACCTCGGTGCGCTCGCAGATGGACCGTTTCGAGTCCGGTGTCGGTGATGCCGTCACCGATCTCAAGTCCGCGCTGCCCGATGGTACTGCCCCTATCGGCCAGGGAGTGGCAAATACCGCGCTGAGTGATGCTGGACCGCAGCTAGAGCTTGGGCTGGATTCGGAGAAACGTCAGTCAGTACCGGCGGACAAGGCATGAGCGAAACCCAGGAAACTTTCATTGCGCACCTCATCGAGTTGCGTGATCGCATGTTGCGGGCCATCGTCGCCCTCGTCATCGTCTTTGTCTGTCTGATGCCGTGGGCCGGCGACATTTACGACGTCCTTGCCAAGCCGATGATGGATACCTTGCCGGAAGGTACCCACATGATTGCCACCGGTGTCGTCACGCCATTCTTTGTGCCGGTCAAGGTCACCATGATGGTGGCTTTCGTGCTGGCTTTGCCGGTGGTGCTGTATCAGGCCTGGGCGTTCGTCGCGCCAGGGCTGTACGCGCATGAGCGCAAGCTGGCGATCCCGCTGGTTGCCGGCAGTACCTTGCTGTTCCTGCTGGGCATGGCGTTCTGTTACTTCTTCGTGTTCGGCACGGTTTTCCGCTTTATCGCCGAGTTCGCGCCAAAGAGCATCGTTCCCGCGCCGGATATCGAGCAGTACCTGTCCTTCGTGATGTCGATGTTCATCGCCTTTGGCCTGACCTTCGAGGTGCCGGTGGCGGTTATCCTGCTGGTCAAGACGGGTGTGGTCAGCATCGCCAAGCTGAAGGAGGCCCGGCCTTACGTAATCGTCGGTGCCTTCGTGATCGCGGCCATCATTACGCCGCCTGATGTGATCTCGCAGTTCATGCTGGCTGTGCCGATGTGTCTGCTGTTCGAACTCGGCATCATCATTGCTGGCATGATCTCCAAGCCGGCGCCCGTCTCGGACTATGTGCCACCATCGACTGACGAGATGGACCGGGAGCTGGATCGTATCGAAGCGAGCGAGCGCGACGCCAAGTAAGGTCAGGGCTCGATTCACGCCGGGCATCGACCAGATGCCCGGCGTGGCGTGTTTCAGCGTACTGCCTGAGGTGTCGGACGACGACCGACTGCGACTTTCAGTTCGATTTCCTCGCCCGAGCGGCGGACACGGAAGCTTGCAGTTTTGCCTGGCGGCAGGGCTGCGACCATTTCGAGCATGCCTTTCGGGTCTTGCACCGAGCGCCCATCGACGTCTAGCAGGATGTCGCCGGGGCGAATGCCGCCTCGTTCCGCCGGACTGCCTCTCAGCACGCCTGCGATCAGTGCCCCCGCAGTGTTGCGCAGGCCAAAGGTGTTGGCCAGCTCCGGGGTCAGTTCACGAATTTCCACGCCCACCCAGCCGCGTACGACTTCACCGGAGGCAATGATCTGCTCCAGCACGTCGCGTGCGATGGAAACCGGGATGGCAAACCCGATGCCGAGTGAGCCACCGGAGCGCGAGTAGATCGCGGTATTGATGCCGACCAGACTGCCGCTTCCGTCGACAAGGGCGCCGCCCGAGTTGCCAGGGTTGATCGCTGCATCGGTCTGGATGTAGTTCTCGAAGGTGTTGATGCCGAGCTGGCTGCGGCCGAGGGCCGAGATGATGCCCATGGTGACGGTCTGGCCAACGCCAAAGGGGTTGCCGATGGCGAGCACGACGTCGCCTACACGCAGTGGCTCGCCTGTTGCAAAGGTGATCGCCGGCAGTACGGTATCGGTCTGGATGCGCAGTACGGCCAGGTCGGTTTCCGGGTCGCGGCCAATGACGCGGGCGGCATACTTCCGTCCGTCGTTGAGTGAGACTTCGATTTCGTCAGCGGCTTCGATGACGTGGTTGTTGGTCAGGATGTAGCCTTCGGGGCTGACGATGACGCCCGAGCCCAGCCCTGCGCTCCGTTGCGATTCGTTGTTGCCGTCACCAAAAAAATGGCGGAACAAAGGGTCGTTCATCAGCGGGTGGCGCTGGGCACGACTGGATTTGCTGGTGAAAATGTGGACGACGGCGGGCATTGATCGCTCTGCGGCATCCGCATAGGATCCAGGGGCCGTGGACGGCGCGGGTGCGCGCGGTGTCTCGAAGATGGAGATGACGGCATCTGGCGTGGCGTCATGAAGCCATTCCGGTTTCAGGGTATTGAGTACGAACAGAACCGCGACGCTTGCGGTCACGGCCTGTGCAAAGATCAGCCACAGGCGGCGCATAATGGAAACTCGATTTCAGGACAGGATGGCGGCACGAGAAACAGGCCGCAGGACAGGGGCAGGAATGAGGGTGGGGAAACCATGCAATTGACAGCCTTGCAGGCTCATCTGGACGGGGTGATGGAGTCGGCCCGACTGCGGGATTATTGCCCAAACGGATTGCAAGTGGAAGGTCGGCCGGAGGTCGCCCGGGTGCTGTGCGGCGTGACCGCCAGCCAGGCCCTGCTTGATGCTGCGGTCGCCGGCGCTTACGACGCAGTGCTGGTGCATCATGGCTATTTCTGGAAGGGTGAGGATGGGCGCGTCGTTGGCATGCGCAAGCGTCGGCTTGCAACCCTGCTGCAGCATGACATCAGTTTGTTCGCCTATCACCTGCCGCTGGACGTGCATCCCGAGTTGGGTAACAACGCACAGCTGGCCCGCTTGATGGGTTGGTGCGCGGACGGGCGTTTTGGCGAGCAGGATATCGGTTGGTTGGGGGTGCCCGAACGCGCGGGCGGGACGGCGGCCGAGCTTGCCGAACAGTTGGCCCTGCGCCTCGGTCGCGAGCCGGTGCTGGTGGGGGATCCGGCGCGGCCGGTGGGCCGGCTTGCATGGTGCACCGGAGGCGCGCAGGGCTATTTCGAGCAGGCGATTGCTGCGGGTGTGGATGTCTATGTGTCGGGTGAAATATCCGAACAGACCACTCACATTGCGCGCGAGTCCGGTGTGCCGTACATCGCAGCGGGACATCATGCGACCGAACGCTATGGTGCCATGGCGATGGCTGGCTATCTGCGCGATGTGCTCGGTCTGGAGGCCAGTTTCCTGGATCTCCCGAACCCCGTCTGACTGTCGGCGCCAGGCGCCCTGCCGGGCTGGCCTAGTGTTTGCTGTCCAGCGCGCCCGGCGGGATCAAGGTGGTTGGCGGGCCGTTGTGGGGTGGCTCGGTTTCAGGGGGGTCGTCGTAGGCCGCCGCCGGTCGTGCTTCTGGCTCCAGCTCCGCTTTGTAGGGGCCCAGCTGCTGCTCGAGTACCGCGTTCAAGCAAAGAATGTCGTCAATGACTGTCAGCGGGAAACCCTGCCGTGTGCCATCACGGTTATCCCGTAGCAGTCGTTGCAGATAGGCTTGGCATTCACGTGTCCCCCAGGTCTCTTCAACGGTCTTGATCAGGTGGGGCATCTTTTCCAGGGCGTCGGGGGCGCTGCGTGCCTCATCGAAATTGTCCCAGGTGACGGCCTTGACGTTGAAGGTCTTGTTCAGTTGCCGCGCAAGGCCATCGAACTCGGCACGAAGCCCCGCTGCACGATAAACCTCAAGGAGCTTGAGCCACGGGGTAACGGCTTGCTTGGGATTGCCGCGAATAAAGTCCGCAAGGGTTTCCGCGGCACCATGGACCCGCCCGAAGCTCATCATGATCTCGGCAAGTTCGATGGCAGAGTCGTGTTCTTCGACCTCTTCTTCCTCCGCCAGCGGGCCCAGCCCATAATCGGCGGTCTCGGTTGTCGCCCCGTCCCACTCTAGCGGTGCAACGCCGGCAACGTGCAGGGACGCCGTCGTGTCGGGTGCGGATGGCTGGGGTGGGGCGTTGTCAGTGACTTGCGTCGTGGTGGGCTTTGGTGTGTTCGTTACCGCGGTGGACGAGGCCTGTGTCCGGGCGTCAGCTCGGCCACGGCGTGAGCGCTGGATCAGCGTCAAGGCGATGACACCGGTCCCAAGCCCTAGCAGCAACGGCAATAGCCAGTCGAAGACTGAAGACGGTGTGGGCTCGGGAATGGCTGGTGGCGTGGTGCCGGCCGCCTGCGGGCTTGGGGCAACAACCGTCGGGGCGGGAAGCTGGGCAACCAGGTTGGCCTGTTCGATCAGCCGTGCCTGAATCTGCTCGAGTTCCTTTATCCGTTCCAGCAACTCCATCTGCATGATGGTGGTGCGGTCGATGGCCGATGCAACCTGTTGCTCACGTTGCGCCAGGGACGTTTCAGAAAGCGGACTGAGCTTGATCTGGCCGGAGGCAACAGAGGCCGGTAGGTTTGTTGTGGGCTGGTCTGGCGCGACCACCAGCCTGTCTTCACCTGCCCCTGTCGGCAAGGGGCTGAGTGGGGCGGGAATGGTTGCAGGCTGTGATGCGGCAGGCGCCGAGGGTTTGGCGGGGCGTGGCTCCGCTCTTGCTGGCGTCGTCGCCGGGCGAGCGGTTGCGCTCAGTCGCGCCAGGTCCGGGATGTTGAGGGTGGTGCCTGGAGGCAAGGGGGTTGTCGCCGAGCTGCCGTCGCTGAAGATATCCTGATTGGCCCTCAGTGTTTCGCGTACAAACCGCCTACGGGTATCGGTATCGTGGGGGTAGAGGGCTTTGCCCAGGCTGTCGAGCGATTCGCCAGGTGCTGTCACCCAGGTCCGGGCATCGCCGCGCGTAGGGCGTTTGCTGGCAGTTGGGCTGGCGGCTTGCTGTGTGGCCGCCAGTACAGGTGCGGTCACCGGGTAAGGAAACAGCAAGGTGTATTGCTTGCGGAAACGCGCTTCGCAGGCGTCGACGAGCGTGAGGCTTGCTGCGGGCTCCATCATGGCTTCGGCGGCGCTCACCACCAGCCGGGTGTCGGCACCGCTGCCGGTGATGCTGATACGGGCGCGTCTTATGGAGGGCAAGCCGTCTGTCGACGACTCCGGGCTGACCACACGCAGGCACGACGGATCTCGAAGCCGGTTGCCAGGGGCAGCGATCTCGACGCGTAGCGGAGCGCCGATCGGTGACAGGGATAGAATTTCTCCGAAGACCGTCGCGTGCACGGTTGCGGGTATGCCCAGTGACAGGCTGGTGACGAGTAGGGCGATCCGAGTCCGTCTTGTTTTCATATTCCGCGTGGCCGGCGGTTGCGTAAGGTCATGTTGGCGTTTTTATCAGACTATTGTGCGGCATTCCAGTGGAGATGCATGTTCAGGCGGAATTATTCGAGATTTCGGCGCGCACTTGTCATGCTAACGCTTTCGTACAGCCTTGGCCGAGACGGAAAACGGTTTAAACTCATGTATCCATACGCCTGCGTACGTCCATCATGCCGCTTCCCATTCCTGCTTGTGCCCGAGAAAGGGTTCATGTCCGCCGCATCGAGATCGAGGGATATCGACGCGAGGATGGTCTGCTGGAGCTCGATGCCAGCCTCGTCGATGTCAAGGATCAGGATTATCCGATTGCCTCTGGCGTTCGTCCGGCCGGAGAGCCCGTGCATCTGATGCGTGTGCGCATCACGCTGGATCAATCCTTTACCATCCTGGCCGCAGAGGCCTGTTCCGACAGGGTGCCTTACCCGGGCGATTGCGACACGATCGGACCGGCCTACCAGCAACTGGTGGGATTGAATCTGGTGAGGGGGTTTCGCAAGACGGTTGGTGAGATGTTTGCCGATGTCCGGGGGTGTTCTCACCTGTCGGAGTTGCTGCTGTCTCTGCCGACTGCCGCGATCCAGACCTTCGCGACCTTCCGGCGCGACAACGAAGATCACGGTGAGAAGCCGTTTCAGCTCGATCGTTGTCACGCCCTGGAGACCTCGTCTGCCGCAGTGCAGCGTTACTACCCGCGCTGGTACCGGAAAGGCACCCTGTGATCGCTGTTACAAAGGCTGTTTGCGCCCGTGTGCATTGCAGAAATCCGGTTATAATTTGGTGTTCTTGCGGTTACCACGCATTGCAGTGGCCTGCCAATGGACAGGTCGGGTGTACGCGCCCGGCCGATAGCGGTGGGCGTCGGTCGAGGGAGACGGCGTTCGTCGTGGAGCGAAGCTCCGAAGCGTCCCATCAACCTGCTCGCGGCGCTCTGTACGCCACGACTTCGATCGAAGGGCAACCATGAAGATTCATGAGTATCAGGCAAAAGAAGTTCTAAGAAAGTTCGGCGTCGTGACGCCGCGTGGCATCCACTGCACCAGCGTTGAAGGCGCAGTGAAGGCAGCCGAAGAGCTTGGCGGCAAGATCTGGGTGGTCAAGGCCCAGATTCACGCCGGCGGCCGCGGCAAGGGCGGCGGCGTCAAGCTTGCCAAGTCGCTTGACGAAGTGCGCAAGTATGCGTCCGAGATCCTCGGCATGCAGCTCATCACTCATCAGACCGGACCGGAAGGTCAGAAGGTGCGCAACCTGCTGATCGAGGAAGGCGCTGACATCCAGCATGAATACTACGTTGCTGCACTGACCGATCGTGCTACCCAGCGCGTCGCCATCATGGCGTCGTCCGAAGGCGGCATGGATATCGAGGAAGTTGCCCACAATACCCCCGAAAAGATCCTCAAGGTGTTTGTCGATCCGGCAACGGGTCTGACCGACGCTCAGGCGACCGAACTCGCCAAGGGTATCGGCATGCCCGATAGCTCGGTCGCGCAGGCGGTCGATGCACTCAAGAAACTCTACACCTGCTACATGGAAACCGATGCCTCGCTGGCGGAAATCAATCCGCTGATCCACGAAGGCAATGGCACGGTGAAGGCCCTGGACGCCAAGTTCAACTTCGACTCCAACGCGCTTTATCGTCATCCCGAGATCGTCGCCTATCGCGATCTCGATGAGGAAGATGCCGACGAAATCGAGGCCTCCAAGTTCGACCTCGCCTACATCAGCCTCGACGGCAATATCGGTTGTCTGGTCAATGGCGCCGGTCTGGCGATGGCGACCATGGACACGATCAAGCTGTTCGGCGCCGAGCCGGCCAACTTCCTTGACGTTGGTGGTGGCGCGACCACCGAGAAGGTCACCGAAGCTTTCAAGATCATGCTCAAGAACCCCAAGGTCAAGGGCATTCTGGTCAACATCTTCGGCGGCATCATGAAGTGTGACACCATCGCTACCGGCGTGGTGACTGCAGCGCGTGAAGTCAACCTTTCCGTCCCGCTCGTGGTGCGCATGAAGGGCACCAACGAAGACCTCGGCAAGAAGATCCTCGCCGAGTCGGGTCTGCCGATCATCTCCGCCGACACCATGGCGGAAGCTGCGACCAAGATCGTCGCTGCGGTCAAGTAAGGAGCGTTGCGAATGTCTATCCTGATCAATAAAGACACCAAGGTCATCACCCAGGGCATCACCGGCAAGACCGGCCAGTTCCATACCGAAAAGTGCCAGGAATACGCCAATGGCAAGAACTGCTTCGTGGCTGGTGTGAACCCCAAGAAGGCTGGCGAGAAGATCTTCGACATCCCCATCTACGCTTCGGTGAAGGAAGCCGCTGCCGAGACGGGTGCAACCGTGTCCGTGATCTACGTGCCGCCCGCTGGCGCCGCCGATGCGATCTGGGAAGCGGTCGAGGCCGATCTTGATCTGGCAATCTGCATTACCGAAGGCATTCCTGTTCGCGACATGCTGATCGTGCGCAACAAGATGAAGGCCAAGGTTGCTGCCGGCGGCAAGGAAACCCTGCTGCTGGGTCCGAACTGCCCGGGTCTGATCACGCCGGACGAAATCAAGATCGGCATCATGCCGGGCCATATCCATCGCAAGGGTCGTATCGGTGTGGTGTCGCGCTCCGGCACGCTGACCTATGAAGCGGTTGCCCAGTTGACTGAAATCGGCCTGGGTCAGTCGTCGGCGGTCGGTATCGGTGGCGATCCGATCAACGGTCTGAAGCACATCGATGTGATGCGCATGTTCAACGACGATCCGGATACCGATGCGGTGATCATGATCGGCGAAATCGGCGGTCCGGACGAAGCCGAAGCTGCCCAGTGGTGCAAGGACAACATGAAGAAGCCCATCGTCGGCTTCATCGCGGGTGTCACTGCGCCGGCGGGCAAGCGCATGGGTCATGCTGGTGCATTGATCTCTGGTGGTGCGGATACCGCCGATGCCAAGCTCGCCATCATGGAAGA
Organism: Parazoarcus communis SWub3 = DSM 12120; assembly: GCF_003226565.1. GTDB lineage: Bacteria > Pseudomonadota > Gammaproteobacteria > Burkholderiales > Rhodocyclaceae > Parazoarcus > Parazoarcus communis. The sequence continues at coordinate 134,787 of NZ_QKOE01000003.1, read as the reverse complement.
GTGTGGCTTCAAGGTGACGCGTAACCCGTCCGAGATGGGCAAGCTGCTCAAGGCCATGCTCTGATTCGGTCCAGGACGAAGCACTGAAAGAAGCGCCGGGTGACCGGCGCTTTTTTTTCGAGCCCGGACATGGGGCGCTAGAATGTACACGTCGTGGTGTCATGTGGCCGGCAGGGTCTTTTTCCAGTTGAGGGCCGGGTGAGAGTCGATAATCCAGACGACCGGGGAGATGGCGTGACCGGAGGCTCCGGTGAGCGCTTGAGGTGCGCCAGTCTGTCGCATGTCGGTTGTGTTCGTGCGCGCAATGAGGACGCGGTCTGGGTGGACGAGGCGCATGGCTGGTTGTTGCTGGCTGATGGAATGGGTGGGTATCGGGGAGGGGATGTTGCAGCGGCGCTGACCATCAGTCAGATGTTGCATTGCCTGCAGGATCGTCTGTCGCAGGATCCGCCATCCGAGGTCTGCGCTGAAGCCTTGCTGCAGGGCGTGGTGGCCGCCAATTCCGCGATCCGCTGCACCGCCATGGGAATGCCTGAGTTGGCGGGGATGGGGGCGACGCTGGTCGCTGCCGTGCTCGATCGCCGACATCTCGTTCATGTCCATGTGGGAGACTCGCGGCTGTATCGTCTGAGGCGTGGCGTGCTGACCTGTCTGACGCGTGATCACACGGTGTTGCAGGAGCAGATCGATGCCGGCATGATCGACGCCAGTGAGGCGGGAACCCTGTCGTATCGGGGGTTGCTGACACGTGGGGTCGGGGTGGCTGAAGAGGTTGTTCCGGACATCGGCGTGCATCCGCTGCAAGCCGGGGATCGTTTCCTGTTGTGCTCTGATGGTCTGACCGACATGTTGGTCGAGGCCGAGATCGCTGGCTTGCTGTCAGGTGCGCTGGAGCCTGAAGAGGCGGCTCAGGCGCTGGTTGAGGCTGCGATTGCGCATGGAGGGCGGGACAATGTGTCCGTCATCATTGCGTGGTTTGCCGGCTAGGGTCATCATTGCGTCTTGACGGTACGTGTGTGCCGATTGTTATACGGGTGTGGGCAATGCCGAAGCTGATCTTGAGCATGGATGGTCTGGTGCTGAAGGAGATCTCCCTGGACAAGGAGAGGATCTCGATCGGGCGCAAGCCCAACAACGACGTGCAGATCGACAACCTGGCGATCAGCGGTCAACACGCGGTGATCACCAGTATCCTCAATGATGCCTTTCTCGAGGATCAGAACAGTACCAACGGTACCTATGTCAATGGGCAGCCGATCAAGAAGCACGTGCTGCAGAACAATGACGTGATCGAACTTGGCAAGTACCGGCTCAAGTTCTTGACTGATGCGACTCAGTCGGGGCTGTCGTCGTCGGACTTGGTCAGCACTGCGGCACTCAAGCCCTTCGATATCGGTGCCAGCATCAGTGACAGCGGTGCGGTGGCGGCAGCGGCTGATAGCAGTGCCACGGCGACGCAAGTCCTGCCCATGGATGCGCTCGAGCGGTCAACGCCGGTTGCCGCTACTGTCGACCAGCTGGGCGTGATTCAGGTGCTCAGTGGCGCCAACGCCGGACGTGAGCTTGAGTTGAGCAAGTCGCTGACCACGCTGGGCAAGCCTGGACGGCAAGTGGCGGTGATTACCCGGAGGCCACACGGGTATTTCATCACGCATGTTGAAGGCGCAACGTTTCCGACTGTGAACGGGCGTACGCTCGATGCACAGGCGCATCGCCTTGCCGACCATGACATCATCGAGATCGCGGGTGTCAAGATGGAGTTCTTCCTGCGCGCCTGAGCGCCATGCCTCGTGATATTTGCCATAGGGGCTTCGTGGCCAGAGTGCTATTTTTCTCGCAGAAGATGTGAAGGCAGAGGTGTATGGCAGTGATCCGGTCCGCCTGGGTGAAAAAGCGTTCATGAAGCTCACGGTGCTCGGGTGCAGTGGCGGGATTGGTGGTGCCTCGGCGCGTACCACGGCCTTTCTTGTCGATGACGATGTGTTGGTCGACTGTGGTACCGGCGTCGGTGATCTTGAGCTGGATGCACTCAAGCGAATTGACCACATCTTCATCACGCATTCTCATCTCGACCACATCGCCTCGATCCCCCTGCTGGTGGATTCGGTGGGGGATGGACGAGGATATCCGCTTACGGTGTACGCCACACCAGAGACCCTGCGTATCCTGCGTTCGCATATATTCAACTGGTTGGTGTGGCCTGACTTCAGTTCGATACCGGATCGTCAGCGGCCTTTCATGCGTTTTCAGCCAATGTTGCTTGGCGAGTCCGTGTCGCTTGGCGGTCGGGTCTTTACCGCCCTCCCGGCACACCATACGGTACCTGCAGTGTCGTATTGCATCGATAGTGGGCAAGCGCAGTTGCTGTATTCCGGCGATACAGCGTACTGCCCTGAGTTGGTCGAGGCGATCAACGCCTTGCCGGCCTTGCGCCACCTGATCGTTGAAACCGCCTTCCCGGATGAACAGCGAGGTCTGGCAATGGCATCACGCCATTTGTGCCCGGGAATGCTGGCGACCATGCTGAGCGAATTGTCTGTCGCGCCCGAGGTGTATATCAGCCATCTCAAGCCCGGCATGGGCGAGCGTATCCTGCAGCAGATCGAGAGTCATGGCGGGCGCCTTCGCCCGCAAGCATTGGTGCAGGGACAGGTCATCGAATTCTGAACCGGTCGCTGCATCGTGTATCGGTAGAATTCGTCCATCTATCACGTTGAGTCGGGTATCGGAAATGAGTGTGAGCGGCAAGGTGGGTGGGGCGGGTGATGTGGCGCGCAGGCTGGCCTTCTTCAAGGGGCTGCAGGCGATCACCACGCGCATTCATGCCACGCATGATATCGACGAGATCATTTTCGAGCTGTCAGCCGAGTTGTGCGTGCTGTTTGATGCTGTTCGCCTGACAATCTACACCGTTGATGAGACTGGGGCAGCCATTGTCACCAAGGTCAAGCTTGGTCTGAATTCGGTTCAAAGCATCCGCTTGCCGATCGCGGAGAACAGCATTGCCGGCTACGTCGCGCTGACGGGAAAGACGGTCAATCTTCCCGATGTCTATGATCCGGCAGCATTGAAGGCGATTTCCCCGCAGCTCGAGTTCCGCCATGAAGTGGACGACAGCACCGGGTTTCGCGCCCGCGAGATGCTGGCCGCAGCGATCAATGACCCGGAAAGCGGCAAACGGGTGGGTGTGATCCAGCTGATCAACAGCAAATCCGGTACGCCGTTTTCGCCTGTGGCCGAAGAGGGGCTGCTGGGTTTGGCGCAGACGCTTGGAGTGGCGCTTTCAAGGCATATCCAGGCGCCAGCGCATCTGCGATCGCGTTTCGACGCCCTGGTGGCAGACGGTAGGATCACTGCCGAGGAGCTTGGTGAGCTGACCCGTGAAGCGCGTGACAGTGGGGCGCCGCTGGAATCGCTGCTGCTGGGCAATCTGGGCTTGAGTGCGGTCGATCTGGGCGAGGCAGCTGCGCGCTTTTACGGTGTTCCCTACGAGCCATTCAATCCCAATCGGGTGAAGCCGATGGATCTGTTGCGCTACCTGAAGCGCGACTATGTACAGCAAAGCCATTGGTTGCCACTGGAAGAGACCAACGAAGGCGTCGTGATCCTGGCTGTCGATCCGGAGCAGGTCAAGACCTCGCGGATTGCGCAGAACGTCTTTCCCAAAAAGCGCCTGGTCTTTCGCGTAACCACTCGAGATGAATTCGAACGGACCGTCAATCAGTTCTTCGAGCCCTCGCTCGAGATGGGCTCGGTCAGTGACCTGTTGTCGGACATGGATGAGGGCAGCGATGACGCCAGTTTTGGCGATGACGTCAACGCCGCATCCGACAACGAGTTGGTCAAACTGGTCAACAAGGTCATCATCGATGCTTACAAGCAGGGCGCGTCGGATATTCACATCGAGCCGCGTCCGGGCAAGGAAAAGACCCTGATCCGGTTCCGCCGCGACGGCACCCTGGTGCCCTACATCGAGGTGCCCGCGAGCTATCGCAATCCGCTGATTACCCGCATCAAGATCATGTGCGACCTGGATATCTCAGAGCGTCGCAAGCCGCAGGACGGCAAGATCAAGTTCCGCAAGTACGCGCCGCTCGATATCGAGTTGCGTGTCGCGACCTTGCCGACCGCCGGTGGGCTGGAAGATGTGGTCATGCGTGTCCTGTCGAGCAATGAGCCGGTGCCACTTGACGGGCTGGATCTGAGCGAGGGCAATCTGGATGCGCTGAAGGGGGCGGTTGCCAAGCCGTACGGACTGTTCTTCGTCTGTGGTCCGACCGGGTCGGGCAAGACGACGACACTACATTCCATCCTTGGGTATCTGAACACCCCGGAGACAAAGATCTGGACGGCCGAGGATCCGGTAGAAATCACCCAGAAAGGCTTGCGCCAGGTTCAGGTCAATCGCAAGGCCGGACTCGATTTTGCGACCATGATGCGGGCCTTCCTGCGCGCCGATCCGGACGTGATCATGGTGGGCGAAATGCGCGACAAGGAGACGGTGGCAGTTGGTATCGAGGCCTCGCTGACGGGCCACCTGGTCTTTTCCACGCTGCACACCAACAGCGCTCCGGAGTCGGTGGTCCGCTTGCTTGATATGGGTATGGACCCGTTCAATTTTGCTGATGCCCTGCTGGGTGTGCTGGCCCAGCGACTGGCAAAGCGATTGTGCAAAAACTGCAAGGTGGCCTACGAACCTGATCATGCCGAGATCGACCACCTGCTGGACGAGTACTGTGCGGACATGCAGGGAACGCCCGCCTTTGTGGCCAACCCGGTAGCAGCGCGTGAAGCGATCCTGTCGCTGTGGCGTGCGCGTCATGCCAACGATCAAGGCAAGTTTGTGCTTTACCGCGCGAATGGTTGCCCGGAGTGTACTCAGGGTTATCGGGGGCGGGTGGGGCTGCATGAACTGATGTTGGGGAGCGACCACATCAAGGAGTTGATCCTCGAGCGTGCAAGAGCGAGCGAGCTACTGGGGGCGGCAATGAGCGATGGGATGCGGACCCTGCGTCAGGACGGTATCGAAAAAGTCCTGGCGGGGCTCACCGACATCAAGCAGGTACGCAAGGTCTGCGTGCGTTGATCTTGCTCGCGGCCCGGACGGATCCGCACGATCTGTCCGGCGCCGGTTAGAATCGCGGCTTCGATCCTTTCCGGAGTCCGCCCATGTTCCGTATTGCACCCAGCCTGCTGTCCGCCAATTTTGCCAAACTGGGTGAGGAGGTCAGCAATGTGGTCGCCGCTGGCGCCGACTGGATTCATTTCGACGTGATGGATAACCATTACGTTCCTAACCTGACCATCGGCCCCCTGGTGTGTGAGGCGATCCGTCCGGTTACCACGGCACCGATCGATGTACACCTGATGGTCAAGCCTGTCGATCGCATCGTGCCGGATTTCGCCAAAGCAGGTGCCAACATCATTACCTTTCACCCGGAAGCCTCGGAGCATGTCGATCGCACCCTTGGACTGATCCGCGATTCGGGGTGTCAGGCCGGGTTGGTGTTCAACCCGGCGACGCCCCTGCATTACCTGGACCACGTCATGGACAAGCTCGATGTGATCCTGCTGATGAGTGTGAACCCCGGTTTTGGTGGGCAGAAGTTCATTCCGGAAACCCTTGCCAAGCTGCGCGCTGCCCGTGCGCGGATTGACGCTTACACGGCGGTCACCGGGCGGCGGATCCTGCTGGAGATCGATGGCGGGGTAAAGGTCGACAACATTGCCGAGATCGCACGTGCAGGCGCTGACACCTTTGTGGCTGGATCGGCGGTGTTCGGTGCGGGTAGCGACAGTGATCCGAATCGTTACGACAGCATCATTGGCAGCCTGCGCGCTGAACTGGGCAAGGTGCGTGCATGAGCCATTATGCGCCCCATGCGGTGTTATTTGATCTCGATGGCACCCTGCTCGATACCATCGGCGATCTGGCTGAAGGTGCCAACCGGATGCTGGCCGAGCTCGACCGGCCCCTGCGCAGCCAGGAGGAGATCCACAGTTTCGTTGGCAAGGGCATCCCCAATCTGGTTGCCCGCTGCATGACCGAAAACGCACGAGCCACCGCGGCGGAGATCGATCATGCGGTGGCCGTGTTCCGGCGTCATTATGCTGAAGTCAACGGCCAATCCACACGCATCTATCCTGGCGTGCTTGAGACGCTCGAGGCGCTCAGGGGGCAGGGGCGCAAGCTGGCCGTGGTAACCAACAAGGCCGAGGCCTTCACCCTGCCGCTGCTGCAGCGGATGAAGATCGACGACTATTTCGATGTGGTCGTGAGTGGCGACACGTTGACGGTGAAGAAGCCCGACCCGGCCGTGCTGCATCATGCCTGCACCCTGCTCGATATTTCGCCATGCGAGGGCTTGATGATCGGCGACTCGGCCAACGATGCGCTGGCCGCGCGCGGTGCTGGCATGCCGGTGTTGCTGGTCAGTTATGGCTACAGCGAGGGTGTGCCGGTGGACACCATCGAATGCGATGGGCTACTATCGACCGCGATCGAAGTGCTGGACCATATCATCCCGCGCTGACATCTTCCGCTCCGTCAGGCATCTCCACTACAGATCGAATCGTGACGTACGCATACCAGGTTTCGCACCACACCCTGTCCAAGGCTTCCGGCTTCCGCTCTACGTGGCGGGCTGGTTGGCGTTGGCCTGTGGGCCACTGATACCGCGAACCCTTTGCGGGTCGCCGGATTGCACCGCTTGATGCGCCCTGTCCGGCCTGCCCGCAGCACACTGTCCGAATCAACTCATCCCATGTGGAGCGCTCATGCTCGAACAAGAATTCAATGCCCTCACCGCCGAGGGCTATAACCGCATCCCGGTCACACTCGAGACCTTTGCCGATCTCGACACCCCGCTGTCCATCTACCTGAAGCTCGCCAACGAGCCCTATACCTATCTGCTTGAGTCGGTGCAGGGCGGCGAGCGGTTTGGGCGTTACTCCTTCATCGGTCTTGCCTCCCCGACCCGGATCGAGGTCTATGGCCGTTCGGCGCTGCTGCTGACTGGCAACCGTCTGGTCGAGCGCCGTGACTATGGCGATCCGCTCAATTTTGTCGCCGAGTTCATGAACCGCATCAAGGTGCCGCCGCGTGAGCACTTGCCGCGCTTTGCCGGCGGTCTGGTCGGCTGCTTCGGCTACGACACCGTACGCTATATCGAACCCAAGCTGGCCAAGACGGACAAGCCTGACTCGCTGGGCACACCGGACATCCTGTTGTTGCTGTCGGAAGAAATCGCCATTGTCGATAATCTGACCGGCAAGCTGACGTTGGTGGTTTACGCCGAGCCGGAGGTGCCGGGGGCGTACAAGCGTGCGAAGAAGCGCCTGCAGGAGTTGCTCGGCCGCTTGCGTGCGCCGGTGCAGATCCCCACTGAATGTCGTAGCGCTTCGGTCGAGCCGGTTTCGAGCTTCGGCGAAGAGGCGTTCAAGGATGCCGTGCGCCGTGCAAAACAGTACATCGTTGACGGTGACATCATGCAGGTGGTGCTGTCGCAGCGCATGAGCAAGCCCTTCGCGGCGCATCCGATGGCGCTGTACCGGGCGATCCGCTCGCTCAACCCGTCGCCCTACATGTTCTATTTCAACTTCGAGGACTTCCACGTTGTCGGTGCCTCGCCGGAAATCCTGGTGCGCCTCGAGGACGATACGGTCACGGTGCGACCGATCGCCGGCACCCGCAAGCGTGGCGCCACAGTGGCGGAGGACCAGGCGCTCGAGACGGACCTGCTTGCCGATCAGAAGGAGTGTGCCGAGCACCTGCAGTTGCTCGACCTTGGCCGCAACGACGCCGGGCGGGTGTCCGAGACCGGCAGCGTGCGGGTGACCGAAAAATTCACCGTTGAGCGCTACTCGCATGTGATGCACATCGTGTCCAACGTCGAGGGCAAGCTCAAGGACGGCCTGAATGCGCTGGCGGTGTTGCGTGCCACGTTCCCGGCCGGCACCGTGTCCGGGGCGCCGAAGGTCCGGGCCATGGAAATCATCGACGAGCTCGAGCCGGTCAAACGTGGCATCTATGCGGGTGCGGCGGGCTACGTCGGCTTCCACGGCGACATGGACCTGGCGATCGCGATCCGTACCGCGGTACTCAAGGATGGTCAGATTCATGTCCAGGCGGGTGCAGGCATCGTGGCCGACTCCGACCCCGACGCCGAATGGCAGGAAACCCAGAACAAGGCGCGGGCCATGCTGCGGGCTGCAGAAATGGCCGAATCCGGCCTCGATACCCAAGCCTGAGGAGCGTGCCATGTTGCTGATGATCGATAACTACGACAGCTTTACCTACAATCTGGTGCAGTACTTCGGTGAGTTGGGTGCCAAGGTCAAGGTGTACCGCAACGACGAAATCACGCTGGAACAGATTGCTGCACTCAAGCCCGATCAACTGGTGGTCTCCCCTGGGCCCTGCTCGCCTGCCGAAGCCGGAATCTCGGTCGCAGCGATCCGCGAGTTCGCCGGCAAGCTGCCGATCCTCGGCGTCTGCCTGGGGCATCAGAGCATCGGTGCCGCATTTGGCGGGTGTATCGTGCATGCACAGCAGTTGATGCACGGCAAGACTTCGCCGGTGCATCACCTTGATGCTGGCGTGTTCCGCGGTCTGCCCAATCCACTGACTTGTACCCGCTACCACTCGCTTGCGATCGAGCGCGCGACGCTGCCGGATTGCCTGGAGGTGACCGCGTGGACCGAGGACGGTGAAATCATGGGGGTGCGGCACCGGACGCTCGATGTCGAGGGCGTACAGTTTCATCCCGAATCCATCCTTACCGAGCGCGGTCACGACCTGCTGCGCAATTTCCTGGAACGCAGCGCCGGCCTGCCGGTCGCAGCATGAGCAAGACGCAGGGAGCATCCATGACAATTACCGCGCAACAGGCCTTGCAACGCACCATCGAGCACCGCGAGATCTTCTACGACGAAATGCTGTCGTTGATGCGCCAGATCATGGCGGGGGAGGTCTCGCCGGTGATGACTGCGGCCATCCTGACCGGCTTGCGGGTCAAGAAGGAAACCATTGGCGAGATTACCGCGGCGGCCGAGGTGATGCGCGAACTGGCCACCAAGGTGCTTGTGCCGCCGCCCCACGATCATTTTGTCGACATTGTCGGCACGGGCGGTGACGGTTCGCATACTTTCAATATTTCTACCGCAACCATGTTCGTTGCGGCAGCGGCCGGCGCCCGCGTGGCCAAGCATGGCAACCGTGGCGTGTCATCCAAGTCGGGCAGTGCGGATGCGCTGGAGGCGCTTGGCGCCAACATCATGCTGACGCCGGAGCAGGTTGCCGCGAGTGTCGAGCAGTGCGGCATCGGTTTCATGTTCGCGCCCAATCACCACAGCGCGATGAAGAATGTGGCACCAGTGCGGCGTGAAATGGGCGTGCGCACCATCTTCAACATCCTTGGGCCGCTGACCAATCCGGCGGGGGCGCCCAATACCTTGCTTGGGGTGTTTCACCCCGACCTGGTCGGTATCCTGGTGCGGGTCATGGAGCGTCTCGGCGCCAACCATGTCCTGGTCGTGCATGGTCAGGACGGCATGGACGAGGTCAGTCTGGGGGCGGCGACCCTGGTCGGGGAGCTCAAGGACGGCAAGGTCAGCGAGTACGAGATCCATCCCGAAGATTTCGGTCTGGCCATGGTTGGCAGCCGCAATCTGCGGGTGGAAACGCCCGAGGAGTCACGTCAGGTGTTGATTGGCGCATTGGAGAATGTCGCCGGACCGGCGCGCGACATCGTGGTCTTCAACGCGGGCGTGGCCTTGTATGCGGCCAACCTGGTCGGCTCGATCGCGGCTGGCATCGAGCGTGCGCGCGAAATCGTCGCCAGCGGCGCGGCGCGTGCCAAACTTGACGAGTATGTGCGCTGCACGCAGCGACTCGGAGGCACGAAGTGAGCGATATCCTGCAGAAGATCTGCGCGGTGAAGGTCGAGGAAGTTGCGGCTGCACTTTCGCTCAAGCCACTTGCCCAAGTTCAGCGGGCGGCGCGCGAGCAAGCTCAGCCGCGCGATTTCGTGGGTGCCATCCGGGACAGGATTGCAGCGGGGAAGGCCGCGGTGATCTCCGAGATCAAGAAGGCCAGCCCGTCCAAGGGTGTGATCCGCGAGGACTTTCGCCCGGCCGATATCGCCAGGTCCTACGAGGCTGCCGGGGCGGCTTGCCTGTCGGTGCTGACCGACCGGCCATTCTTTCAGGGCGCACCGGAATACCTGCAGGCTGCACGGGCCGCATGCGGGCTGCCGGTGTTGCGCAAGGATTTCCTCGTTGATGCCTACCAGGTGTTCGAGGCGCGTGCGATGGGCGCCGATGCCATTCTGCTGATTGCTGCATGTCTCAGTCTCGAGCAGATGCGCGAGATGGAGGCGATCGCTGCTGAGCTCGGCATGGCGGTGCTGGTCGAGGTACATGACGGCGCAGAGCTTGAACTCGCACTGCAGCTACGGACGCCCCTGGTCGGGATCAACAATCGTAATCTGCGTACCTTTGAGGTTGCGCTGCAGACCACGCTGGATCTGCTGTCCGGCATTCCAGCTGATCGCATCGTGGTCACCGAATCGGGCATTCTGGCACCCCAGGATGTGGCGCTGATGCGGGGCCACGGCGTCAATGCCTTCCTGGTCGGCGAAGCCTTCATGCGTGTGCCGGAGCCGGGCGATGGGCTGAAAGCCCTGTTCGGTTGAGGCGATGACCGCGCACGCGGACGACGAGCGGATGCAGTCGGCCGTGGCTGGGCGGGGCTGGCGGCGCGCGTGGATCGGCGGGCTGGCGGTGCTGCTTCTGGCGCTCGGCTGGCTGGGCTGGTTGTTGGGGAGCGAAGCGGGTCTGCATGCCGCGCTGCGCGTCGCGGAGCGAGGAAGCGAGGGTGTGTTCCGCGTCGAGCGCGCACAGGGACGGCTTTGGGGGGCGCTGCAGCTCGATGGTGTGCATGTTCAAAGCGGCGATCTCAAGCTTGCTGTCAGCACGCTGACGCTGACGTGGCGTCCGTTGGACCTTCTGAAGGCGCGTCTGCATGTCGACCAGCTGATGCTGGGGCGGGTCGAGATCGTCCAGCGATCGGGTGCTGCCGATACCGGTCCCCCGGCAGTGCCCGCAAGCCTTGCGCTGCCGCTTGCCGTCGCGGTGGAGCGCCTGCACATTGCCAGCGTCGCGGTGGATACGGTTGCTGCGGACGAATCCTTACAGTTTCGCGCAGGCCGGGCAATGCAGCTGGAGGACATCGCCCTGTCCTACGCGGGCAACGACGAGCATCATCGTATCAATGCGTTGCAGTTGGGCTTGCCTTTCGGGCGCCTGGGGCTCAATGCTGAAATCAAGGCGATCGCGCCATTCCTGCTTCAGCTCGATGCGACGCTGGAGGGGTTGATCGATCCTTCACACCTGCCGGAGTCCGCTGCGTTTGACGAGCAGGCGCGAGCCTTTCGTGCGGTCATGGAGGCGACAGGACAGCTGTCGGATATCGAGATGACCTTGAGCGCCCACGCGCTTGGTCTGGAGGGAGAAGGCCGGGCCGGACTGACGCCGTTCGAAGCCATGCCCTTGCGCATGCTGGCGCTAAAGCTCGGTGAGGTCGATCCGTCGATGTTCGTACCTACGGCCCCCCGCGCGGCACTTGCGCTCGATGTTGCGCTGGGGCCAGACGGCCACGGGGGGCTGAGTGGGCCGCTGGGCTTGCACAACCGCGCGTCGATGTCACTGGATCGTGGTGGGCTGCCAATGGAACGTCTGACCGCGCAGATGCAACTCTCCCCGCGGTTTGTCCGTGTGGAAGACCTGCAGCTTGCGTTGGCGGGGGAGGGGCGCATTGCCGGGCGTTTGGCATGGCTTGCGGCAGATGCGGGACGGGTGGAGGATTGGGGGCGGGTGGACGCCCTGCTCGAGTTTGCGGGAATCAATCCTGCTGCGCTGGATAGTCGTCTGCCCGGTCAGCGTCTGGATGGCCAGATACGCGCTGATGCCGATGCCGGCGGGCAGCGGGCCGATGTCGCGTTGCAGGCCGGGCCGGCGAGGCTGGACGCACGTGCCGAGCTTTCCGCAGCTGAAGCCGATGGTGCTCGTCCATTCGCCATCGATGCCACACTGAAGGGGTTCGAACCGCGGCGTGTGCTCGCCGACGCGCCGGAGGCGCGTTTCAACCTCACGCTGGGCGGGCAGGGCAGGCTGGCCGAGCGGCTCTCCTTGTCGGCCCGCATCGATATTGTCGACAGCCATGTCGAGAGGCGTCCGCTGGTGGCCAGGGCCGCACTGACGATCGATGGCGAGCGGATCCACGATATCGATGCCAGGCTTGATCTGGCGGGAAATCAGCTTGAAGCGCGTGGCGCCTGGGGTCTGCCGGACGACCGCCTGATCCTGAAACTGGAGGCTCCTGCGCTGGCTGAACTCGGCCATGGGCTGGGCGGCCGGGCAGGCTTGCGCGCCGAACTCTCCGGTAGCGTAGATGAGCCGTCGGGGACGACGACCTTCTTTGCCGAGGGTTTGCGTCTGCCGGGCGATCTGCAGATCGATGGCCTCAATGGCGAAGGAATGCTGGCGGCCGGTGCCGAGGGTGATTTCCGCCTGGCGGTTGGTTTGAGCGGCTGGGGACCTACCGGCAAGCCCGCCTGGGTCGAGGCGGCTCATCTCAGTGCAGAGGGGCGTCGGGCGGCACACGACATTCGGCTGGAGGTGGTCGGGGCAGAAGATGCGGGATTGCATATCGCCTTGCAGGGTGGCCTGAGTACGCTGAGTGATCGAGCGTTGGCGTGGATCGGCCAGTTGCGCGTGCTGGAAACCGCAGGGCCGCTGCTTGCCCATCTCGAGGCCCCCGCCGGGCTCAGCGTATCGGCCGAGCGTGTGGAGCTGGCCGAAGCGGTGCTACGCAGTGGCGAGCGCGGCCGCATCCGTTTGCTCGAGACCTATTGGTCGCCAATGCGCAGCAGTGTGCGGGGAGACATGACTGGACTTTCTTTCGGGCTGGTGTCGCGCGCCGATGGCCGGCCGCGCCGAGGGCCAGGGCCGCTGGTGCTGGGTGCCGAGTGGGCTGTGAGCCTTGCTGATACCCTGGAAGGCGATGTACGCCTGTTTCGTGAGTCTGGCGACCTGGCGGTCACTGGAGAGATCCGGACACGGTTGGGGCTGGAGCATTTCGAGTCGCGTCTGGTGGCGCGGGAAAACCGGCTGGCCTTGTCCTTGGCTGCGCGTGGCGAGGAGTTGGGCGAGCTGTCGGGGACTGCGACGGCTCAGCTGCAAAAGGGTGAGGACGGTGGCTGGCAACTGGACCCCGATGCACCGCTCCTGGGCTCGGTGCGCCTGGCCATGCCATCGCTCGCGTGGGTCGGACGTCTGATGCGCGAGAACATCGAAACCGGTGGACGGCTCGATGCTGCGTTCTCGGTATCCGGAACGCCTGCTGCGCCGGTCAGCCGTGGCGAACTGCGTGGCGATGCCCTGCAACTGGCGCTCGTGGATCAGGGCCTGGTGTTGTCGGGCGGCACCTTGAGAGCGGATTTTGACGATGATCGCTTGATGTTGCGTGATCTCAGCTTCGTATCGGCCAATCGGGTGCGTCCGCGCGAGGGGCGTCTGCCAGTGGCTGCGCTGACCGCCACTGCAGGTCGGTTCGTGGCGAGCGGCGAGGTAGCGCTCGATAGTGGGGCGGGCGCGTTCCGGTTCGAAGCCGACCGCCTGCCTTTACTGCAGCGTAGCGATCGATGGATGATCCTGTCCGGACAAGGCCGTGCGCAGTCGAGCTGGAGTTCGCTGGATATCGATGGCGATTTTCGTGTCGATGCCGGCTATGTGGAGTTTGCCGAAACGCCGCCACCGAGTCTGTCCGACGATGTGGTGCTGCTTGGTCAGGAAAGCGTGTCGGCCGGTAGCTTTGGGTTGAGTGCGCGTATTGGGGTGGGGCTGGGCGAGGCCTTTTACCTGTCGGCCATGGGGGTGGAGACGCGACTGGCGGGTGGGTTGGAGTTGCGCCTTGCTCCGGGCGTGCCGTTGCGGGCGGTGGGTTCCGTGACGACGGTTGGTGGCAGCTATCGGGGCTATGGACAAAGTCTTTCAATCGAGCGTGGCGTGATCAATTTCCAGGGCGAGATCGACAATCCCGGGCTCAATATCGTGACCTTGCGCAAGGGGCTGGAAGTGGAGGCCGGGGTGGCAATTTCCGGTAGTGCCAGGCGACCGCAGGTGCGCCTGGTATCAGAGCCCGCAGTGCCTGACCCTGAGAAGCTGTCCTGGATCGTACTGGGGAGGGCGCCCGATGCTGGCGGAGGTGCGGATCTGGCCTTGTTGCTGCCGGCGGCCCAGGTCCTGCTGGGTGGGCCGGGAGGTGGCATGACCGAGGAGTTGTCTCGTAGTCTGGGTTTCGACAGCTTTTCCATCGGACAAGGGGAGCTCAACAGCCTGTCGCGGACGGCGACCAGCCGCGTGGTGGGTGGAGGATCTCGCATCAGCGCGGGCCCCACCGTGGCAGGGCAGGTGTTGACGGTGGGCAAGCGTCTGTCGTCCGATCTGTTCCTGTCGTTCGAGCAGAGTCTGGGTGGGGCTGAGTCGCTGGTGAAGCTGACCTATCAACTTGGTCGGCGAGTATCGATGGTGGCGCGAGGTGGTACGGACAATGCTTTGGATATTTACTACACCTTTTCCTTCCGTTGATCGGGTGCGTTGTCCGACGGACGGCTGGAATCAAGCATGGGTCGCGGTGTCATAGAAATGGAATATCCGGAACCTGTCAGGTGGCTGGATACCCGAACGCAGGACTTGTACGAGGAGTGACGATGAACGATTCAGTAGAACGCCCGAAACTCGAAACGGCCGTGTTGGGCGGGGGCTGTTTCTGGTGCCTGGAGGCGGTATTCCGTGAGGTCGAAGGCGTGCATTCGGTAACGTCCGGCTATGCGGGTGGTCATGTCGAGCATCCGGCCTATCGTCAGGTTTGCGAAGGCAGTACCGGGCATGCCGAGGTTGTGCGCGTCGAGTTCGATCCCGCTGTCTTGAGTTATCGCGATCTGCTGGAAATCTTTTTCGTCATCCACGACCCGACGACGCTCAATCGTCAGGGAAATGACATCGGCACCCAGTACCGTTCGGTGATCTTCGTCAGTGGCGACGAGCAACTGCACACTGCGCTGGCGCTGATCGAGGAACTGGGCGAGGCGCGCATCTATCCGCATGCGATCGTGACCCGGGTTGAGCGGGATGCGCCGTTCTGGCCGGCTGAGCCCGAGCATCACGACTACTACACGAACCACAGCGACCAGCCTTATTGCCAGTATGTGGTGGCGCCCAAGGTGTCCAAGTTCCGCGAGAAGTTTGCCGGACGCCGTCGCCGCGCCAGTTAGAATCGCGCTTTTCATTCAATCAGGAGAAACACATGACCCAGACCACCACCGCAAGCGGCCTGATCATCGAGGATATCGAAACCGGAACCGGTGAGGTGGCCGCCAGGGGGTTGATGGTGACCGTGCATTACACCGGATGGCTGACGGACGGAACCAAGTTTGATTCGAGCAAGGATCGCAACGATCCTTTCAACTTTCCGCTCGGCGCGGGACATGTGATCCGTGGCTGGGACGAGGGCGTTCAGGGCATGCAGGTGGGCGGCAAGCGCAAGCTGACGATCCCGCCGGCGCTGGGTTATGGTTCGCGTGGGGCAGGTGGTGTGATTCCGCCCAATGCCACCTTGGTGTTCGAAGTCGAACTGCTCAAGGTGCTGTAAGCACGCGAGGGGTATTGCCGGGGTTTGCCCAAGGTGAATCCCATGCTCTTACCGACCCGATCCCTTTCGCTGCGCCCCGATGTGAGCCGGGGTGAGACGCCATGAAACTTGATCAAACGCAACGCCATATCCTGACACTGTTGCAGAAGGACTCCACGCTGAGCACCCAGGCCCTGGCCGACAAGGTGGGTATGTCCGTATCTCCATGCTGGAGGCGGGTCAAGGAGATGGAGGACGCGGGAGTGATCCGGGGCTATGTCGCGCTGCTTGATCGAACCAAGGTCGGACTGGGTACCTGCGTCTGGGTCCGGGTCAAACTCAAGCAGCACAGCGTTGAAGTGCTTGATCGCTTTGAACAGGTCGTCAAAGGCTGCGACCAGGTGGTCGAGTGCTATGAATTACTGGGCGAAACCGATTGTCTGCTCAAGCTCTACCTGCCTGGCCTGGAGGCGCTGTCGGCGTTCATGCACGACTTCCTGCTGAAGATCCCGGAAATCGACGTGACCCACTCCAGCGTAGCCTTACGCGAAATCAAGAACGAAACCGCCCTGCCGCTCTGACCTGGCAGGGCAAGGTCCTCAGATGTTGTGCCAGAACACGAACAGCACGCCTAGTGGCGCGACATAGCGGCTCAGAAAGGTCCATAACTTGAATTCGTGTTGGCTCAGGCCGAGCTCCTGGCGCACACTGCCTTGCTCGAGTTTCCAGGCGGCAAACACGATTGCTCCTAGACCAGCCACCGGCAGCATGAACTTGCTGGTGACGTAGTCGAGCAGGTCAAAGATGTTCAGCCCGGCAAACTTGACGCCACTCCACAGGTTGAACGACAGCAGTGCGGCGATGCCCAGTGCCCAGATCGTGATGCTGGCGACCAAGGTGGCGCCGGCACGTCCCAGCGAGGTGCGTTCTTCGAGCAGTTCGACCACGGGTTCGAGCAGCGAAATCGACGAAGTCAATGCGGCGAACGTCAGCAGCAGGAAGAACAGTGCACCGAGCACGATGCCGCCAGTCATGTTGCCAAAGGCAATGGGTAGTGTGACAAAGATCAGGCCGGGCCCCGCCGAGGGGTCGAGGCCGTGGGCGATCACAATGGGAAAGATCGCAAGTCCCG
Organism: Parazoarcus communis SWub3 = DSM 12120; assembly: GCF_003226565.1. Lineage (GTDB taxonomy): Bacteria > Pseudomonadota > Gammaproteobacteria > Burkholderiales > Rhodocyclaceae > Parazoarcus > Parazoarcus communis. The sequence goes on along the minus strand of NZ_QKOE01000003.1, from coordinate 117,964 downwards.
CACACAGGGCAATAGCGGTATCCATCAGCACGACGGTGCGTGCCGTGCGCAACAGATTGACCTCCTGCCCGAGGTAGGAACCGTAGGCCATCATGATCCCCATTCCCAGCGATAGCGTGAAGAAGGCGTGGCCGAGTGCGGCCAGTAGCACCTGGCCGTCGAGCTTGCTCCAGTCCGGCTTGAACAGGTACTCGACAGCGGCGCCGAAGCTGCCCGTCGTGGTGCCATAGCCGACCAGCACCAGCAGGATCAGACCGAGTGCGGGCATCATGACCTTCGAACCGCGCTCGAGACCTCCTGAGACCCCCATCGCGACAACGATTGCAGTCAGGCTCATGAATGCCGTATGCCAGCCGAACAAGGTGCCGGGTGAAGCGAGGAAGGCCTCGAACGAAGCTCCGATCGCGTTTTTATCCAGGCCCGAGAAGGCGCCGGTCGCGGCGTCGAGCATGTAGGCCAGTGCCCAGCCCCCGATCACGCTATAGAAGGACAGGATCAGGAAGGCGCCCAGTATGCCGATGCCGCCGATCAGTGCCCAACTTCGATGATGGCCGTTCTGTTCCGCCAACTGCGCCATGGTGTTGATGGGGTTCTTCTGGCCTCGACGCCCGATCAGCCATTCGGAGACCAGGATGGGCAGGCCAATCAGCGCGATACAGACCAGATAGACCAGGACGAAGGCTGCTCCGCCGCTCTGCCCGACCATGTAGGGAAACTTCCAGATGTTGCCAAGTCCGACGGCCGAGCCGGTAGCCGCGAGCACGAAGCCCATCCGGGACGACCATTGTGCGTGCGCATGAGAACTCGTCATCTCATCGCTCCAGATAAACACGTTGAAGGGGGTCAGGACGATAGCAGCATCGGCCAGGTACGGATAGGGGCGCACACAGCGGCGCGACGCGATGATCGTATGAGCGGGAGCATAGGCGAAAAAAAGACCGCGAGCGATCGCGGTCTTTGTCCGGTCAGGCTGAAGGGATTCAGGCCTTGTTGACTTCCACCTGGGTCTCTACCTTCTGGCGCAGGCGGATGTGGAGTTCGCGCAACTGTTTTTCGTCGACCTCACCCGGTGCATTGGTCAGCAGACACTGCGCGCGCTGCGTCTTCGGGAAGGCGATGACGTCGCGGATCGATTCGGCACCCGCCATCATGGTGACCACACGATCCAGGCCGAAGGCCAGACCGCCGTGCGGGGGGGCGCCATACTTCAGTGCGTCGAGCAGGAAGCCGAACTTGATCTGCTGTTCCTCCGGGCCGATGTTGAGTGCATCGAACACCTGGGCCTGAACATCGGCACGGTGGATACGCACCGATCCACCGCCGATCTCCCATCCATTCAGGGCCAGATCGTAGGCCTTGGCCAGGCACTCGCCCGGGTTGGTCTTGAGCAACGCGATGTGCTCATCCTTCGGGCTCGTGAAGGGGTGGTGGCAGGCGGTCCAGCGCTTGTCGTCCTCGTCGTACTCGAACATCGGGAAGTCGACCACCCACAACGGACACCAGGCCTCACCGGTGACATAGCCCTTCTCGTGACCGAGCTTGATGCGCAGGGCACCCATGGCATCATTGACCACCTTGGTCTTGTCCGCACCAAAGAAGATCAGGTCGCCGGACTGGGCGCCAGTGCGCTCGAGAATGGTGCGCAGTGCGGTCTCGTGCAGATTCTTGACGATGGGCGATTGCAGGCCGGCCTCGTTAGGCTGGCTGGCGTCGTTGACCTTGATGTAGGCCAGGCCCTTGGCGCCGTAGATGCCGACGAACTTGGTGTATTCATCGATCTCGCCGCGGGTCAGGCTGGCGCCGCCGGGCACGCGCAGGGCCGCAACACGACCACCAGACGTGGCCGGGCCGGAGAACACCTTGAACGCGACATCCTGTACTGCATCGGTGACTTCAGTGAGCTCCAGGGTAACGCGCAGGTCCGGCTTGTCGGAGCCGTAGCGGCGCATGGCTTCTGCGTAGGTCATGCGCGGGAAGGGGCTGGGCAGGTCGGTGGCCAGCGCTTCCTTGAACACGAAGCGGATCATCTCTTCCATCAGCGCCGTGATTTCGGTCTCGTTCAGGAACGAGGTTTCGATATCGACTTGGGTGAATTCAGGCTGACGGTCGGCGCGCAGGTCTTCGTCACGGAAACACTTGGTGATCTGGTAGTAGCGGTCGAAGCCCGCCACCATCAGCAATTGCTTGAACAGCTGCGGCGACTGCGGCAGGGCAAAGAACTGACCAGGATGTACGCGGGAGGGCACCAGGTAGTCGCGCGCGCCTTCCGGTGTGCTCTTGGTCAGCATCGGGGTCTCGACATCGATGAAGCCGGCACCATCGAGGAAGCGGCGGAACGCCATCGCGACCTTGTAGCGCAGCATCAGGTTCTTCTGCATCTGCGGACGGCGAAGATCCACCACACGATGGGTCAGGCGGACATTTTCGGAGAGATTGTCTTCATCGAGCTGGAAAGGCGGCGTGACCGAAGCATTGAGGACTTCGATGTCGTGGCACAGGACCTCGATCTCACCCGAGGTCAGGTTGGCGTTCTCGGTACCGGCTGGTCGACGGCGCACCTTGCCCGAGAGCTTGAGGACGAATTCATTACGCACCGATTCCGCAACGGCGAACATCTCCGCGCGATCGGGGTCGCAAACCACCTGCACCAGGCCTTCGCGGTCGCGAAGATCGATGAAGATCACCCCACCGTGATCGCGGCGGCGATGGACCCAGCCGCAGAGGGTGACGATCTGATCGAGGTTGGCGGCGGTGACCTGGCCGCAGTACTGAGTTCGCATGGTGTGGATTCCGGCAGTTCAGGTGTGGCTCAAGGCCACACGGATTCAGTGAAGGATTACTCGTTGAGTAGCGCAGACCGTTCCGGCGGCTTGCGCGTTGGCGGGGCGACAACCCCCATCGAGATGATGTATTTCAGGGCTTCGTCCACGCTCATGTCGAGTTCGACGACATCTGCCTTGGGCATCATCAGGAAGAAGCCCGATGTCGGGTTTGGCGTGGTCGGCACATACACGCTGACGAAATCGCCCTCAAGATGATTGGCCGCATCACCACCAGGCTTGCCGGTCAGGAAGGCAATGGTCCACGAGCCGTGACGCGGGTATTGCACCAGTAGCGCCTTGCGAAAGGCTTGGCCGCTGCTGGAAAACAGGGTGTCTGAAACCTGCTTGACGCTGTAGTAGATCGATTTCACCACTGGGATGCGGGCGAGGATGGATTCCCACAGCTGAACGATCTTCTGTCCCAGCACATTGGCTGCAATCAGGCCGGTTGTCAGCACGATCAGGACACTGACCACCAGTCCGATGCCGGGAATGTCGATCCCGATCAGATCCCGTGGCTGAGAGCCATTGGGCAGCCACAGCAGGATCTGGTCGAGCGTATTGACGATCCAGGCCAGCACCATGAAGGTGATGGCCAGTGGAATCCAGATCAGCAGTCCGGTGATGAAGTACTTCTTCACGCCTGGTGTCGCAGTCCGTCGCTTCAGGACGGATGGCAGGCGCAACTGCCGCCGCATCCGGCAGCCGGTGCATCTGATGCGGCAGGCGTGGATGCGCTGCTGGTCGATGACTTGCTGCTGCCTTTGAAGTCGGTCGCGTACCAGCCGCTACCCTTGAGCTGGAAGCCTGCTGCCGACAGCAACTTGACGTAGCTGCCACTGCCACACGACGGGCAGGTGGACAGGGCGGCATCACTCATTTTCTGCAGATGTTCCTTCTGGAACCCGCAGCTCTCGCAACGATATTCGTAAATAGGCATGACAACCCCCGGAAAGGCAAGTGCGCAAGTCTAACGCAATGCAGCATAAGGAAAAAGCGGCGCTCGGTGCTTTGTCGCTGATTCCTTATCTGGGGGCTCTGTCACAGCGGTTCAAGACAGATTCCGTGTTTTCATCAGAAGCTGCCGAGGTAGCGCTGAGAGATCGCCTCGCCCCAGAACAGGGCAATGACACCGGCTGCAGCAAGGTAGGGGCCGAATGGAATGGGTACGTTGCGCCCATGACGTGCAAAGGCGATCAGCCCGACGCCAACCACCGCGCCAACGATTGAGGACAACAGGATGGTCAGTGGCAGCATCTGCCAGCCCAGCCAGGCGCCGATTGCGCCAAGTAGCTTGAAGTCGCCGTAGCCCATGCCTTCCTTGCCCGTGGCGAGCTTGAATCCCCAGAACACCAGCCAGAGTGCAAGGTAGCCTGCCATCGCACCGATCACTGCAGCGGGAAGGTCGGTGAAGGTGCTGGCCAGGTTGAAGGCAAGCCCGGCCCAGATCAGCGGCAGGGTGATGTCGTCTGGCAGCAGCTGGGTATCCAGGTCAATGAAAGTCAGTGCAACCATGGCCCACAGGAAGAGCAGCGCCCCGGCGGTGGCGAGACCGAAGCCGAAGTGCCAGGCCGCGTAGCCGGACAGCGCAGCAGTGAGGGCCTCCACGACCGGGTAGCGTTGACTGATCGGGGCGCTGCAGTGTCTGCAACGTCCGCGCAGGATCAGGTAGCTGACCACCGGAATGTTTTCGATGGCGGAGATGGGATGGGCACAGTGTGGGCAACGCGAGCGTGGCGTGGCGAGGTTGAAGCGCTCGGTTGCCGGTGCCGGCTCGCCACGTAGTTCGGCAGCCTGTGTGGCCCACTCCTGCTCCATCATCTTGGGCAGGCGATGGATGACGACGTTCAGGAAGCTGCCGACGAAGAGGCCGATCAGGGTCATGAGCGGCACAAAGGCGACCGGGTCGCGGAAGAGTTCTGACATGGTTTTGGGTTCGGATCCCCGGGGCAGGGCCCCGGGGGCAGGATCAGACGACCGAGCCGAGCTTGAAGATCGGCAAATACATGGCGACAACCAGGCCGCCGATGACGACGCCGAGGAAGACCATGATGATGGGTTCGAGCAGCGTGGACAGGCCAGCCACTGCATCATCGACCTCCTGTTCGAAGAAGTCGGCAACTTTGCTCAACATGCCGTCCAGTTGGCCGGACTCTTCACCGATGGAGACCATTTGTACCACCATGGTGGGGAAAACGTTGGCGTTCTGCATGGCAACGGTCAGGCTGGTGCCCGTACTGACTTCACTCTGGATGGAGCGAGTTGCAGTCAGGTAAACGTAGTTGCCGGATGCACCCCCCACCGAATCGAGCGCCTCGACCAGGGGGACGCCCGCCGCGAACATCGTGGAGAGGGTACGCGCCCAGCGCGCCACTGTGGCCTTGCGGATGATGTCTCCCACCACTGGCAGCTTGAGCACGGCGCGGTCTACCGCAATCTGCATGGCTGGAGATCGTTTGTACATGAAACTGATGCCCAATACTGTACCGATGACGATGCCGAACATCAGGTACCAGTATTCGACGAAGAAGTCCGACATCGCGATCACCATCAGCGTCGGTGCCGGCAGATCGGCGCCGAAACTGGTGAAGACGTTCTTGAACTCCGGAATGACGAACAGCATCATCACCGCAACCACCAGGGTGGCAACGACGACCACCGCGATCGGGTAGAACAGTGCCGACTTGATCTTGCTCTTGATGGCGAGGATCTTTTCCTTGTAAGTCGCGATCCGGTCGAGCAGGTTGTCCAGGATACCGGCCTGCTCACCTGCGGCCACCAGGTTGCAGAACAGCTTGTCGAAGTACACCGGATGCTTGCTGAAGGCCTGCGACAGGTTGGAGCCCGTTTCCACGTCAGTCCGGACCTCGTTGAGCAGGCGGGCAAGACTGGGGTTGCCAGACCCTTTGATGCCAATGTCGAAGGCCTGCAGTAGCGGTACGCCAGACTTCATCATGGTTGCCAGTTGACGGGTGAACAGGGCGATGTCCTTCTCCGAGATCTTGTGACCTCGGGACATCTTCTGTTTCTTGACCTTCAGCACCTGAATGCCCTGGCGGCGCAGTGTGGCCTGGACCAAGGCTTCGCCCGAACTGCGCATCTCGCCGCGCACGATCTTGCCGGTCTTGTCCTTGCCTTCCCAATTGTAGAGATCTTCCTTCGTGCCCGCCGGCGGGCGGCGAGGAGCGGTACGGGATGCTGTCGCCATGAATGGATCTTCCTGTGCGTATCTTGTTTTATTCGTTGGTGGTGGCCAGGACCTCTTCAAGCGAGGTTACTCCCTGACGTACCTTGAGCAGACCGGACTTGCGCAGGTCGGAGACGCCTTCACGTTCGGCCTGTGCAGCAATGTCCATCGAGTTTCCATTTGTCATGATTATATGGGCAATTTCTTCCGAGACGGGCATGACTTGATAGATGCCCACCCGTCCCTTGTAGCCACTGCCTTTGCAGCGCTCGCAGCCCACCGGGCCATAGGGTTGCCAGGATCCATCGAGGTCTTCCTCACTGAATCCCGCTTGCAGCAGCGCTTCGATGGGGATCTCCACCGGTTTCTTGCAGGTGCAAAGACGCCTTGCAAGGCGCTGTGCGGTAATCATGATGACCGAGGAGGCGATATTGAATGGCGCCACGCCCATGTTCTTGAGACGCTCGAGCGTCGAGGGGGCGTCGTTGGTGTGCAGAGTGGAGAGTACCAGATGGCCGGTCTGTGCCGCTTTGACGGAGATCTCGGCGGTTTCCAGATCGCGGATTTCGCCCACCATGATGACGTCCGGATCCTGACGCAGGAAGGCACGCAGCGACGCGGCGAAGGTCAGTCCGGCCTTCTCGTTGACGTTGACCTGGTTGATGCCGGGCAGATTGATTTCCGCAGGATCCTCAGCGGTGGAGATGTTTACGCCGGCCTTGTTCAGCATGTTCAGACAGGTGTACAACGAAACCGTCTTGCCTGAGCCGGTCGGGCCGGTGACCAGGATCATGCCGTAGGGGCGTTCGATGGCCTCGAGCAGGGCTTTCTTCTGCTCGGGTTCATAACCGAGTGCGTCAACCCCCAGCATGGCCGAGCTGGGGTCAAGGATCCGCATGACGATCTTCTCGCCATGCAGCGTCGGTAGCGACGAGACACGAAAGTCGATGGCCTTGTTCTTGGAAAGGACCAATTTCATCCGGCCATCTTGTGGAACCCGCTTCTCCGAGATATCCAGGCGCGAAATGACCTTGATCCGGGCTGCGATCTTTTCCTTGAGGACCAGCGGCGGCTGAGCGATCTCTCGCAAGACGCCGTCCGTCCGGACGCGGATGCGGTAATACTTTTCGTAAGGTTCGAAATGAATGTCCGAGGCGCCCTCATTGATGGCGTCGATCAGGACTTTCTGGATGAATTTGACAACGGGGGCGTCGTCGACTTCGTTACTGCTGTCTTCGCTTGTCTGTTCGGCTGGACCGTCCTGCTGCAGCAGGTCCATGTCGAAGTCTTCGCCGGTCAGGTCCTGTAGCGACTGCTGGGCGGACTCTCCGAGTGATTCGGCGAGTTTGCCGAGTTTGTCCACTTCGACGATGACCAGATCGAGTTGCAATCCGGTCTGGAAACGGATCTCGTCGAGTGCCCGCATGTTCGACGGGTCCGCAACCGCCAGCGTCAGGCGGTTCTGTCGCTTCCCCAGTGCGACGACCTGATGCTTGAGCATCAGCTTACGGTCGATCGCTTCACGCGGGACCACGCTGCGGTCGATTGCACTGATGTCGAACAGTGGGTAGCCGAAGGTTTCTGCTGCAAACCGGGCGACATCCCTGGGTTTGAGCAGACTGCGCTGGACTGCTTCGTACAGGAAGGCATTGGCGACGCCGTTCCCGCCCTGTGAACAGGAGATTGCGTCGGCTTCGGTCAGCCGACCGTTCTGGATGAGTGCCCGGGCGAGTCCGCTGAGCGCGGCCTGAGGGTTTGCTGCCATTTCCCGCTCATGAATCACCTGGCTGAAAGTCAGGTGTGCCTAGTTAAGTGACATTCGATGTTGCACGCCGCGTTCCGGCTTGTAAAGCCCCGGGCCTGAGAACATCAGGGTTTTTGCGTGGAAATTGCGCGGGGCTGGAACAGCCGGGCCGTCTTTACGCGTCGATCCTGGGTTTGCACGACCTCGATCGGGGTGTCGGCAATGCGGACCGACAGTCCTGTTTCGGGGATGTCCTGCAGGTATTCGATGAGCAGCCCGTTCAAGGTCTTGGGCCCGTCGACCGGCAACTCAAGACTCAGTTGCCGGTTCAGGTCCCGCAGGTTGGTTCCGCCGTCCACGGTCACGCTGCCGTCTTCGCCCCATTGCAGGCGACGGGTCGACTCGGGGGTGTCGGTGGTGAACTTGCCGATCAACTCCTCGATGATGTCCTCCAGTGTGACCAGGCCGAGCATCTCGCCGTATTCATCCACAACGAGCGCAAGGCGCTGGCGGTTTTCCTGAAAGAACCGGATCTGCGAGTAAAGCGGGGTGTCGGCCGGGATGAAGTAGGGCTTTTGCATCAGCTCGCGAATCTGCTCGGCGCTGAGTTCGTCCTGAAGCACATGACCCAGCAGTCTGCGCAAGTGCAGCACACCGATGACCTGTTCGCTATCGCCGTCGTGGACCGGCAGGCGGGTGTGGTAGCTGGTGGCGATACGTTCGCGCAGCTCATCCACTGGGGCGGACAGATCGAGGCCCTCGATTGAGCCACGTGGGGTCATCACGTCCTCGACCGTGATGTTCTCCAGGTCGAACAGATTGACGAGGATGCTGCGGTGCGTCTGTGGGATGTACTGCCCCGATTCCAGCACCATGGAGCGTAGCTCTTCGGTGGAAAGGGCGCCGCTCTTGCCTTCCTCGTTTGGCTGAAGGCGCAGCAGCCTGAGCAGGCCACTGGAAAACAGATTGATGAACCACACCACCGAGTAGAACACGCGCAACAGGAAGGCCAGCGGATAGCTGACAACCACGGCCAGCCTGTCCGCGTGGTGTGCACCGATGACCTTGGGGGTGATCTCCGAGAACACCAGGATCATGAAGGTTATCGTCAGCGTCGCGGCGCCGAGCGCCCACCGATCGTCGCCGAACAACTCCATGGTGATGACGCTGACCAGTGTTGCCGCTGCCGTGTTGACCAGATTGTTGAACAGCAGGATGACGCCAAGCAGTCGGTCGGTCTTGTTCAACAGGTCCAAAGCAAGCCGCGCGCCACGGTGGCCCTGGGCTGCGCGTGAGCGCAGACGATAGCGGTTTGCCGCCATCATGACCGTTTCAGACATGGAGAACATGCCCGAGAGCACAAGCAATACAACCAGAGCGCCGAATTGTGCCGTTAGGCCGATGTCTGACACGTAATCAACAAATGAAGGCGGTCCTGGAGTATCGAAGCTGCAGCGTCACGGTGTCAAGCCGTGCTGCTGCGCTGCCACAGCGGGTACTGGGTCATGCGACCCGGTGCAGCAGCACCTCGATGACGAAGCGGCTGCCGACGTAGGCCAGCATCAGTGCAACGAAACCCGCCAGCGTCCATCTCAAGGCTTTCCGGCCACGCCAGCCCCAGGCGTGGCGGCCATACAGCAGGGCTCCGAACAGTAGCCACGAAACCACCGCAAAAACGGTCTTGTGGTCTATACGGAAGGCTTTGCCAAACAGGCTTTCGGAGAACATGACGCCGGACAGCAGGGTCAGCGTGAGCAGAATGAAAGCGATGCCGATCAGACGGAACAGCAGGGCCTCCATTGTCAGCAGCGGCGGCAGGTTGGCCAGCACGCGCGAAAACCGTGCATGGTGCAACTGACGTTCGGCAACGGCCATCAGCATTGCATGCAAGGCGGCAAGGGTGAACAGGCTGTACGCAAGCATGGCAACGATGAAATGAGCACGAAATGCTGGCGAGGTCGCATTGGTGAGGATGTGTTCACCTGGAAAGAGCGCGGGCAGAAGACTGGCGATGACGCCGGCGGGCAGCACTACTGCATGCAGGCCATCCAGCCGCGTGTAGAGCGTTTCCACCCAGTAGAAGCAGATTGCCAGCCAGACCATCAGCGATAGCGCCACGCCAAAACCGAAATGCATTTCGGCATCGGGGAAGAGCGAAACATGCAACGCCGCGCCATGCGCGAGCAGTGCGCACAACAACAGGATCCGTTCGCGCCGGCTCATGCAGTCGCGCGTTGGCGCGCTCATCTGGCGCATCACGCAGGTGCGCCAGAACAGCAGTCCTAGAACGCTATAAAGCGTGGCCGGGAGGAGATGAAGTAGAATTGGATGCATACCGCTCGCCAGTTTACTCCAAGTCACCGCGCCCGAAGGTCTCTCTCTATGCTCGACAATCTTACCCAACGTCTGTCCAAGGTGGTCAAGACCCTGCGTGGACAGGCTCGTCTGACCGAAGACAACATACAGGATGCCATGCGGGAGGTCCGTATGGCCTTGCTCGAGGCCGATGTTGCGCTGCCCGTGGTCAAGGACTTTGTCGCCCGGGTAAAGGAAAAGGCCGTGGGTCAGGAGGTGATTGCCTCGCTGACGCCGGGGCAGGCGCTGGTGGGCGTTGTGCATGACGAACTCAAGGCCCTGATGGGCAGCGCCCACGAGGGGCTGAACCTGGCTACGCAGCCACCGGCCGTGGTACTGATGGCCGGCCTGCAGGGTGCGGGCAAGACCACCACGACCGGCAAGCTCGCCCGTCTGCTGCGCGAGGATCAGAAGAAGAAGGTGCTGGTCGTTTCGGCGGACGTCTATCGTCCGGCGGCGATCGAGCAGCTCAAGACGGTTGCCGGTCAGGCGGGTGTTGATTTCTTCCCGTCCACCGCCGAGCAGAAGCCAGTCGATATCGCCCTGGCCGCATTGGACTACGCACGCAAGCATCATCACGATGTGCTGCTGGTCGATACCGCTGGTCGTCTGGCGATCGACGAGGCCATGATGCTCGAGATCAAGGCCTTGCACGCCGCGGTCAAGCCGATCGAAACCCTGTTCGTGGTCGATGCGATGCTCGGACAGGATGCGGTGAACACCGCTCGTGCCTTCAACGAGGCGCTGCCGCTGACCGGTGTGGTCCTGACCAAGCTCGATGGGGATTCGCGTGGCGGTGCAGCACTGTCTGTCCGTCATGTCACCGGCAAACCGCTGAAGTTTGCCGGGGTGGGCGAGAAGTTGTCCGGACTCGAGCCTTTCCATCCTGACCGCATGGCCAGCCGCATCCTGGGCATGGGCGACATCCTCGGATTGGTCGAGGAGGCGCGTCGGGGTGTTGATGAGGACAAGGCCCGTGCTTTTGCGCAGAAGCTCAAGACTGGCAAAGGCTTCGATCTGAGCGACTTCAAGGAGCAGATCGGCCAGATGCGCAAGATGGGGGGGCTGTCTTCGATGCTGGACAAGCTGCCTGCGCAGTTTGCCCAGGCGGCGGGGCAGTTGCAGGGCGGGGCCGAGGAGAAGGCCATCGGTCGGATCGAGGGCATCATCAATTCGATGACGCCAGCCGAACGCGCCAAGCCCGAAATCCTCAAGGCCAGTCGCAAGCGACGTATTGCGGCGGGTGCCGGGGTGACGGTCCAGGAGGTTAACCGCCTGCTCAATCAGTTCGAACAGACGCAGAAAGTCATGAAGCAGTTCTCCAAGGGCGGCATGGCCAAGATGATGCGCAGCATGAAGGGCATGCTGCCCGGCATGCCGGGCATGCCACGCTGAGTCGTCGCCAGATGGGTAGCATCTTTCTTGCGCTTGGGCGCTCCCTGCGCAGTCTGTTCCGGGCGGATATCTTCTGGCATCTGATCTGGCCTGGACTGCTGGCTACGGTGTTGTGGACCGGGCTCGCCATCGTGTCCTGGGCGGCCATCATCGACACGGTCATGACCTGGCTGGGTGGCTTGAGCTGGGTCGGTAGCTGGTTGAATGGGTCGGAGCTGGCCGCAGGGGTGGTGCTGATCCTGGTCAAGATCGCGGTGGCGCTGGGTTTTGTGCCGCTGATTTACCTGACCGCGGCGGTGCTGGTGGCGGTGGTGGCTTTGCCGATGATGCTGGAGCGGGTGGCGCGGCGGGACTACGCGGATCTCGAACAGCGCCACGGAGGATCCAATCTGGGCAGCATCTGGAATGCGCTGGCGGCAACCGCGCTATTCCTGCTGGGCTTGTTGCTGTCCTTGCCGTTCTGGCTTATTCCGGGTGTAGGTCTGCTGGTGCCGGTGCTGTTGACTGGCTGGCTCAACCAGCGCGCCTTCGGTTACGACGCGCTGATGTTTCATGCGGACCGTGAGGAACTCGTCCGCTTGCGCACCGATCAACGCATGCCGATGTTGCTGCTTGGGGGGAGCACGGCGCTGCTGGCTTACATCCCCTTCGTCAATATTGTGGCGCCGGCCTTTGCAGGTCTGGCATTTGTCCATTTCATGCTCGAGACCTTACGGCGCGAACGTGCCGAACACGGCGTGGTCGTGCTTGATCCCTCGCCTGTCGCGGTCTCGGGCGATCACCCCCGGATTCCAGAATGAATTTTGGTGCACTCATCATTGGCGACGAGATCCTGTCTGGGCGTCGAGCTGACAAGCATCTGTCCAAAGTCATCGAACTGCTGGGTGCGCGCGGGCTCAAGCTCGGTTGGGCACGCTATGCGGGGGATGACCGACCGCGTCTGATCGAAACCTTGCGCCAGACTTTTGCCACCGGTGACATCGTCTTCAGCTTCGGCGGCATTGGTGCGACGCCCGACGACCACACCCGGCAGAGTGCGGCGGCGGCCCTCGGGCTGGAGCTTGCCCTGCATCCCGAGGCAGAGACCGAGATCCGGACCCGTTTTGGCGCGGAGATCACCCCCGAGCGCCTGCAGATGGGGGTGTATCCCGTGGGCAGTGAGATCATCCCCAACCCTTACAACCGCATTCCCGGTTTTTCCATCCGCGAACACTATTTCGTTCCCGGGTTTCCGGTGATGGCCTGGCCGATGGTCGAGTGGGTACTGGATACCCGTTATCCGCATCTGCACCATGCGGAAGACTACGTCGAGCAGGCGATTACCGTATGGGACGCCTACGAAGGGCAGTTGATCGGCTTGATGCGGACGCTGACCGAGGCGTTCCCCGACACCACCTTGTTCAGCTTGCCGACGATTGCGGGCGAGGGGCAGCGCCGCTCGCTTGAACTGGGTATGAAGGGTACCGCAGGGCGGGTGGCAGAGGCGATGGTTCAGCTCAAGGCTGGTGTGACCGGGCACGGGTTTCAGTGGGAAGACAAGACCTGATCGGCAGGTTGCTGCGCGGCGCGACGCGTTCGGGTGCGCCTGCCACCGAAGAAGCGGCCAGTGTCGATCTGGGTGATCGTCGAGTCGATCTGGTGGTGCGGCGTTCGGTGCGGCGCACCCTGGCCCTGCAACTGGATCATCGTGGGGTTCGTGTTGCCGCGCCGCATGGCACCCCACAATCTGCTGTCGAGCATTTTGTCCGTAGTCATCGGCAATGGCTGCTGGATCGCTTGTCTGCCCAAGCAGCGCGTGGGCAAGAACAACGCCTGGTCCTTGCCGATGGCAGCCTGCTGCCGGTGCTGGGGAAAACCGTCAGGTTGCGCATGCTTGGCGGGCGGAGGCCGCAGTGGAAGTGGGCGGCTGATGGTGTGGAGGAGCTGCATCTGGGCGCTGGCGCGGATGCATCGGTACTGTTGCGGTCCTTGCGTCAACGTGCGCTCGACTGGTTTGGCGGACGGGTGGCCGAATACTGCCATCGACTTGCGCTACCCGTACCACCGGTGCGCTTGTCGTCCGCGCGCACGCGGTGGGGTAGTTGCAGCCTGCGTAGCGGCATCCGCCTGCACTGGCGATTGATCCATTTGCCACCTGCGCTGATTGACTACGTCGTCGCCCACGAGGTGGCTCACCTGATCGAAATGAATCATTCACCACGTTTCTGGTCGGTGGTGGCAGGGCTTTATCCCGATTGGCAGCACGCCCGTCGTCAATTGCGTGAGCAAGGGGCCGCGCTGCCAGTCATCGACCCCGAAGACACACTTTCCATTGCAGAAGAGGACTGAATCATGAGAATGCTGCACACCATGCTCCGCGTCGGCGATCTTGAGCGCTCGCTGGCCTTTTATACCGAGGTCCTGGGTATGCGCTTGCTGCGTCGAACCGACTATCCGGACGGCAAGTTTACGCTGGCTTTCGTCGGTTACCAGGATGAAAGCGAAGGTGCGGTGCTGGAGCTGACGCACAACTGGGGCGTGACGTCCTATGACCTGGGGTCCGCCTACGGCCATATCGCACTCGAAGTGCCCGATGCGAAGAAGGCCTGTGACGAGATTCGTGCTCGCGGCGGCAAGGTGGTGCGTGAAGCCGGGCCGATGAAGCATGGTTCCACCGTCATCGCGTTCGTCGAGGATCCAGACGGCTACAAGGTGGAGTTGATCGAGCGTAGCGCCCGCTGACCCCGCCAGGGGGCAGGATAGGTCGACACTGGACAGCGGTTGCGAAGCAGGCTCCCACAATCCGCCCGCAGTCGCTAATCGTCGTCCTCATCCATGCCGCCGCGGCGCGGTACCTGGGTAGGGTCGCAGGTAATCTGGCGGTAGATTTCGACCCGGTCACCCGGCTGTAGCGGTGCGTCGAGCTTGACCAGTTTGCCGAAGATGCCGACCTTCTGCTGGGTGAGGTCGATATGCGGGAACATGGTCAGTACGCCGGAGCGTTCGATTGCCTGCTGCACGGTCGCATCGTCGGCAACGTCGATGCGCAGCCAACTGTGCTGGACACCGTCGGAATAGGCTACACCGATCCTCATCTCATCCTCATTCAGGCAGTTGCACCGTGGGTGGTTTCCGGATCCGCTTCGGCTCGTCGTGCCTGGCGGGTTTCGAGGTGGCGCTGCAGTGCCATCAGAAACCCAAGGGCCAGGAAGCCGCCCGGCGGCAGGATCATCATCAGGAAGCCCTTGTAGTCCGGAATCAAGGTCAGCTCCAGAAAGCGGAAAGATTCGCCCAGCAGCAGGCTGGCGCTGGCAAACAGCGTGCCGCTGCCGAGAATCTCGCGCGTGCCGCCCAGCACGACCAGCGCCAGCGTGAAACCGACACCCATGGCGATGCCGTCGGCGAGCGCTGCCAGTATCGGCTGGCGCGAAGCGAAGGCCTCGGCTCGACCCAGGATGGCGCAATTGACCACGATCAGCGCAATGAACAGGCCGAGCACCTTATGCAGATCGTGCAGCCAGGCGTTGAGGCTCATGTCCACCAGCGTGACCAGGGTGGCGATCAGCACGATGAAGGTCGGGATCCTTACGCTCGGGCTGACCCAGTTTCGGATCATCGCCACGATCAGGTTGGACAGCACCAGCACCGCGGTAGACGCCAGGCCCATGCCCAAGCCATTGGTGGCCGTACTGGTGACCGCAAGCAGGGGGCACAGTGCCAGCATCTGCGTCGTGACCACGTTCTGCCGCCAGACACCGTCGCGAAAGATGTCGCCAAACGGAATCGACGGTTTGGCCGCCGGTGCAGACGGTAGGACGGATTCAGCACTGGCCGGTGTGTCGTTCGAGCTCATTTTGTCTCCTGGCTGGCGGTGAGTGCGGCAGCGTCCTCGCCCAGCATGGTGCTGCGATGATGGGCAAACAGTTCCAGGCCGCCGCGTACGGCATTGACCACTGCACGTGGGGTGATGGTGGCGCCGGCAAACTGGTCGAATTCGCCGCCGTCCTTCTGCACTGCCCATCGTGCAGGTACTGGGTTGTCGAGCGACTTGCCGACGAAGGAATGTACCCAGTCGTGCTTGGCCACCTCGATCTTGTCGCCCAATCCTGGTGTCTCGGTGTGGCGGGTGACGCGCACCCCCAATAGGCGGCCTTCGCGGTCGACGCCCATGACGATGTGGATCGGACCGGCATAGCCCTTGCCAACAACCGGAAAGACCACGCCCATCACCCGATCGCCTTTGCGTGCCTGATGCACGACCACAGGAGGGCTGCCCTTGGGCTGCAAGGTCAATGTGTCGGCAAGCAGGTCGTTGTCGGAGAAGTTCTCCGGCAGCACCTGGGCGAGCGACAGCGCCATGTCGCGCGCCGCAGCCTCGGCAATTGCCGGGCCGGTCGCCTGATGCGCAAAGGCCAGCGCCGCGCTGGCGGCCAGGGCGACCACGCCAAGCGAGGCGCCCTGGTACCACAGTGCGTCGATGGGCGGACGACGGGGAGTGCGGGTCTCGGGTGGGGTACTCATCGCGACGATGTCCGGGTCAGGAGGCAGAGAGTGAGCGGCCATCGCGCTTGCGCCCGAAAATGCGCGGACGGGTGGCCCGGTCGATCAGTGGAACGGCAGCGTTCATCAACAGCACGGCGAAGGCGACGCCTTCCGGGTAAGCGCCCCAGGTCCGGATCACCCAGGTCAGCAGGCCGCAACCCAGTCCAAAGATCCATTGGCCCAGCGGGGTGCTGGGCGAAGTCACGTAGTCGGTGGCGATGAAGAAGGCACCAAGCATGACGCCCCCGGTGAGCAGGTGCGCGAGTGGTGGCAGGTAGTGATCGGGCGCCAGCAGGTGAGCCAGGGCAGCAGGCAGGGCCACGCCGAGCAGGAAGGCCAGTGGGATGCGTACACCAATGATGCGCTGCAGGATCAGGAAGACCCCACCGGCGGCGATCAGCAGCGCGCTGGTCTCCCCCAGGCTGCCTGCCCGTTGCCCCAGGCCGAAACCCATTGGATCCCAGTGTCCGGTCATGGATTGCGACAGCGCGATGCCGCGCGAGGCTTCGGATTTGACATGTCCAAGCAAGGACGCACTGGTCATTGCGTCGGGCGTCTGTGCGCCAAAGGTAATGGCCAGTCCGGCGAGCGGGTCGAAGCCGGTAAACAGTGCACCGGTCTGCGGCTCGATCCAGCGGGTCATTTCAACCGGGAAGGAGATCAGCAACATCACCCGGGCGCCCATTGCCGGGTTGAACAGGTTCTGCCCGAGTCCGCCAAACGCATGTTTGCACACCAGCACGGCAAAGAAGGACCCGAGGGCGCCGACCCACCACGGCGCCCAGGGAGGCAGTGACAGGGCCAGCAGCCAGCCCGTGAGGATGGCCGAGCCGTCGGCCACCATGACCATCGGCGAGCGGTCGACCATGCGGGCGGCAAAGGCCTCAGCGAGGATGGCAGACAGGATGGTGACACACCACAAGGTGACGGCAGGCCACCCGAAATGCCAGAAACCGGCCAGTGTGGCGGGTGTCAGTGCCAGCATGACGAGCAGCATGACCCGCCCGACCGGGCGCGCGCCATGGGCGTGAGGAGAGGATACGGGGGTCATGTCGTGGTTTCCTCGACCTTGGCGGGTGTTGTTGCGGCTGCGGCGGCAGCCTTGGCCGCAGCAGCTTCTGCGGCAGCCGCCTTGGCACGTTCGCGCTCGGCCTTGCGCCGCGCAGCGGCCTCGGCCTTCTCGCGAGCTTCGCGCTCCATGCGGGCATCACGGGCTTCGACCAATTGCTTGATCGCGTCCTGCTTCATCTTGTTGCGATCCTGTGCGGCCAACTCACCCTTGGCGTGGTTGAAGTACTGTACGAGCGGGATCTGGGACGGACAGACAAAGGAACAGGTACCGCAACCGATACAGTCCTTGAGTCCGATGGCCACCGACTCCTTGAGGTCACCGTTGCGGATCAGCGCCGCCATTTCCAGCGGCATCAGGCCGATTGGACAGGCGCCAACGCAGGATGCACAGCGGATGCACGGGCCGGGCTCGGGGCGGCCGGCAACCTCTGCTTCGCAGAGCGCGAGTACGCCGCCGCTGCCCTTGATGATGGGAATATCGAGCGACTGGATGGAGAGCCCCATCATTGGCCCACCCATTACCCAGCGTGCGACCGGGCGCGTCGTGCCACCGCAGAATTCGACCAGCGCGGATAACGGGGTGCCGATACGGACCTCCAGGTTGCGCGGCGTACGGATTGCGCCACCCGAGACAGTGACGATGCGTCGGGTCAGCGGCTCGCCGAATCGGATTGCGCGGTGGATGGCCGCGGCGGTGCCGACGTTCTGCACCATCACGCCGATGTCGGCAGGGCGGCCTTCAGCGGGGATTTCCTTGCCGGTCAGCCAGGTGATGAGTTGCTTCTCGGATCCCATCGGGTAGCGGCTCGGCACTGGTACGACAGTGACTTCGGCAAAGTCCCGGGCTGCAGTGCGCAGGGCTGCGATTGCCTCTGGCTTGTTGTCCTCGACGCCGATCATGGCTTCGTCACCGCCGATGGCGCGCAGGATGATGCGCGCACCGTCGATGACCTCGTCGGCGCGCTCCCGCATCAGGCGGTCGTCGCAGGTCAGATAGGGTTCGCATTCGCCGCCGTTCAGGATCAGCGTGGGGATGCGGGTTTTCTGCCCTAGCGCAAGTTTGACCGCAGCCGGAAAGGTGGCGCCGCCCATGCCGACGATGCCCGCAGCGGCGACGCGACGCGAGATCTCGACGGGTTCCAGGCTGAAGGGGTCGTTGGATTCTGCCGGGATGGCTTCGTCGAGACCATCCGGGGTCAGCAGGATGGCGGGGCCGGTCAGTCCGGAAGGGTGCGGCACGGCGACGTCGCCGATGCCGTCGATAGTGCCTGAGGTGGGGGCGTGCAGCGGTGCGGAAATCATGCCTTGTGCCTCGGCCAGCAACTGACCGCGCAGTACGCGTTCTCCTGCCTGCACCAGCGGCCGCGCCGGAGCGCCGATGTGCTGTGCCAGCGGCAGGATCAGTTGCGGTGGCAGGGGCAGGGTGGCGATCTCGGTTTCGGCGGCGAGTTGCTTGCGGCCTTCAGGGTGGGCGCCCCAGCGCTCGAACAGGCGACGCAGCAGTGAGCGTGCCGGTGCAGTGGAAAATGGCATGGTTCGCTCCTTACGCGCTGACCGGCTTTGGCCACACCCAGGTCTGCAGTGTGACCGGCACCGGCTTCAGTTCGATGGCGCCGGTGGGACAGACGTTCTCGCACTTGGCGCAGCCGGTGCAGGCTTCGCGGATGACCGCGTGAATCTGTTTGACTGCGCCGAGAACGGCGTCGGTCGGACAAGACTTGTAGCATTTGGTACAACCGATGCAGATCTCCTCACGCACTTCGGCAATCTGCGGCACCTGTGCCTGCATGGCGCCAGCGTCCAGGGTAACGCCGAGTTTGAGGGCCAGTGCTTCGGCCAGCGGTAGGCCGCCCGGTGGGCAGCAGGTCGGTGCGGCTTCACCACTCACCAGTGCGGATGCCGCGCCGGCACATCCGGGGAAGCCGCATTGTCCACAGTTGGTGCCAGGCATCATGGCCTCGATCTCGGCCTCCATGCCGCCGCGTTCGACGTGGAAGAAGCGGGCTGCAATGCCCAGCAGCAGGCCGAAAGTGATGCCGAGGACCGACAGGCTCAGGATCGCAAGTAGCATGGCCGTATTCCTTGAAGCGTTATCCGGTAGGAGGGGGAGTCCGGAGGTTAGTGATTGGTCAGGCCCGAAAAGCCCATGAAGGCAAGCGACAACAGACCGGCAGTGACGAAACCGATCGGCGCTCCGGCAAAGGCCGCAGGCACCTGCGCCAGTGCAAGGCGTTCGCGCAGTCCGGCAAACAGCACCAGGACCATGGTGAAGCCAACGGCAGAGCCCAGGCCGTAAGCCACGCTCTTGACGAAGCCCGCACCCTCCTGGATGTTCAGCAGGGCCACGCCAAGTACGGCGCAGTTGGTGGTGATCAATGGCAGGTAGATGCCAAGTACCTTGTACAGCTCGGGTGCATTCTTCCTGACGGCCATTTCCACGAACTGCACGGTGGCGGCGATCACCAGGATGAAGCTCAGGATGCGCAGGTAGCCCAGATCGTAGGGGGCCAGCAATGCCCGCTCCAGCACCCAGGTCACTGCGCTGGCCAGCGTCAGCACGAAGGTGGTGGCCATGCCCATGCCCAGCGCACTGTCTACCTTGCGCGACACGCCCATGAAGGGGCACAGGCCCAGAAACTTCACCAGCACCACGTTATTGACCAGCGCGGTACCCAGCACCAGCATCAGCCACTCGTTCATGACTCGGTACTCCATCGTTCGGACATCTTGTCGTCACAGACGCATGAGACATGCCATCTTGCAGTGCACTAAAAGTCACGCTAAATCAAATGATTGTCGATTTCGCGCGGCGCTCTTGGATGTATCGACTCCGCCATGTCGCCGGTGTTTGTCAGGTTTCCGACAGGCCAACTGAGCCGTTTGCGGATGCGGAGGTATCCGCGAATCGGGCGCTGAGCGCTCGATGCCTCGAATGCACCTTCGCGGTGCGTTGATTGTCGCGTTTGGCACACGGATTGCTTTGCTGTCGTATCTCTGCCCAACGAGACCATCATGTCCGCACCCGAGTCCATGTCCTCCGTTTTTGCCGATGCTGTTTTCCATGATGCGGTCGAGCAGTCGGCGATCGCAATTTCGATCACAGACGACAGCGCACGCATCCTTTATGTCAATCCGGCGTTCTGTGCGATCACCGGTTATGCCGCCAGTGAGGTCGTGGGTCAGCGCCAGTCCCTGCTGTCCTACAAGTCGACGCCGCGCTCGGTGTATCAGGCACTGTGGGGGGCGCTGAAATCCGGCAAGCCCTGGACTGGCCGGCTGCTCAACCGGCGGCGTGATGGCTCGCCCTATGTGGCTGAACTGACGGTGACGCCGCTCAAGTCCTCCCAGGGTGAGGACGAGCCGACGCGCTATATCGGCATGCACTGGGATGCCACCGAAGAGCATCGCCTGGCGCAGCAATTGAGCAACCACAAGCAGTTGATCGAGTCGGTCATCTCGGTTGCGCCCGTCGCCGTTGCACTGCTCGATGTGGATGGCAAGGTCGTGCTGGACAATCCCGCCTACCGTCGTCTGGTGGCCGAGATGAAGCTCGATGAGCCGGCGCATGCAGTCATGGAGGCCTTGCGTCAGAGTCTGGGCGAGGGCTTCGATCATGCGCTTGCCCACCGCCGTGCCCTGCTCAACCAGGAATTGCGCTTTGATCTCGGGCCGGGTGAGCCGCGCTGGTACGCGTGTTCGGTGTCGTGGTTCGAGGAGCGCCACACCAGTCCGGATGCATTTTACGGAGATGGTTGCTCGGATTACATGTTGCTGGTCATGCACGACATCAGTGCATCCAAGCGTCAGCATGAGGCCCTGCGCCTCGCTGCGATGCGCGCGATGCTGTCCGAAGGCGAACTCAATCAGAGTTTGCGTGAGGCTTTGTCCGGTGCCGTATTCCAGTTGCAGGGACCGGTTAACCTGATCTCCGCCGCAGCCAGTCTGCAGCGCCGCCGCATGGGGCCGTCTGCAGGGGGCGATCCGCTGGCCAAGGCCTTGCTGGCTGCTCAGGAGGCGGGCGAACAGGCCATCGCGACCTTGCAGGCAGCAATGCCACCCGAGCCTGCCGCGCCCTCCGGGCCGGTCAATGTTAACGAGGTGCTGCGGGATGTGCTGATGCTGGAGACCGAATCCTTCCTGTCTGCCGGGGTCACGGTGGATTGGACGCCGGCTCACGTGCTGCCGTCGGTGCAGGGCAACCCGACCGAGTTGCGTACCTTGTTCCGGCAACTGATTTCGAATGCGGTAGAGGCAATGAATGTTCGTGGCTGGACCGAACGCAGCCTGAAACTGAGCACACAGGCGATCAGCGGTCATGTGCAAGTCGTCGTCACCGACTCCGGCCCCGGTATTCCGGAGGCGCTGCGGCTGAAGGTGTTCGAGCCCTTCTTTTCGACCAAGCCGACGCGTAGCGCCGGCCGTGGGGTCGGGCTGTCGCTCGCGCAGGAAATCGTCAGCCGTCATCGGGGCATGCTCGAGATTGATCCCGAGTATCACGATGGCTGCCGGCTGGTGGTCAGTTTCCCCTTGCTTCGCCGCAACAAGGCGGTCGCAGTGGAGGCAGGCTGATGACCGATGCGATCGACAAGGTGCAGGGCGAGGCACGTGCGGCCTGGCTGGAGTCGGCACTCGAGGCCTTGTACCGGGTCAGTCGGGTGCTGTCGCGCTCGCTCGAGTTGCGCGAGACCCTGTCCGAGGTGCTGCGGGTGCTCGACGAGGAGTGTGGCTTCAATCGTGCGCTGGTCACGCTGACTGATCCTGACGGGGAATCGATGGCGATCTCTGCGCTGCATGGTGTGGATGCGCCGATTGACCCGGACATTCGCTGGCGTGCCGGCGAAGGTGTGATCGGTTCGGTACAGCAGCGCTCGCGTCCGCTGGTCATCGAGCGCCTGGCCGACAATCCCAACTATCTGCCCCAGCGTGGCATGTTCGACGCAGAGGCGCCCTTCATCGGCGTGCCGATCCGCGCGGCCCAGGAAACCATCGGCGTACTCGCACTGCAGCCTCCGGTGGCCGTCCGTGACCGCCTCGATGATGACGCCCATTTCGCCGAAATGGTGGCCAACCTCATTGGCCAGACGGTGCGACTATCCTGTCAGGTGCGGCAGGAACGCCGCGATCTGTCGGAAGAGCGCGACAGCCTGCGGCGTACCGTACGCAATCATTTTGGCTTTGACAGCATCATTGGCCGTACCGTGGTCATGCGCAAGGTGTTCGAGCAGATTCGTCAGGTGGCAAAGTGGAACACCACCGTGCTGGTGCGTGGCGAGACCGGGACCGGCAAGGAGTTGATTGCCCAGGCCATCCACTACAACTCGCCGCGTGCTGCGGGGCCCTTCGTCAAGCTCAACTGTGCTGCGCTGCCGGAGAACCTGCTGGAGTCCGAACTGTTCGGGCACGAAAAGGGGGCGTTCACCGGTGCGTTGACGCAACGCAAGGGGCGCTTTGAGGCGGCCGATGGCGGAACCTTGTTTCTCGATGAAATCGGCGAGATTTCGGCGTCCTTCCAGGCCAAGCTGCTGCGGGTACTGCAGGAGGGCGAGCTCGAACGTGTCGGTGGGGTGCGTACCTTGCGTGTAGACGTGCGCGTCATCGCTGCGACCAACCGCGATCTGGAGTTTGAGGTCGAGGCCGGCAAGTTCCGCGAGGATCTGTTCTACCGGCTCAATGTCATGCCCATCATGCTGCCGCCATTGCGCGAGCGGGTTGAGGACATCCCCGAGATTGCCCGTTTCCTGGTGGACAAGGTTTCCAAGATGCAGGGGCGCCCGCTGTCGATTACCGACAGCGCCTTGCGCATCCTGTTGCACCATGGCTGGCCGGGCAACGTCCGGGAACTGGAGAACTGTGTTGAGCGTGCCGCGGTGATGAGTGAGGACGGCATCATCGATCGCGACCTGATCCTGGTCTCTGGTGTCGAGGAGCGGGTCACGCCATTGCGTGGCGGAGGCACCGTGGATCTTGACGACCCTGGGCTGGACGAGCGTGAGCGTGTCATTGCCGCGCTGGAGCAGGCTGGCTGGGTGCAGGCCAAGGCAGCCCGACTGCTCAACATGACGCCCCGGCAGATCGCCTACCGCATTCAGACGCTCAACATCAAGGTGCGTCAGATCTGATGCCGATTGGAGGCATCCCACGTGCGGCTGCTGTAGAACGGTGGTCGCACGTGGGTGCGTACCTCTGAAGACTGGACGCGTTCGTGCCATTGCAATGTGCTCGCGATACCGCTTGCCGTTGGCGAGCTCCCTCCGGTTGAAGTGTGTGGTCTGCTTTTTTGTTGGATGAGGTCGGAAGCTTGTGGCGTGTAGCACAGCAAGCCGTGTTCGATGTCCGACAATTTTCCCTTGAGGGAATTTGTAAGTTGTTTTAAATCAGTAATTTGCTTATTTTTCTTGCTTGGCACGCAGATTGCACAGAATCCCCTGTCTGACTTCACATTAGGGGATCGACGATGGAACTCCCGGTCATCAGCAATGCCGCACCCGAAGCAGAGGGTGGCGGTTGCAGCTCAAGCGGTTGTGGAACGGCGCCTGACGCGCTGTCCCATCTGCCGGATCATATCCGTAGCAAAGTGCAGGACCACCCCTGTTATTCGGAGGAGGCCCATCACTATTTCGCCCGCATGCACGTTGCGGTCGCGCCGGCCTGTAACATCCAGTGCAATTACTGCAACCGCAAGTACGACTGTTCCAACGAGTCGCGCCCGGGGGTAGTTTCCGAGCTGATGTCACCCGATCAGGCGGTCAAGAAGACGCTGGCGGTGGCGGCAGCCATCCCGCAGATGACCGTACTGGGCATTGCCGGACCCGGAGACCCCCTTGCCAACCCCGAGCGCACTTTCGAGACCTTCCGTCAGCTCTCGGAGCAGGCGCCGGACATCAAGCTGTGCGTGTCGACCAATGGGCTGTCGTTGCCGGAGTCGGTGGACGAACTGGCCAAGCACAACATCGATCACGTCACCATCACGATCAATTGTGTTGACCCCGAGATCGGTGCGCAGATCTACCCGTGGATCTTCTGGGAAAACAAGCGTATCCGTGGTGTGGAAGGCGCAAGGATCCTGATCGAGCAGCAGCAGAAAGGGCTGGAGATGCTGACCTCGCGCGGCATCCTGGTCAAGGTCAACTCGGTGATGATTCCGGGGGTCAACGACCAGCACCTGAAGGAAGTCTCCAAGGTGGTCAAGGCCAAGGGCGCCTTCCTGCACAACGTGATGCCGCTGATCGCCGAAGCCGAGCACGGCACCTATTACGGCATCATGGGGCAGCGCGAACCGACCCCGCTTGAACTGCAGGAACTGCAGGACGCGTGCGCCGGAGACATGTCGATGATGCGCCACTGTCGCCAGTGTCGCGCCGATGCCGTCGGCCTGCTGGGCGAGGATCGTGGCGAGGAGTTCACCCTCGACAAGATCGACGAGATGGAGGTCGACTACGCCGCAGCCATGGTGGAGCGCGCCAAAGTGCATGACGCGATCACTGCCGAGCTCGACATGAAGCGGGCGTTGAAAGCCGCACCGAAGTTCGATCCCGATGCGATCGACGAGGGCCCGGTGACGCGCAACATCCGGATCGCGGTGGCGACCAAGGGTGGTGGTGTGATCAACGAGCACTTTGGTCATGCCCACGAGTTCCTGGTCTATGAGATCGGTCCCAAGGAACACCGCTTCCTCGGTCACCGCAAGTGCACGCCGTACTGCATGGGTGACGAGTCCTGTGGTGATGGCGAGACCGTACTCGGCGGCATCATTCGCTCGCTTGAAGGCGTCGAGGTGCTGCTGGCCAGCAAGATCGGTTTCGAGCCCTGGGCCGATCTCGAGAAGGCCGGCATCCAGCCCAACGGCGAGCATGCGATGGAGCCGATCGAAGAGGCCATCCGCGCGGTGTATGACGAAATGGCGGCGGCCGGCAAGCTTGCGCAGCCTGCCGTGGCACGCGCAGCAGCATGAACGGCGTCGCGCCTTCGGCAATCGCTCGGGCCACGAACCCGGGTGATTGCCGGGGAGCGCGACGACTGCATTGATCCCAGCAGGAGTAAACGGACATGTCCCTCGAAATCGTTGATTCGTGTGTCGGCTGCTACGCATGCGAGCCGCTCTGTCCGAACAAGGCAATCTCGGCCGTCATGCAGCCGGGCGAACCCCTGTTCTTCATCAATCCGGACAAATGTACCGAATGCCTGGGCGATCACGATCTGCCCCAGTGTGCGGAAATCTGCCCGATCGAAGGTGCCATCGTCGATGAGTACGGTGAAGCGCTCAATCCCCTTGGCTCCCTCACCGGCATCCCCCTTCATCTGCTCGAACAGCTGAGGGAATCGGAATGCCGTCAGTAACCTTCTGGTGGAAGCCGGGCTGTAGCACCAACACCCGTCAGATCAGCCTGCTGCGTGCAGCAGGTTGTGCCGTTGACGTGCGCGATCTGTTGACCGAGGCCTGGACGGCCGAGTGGCTGGCGAGCTTCTTCAGTGGCCAACCCGTGGCGCAGTGGTTCAACCCAGCTGCCCCGGCGGTAAAGTCCGGCGCGGTGGATCCCGCCGCGATGACCCCGGCGAGCGCGCTCGGGCGGCTGATCGCCGAGCCTTTGCTCATCCGCCGCCCCCTGGTCGAGATCAACGGTCAGCGTTGCTGTGGCTTCGACACCGGCTGGCTTGCTGTTCAGGGGGTTGCGCTGGGCACCGGTGAAGTGCCGGAAGCTTGCAGCCATCATGGCAGCGGGGCTCAGGTGTCCTGTCCCCCGCCCGTGGCACGGACGGGGAAACCCCAGGAGCCGACCCCTTATTCCAACCCGGCGGCTTATGTCGCGCGCCCGTCTGGGTCGAGTCTGCCATGAGCCGGCGCGGCGCAGTCCATCCCGGCGAACCGGTCGCACTGGCGTCGGGGGTGCATTGGGTGGGCGCGCTCGATCCCGAGTTGCGCCAGTTCGACATCATCCTGCGTACCGCCAATGGCACCAGCTATAACGCGTATGCGGTGCGAGGCAGTGATGGTGTTGCCGTCATCGATACGGTGAAGGCCGAATTTGCCGCGGATTTCTTTGCCAGGCTGTGGGCGGTGTGCAAACCGTCGGAGATCTCCGCGATCGTGCTCAATCACCTTGAGCCTGATCACACCGGCGCCCTGCCCGAACTGCTCAGGGCCGCTCCCCAGGCCAAGCTCTACCTGTCCTTCCCTGCACTCAAGATGCTCAAGGGGCTGGTGAAGGAAAGTCTGGACGAAAATCGGATTGTCCCGGTGGATGAAGACACCCGGGTCGATCTCGGGGGACGGAGCTTACGCTTCCTGCATACGCCGTATCTGCACTGGCCTGATACGCAATGCACCTGGGTCGAGGAGGATGGCCTGCTGTTTTCCGGCGACGTGTTCGGCTGCCACTTCTGTGATGCGAGGTTGTTCAACGACCACGTTGGCGACTTCCGTTTCTCCTTCGACTATTACTACCAGCACATCATGCGACCGTTCCGCGAGCATGTGCTGACCGCACTTGATCTCATCGAGCCCCTGCCGGTCAGGCTGATCGCGCCGGCTCACGGCCCCATCCTGCGCGACATGCCGGCGAGCTATGTACGCCGTTACCGCCAACTGGCAGCGCCTTTGCTGACCAATGAGGCGGGCGAGCGCGAGAAGACCCTGCTGGTGTTCTATATCAGTGCTTATGGCAACACCGCACGTATGGCGGAGGCGGTGCGCGATGGTGCCGAGTGCGTGGAGGGGGTGAGGGTTTCGCTGTACGACCTTGCCGGGGGGGATCCTGCACCCTTTGTCGATTTGATCGAAGAGGCCGACGGCCTCGTCTTCGGCTCGCCAACGATCAATGGCGATGCGGTCAAGCCAGTTTGGGATCTGCTGTCTTCGCTGACCCTGGTCAAGGTCAAGGGCAAATTCGGTGCAGCCTTCGGCTCCTATGGCTGGAGTGGCGAAGCCGTTGGTCTGGTGGAGGATCGCCTGCGCGGGCTGAAGCTGCGGGTGCCCCGCCCCGGGGTCAAGGTCAAGCTGATTCCGACCGACGAGGAACTGCAGCAGTGCGTCGCACTTGGCCGCGAACTGGCCGAGCATCTGGTCGGCCGCTCTTCACCGCGTCATATCGACTTTACCGCGCCCGGCGCGCTCACCGTCTGAGGAAGAACCATGCCCAAGGCTCAAGTCACTTTCGAGGATATCGGTGTCACCGTCACCGTTCCCGCTGGTACCCGTCTGATCGAAGTGTCGGAAAAGATCGGTGCGGGCCTGACTTACGGTTGCCGCGAAGGTGAATGCGGTACCTGCATGATGAAGATCGTGTCAGGTGCCGAACACCTTGCCCAGCCCTCGGTGCTCGAGGACAAGGTACTCAAGGAAAACTATGCCGGAGTCAAGAACCGGCTGGCCTGTCAGGCGCAGGTCATCGGCGGTCATGTCGTCGTGCGCCCGGGCTGAACAACCCTACAACACCCGGCAGAGAGTCTGTTGCTTACAGAAGCCGTTCAATCAACCGTACCGGAGTTTTTCATGCCCAATATCACTTTCTCCAGCCCGATCCACAAGGACAAGACCGTCTATGCGGTGGCTGGCTCGCACACCCAGACCATCCTCAAGATCGCCAAGGAAAACCATGTGCCGATCGACTTTTCCTGCGAAGACGGCGAGTGCGCCACCTGTATGGTCAAGGTGACCCCGCTGGGCAATCACGGCGCCAAGACGGAACCGATGGCCAGTCGCCTGACCGACAAGGAACTGGTGGTACTGCGCGAGCACAAGAAGATCACCTCCGAGGACATCGAACGCATGCGCGTCGAGGACGTTTCGGTGACACCGTGGCGGCTTGCCTGCCAGATGATCCTGCGCGACGAAGATCTGCTCGTCGAGTATTGATCTTGAGTGCTCCGCGCTGCATCAGCGGCGCGGGGACTTTTGAATTCGCCCCAGATAACGAGGTCCGATCATGCTTGCACCGCTCAGTTTCCGCCCTTCGCCCGCCCGGGCCGCGCTGCACGACCATTTGATGCAGCATGCCGCCGGTACGTCCAACGACGAGTTTCTTGCCCACCTCATTTCCGGCTGGACACTGGGTGAAGGCATGTTGCCGGCCGATTTCGGCCTGGGGGCCGAAGGTTTCGGCGCGCTGATCGCGCGTCATTTCCCCGGGTTGGTGTGGCGCCCCAAGGCGGATCTGGCCGAGGTGCCGACCCTGCATCCGGAATTCGAGGATCTACGTCGCTTCCTCGCTGAGGAGGCGGATCCCTCGGTGGATGGTTCAGGTGAGTTTGCCTGTATCGTTGCCACCGCCTGCATGGGGGACGATCACCTGTGGCAGGATCTGGGTCTGCCCACTCGCAGGGAGTTGTCGCAACTGATCGCGCTCAATTTTCCTGCCCTGGCCGAAGCCAACAATCGCGACATGAAATGGAAGAAGTTCCTGTATCGCGAATTGTGTCAGCGCGAGGGGATCTACGTGTGCGCTTCGCCGTCGTGTGAGGCCTGCACTGACTACGCGGTCTGCTTCGGTCCCGAGGTGTGAGTCTGATTGACGCGGTGTTTCCGTCCGGATGCCATGCTGTGAGCCAGGCCGCCAGTCTGACCCTGATCGATCGGGCCCGGGGCGCGATGCTCGGTCTTGCCATCGGCGATGCGCTTGGCGCAACCGTCGAATTCATGACGCCGCGCGAAATTGGACAACAGTATGGCGTGCATGACTGCATCCGTGGTGGCGGCTGGCTCAGGCTGCCTGCAGGGGAGGTCACTGACGACACCACGATGACGCTGGCGCTGGCCGGGGCCTGGTTGAGCGAGGGGAGCGCGCCGTCAGCCAATGCCTGTGCCGAGGCCTTTGACCGGTGGATGCGGGCCAAACCGGTCGATATCGGCAATACCGTGCGCCGGGGTATCGTGCGCTGGCGCCTGACCGGCAGCACCGAGGCGCCGCTTTCGTCCGATGCGGGTAATGGCGCCACCATGCGTTGCCTGCCGGTGGCGCTGGCGACCTTTGGCGCAGCACGAGAGCGTATCGAGCATGCGGCGCACACCCAGGGACGGGTGACGCATCACAATCCGCTGACCGATGCGGGTACGATCTGTGTGATCGACATGGTGCAGGCGGCACTCGATGGTCGAGGCATGCCGGGGGTGATGGCGTGCATGCGTCGTCTGGTCGCGACACACCCGGCGTTCGATCCTGCAGGATGGCGCTGCGACAACCCCAGTGGCTATATCGTCGATACCCTGCGCGCGGTGTTCCAGGCTTTTGAGGCGGAAGACGGCTTTCAGCGCACGCTGGTCGACATCGTCAATCGAGGTGGGGATGCGGATACGACAGGGGCGATCGGTGGCATGATCCTGGGCGCCTTGTGCGGCGCCGATGCGCTGCCGCCCCAATGGACGCAGGGGCTGCGCAAGACCATCCGCGAGCAGTGCGTCGCAAGCGCGGATGCCTTGATTGAACTATCACCCGGATTCGCAGCGATCCAGCGCTGAAACCGTGTTGCCTGACAGGCTGTGACTTTCAGGCCAGGGCGCGCTTCGGGATGTGCGCCTGACCTGTCCTTTCAGGCAGCTGATTCCACCTGCTTCAGATGTGCCGCCAGTGCTGCGTCCATCGTCGCCAGATGCAGCTCGAACCACTCTCCCAGGCTTTGCCGCACATAGGCCCGCGCCATCTGCATGCGACCGGCCTGCACACTGCGGTTGAAGCCACGCAACTCTGCCAGCACGCGCTGATGCTCCCCGATATGTTCTCCGGTCGCCGCGAAACGGCTTGCACGCATGCGCGCGTCCTCGGCCGCAAAATGCTCGCGGGTGTGGTCGAGCAGCGCATTGAACAGCGCGGGAAAGCGTGCATCGTCGGCCGTTGCCAGCTGGCTGGCAAGATCGACGAAGTCGCGATGGGTCTGGTCCATGGTCGCCACGCCAAGTGCGTAGCGACCCTCATCCCAGCTCAGCAGTTTCAAGCGGCCTCCGCCACCGGCAGGCCGGCCAGCTCGCGCCAGTCGGCATCCAGTACTTCGAGTCCGATGCGGGCGCAGAAACGCTTTTCCTTGTCGTTGGCGCCAGGAATCAATGCCCAACCGGCTGGCTGTGCTGCGCCATAGATGAAATCGGCCAGCAGCATGCGGATGGTGTCTCGATTGAGGCGCGCACCCAGTACCAGGTAACGCAGGCCCTTGCGCCGTTCCTTCAGGTAGGGCGGAATCGCAAAGCCACCCATCAGTTCGGTGATGTAGTCGACATAGTCGGCGTCCGATGCAATCCAGTTGGGTTCCGGCCAGGGCGTGCCACAGGGCTTGAACAGGATCGGCGCGTCGGGGTCGATCCCGCTGTCGTCGGTCACCGGTCCGTACTGTGTGCCGTCATGGCGATACAGCTTGTAGCGCAAACCACCGGCAATGCGCGCAATCCCGACAATCAGCGTGTGCGGGCGGTTCGCCCAGGCTTGCTGCAGTCCGGTGTCGCGGTTCAGGTCAATGATGTAAGGCAGGTTCAGTTTGCCCAGCCATTGATGCAATGCTGCTTCGGACCAGGCGCGGTCTGCATAGATGCCTTCAAGTGCACGGGTGACGGCTGCACGGCCGCGTTTGAGCTCGATGTTCATCGCCGCTCGCGGAAACTCATACATCAGCCGAGGGGCCATCGGCTGTCCATTGTTCAGCGCCAGGATGAGTTCATCGCTGGTTGCGGGAATCTTGGCTCCCGTGGTGGCATGGGTGACGTCGGCAAGGGTGTCGGCGCCGAGGAAGGGCACTACATTACCGGCTGCGAGGCCGGCACGGATCTGGTCGAAGCTTGTCGTCATGAGCGTTCCTTGTCTTGTCGAGGCGCGGATTGCGCGGCTTCGGCCAACAGAGCTGCAAGAACGGTGCCACCATCGGTATCGACGGGCGCACGCCATCCGGGGGTGTGTCCAGCGGCAGAAGGGGGCTCGCCCCGCGAAGGATGTCGTGCGTACAGGAGCGAACTGTCGTGTTTGCGACAGTTGGTGTGGGGGCAGGGGCGGATCAGGCGACGCGCTCGGCGGCAACAACGCCGCCAATCACGAGATATTCATCCTCGCCCTGTAGCAGACCGGGTAACAGACCACTGAAGGCCAGAATCTTGGGCAGGGGGATGGCGCAGCCCAGTACGCGGTCGCCAAATTCGTCGGCGCGTTCCGGGCTGGCGGAAAACGAGCTCAGATTATTCAGGGTCAGCAGCTGACGTCCGTCAGCCAGCGCCGGGGCACCGCGTATCCAGTGTGTTCCGGAGACCCCGCGGTAGAGGTGCAGATGGGTCTGCCCAGGGTAACGGTACCGCAGTTCATGCTGTGTCCAGGTGTACAGCAGGTCGATCTGGGCCTCGAGCGCCCCCGTTGTATATAGGCCGGAGGCGACTTCGTGGTCGAAGGCCGTGCGGCTTGGGCTTCCTGGGGGGCCGACCAGGGCGCGGTGGTAACGCGTCAGCAGCCCGAAGCGCGACTCCACCCAGGCTTTCAGTACGGCCCCCTCGCGGCTGTCGGCGTCGAACAGCCAGCCGCGCAACAGCCTGAGGTAATCCAGACGACTACGGTCAATTCGTGCGTTTTCCGACAAGCCTTGCGCAGGTGGGTCGTCGAGCAGGAAATGCGCATTCATATAGGTCAGGAAGCGCTCGACGCGTGCCTGTGGGCTGTCGAGTGCGCCTGCGTGTTCGAACAGACGCCGGTGCAGTGGGGCGACGCCATCGAGCTCCAGAGACTGTGGCGCAAGCTGGAAAGCGAAGCTGGCCAAGGCTTCGGCGGGCAGATTGCAGCGGTTGAATGAAAGCCGCCATGGCGGTTCGATGGTGAGGCGGGCGAGTGTTGCAGGGATTGCGACGTCGTTGTGTGTGGCCCTACAAATTGTAGGGGCATTGTCGTGTGGGTCGTTGGGAAGGGTTTGCCCTGTTTGAAGTGTTTTTCGTTGCATTTCAACGGCTTGTAGAAAAATTTAGAAGCTGGCACGCCGATTGCAAAAGAGATCGCGTGGTTCAACGCTACACGATCGATTCACCAGTCCAGTTCCTCGACAAGGAGTAACGCATCATGGCAAAACTTCGTCAAGCCGCCATCTACGGTAAGGGTGGCATCGGCAAATCCACCACCACCCAGAACCTCGTCGCCGCGCTCGCAGAAGCCGGCAAGAAGGTCATGATCGTCGGTTGCGACCCGAAGGCCGACTCGACCCGTCTGATCCTGCACAGCAAGGCCCAGAACTCGGTCATGGAACTCGCCGCCGAAGCCGGCAGCGTGGAAGATCTGGAACTCGAGGACGTCATGTCCGTCGGTTTCGGTGATGTCAAGTGCGTCGAGTCCGGTGGTCCGGAACCCGGCGTCGGGTGTGCAGGCCGTGGTGTGATCACCGCGATCAACTTCCTCGAAGAGGAAGGCGCCTACGACGAAGACCTCGACTTCGTCTTCTACGATGTGCTGGGTGACGTGGTCTGCGGTGGCTTCGCCATGCCGATCCGCGAAAACAAGGCCCAGGAAATCTACATCGTCTGCTCCGGCGAAATGATGGCCATGTATGCCGCCAACAACATCGCCAAGGGCATCGTGAAGTACGCCAACTCGGGTGGTGTGCGTCTGGCCGGTCTGATCTGCAACAGCCGTAACACCGACCGCGAAGACGAACTGATCGAAGCGCTGGCTGCCAAGCTCGGCACCCAGATGATCCACTTCGTGCCGCGCGACAACGCCGTGCAACACGCTGAGATCCGCCGCATGACCGTGATCGAGTACGACCCGAAGGCCAAGCAGGCCGACGAGTACCGTGCCCTGGCTCGCAAGATCGTCGATAACAAGAAGTTCGTTATCCCGACCCCGATCACCATGGACGAGCTCGAAGAGCTGCTGATGGAATTCGGCATCATGGAGCAGGAAGACACCTCCATCGTCGGTAAGACCGCTGCCGAGCTGGCCGCTGCCGCTGCCGCCTAAGTTGTCACACCGGGCTCCGGCCCGAATGTCAGCCCGGCGGCGCCGTGTGTGCTGCCGGGTGTTGCTCAAACCCTAAACGCGCTGTGTACAGATTGGTATCAGCGTGATCAGGAGAAGCAAGATGTCGAATCTCACCCGTGAAGAGACCGAGAGCCTTATCCAGGAAGTGCTCGAGGTTTATCCCGAGAAGGCCCGCAAGGACCGCGCCAAGCACCTCGCGATCAACGATCAGTCGATCGAACAGTCGAAGAAGTGCATCACCTCCAACCGCAAGTCGCTGCCCGGCGTGATGACCATCCGTGGCTGCGCCTACGCAGGTTCGCGCGGTGTGGTGTGGGGTCCGGTCAAGGACATGATCCACATTTCGCACGGTCCGGTTGGCTGTGGCCAATACTCCCGTGCCGGCCGCCGCAACTACTACGTCGGCACCACCGGCGTGAACACCTTTGCCGAAATGAACTTCACCTCGGATTTCCAGGAGAAGGATATCGTTTTCGGTGGCGACAAGAAGCTCGCCAAGATCATGAACGAAATCGAGCAACTCTTCCCGCTGAACAAGGGCATCACCGTTCAGTCCGAGTGCCCGATCGGTCTCATCGGTGATGACATCGAGGCCGTCTCCAAGAAGGCTGCCAAGGAACTGAACAAGGTCGTCGTGCCGGTTCGTTGCGAAGGCTTCCGCGGCGTGTCGCAGTCCCTCGGCCACCACATCGCCAACGATGCGGTGCGTGACTGGGTGCTGTCGAACCGTGATGGCAAGCACTTCGAATCGACCCCGTACGATGTCACCATCATCGGCGACTACAACATCGGTGGCGACGCCTGGGCTTCCCGTATCTTCCTCGAAGAAATGGGCCTGCGCGTGATTGCCCAGTGGTCGGGTGACGGCACCATCGCCGAAATGGAGAACACCCCGAAGGCGAAGCTGAACCTGCTGCACTGCTACCGCTCGATGAACTACATCAGCCGGCACATGGAAGAGAAGTACGGTATTCCCTGGATGGAATACAACTTCTTTGGTCCGACCAAGATCGAAGAATCGCTGCGCCGCATCGCTGCCTTCTTTGACGACAGCATCAAGGAAGGTGCCGAGCGCGTGATCGCCAAGTACAAGCCGATGATGGAAGCCGTCATCGCCAAGTACAAGCCCCGCCTGCAGGGCAAGCGCGTCATGCTCTACATCGGTGGTCTGCGTCCGCGTCACGTCATCGGTGCGTACGAAGATCTGGGCATGGAAGTGGTCGGCACGGGCTATGAATTTGGCCACAACGATGACTACGACCGTACCATCAAGGAAATGGGCAACGCCACGCTGCTGTATGACGACGTCACCGGCTTCGAGCTGGAAGAGTTCGTCAAGCGCATCAAGCCCGACCTCGTCGGCTCCGGCATCAAGGAAAAGTATATCTATCAGAAGATGGGTATCCCCTTCCGTCAGATGCACAGCTGGGACTACTCCGGTCCGTATCACGGTTATGACGGTTTCGCAATCTTCGCGCGCGACATGGACATGACCCTGAACAACCCGTGCTGGGGCAAGCAAACCCCGCCGTGGAAGGTCCAGAAGCCCGCTGACGAAGCTGTCAAGGCCGCTGCGTAATACAGCTGTCACCCGGTTTCAGACGTTGAGATTCGCCTGTCCCGCCTTGCGCCGTCCTCCCACGGCGCAAGGTTGAGCGAACGAGTTCCGACGCTCTTTCCGGTAAGCAATGCGTGACGCGCGGCACTGCCGCGCAACCCAAAACCTTGTGCCTGGCGTCCGCAGATTGGCGGCGCAGGCAAGGAGCCAGAAATGCAGACCGTTGACGATATCAAGCCCTGCTACCCGCTGTTCCGTGACGACGACTACAAGGCCTCGCTGAAGAACAAGCAGGATATGTTCGAAGAGCGCCACCCGGCGGACAAAGTCGAAGAAGTGTTCCAATGGACCACCACCAAGGAATACCAGGAACTCAACTTCAAGCGCGAAGCGCTGACCATCAACCCCGCCAAGGCCTGCCAGCCGCTGGGCGCGGTGCTGTGCTCGCTGGGCTTTGCCAAGACCCTGCCCTATGTGCATGGTTCGCAAGGTTGTGTCGCCTACTTCCGCACCTACTTCAACCGCCATTTCAAGGAGCCGATCTCCTGCGTCTCCGACTCGATGACGGAAGACGCCGCCGTGTTCGGTGGCCAGAAGAACATGTTCGACGGCCTGGAAAACGCCAAGGCGCTGTACAAGCCCGACATGATTGCGGTGTCGACCACCTGCATGGCCGAGGTGATCGGTGACGACCTGAACGCCTTCATCAACAACACCAAGAACGGCGGTCATATTCCGCAGGACTACCCGGTTCCGTTCGCCCACACTCCGTCCTTCGTCGGTAGCCACACCACCGGCTGGGACAACATGTTCGAGGGTATCGCGCGCTACTTCACCCTCAACAAGATGGAAGACAAGGTGATTGGCAGCAACGGCAAGCTGAACTTCGTGCCGGGCTTCGAGACCTATCTGGGCAACTACCGCGTCATCAAGCGCATGATGGCCGAGATGGGCGTTGATGCCACCGTGCTGTCGGATCCGACCGACATCCTCGATACCCCGTCCGATGGCGAGTTCCGCATGTACGCCGGTGGTACCACGATGGAAGAGATGAAGGACGCGCCCAACGCGCACAACACCATCCTGCTTCAGCCGTGGCACCTCGAAAAGACCAAGAAGTTTGTCGAGAACACCTGGAATCACGAAGTGCCCAAGCTGAACATTCCGATGGGCATGGAATGGACCGATGAGTTCCTGATGAAGGTCTCCGAGATCACCGGCAAGGAGATTCCCGAGTCGCTGGCACTCGAACGCGGCCGTCTGATGGACATGATGCAGGACAGCCACACCTGGCTGCACGGCAAGAAGTTTGCGCTGTACGGCGATCCTGACTTTGTCCTCGGCATGGTCAAGTTCCTGCTCGAGCTCGGTGCCGAACCGACGCACATCGTCTGCAACAACGCCAACAAACGCTGGGGCAAAACGGTCGAGAAGCTGCTGGCCGAGACCCCGGTTGGTGCAAATTGCAAGGTGCATGTCGGTGCCGACCTGTGGCACCTGCGCAGCCTGTGCTTTACCGACAAGCCCGATTTCCTGATCGGCAACTCGTACGGCAAGTACATCCAGCGCGACACGGTGTACAAGGGCAAGGAGTTCGAGGTTCCCCTGATCCGTCTGGGCTTCCCGATCTTCGATCGTCACCACCTGCACCGGATGACCACCCTGGGCTACGAGGGCGCGATGTACATCCTCACCACCCTGGTCAATGCGGTACTCGAGCGTCTCGACGACGAAACCCGCGGCATGGGTACCACCGACTACAACTACGACCTGATCCGCTGAGGTTCTGGTTCGACCTTGCGACGGGCGGTCCGGACTGTCATCCGGAATCGGGCCGCAAACCGCAGGCGCCCCCGAAAGGGGCGCCTGCGGGCATGGTGCGTCGGAGATCATCCGCCGCAAACAGCCATGTCGCAAGGATTTGTGTCGATACGGGGGGCCAAGCCCCACCCATTTGTCTGCTAAATGCGTCTGCAAGGAGCCCAGCCGTGGCCAATATCATGATTCGCAAGAACGAGGCCGGTGGCCTGGTGTTTTATCTGCCCAAGCGAGATCTCGAGGACAACATCGACTCGATCGAATTCGACTCCCCGGAAAAGTGGGGCGGAGAGCTCAAGCTCGCAAGCGGTGGCACTTATTACATCGAGCCGCAGCTTGCGCCGGCGCGGCTGCCGGTCTCCGTGCGGGCCAAACGTGTGGATGCGCCCGAGTGAGGGCTTTTCTGCATTGAAAGGAGTTCATCATGGCACTCAAGATCGTTCAGGCTGAATGCACCTCCTGCGGTGACTGCAAGCCGGTTTGTCCGACCAAGTCGATCACTGACAAGGGCGGAATCTTCAAGATCAACGCCGAGACCTGTACCGAATGCGACGGCGACTTTGACGAGCCGCAGTGCGTAGCGGTGTGTCCGGCGGGTGATAGCTGTATTGTGCCGCTCGCGGCCTGATCCAGCATGTCGGGGTGGATCGTCAGATCCACCCCTTTTGTGTTTTTTCGATGAGGTCCGTCATGAACGCTCCCGTCAGCCCAAGTGGTAGCCCGGTCACCCGCGAAGCGGCGCTGCGTATCGCGCTCGCGGCCCGGTCCCTGCCCGATGTGAATGTTGCCGCCTTCGTGCGTGCGTTGGGTGATCGCCTCGGCACTCCAGTGACTGAAGACAAGCTCGCGCGCGTGACTGTTGCGGATATCAAGGCCCTGTTGCAGGGCGACGAAATTGTTGATCCCGGCGTGGACAATGACGCGCTCAAGTCGGCAGTCCGATATTTGTGGGGCGAAGGTATCGACGACGGCTCACCGATTCCGGATGCAGAACTGCCTGAAGGCCCTGGCCTGTTACGCGTCGCGGTCGCATCGAACAAAGGCGAAATGCTCGATGGGCACTTCGGTTCGTGCAACCGCTTTCTGGTCTATCTGGTTACTGAGTCACAGATCGCCCTTGCCGAAGTGCGCTCGACCCGTAGTGCCGAGGATGCGGAAGACCGCAACGTGGCACGGGCCGCACTGATCTCCGATTGTCACCTTGCATACATGCAATCCATTGGCGGCCCGGCGGCGGCCAAGGTGGTGCGGGCCGGAATCCATCCGGTCAAGTATCCGGTTGGGGGCGCGGCTCGAGAAGTGCTTGCCCAGTTGCAGGGCACGCTCAAGTGTCCGCCACCGTGGCTGGCCAAAGTGCTGGGAACAGGGGCTTCGAGTCAGCGGCGCTACACCGCTGACGAAGAGGAGGCTGACGCATGATCACCACGGACATGCTCGACGAAGCTGCGGTCATCGCGGCGGCGACCTCGCTGGGCGACGACTGCGTCACTGCATTGCGCGCCAAGTGGCCTGCGATGCGCTTTGTGGTCTGCTCTGAAGACGATATCCCCGCACGTTTATCCCCCGCGCTAGAGGCTAAAGGCTTCAATCTGTATCTGATCGGTGGCGGGGATCACTGCCTTGCGCTGACCAAGGAGCTGGATGCTGCGATCGGTATTGTGGTGGCGAGTGTTGTCGAGGACTGATACTCGACGATAGTGAAGAAGTCTGGGATGTTTCAAGCCCACGCGAACACCGTGTCGTGTGGGCTTAGTCTTTTTGACGGTAGCCGCGTCGGACTGAGGTAGTCTGCGCCTCTGTTGGAATCGGATGCGGTGTGACTTGAAGCGGCTGCGACTTTACGGCACAACGAGATCACTACCTGCACAGGATGACCGAAATCGATCCGGATTCAGGGGCTCACAAGAAAGCGGCCCAGTATCCACGTTTGTGGACGCTGGGCCGCAGGGAGCGCGTGAATCAGCGCGATCGGATGAGGCGGGCTCAGACGGGACCGCGGCCGCTGCGCTTCACTTCAATGGTGGATGCCAGCGCGACTTCCAGAGTGGCTTCGTCGCCCTTGAACTTGTAGTCCTTCATGGCCGAGCACACGGTGGCGACCTTCTCCCCGGCTGACTGGCCCTTCAGATCGCTTTTCTCGATTGCCAGCTCTTCGAGCAGTTCGTTCCACACCATACCGTCTTCGAGCGGCAGCAGCGCGTAGCGGACGCCGTCCAGGGTGAGGCTGAGCGGCTTGCCAATGTTATTGACGAAGAACAGGACCTTGGCGTCCGGTGCCAGGTCGGCGGCGTAACGCTCGACGAAAAGGGGCAGGCGGGCAATGTCGTCGAACAGGCCGGCAGCCAGCGTCAGCTTGTCGCCCTTGGCCAGCAGCACGCTCTGACGGATGGTCGCGACCGGGGGCTTGCGGCGGCCAGACGAATCGCCGATCTCCCCTTCGACCAGCACCAGGTCGCCGCGATAGGCGAACAGATCCGGTGCGCCGGCAGATTCGGTGAAGTTGCTGTTGAACAGCAGGCCTTTTTCTTCGTAACTTTGCAGAATCATGTCTTGCTCTCGTGCAGTGATGGAAATAGCGGTGTGACTGCTCGTACTCGCACCGTGGGTATGAATACGAGCGACGTGCTCAATTGGTGGCTGTGGTGCTGGTCTGGCGCAACAGGGCGGCCAGCCAGCGTTTGGCATCGCGCTGGGCGCGTTCCTCGGTCAGTCTGTGGCGCAGTGAATCGGCGACTTCTTCGTAGGCCAGGGTGCGTTCGGGATGGATCTCGTCGCAGCGCAACAGGTGGTAGCCGAGTTCTGAATGAAGGACTCCGGACAAGGCGCCGGCGTCGAGCTGAAACAGGGCGTCATCCAGTACCGGGTAAAGCTGGCCCCGTGCAACCTTGCCGAGCAGGCCGCCATTGAGTGCAGTGGGACATTCCGAGTGCTTGATGGCCTGCTCCTCGAAGCGTGCAGGTTTATTGCCCAGGCGGCGTGCGATCTCGCGGATGCGATGATCCGCACGGGCAGCGGTGTTGTCCGGAAAATCTTCGTTGATGGTGATGAGGATGTGGCGCGCGACGCGGTGCTCCGGGGTGTGAAAGCGTTCGAGATGGGTGAAGTAGAAGATCTCCGTCTCGGTGTCTCCGATCTCGCCACTCTGTGCCCCCACCCGTGCCATGACCGCATCCACCATCAGGTCGCGCTGCAGGGCGTCGGCAAGTGTTTGCTCGTCCAGGCCGGCATTGGCCAGGCTGGCGTGAAAACTGTCTTCGTCAGGGTGCTGGCCGCGGATCTCGCCGATCGCATTGCTGATGGCGTCCGGCGCGAGACAGACGCCTTGCGCTTCGCAGCTGCGCAGGACGACTTTCTCGATTTCGGCATACTGGTGCGCAACCCGTTCGGCGTGCGCACGCTCGCTGTCGGAGAGGCTGCCGCA
The DNA here is from genome assembly GCF_003226565.1 of Parazoarcus communis SWub3 = DSM 12120. Lineage (GTDB taxonomy): Bacteria > Pseudomonadota > Gammaproteobacteria > Burkholderiales > Rhodocyclaceae > Parazoarcus > Parazoarcus communis. Next base: position 78,149 of record NZ_QKOE01000003.1, on the reverse strand, counting down.
GTCCTTGCCGTACAGCGCCAGTGCGGCCTTCAGTGCGTAGTAGGGCTGGATGCTCATGCCGCCGGCTCCTCTTCATCGGCCTCCGTCAGCTTGCGCCGATTGACCGGCTTGGGCAGTGGCTCCAGCGAGGTCTCGGGAATACAGAGCATGTAACCGGGGAAGTTGACGTGGTAGTGCACTCCTTCCGGCATGTCGCGTATGACCCGGATCACCTCACCGATGCAACCCTTTTCGGCAACCACTTCTCCCCGCAGCGAAAAACTGCGCCCGGCAATGACCTTTTCACGGGCTTCGAAGCGGGAGGGGGCCCAGGGGGCGTCCCCGGCGATCACCTCTTCTTCCCGACAGCCGACGATGCGGTCTTCATCGAGGAAATGAACGGTGTAGATGATCTGGTCCTGCAGGAAGGTGCCGACACCGATCACCGTGCCAATGCTGCCGCGGCGAACCAGGAGGTCGCCGACCGCCATGCCCGGATAGGTGCCGTCGTCGCGGACATTGCGGGTGACGCGAACAGTGTCGCCGTAATCGAACTCGGTACGCATGGCGTGCCTCGCTAGGGAAGTGGGTTCAGCGCTGGACCGAGTCCAGCGAAACGAAAGCGGTGCCGCTGGCCTTCTTGAAGACCGCGAAGACCTTCTCGGTGACGGCGTCGGAGACGGTGAAGTCGCGATAGGCCATCTCGAGGAAGCGGCGATGGTGTTCGCGGCGTGTGGCTTCGTCGCCCTCGGCCGGGTTGTGTTTCAGGTAGTCATGAAAGCGCTGCAGGATGTGCAGGCGATTGACGTGCACCACCTGGGGCTCGAAGGGCACCTCGAAGTACTCGAGGAAGTCTTCGGCGGCAACCAGGTCTTCCATTGCTTCGTCCAGGGTCAGTTCGTCCATGATGGGCTCCGGGGTCAGGGGGTGGTGGTGCAGGTGGATTCTTCAGTTGCACGTGCAACGTCGAGCAGTACCTTGCTGCCGAGACGATCGGCTTCGTCGATACTGACCAGGGGTTCTAGCAGCGCAATGGCTCCGCCTACATCGCCGGTGCGCAGGCGGATATAGGCCGCAGCCTTGAGTGCCGACAGATAGAAGCGGGTCAGGGTCATCGACAGCTTGCCCGCTGCAGCCACCGCGGTGGCATCCAGGCCCATGCCGCTCGCCGGCAGGCCAACGCGCTTGCCGCTGACCGCGATCGCATGCCATACCACCGAAGCGGCTTCATCCATCTGGTGACGATAGAAGTGATAGCGATAGCGCGCGACCAGCACCAGCAGGTGGTCGGGCGCGCGTTGTCCCGCCTCGGCCAGCGCAGCCTCCGCTTCGGGGGCGCCGTAGAATTCGCCGGCACGTTCGACCAGCTCCATCACGCCTTCGGGCAAGGGGTCGTCGAAGTACAGCGGTTCGGGGTCGAAATGCAGCAGGTCCATCAGCGTGCCTCCGTGACGGGTTCGTTTTCGGGCTGGCAGGCACACTCTGGACAGGCTGCTTCTGTATTGGCCAGACAATCCACGGCAGTGGCAGCCATGACCGGAATCGTGCGGTAGGCGGTGCCCTTGGAAGGGGGCACGGCAGACTCAACAGCGGGTGACCGAACCGAGGCAAGCTCGGATTCAAGCGTCTTGATCCGGTCGAGAAGACAGTTCAGCGTATGACCGACCGGGTCCGGCATCAGGTGATGATCGAGGTTCAGGTCATCGGTCGCGTCCAGAATGGGCGACTCGCGGCGCACGATCTTGGCTGGGATGCCGACCACCGTGCGGTCGTCAGGCACGTTCTTCACCACCACCGAGTTGGCGCCAACCCGGACCCGGCTGCCGATGGTGATGGCGCCGAGGATCTTTGCCCCAGCCCCGACCACGACGTGGTCGCCCAGGGTGGGATGGCGTTTGCCCGGATTCCAGGTGGTGCCGCCGAGGGTGACGCCGTGGTACAGGGTGACGTCATCGCCGATCTCGGCGGTTTCGCCGATGACCACCCCGGCCCCGTGATCGATGAAGAAGCGCTTGCCGATGCGCGCGCCGGGATGAATGTCGACATTGGTCCAAACCCGTGCCAGAAAACTCACCAGACGGGCGGGGTAACGCCACCGGCGCAGCCACAGCATATGAGCGATGCGGTAGGCGATCAGCGCATGGACGCCCGGGTAGGTGGTGAGTACCTCCCAGGTGCTGCGTGCAGCCGGATCGCGGGCGAATACGCAGACGACGTCTTCACGCAACTGTCTGAACAGGCCGGGGGCGGGCGCGTCGAGCGTGGCAGTCATGGTGGCAGTATCGTGGGCCATGGTCCTCGGAGCTCCGGACGGAGTTTGTCGGGTCAGGCGTAGGTTGGGGCGAAGGCCTTCTCGGGATCGGTAATCGGGCCGTTCTCGCCCCAGTAAGGCGACAGCTTGCGCAACTGGGCAATGATTGGCGGCACCGCGGCGATGACGCGATCGATTTCGTCCTCGGTGTTCTCGCGCGACAGCGAGAAGCGGATGGTGCCGTGGGCAGCGGTGTAGGGAATCCCCATGGCGCGCATCACATGTGAGGGTTCGAGCGAGCCCGAGGTGCAGGCCGAGCCAGACGAGGCGGCAATGCCCTGTTTGTTGAGCAGCATCAGGATGGCTTCACCTTCTACGTACTCGAACGCGATGTTGAGCGTATTGGGCAAGCGGTTGTCGACGTCGCCGGTGGCAAAGGCATTGGGGACCGCGGCCAGGATGCCGGCTTGCAGCTTGTCGCGCAGCGCACGGACCTGGGTATTTTCGAAGGCCATGTGTTCGCGTGCGATCTGGGCAGCAATGCCAAGACCGATGATCGCAGGCACGTTCTCGGTACCGGCGCGGCGGCCGCGCTCCTGACCGCCGCCACGCAGCAGTGGGCGGAAGCGCGAGCCACGACGCAGGTAGAGTGCGCCGATGCCTTTGGGACCATGCAGTTTGTGACCCGACAGCGACAGCATGTCGATGGCCGATTCGGCCATGTTGATCTCGACCTTGCCCACCGCCTGGACGGCGTCGGTGTGGAACAGGACGTTGGCGTCACGCGCCATGCGCGCCATCTCCTCGACCGGGAAGAAGGTGCCGGTTTCGTTGTTGGCCCACATGACTGACACGACCGCGACCTTGTCGGTCAGCAGCTTGCGGTATTCGTCAAGGCTCAGCCGGCCTTTGCCGTCGACCTTGAGCTTGTGGATGATGTAGCCGTCCTTCTCCAGCTGATCGCACAGGTGCAGCACGGCATGGTGTTCGACGGTGGTGGTGATGATTTCCTTGCGGTCAGGCGAGGCCTTGAGCGCCGACAGAATGGCGGTGTTGTCGGCTTCGGTGCCACCAGCGGTGTACACGATCTCCGAGTCGTACTCGGCGCCAATCAGCTTCTGCAGCGAAGCGCGGGCGGCCTTCACCTCGTGTCCCACCTTGGCGCCGAAGCTGTGCATCGACGAGGGGTTGCCGAACTGTTCGGTGAAGTAGGGCAGCATGGCAGCGACCGCTTCGGGGGCGCAGCGGGTCGTGGCGTTGTTGTCGAGATAGATCGGGGGCAGGGCGCTCATGGTTCTCTCCGCGACGCACCGGTTCGGCGCGTGGTGTTGGGGACGAACCACGCCGGGGTTCGGGCGTGGCTCGTCAGGCTCTTGTGGCTGGTGGGGCTCAGGCCGGCAGCTTGGTTGGCGCAACCGCCTTGACCGGCACGACCTTGACGATCTCACCCAGGGCTTCGATCATCTGCTGCTGGATACCGCCCAGGGTCAGGGCTTCCATCTGGCAGCCGGAGCACGCACCTTTCATCGACACGTAGATGGTCTTGCCATCGACATCGACCAGCTCGATGTCTCCGTGGTCGCGGATCAGGTTGGGACGCGCCTTTTCAATCACCTGTTCGATGCGACGGATGCGCTCGAGGGTGGACAGCTTGCCCGGCTTGGTCTTGGGCGGCGGCGGGGCGGGGCTGAAGGTTTCGCCGCGTTCCGCCATGACCTTGGCGAGAAGTTCTTCGATACCTTCGTGGCAGGACGAGCAGCCGCCGCCCGCCTTGGTGTAGTTGGTGACCTGCTCCACCGAGCACAGGTTGTTGGCGCGGATGGTGTCCTCGATCATCACCGAGTCGATGGCGAAGCACTTGCAGATCAGCGCGCCCTCTTCGTGGTCGTCCTTCCACTCTTCGCCACGGAAGTTGGCGACTGCCGACTGCAGGGCTTCACGACCCATGACCGAGCAGTGCATCTTTTCCGGCGGCAGGCCGCCGAGGAAGTCGGCGATGTCCTGGTTCGACACGTCGAGGGCTTCGGTCAGGGTCTTGCCCTTGATCATTTCGGTCAGCGCCGAGCTCGAGGCGATCGCCGATCCGCAACCGAAGGTCTGGAAGGAAGCGTCGAGGATCTTCTCGGATTCGGGCTCGACCTTCAGCATCAGGCGCAGGGCGTCGCCACAGGAAATCGAGCCGACTTCGCCGATGGCATTGGCGTCGGCCATCGGGCCGGCGTTACGCGGGTTGTAGAAGTGTTCCTTGACGGTTTCGGAGTAATCCCACATGGCTGGTCTCCCGGTCTCAGGCAGAGAAGGACTGGCCACAGGCGCAGCCGCCCGAGGCATTGGGGTTTTCGAACTTGAAGCCGGAGCCGGACAGCGACTCGACGAAATCGACGGTGACACCGGCCAGCATCGGGGCGGAGTAGGGGTCGACCAGCAGGGTGACACCATCGAGTTCGACGACGACGTCGTCCTCAGCCTTCTCGGCTTCGAGTTTCATGCCGTATTGCAGGCCGGAGCAGCCGCCGCCTTGCACGTGGATGCGCAGGCCGGCGACGGGATCGGCGGAACCGGAGATGAAACGGCTGACGGCTTTCTGAGCGGTGGGGGTAAGCGTGATCATGTTCAGGTCTCCAGGAGAAAGGGGGCTCTTGAGAGACTTATCGCAAACCGCGTGCCACGCGTGCCTGTTGGTTAAGTGTTTGTTTTTTAATGTGGTGTTGGGCGTTTGTCGTGTCGCGAAGGAAACGCCCCCGAGGGATTGTCGGATTTGCGACAGATGCGTCAGCCAATGACGTGTTCGTAGACCAGGCGCAGGACGTCACGCTCGGTTGCGGGGATGCCGCCGATTTCGGTGATGCTGACAAAACGGCCGTCAACCGCCGCGACGGCCTCGAAGGGCGGGTCGATGGCGGTGAACTCGGCAAGGCGCACGGACAGCGTGCCGCCCGGGGCGAGCATTTCAGCCTCGAATTCGGGATCCAGCCTGAGCGCGCTGGCGGGCAGGCCCAGCCGCTCGGCAGCGGCGGCGGCCAGCGGGGCCGGATGCGGCACGACGCCGTCCGCTGCTGGATTATCCAGGCGGGCGGCGACCATGGTGCTGCCGAAACGCGCGAAACGCAGGCGTGCGCTGGTGGATTGCTTGTGAATCAGGACAAGGGCAAGGTCGTTCATCGGCGCTTCGGCGGGTGGTCAGGCAGTGACGGGGGAGGCACCATGGGTGTGACAGTCTTTCGGACAGACCCGGCTACAGGCGCCGCAGCCAATACAGTCAAGCGCATTCTTGAGCGTCATCACCATCATGTTGTCGTCATCGAGGTCTTCGTCCATGTCGTCCTCGCGTTCGACCAGGTCGAACACGTCGCGCGGACAGACCTTGTAACAGCGGCCACAGCCGATGCACTTCTTGCCGTCCAGTTCGAGGACGAATTCCGGGGTCCAAGTGGCGCCGCCACGGGTGATGCCGGTAATGGGATCCATGATGTTTCCTTTGCAGCTTGGGACAGGTGTTGAAAGGGCGTCTCGCGACGCCCGGTATGACTTATTCGGTGGTAGCAGCCGTCGCCGCGGTGAGGCGGTCGTTGGCGTCGGCCCAGGCCTTGCAGGCGTCGTAAGTCGATTGGGCGATGCCGGGCAGGTCGGCGTAGCCACCGGGCAGGCGGTCTTCGACCAGGTCGTGCAGTTGCGAGGCCCATTCCTGGGAAACGCGCTTGAGTTTGCGGACTTCCTTCTCGAGTGCCTTCAGTTCTTCGTCGGTCATGTCGATCTCCAGTGCGGTGGATGTCGACCGGGCTGATTGCCCGGTCGCGATGCCCGCGGTGCCTCAGAGCCCCGCGACTTCGGGGTATTTGCCAATGATCTCGAGGGCAACCGACAGGTATTTGTCGCCTTCGTCCTTCATCTTCGAGAAGCTGTCGAAGCCGAAACGGTGCACATCACGTAGGGTGCGGTCATAAACAACGAGCTTGCCCACGGTGATGATGCCGCGGCCGAAACCTTCGTGCGTGAGGTTGACCATGGGTACGGCCATCAAGCCGCATTCCTTCTCGATCAGCGCTGCGATGGCGTTGTGGAGCGCCTTGACGCGCGAGATGGTGACGTCGTCTGGGTCGCCCACGACCGGAATCTGCCGACGCTGTTCCTTGGTGAGGATGTAGGGGGCCAGCACGCGCTCGATCGGCCAGCCGTCGTAGGTGCCGTAGTTGTCCAGCGCACGGGCCTGACGGTTCATTTCCTTGAAGAAATCGCTCTCGGCCAGTTCCGGGCTCAGGGTGGCGGCGGGGGCGGTGCTGGTGTCGATGGTGATCATCGTTCGGACTCCTGGTTGTTGCTGGCAAATGCTGCGTGGGAAGAATGGGAAACAAGTTGGGGCGTGGTTTGCCATCCGGGATGGCGTGCAATCCGCCGCGAGGCGATGAAACCCAGCCCCAGACCGGCAAAACTCAGGCCGGCGATACCGGCGTCGGTGAGACCAAGCAGGCTGGCCAGCACCATGCCGGTGAGCAGACCGGCCAGCGGCAGCATGTGGGTGACGATCAGGCCGCGCAGGACGCTGCGGCTGTCCAGCTCGAGCTGAACTTCGTCGCCCGACAGGCCGGAGCAGCCGTTGGCGGGCAAGGTGAGGTCGGTGGTCTTCGCGCTACCGCATACCTTGGCCGCGTGGCAGCCGCCACAGGCTGCGGCGCGCTCGAAGCGCACCACCAGCTGATTGTCGTTGCGGGACAGGATGCGGCCGGCGCGGCGCATCATTCCTGCCACCCCTCGGCTTCCATCGCGTCGAAGCGGGTGGCGTCGACGGGCTGCCGGCTCTTCACCGCCTTGGCCAACCAGCCGCCGGGGCCGCTGGCCAGTTCGGCCTGCAGGTCGGCAATCAGTGCATCAATGGTGCTGCCTTCCTCGACCCGTACTGGTTGTATGCCGGCGGCCAGCAATTGCTTGACCGCTGAGGCGCCCGCTGCCAGGCAGTACACCGCGGCACAACCGGCCAGGGTACCGATCTTGGCTGGCAGCTTGTTCTCGTTGCCGTCCTGTGCGGTATCGATGAACTCGGTGACTTCGACCAACTGTGCGCTGTCCGCGCCGACCTCGAAGATGGCGAAGGCTTCGGCAGAGCCGAAGTGCTGGTCCACCGTACTGCGGTCGGTAGAGGCGAAGGCGATCCGTACCCCGTCCATGATGGGCCGTGCCTCCTCAGTGCCCACCAGCCGCAACTGCCTGCGGCGTGGCGGTTTGATACTTATAACGCGAGGGGTGGGGGGCGATGGTGTCATGATGTTGCAGTACCAGGTTGGCCAGATCGAACAGGGCCTGCCGGGTACCCCGGTAGCCCACCCAGGTCTTGCAGAAGCCGCCGACGAGGTCGTATTGCGGCATGCCCGCACGCAGCAGTGGCACGCCCAGGCGGGCGGCGGTTGCTGCTGCGTGCGAATTGGCGATCAGCAACTCGGCGCCGCCAGCGCGGGCAAGTTGTTCAAGATCTTCCAGGTCGCCGATGTGGGCTTGTGCCGTTGGCAGCGAAGCCAGGCTGGCGGCCTTGACCGGGGCGACGGCGGCGACGATCTCGCTGCCCATCGATGCCAGCAGGGTGCTCAGTTGCAGCAGCAGATCGGGATCGGCGGCAATGGCCACCCGGCGCAGACCGGTCATGAAGTGGGTGTCCACCATCGCGTCCTGAAGTTGTGCGCGGTGGCGTTCGAGCTTTTCCGGCACGGCGATGCCCGCGAGTTCGGCCAGCGTGGCCGTCAGCTGGTCGCAGGCTTCCAGCCCAAGCAGGCCGTCGAAGCGGTAGTCAGGCACGCCGGTCCGCTCTGCCAGGAGGTCGGCGGCCCCCTTCAGTGAGCGACCGACGACAATGGTGGCTGCCGCCTCCCCCAGGGTCTGCAATTCGGAGATCGGTGTCCCACCCAGCGTGACAGGGGTGGTGTCTTCTGGAATCAGATGACCGTCGAGCGAATCAGCAAGATCGGGTACCGCCACCGGGCGCAGACCGAACAACTCGACCCATTCCTTGATCGCTTCGACGTCGCCTGGCGTCATATGGGCGCCGAGGATCAGGTTGACCTGCTTCTTGCGTTTGCCGACCAGACCGGTACCGGCGGTGTTGGGCACGGTGGCATCAAGGATGCTCTTGACTGCCGAGGCGTAGCCGGTTTCGAGGCAGCCGGTGAAATCGGGCGTATTCACCGCGGCGACCGGGATGGCGTCGTATTGCGGATGGCGTTCGCGGAAGTTGCGCACCAGACGATGGATGTCTGTGCCCTGGGTTTCGGCCAGTGCCGTGGTGGCCAGCCCGACCAGCGAGGGCTTGCTCTTGCCGCAGACCGTGGCCAGCGCCTGGACCACGTTGTCGTCAGCATTCATCACCGTGGCGACCTGATCCATGGCAGTGGTCTGCAGTGGGATGGGCTCGCGGAAATGGCGGACGAAGAACACCTTGGCAAATGCCGTGCAGCCCTGCGATCCATGGAAGATGGGCATTGCGCGATGAATGCCGAGAAAGGCCAATGCGGCGCCAGCCGGCGCAGAGGACTTCAGTGGATTGACCGCGAGTGCCTTGGGGTGACGGATGATCTCGGCCATGGTTTGCTCCTCAGGCTGCGGCGCCGGCAGCGACGGCCGGTGCCGGGTCGTACTCGTGGTCGTGTCCGTGAGCGGGCTCATCGGCACCGCCATCCGGGCTATCGCCCATCTCGGGGCCGGCGATCACCATCGCCCGTGTGCTCCATGGGGCCGGCTTGCGCACCGCGTCCCACACTGGCGATTCCAGTGTCAGCGCGAGTTGGCGAACCAGCTCCTTCATGCCTTCATAGCCGGCGTAGCCGAATTCGCGTTCCTGGTTGATGTCCAGGAAGGGCAGGCGGGCCTTGAGTGCGGTGTAGAGGTTGCGGCCGCCGGCGATCAGGATGTCGGCCTTCAGTTCGTAGACCGCGTTCAGCAGGTCCCGGGCGCCTTCGCTCTCGAGCATGATGGTGTTGTCACCCATCAGCTCAAGGATGCGGGCCTTGTCTTCTTCGGTGGACTTCTTGGTGCCGCTGGCGACCACGTTCATCCCCAGGTCCTGCAGCGCCGAAACCACTGACCAGGATTTGACGCCACCCGTAAACAGCAGCACACGCTTGCCTTCGAGTCGCGGCCGCCAGACGGCCAGTTCGGCTCGTACCCGGGTTTCCTCCCGGGCAATCAGGGCCTCGGTGCGGGCGGTGAGGTCGTCGTCACCGATCAGGCGGGCAATTTCGCGCAGCGCGTGCGAGGTGTCGGTGATGCCGTAGAAGCTGCCTTCGAACCAGGGAATGCCGTAGCGTTCTTCCATCTTGCGGGCGACGTTGATCATCGCTTTGGCGCATACCAGCATGCTGACTTCACCGCGGTGCATGGTCTGTACTTCGTGGAAGCGGGCGTCGCCCGACAGCGTACAGAGGATGCGGATGCCCAGTTCGTCGAACAGCGGGGTCAGATACCACAACTCGCCGGCGATGTTGTACTCGCCGATCAGGTTGATGTTGTGTATCCGGATGCCTGCGGCGTCGGCAGCAGCCTGCGCTTCAGCGGGCACTGGCTCGGGCTCGCGGGTGCCGATCACATGCTTGACCATGGCCTCGCCGGCAATGCGGTTGCCAAGGTTCTTGGTGCCGTAGAAGCCTGCCGAATCAATCGGTACCACCGGCGTTCCCCAACGCTCGGTTGCGGCCTTGCACACTGACTCGATGTCATCGCCGATCAGTGCGGGGACACAGGTGTTGTAGACAAAGACAGCGGCCGGTGAATGACTGTCGATGGCCTGCTTGATGGCGTGAAACAGACGCTTCTCACCACGCCCCATGATCACGTCCTGCTCGGACAGGTCGGTGGTCATGCCGATCTTGTACAGTGTGGAGCCGGATGACAGCGTGCCACGGTTGTCCCAGGAATTGCCGGAACAGGCGATCGGGCCGTGCACGATGTGGGCGACGTCGGCGATCGGCAACAGCGCAATCTGGGCGCCGTCGAAGGCACAGCCGCCGGCCGAGGCGCCGGGTTTGGGGCGCGCACAGCCGGATTTCTCCTTTTTGTTGTGCGCACAGGCGGGTTCGTTCAACAGTTCGGCGATGTCAGCAGCTTTCACGGTGGCTCTCCGTGTCGGGATGCTCTACACCTGCAAGCTCCGTGCCGAAGGCGTTGAACGGAGCAAGTTCATGAAAAATAGGGAAAAGCCGCTTGTTGGTCGTGTCGCGAAGCCGACAATGTGCTGGCCGCGACACGACAGCACGTCCTGCGTGTCAGCATTCAGATCGAATACGGTTCGCGCATCCATGCATGGATCAGTGCGGCATCGCGCTCCGGCAGATAGGCCATGTCGTCCTGCAGGTCGGCAAAGACATCGGGGGCCACGTTGCGTGGGACCCGATGCGCGCTGATCATGTGGAAATACCACGCAAACCCGTAGCCGGCGGCGCGGTCGTAGTCGTGCAGCTGCTGGGCGAGCGGGGTGCCGCGCAGGCCGGGGGTGCCATGCCATTGCGGCGCATGTGCCGCAACCGGCACCGCGCCGGCGCGCGGTTGGCGGAAGCGGTCGAGATGCTCGGACAGGGCAAGGACCCAGTGGTCGCAGAAATTGCGCTGCTGGCCGGCGCTGCTCGACGCCCAGTCGCGAAGGAAGCGCAATACGGGCGGCGGACTGCCGGCCTGCAGGTCGAGCCTTGAAATGAAGCCCCGCATGTCGGTCAGACGGCGGAAGCGGTAACGGGGTGCGGCGAGCGGCTGAGGTGGGGGGGCGTCGGCTGGACGGTCGAGCAGGGCTTCGACCGAGTCGATGGCCGGGCCACGCCCCCCTACTGCATGACTGATGACTTCCTGCAATTCCTCGATTTCGAGTTGCAGATAGTCGTCGGGGGCACGGCTGGCCGGCGCAACCAGGTAGTGGCTGACGCCTTGTTCGAGGGTGATCACCAGGCCGGCTTCAGCGTATTCGTCAGTGAAGCTTGCACCATCTTCGCCACAGTCGGCCCAGGCTTGCTCGAGCCACTCGAGGGCGCTGTCCGCGACCGTGTTGCCGTCTGCGTCGAGGATGCGGCCAGGACGGAACCAGCCGCCACGCGACAGGCGCGGGGTGAACTCGGGCCCGCCCTGACGACGCAAGGCGTCCAGCAGTAAGGCATGTCCGGGCAGTGGCGTCACCGTGGCGCATAGCGCACGCAGGGTGTCGTCGAGACTGGTAGGCGTCGTCCGGGGGGCGGGCGGCGCGAGCGGGGCTTGGGACATGATGGTTTCCTTCTGCGATAGCGCGATTGTTTCAGTGAATCTGAATCGGTGAATTTCAGGGTGCCCCGTCGGCGGTCAGACGTTCGGCCGCCAGCTGGCGTACTGCGTCTTCCGGATCACTGGTGACGAGGCGGGTGAGGGCTTCCAGTGGCGCTTGCTGGACGGCTGCGGCGCGCACCAGCCAGTGCTCGTCATCGAGCATGCGCGCGGCGTCGTCCGGCAGCATGCGTCCAGCCGCCAATGCACGGACTTCAGGGTCAGGATCGCGGGCCATCCGGCTGAGTGCAAAAGCAGGAAGACGGCGGGCGATTTCCTTGCGCACCACGGGTTCGGGATCGTCGATCATCTGCGGCAGGCGACCATGGGGGATGCGACGGGCAACCTGCTGGCGCACGGCGTAGTCGGTGTCGTTCATCAGCCGGGGCAGGTCGGCGGCGGGCAGGCGGGCGGCAGCGGTGATCCGTACTTCGCGGTCTGGGTCGTGAATGAGCTTGAGCAGCGCATCGCCGGTCAGCCGGGTGGCGACCGCGCGGCGCACCGTCTCGTCGGGGTCCTTGCTCAGGCGGACGACGGCTTCGACCGGGGCATACTGGGCGGCGATTGCCCGTCGCTCCCAGAAACCGTCGTCCAGACAGGATTCGGCGAATTCGCGGTTGCGCCGCAGGAAGCGGTCGATCTGGCGACCACTATGGGCGAACAGGCAGGCGTCGCCCGGGCCACAACGCCCGTCGGACAGCAGGGTTTCGCGCAGTGCGCATTGCTGACAGGGATTCTCGGGTGGCTGGTAGTCGTCCAGCCCGGTTAGTGTCTCTTGGCTCAAGTGGGCTCGTGGACGGCGTGTTGGCCGTCACCTCCGTCATGGCTAGCTGTCGAGGTCGGCGCAAGCCGCGTGCCAGCATCCGGATGCGCCAGTGTGGTGCGAACCGGGCGGAAAGACGGCTTGCCGTGTCGTGTTCCAGACAATGATTCGAGAACCGATGTCTGGAACACCACAGCCCGGTGGTAAAGCCGATTGCGCAGGCTCAGTGGCTGGGCGCAGGCTGGCCGAGCTCGTCGGCAAAGCAACCGACCGGAGGGCCGAGCACAGCATCCGGCCCTTCGAAGCGGACCAGGAAGATCTCGACGTCCGGCGCGGCCTCGACATGGCCGGCCTTGACGACCACGCCACGGGTCCCTGCCGCGGCGAGCAGGGCGCCCTCCTCGACATCGGGCAGACTGCCATCGTTGTAGATTGCGTCGAGCGCGTGAACCATCTCGCCGGGGGCGAAGCTGGGGGTGCTGTTCATGGTGTTCACCATACGCTGGCCGGCGCCATCAGGCGCTCGACGGGTTTGTCGCCGATCAGGTGCTCGTCGATGATGGTGGCGATGTCGCTGGCGGCAACGCCGGAGTACATCAGGCCTTCCGGGTAGACGAGGACATTGGGGCCGCTGGTACAGGGGCCGAGGCAGCCGGTGTTGGTCAGCAGGTAGTCGGCCCACAGGTTGCGTGCCTGAAAGGCCTCCATGAAGCCCTGATAGATCTCGTTGCAGCCCTTTTGCTGACAGGAGCCGCGGGGATGCCCGGCTGGGCGGCCCTGTACGCAGATGAGGATGTGCTTCTTGGGTTTGGGCATGATGGACTCCGGATCGGAAAGTCAGGTGAATGGATGGTCCGGCCGGCCCGAAGGCCGGGGGTGCGGGGTCAGGCAGCGGCGTTGCACGCTTCGAGCAGGGCGGGCTTGATCTGTGCCAGCCAGGTGTCAACGCGTTCCTCGGTCAGTGCTGCCTGGTTGTCCTGGTCGATCGCCAGGCCGACGAAAGCGCCGTCGAGAACGGCCTGGGAGACCTTGAAGCTGTAGCCGTCGGTGGGCCAGCTGCCGACCACGGTCGCGCCGCAGGCGGTGACGCAGTCGTAGAGCTCAGCCATGGCGTCGCAGAACTCGTTGCCGTATTTGTCCTGGTCGCCGAGGCCGAAAATGGCGACCACCTTGCCACTCATGTCGGCGCCGTCGAGTTGGGGCAGGAACTCTGCCCAGCTTTCGGCCTGGGCGCCGCAGGCGAGGCCGGGCAGTTCGCCGTCGCCCAGCGTCGGGGTACCGATGATCAATGCGTCGTAGCCGAGGAAGTCCTCGACTGTCGCCTTGTTGACGTTGACCGGGTCGGCCGCCGCGTCGCCGAGCTTCTTGGCGATCGATTTGGCGATGCGCCGCGTGCGGCCGGTGTCGGTGCCGAAGAAGATGCCGATATTTGCCATGCTGGGCTCCTGCAGGAAAGAGTGTCGATAGCGTCAGTGCAGCGCTGGCTGCACCGTACAGGGGGGAAGGCGTTCGGGCTTCATGCGGGCTCGGGCAGGCCGAAGTGGGCGCGCAGCACACCAAGCAGGCGCGCCAGGCTGAGTTCCTCGCGCACCAGGGGCTCGCCCGAAGTGAGTGCATCGCCCTCGTCAGGGAAGGACAGCTCGACCGCGTAACGACCGACCGGCTGGCCGTAGGTGTAGATGAAGGCGCTCAGCGAGTGATCGCCCGGCATGAACAGGCCGAGGGCCTCCTCGTTGTCGCGCCAGCGCTCGTCGACCTCGAGCAGGCCGGCATTGAAGGCCTCGCCCAGGGTGTCGAGCAGATGAGTGAGGGTGCGGTACTTGTGCAGTGTGGGCTGTGTCATGGCGGCGTCATCCGGCGGTATGGCGAAGCAGTTTCAGACAAGCGCGGGTGGCGGCCAGGTCGACCGCACGAGCGTCATCGAAGTTGGTCAGCAAGGGGTTGGCACCGCATTCGAGCAGTAGCGCAACCATGTCGTCCTTGCCGGCGGAGGCGGTGTACATCAGGCAGGTGGCACCCATGTCGTTACGGTTGTCGATATCGATGCCGGCATCAACCAGCGCCCGTACCGCGGCAGCGGAGCTCGACACGCAGGCCAGCCAGAGCGCATTGTTTCCGTCCATATTGCGACGTGCCGGATCGGCGCCCAGGGCGAGCAGTTCGTCGATCAAGGCGGTATCGCCAAGCAGGGCTGCACGCATGAGTGGCGTCAGGCCATGCTGACGTGGAGCGTTGAGGTCCTGGGGGTCGAAGTCGTGTGCGTGCAGGAAGGCAAGCAGCGCCGCACTTGATGTGTCGTTCACAGCGGGTGGGTGGTCCGGGTTCAATCGGGCCTCAAGTGCTGTCGCCAGATACGGGTGACCGCCGTCGACGCTGTAGACTTCCGGGTAGCGGAAATCCGCAAACCATTGGGCGTAGGTCCGGCTGGCATTGCCGTGGTAGCAGTAGATCAGGACCGGTGTGGTGCGCGCCAGCCGGCTCATCGCCGCAGGAAAGCCTGCCTCGCTCAGATGGACCGCGCCGTCGATGTGATCCTTGGTGTAATGCGTCGCGTCGCGGACATCGAACAGCGCCAGTGCGGGAAGGATGCCGGCACGGTGGCGCAGGATCATGTCTGCCGCGTCGATGGGGGCAATGCGATGGTCCTGCCGACTGGTCGCGGCCACGTCGGCAGCAGGGCTCATCGTTGGACTCAGGGTCATCGGGTTTCCTCCAGGGGGCGGCCGCTGTGTCGCGCTTCGGGATAGGCTGGGGCGGTTTCAATGCGGGTGTCGTCGATCGCAAGGCCGATGGTGAAGTGATATGCGCTCTGCCATGGGCTGTGATCGAGGCTGAGCGCCTTATGGACGGGCTCGTCGAAGTAGCAGCCGATGCCGGTGCCGCGCAGTCCAAGGCTTTCTGCGCCGAGATAGAGCGACTGACCGATCAGCCCGGCGTTGCGGAACAGGTCACGATAAGCGGCAGGGTCGTCGGTAAACGCGATTTCGAAGGGGGCGAGCAAGCCGATCGCCAAACAGGCAGTTGCGGCGATGTCCTGGTGGCAGTGCAGGCTGCGGGCAAGGCGATAGAGCTCGACCTGCCCGAATTCGCGCAACAGAAAGAGTTCAGGGCGGTCTGCCAGTCCTGCAGCTTGCAGCTTGCAGTGCGCGAAGGCGGTGGGCTGTCCGGGTTCCTGCAGCACGTAGATGCCGGGCTCCATTCCGTCAACGCGATGGATGAAGAGCACCGGCTGCAAGGCATGAGGTTGTGCCAGCGGACTGCTGCCTTGCGCCCGGCTTGGCAGCAGGCATGCGATCAGGCGGCTCAGTTGCGCTTGCGTCATCGTGTGTGTGGATGAGAAGCGCTGCGCGCTGCGCCGGCCCAGCAGGACGTCTGAGGCGCGACGACCACTGCCGGGTAGTGGCGAGACTGTCGCCGCAGTGTGGGGGCGAGTCGGTGCTGCCGGGGTGTTGCGTCGGGTGGCGCGGGCGATGTCGTGAATCAGCGGCCAGCGATACATCGGTGCCGGATCCAGCCTGCTGGCCTTGCCGTGCCATTGGCATTGGAGGGTTTTCAGCAAGCGCCGGGGCAGATCGTCGTGTGGGGCGCCGAGGGGGCCGACATCAAGCAGCAGTTCGGCTTCTTCGCGTTCGTTCTCGGCATGTCTGCCGTTTGGATAGTCCGTTTCGCGATCCAGGCCGAGTCTGTGCGACAGTTCAGCGTGTCCAACCGGGCGTTCGGTGACATGCCAGCCCAGCAGCGCGGCAGCATGAGCCAATGCGCCGACTGCGTGACCAATGTCGAGCTGGCAGTAGCGGAAGCCGCGCTCGCCGTATTTCCAGGCCTCTCGCCACATGACGCTGGACAAGGCAATGCACAGCACCGGGGGCGTTTCCATATCGCCGACATCGGCTGCACGCAGCTCGAGGCTGTGGTCGTCGGCGCAGTAGTGATGCACGCCATTGGCCAGGCCGGGAATGTTGCGTGCGATGAGCCAGGCCTCCGTGGGGTGGAGATTGCCGCTGGACGGATTGGCCCTGACCGCCCAGCGGTCCGGACCCAGTGTCTTCCATGCGGTGATGCCGAAGGCGTGTTGCAGCAGCACGCCGAGGGTTTCGAGTGTGATTGGCAGCGCTGGCCGGTCCTGTCCGAGCTGGCCGATATCGACGGCCAGCGCCAGGGCGAGTTCGCTGCCGGGGTCGATGTCCTGACTGAGCGGCAGGCTGAGCGCCGGCGCACCGTCGTGGCGGCGGAAGGGCGAGGGCTGGGCGTCCCAGTCAAGCAGCTTGGGGCCGGCAGCATAGGCTTCGAAGCGGTGTTTGCTGCGGGTATGGTAAAGCTGTACGACGGTCTGATCCGTGCAAGCGACGGCTGTCACGGCCTCGGGGTGCGTGCTGGATGGAAGAAGGGTGTCGGTCGGCAGGTCCATGCTGGACTGCTTGCAAATCCGATACCAGGTGGGTGGGATCGGCGCGAAGTCCAGCAAATGCGCGGCCGGTGGCATCTTCCAGCATGCGCTGCTGCATCCCGTCGTGTACGGATTGCCTCGCCGGCAAGGTGCGCTGTCGCGTTTGCGACAAACCAGACCGCAACCCTTGGCGGGTTTGGTGGCTTTGGTTCTGGCGCTGGAATTGCTTGCCCGTGGAGTTTCTGGACCTCACTCGAGCATGCAATGGTGACCAACGCTTCCTATCAAATGACCTGTGCCGACATCGAAGAGGCGGCGACCGACATCCTGACCCTGATCGAGGGGCTCGATCCGGACAGCTACGCGCGTAGTCGCTTGACCCGGACGACGGTGGCTGAGCGCCTGCGGCGTATTGCCCGTCACCTTGCCCTGTTGCCGGCCGAGGCACGAGAAGCCATGCCGGAACTGGATTGGGGGGGCTGGTCCGAGCTGTACAGTGCAATGCAGGCGGGTCAGGCCGGCGTGCGGCAGGAGTGGACGGCGGCGAGCGAGATGGCGGTGCTTGTCCTGCAATGGATGCGGGTGTACCGGCAGCCAGCGTGAAGTGGGCGGGGCTTAGTGAGCGTTCGGGCCCAGATCGACAAATACCCAGAACGGCAGGCCGTCCGCCGCCCACTGGCGACTGGTGTCGCGCAGGACGCCGAGCAGGGTGTCGAACTCTTCCGGATGGGTGGCGCGGAAGTCTGCTGCATGTTCCAGCAGCAGCACGTAGCCATGGGTGGGCATCCATTCGAGGTCGCCCAGGCAGTCGGCGAGTGCGTCCCAGTTGTGACCAAACCAGTCGGGAAAGGCAAAGGCGGTCGCAAACCGTTGCAGCAACTCAGTCTTGTCCTGGCAGCCATTCAGGCTGACGCGCAGGCAGGCCTGGTCGACCTGGGCTGCTGCTGCGGCAATTCGCGCGCTGCTGTCGGGGGGCAACGGGCGGACGCCTGCGCGTGGGATATCGGTCAGCAGGTCGCTGAGGTCGGGCGCGGGTTTGCTCATGGACGGGGCTCGATGCGGCGGAAGCTGCGATAGTGGTCGGCAGTGTAGTAATACACTTCGGGTGGCTGGCCTCCCGTGACGATGCGGCGCGCACCACGGTCGCGTGCTCCGGGTGTGGGCACGGTGTACTCGCGGTAGTAGCCGCGCGGTTTGTCCGGCAGCAGGCGCTCGCGATTCTGAAAAGTGGTGCCGTCCTTGCGGTAAGGGTAGGGCCCACCACGCTGGATGAGTTCGAGCGTGGTGATCGCCTCTGGCGGCAGGTCGGCGGCTGACGGCTCGGACAGGCTGCAGGCGTTCAGACCCAGGGTCAGGGCTGCCGCTGCGAGCAGGGCAGCAAGGCGATGCAGAGGTTTCATCGACGGGCGGTATTGCGGAACATGGCCGCTTTGTCGGCGGATTCGGCGATTCGTTCCGGGCGGATGCCGTAACGCTTGATCAGGCCATGCATGAATTCGGTGATGGCTGCCAGCCGGGTGCTGGTGGGCGCGAGCTTGCGGGCACGGTCGATCAGGGCGCGGGCCTGGCGGGCGAAGGCCTCGTTCCAGCCGCGGTGCTCGATGTGACGCAGCAACGCAAGTGCTGCGTTGAACAACACATGCGGATTGCCCGGCATGCGCCGGGCTGCATTCATCATCTCGGCGACGGCACCGTCGTAGTCGCCAGCATGAGCCTTTTCGGCACCGACCGAGATCAGCGCCTTGACCTCCTCCTGGACACGCTGTTCGATCTCCCGTGAGAGTGCTTCAAGGCCGATCGATTTCATCACCTCGCGCGTGGTCTCGACCGTACGTTCGTCAGCCGAGGTGCGCAGGATGTCCATCACCAACTCCTTGCCTGCGTCGCCCATGTCCTGGTCGAAGCAGGCCTTGATCAGTTCCTGCTTGATGCCGACCGACAGTTTGCTGGCACTCGGGGCCGCGTGTGCGGCGGCCAGCAGGGCCTGCTGGGCGCGGGTTGTATCTCCGGTGTGGGCATGCAGCAGTGCGCTGGACAGTGCCTTGCACAACTCTGCCTTGGGTTGGCCACCCATCGAACGATCAAGGTCGGTGATGGTCGTGGCGGCGGCGTCGACCTTGTTCAGCGCGATCTGTGCCTGGACCAGACGGACATGGTCCTCGGGGTCACGGAAGTCAGAGTACTTGCCCTTGCGGACGACTTCGCCCATGACCTCCTCGGCGGCCTCCGGGTCACCCGTACTGAGCGACAACTCGCCCAGCTGACGTAGCCGGCTGACCCGGTGGGGCGAGCGCAGCGTGGCGGTCTTGAGCACCGTGCGTGCGCCGAGGGCGTCGCCGCTTTCTTCCTTGAGCTTTGCCAGCAGGTCGTAGGCTGCGATGAAACGCTCGTGTTCGTTGATCAGTCCGTCGAGAATTTCTTCGGCTTCGGCGTAGGCCTTCTTGAGATAAAGCGCGCGCGCCAGCCCGAGCTGAGCCCATGGAATCGCCTTGGCCGAGAGGATCTCGTGATAGATCGCGATCGCCTCGTCGGTTTGTCCTGCCGCGGTGTGAAGTTCGGCGCGCAGGCGCAGGAAGTCGATCAGGTAGAGCGGATAGCGATCCTGTGCTTCGTCACAGTAGGCGATGGCGCCGAGGATGTCGCCAATGGCCATCAGGCGCCAGGCGGGCAACAGGGCATCGCGCTTCTCCAGGGCACGCATCAGGCGCACACGCAGGGCCTCGGCCGCCAGCGGCTTCAGGATGTAGTCGTTGGGCGACAGCTCCGCGGTGCTGACCACGCGCTCGTAGTTGCGCTCGCCGGTGATCATCACGAACAGGGTGTCGAGCGGGATGATCTCGTGGTTGCGCAGGTCTTCGAGCAGATGCTGGCCGTCCTGGCCTTCGCCCAGGTTGTACTCGCACAGGATCAGGTCGTAACGCGCTTCGCGCAGCCGCCGCACGGCCATGCCGGCCGACACCGCGAACTGGACCTCTTCCATGCCGATCGAGCTCAGCATGGTGCGCAGTTGCGCACGCATGGTGGGTTGAGCTTCGATGACGAGGATCTTGAGGCGATCGAGGGCGACCATGTCGGCGGGCTGGTTATCGGGTGTCAGTTGAATTACGGCGATTGTGGCCGATTCTGAAGGGAATTCGAAGCGTGCTCAGGCCGCGTCGCGGACCAATTCGAGGATGGCCTCACCGTAGGCTTCGAGCTTGCGGTCGCCGATGCCCGGCATGTGGCCAAGCTCGGCCAGGCTGCCGGGGCGGGCAATGGCAATCTCGCGCAGGGTGGCATCATGAAAGATGACGTAGGCGGGGATGTTGCGTTCCTTGGCCAGCGCCGCACGCCAGGCGCGCAGTCGGTCGAACAGCGTGGTCGGGATGCCGCCCGGAATGTCGGTGCGGGCCGTGCTGCGACGACTGCGGTTGCGGGCTTTCTCTGGAGCCAGTCGCAGCAGGAAACTGGATTCGCCGCGCAGCAGCGGGCGGGCGAGGTCGGTCAGCATGAGTGCGTTGTAGCGTTCATGGTCGACGCTGAGCAGTTCGCGCGCGACCAGTTGACGGAACACCGTACGCCAGCGCTTTTCATCGAGATCGCTGCCGATGCCGAACGTACTGATGCTGTCGTGGCCACGTTCGCTGACCTTCTCGGTGGCATCGCCGCGCAGGACGTCGATCAGGTGTCCGGCTCCGTAGCGCTGGCCGGTGCGATAGACGCAGGACAGGGCCTTGCGTGCGGCTTCGGTCGCATCCCAGGTCTGCGGTGGATGCAGGCAGTTGTCGCAGTTGCCGCAGGGTTCGGCGGCCTCGCCGAAGTAGGCGAGCAGGTGCTGACGGCGGCACGTGGTGGCTTCGACCAGACCGACGAGGACATCGAGTCGGTTGCGCGCCAGGCGCTTGAACTCTTCGCTACCTTCCGATTCGTCGATCATCCGCCGCTGCTGGACAACGTCTTGCGCACCCCACGCCATCCAGGCCTGGGCGGTCTGGCCGTCGCGGCCGGCCCGGCCGGTTTCCTGGTAGTAGCCTTCGATCGAGCGTGGGAGGTCAAGGTGGGCGACAAAGCGGACATCAGGCTTGTCGATCCCCATGCCGAAGGCAATGGTGGCGACCATGATCAGGCCGTCCTCGCGCAGGAAGCGGGTCTGGTGTTCCGCGCGCACCTCCTGCGGTAATCCGGCGTGGTAGGGCAGGGCCTTGAGACCGTGTTCCTGCAGCCAGGCCGCGGTCTCCTCGACCTTGCGCCGTGACAGGCAATAGACAATGCCGGCTTCGGTCGGATATTCGTCGCGGATGAAGCCGAGCAGCTGGCGACGCGGATCGTCCTTATCGACGATGGTGTAGCGGATGTTCGGGCGGTCGAAGCTGGAGACGAAGCGGCGGGCATCGTTCAGGCGCAGCCGGTTGGCGATCTCCTCGCGGGTCTGGCGGTCGGCGGTGGCGGTCAGTGCGATGCGCGGGATGGATGGGTAGCGCTCCGGCAGGATCGACAGCTGCAGGTATTCCGGGCGGAAGTCATGCCCCCATTGCGACACGCAGTGGGCTTCGTCGATGGCAAACAGGGCCAGACGATGGGTGTCACGCAGGTGGTCGAGCTGATCGAGGAAGCGCGGCGTCATCAGTCGCTCGGGGGCGACATAGAGCAGGTCCAGGCTGCCGTCGTACAGGGCTCGTTCGACCGCGCGTGCGGATTCTGTGTCCAGACTGGAATTGAGAAAGGCGGCCTTGACGCCGGCCTCGACCAGTGCGCTGACCTGGTCCTGCATCAGGGCGATCAGTGGCGAAACCACCACCGCCGTTCCCTCGCGCATCAGTGCAGGTACCTGGAAGCACAGCGATTTGCCGCCGCCTGTCGGCATCAGCACCAGCGCGTCGCCACCTGCAGCAACATGTTCGACGATGGCCTGCTGTTCGCCACGGAAGGCGGTGTAGCCGAAGACGTGCTCGAGAATGTGAAGGGCGGTGGGGGCTTGGGATGACATCGGCCGCTATTTTAGCGGGATGCGCGGGCTTGAGGTGGATGCTTTGAGCCTGATTGTCGTGTCTCCGCGGGCTGGCGCGGAAAACCTGGCAAGCCGCGTCGGGCGGTGGCGTGGCCTGCTTGCAAGGATGCGCCGTACCGTTCAGCGGGTGTGGGCACGGATGCGCGCGATCAGTGAGGTGGTGGAGCGCTCGACTTCGAACGGAATGGAGTGCACCTGTCCGCCCCAGGCACGGACTTCGGCCGCGCCGACGATGGCATCCGGCGCCCAGTCTCCGCCCTTTACCAGGATGTCGGGGCGGGCGGCGAGGATGCGCTCGATCGGTGTATCCTCGTCGAACCAGGTGACGAGATCGACGCTCTGCAGCGCAGCCATGACATGCATGCGGTCTTCCAGCGTGTTCATCGGCCGGTCTTCGCCCTTGCCCAGTCGTTTGACCGAGGCGTCGGTATTGAGTGCGACGACCATGGCTGCGCCAAGCGCGCGGGCCTGGGCAAGATAGGTCACGTGGCCCCGATGCAGGATGTCGAAGCAGCCGTTGGTGAACACCAGGGCGCGCGGCAGCGCCGCGCAACGTTCGGCCAGTTGATCGGGCGGGCAGAGTTTGGCTTCGAAGGCGGGGCGGGGGTAGTTCATGAACGGAGTTGGGTGCGGGCGAGAAGGGGTGGGCTTTGGATTGTAAGCGATCAGATGGGCAGGCTCATTGTGTTGGTGCGTTGGTTGAGAGGGTGGGCCTGCGTGCATTGGGTGGGCGGGGTGGGGCGTCCTTGGTGGGGGCAGGCGTTCGCGGCCTCCGGCTTCCCGCGATGGGCGGCGTCGCGGCGGAGTCGGCGCAAACTCGGTCGCTGCGCTCCCTCAAACATGCGCCGCCTTTTTTCCGCCGCGGCACCACCCATCGCGGCGCTCTCGACAGCCCCCACCAAGGACGCCCCACCCCACCTGGAACGTGTGGCAGGAGGGGCGGATGAAAGGCTGGCTGCGCGGTGTCCGCCGCATCGAATCGCCCAACTACGACGCCCGGCCCGAGGGCGTGCAGGTCTCCCTGATCGTGATCCACGCGATCAGCCTGCCGCCGGATCAGTTCGGTGGTCCCGGCGTGATCGAACTGTTTACCAACTGCCTGGACCCCGAGGCCCATCCCTACTACGCAACCATCCATCAGTTGCGGGTATCGGCGCACTTCTTCATCCGTCGTGACGGCGAACTGATCCAGTTCGTACCCACCGCGGCGCGGGCTTGGCACGCAGGGGTATCGTGCTGGCAAGGGCGTGAGCGCTGCAACGACTTTTCCATCGGTATCGAGCTGGAGGGTTGTGACACCCAAGCCTTCGAGCCGGCACAATATACGGCCCTGGTTGCGCTGCTCAGGCGCCTGCGGCGGCGTTATCCCGGGGTGGCGGTTGCCGGCCATTCCGACATCGCGCCCGGACGCAAGACTGATCCAGGTCCTTGTTTCGACTGGACTTGGCCAGGGCTTGTGGCATAAATGCGACTGTCAGGTTTTGACAAAAAACCATTGGCTCAATAGAATCCGCTTCGCTGCAATGCAGCAATTCTGAACTGATCGTATTCACTCAGGTGCGATGCCGGCGCGATTTTCGCGCCTCGGCACACACGTCATGGACGCGCGCACCGCGGGATGGAGAGTCTGGTTGCGTCTCTCCATCTTCAACCCTACTGGCGACCGAGCATCTCGCAGGCGGCGATGGCTTACCGGCCCTCTCCGCCACCCCAGCCCCGGTGACCTTCCGGGTGACGCGCAGGTTCCTACCTGAACCGCGCCGCGCTTTTGCTCCGGCCACAGCACGGAGGTAAGCCATGGAACACGCAACGTCTTCGAAAGGGCCGGCAGTACAGGCGGCCACCTGGCTGCTCCGTCTGGGGCATGTCAGTCTGATCTCCCTGGGGCTGGTAGCACTGGTCCACATTGCCGACAAACAGCTGGAAGCGACATCCTCCACGTCGTTCGACGTCCTGGTGACGACCGCTGTGGCATCCGATACGGCGCCAGATCCAGTGGCAGTTGTTGAGCTCACGCAGGCCGAGCCCGTCATCGAGCCGGGTTTGTCGGGTGAGATGACCCGTGTGCGGGACTGGGTGGCGAGACGCTACCGGGTGTCGACCGCGGCGCTTGAGCCAGTATTGCTTGCGGCTGAGGAGGCTGGTCGTCACGCCGGTATCGATCCGCTGCTGATCGTCGCGGTGATGGCAGTGGAGTCCAGCTTCAATCCCTTTGCCGAGAGTCATATGGGGGCGCAAGGTTTGATGCAGGTGATTCCGCGCTTTCACATGGACAAGATCGACAAAGCGGGCGGGGGGGACGACGCCCTGTTCGACCCCGAGGTCAATGTGCGTGTGGGGACGCTCGTGCTACACGAGGGCTTGCGTCGCTACGGCAGCATGCAGTCCGCGTTGCAGTACTACGGCGGTGCCTTGAGCGATCCAGAAGCCAGTTACGCACGCAAGGTCATGGCAATGAAGCAACGCCTGCTTTCGGCCGCGGGGCGCAAGGCTGGCAACTCGGCTTGATGCTGCCGGGCTGAGTTGCAGGGCGCCTGGGAGGCTGTCGGACTCTCCCACTGGCGGGGCAGATCGGCCTCAAGCCCGACAGCCTTCTAGAGCGCGGCGCGGATACGTTCGACCGCCTGGAGCAGCCGTTCGCAATGGGTGGTGTAGGCAATGCGGACGTGTTCGCGTGGGCGGTGACTGCCGAAATCCAGGCCGGGCGTGATGGCAACGCCAGCGGTTTCGATCAGCTTGCGCGCGAACTGTTCGCTGTCCTCGGCCAGCGTGGCGATGTTGGCGTAGATGTAGAAAGCACCTTGCGGCTCGCTGCCGATCTCGAAACCCAATTCGCGCAGACAGGGCAGCAGCGTGTCGCGGCGGCGGGCAAATTCATGCCGCCGTGCCTCCAGTATATCGATCGTGCCGGGCTTGAATGCACTTAGAGCGGCCTGTTGAGCCGGCGTCGATGGCGATATGAAATAATGCTGAGCGAGCTTTTCGATCTCGCGAACGTAGGCTTGCGGAGCCACCAGCCAGCCGAGCCGCCAGCCGGTCATGCCGAAGTACTTCGAAAAGCTATTGACCACAAACACATCTTCCGCGTTACCGAGTTCGGGGATGGCAAGGGCAGTCGAACTTTCCACGCCATAGGTCAGGCCCTGGTAGATCTCGTCGACCAGCAGCAGGCCGCCTTGGGTGGAGGTGCTGTGGTGAAGGTGGGTGAGTGCTTCGCCGCTCAGGAGGGTGCCGGTGGGGTTGGCCGGGGTGGCCACCATCAGGCCGCGGGTGCGCGCGCTCCAGTGTGCCTCGACTTGCGCGGGGGTGGGTTGATAGTGCTGGCGTGCACCCACGTCGATGGCGATCGCCTTGCCCTCGAAGCTGCGTACCAGATGACGGTTTGACGGGTAGCCCGGGTCGGGCAACAGCCACTCATCGCCGGGATTGGTGGTGGCAGCGAGTGCCAGCATCAGTGCGCCGGAGGCGCCCGAAGTGATGATGATGCGTTCCGGGGCGACGTCGGCGCCAAATCGATCGTGGTAGAAACGGGCAATGGCCTCGCGCAGTGCGGGCAAGCCCAGTCCCGGTGTGTAGTGTACTGCACCATTGGCGATGAAGCGGCTTGCTGCCTCGACAATCGGTTGTGGGGTGGGAAAGTCGGGTTCGCCGACTTCCATGTGGATGATGTCGCGACCTGCCGCCTCGAGCTCGCGTGCGCGGCGCAGCAACTCCATGACGTGAAAGGGCTGGATGTCGGCCATGCGGTGAGCAAGTTGTGGCGCGGTCACGAAGGGCTCCTTGAAAAGAAAAAGCGCCGGCTGTGCGGCGCTTTGAGGGCAAGGCCGGTCGATGACCGGCGTTGCGGGCTCAGTCGGCGTTGAGGGCCAGTTCAAACAACTCGCGCTTGAGCACGAACTGCTTGGGCAGGCGATCCTGCAGCTTGTCGAACCACTCCTTGTGAAGTTCGAGCTCCTGCTTCCAGGCGTCGGCGTCCACCTGGGTCAATGCATCGAATTCAGGCTTGCTGATCTCGGCGCCCGACCAGTCGAGGTCTTCGAAGCGCGGCATCCAGCCAAGGGTGGTTTCCTTGGCGGCGATACGACCCTTGCAGCGGTCGACGATCCACTTCAACACGCGCATGTTGTCGCCAAAGCCCGGCCACATGAACTCGCCCTTCTCGTTCATGCGGAACCAGTTCACGCAGAAGATCTTCGGGGTGTTCTCGACCACATGGCCCATCTTCAGCCAATGGTTGAAGTAGTCACCCATGTGATAGCCGCAGAAGGGCAGCATCGCGAACGGATCACGGCGGACCACCCCTTGCGCACCAAAGGCGGCTGCGGTGGTTTCGGAGCCGAGGGTGGCAGCCATGTAGACGCCGAAGTTCCAGTTGAAGGCCTGGTACACCAGCGGCACGGTCGTGGCACGGCGGCCTCCGAAGATGAAGGCCGAGATCGGCACGCCTTGCGGGTTTTCCCAGTTGTCGTCGATCGACGGGCACTGGTTGGCCGGCGCGGTGAAGCGGGCGTTGGGGTGGGCGGCCTTACGGCCGGTTTCCTTGGCGATCTCGGGTGTCCAGTCCTTGCCTTGCCAGTCGATCAGGTGGCTGGGGGCTTCCTTGCTCATGCCTTCCCACCACACGTCGCCATCGTCGGTCAGTGCGACGTTGGTGAAGATGACGTTTTCCTTCAGCGTGGCCATCGCGTTGAAATTGGTCTTTTCGGACGTGCCCGGAGCCACGCCGAAGAAGCCGGCTTCCGGGTTGATGGCGTAGAACTTGCCGTCCTTGCCTGGCTTGATCCAGGCAATGTCGTCGCCGACCGTGGTGATCTTCCAGCCGTCAAAGGACTTGGGCGGGATCAGCATGGCAAAGTTGGTCTTGCCGCAGGCCGACGGGAAAGCGGCCGCAACGTAGGTTTTCTCGCCTTCGGGGGATTCGACGCCGAGGATCAGCATGTGCTCGGCCAGCCAGCCTTCGTCGCGCGCCATGGTGGAGGCGATGCGCAGTGCAAAGCACTTCTTGCCCAGCAATGCGTTGCCACCGTAGCCCGAGCCGTAGGACCAGATCTCACGGGTTTCGGGGTAGTGCACAATGTACTTGGTGGTCGGGTTGCAGGGCCAGCGGCTGTCCTTCTCGCCATGGGCAAGCGGGGCGCCAACAGTGTGCACGCAGGGTACGAACTCGCCATCGGTGCCCAGCACGTCGAACACGGCCTTGCCCATGCGGGTCATGGTGCGCATGTTGACGACAACGTAAGGGCTGTCGGAGATTTCAATACCGATGTGAGCGATCGGCGAGCCCAGCGGACCCATCGAGAACGGCACCACGTACATGGTACGACCGTGCATGGCACCCTTGAACAGACCGTTCAGGGTCTCGCGCATGACCTTGGGATCTTCCCAGTTGTTGGTCGGGCCAGCGTCGCCCTTGTCCTGCGAGCAGATGAAGGTGCGATCTTCGACGCGGGCAACATCGGACGGGTCGGAGAAAGCGAGGTAGGAATTCTTGCGCTTTTCGGGATTGAGCTTGATCAGCATCCCGGATTCGACCATTTCACCGCACAGGCGGTCGTATTCTTCCTGCGAGCCGTCGCACCATACGACCCGATCCGGTTCGGTGAGGGCTGCGATTTCAGCGACCCACTTCTTCAGGCCTTCGTGGCGGACATAATCGGGTGCTGCAGCGAGTGCGGCGTCGGCGAAGCGTTGACTCATGGCGTAAAGCTCTCCAGGTTGCGGAAGCGAAACCGTTCCCCGTCGGTCGAGCCCGATCTGTCTCGAAAGGCCTTGCGGCCGGCGGGCAGCAGGCTTGCACAGCGCGGCGCAGTGCGCCGGGTTTATGCATCCTGCAATACGAGTTGCGGAAACTACTAGGGTTAACCGCAGTCGATGAAAGCCTAAGATTATGCCACGGGAGCACCCATCAGGAAAACAGCATGTAGCGGAAAGTTGCATTTCGTAATGTGAAAATCGATTTCACAGGAGTATGCTTCGTACCGTGAGCATCGGTGCTTTGGCTGCGGCGGCCTGGCCGACCCTTGTGCCCCCGACAAGAACCACAACATCTACGAGACGGAAGACAGACATGGATGAACTGATTCGCGCTGCGGCGCTCGACTACCACCGTTATCCGCGCCCGGGGAAAATCTCGGTAACGCCGACCAAGGTGCTCTCCAACCAGCGCGACCTGTCGCTGGCCTATTCGCCGGGGGTTGCCGCCGCATGCGACGCCATCGTCGAGGATCCGGCTGAAGCGGCCAACCTGACATCGCGCAGCAATCTGATCGGCGTCATCACCAACGGCACGGCAGTGCTCGGTCTGGGCAACATCGGCGCGCTTGCCGCCAAACCGGTGATGGAAGGCAAGGGGGTGCTGTTCAAGAAGTTCGCGGGCATCGATGTGTTCGACCTCGAGGTCGCCGAGCCCGACCCGGACAAGCTGATCGACATGATTGCTGCGCTGGAGCCCACGTTTGGCGGCATCAACCTTGAGGACATCAAGGCGCCGGAATGCTTCTACATCGAAAGCAAGCTGCGCGAGCGGATGAAGATTCCGGTCTTTCATGACGACCAGCACGGCACCGCCATCGTGGTGGGTGCTGCCATCCTCAACGGCCTGCAAATGCAGGGCAAGGACCTGAAGAAGGTCAAGCTGGTGACCTCCGGCGCGGGCGCCGCAGCGCTGGCCTGCCTGGGGCTGCTGGTTAAGCTGGGCGTGCCGGTCGAGAACATCTGGGTGACCGATCTCGAAGGTGTGGTCTATGAGGGGCGCACCGTGCTGATGGATCCGATCAAGGCGCGTTACGCCAAGAAGACCGATGCGCGCAAGCTGGCCGAGATCATCGAGGGGGCAGATGTCTTCCTTGGGCTGTCCGCCGGCGGCGTGCTCAAGGGCGAGATGGTGGCGAAGATGGCGGCCAGGCCGCTGATTCTGGCGCTGGCCAACCCGACGCCGGAGATCCTGCCGGAGGAAGTCAAGGCGGTGCGTGACGATGCGATCATCGCCACGGGTCGCTCGGACTATCCGAACCAGGTGAACAATGTGCTGTGCTTCCCGTTCATCTTCCGCGGTGCGCTGGATGTGGGGGCGACCACCATTACCGATGAGATGCAGCTTGCCGCGGTCAAGGCGATTGCTGAACTGGCGCGCGCCGAGCAAAGCGATATCGTTGCTGCAGCCTACGGTGAGAAGGTCAGCGGTTTCGGCTCCGAGTACATCATCCCGCGTCCCTTCGATCCGCGCCTGATCGTCAAGATTGCGCCGGCGGTCGCCGAGGCGGCAATGGCGTCGGGCGTGGCCACACGGCCGATCACCGACTGGGATGCTTACCGCGGGCAGTTGAACAACTTTGTGTGGCATTCCGGCATGCTGATGAAGCCGGTCTTCGCTGCCGCCAAGCGTGCCCCCAAGCGGATCATCTTTGCCGAGGGTGAGTCCGAGAAGGTGCTGCGGGCGGTGCAGACCGTGCTGGATGAGGGCATGGCGCGTCCGATCCTGATTGGTCGTCCGGAGGTGATTGCGCACAATGTCGAGCGCTTCGGTCTGCGCATGGAGGCTGAGCGTGACTTCGAGTTGGTGAACCCCGATTCGGATCCGCGCTTCAAGGAGTTGTGGCAGCACTACCATGAGCTGACCGAGCGCAAGGGGGTGTCGGTAGAGTATGCCAAGAAGGAAGTGCGTCGGCGTACGACGCTGATCGGGTCGCTGCTGCTCAAGTTCGGCTACGGCGATGGACTGATCTGCGGCACCTACGGCATGCACCGGCTGCATCTGGACTTTGTCGAGACCGTGCTGGGCCGTCGTGAAGGGGTCAACACCTGCTATACGCTCAATGTGCTGAGCCTGCCCGAGCGCACGCTGTTCCTGGCCGACACCTATGTAAACTACGATCCGACGCCGGAGCAGGTGGTCGAGATGACCCGCCTGGCGGCTGAGGAAATGCAGCGTTTCGGCGTCGAGCCGCGAATTGCGCTGCTGTCGCATTCGTCCTTCGGTTCGGCTGATTCGCCGACCGCCGAGAAAATGCGCACCGCGTTGCGCTTGCTGCATGAGCGCCATCCGGAGCTGCAGGTCGAGGGTGAGATGCACGGCGATTCGGCACTCGATGCCAGCCTGCGTACGCAGATCTTCCCCAATGCCCGCATGCGCGAGGATGCCAATCTGTTGATCTTCCCGACCCTGGATGCGGCCAACATCGCGTTCAATCTGTTGAAGAGTGCGGCAGGCGAGGGGATGACGGTGGGGCCCATCCTGTTGGGTGCGGCCAAACCGGTTCATATCCTGACGCCGTCGGCAACGGTGCGCCGTATCATCAACATGACCGCATTGACGGTCGTGGAGGCCGGTCAGAACGACTGATCGGGGGGCGACGCCCTTGCGCAAGCGCAAGGGCAGTTTCCACTGCCGCATGCCTGTGCCATGATGCCGCCAAAACAAGGAGGTGGCATGGCGCAGGAGGCGGGGCGTGCAGCGCTGGTGTTGACCGGTGGCGGCGCGCGGGCGGCATATCAGGTAGGCGTGCTTCAGGCCTTGAGGCACATCCGTGGCCCGCGGCCGGGCAACCCCTTTCCCATCCTGTGCGGCACGTCGGCTGGGGGCATCAATGCAGCAGCGCTGGCGGTTTATTCAGCCGACTTCAACATGGCGGTGCGCAAGGTTGCCTGGATCTGGCGCAATTTTCATGTCGACCAGGTCTATCGTGCGGATGCGCCTGCACTGATCGGTTCGGGGCTGCGCTGGGGCTCGGCCCTGATGACCGGGTGGGCTGTGCGACAAACGCCGCGAGCACTGCTCGACAATAGCCCCTTGCGCCGACTGTTGCTGCACACCCTGGATTTTTCGGCGATCGATCGCGCGATTGCCGCGGGTCATCTTCATGCGCTGAGCGTCACTGCTTCCGGCTATACCTCGGGTGAGAGTCTGGCGTTCTTTGCCGCGCATCCTTCGGTGCCGAACTGGCGTCGGACCCAGCGCCTTGGCGTGCGCGCCACCATTGGGGTTGATCACCTGCTGGCGTCCAGTGCCATTCCCTTCGTCTTTCCTGCCGTGCGCATCAATCGCGAGTACTTTGGCGATGGGTCGATGCGTCAACTGGCACCGGTCAGCCCCGCCATTCATCTGGGGGCCGATCGCATCCTGGTGATTGGTGCGGGCAGGCTGGCCGAGGAGGGGCGTCAGCGCACCGATGCCTACCCCTCGCCGGCGCAGATTGCCGGGCATGCGATGTCAAGCATCTTCCTTGATGGTCTGGCCGTCGATCTTGAGCGCATGGAGCGCATCAATGCGACGCTGAATGCATTTTCCGAGGCGCAGCGACAGGCTGCTGGTGTGCCCTTGAGACCGATCGAAACCCTGGTGATCTCTCCTTCCCAGCGACTCGATACCATGGCCGGACATCATCGTGAGTCGCTGCCCACGATGTTGCGCCTGGTGTTGCGCGGGGTTGGGGCCATGCGTCGTGAAGGCTCGACACTGCTTTCCTATCTGTTGTTCGAGCCGGGTTTCACCCGGGCGTTGATGGAGTTGGGTTTCGAAGACACCATGGCCCGGCGTGACGAAGTGGTGGCCTTCCTGCGTTTGTAAGCCGATGTAGCGGTGTGCGTATCCGGTTCAATCGCCGTAGCGGGCGATTTTTTTTCGGGTTTTACTTCAAAAAGTCTTGATATCTTCCTATTTTAGTTAAGAATTACGTGAAAGATTGTTACCAGCTGAGCCGATCCATGAAGCCCCGATTCCTAGTGCATGCACTTATTGCAACGGCATTGATTCACGTTGGTTCTCATGCCACGGCGGAGACGGCGGTGCGCAAGCCGGTCAAGGCAGAAGCCGTCAAGCCGGCGGCGAAAACGGCAAAGCCTGTGGCCAAGACCGCCAAGACTGCGAAGACATCACCGGCCAAGCCTGCTGCGCCCAAGAACAAGGTCGCTGCCAAGCCCGCGCCGAAGAAGGTGGTTGCGCGCCCCGCACCAGTGCAAACCCCAGCGGATGATGGCGGTGCGCTGGAACTTGATGCGCGCGGCAATCCGCTGTTGCGCTCAGCCGCTTTTTACGTCGCCAATCAGGCGACCGGTGAGGTCCTGCTCGAGAGGAACGGTAGCGCGGTGGTGCCGATTGCGTCGATCACCAAGCTGATGACCGCGATGGTGGTGCTTGAAGCGGGGCTGAGCCTGTCCGAAGAACTCGTCATCAATACCGAAGACATCGATCAGCTGAAGGGAACAGGGTCACGCCTTTCGCTGGGTACCCGCCTGACCCGCGAGGAAATGCTCCGGCTTGCGCTGATGTCGTCCGAAAACCGCGCAGCGTCGGCGCTTGGGCGTCACTACCCGGGCGGTTTGCGGGCTTTCGTCGATGCAATGAATGTCAAGGCCCGTCTGTTGGGGATGAGCGACACCCGCTTCCACGACAGCAGTGGCCTCAATCCGGCCAATGTCTCCAGCCCGCGAGATCTTGCCAGGCTGGTGACGGCGTCCGCGGGCTATCCGCTGATCCGTGAGTTTTCGACCACTCACGAGCGTCATGTCGAGATCAACGGGCGTCTGTTGCGCTTCGGTAATACCAATGCGTTGGTGCGGAGCCCGGATTGGGAAATCAGCGTGTCCAAGACCGGCTACATCAGCGAGGCCGGGCGCTGCCTGGTCATGCAGGCGTGGATGCATCAGCAGCCTGTCGTCATTGTGCTGATGGATTCGGCGGGTCGCTATACCCGTACGGCCGACGCACAACGTGTACGCAAGTGGCTGGACCTGCAGGCGGCAGAGCGTGTCGCAGCAGGGCCGAAGGCCCGCCAGGGCTGACCTGTTTGAGTGGCCGGCCCGCGAACGGGCCGCCATGCTGTCTGGCGATGCACTCTGGTGCAGTCTTCAGCGCAGTGCGCCCGGGTGCAGTTTGCCGATATAGCCGAGTGCGCGTGAGATCTCGTCTGCCGTGTCGCGTACCAGCGGAGCCCAGTCCGGATTGAAGCGCTCGGAGGGCGTCGATAGCGACAAGCCGGCAACCAGCTCTCCACTGTCGTCTCGAATGCCTGCGGCAATGCAGCGCACGCCGGCCTCGACTTCATCCAGGTCGAACGCCACGGCATGGCGACGAACCTTGTCCAGCTCTTTCTCCAGTCCGGGCAGCGTGGTGATCGATTCCGGCGTGGAGGGGGGCAGGCCAGTGCGGCGGGCGTAATCCCTGACCTTGTCGTTGCCATCCTCGACCAGAAAGAGCTTGCCGGTTGCGGTGGTGTGTAGCGGCGCGCGGGCGCCGACGATATGAACCACACGCACCGACGAGCGGCCGCTGGAGGTGCGCTCGACGTAGACGATCTCGTCCCCGGCGCGGATACCCAGGTTGACGCTTTCTCCCGTTGCCGCATGCAGCTTCAGCATGGCAGGCATGGCGGTTTCACGCAGCGAGATGCGCGACTTCACCAGGCTGCCGAGTTCCAGCAGGCGGATACCCAGGCGGTAGACGCCGTTGTCCGATCGGTCGACGAAACCGCTTTGCGTCATGGCGCCCAGGATGCGGTGTGCCGTCGAAGGATGCAGACCGGTCTCCAGTGCCAGTTGCTTGAGCGGCACAGGATCGGGGTGCATCGAGAGGGTGTCGAGCAACTTCATCATGCGCTCGATCACCTGGATGGGATTCTTCGCCTCCGCGGCGGGGGCTTCGTCGATCTTTCGGGTTGACACGTGGACCTGGTCGGAATTTTGGGAGACGTATCAATAGTAACCGTGCGGCTCGATTTCGCCTAGTGAAATGCAATGGCGAAAAATCAGCGCCTGCGGGCGGGCTGGAGCATACTGCAGCATCTGTGCATGGAATACTTTTTGCTCAGGTTCACGGTGCTCAAAACCCGTATTGCCGTCGTTTGCGGCCGATCCGTATAGGTCGAGGGCGCGCCTGCGGATATACTTTTGCGCAAACCTGCCCGGCGTGCCCGGGTTGTTTTTTGTTCTGCCCTCGCGTGGGGTGTGATCCTGACTGCCGGATGATCTGATGAGCCTGGTTCTGATCGTGCTGTTGCCCTTCATTGGCGCCTTGTTCCCTGCGCTGATGATCCGTGCCGGGCGCAACGCCTGTGCGACGACAACCTTTATCGCGTCGCTGCTGGCTTTCGTGCTGCTGTTGTCGCATGCGCCCGCGGTATTTCGCGGTGAGGTGGTGCAGGCAGGGTGGGACTGGCTGCCAGCGCTCGGTTTGAACATCAATTTCTTCCTCGACGGCCTGGGTTTCTTCTTCGCAGGGCTGATCCTCGGCATCGGCCTGCTGATCATCGTCTATGCACGTTTCTACCTGTCCAAGGACGACCCGATGGGTAGCTTCTACACCTACCTGTTGCTGTTCCAGGGTGCAATGGTGGGGATCGTGCTGTCGGACAACATCCTGTTGCTGTTGATCTTCTGGGAGCTCACCAGCTTGTCGTCCTTCCTGCTGATCGGCTACTGGAAGCATCTGCCGGCTGGTCGGCAAGGGGCACGCATGGCCCTGACGGTGACGGGTGCGGGCGGGTTGGCAATGATTGCCGGAATGCTGATCCTGGGTGAGATTGTCGGCTCCTACGACCTGAGCGTGATCTTGCAGAACGGAGAGCTCATTCAGGCCTCGCCGCTGTACCTGCCGGCACTGGTGCTGATCCTTGCCGGCTGCTTCACCAAGTCGGCTCAGTTCCCGTTCCATTTCTGGCTGCCACATGCGATGGCTGCACCGACGCCAGTGTCCGCCTACCTGCACTCGGCCACCATGGTGAAGGCCGGGTTGTTCCTGATGGCGCGCATGTGGCCGGCGCTGGCGGGCACTGATGCCTGGTTCTACATTGTTGCCACCACGGGGCTGATCACCATGTTGATCGGGGCCTTCATCGCCCTGTTCAAGGACGACCTGAAGGGGCTGCTGGCTTTTTCGACCGTCAGTCATCTTGGCCTGGTGACCATGCTGCTCGGGCTCGGTACGCCGATGGCGGCAACTGCGGCAGTGTTCCACATCCTCAATCACGCGACCTTCAAGGCGGCGCTGTTCATGAATGCCGGCATCGTCGATCACGAGGCTGGTACCCGTGATATCAAGCGCCTGGGAGGCCTGCTGCATCTGATGCCGGTCACCGCCACGCTGGCGATGGTGGCGGCGGCGTCGATGGCCGGGTTTCCGCCGCTGAACGGTTTTCTGTCGAAGGAGATGATGCTGCATGAGGTGGCCGACACCACCTGGGGTGGGCAGGGCTGGCTGATGGGCCTGCTCGCCACGATTGCGGCCTGCTTCTCGGTGGCCTATTCGCTGCGTTACATCGTGCATGTGTTCTTTGGCCCGCAACGCACTGACTATCCGCATCCGCCTCATGATCCGCCTGCAGGCATGTGGTTGCCGTCCGCGCTGCTGGTGGTGCTGGTGGTGTTGATTGGCTTGTTTCCCGATACGGTGGCCGGACCGCTGGTGGCCGTGGTCGCGCGGGCGGTGACCGGGGGTGAGGTGCTCGATTACCACCTGGCGATGTGGCACGGTTTTACCCCCGCGCTGGGCATGAGCGCCATTGCGGTCGTTGTTGGCGCATTGCTGCTGATGCGCTATCGCACGGTGCGTGCAGTCTGGCAGGCGGGTCCGCATCCGGAGGCCAAGGCCGGGTTCGAGGCGGTGATTGGTGGCCTGGTCACGACTGCGCGCGAGCTGATCCATGGCATGCACAACGGATCGCTGCAGCGTTACCTCGGGGTGATGATCGCGGCCATGCTGGCGCTGGGCGTGAGCGCGTACTTTTCGTCGCCTTCTGCGCCCGGTAGCCGCGAACTGCTGCCCGCCACGCCGGTGGCAGTAGCGGCCTGGCTGCTGCTGGTCGGTGCCTGCGTCTCGGTGGTGCTGCAGCACCATCAGCGGCTGCAGGCCTTGCTGACGGTGGGCGTGGTCGGGCTGATGGTGTCGATCGGCTTCGTCTATCTGTCGGCCCCCGATCTGGCGCTGACCCAGATTTCGGTTGAGGTGGTGACCGTGATCCTGATGCTGCTGGCGCTGAACTTCCTGCCCAAGCACACACCGGCGGAGCCGGGACGTGGACGCCACCTGCGCGACGGCCTGCTGGCTGTTGGCGCCGGTCTGGGGGTGGGTGCGGCGGCCTGGGCGGTGCTTACGCGCGATGCCGAAACCCTGTCGGGCTACTACCTCGAGCAGTCGGTACCGGGTGGAGGTGGTACCAACGTGGTCAACGTCATCCTGGTGGATTTCCGCGGCTTTGATACGTTTGGCGAGATCGTCGTGCTGGGGGTTGCGGCGTTGGCCATCTTCGCCTTGCTTGACGGGGCGCTGCACGGTGCGGCTGCGCGGCGGATTGCCGGCTGGGTGCCGGATCAGCCTCGTGCCGCCGATCGCCATCCGATGATGCTGGCCGTGGCGACCCGGGTGATGCTGCCGCTGGCATTGATGGTGGGGTTCTACATCTTCCTGCGCGGGCACAATGTGCCGGGTGGGGGGTTCATCGCCGGCCTGGTGGTGGCCATCGCGCTGATCGTGCAGTACATGGCCAGTGGCTTTGGCTGGGCTGCGCAGCGCATGAAGCTCGACTACCACGGCATGATCGGTTGGGGCGTATTGATCGCCGCGATGACCGGGCTGGGGGCCTGGGTGGTGGGGCATCCCTTCCTGACCAGCACGATGTGGCACTTTGAGCTGCCTTTGATCGGCGAGATCCATGTGGCTTCGGCCATGTTCTTCGATACCGGCGTCTTCCTCGTCGTGGTTGGTGCGACCATGCTGGCGCTGGCCAACCTGTCCCGACTCGGCCGTCGCGCCGAGAGTCTGCCGGTCAACGCCGGCCCGATGGATGTCGATCCCTCGCTCGATCGCACCGTGGAGAATTAACATGGAGTTCCTGCTCGCCAGTGCAGTGGGGGTGATGACTGCTGCAGGGGTGTATCTGTTGTTGAGGGCACGCACCTTTACCGTAGTGCTGGGCCTGACCTTGTTGTCGTATGCGACCAATGTCTTCCTGTTTGCGATGGGTCGGCTAGCCATTGATCGGCCACCGGTCATTGCTGCAGATGCGAGCGCGTATTCCGACCCCTTGCCGCAGGCGCTGGTGTTGACCGCGATCGTGATCTCCTTCGGCATGACTGCCGTGGCTGTGGTGATGGCCTTGCGCAGCTTCCTGGAGAGCGGCGATGACCTCGGCGCAATGACGCCGTCGTCGGGTACGCCGGCTCAGATGGTGGCCGAGGTCGGGGAGAGCAGCCGATGAATCACTGGATCATCCTGCCCATCCTGCTGCCTGCGGTGATGGCACCCATCCTGGTGCTGGCTGCCCGTCATGATCTGGTGCTCGCGCGGGTGCTTTCGATGGCTGCTGCCGTGCTGATGCTGGTGCTGGCTGCGGCGCTGCTGGTGTCGGCATCGGTCCAGCCACCTCAGATGTACGCACTGGGCGACTGGCCGGCGCCGTTCGGTATCGTGCTGGTCCTTGATCGACTGTCCGCGCTGATGCTGGTGCTGGCGGCGCTACTGTCCCTCATCGTGCTGCTTTATGCGCTTGGAGGGTGGGACGGCCGGGGTCGTCACTTTCATGCCTTGTGGCAGTTCCAGTTGATGGGCATTAATGGTGCCTTCCTCACGGGTGACTTCTTCAACCTGTTCGTCTTCTTCGAGGTCCTGCTGATCGCCTCCTACGGCCTCATGGTGCACGGCGGCGGGGCGTTGAGGGTGCGCGCCGGGGTGCAGTACGTGGTGGTGAACCTGGTGGGATCGTCGCTGTTCCTGATTGCCGTGGGGCTCATCTACAGCGTGACTGGCACGCTCAACATGGCAGATCTGGCCGGGCGGGTGGTGGAGGTTGCCGATGGTGACCGCGCCATCCTGCACACCGGTGCGCTGCTGTTGCTGATGGTGTTTGGTATCAAGGCTGCGCTGGTGCCGGTGCATTTCTGGCTGCCTGGCACCTATGGCAATGCTGCTGCACCGGTGGCCGCCCTGTTTGCGATCATGACCAAGGTGGGCGCCTATTCCATTTTGCGGCTGTTTCCGCTGGCCTTTGGTGAGGGGGCCGGGTTGTCCTCCGGTCTGGCCGTGCCCTGGTTGCTGCCGGCTGCGCTGCTTACCCTGGCGCTGGGGATGATCGGTGTGCTCGCTGCGCGCAGCCTGACCCAGCTTGCCAGCTTTGCGGTGATCGGCTCCATGGGCACCTTGATGACCGCGGTGGGATTGTTTTCGCCGCAGGCCACGAGTGCCGCGCTGTACTACCTGCTGCATTCGACGCTGGCGGCAGCGGTGCTGTTCCTGATTGCCGGTGAAGTCTCGGTGCGTCGTGCCTGTGGCGACCGTCTGGCGCCTGGGGAGGGCTTTGCCGATCGCGGGCTGCTGGCGGCGTTCTTCTTTGTTGCAGCGATTGCACTCTGTGGCATGCCGCCGCTGTCGGGCTTCCTTGGCAAGCTGATGATCCTCGACAGTGCGCGTGGCGCATCGAATGCGGTATGGATCTGGGCAGTGATCCTAGTGTCTTCCTTGCTTTGCATCATTGGTTTTGGACGAGCCGGTAGTACCGTGTTCTGGAAGACCGACCCCGCGGCGCCAGCCCTGGCGGTGGATGTGCCAGGCAGCCGGCGTCGGCCGGTGTTGCCGCTGGTTTCGATCGGAACGCTGCTGGCCGCACTGGTGTTGCTGACCGCATTCGCCGGACCCTTGATGGGCTGGATCGAGCAGGCTGCCACGCAGATCTATCAGCCCGAACGCTATATCGATGCGGTAATGGGCGAGGCGGGAGGGTACGAATGATGGCGCACGATGCACAGACCCGGCAGGCGCGCAGCTGGCTGCCGCACCCCTTGATGACCGTGCTGTTGATCCTGATCTGGATCCTGCTGCAGAACAGTTTCAGTCTGGGCAATCTTCTGCTGGGTGTCGTCCTCGGCGTGTTGTTCCCGCTGATGACGGCCAGCTTCTGGCCTGACCGGCCGCACATCCGCAACTATGGCAAGGCCGTCGTCTACTTTCTGGTCGTGATCGGCGACATCGTCACCGCCAACATCCAGGTCGCCCGGCTGATCCTGTTCGCGCGGGTGTCATCGCTGCAGCCGCGCTGGTTGTGCGTGCCGCTGGCCTTGACCCGGCCAGAGGCAATCACGCTGCTTGCCGGCACGGTCACGATGACGCCGGGTACGGTCAGCTGCGACCTGTCGGCGGATGGTCGCCACCTGTTGGTGCATTGTCTGGATGAGCCCGACCCGGAAGCGGCCGTGCGTCGCATCAAGATGCGCTACGAGGCACGCTTGATGGAGATATTCGAATGATCGAACATGCACTGACCTTCGCATTCAGCGCGATTTCGCTCGCCCTGTTGA
This sequence comes from Parazoarcus communis SWub3 = DSM 12120, assembly GCF_003226565.1. GTDB lineage: Bacteria > Pseudomonadota > Gammaproteobacteria > Burkholderiales > Rhodocyclaceae > Parazoarcus > Parazoarcus communis. Next base: position 39,241 of record NZ_QKOE01000003.1, on the reverse strand, counting down.
TGAACCTGTGGTCGGTGGTGCGCGGTCCGAGCATCCTCGACCGCGTGCTGGCGATCGACACCATGGTGATCAACGTCATCGCCCTGATCATCCTGTACGGCATCAGCGAGCGCACTCCGGTGTATTTCGAGGCGGCGCTGATCTTTGCCATGTTCGGCTTTGTCTCTACTGTCGCCTACGCTAAGTTCGTGCTGCGTGGCGACATCATCGAATAGGGAGTGGTGGCACCATGTCCATTCTGGCCGAAGCCATTGTTTCTGCACTGATCATCATTGGCGCGGTATTCCTGCTGGTGGGCTCATGGGGCATGATCCGCATGCCTGAACTGATGACCCGCCTGCATGCGCCGACCAAGGCCACCACCTTGGGGGTGGGTGGCACGCTGCTGGCGTCCATCGCTTATTTTCTGGCAGCGGAAGGCGTGTTCTCGATTCACGAGTTGCTGATTTCGATGTTCCTCTTCCTGTCGGCGCCGATCACCGCGCATTTCCTGGCCAAGGCCTACATGCACAGTCGTTTGAAGGCGGGCGAATTGCCCCGCCCGGATGGCAAGGGCTGGAGCACCTACGACAAGCCGGCCGGCGTCGAATCGGGTGAGGCCCCGCCGCGCGACACCCTTTGAGTCAGCCCCTGCCCTCAGTTGGCGTGCGGTCTTCGGCCTGCTGCTCCGCCAGCGCATCGCCAAGGCGTCCGGTCCTGGGTTTGTAGCCTGCGCGGTGAGCCGCGCGCGACACCGCATGTGCGGCCAGCGGGGCGGTTGCAAGCAGCACCAGTACCGCAAAAAGTGCTTCCAGCGCCATCTCGCCGCTGCTTGCGGTGGCCACGCCGGCAAGCACCAGCGCAGCGCCCAGTGAGCCCGCCTTGCTTGCCGAGTGCATCCGGCTATAACTGTCGGGCAACCGTAGCAGTCCGATTGCGCCGATCAGGCAGAGCAGCGTGCCTGCCAGGATAAGGCCGCTGGCGATCAGGCCGAGCAGGGTCTGGGTCATGATCCGGCGTCCTCCTTGATATGGGACTCAGGTGGCGACGCAGGCTCACGTGTCCTGAACATCAGCATGAAGGCAGTGGTGCCGATGAAGGACACCAGCGCAAGCACCACCGCCGCGTCCAGCATCACCGCCTGGCGCGTATGGAGCGCAAACAGGCCCAGTACCGCCGCGCCCAGCAAGGTCAGGGCGTCGATTGCCACCACCCGGTCAGGACCGGTGGGGCCGCGTAGCAGGCGCACCATGATCAGTGCGGCGCTGATGCCCTGCAGCGCGAACGCCAGTGGGATGACCCAGCCTGCGCCGGCCAGTTCGAAGCTCATGCTGCATCCTCCTCGGTGAGTCCGGCGTCGATCCACCTCAGCAAGCGGCTTTCGATCGCACGCACGCCCTGTTCGATGTCGTCCGCTGTGTCGGCGTCAAGCGCGTGCACATACATCAGTTGGGCGTCACTGTCGTAATCGAGTGCGAGGGTGCCGGGCGTCAAGGTCAGAAGGGCGCCGATCAGGGTGGCGATCGCATCGTCTGCGCGCTGCAGCCTGACGGCGACCACGGCGGGCCGGGTGGCGACACGTCTGCGCAGCACCAGACGTGCGACATCGAAACTGGCCTTGAACACCTCGCCGATGAACCACAGCACGAAGCGGAAGCCGTAGTCCACCCGCAGGGCGTAGCGGCGGATGCCGAACAGATTGCCGGAAAGCCGCAGTACGCCGAACACGATGATGAAGGCCGCGAGCATACCGAGCGGACTCAGCATGTCGGCGAAGGCCGCGAGCCCGAAGGCGAGGGCAAGATGAAGCAGTGCCATGGTCATCGTCCTCCACTGCCCAGCACGGCATCGATATAGTGTCTGGGACTGGCAAGCTGATCCGCCGCCGCCGTGGCAAAGTCCATCACCGGACCGGCGCCAAGGCCGATGGCCACCGTGATTGCCGCAAGGCCTGCTGCTGCCCACCAAGCAGGTGCCTGGCCGGTGATCTTGCGGTGACCGTCAGCGCCTTGTGGGTGCGCCTTCAGGAAGGCCTCGTTCCAGATCTTGCTCATCGACAGCAGGGTGAAGATGCCGGTCAGCAGCGCGATTCCGACCGCGATCCAGGCGCCGGTCTCGAGGCCTGCCCGTACCAGCACGAACTTCGCCCAGAAACCCGACAGTGGCGGGATGCCTGCCAGCGACAGCGCCGGGATGGCAAACATCAGCGCCAGCCAGGGGGCACGGGCATACAGCCCACCCATTGCCGGTAGGCGTTCGGAGCCCGTCATGCGCGCTGCGATGCCGCCAATGAAGAACAGGTTGGCCTTCACCACGATGTGATGGATCAGGTAGAACACCGCACCCGCCAGCGCCAGCGGTGTGGCCAGTGCCAGACCAAGCACCATGTAGCCCACCTGGCTGACGATGTGAAAGGACAGGATGCGCCGTACCTCGGTCTGTGCGGCGGCACCGAGCACACCGATCAACATCGTGGCGCAGGCGACCCACAACAGAACGTCGTGCACCAGTCCGGCGTCGGGCCACAACAGGGTGACGAGCCGGATCAGCGCGTACACGCCGACCTTGGTCAGCAGCCCGGCAAACAGCGCCGACACCGGCGTCCAGGCCACGTGATAGGACGCCGGCAGCCAGCCGAAAACAGGGAACAGTGCGGCCTTGATCGAGAACGCGAGCAGCATCAGCACCAGCGGTGCCTGCACCCCGGGGGGAACGTTGCCGGCAGCGAACAGAGCGGCCAGTTCCGCCATATTCAGCGTACCGGCGCTACCGTATACCAGGCCGGCGGCAAGCAGGAACAGCAGGGTGGCGATCAGGTTCAGGATCACATAGACCACGGTGCCTGCCATCCGGCGCTTGTCGCCGCCCAGCGCGATCAGTGCAAAGGAGCCGACCAGCAGCACCTCGAACCAGACGTAAAGGTTGAACACGTCACCGGTAATGAAGGCACCGCAAACGCCCACCAGCAGGCCATGTGTCAGCAGATGGAAGTCCCGTCCACGTGCCGGATCGCTGTCACGAGCCTGCGCATACAGAACAGTAGCGGTGGCAATGACCCCGGTAATCGCCACCATCGCAGCCGACAGCCGGTCCACGACCAGCGTGATGCCATAGGGGGCGGCCCAACCGCCCATCTGGCTGACCAGGATGTCTCCGCGGCCGGCATGGACGACCAGCATCAGCCCGACCAGCATCAGCCCGATCGCACCGAGCAGGCTCAGCGCGGCGCAGGCCCGATGGCTGGCTCGGGTCAGCAGACAGGCGACCAGCGTGCCCAGCGGCAACAGCAAGGGCGCGACGAGAAGCAGGTGAGGGCTTGAAGTCATCACGACGTCTTCTCATCCAGGTTGGGGGCAGGCGCTTCGGCTACCTCGGTGACGCGGTCGGTTGCGGTACTGCGATGTCGCTCCCAGGTGCGCCGGAGCACGGCCAGCGCGAACACGAACAGGGAGAAGCCGATGACGATTGCGGTCAGGACCAGGGCTTGTGGCAGGGGGTTGCCCGCGAATTCGGGCACCCCGTTGGCCGAGACGAAGGCTGCGGCACGGTTGTCCAGGCGGCCCGCGGTCAGGACCGCCATGTTGATGCTGTTGCCAAGCAGCACGATGCCCAGCACGACCCGCACCAGATTGCGGTCCAGCAGCAGCCAGACGCCAATGCTGGCAAGCAGGCCGGCGGTGACAGCAGCGACGATCTCCATCTCAGACCTCCTTTTCCATCAGCCGGAACAGCATGTGGCTGACCGCGCCGAACACGGTCAGGAATACGCCGACGTCGAACATCAGGGGCGTGCCCAACGGCAGTCCGCCCGGAAACAGCCAGGCGCTGCCAAGGAAGGGGCGAGCGTCGGCGAGGCCGAACAGACCGGCACCGGCGGCCAGCGCCAGGCCCACGCCAGCGACCACGCTGGGTGGGACGCGCAGCATCCGGCGCGCCTGGGCCACACCGTAGCCCAAGGCAATGAGCACGGCGGCACACACCGCGACCAGCCCGCCGATGAAACCACCGCCAGGAAGGTTGTGGCCGCGCCACAACAACACCAGCGAGATCAGCAGCAGCAGTCCTGCCAGCGGGCGCAGGCCCTGACGCAGCAGCACGCTGCCGAATTCGGCATGCGCAAGCTTGCCCTGGGCGGGGGCATTGTCGTCGCGATGCAGTAGCAAGGCTGCAGCCAGTCCGGCCAGTGCCACCACGAGGATCTCGCCCAGGGTGTCGAAGGCGCGGAAGTCGACCAGGATCACATTCACCACATTGGCACCATGACCGCCCGGCAGACTGTTGGCCAGGTACCAGGCGGCGAGGTCACCCGGCAAGGGTTGGCCGATGGCGATCAGGATGGTCAAGGTCAACGCAAGGCCGAAGCCGATGGACACGGCCAGATGAACGCGGCGCCGGCGGGAGTTTCGCGCACCGGTGACCTGGACCACTGGCAAGCCGTTGAGCACCATGGCGAGGAAAATCACGGTCAGGGTTTCGACCATGATCTGGGTGATTGCCACATCCGGTGCCCCCACCGCCAGAAAGAACAGGCCGACGCCCAGCCCGCTTGCGCCGAGCGAGGTGACCAGTGCGATGCGCTCGCGCATCATTGCTGCGCCCGCTGCACCAAGTACGGCCAGGGCGCAGCCTGCAACGGCGGCCCAGGACAGCGGGCTCGCGGTTGGCAGGCGTGCGCCGTGGCTGCTGGCAAGTACGGTGCCGAGCAGGGCGAAAACCGCCCCCACCACCGCCAGCAGGGCGACGTGCTGGCGCAGCGAGCCGTGCTGGAAGCGGTCTGCGACCTGGCCGGCAATGATGAAGATGCGTTTCAGCAGACGGTCCCACAGCAGGTCGCCGCTGACCTGCCACACCCGTCGCCAGCGCGCCAGCCAATGACGTACAGCCTGGCGCTTCAGGTATACGAAGGCGCCGAGCGATACCGTGATCATGCTCGCCACGACCGCTGGCGTGATCCCGCCCCACAGGTAGAGATTGACTGGAATCGCACCGCGCGCCACCGCCTGCACCGCACTGTCGACCAGCCAGACTTCAGCAACGTTGTTGAAAGCGCCGAGCAGGAAGCCACCAATCGCCAGCAACATCGGCCCCAGCCACATCGGCAGGCTGACTTCATGGGGCGTACGTGGGTAGGCGCCCTGACGGCCGAGGAAGGTGCGGATGAACACCAGTCCGGCTGCGGTCAGCAACAAGGCATTGGTGACGATCATCACCCCAGTGGTCGCCCAGCCGAGCGGGCCGAGCTCGATCAGGCCGGCGTACTTGAACTCCTTGGCGATGAAGCCGAAAAAGGGGGGCAGGCCGGCATTGGAGAAGGCGGCAAGCGCGACTGCGGCACCGGTCAGGGGCATGAACCGGATCAGGCCTCCCAGGCGCACCAGCTCGCGTGTGCCAGTGGCATGGTCGACCGCACCGACGGCCATGAACAACGCGCCTTTGTACAGCGAGTGGGCCAGCAGATAGATGACGAAGGCCTGCAGACCGTAGGTGGTGTTGGTGCCGATCAGCATGGTGAGCTGGCCAAGCACGGTCACGGTGGTATAGGCCAGAATGCGTTTGAGGTCGGTCTGACGGAGTGCGAGCACCGCGCCGACCAGTGCGGTCGCAGCGCCGACGACGACCAGGATGGAGCCCCAGCCGTCCTCTCCTCCCATCACCGGATTCAGGCGTGCCATCAGGTAGACGCCGGCCTTCACCATGGTGGCCGAGTGCAGATAGGCCGATACCGGTGTGGGGGCCTCCATTGCATTGGGTAGCCACAGGTGGAAGGGGAGTTGTGCGGATTTGGTGAAGCAGCCCAGCAGGACCAGAATCATGATGGCCGGGTAAAGTGCATGGCCTTCGATTGCCGCCGCCGACAGTGCAGAGAACTGCCACGCATCGCCTGCCATGCCGAGCAGGATCAGGCCGGCAAGCAAGGCCAGGCCCCCTCCACCGGTGATCAGCAGGGCCTGCAATGCTGCGCGGCGTGAGGCGGCACGCTCGTGCTGGAAGCTGATCAGCAGGTAGGAGCTGATGCTGGTCAGCTCCCAGAACACGAACATCGCGATCAGGTCGTCTGCCAGTACCAGCCCGAGCATGGCTGCCATGAAACCGAGCAGGAAGGCATAGAAGCGACCCAGATGATGATGGTCCGACAGATAGCTGCCGGCGTACAGCACGATGAGGGTGCCGATGCCGGTGACCAGCAGGCCGAACAGCAGTGACAACCCATCCAGGCGGAAGGACAGAGCGACATCGAGTGCCGGAATCCATGCGATGGACTCCACCACCGCGCCGCCGCCGGCAATGACCGGCATCTGGCCGAGCAACCACACGAAGCCGTACAGCGGGGCAAGTGCCAACAGCCAGCCGGCACGCGCGTCCAGCACCCTGCCCAGCCAGGGGGCAAGTAGCGTCGTCAGTCCGATCAGGCCAAGCGCATTGAGCATCGGGAACTCCGGTTGCGAACTCGACACGCACTGGGCGTGCCCGCGGCGGCCGGACGGCCCCGCTCATCGATTGCGAATCCAACTGACTCTCGCCAATTGCGAGAGGTTCCCGCTATCGTGAAAAACCTGTCGCGCACGCGACCCGGTGCGACCGTCACATCTGCTTGCAGTGTCCGTCGTGCGTCACGCGGCTTTCACTCAAAACCTGTTAAAATCCGGCGCTTTTTCCAACATAGCCCGGAGCTGTCCACATGGCCATCGAACGCACCCTTTCCATCATCAAGCCCGACGCCGTTGCCAAGAATGTCATCGGCCAGATCTATTCCCGTTTCGAAGCCGCCGGTCTGAAGATCATCGCCGCCAAGATGGTGCACCTGTCCGAGCAGGAAGCCGGTCAATTCTACGCCGTGCACAAGGAACGCCCCTTCTTCAAGGATCTGGTTTCCTTCATGACCTCCGGCCCGGTGATGATCCAGGCACTGGAAGGTGAGAACGCCATCGCCAAGAACCGCGAACTGATGGGCGCTACCGACCCGAAGAAGGCCGACAAGGGCACCATCCGCGCTGATTTCGCGGATTCGATCGACGCCAATGCCGTGCATGGCTCCGATGCGCCCGAAACCGCTGCTGTGGAAGTGGCTTTCTTCTTCCCCGGCATGAACGTTTATAGCCGCTGAGCGGTCCATCCGGACGGCCCGTCGCGCCCGCTTCGCGGTGAGTACCGCGAATCGCGCGGGCGGGCCGTTTGCGTTGGAGATGAAGATGAATACACCGGTCAATCTGCTCGACTTCGATGTCGACGGTCTCGTCGCCTGGTTTGCGGGCCTGGGCGAGAAGCCCTTTCGCGCGCGGCAGGTGATGCGCTGGATGCACCATGAAGGCTGCGACGATTTTGACGCGATGACCGATGTCGCCAAATCGCTGCGCGCCCGTCTGAAGGACATCGCAGTGATTCGTCCGCCGGTTCCGGTGCGCGATTCGGTGTCGACCGACGGTACCCGCAAGTGGTTGCTCGATGTCGGCAATGCCAATGCGGTCGAAACCGTATTCATCCCGGAGACGAGCCGTGGCACCTTGTGTGTGTCCTCGCAAGCTGGGTGTGCGCTCGACTGCGCCTTTTGCTCTACGGGCAAGCAGGGTTTCAACCGCAACCTGAGTGCGGCGGAGATCATCGGCCAGTTGTGGCTGGCCAACAAGCTGCTCGGGGCTGCGCGCGAGACCGCTGCCGACCTCGAGGCCGGCGACAAGGATAACGGCCGCATCATCAGCAACGTGGTGATGATGGGCATGGGCGAGCCGCTGGCCAACTTCGACAATGTCGTCACTGCGTTGCGGCTGATGCTGGACGACCACGCTTACGGGCTGTCGCGTCGGCGGGTGACGGTGTCAACCTCGGGCATCGTGCCGGCCATGGATCGCCTGCGCGATGAGTGTCCAGTGGCGTTGGCGGTATCCCTGCACGCTTCGAACGACGCGCTACGTGACCGTCTGGTGCCGATCAACCAGAAATATCCCTTGCGCGAACTGATGGCCGCTTGTCAGCGCTATCTGGAGCGCGCGCCACGGGACTTCGTTACCTTCGAGTACGTCATGCTCGACGGTGTCAACGACAGTGACGCGCACGCGCACGAACTCGTCGCGCTGGTGCGCGACGTCCCCTGCAAGTTCAACCTGATTCCATTCAATCCCTTCCCCAATTCGGGTTTTCTGCGTTCGGGGGCGGAGCGGATACGGCGCTTTGCAGGTATCCTGATTGATGCCGGTATCGTGACCACCACGCGCAAGACGCGTGGTGACGATGTCGATGCGGCCTGTGGCCAGTTGGCAGGTCAGGTTCAGGACAAGACGCGGCGTACGATGGTGCGTCTGAAGCAATCAACGGAGATTCGCTGATGATCGGCTGGAAAGCCTCGCTGTTCGTGCTGTTTTCTTCCCTTGCGCTGGGCGCCTGCGTCACGACGCCGGTCGGTGGTGGGGATGCGGTTGGTGTGACCCGGCCGATGTCGGACATGCAGCCGGCCAACGATGCCGAGGCGCGTGCCCGTGTGCATGTGGACCTCGGGCTGGCCTACTTCGAGGTGGGGCGCTATGACGTTGCCCTGGATGAGGCCAAGGTTGCGTTGCGCGATCGTGCCGGTTATGCCCCTGCCTATCATCTGATGGGGCTGGTGTACATGATGATCGGCGAGAACGGTTCGGCTGACGAGAACTTCCGCAACGCGCTCAATGCTGCGCCGGGTGATCCGGATTTCAACAACAGCTATGGGTGGTTCCTGTGCCTGCAGGGCAGGGCAGACGATGCTCAGGCGCGCTTCGATCGTGCTGCACGCAACCCCTATTACCGTTACCCGACCCGTGCGCTGAACAATTCGGGACAGTGCTACCTGCGGCAGAATCAGGACGAACTGGCCGAAGGACAGTTCCTGCGCGCCATCCAGGCCGATCCCGCCAATGGCGAGGCGCAGTTTCAACTGGCCTCCATTGCCTACCGCAAGGCGAACTATCGTGCTGCGCACGAGCAGCTCAACCGCTTCCATCAACAGTTCGGACCGACGTCTGCCTCGGTCTGGCTGGGCTTGCGGGCTGCGCGCCAGTTGGGGGAGCATGACGCCGAGGCCAGTTACGCCCAGCAGTTACGCGGCCGGTTTGCGGATTCGGCCGAGCATGTGTTGATGTTGCAGGGGAAGTACGAGTGAGCAATCCTCAGTCCGACGCCCGGGTCGCTGTCGATGCAGGGCAGGCGGTACCGCCGGGGGTCATGTTGCGTCATGCCCGAGAGGCGCGTGGTGAGTCGCTCGCCGAGGTGGCGCAAGCGCTGAAACTGTCGGTTCGTCAGCTTGATGCGCTGGAGAGCGGGCGCCATGAGGCGCTGCCCGGCCCTGCGTTTGTCCGCGGCTTTCTGCGCAATTATGCCCGCCACCTAGGGATCGATCCGGAGCCCGTACTGGCTGCACTGGGATCGGGGGCGCCGGCCTCTGTCGATCTGACGCCGGTCTCCAACGCCGAGGGAGACATGCCTACCGGTGCAGGTGCCAGATTCAATCTGCTGCCGGCTGGCTTGGTCGCCGCGCTGCTGCTTGCGGTGATGTTTGCGGGCAATCACTTTGGATGGTTTGCGACGCAGGAAGCGCCGCTGGCCGTCGTGGAGCCTGTTGATGCGCCGGTGTTCGAGCCGGGTCAGCCGGTGCCGGGCAATGTGGCCGTCGATGTTCCCCCCGATACGGCCAGCGAGCCGCAAGCAGTCGTGGATGGGCCTGCCGGCATGGCACAGTCTGCAGCGCCTCCCACCACGGGGCTGCCGCCTGCTGTACCTGCGACAGGGTCTGCCGTAGCTCCGCAGCCGGCGCCTCCGGTCGCGACAGGAATGGCGCCCGCGGCCGTGGATACCGCCGAGGCGAGTGGCGCAGGGGGGCTCAAGTTTGTTTTTGCCGGCGAATCCTGGATTGAGGTCCGTGATGCCCGCGGTGCTGTCCTTTTTTCGGGCGTCGGTACGTCCGGTTCGTCCCGCGTGGTACAGGGGCAGGCACCGTTTGCCCTGGTGGTTGGCAATGCCCGTAGTGTCAGTCTCGAGTACAACGGCAAACCCGTGGATCTCGTTCCGCATACCCGGGTTTCCGTCGCCCGTCTGACCGTTCAATGACATGATGCGAGTCCAATGAGTCAGTCCAGTCCGCTTTTTGCCCCGCTTCCGCGCCGTCAGACCCGTCTTGTGCATGTCGGTCGTGTTGGTGTCGGCAGTGCTGCGCCGGTTGTCGTGCAGTCGATGACCAATACCGATACCGCTGATGTGCTGGGCACTGCCATGCAGGTGGCCGAGTTGGCTCGCGCGGGTTCGGAGGTGGTGCGCATCACCGTCAATAACGAGGATGCGGCGCGCGCCGTGCCGCATATCCGTGATCGTTTGCTGGCCTTGAACATCGATGTGCCGCTGGTTGGGGATTTCCATTACAACGGTCATACCTTGTTGTCCAGGCATCCGGCGTGTGCCGAAGCGTTGGCGAAGCTGCGCATCAACCCTGGCAATGTCGGGGCCGGCGCCAAGCGCGACCCGCAGTTTGCGTCCATCGTCGAGATTGCCTGCAAGTACGACAAGCCGGTGCGTATCGGCGTCAATTGGGGCAGCCTCGACCAATCCGTGCTGGCGCGGATCATGGACGAGAACGCAAGTCGGGCCGAACCTCGCGATGCAGGTGCGGTGATGCGTGAGGCACTGGTGGTATCGGCGCTGGAGTCCGCTGCGAAGGCTGAAGAGCTGGGGCTGGCAGGTGACCGCATCATCTTGTCGGCCAAGGTCTCCAGTGTGCAGGATCTGATCGCCGTCTATCGTGATATGGCACTGCGCTGCGACTATCCCCTGCATCTTGGCCTGACCGAGGCTGGCATGGGCAGCAAGGGCATTGTCGCGTCTACGGCGGCGCTGGCCGTGCTGTTGCAGGAGGGGATCGGCGATACGATCCGTATCTCGCTGACGCCCGAGCCCGGTGGCAGCCGCACCCAGGAGGTCGTGGTGGCGCAGGAGATCCTGCAGACCATGGGCTTGCGTGCGTTCACCCCGATGGTGACGGCGTGCCCCGGTTGTGGGCGTACCACCAGCACCTTCTTCCAGGAGCTGGCGTCGGGTATTCAAGGCTACGTCCGTGAGCAGATGCCGCAGTGGCGCGAGCAGTACGACGGTGTCGAGAACATGACGCTGGCGGTGATGGGGTGTGTCGTCAATGGTCCGGGCGAGAGCAAGCATGCCAATATCGGCATCTCGTTGCCCGGCACTGGCGAGACGCCCGCGGCGCCGGTGTTTGTCGATGGGGTCAAGACGGTGACCTTGCGCGGTGACAATATTGCTGCCGAATTCAAGGCCATCGTGGACGACTATGTCGCCACCCGCTACGTCCGGAAGGCGGGCTGAGGCCGGCAGTCCGAAGATCATTCACAATAAGACAGAACGCGAGATCCATGAGTCAAACCTTGCAGGCCGTGCGCGGGATGAACGACATCCTGCCCGATGAGGCAGAAATCTGGGAGCACTTCGAGGACATCGTGCGCGACTGGCTGCGCAGCTACGGCTATCGCCCGATCCGGATGCCCATCGTCGAGCCGACGCCCTTGTTCAAGCGCGCCATCGGTGAGGTCACCGATATCGTCGAGAAGGAAATGTATTCGTTCGAGGATGCGCTGAACGGCGAACACCTGACCTTGCGGCCCGAGGGGACGGCATCCTGCGTCCGCGCCGCGATCCAGCACAATCTGGTGCAGGGAAACGGGCCGCAGCGCCTTTACTATCATGGGCCGATGTTCCGCCACGAACGGCCGCAAAAGGGACGTTACCGGCAGTTCCACCAGATCGGTATCGAGGCCCTCGGTTTCGCCGGGCCGGATGTCGATGCCGAGCACATCATCATGTGCGCGAGGCTGTGGGACGATCTCGGTCTGGAAGAACATGTCCGTCTCGAGATCAACTCGCTTGGTTCGGCCGATGAACGCGCCCAGCATCGAGCTGCGCTGATCGCCTATCTTGAACAGCATCAGGCACGGCTGGATGAGGATGGAAAACGCCGCCTTTACACCAACCCCTTGCGCATCCTAGACACCAAGAATCCTGACCTGCAGGATGTGGTCGAAGCGGCGCCGCGGCTGGCGGACTACCTGGGCGAGGAGTCGCGTGCGCACTTCGAGGCTGTGCAGGTGCTGCTCAAGGATGCAGGCATTGCCTACCGCATCAACCATCGTCTGGTGCGCGGGCTCGATTACTACAATCGTACCGTGTTCGAATGGGTTACCGACAAACTGGGTGCGCAGGGGACGGTGTGTGCCGGCGGTCGTTACGATGGTCTGGTTGCGCAACTGGGTGGCAAGCCGCAGCCGGCTGCCGGGTTCGCCATGGGTGTGGAACGATTGCTCGCACTTTGGCGTGAATGTGGCGGCGAAACCGATCGTGTGGTGCCGGATGTCTATGTGGTCCACCTGGGCGACAGCGCCCAGCGTCTGGCGTTCCGCGCGGCGGAAGCCCTGCGCGGGCATGGCTTTGCGGTCGTGACGCATTGTGGTGGCGGCAGTTTCAAGTCGCAGATGAAGAAGGCCGACGGCAGCGGTGCGGCAATCGCGCTGGTGATCGGAGAGGATGAAGCGGCGCAGGGCGAAATTGGCGTCAAGCCCTTGCGTGGGCCGGGGGCCCAGCAGCGGGTGGCGCTGGAGGCGCTGCCGGAGGCGGTGGCGCAGGTCCTGTTCAGTGATGAGAACGAAGAAGGGGCAAGCAATGGCGGTGTATGACCTTGAAGAGCAGGAACAGATTTCCGAGCTCAAGGCCTGGTGGGCACAGTATGGCAAACTGGTGACAGCAGCCTTGTTTGCCGCAGCGGTGGCATCGGTGGGTTGGCAGGGCTGGCAGTGGTATCAGAACCGCAATGCGGTCGAGGCCGGCGCACTCTACTTCGGGCTGCAGCAAGCGGTTGAACAGCAGGATGCGCAGAAGACCCGCGATGTTGCCGGACGGCTGATCGGCGAGTATGGCTCCACTGCCTACGCGCAACTGGGAGCCTTGTTGTCGGCGTCGGTGCAGTTTGCCGCCAAGGATCTCGATAATGCCCGGGCACAGCTGGAATGGGCTGCCGAGAAGGGCAAGGATCCCGCCTTGCGCGATCTGGCCCGTCTGCGTCTGGCCGTCGTGATGTTGCAGCAGGGCCAGGCTGACCAGGCCCTGGCGCGTCTGAGTCCGGCTCCGGCGGGCAGTTACAAATCCCGCTTTGAGGATCTGCGTGGTGACATTCTTGCCTCCCAGGGCAAGGCTGCAGAGGCTCGTGCCGCGTACCAGTCCGCGATCGACGCCCTGGGTGGCGCAGGTGATGAAGCGGCGACGCAGCGTCAGGTGCTGCGCATCAAACTCGAATCGCTCGAAGGCTGAACCATGAAGACTTCTCTCAAGCGTGTATTGCCGGTGCTGGCGGTATCCGTGTTGCTCGGCGCATGCTCGTCGCTCAATCCGTTCTCCAGCAGCGCACCCAAGCCGGCTGCGCTGGTCGACCTCAAGCCGACGGCGGAGTTGCGGACCCTGTGGCGCACTTCTGTCGGTAAGTCCGGGGCCTACGTGTTTCATCCGGCAGTGGCCGGAGACAGCGTTTTTGCTGCCGGAGCCGATGGTCGTGTGCTGAGGATCGATGGTGGGCGTGAGGCTTGGCGTGCCGACGCCAAGACAACCTTGTCCGCCGGAGTGGGTAGCGATGGACGTCTGGCTGTGGTGGTGAGTGCCGACGGTGTGGCCATTGCCTATGATGCGGCGACCGGCTCCGAGCGCTGGCGTTCGCCACTGGGCGCTGAAGTGCTGGCGCCACCGGCAGTGAATGCCGATGTGGTGGTGCTGCGGGCGTCGGACAATCGTCTGATCGCGCTGGATCCGAGTGACGGTAGCCGACGCTGGGTGTATCAGCGTACCAACCCGCCGCTGGCCCTGCGTAGCTACGCAGGGGTGTTGCTCGAAAGCGGCGTGGCGCTGGCCGGTTTTCCCGGCGGCAAACTGGTCGCGATCAGCCTGGCAAACGGCGGTGCGCTGTGGGAGTTGAGCGTTGCAGCACCGCGCGGGGCGACCGAGCTCGAACGTATCGCCGACGTTGCCGGCCTGCCTGTGGTGGGGCGGCGCGAAGTGTGCGCAGTCACTTACCAGGGGCGCGTTGCCTGCTTTGATGGTTCAAACGGTAACGCGCTGTGGGCGCGCGATTTTTCCAGTAGCGTCGGGATGGACCGGGACAACCGCTTCGTCGTGATCACCGACGACAAGGATGCGGTGCACGCGCTGGACGTCTATAGCGGAGCCAGTGTCTGGAAGCAGGATGCGCTGGCGCGTAGGGGTGTTTCGCGCCCCCTGTTTGTCGGAGATCATGTGGCGGTTGGCGATGTCGAAGGGCATGTCCATCTGCTTGGTCGTGAAGACGGCGCGTTTGCCGCGCGTTCGCGTGCCGATAGCAGCGCGATTACTGCCGATCTGCGTCGGCTGGGTAGTGGTTTTGTAGTTCAAACGCGTGGCGGCGATGTCGTCGCCTACGAAGTGCGTTAAGGCGGGCCTGTCATCGTGAAACCAACCATCGTACTGGTGGGCCGGCCCAATGTCGGCAAGTCCACCCTGTTCAACCGCCTGACACGCACGCGTGATGCGCTGGTGGCCGATCAGCCGGGGCTGACCCGTGATCGCCACTACGGCATCGGTCGGGTGGGAGAGCGTGATTATCTGGTGGTGGATACGGCCGGTTTCGACCCCGTTGCCAAGGACGGCATCATGCACGAGATGGCGCGGCAGGCCGAGCAAGCCATTGCCGAGGCTGATGTGCTGCTGTTCCTGGTGGATGGCCGCGCAGGTCGTACGCCGCACGACGAGCAGATCGCCGCGCGCTTGCGTCGGGCGGGACGCCCGGTGCATCTGGTCGTCAACAAGGCCGAGGGGCTGGAGCGTGCGCTGGTTTCAGCCGATTTCCACGCCCTGGGGTTTGGTGCGCCCTTGCCTGTCTCGGCAGCGCACGGCGATGGTATCAAGCAGTTGGTCGAGTTGGTGCTGGCGCCCTTCCCTGAAGATGGGGAGAAGGACGCGCCTGAGGAGAGCGGCCCCAAAGTGGCGATTGTCGGTCGCCCCAATGTCGGCAAGTCCACACTGGTCAATACCTTGATCGGTGAAGAGCGGGTGATTGCATTCGATATGCCCGGGACCACCCGGGATGCGATCGAGATTCCATTCGAGCGTGGCGGCAAGGCTTATACCCTGATCGACACCGCGGGTTTGAGGCGACGCGGCAAGGTGTTCGAGGCGGTTGAAAAATTCTCCGTGATCAAGACCTTGCAAGCCATTCAGGAAGCCAATGTGGCGGTGCTGGTGCTTGATGCTGCGCAGGATATCTCCGACCAGGACGCGCACATCGCAGGCTTCGTTCTTGAGGCCGGGCGTGCGCTTGTGGTGGCGATCAACAAGTGGGACGCGGTGGATGACTACCAGCGCGATCGCCTCAAGGAAGAAGTGGCACGCAAGCTCGGCTTCCTGTCATTTGCCCGATTCCACCAGATTTCTGCACTCAAGTCTGAAGGGGTGGCCGGCCTGCTCAAGTCGGTTGATGCGGCCTACGCGGCGGCCATGTCCAATCTGTCGACACCGCGTCTGACGCGGACGATGCAGACGGCGATTGCCAAGCAGGCTCCGCCACGGCATGGCACTGCGCGACCGAAATTGCGCTATGCCCACCAGGGCGGCATGAATCCGCCCATCATCGTGATTCACGGCAATTCGCTGGAAAACCTGCCGAGTTCCTATGTACGTTACCTCGAACGGGCGTTCATGGAAGCCTTCAAATTGCAGGGCACGCCCTTGCGCATCCAGTTCCGTACTGCGCACAATCCGTACGCGAGCAAACCCTGATTGCGGAAATACCCTATATCCACACCGGGATTTCATTGCATACTTGTCATGTGGCAGTGCAGCACGAAATCCTTTACATTCTTATAAACACAAAATAACGAGGTTCCACAATGAGCAATAAAGGGCAACTTCTACAAGACCCGTTCCTGAACACCCTGCGTCGCGAGCATGTGCCGGTCTCCATTTATCTGGTCAATGGCATCAAGCTGCAGGGCCAGATCGAATCCTTCGACCAGTACGTCGTGCTGCTCAAGAACACCGTCACCCAGATGGTGTACAAGCACGCAATCTCCACCGTCGTGCCCGCACGTCCGGTCACCATCCAGCAGCAGGATGGCGAGGGCGGCAACTGATAGTGCTGATGATGCTGGCCGGCCGGCGCTTTCCGGTCGGTACTGTTCGCCGTGTTTGAGCGTCCCGCGACCGGCGAGCGTGCAGTGCTCGTCCAGCTTGATCTTGGGCAGGGCGCGTGCGAAGAGCGCCTGTCCGAACTGAAGCTGCTGGCAATCAGTGCCGGTGCTTCGGTCGAGGCCGTCGTTTCTGGTCGTCGCGCGGCTCCCGATCCTGCGTTGTTTGCCGGCAAGGGCAAGGTCGAGGAGATTGCCGAGGCCTTGCGTGTGCACGAAGGCGACCTGGTCATCTTCAACCATGCCTTATCACCGGCGCAGCAACGTAATCTTGAGCGCGCGCTCGAGCGTCGTGTGGTTGACCGCACTGCGCTGATCCTGGATATCTTTGCGCTGCGCGCTCGCAGCCACGAGGGTAAATTGCAGGTCGAGCTGGCGCAGCTCAGCCACCTGGCGACCCGGCTTGTGCGCGGATGGACTCACCTCGAACGGCAAAAAGGGGGTATCGGCCTGCGTGGGCCAGGTGAAACCCAGCTCGAGACCGACCGCCGCCTGCTTGGTAACCGGGTCAAGTTGCTCAAGACGCGTCTTGCGCAGATTGAAAAGCAGCGCAAGACGCGGCGTCGCTCGCGCAGCCGCAATGAAGTCTTGTCGGTATCGCTGGTGGGCTATACCAACGCCGGCAAATCCACGCTGTTCAATGCGCTGACCAAGGCGGGCAGCTATGCTGCGGATCAGTTGTTTGCGACGCTGGACACGACTTCGCGTCGACTTTTTGTCGGGTCGGGGAACGTCGTGCTATCGGACACGGTCGGATTCATCCGTGATCTGCCGCATGCGCTGGTGGCGGCCTTCAAGGCCACGCTGGAGGAAACCGCTCACGCCGACCTGCTGCTTCATGTCGTGGATTCGGCCAGCGATGACCGTGATGCGCAGATCGCTGCAGTAAACGAAGTGCTGGCCGAGATTGGCGCGGCCGATGTACCGCAGATCATGATCTGGAACAAGATCGACCTGACTCATGCCGCCGCGGCGGTCGAGCGGGACGACTGTGATAGAATCAGGCGCGTTTTTTTGAGCGCGAGAACCGGCGATGGGCTGGGTCTGATTCGCGATGCATTGGCCGAGGCTGCGCAGCAGGCAGTCGCGTCCGACCCCGGGCAGTACACCGATTCCGACAACAAGAGTCCAATACAACAGTGATAACAGGCATTCTCATGTCACTCAACGATCCACGCTGGGGCAACCGCGGTAACGACGGCGACCGTGGCGAAGGCAATCGCGGCGGGAACCAGGGACCTCCTGATCTCGAGGAGGTCTGGCGGGATTTCAATCAGCGCCTTTCCGGCATGTTCGGTGGCAAACGGGGCGGTCGTCCTGGTGGCTCCGGTGGTGGCGACAATGGCGGTGGCGGCGGCAATGGGCCGCAGCTTCCCTCCTTTTCGTTCAAGCAGTTCGGTGGCGGTATCGGCGCCTTGCTTGCGCTGGTGGCGGTGGTCTGGCTTGCCAGTGGTTTCTACACGGTTGACGCCAATCAGCGCGGAGTCGTGTTGCGTCTTGGCAAGTTCACCGAAACCACCGAGCCGGGCTTGCGCTGGCGCTTGCCGGCACCGATCGAAACGCATGAGATCGTCGACTTGACGGGCGTACGCACCGTTGAAGTGGGCTATCGCGGCAGCGAACGCAACAAGGTGCTGCGCGAATCGTTGATGCTGACGGATGACGAGAACATCATCAACATCCAGTTTGCAGTGCAGTACGTGCTGAACAATCCTGAGAACTACGTGTTCAACAACCGCTTCCCGGACGAATCGGTGGCACAGGCTGCCGAAACCGCCATGCGCGAGATCGTTGGCAAGAGCCCGATGGATTTCGTGCTGTATGAGGGGCGCGAAGAGATCGCCGCCACCGCACAAGAGTTGATGCAGCGCATCCTTGACCGCTATCAGACCGGCATTCAGATCAGCCGGGTGACGATGCAGAATGCCCAGCCGCCCGAACAGGTGCAGGCG
The DNA here is from genome assembly GCF_003226565.1 of Parazoarcus communis SWub3 = DSM 12120. Taxonomy (GTDB): domain Bacteria; phylum Pseudomonadota; class Gammaproteobacteria; order Burkholderiales; family Rhodocyclaceae; genus Parazoarcus; species Parazoarcus communis. The sequence goes on along the minus strand of NZ_QKOE01000003.1, from coordinate 21,090 downwards.
GCGTTCGACGATGCCGTCAAGGCGGGTCAGGACCGCGAGCGGCAGAAGAACGAAGGTGAGGCCTACGCCAATGATGTGATCCCGCGTGCGCGTGGTACGGCATCCCGACTGATCGAGGAAGGTAACGCCTACCGCGAACGGGTCGTGGCAAACGCAGAAGGTGAGGCAAGCCGCTTCAATCAGGTGTATGCCGAGTTCAAGCGTGCGCCAGAGGTCACCCGCGAACGTATGTATCTCGAGACCATGCAGCAGGTGCTGGCCAGCACCAGCAAGGTCATGATCGACGCCAAGGGTAACGGCAACATGCTGTTCCTGCCACTCGACAAGCTGATCCAGCAGGCTGGTGGTACGCCAGCGGCGGCCAGTGCTGCGGTGGATGCGCAGGCGACCCTGCCGGCTTCGACCAATGCGCCGGCAGGTCTGCTTGATCCGCGCAGCCGCGATCTGCTGCGTAGTCGCGAACGGGGAGAGCGTTGATGCGTGACAAGATGTCCGTTATCGGTGGCGTACTGCTGCTGATTGCTGCAGTGGCTTCGATGTCGCTGTTTACCGTTGATCAGCGTCAGTACGCGATCGTGTTCCAGTTGGGCGAGGTGAAGGAAGTCATCAGCGAGCCTGGCCTGAACGTCAAGCTGCCGCTGATCCAGAACGTGCGTTACTTCGACAAGCGCATCCTGACCATGGATACGCCCGAGCCGGAGCGTTTCATCACCTCCGAAAAGAAGAACGTGCTGGTTGATCACTTCGTCAAGTGGCGCATTGTCGATCCGCGCCTTTACTACGAGTCCGTGGCAGGTGATGAAGCACGTGCGCGCACCCGTCTGAACCAGACCGTCAACGCCGGTCTGCGTGAAGAGTTCGGTCGCCGTACCGTGCATGACGTGGTGTCCGGTGAGCGCGATCGCATCATGGAGCAGATGCGCGAGCGTGCTGACCGTGATGCCCGTACCATTGGTGTGCAGATCATCGACGTCCGCCTCAAGCGTGTCGATCTGCCTACCGAGGTTTCGGATTCGGTTTACCGCCGGATGGAAGCCGAGCGCAAGCGGGTGGCGAACGAGCTGAGATCCCAGGGTGCGGCAGAGGCGGAAAAGATCCGTGCCGACGCCGACCGTCAGCGTGAGGTCATCATTGCGGAGGCCTATCGCGAAGCCCAGCAGCTCAAGGGTGCGGGCGATGCACGCGCAACTGCGATTTATGCCGAAGCCTTTGGTCAGAGCCCGGAGTTTTACTCTTTCTACCGCAGTCTCGAAGCCTATCGCGGCAGTTTTGCCGGCAAGGATGACGTGATGGTGGTGGATCCGAGCTCGGATTTCTTCAAGTTCATGAAGGACTCACGCGGAACCAAGCGGAACTGATTCCTGATGGGCTCCACCCTGCTGACTGCCTTCGCGCTGATGTTGATCATCGAAGGCATCCTTCCCTTTGTCGCGCCAGCTGCCTGGCGCGAAACCTTTTCGCGGCTCGCCAGCATGGCTGACGGTCAGATCCGGTTCATTGGACTGTCGTCGATGCTGGTCGGGCTGATCCTGCTGTACATCTTCAGTTGAATTCCTTCATGCGCTGGGTATTACCCGATCACATCCAGGACGCCTTGCCGTCCGAAGCCGAGAAGCTCGAAGCCTTGAGGCGCAAGCTGCTGGACGCCTTTCGTACGCATGGCTATCAGCTGGTCATGCCGCCCCTGCTGGAGTATCTCGATTCCTTGACCACCGGTGCGGGACAGGATCTGCGGCTGCGCACCTATCAGCTGGTTGATCAGCTGTCGGGGCGTACCATGGGGGTACGGGCTGACATGACGCCGCAGGTGACGCGCATCGATTCCCATCTACTGAATCGGCAGGGCGTATCGCGTCTGTGCTATTGCGGCAGCGTACTGCACACCCTGCCGTCGACGCTGACGGCAACGCGTGAGCCGCTGCAGCTTGGGGCCGAGTTGTACGGACACGCGGGTATCGAGGCGGATATCGAGATCCTGCGTTTGCTGGCGGAGGTCATGCGGCTTGCTGATGTGCCCGCAACACGCATCGATATCGGCCACGTGGGCCTGTTCCATGCACTTGCCGCGCGCGCCGGGTTTGTGCCGGAGCGCGAGGAAATGCTTTTCGATGTCCTGCAAAGCAAGGACGTGCCCGGTTTGCGCGACATGCTGGCGGGGGTCGAGGCACCGGTGCGCGAGGCCTTGCTGCTGCTGCCACAGCTCTACGGCGGCGCAGAGGTGCTGGACATTGCTGCGGCAAGGTTGCCGAAGGATGCCGAGGTGCTCGCGGCGCTCGATGATCTGCAGCGTCTGGCTGCGGCCTTGTCCGATTTGCCGATCAGTTTCGATCTGTCGGACTTGCGTGGTTATCACTATCACAGTGGCGTGGTGTTTGCCGCTTATGGCAAGGGTTCGCCTGCAGCGCTTGCGCTGGGCGGGCGATATGACCGGGTGGCTGAGGCGTTCGGGCGTTCCCGTCCGGCGACTGGATTCAGTCTGGATCTGCGTGAGCTGGCCTTGGGCTTGCCCGAGCTTGCCACCGACGGGGCGATTCTGGCTCCCGCTGTGGTGGATGCGGGTCTGGCTGCAGAAGTGACCGCCTTGCGTGCGCGGGGCGAAATCGTCGTGGCTGCATTGCCGGGGCATGACGGAACCTGGAATGAAGCCGGTTGCGATCGGCAGCTTGTGATGCGGGGTGGCCGATGGACGGTCGAGCCGCTTCAGGGAGAGTAAAGAGATGTCAAAGAACGTAGTGGTGGTCGGCACCCAGTGGGGTGACGAGGGCAAGGGCAAGATCGTCGATTGGCTGACCGATCACGCCAAGGGCGTGGTGCGTTTCCAGGGTGGTCACAATGCCGGTCATACGCTGGTGATCGGCCAGAACGAGTACAAGCTGAACCTGGTGCCTTCCGGTATCGTGCGTGAGGGTGTGGCTTGCTACATCGGCAACGGCGTGGTGCTGGACGTGCATCACCTGCTGTCCGAGATTGCGACCCTTGAGGCGGGCGGTATCAAGGTGCGCGAGCGTCTGCGCATCAGCCCGGGATGCCCGCTGATCCTGGGTTATCACTCGGCGCTGGACCGCGCGCGAGAGGCGGCCAAGTCCGCGGACGACAAGATCGGCACCACTGGCAAGGGAATCGGCCCGACGTACGAAGACAAGGTGGCACGTCGCGCGCTGCGGGTGTACGACCTGTTCGATCGTGAGCGTTTCGCAGAGAAGCTGAAAGCCAATCTCGAATATCACAACTTTGTGCTGACGCAACACCTGGGTGCCGAGCCGGTGGAGTTCCGGTCAGTGTTCGAACAGGCCATGGCGGATGCGGCGCAGATTCTGCCGATGGTATGTGATGTGTCGGCCGAACTTTATGCGGTCAACAAGAACGGTGGCAGTCTGCTGTTCGAAGGTGCCCAGGGTACCTTGCTGGATATCGATCACGGCACCTATCCCTTCGTGACCTCCAGCAACTGTGTGGCGGGGCAGGCTGCGGCAGGTTCGGGTGTCGGTCCGGGGCGTCTGCACTATGTGCTGGGGATCACCAAGGCGTATTGCACCCGCGTTGGTGGCGGTCCGTTCCCGACGGAACTGGATATCGACACCAAGGGTGTGCCGGGTGAGCAGATGTCCACCAAGGGGCGTGAGTTCGGCACGGTGACAGGGCGCAAGCGTCGCTGCGGCTGGTTGGACCTGGCGGCACTGAAACGTTCGATCATCATCAATGGTGTGACCGGGTTGTGCATCACCAAGCTCGATGTGCTCGACGGCCTCCCGGAGCTCAAGTTGTGCACTGGCTACATGCTTGATGGCAAGCGTATCGACCTGCTGCCGATGGGCTCGGAGGAGGTCACCCGGTGTGAGCCGATTTACGAAACCATGGCGGGCTGGAGCGGTACGACCTATGGTGCGCAGAGCTGGGATGCGTTGCCGCAGGAGGCACGTGCCTACCTGCACCGTATCGAGGAGATCTGCGAAATCCCGATCGACGTGATCTCGACCGGGCCCGAGCGTGACGAAACCATCCTGCGTCGTCACCCCTTTGGTGTTTGAATCCTGGGTATCCGAAGCCGGCCGCAAGGCCGGTTTCACTTTGAGGGCGGGGCTGGGCGTCGAGGCGTCGCCTGCCCGCAGCTGTGACAGGGGGGCTGGAAAAGCAGAAAGCCGACACAAGGTCGGCTTTCTGTTGAAACTGGTGCCCAGAAGAGGACTCGAACCTCCACGCCTCGCAGCGCTAGTACCTGAAACTAGTGCGTCTACCAATTCCGCCATCTGGGCAGGGAGGCGCATTATAGCCAGGGGTTTTGCTGGATGGAAGCCCTTTGATCAAAAAAATGCAGCCTGGTGTGTCGCGAGTGAGGGTTTGTTCCCTTGCGGGTATGTGCCGGCGGTGGTGTTTGCCACCATTGCAATCGGGCTGGTGCAGTGTCACGCTGATGGTTGTGGAGCGGCAGGCAAGAAAAAAGCCGCTCCGAAGAGCGGCTTTTCCGTGAAACTGGTGCCCAGAAGAGGACTCGAACCTCCACGCCTCGCAGCGCTAGTACCTGAAACTAGTGCGTCTACCAATTCCGCCATCTGGGCAAGAGCCGCGCATTATAAGTACCTTTAGAAGAATGTCAATGACTACAAGACCAAAAAAATCCGTAAATCCCTCCGCACCCGCTGCCGAGGTTTCCAAGTCGCCCACACGCAGTCGCGCAAAGTCCAAGGCTCGTGCGGCTGGGCCGAGTGCCATCCGCCAGGCCGACCCTTTTTTCGAGCGTGAGTCGCTCAAGTACGAACTGCCGCTGCCCAGTCGCGAATACATCGAGCAGGTGCTGGCCGAGCAGGGTGTGCCGATGACGTTTGAGGCACTGGCAACTGCCCTCGACATCACCGAGCAAGAGCTTGAACATTTCGATCGCCGCTTGCGAGCCATGCAGCGCGACGGGCAGTTGATCCGCAATCGGCGCGACGCCTACCTGCTGCCTGACAAGGCGGACCTGATCCGCGGCAAGGTTGAAGGGCATGTCGACGGATTCGGTTTCCTGCGCCGTGACGACGGTGGCGCCGACATTTTTCTCGGCCCCAAGGAAATGCGCGAAGTGCTGCACGGCGACCGCGTCATCGTCCGCATTGCCGGGCAGGATCGCCGCGGGCGTCCCGAAGGCAAGATCGTCGAGGTGCTCGAGCGCGCCAATACCCGGGTGGTCGGGCGCGTGCTGGTCGAGCACGGGGTCACCCTGGTGGTGCCGGAAAACCGGCGTCTGGCGCAGGACATCCTGGTAGCGCCTGGTGGCAAGAAAACCCTGCCGGGGCAGATTGTCACTGTCGAACTGGTCGAGCAACCCACCAAGTTTGCCCAACCCATCGGCCGCGTGGTCGAAGTGCTCGGTAACTATGCCGATCCTGGTATGGAGATCGAGATTGCGCTCCGCAAGCACGAGCTCCCCTATGAGTTCTCGGCTGAAACCAAGCTCGAGACCCGCAAGCTGCCGGTCAAGGTGCGCAAGAAGGATTGGGTGGGGCGTGAAGACATCACCGGCTTGCCGCTGGTGACCATCGATGGCGAGACTGCCCGCGACTTCGACGATGCGGTGTATTGCGAGCGTCAGGGGCGTGGCTTTCGCCTTATCGTTGCGATTGCCGACGTCTCGCATTACGTCGCACCGGGCAGCGCGTTGGATAAGGACGCCTACGATCGCGGCAACTCGGTGTATTTCCCGCGCAGGGTGATCCCGATGCTGCCCGAGAAGCTCTCCAACGGTTTGTGCTCGCTCAATCCCCAGGTGGAGCGCCTGTGCATGGTCGCCGACATGAGCATCTCGATGACGGGAGCGATCAAGGCCTATCGCTTCTATCCGGCAGTCATGTTCTCGCATGCCCGGCTGACCTACACCAAGGTGGCTGCCGCGTTGTACGACAGCGAGGCCTCCGCACTTGAGGAGGTCGGTGAGCTGCTGCCCCACCTGCAGAACCTCGACAAGTTGTTCCGCGTGCTGCTCAAGGCGCGCGCCAAGCGGGGCGCGATCGACTTCGAGACCACCGAAACACGGATGATCTTTGACGACAAGGGCAAGATCGAGCGTATCGTGCCCGAGACCCGCAATGACGCGCATCGCCTGATCGAAGAGTGCATGCTGGCTGCCAATGTGTGTGCTTCGGACTTCTTGCAGACTCGTGCGCATCCCGCCTTGTACCGGGTGCATGAAGGGCCGACGCCTGAGAAGCTCGAAAAGCTGCGAGGCTTCCTGACCGAGTTCGGGTTGGGCATCGGCGGCGGCGAGGAGCCCCATGCCAAGGATTACGCGGCCTTGCTGGACAAGGTCAAGGACCGCCCGGACGCCCAGTTGCTGCAGACGGTGATGCTGCGTTCGCTGCGTCAGGCGGTGTACAGCCCCGACAATGTCGGTCACTTTGGTCTGGCGTACGAGGCCTACAGCCACTTCACCTCACCGATCCGGCGTTATCCCGACCTGTTGGTGCACCGGGCGATCAAGGCCGTGCTGGCGAGCGAGCAGTATCAGCCGGGCGACTGGGATGAGATTGGCCTGCACTGTTCGATGACCGAACGCCGTGCCGACGATGCCACGCGCGATGTGGTGGCCTGGCTCAAGTGCTACTACATGCAGGATCGGGTTGGCGAGGAGTTCGCCGGTAGCGTGTCGGCAGTGGTACCCTTCGGCCTCTTTGTTGCCCTGGACGATATTTTCATCGAGGGACTGGTCCATATTTCGGATCTTGGCAGCGATTATTTCCACTTTGACGAGACCCGCCATGAGCTGGTGGGTGAGCGTACCAATGTGCGTTACCGTCTGTCGGACCGGGTGCGGGTCCAGTTGGTGAGGGTCGATCTAGAGACCAACAAGATCGACTTCCGCCTGATCGAAGGCACGTCCCGACCCACCGAGCGTAGTGGCAAGACCGCACGTGATCGCGACGCCGCGGCCGAGGCCCCGCGTCGTGGTCGGACTGCACGGGAGCCTGCGCCGACGCCAGTCGAGTCTGCGCCGGTCCGCCGTACCACGCGGGGCGCGTCGGGTGGGCAAGGGGCTGGGGCGCCCGGTGCGACCGCAGTACGGGGTGCCGCCAGGACTGCGCCCAAGTCCGCAAAGGCAGGAGCCAAGATGACGGCCAAGCCGGTAGCCAGGCCAGCAGCAAAGAGACCCTCCAAACCCAAGGCCGCAAAAGCGGCTGCAACCAGCAAGAAAGGCAAGCGTCGTGGCTAAACCTCCGTTCCGTTCCTCCCTGAAACCTCCGGCTGCTGGCGGTAAGCCCGCGACGGCCCAGCGTCGGGGGGGCGCTCGGCCGGGGCCGCGCCCGGTTGAGACGCCGGTGCTCGAGCCGGCAGCGCATCCGGTCGGTGAGGGTGACGAACCTGGGCGCAGCAGCAGCCGGCTGATCTACGGCTTTCACGCGGTGCTCGGCAAGTTGCGGCGCGATCCGGAGGCGGTGTTCGAGATCTACCTGTCCAGTCAGCGTCAGGACGCGCGTGCCCGAGACGTGCTGGCGCTGGTCGAATCGCAGGGTGTCCGTCTGATCCTGTCCGATGCCGACCGGCTCGATGGTATGGTGGGTACGCGTCGCCATCAGGGCGTGATAGCCCGTATCGATGCCCGTCAGCGTGAGCTCAAGCTGGCCGACGTACTCGAGGGGCTGGACGAACCGGCCTTGTTGCTGGTGCTCGATGGTGTGCAGGATCCGCACAATCTCGGTGCCTGTCTGCGTGTGGCCGATGCTGTCGGGGCGCATGCCGTGATCGCGCCGAAGGACCGTGCAGTGGGTCTCAACGCCACCGCGATCAAGGTGGCGAGCGGTGCAGCCGACACCGTGCCCTATATCACCGTCACCAATCTGGCGCGTAGCCTGCGTGAGATGCAGGAGGCCGGCATCTGGGTGGTCGGCGCGGCGGGTGAGGCCGAGAAGTCGGTCTATGAGATCGATCAGAAGGGCCCGGTGGCCTGGGTGCTTGGGGCCGAGGGGGATGGCTTGCGCCGCCTGACACGCGACACATGCGACGAACTGGCCAAGATCCCGATGCTGGGCACGGTGGAGAGTCTCAATGTCTCGGTGGCAAGCGGCATCTGCCTGTTTGAGGCGCGTCGCCAGCGCGGCAGCCGGGTGTGAAATGTGCAGGGTGCTGGCGGTTCGTTCTGGCGCCGCGCATGTGATTTGCTTGTGAATGTGTTGCGGTGCCTGGGAGGCAGTCCATGTCCGACAGCCTCCCGGGGGCGCCGTAATCTGGGAATGGGCCGGGAGGTTCTGCATGAAGTCTGCATTGGGTTTTCTTGTTGCCGCAAAGCGCTGCGAGATTCAGGGGCTGGAGCAGCTTGAGGTCACCAGTGGTCTGGTCAAGGGTGTGTGTGAATTCGTGCACGTCCTGCAGAAGGAGCGGGGGACATCCAATGTCTTTCTGGCTTCACGTGGACAACGTTTTGGCGAGCAGCGCCAGACACGCATCGAGGCCAGTGTGCAGATGGAGGCAGCGGTCCGGGCGCAGTTTGACCAGCTCGATACCGATTCCGGCAAGATGGCCAGCGGCATGCGTCTATTCAGCCGGATCGCGCACGTGCTGCATGTACTGGATGCCTTGCCCGGGCTGCGGCAGCGGATCGGGGCGCAGAAGATCGGTGCAGACGAAGCCACCCGTAGTTTCAACGAACTGATTGCCGGGCTGCTGGGGGTCGTTTTCGAGGCAGCCGACACCGCAGCCGATCCCTTGGTGTCGCGGGCCCTGGTTGCCCTGTTCAACTTCATGCAGGGCAAGGAGCTGGCCGGACAGGAGCGCGCCGCCGGTGCCGCCGGTTTTGCGTTGGGACGCTTCGATACGGCCGCGCAGCAGACCCTGACCCATCTGATCGAGGGGCAGGAGCGCTGCTTTCGCATCTTTTCCGAGTTTGCCGACCCGACGCTCTGCCAGATCTGGCGCAATGTGCAGACCTTGCCTGAGGTGGCCGAGATCGAGCGCATGCGTCGTCTGGCTTGTGCCCCTTCGCCGCAGCGACTGGAGGCCGATGCTGCGGACCGCTGGTTCGATTGTGCCTCTGCTCGGATTGATGCAATGCGCCAGGTCGAGGATTGCGCGACCAATGCGCTCCTTTCGCTGTGTGAGCGCAAGCTCGAGGAGACGCGTGCCGATCTTCACGATCAGAAGCATTTTCTCGACAGCCTGTCAGCCTCCACAGGCACACAAGGTGCGGCTGTTGCGGTGTTCTTCGACAGTGGGTCGGCCGGACTGGCCAGCGGCCCAACTGACGGCACGAGTGCCGTTCTGGGCGCAGATGGGCTCAGCCCGCAGCTGGGACGATCGGTACTCGATCTGGTGCGGGCGCAAGCGCAGCGCCTGCAGAACATCAACGAGGAGTTGGGTACGGCACGTGCCGCGTTGCATGAGCGCAAGCTGGTCGATCGTGCCAAAGGACTGCTGATGTCGCAGCGTGGCCTGAGCGAGGAAGAGGCTTATCGTCTGCTGCGCCAGACTGCCATGAACCAGAATCGCCGTATCGCCGACGTTGCAGAAGCGACGTTGGCGCTGGCGGATTTTCTCAAGCGGGACTGACCTTCGCCCCAATGGGGACAGACTGCCCGCCATTTTCCCGGTGGTGGGGGCTTTAGCCTGCCTGTCACTCCAGTTCCGACCGCGTCCGTCAGTCCCTGGTCCGCACCGAGCTTGTGCGGTTGTGTGGGCTATTGCACTGCAGCAGTGCGCCACATACGGGGTGCGTACGCTGTCATGTTTCTGACAAAGTCAGCAGTGGTAAGGGTTACAGCGGTTTTTTCAAAGCTGGCACAGTTGATGCATTAAGGATGGCAAGGCTGAACCAACGATGGTTCGGCGTTCGAAGCAGTACCGAACACTGGACAACGGCGTCCATTCCCTTCGCGGCAGATCCGCGGAGCGGGATGGGCGCCTTTTTGTTTTGGAAGTCATTCTAGGAGTGCAACATGACCAAGCAGAAGATCGATACCCCCGAACTGTCGCGCCGCGGTTTCCTGAAGGCGAGTGCTGCCACCAGCACCGCCGCGCTGATCTCCAGCCTGTTCCCCGGCGGGGCATGGGCGGCGGGCTCGGATGCACCCGAGAAGAAGGAGATCAAGGTCGGCTTCATCCCGCTGACCGACTGCGCTTCGGTGGTCATGGCGGCAACCCAGAAATTTGACGAAAAGTACGGCATCAAGATCATCCCGAGCAAGGAGGCAAGCTGGGCCTCGGTGCGCGACAAACTGGTCAATGGCGAGCTCGATGCGGCTCATGTGCTCTACGGACTGGTGTACGGCGTACATCTGGGCATTGGCGGGCCAAAGAAGGACATGGCCAACCTGATGACCTTGAACAATAACGGTCAGGCGATCACGCTGGCCAATCAGCTCAAGGAAAAGGGCGCGACCGACGGGGCGTCGCTGAAGAAGGTCATTGCGGCCAGTCCGGCCGGCACCTATACCTTCGCGCAGACCTTCCCCACCGGGACTCACGCGATGTGGTTGTACTACTGGCTGGCTGCGCACGACATCAACCCCTTCCAGGACGTCAAGGCCATCGTCGTGCCGCCGCCGCAGATGGTGGCCAACATGCGCGTCGGCAACATGCACGGCTTCTGCGTCGGCGAGCCGTGGAACCAGCGCGCCATTGTCGACAAGATCGGCTTCACCGCAGTCACCACCCAGGACATCTGGACCGATCATCCGGAAAAGATCCTCGGCACGACCGCCGAGTGGGTGGCGAAGAACCCCAACAGCGCCCGTGCGCTGACCGCTGCGGTGCTCGATGCCTCGCGCTGGATCGACGCTTCGCAGGCCAACCGCCGCACGACCGCCGAGACCGTGGCGGCACGTTCCTACGTCAACACCGACATGGATGTCATCCTCGGCCGCATGCTGGGTCGTTACGAAGACGGCCAGGGCAAGACCTGGGATGACGCCAATGCGATGAAGTTCTTCAACGATGGCGCGGTGAACTTCCCCTACCTGTCCGACGGTATGTGGTTCCTGACCCAGCACCGCCGCTGGGGTCTGCTCGACAAGGATGTCGATTATCTGGCGGTGGCAAAAGCGATCAACCGTGTCGACATCTACAAGCAGGCGGCCGCTGCTGCTGGCGTCTCACTGCCCAAGAGCGACATGCGCAGCAGCAAGCTGATCGACGGTGTGGTATGGGACGGCTCGAATCCGGCGAAGTACGCCGGCAGCTTCAAGATCAAGGCCTGATGCGGAGGATAGGGACATGACTGCAGCAGTGATCGCAAGCCGGCCCGGCGCCGGCGTCGAAATCGAGACCGTCCGGGTGGCGGGCGGGCGCAACGAAACCGGGAGCGAAGCAAGCGTGACCGTGGTGGAACAGAAGGTGGAAAAGGTCGAGAAGGCCGAGGTCGAGACCGAACGCAATGGGCGTTTCGGCGAGTGGCTGCAGGCACTGTCCCGTGCGGTGCTGCCGCCGGTGATCGGCCTCGCGCTGTTGATCGGTATCTGGCATCTCGCCACGCTAAATGGCGGCGGCATTCCCAGTCCGGGCAAAACCTGGCAGGCCGCGGTGGTGCTGTTTTCCGATCCGTTCTACATCGATGGTCCCAACGACCAGGGTATCGGATGGAACGTGCTGGCCTCGCTGGAGCGCGTCGGTATCGGCTTCGGCATTGCGGCGCTGGTCGGCATTCCCGCGGGTTTCCTGCTTGGCCGCTTCGCGGTGCTGTCGCAGATGCTCAACCCCATCATCAGCCTGTTGCGTCCGGTGTCGCCGCTGGCCTGGTTGCCGATCGGTCTGCTGGTGTTCCAGCGTGCCGATCCGGCTGCGACCTGGACCATCTTCATCTGCTCGATCTGGCCGATGATCCTCAACACCGCCCAAGGCGTCACCCGGGTACCGCAGGACTACCTCAATGTTGCCCGTGTGCTCAATCTGTCGGAGTGGAAGATCTTTACCAAGATCCTGTTTCCGGCGGTGCTGCCCTACATGCTGACCGGCATCCGCCTCTCCATCGGCACCGCCTGGCTGGTGATCGTGGCTGCCGAGATGCTGACCGGTGGTGTCGGCATCGGCTTCTGGGTGTGGGATGAATGGAACAACCTCAAGGTCGAGCACATCATCATCGCCATCTTCGTGATCGGTATCGTCGGTCTGGTGCTGGAACAGATACTGATGCTGATCGCCCGCCGCTTCAGCTACGAAACCCGTTAAGGAGACGATCATGACGAAGAAGATCGTACAGATCGAGAATGTCGGCCAGTCCTTCGATACCAAGAAAGGCAAGTTCGTTGCCCTGCGCGATGTGCATCTCGACATCCACGAGGGCGAGAGCATTGCCCTGATCGGTCACTCCGGCTGCGGAAAATCCACGCTGCTGAACCTGATCGCCGGGCTGACCCGGCCGACCAGTGGGGTGATGCTGTGTGACGGCCGCGAGATTGCTGGCCCCGGTCCGGAGCGCGCGGTGGTGTTTCAGAATCACTCATTGCTACCCTGGCTCACCTGCTTCGACAACGTGTTCCTGGCGGTCGAGCGCGTGTTCTCCGCCAAGGAAGGCAAGGCAAAGCTCAAGCAGCGTACCCACGAGGCGCTGGAACTTGTGGGCCTGACGCATGCCGAGAACAAGTATCCGCACGAGATCTCGGGTGGCATGAAGCAACGCGTCGGTATTGCGCGCGCGTTGTCAATGCAGCCGCGCATCCTGCTGATGGACGAGCCTTTCGGCGCGCTCGATGCACTGACCCGTGCCAATCTGCAGGACGAACTGATGAAGATTCTGGCCGCAACCAAGGCCACCATGGTGATGGTGACCCACGATGTGGATGAGGCCGTGCTGCTGTCCGACCGTGTGGTGATGCTGACCAATGGTCCGGCAGCCACCATTGGCGAGATCCTCGAGGTCAAGATCGATCGTCCGCGCGATCGCCTGGCGCTTGCGCACGATGCGCATTTCGGTGATTGCCGGGCGGCGATCATGGAGTTCCTGTACCACAAGCAGCTCAAGCGCGCAGCCTAGGCACCGGAGACACGCATGTCCAAGGTCTATCTGATTGGCGCCGGACCGGGTGCCGCGGATCTGCTCACCCTGCGGGCGGCCAGGCTGCTCGCCGAGCAGGCCGAGATCGTGCTTGCCGACGACCTGGTGTCGGCTGACGTTCTTGCCATGGTGCGTCCCGGCGCGCGCGTCCTGAAAGTGGGCAAGCGCGGCGGCCGGGCCTCCACCCCGCAGGATTTCATCCATCGCCTGATGGTGCGCTACGCCCGCCGCGGCAAATGCGTGGTGCGCCTGAAAGGCGGCGACCCCTTCGTGTTCGGGCGGGGCGGGGAGGAGATCGATGCACTGGCGCACGCCGGGATCGAGGCCGACGTCGTCCCCGGGCTGACGGCGGGCATCGCGGTACCGGCTGCAGCCGGTATCCCGGTTACCCACCGGCTGCATACCCATGGCGTGACGCTGGTCAGCGGGACTGCCGGTGAAGGGTGTGAGGAGCCGAACTGGCAGGCGCTGGCGCATACCGGCACCACGCTGGTGATCTACATGGGCCTTGGACGCTTGCTCAACATCGTCGCCCGCCTGATCGCGGCTGGCATGCCGCCGGATACCCCGGCTGCGGCGATCGCCTCGGGCACCCTGCCGGGGCAGCGTCAGGTCAAGGGATCGTTGGCCGAACTGCCAGCGCGGGTGAGCGCCGAGGGACTGGCATCGCCTGCCATTGTCGTCGTGGGGCAGGTGGCTGCGCTGGCCAAGGAAATGGATTGCGGCGCATGGCAACCGGCTTTGCGTAGCCTGGCGGCCTGAGGAAAGCATCATGCAGAAACAGAAACTTGTCATGGTCGGCAATGGCATGGCCGGGGTGAAGACGCTGGAGGAGTTGCTCAAGCTCGTGCCAGACCGCTATGACATTACCGTGTTCGGGGCCGAGCCGCACGGCAACTACAACCGTATCCTGCTGTCGCCGGTACTGGCCGGGGAAATGAGCCTGCCCGACATCATGCTCAACGATCTGGACTGGTATCGTGCGCACGGCATTGCGCTGCATGCCGGGCGCCAGGTGGTGGAGATCGATCGCGTGCGTCGAATCGTGCGTGCGGATGATGGTACCGAGGCACGGTATGACCGGCTGTTGCTGGCAACCGGTTCCGTTCCCTTCATCCTGCCCGTACCTGGTAAGGATCTCCCCGGGGTCATTGCCTACCGCGACATCGCCGATACCGAGGCGATGATCGAAGCCGCAAATCAACATCGCCATGCGGTCGTCATCGGTGCCGGCCTGCTGGGGCTTGAAGCGGCCAACGGTCTGGCCCTGCGCGGTATGGCCGTGACCGTGGTTCATCTGGGCAACTGGATCATGGAGCGTCAGCTCGATCGTCCTGCGGCCGAGCTGCTGCAGGCCACGCTTGAGGCCAAGGGCATGCGCTTCTGCCTCGCTGCTCAGACCGCCGAGCTGGTTTCGGGCGAGGGGGGGCGGGTGGCTGAAGTCCGGTTGAAGGATGGGCGTTCGATTCCGGCGGATCTGGTTGTGATGGCTGCGGGCATCCGGCCCAACACCACGCTCGCCGAGCGCGCCCGGCTGCTCTGCGAGCGCGGCATCGTCGTCAGCGACACCCTGCAGACGGTTACCGATCCGCGTATCTATGCGGTGGGCGAGTGTGCCATGCACCGTGGCATCGCCTATGGTCTGGTGGCCCCGCTGTTCGAGCAGGCCAAGGTCTGCGCCAATCATCTGGCCGGTTACGGCATTGGCCGTTATCCGGGGTCGGTGACTTCGACCAAGCTCAAGGTCACTGGTGTCGATGTGTTCTCGGCGGGTAACTTCATGGGTGGAGAGGGCTGCGACGAGATCGTGCTGCATGATCGTCCGGGCGGGGTGTACAAGAAGCTCGTGCTCAAGGGCGATCAGCTGGCCGGTGCCGTGATGGTCGGCGATACCGCCGATGGCGCCTGGCTTTTTCAATTGGTACGGGAGGGGCGCAGTGTGGCCGACATGCGCGAGCGCCTGATGTTCGGGCCTGCGGTGGCTGAAGCCGCCACGGCATGAGTGCGGGTCGCTGCGTGATCGCTGTCCGATATCCAACCCTGAAGCGGACGACACGATGAATGAGAATGTGAGTGCCTGGCGGCGGGACGCGATGCCCGCAACAACCGGCCATGCTCAGGGCGGTGGACGCATTGCCGGGCTATTGGGCCTGAGCCTGCTTGCCGGCGTGGGGATGGGGGTCGGTGCCAGTGGCGACGGCGGCGGGGCACTGTTCGGCGCCGCGACAACCGCCTTGCTTGGCGCGTCGTTCGTGGCCTACGGGCAATGGCGCAATCAGCAGCGCTGGCAGCAGGCCTTGTGCGAATTTGCCTCCACGCTGGAGGCGGGCGATCTGACTGGGAGATTGGGTGCCGAAGCTGCACGACTGCAGCCGGAGATGGCTGCCCGGTTGAATGCAATGACCCATGCCTTGGCACAGGTGTTCGTTGATTTCGGGCGCTCGATACATGAAATCTCGAGTGTGGCGCACGAATCGGCCGCCAATGCCATCGAGGGTGCGAACGGTGTGAAGGCGCAACGTGATGTGACCGTCTCCTCCGCGGCGAGCCTGGAGCAGTTGTCGGCCAGCCAGCAGGTTGCCAGCGAGCAGGCTGTGCGGGTTGTCATCGTGGCCCGGGATACCGAAACGGCGGCTGCCGCCAGTGCGGCGCGTATCGGCGCCTTGTCCCAGACCTTGGAGCAACTGGCCGATACCGTTTTGGCCGCAGGCGAACACGCCAGAGGTCTGGATCGTGATTCGCAGGAAATTGGCGGCATTGTTCGCGTTATTGCCGAAATTGCTGATCAGACCAACCTGCTTGCGCTCAATGCGGCCATTGAGGCTGCACGTGCTGGCGAGCAAGGGCGTGGGTTTGCCGTAGTGGCGGACGAAGTGCGCAAGCTGGCAGAACGCACCGCGCAGGCCACTCGCGAGATCACCGAACGTATTGGCAAGGTGCAGGCAGGTATCGGTCAGGTGGCTGAAAGCATGTCGGTGGTCGATGCCGACGTCCGCAATCGTGCTGGCGATGCACGCGATGCGATTGTCGATCTGCAGGCGATGCAGGTCAGCGCAACGCAGGCGGGCGAACTGGTGCGGCAGATGGCGGACGCCAGCCGCGAGCAAAGTATGGCCAGTGAGGCCGTGTCGGCGAACATCGAGGTGCTGGCCGGGATGGCTGACACCAACGAGCGACAGGTGCGCGAGACTACCGAGCTTGCCCGTTATCTTGATCAGTTGTCGAACCAGCTTGCCGAAAGAGTGGGGCGATACCGCTGCGAGTAGCGGCAGCGGTCGCCGTTGCGACAGTGGAGAGGATCATGTCTTGGGACCTGGCGACGACTGAAGCGGTGGGCTTGGGCGTTGTGCTTGCCGCAGTTGCGGTGCTCATCGTCCGTCTTCGGCGGCGCCGGTCGGACTGGCGGGCCGAGGCCGAGGTGGCGCTGGCCGACTGCGTCAGCTTGATCGACTTGTTGAAGGCCCTGCAGCAGCATCGTGGATTAAGCACGGGTTGGCTGGCGGGCGACCGGCAGTTTGAAACCCGCATGCAGGCCCGCCGTCGCAACATCGACGCGATGATGTCTGTGGTGGTGCGGGCCGCTGAACATGAGAGTGGGCAGTTGCGACCCTGCTTCAGGGTGCAGGAGGCGAACTTGTTTCGCCACCGCTGGCGCGAATTGATCGACCGTCTGCCCAACTCAACCCCCGAGCAGAACATTGCCGCACATACCCAACAGATCGAAGTCCTGACCGGCATGATCGCCAGCCTGGGTGAGGCGCGGCTCGAGTTGCCGGCAGTGGGCAGCCTGCCAACGGGCGTGATCCGGAATTTTGCCTACCGCCTGCCGGCGCTTGCCGAATGCCTGGGGCAGGCGCGCGCCCTTGGAAGCGCCGCAGCCGCCGCCGGGCGATGTTCGCCTGTGGCACGTGTGCGCCTGATGTTCCTGGCCAACCGTGCGGAACGTCTGTTACGCCAGGCCGCCGACGCCGAACGCGAGTGCGCCTCAGTGCGCACTGCCTGTCATCAGGTCGACAGGCTGGCGCAGACCTTGCGTACGGCGATTCTCGGGGACCGCCTCACGACCATCGCCGCCGACACCTTCTTCGCCATTGCGACCGATGCCATTGATCAGGTTTTCGAGTGGATCCGCGTGGATGGCGACGCCTTGAGTTACATGCTTGAAAGCAGGGATTGCGAGACGCCTGTTTCTGCGTCGAGACTGGGTTCGATATAAATACTGGATGCGTGTTTGTCAGGGCGGTCTATATCCTTCGCGCCGCTTGGCGTCTTGGACAAGCAGTCTGCAAGACGCCAGCGGGGTCGGACGCATCGCGCTTGAGTTGCCCGACCCCGTAACTCACGTTTCAGGACAGCGCGACCAACACCTCGTCCCCCTCCACCTGCACCCGGTGCGTCCGTACCGAATGTTCCGGGGCCTCCAGGCAGGCGCCGGTGCGCAGGTCGAAGTGGTTCTTGTAGATCGGTGAAGCGACGACGAGGTGTTCGCCAAGGTTGCCGATCAAGCCGCGGGACAGCACGCTGACCCCGGTGCGGGGGTCGATGTTGTCGATGGCGTAGAAGGTGTCCGTGCCCAGACGGAAGATGGCGACATGATGGTCGTCGATCAGGGCGCAGACGCCGGTGCCGGGCAGGATGTCGCCGACCTTGCAGACGGCGGTCCAGTTCAGGGTTTCGTTGCTCATGTTGGATATCCTGTTCGTTCTCAGACGGTCATCGAATCGGCGGTGGCATGGTCGCGCTCCTCGGCGCGGGCAGGGCGGATCTGGCCGCGCTCCTTGACGAAGACGATGCGGGCATCCGGTTGCGGGTCATTGACGAAGGTGCGGAAACGCTGGCGCACTTCGGGGGTGCTCACTGCGGTCTTCCATTCACACTGGTAGGTGTCGACGACGTGCTGCATCTGGGCCTCAAGTTCAGCGCCCAGGGCCAGACTGTCGTCGATCAGGACGGCTTTCAGGTAGTCCAGGCCACCTTCCAGGTTGTCGCGCCAGGTGCTGGTGCGTTGCAGGCGATCGGCGGTACGTACGTAGAACATCAGGAAGCGGTCGATCAGGCGGATCAGCGCAGCCTTGTCCAGGTCGGATGCGATCAGTTCGGCGTGGCGCGGCTTCATGCCGCCATTGCCGCAGACATAAAGGTTCCAGCCGCGTTCGGTCGCGATGATGCCGACGTCCTTGCCCTGTGCTTCGGCGCATTCGCGGGTGCAACCGGAAACGCCGAACTTGATCTTGTGTGGTGCCCGCAATCCCTTGTAGCGGTTCTCCAGTTCAACGGCGAGGCCCACCGAGTCATCCACGCCGTAACGGCACCAGGTGCTGCCGACGCAGCTTTTCACCGTACGCAGCGACTTGCCGTAGGCGTGGCCGGATTCGAAGCCGGCGGCGATCAGTTCTTCCCAGATCGCAGGCAACTGCTCGACACGGGCACCAAACAGATCGACACGCTGTCCGCCGGTGATCTTGGTGTAAAGACCGTACGTCTTTGCAACCTGGCCGACTGCGATCAGGCCTTCGGGTGTGACCTCGCCCCCGGGCATGCGCGGCACGACCGAATACGTGCCGTCTTTCTGGATATTGCCAAGGAAGTAATCGTTGCTGTCTTGCAGGCTGGCGAGCTCACCTTGCAGCACGAAGTCGTTCCAGCAGGAGGCAAAGATTGACGCCGCGGTGGGCTTGCAGATGTCGCAGCCCAGGCCGCTGCCGTGGCGCGCCAGCAAGTCCTCGAAACTCTTGATGCCGCCGACCCTGATCAGGTGGTAGAGCTCCTGGCGTGAATACGGGAAGTGTTCGCACAGGTGGTTGTTGACCGCCATGCCGCGCTTGACCATCTCGGCCTTCATGATCTGCGTCACCAGAGGAACACAGCCGCCGCAGGTAGCCCCGGCCTTGGTGCAGGCTTTCAGCTCACCTATCGTCGTGGCGCCATCGCCCACTGCAGTGCAGATCTGGCCCTTGCTGACGTTGTTGCAGGAGCAGATCTGCGCGCTGTCGGGCAGCGCATCCGGTCCCAGGCCGGGTTTGGCTTTGCCGTCGCTGGCCGGAAGGATCAGGAACTCGGGTTCCGTAGGCAGCGCGATGCCGTTGAGTGCCAGCTGCAGCAGGGTGCCGTACTCGTCGGCATTGCCTACCAGTACCGCGCCGATCAGGCGCTTGCTGTCGGCGCTGACAACAATCTTCTTGTAGATCTGCTTGCATTCGTCGACATAGCGGAAGCTACGGCTACCGGTGGTCTTGCCATGTGCGTCGCCGATGCTGGCGACATCCACGCCCATCAGCTTGAGCTTGGTGCTCATGTCGGCACCACTGAAAACCGCATCGGTCTGGCCCGCGAGGTGGCGGGCGGTGATGCGGGCCATGTCGTAACCCGGCGCGACCAGGCCAAAGGTCTGGTCGCGCCAGGCTGCGCATTCGCCGATCGCGTAGATGTCATGGTCGCTGGTGCGGCAGTGGTCGTCGATCGCGATGCCACCACGTGCGCCAACGGCCAGGGCGTTCTGACGTGCCAGTTCGTCACGCGGGCGGATACCGGCGGAGAACACGATCATGTCGGTTTCCAGGTGGCTGCCGTCGGCGAACACCATGCGGTGACGGGCAGTCATGCCATCGGTGATCTCGGTGGTGTTGCGGCTGGTGTGCACGTGCACGCCCAGGGCCTCGATCTTCTCGCGCAGGATGCGGCCACCGTCATCGTCGACCTGCACGGCCATCAGGCGCGGCGCGAACTCCACCACATGTGTTTCCAGACCCAGGTCGCGCAGCGCCTTGGCGCACTCCAGACCGAGCAGGCCCCCGCCAACGACCACGCCCTTGCGCGAGATCGCACCGGCAGCCTTCATCGCCTCCAGATCTTCGATGGTGCGATAGACGAAGCATTGGTCGCGGTCGTGGCCCTTGACTGGTGGCACGAAAGGGTAGGAGCCGGTGGCCAGCACCAGCTTGTCGTAGTGCAGCGTTTCGCCATCCTGTGTGGTGACTGTCCTGGCGCGGCGATCAATCGCCGCTGCACGGCTACGGATGCGCAGCTTGAAGCCACTTTCGGCGAAGAAGCCAGGTGCGACCAGCGACAGGTCGTCAGCGGTCTTGCCTGAGAAGAATTCGGAAAGGTGCACCCGGTCATAGGCCGTGCGCGCTTCTTCGCACAGCACGGTGACTTCGGCACCTGGGATCTGGTGTTGCTGGAGTTCTTCGAGGAACTTGTGGCCCACCATGCCGTGGCCAACGAGAATTATCTTCATGCAGGTATCACTCGTTCTGTCCGCGTGGACTTCTGCAATACCTGGGCACACGGATGGAGATCCGGTGCGTGCATGAAGGCCTCCGCGGAACGCGGTTCGATGTCGGTTGGATTTGGCCGGCGGCGCGAGTGAAACCGCGTCTGCCGGACCCCACCGTCGTTGGCGGAGGCTGCTGCCTGTTGCGTCCTTGCACGCAGGCAAGGTGCTTCAAGCAGGTTTCATACCAAGAGGCGGCAGTGCTGAACGGGCGCTATTGCAAGGAGGTGCGGAGAAATGAGGGGTGGGTGCTGCACTGCGGTAGTGCCTGGGGGCGTGCAGGGACACCAGTTTGGTGCCTGGCCGAAATGGTGACGATGTTGTCTCGTCCAGCAAACTCGGTGCGAATGTCCGATTGACGGGTAGTCAGTGTACGCACCCGTGATCGAACCCGAGGTAGGGCGGGATGGAATCCCGCCGGAGGGGGCATGCGGCGTTGACGGGTACTGTTCCGTACGGCGCCTTCCGGGCCAGGTGCGGCTACGGCGGGGTTGTCACCCCGCCCTTGTATTTTGTTTTCGTGCAAAATCGGTTGGTGTGCGGTTTGCCGTGCTGGGTTCTCGGATGGAGCGCGTAGCGCGATTGAAGAGAGCCCAGCACGGGGCCATCCGGACGCTGCACAGTTGGGGGGCACCCCAGCTCGAGCGAGTGCATGCCGTTCCCGCCCTTGGGCTTCGCGCCCGCGGCGTAGATCCCTGCAGCACTCGCTCACCCTCGCAAACAGATCGAACAGTATCTTTGGCCCGGCATGCCGGTAGCCCGCATTGACAAGGTAGATCAGCGGAGGACTTCACATGCATACGTTTCATCTGGGCATCGATGTGGCCAAGGCCAAGCTCGACTGCGCCTTGCGTACGCCCGCAGG
>NZ_QKOE01000039.1 GCF_003226565.1 Parazoarcus communis SWub3 = DSM 12120 | reverse complement strand
TGTTGCGAGCCCAACACAACCGCTGCCTGCCCCAGGGCGGCAAGCTGTGGCCCGAGACGCTCGCGGCACCGTCCTTGGGCGAGATCGAGTTCATGCTGCCCGCGCGCACCAACCGGCCCGCGCGCGCGGTGCGCCAGACGCTGCATGTGCGCAGCCTGGAGTTGGCCGATGGCCATGGCGGCCTGATGCCCGTGACCTGTCTGATTGCTCGCGAAGGCGGCACGCAGGCAGGGCTCAAACCGATCGAGTGGCGCCGCTCACCTGTCGAACCGTCACCACGCTGGAGCAGGCCGCAGAACTGGTCGACTGGTATCGCTGCCGGTGGGAAATCGAAACCCTGTTCCACGTGCTCAAGAACGGCTGCCCCGTCGAGGCGCTGCAGTTGGCGGAGGTGAAGAAGCTGGAGCTGGCCCTGGTCATCTACCTGGTTGTGGCCTGGCGGCAGGCGCACTTGGTACGACTAGGGCGCGTCCATCCCGAACTGCCCGCCAGCGAAGTGTTTGACTCAGTTGAATGGCAAGCCGCATGGCTGCTGGCAGAAAAGACCCCACCCAAGAAAACGCCCCCGTGGGTGAAGTCATCCGCCGCATCGCCATGCTTGGTGGACTCCTCGCCCGAAAAGGTGACGGGGAGCCCTAGCCAGGCGTCAAGACGCTGTGGCAAGGCTTCGCCAGAGTCAGCAGCTTCGTCAGGGGTGTCGAAAAAAATGCGTGAGACTCATGCGTTATGAGTTGTGTGGAATGGGATGGGGTGGACGGTGCTTTTTCTCTTTATGCCATCCTAATCTTCCGCTTGCCTCTTATCGTCGCCAGACCCACCTGATCCTAAGGTGTTCAGGCGTTGAATCCTCGCGATGTCCACAAACATCTGCCAGGGACACTCGGTCTCGAACTCGTCAAACACTTGTTCCGCTGCTTCTGGATTGCCCTGATCCAACCAGCTTTGCGCAGCAACAATGGCATCTCCAAGATGTCTTGACCATGCTCTTTCATTCGCTCTGAGATCAATTACGTACTGAGTAAATTCCGAGGACGACGAGAAGTCGCCTACAGGGGCACCGCCGATAGCTTCCCTCAATATCCGCCCTAACAGCTCTCTGCCATCAGATGCGAATCGGCCCTCAATCTCTTCTGGTCTTTGATCGGCGAATTCATGCCACTCGCCAATCAGCAAATCGAAACTCTGATCCATCGCTATGAAGCCGGGCATTGATTACGCCGAGGCCTGCATGACCCCGGACCGGAAAACGGCCACTCCTCCTGAGCAGTGCACTTATTCAAGCACGCGCCGCAATTCCCCGTCCAGCCTTGATTGACGCATTGCGTATACAGCCGAATGCACTGGCCTCGCCAATCATTCGGCCCTGGCCATGGGTCAGGGTTTGGCGTCGAGGGCGGAGGCGGTAGAGGTGGTGGCACAGGGCGACGATCAGTTGTCGGGTAATCGGGTGGCGGAGGACTATCTTTGTGGTCCGGCCCCAGCATGTCATCGACGGTTTTCTCCAGTCCCATCGGATCCTTGTAGCTGATCGGATTCCCATTGACATACCCATATAGATTGACGCCCCCCTCCTCCTCAATAGGATCCCTCGAGAGCCAGCGCGCTGTCTGGGAATCGTACGCCCGATACCGTGTCAGCCACAACCCACTGGACACGTGATGATGCATCCCCGCGTAACCGAACTCGCCCGGATACAAACCCGACACGCTGATCAGCCGACCATAAGGATCATCGTCGTACGCCCCCATCAACGCCCCATCCCCTGCACGCACAGAACATCGTGCGCGCAAGTGCAGCAGTCCGGTGGCGGTAGCGCTCAATCATGCCCTCTCCGATTTCCACGCCGAAGTTAATTCTCGCCTGGAGCACCAGATTTGCGTCGTCCAGGCCTTCGATCGTAAGCGCCCGGCGAACCCGTCTTGCCGTTTCGCTCAGGCGCAGTGGCTCGTCTTCCAGCGATGCGGCAGCAATTCCCCGATCCGGCTATAGGGCTGCGTCGGCAGCCGTTCAAGCACATCCTTCAGGTATGCAAAGGGCTCGTGCCCGTTGAGCCGAGCGGACTGAATCAGACTCATGATGGCGGCCGCGCGCTGGCCTGCGCGCAGGCTACCGGCGAACAGCCAGTTCTTGCGCCCGAGCGCAATCGGACGGATCTGGTTCTCGATCCAGTTATTGTCGATGGGCACGCGACCATCGCCCACGTAGTGCGTAAGTGCGGCCCAGCGCTTGAGGCTGTAGTCGATGGCGCGGGCGGCGCCCGAGCCATTGGGGACCTGGGTGCGCCGCTGCAGGAGCCAGGCGTGCAGGCGTTCGAGGAGGGGGCGGGCCTTCGCTTCTCGTAAGCGCCGCCGGGCATCGATGTCCAGTTCGGCCGCTTCACGCTCGACTCCGTAAAGCTCACCGATGACTTCGAGCGCCTCGCTGGCGATCTGGCTCTGCCCTTGGGCGGTGAGATCGAAGAACTTGCGCCGCGCGTGCGCCATACAGCCGGCTTCCTTCACGCCTTGGCCGATCAGTGCCTTGTAGCCGGCGTAGTCGTCGCAGATCAGCGTGCCGCGCCACTCACCCAGGAACGCCTGGGCGTGACGGCCCGCGCGGCTCTCTGCGAAGTCATAGACCACCGCCTTGATCGGATCGAAGGCCCCTACGCTGTAGGACCACAGGTAGGCGCGGTGCGTCTTGCCCGCCCCCGGGTCGAGCATCGCCACCGGCGTTTCGTCCGCATGCAGCACGGGGTGAGCGAGCAACTCGGCCTTGAGCGCATCGACCAGCGGCTGCAGGCAGATGCACGCCGCTCTGACCCACCCACTGGGCCAGCGTCGATTGCGGGATCGCCAACCCGGCCCGACCGAAGATACCTTCCTGGCGGTACAGCGGCAGATGGTCCTGGTACTTGGCCACCAGCACCTGGGCGAGCAAGCCGGCGGTCGGGATGCCCTTGTCGATGATGTGCGCCGGCACCGGCGCCTGCACGAGGGTCTCACACGAAGCGCACGCCCACTTGCCGCGGATGTGGCGTTCGACGGTGAAGTGGCCCGGGGTGTAGTCGAGCTTCTCGGCCACATCCTCGCCGATGCGGCGCATCGGGCAACCACAGGCGCAAGTGGTCGACTCGGGTTCGTGACGGATCTCGGTGCGCGGCAACTCCGGCGGCAGCGGCTTGCGTCGGGCCTGGCCCTTGGGCGCCGGGCTCTTCGCGGTGTCCGGCTGCAGTTGCTCGAGCTCTTCGCTCATCGCCGCCAGATCGGCCTCGGCAGTTTCCTCGAAGAGCTGCGCCTGCTCGGCGGACAGACGCTCGGCACGCACGCCGAAGCGATGCCGCTTGTGCAGCGCCAGTTCATGCGTGAGCCGCTCGATCTTGGTCTGGCGCCACACGAGCTCGCGCTCCTGCTCGATGAGCAGGCGGCGCAAGGTGTCAGCATCCAGTTGATCAAGGTCGGCGGGCAGCGGCATGGATGAATCATGCCCAATGCGTGTCCCGTCGCGCCATCGGGGGATTCGCCGATGGCATTCGCTCAGAGTATCCGGATCACGTCGTCGTCACTCAACCGCTGCCACGGCAACCCGAGCACCAGCGCATCAAACTGCACCCGGGTAAGTGCGATACCGCCCTGTCCATCGGTCCAGTGAAAGCGGCCCTGGTTCAAGCGCCGGCATGCGAGCCACACCCCGAAGCCGTCATGGACCAGCACCTTCAAGCGCATGCCGCGCCGATTGCTGAAGAGGTAGGCGTGATGCGGCTGGGCCTCACCGAACACGCGCACCACCTGCGCGAGCAGCGTGTCCATGCCCGCACGCATGTCCAAGGGGACGGCCGACAACCACAGGGCCTCGATGCGGATCATGCGAGCCACTCGCGCAGCCAGGCACCACAGGCACCAGCCGCCTCAGCCGGCCACTCGAGATTGACACGCGCAGCACCGCGCTGCACTTCGAGGCGAATCACCGGTGCCACAGCAGGCGAGAGCATGACCGGCACGAAGCTCGCCGGCGCCGCGGTACTGACCGCGACCGCCTCCGAGCGCCGACAACTGGGCGGTTTGACGCCGCGCTCACGCATCCAGCGGCGCACCTGCTTGGCGTTCAGCCCGTTGGCCAGCGCCACCCCTGCCACGGAAACTCCGGGTTCGATGCAGGCCGAGATGACCGACTGTTTGAAGGCTTCGCTGTGCGTGCGCCGGGTCCGGCGCGGGATAACGACGTCCATAGTGTCCACCATCGAAATTGGTGGACACCATCTTCAGCGGGCTACAGACCCATGAACAGATGAGTTCGCCGGGCGCTTACCGCTCATGCACTTCGGGGGAGAACTTCACTGACTTCTTCATGGCTCTATCTTCTCAAGAGTTGGAGCCTCCATCAAACCCGGGGCGATTCAGTGAACAGGGGTGTCGCAAGTGCTTGATCGTGAACATCATTCTGGAGTGGTCAACGACAAGCGAGTAGCTGCGGTAGCCCTGCCCGTCGGGCCCCTTCTTCGTCAACCGCTCGACGCCAAATTCCGACGCCAATTTATGCCGCCAAATTTCTACGGATTTACGCCGCCGGCAACATGGCTTGCATGCCTGCCGCCGCCCGTGCCACCGCCCCCGCCGACGCCGTTTCGGCGCGCGCGATACTGGCCGCCAACATGATCCGGCTGCGCCGCGATCTGGGTTGGTCGCAGGAGGCGCTGGCCTTCGAGTGCGGGCTGCATCGCACCTTTGCCGCCCACGTCGAGCGCCAGGTGCGCAATGTCTCCATCGACAACATCGAGCGCATCGCCCAGGCCCTGGGCGTGGCAGTTTACGAGCTGTTGATGCCTTGAGCCGGCCAGGCCCGGCCGAGGGATTTACGCCGCCGCAACAGCAGCCGCCTTCAGTCGCTTGAGCTTGGCCTTGGCGGCCTCTTGTGCGCTGTACAGGGTCTGCGGGTCTTGGGACTGCACCACGGTAGCCAGCAGCGCCTCGCTGGTGAACACCGACAGCAGCAGATCGTCGCTGGTCGCACCGCCTCGGCCACCGCTCACCGTCTGGATTTGCTGCATCAGTGCCTCCAGGCGCACTTCGATGTTGGCGAGGCTTTCCGCGACCACGCCTTCAAGCAGGCGCTGGCGGATGAAGGCCGATGTGCTCACCCCGGCCACCTTCGCTCGCTTGCCATAGTAGGCCAATTCCTCGGGCTCGAAGCGCAAGGTGATGCGCGCCGACTCGCCTTTGCCTGTTCCGCGCTGTCTTGGCATGATTCGTCCTTCCCCATCAATGGCTTGTGCCATTTTATGGGGATAGGTGTCTGACGCTCAACGGATCGGTGTCTAACAGCGTAAAACCCCGTCGCCACGGGGTTTTACGCCCTGCAACGCCAGTTGCGTGGTGTGTGACAGTTTCCAACGGGTGGCGGGATCGCCCGCCGTTCATGGCCGCAATCGGCGGCTGAAGGGATTTGCCGCAGGCAGTGGACACGCGCCGCTGGGCTCACACGGCTGCATAAAGCCGCCGGGCCAGCGGCGCGTGCTCGGCGATCACGGACTCGATTTGCGCCATGTCGCGGGGGTCGAGGGCATGGAGGAGGTTTCGCAATTTGCGCTGTTCGGCCTCGATCTCGGCCAGCCGGCCGGGATCGGGGTTTGCAGCGTCCTGCGCCTGAGCCGCCGCTTCGGACCAGTGGGCGAGAAGTGTGCCCAGAACGTCCTGGGCGACTTCGAAGCGGATGCCGTGGGTGAACATGGTTGCCATTTTTGCGGTGCATGCTGGGACTTGAACTTGACGGCTACATCCAAGGAACCCGAGGGCGTTGGGCTTCGCAGGCTCAGCCCAACCTACCAGGCTCTTACAAGTCGATCAAATCCGTCGTGTCCGGATATCCGACGCTGACAACAATGTCAGCAGCGACCACAAAGACGACAGCTCCTCCGGATTGCTCTCGAAACGCGATGGAGGATGACGTAGGTTCCTCAGCGAGAGACAACTTGTGGCCCATATGGTTGAGCTTCGCCACCGCAGAGCGCATAGCTGGGCCGACCAGACCCATCAGATCACGCTCCAACTCCGCCTGTAGCTGCTTCGACAGGTCGCGGGACGCTGTAGAGCCTAGCCCTGCACCCGTGAACGCAGGCGCCGAGAATCTCTCATCGATCATTTCTTCACCCTAGTAGTGATTGATCCCACGACCGTACTCAATCAGTTGCTTACCCACGTCCTTGAAGGCACTCCCCAACTCGCCACCTATCTGGTTGCCTTCACGGATCAATTGACTACCTGCTTGGTTGTATGGCGCTCCGTGCTGTCCGGATCTCGCCCCGCCACCCTTGCCGCTCTGCTTCAGCGCCTTGACTAGGTCATTCCCGCGATCCTTAACGCACTGTTGTACGAACTTCGACTCCAGGTTGCCGGCGGAAAGCGCCGCTTCCTCGAAGTCACCCTTCATGACGTTTTGCCAGAAGTAGCGCTCGACAGAGTTAGTTCCGCGAACCAAACCTTCGGGATCGACGAACGAGATCGGGTTCCCACCCACATAGGCATATAGATTGACGCCCCCCTCCTCCTCAATAGGATCCCTCGAGAGCCAGCGCGCTGTCTGGGAATCGTACGCCCGATACCGTGTCAGCCACAACCCACTGGACGAAAGCTCTCAAGAAGTCCATGTCATTCGAGTGCGATGACCCTAAGGAACTCATCAAGAAGCACATCTACAAAAACCGCGCACTCGCAACGGAAGATATTTCTAACTACATTGAGACTTTCTACGATCGAACGCGCAAACACTCGCATCTATCGGGTGTCAGCCCTGATGACTTCGAGGCCAACTTCGAGCAACAAGGCAAAGGTCTCCACTAAATCCTGGGAACTCCACATGTCATTCGAGTTCGATGACCCTGCTCACTCCCCATAGACATCAAGGGCCAAGTCAATTTGTAGCTCGCCCAATTTTCCCAACAAGCTACAACTCAATTCATCGCCGGAGTTTCCCGTGGAGTACCAACCAACAAAAAACTCCGTACGACCGCCTTCGGCTCGGATTCGACAGAAGAGGTCTTTATGCGGGAAAAGCTCGTCAGCAGTTCGACTGAGCATCTCATGCAACTCCTCCTCACCTAGTCTAATCAGAGAGAATGAGCAGTAACTGGAGTCATAAACCCCATCAAGAGGATCGCCCTTAGGAGTTGTTCTCTGCTCACCAATTTTATGTTTCCACTTCGGTGCTAGGCCAAGCTGCGCAGCTATCTCGGTCGGCTCAACGGACTTACTAAAAACTCGCAAGGAAACTTCAAAACGAAATGGGTACATTGCTCTCTCTTACGGCAAATAATCGCGGTACGGCCCATGATTCACGGCATCCCCATTTCCATCTCCGGTGATAACGTCCCCATTTGGTGCAATTCCAGTCCAATCCCTAGGTCCAGCACCAACGCCGTCTTTAATCCCGTGGACATCGTCCTTGTCTAGCCCCGGTATTTGGTCTATCGGTTTGGTTCCCGTTGGGCATCCTTTCGGTTTGGACCCTGGTTTTGGTTTCGCAAAAATCAGATTGCCAAATTGGTCAGCAATCAAATATCCACCCAGCAGCCCCACACCCGCCCCAATGATAGTACCGGGGCCGGGAAACACCGCCGTACCAACCTCCGCCCCTGCAATGGCTCCAGCAACAGGGTTCAATCCTCGGGGGTCCGTATAGCTCAGCGGGTTCCCCCCGACATACCCATATAGATTGACGCCCCCCTCCTCCTCAATAGGATCCCTCGAGAGCCAGCGCGCTGTCTGGGAATCGTACGCCCGATACCGTGTCAGCCACAACCCACTGGAGACGTGATGATGCATCCCCGCGTA
>NZ_QKOE01000038.1 GCF_003226565.1 Parazoarcus communis SWub3 = DSM 12120 | reverse complement strand
CGCCTATGTGCTCGAGACCGGGCAGGTGGCGATGGAGGGGCCGGCGGCGCAGTTGAAGGACGACCCGCGGGTGATCGAGGCCTACCTCGGTCTGGGCGGGAAGCATCAGGAAATGCTGGCGACCTGATGCAGTGCCGGGGGTGTCTCCGGCGTTTAGATGAAACGAAGCAGTAAAGGATAACGGCAGCAAACGCACAAGAGCGGCAAGTCAATGTCGCCGGCAATGTGAAACAGCGGACATGGTGTCCGCCATCCATCCTTAGGAGGAAACATGAAACTCAAGAAACTCGCAGTAGCCGTCTCGGTGGCATCCCTCTTCTCGCTGCCGGCCTGGGCCGACATCAACGTGGGCATCACGGTTTCTGCCACGGGTCCGGCTTCAGCTCTGGGTGCGCCGCAGAAGAACACCCTGGCCCTGCTGCCGACCACCATTGCCGGCGAGAAGGTGAACTACATCCTGCTCGACGATGCGACCGATCCGACCCAGGCTTCCAAGAACGCCAAGAAGCTGGTTGATGAAAACAAGGTCGATGTCCTGATCGGTTCGTCCACCGTGTCCAACTCGCTGGCCGTGACCGAAATCGCGGTCGAATCCAAGACCCCGCTGCTGGCCCTGGCGCCGATGAATCTGCCGCCGGAGAAAGGTCACTGGGTGTTCCGCATGCCCCAGCACAACGGCATCATGGCCGGCGCCATCGCCGAAGACATGGTTGCCAACGGCGTCAAGAGCATCGGCATGATCGGCTTTGCCGACCCCTACGGTGAGAGTTTCATGGCCGAGATGAAGAAGGCCGCCGAAGAGAAGGGGATCACCATTGCGATCACCGAGAAGTTCAACCGCGCCGATACCTCGGTGATGGGCCAGTCGGTCAAGATCGTCGCAGCCAAGCCGGATGCGGTGCTGATCGTCGCGTCGGGCACGCCGTCGGCGCTGCCCCATTCGACGCTGGTCGAGCGTGGCTTCAAGGGCCGCATCTACCAGACCCACGGCGCCATTGGCCGTGACGTGCTGCGTGTGGGCGGCAAGGCGCTGGAAGGCGGCATCTTCGTGACCGGCCCGATCATCGTTGGCGATCAACTGCCGGACAGCCATCCGCTGAAGGCCTCGATCAAGGAGTACGTCACCGCCTATGAAGGCAAGTACGGTGCGGGTTCGCTCGGCCCCCAGGGCGGTCACCTGTGGGACGCCTATGCACTGATCGCCGCCGCCGTGCCGGCCGCCAAGGCCAAGGCTCAGCCGGGCACCGCCGAGTTCCGCGCAGCGTTGCGTGATGCCATCGAAGGCAGCAAGGATGTCGTCGGTGTGCATGGTGTGTTCAACATGAGCCCGACCGACCATTTCGGCCATGACGAGCGCGCACGCGTGCTGGTCAAGGTGGAAAACGGCGCCTACAAGCTGATGACCAAGTAAGACGACTGGACGGGAAGAGGAATCCTATGGACAAGGTGATTCGTGACATCGACCGGATGTTCGCCAAGCCGGTCGTCAATGTCGAAACGCGAGAGGATGGGGCGCGTATCCTGCGATCCGGGATTCCGCTTCCCGACAGTTACGCGCGTTGTGTTGGAGAGTGGCTGGAGCAGTGGGCGGCGGAAACGCCGGATGCGTTGTTCCTGGCCGAACGCGATGCCACTGGTGAGTGGCGCAAGATGAGCTGGGGCGAAACCCGTCGCCGGGTGGTGTCGATTGCCACCTGGTTGCTGGGCCAGAACCTGTCGGCCGAGCGTCCGGTGGTGATCCTGTCGGACAACTCGATCGAGCATGCATTGCTGATGCTGGCCGCGATGCACATTGGTGTGCCGTCGTCGGCGATCTCGTCGGGCAATTCGCTGATGTCGAAGGACCACGCCAAACTGAAGGGCAATATCGAGCTGTTGCGCCCGGGTGTGATCTACGCAGACCCGGTTGAAAAGTTTGCGCCGGCCCTGGCTGCGATCCGCGAGTTGCACGATGGGGTGGTCGTGGCCGGTGGCAACAGCCAGCCGACCGAGGGCACGATTCCGTTTGCCGAGATCGAGGTAGCGGCCGACGAAGCTGCGGTGATGGCGGCCTTTGCACGCATCACGCCGGACACCATCGCCAAGTTCCTGTTTACCTCGGGCTCGGTCGGGGTGCCCAAGGCGGTGATCAACACCCATCGCATGCTGTGCTCCAATCAGCTGGCGAAGGAACTGGTCTGGCCCTTCCTGAGGGAGAATCGCCCGGTGCTGGTGGAATGGTTGCCGTGGAGCCACACCTTCGGCAGCAACCACAACCTGAACATGATCCTGCGCTGGGGTGGCACGATCTGGATCGACGATGGCAAGCCGACGCCGGCCGGCCTGGAAAAGACGGTGCGCAATCTCAAGGAGATCGCCCCCACGGTGTATTTCAACGTGCCTCGCGCCTATGACATGCTGGTGCCGCTGCTGCGCGAGGACAAGCAATTGCGTGAGACCTTCTTCAGCCGCCTGAACCTGATCTTCTACGCGGGCGCGGCACTGCCGCACCACCTGTGGGAGGCGCTGGAGGATCTGTCGGAGAAGACCACTGGCCACAAGGTGACCATGGTGTCGTCTTGGGGCTCCACCGAAACCGCGCCGATGTGCACCGATTGCCACTTCGAGGCCGAACGCCCGGGGGTGATCGGCGTGCCCATCCCCGGTACCGCGCTCAAGCTGGTGCCCTCGGCAGACAAGCTGGAAGTGCGGGTGAAGGGGCCGAACGTCTTCCCCGGATACTGGAAGCAGCCCGACATCACCGCCAAGTCCTTCGATGACGAGGGCTATTACATGATTGGCGATGCGGTCGAGTTCGTCGATGAGGCACATCCGGAGAAGGGCCTGGTGTTTGACGGCCGGGTGGGGGAGGACTTCAAGCTGCTGACCGGAACCTGGGTGCATGTCGGCTCGCTGCGCGTCGCAGGCATCGACGCGATGAAGCCGGTGGCGCAGGACATCGTGGTGACCGGCCATGATCGCGACGAGATCGGCTTCCTGGTGTTCCCCAATATTCCCGAGTGCCGCACGCTGTGCCCCGAGTTGCCGCCCGATGCGCCGCTGATCGACCTGCTGATGAACCCGGCTGTGCGTCAGCGCGTGCGCCAGGGCATGGCATTGATGAAACAGATCGGCGGCGGGTCATCGACCTACCCGTCGCGCGCACTGCTGATGGCCGAGCCGCCGTCGGTGGAGGCGGGCGAGATCACCGACAAGGGCTACATCAACCAGCGCATGGTGCTGACCCGGCGCGCCGATCTGGTTGAGTACCTGTATCAAGACGTGGTGGACAAGACGGTGATCACCGTCCACTCCGCACTCTGATCCCCAAGGAAAACGAGCATGAGCGAACAACTGGTCAAGACCTCGGTCGATGACAACATCTATACCATCACCCTGGCGCGTCCGGACAAGCGCAACGCGGTCAGCGACCGCTTGCTGGCAGCGCTGGAGGCGGCGCTGATCGCCACTCCTGAGGGCACACGGGCCATCATCCTGGCGGGTGAGGGCGATCACTTCTGCGCCGGGCTGGATCTCTCCGAGCATCAGCATCGCGAGCCGTTTGGGGTGATGCAGCATTCGCGCGGCTGGCACCGCATTTTCGACCGCATCCAGAATGGCGGCATTCCGGTCATCGCCGCCATGCAGGGCGCAGTGATCGGCGGCGGGCTGGAACTGGCGACGGCCACCCATGTGCGGGTTTCCGAGCCCAATACGATCTATCAGTTGCCGGAAGGCCGGCACGGCATCTTTGTCGGCGGTGGCGCCTCGGTTCGAGTGGCCAAGATCATTGGCCCCGGCCGCATGTGCGAAATGATGCTGACCGGTCGCATCCTGGATGCCGACGAAGGCCTGCGCCTGGGGCTGGCCCACTACCTGGTCGGCCCTGGCGAGTCGCTGGCCAAGGCTCAGCAACTGGCCCGCCGTATCGCCGAGAACGCGCCGATGGCCAACTGGGCCATGGTGTCCGCGATCTCCCGCATCGACAACATGGCGACCGACGATGGCTTCTTTGTCGAATCGCTGACTGCCGCACTGACTCAGACCAGCCCCGAAGTGGCCGAGCGCATTGGCCACTTCCTCACCCGCAAAGGCAAGGGACCCCAAAAATGAGCAACCCCTATCTCGCATCCGAAGCTGCCGCACTGACGACCTCCTACGACGACATCTGGCTGGTGGCCGGTCAGCGCACCCCGTTTGCCGACTACAACGGCGTGCTGCGCGATGTCTCGCCCACCGACCTCGGCATCTACGCTGCCCGCGCCCTGTTCGAGAAGAGCGGTATTCCGGCCTCGGCGGTGCAGGCCATCATTGCCGGCAACATGGCGCAGGCCAGCTTCGATGCCTACTTCATGCCGCGCCAGATCGGCCTGTATTCCGGCGTCAATCCCAATGTGCCGGCCGTGCTGGTGCAGCGTCTGTGCGGTACCGGCTTCGAAGCCATCCTGACTGCGGCCGACCAGATCAAGCTGGGCAAGGCCAAGGTGGCCCTGGCGGTGGGGACGGAGTCGATGTCGCGCAATCCGGTTGCGGCTTACACCCATCGTGCCGGCTTCCGCATGGGGCAGGTGGATTTTCGCGACTTCCTGTGGGAAGCGACCAAGGACACCTCGTTTGGCGGCAGCATGGGTGACACCGCGGAGAATCTGGCCAAGCGCTACGGCATCAGCCGCGAAGAAGTGGACCGGTTTGCCGAGCTGAGCTTTTCGCGCGCGGTGGCAGGCTGGGAGTCCGGTTACTTCGACGGCGAAGTCAGCGCCGTGGTCAACAGCAAGTGGGATCTGGAGGGCTACAACAGCCGCAGCCTCAAGCTGGCTGACCGTGCCGAACGCTGCGAGCGTGACGGGCATGTGCGTGCGACCTCCTTCGAAACCCTGCAGAAGTTGAAGGCGGCCTTCGGTGGGGTGCAGACCGGTGGCAACAGCTCGGCCATCGTCGATGGCGCCGCGGCGGTGCTGGTCGCCAGTGGCGACTGGGTGCGCGCCAATGGTGTCAAACCGCTGGCCCGCATCGTGGCCGGTGCAGCGGTGGCGGTGCCGCCGGAAATCATGGGCATCGGTCCGGCGCCGGCCATCCGCGCCGCGGCAAAGACGGCCGGCCTGACCGTCGGCGACCTCGCCCGCATCGAGATCAACGAAGCCTTTGGTGCGCAGTACCTGGCCTGCCAGCGCGAGCTTGGTTTCGACCCCGAGCGCGGCAATGTGCACGGTGGCGCGATCGCCATCGGTCATCCGCTGGGGGCGTCGGGCGTGCGTCTGACGACGACGGTTGCGCGCGAGCTGAAGGAAGCCGGTGCGCAGTTCGGCGTGTCGTCCGCCTGCGCTGGTGGCGGGCAGGGGGTGGCGATCGTGGTCGAGAACGTCGCTTGAACGGGAGCCGCAGATGAAATTCGACAACAATACCTTCATCGTCACGGGTGGCGCCTCCGGTCTGGGCGAGGCGACCGTGCGCGCCTTTCATGCACAGGGCGCCAGCGTGGTCATTGCCGACCTCAATGTCGAGCAGGGCGAGAAGCTGGCTGCGGAACTGGGCGAGCGCGCCGTCTTCTGCCGCACCAACGTCGCCGACGAGGCGGACGCCAAGGTCGCGGTGGACACCGCACTGAGCCGCTTCGGCGGCCTGCAGGGCCTGGTCAATTGTGCAGGCGTGGGGACCGCGGGCAAGGTGCTGCCCAAGGATGGCGTGATGCCTTTGGGCGACTTTGCGCGCTGCATCCAGATCAATCTGGTCGGCACCTTCAACATGATCCGGCTGGCCTCGGAAGCCATGAGCAAGGGCGCGCCGCAGGCCGACGGCGAACGCGGTGTCATCATCAACACTGCGTCGGTGGCTGCCTATGACGGGCAGATTGGTCAGGCCGCTTATTCGGCGTCCAAAGGCGGCATCGTGTCGATGACGCTGCCGATCGCACGCGAACTGGCACGCTTCGGCATCCGGGTGATGACCATTGCGCCTGGGCTGTTCATTACGCCGATGATGCGCGGTCTGCCGCCCGAGGTGCAGAAGTCGCTCGGCGAGGCCACACCTTTCCCGCAGCGCCTCGGTGAGCCGTCCGAGTTCGCCAAGCTCGCGGTCAGCATCGTCGACAACGTGATGCTCAATGGCGAAACCATCCGGCTTGACGGCGCTGTGCGCCTGGCGCCACGCTGAACCCTTTCAACCCGATATCGACACGACCATGGCCCGTAGCAACATCTATCGCATGCGCATCGCGTTTTCGGACTGCGACCCGGCGGAAATCGTCTTTTTCGCCAACTATTTCAAGTGGTTCGACACCTCCAGCCGCGAGTTCTTCACGGCTTGCGGCATCCCCAGCTGGCGCGAGACCAAGGCCCAGCGCGGCATCATCGGCACGCCGCTGGTGGACGTGCAGGGCAAGTTCATGAACTCGGCCACCTACGGCGAGGACATCGAGATCGAGTCCTCGGTCGAGGAGTGGCGGGGCAAGAGCTTTGTCATGCGCCACGTTGCCCGCCGCGGCGACACCGTGCTGTGCGAAGGCCGCGAAGTGCGGGTGTTTGCCATCCAGGACCCGGAGAATCCGCTGCGCATCAAGGCCGTGCCGATCCCCGAGGACATTCGCGCCGCCTGCGAATAAACCCGAACCGAAAAAAGTCACGACAGGCATCGGGACGAGGAGACATCCATCATGTTCGACTACACCGCACCGCTGCGGGACATGCAGTTCATCCTGAAGGAGCTGGCCGGGCTCGACGCGGTTGGCGCGCTGCCGGGTTGCGAGGACGCCTCGCCTGACCTGGTCGCTGCCATCCTGGAAGAGGCGGGCAAGTTCGCGGCCGGCGTGCTGGCGCCGATCAACCGCCAGGGCGACGAGCAAGGTTGCCGGCTGGAAGAGGGCAAGGTGATTGCGCCCGATGGCTGGCAGGAGGCCTACACCCAGTTCAGCGAATCGGGCTGGATCGGCCTGTCGCTGCCGACCGAATTCGGTGGCCAGGGCCTGCCCAAGCTGGTGTCCACCCCGGTGTGGGAGATGTGGTTCTCCACCAACATGGCGTTTACCATGTTGCCGCAACTCAACGTCGGCCAGGCCGAGGCCTTGCTGATTGCCGCCACCGAAGAGCAGAAGCAGACCTGGCTGCACAAGGTGGTCAGCGGCGAGTGGGCGAGCACGATGAACCTGACCGAGCCGCAGGCCGGTTCGGATCTTGCCGCCACCCGCAGCCGTGCCGAACCGGCCGCCGATGGCAGCTACCGGCTGTTTGGCCAGAAGATCTTCATCTCCTACGGCGAGCACGAACTGACGCCCAACATCGTGCATCTGGTGCTGGCCCGCCTGCCCGATGCGCCGACGGGGGTGAAGGGGCTGTCCTTGTTCATCGTACCCAAGTATCTGGTCAATGCCGACGGCAGCCTGGGCGACAGGAACGATGTGCGCTGCATCTCCATCGAGCACAAGATGGGCATCCACGGTAGTCCGACCTGCACCCTCAGCTATGGCGACAATGGCGGGGCAGTGGGCTATCTGGTGGGGCAGCCCAATCGCGGACTGGAGACGATGTTCATCATGATGAACGAGGCACGCTTCGGCGTTGGGGTGCAGGGCGCAGGGCTGGCCGAACGTGCTTACCAGTTTGCGCTCAACTACGCCCGCGACCGCGTGCAGGGTCGCGACGCCGTAACCGGCGAATCCGGCAAGCCCATCCTCCACCACCCCGACGTCAAGCGCATGCTGCTGGGCATGCGGGCGCGGGTCATGGCGATGCGTGCCTTGCTGTACACCGCTGCGGGCTGGTTCGACTTTGCCCACTACAGCGCGGACAAGGCCGTTGCCGACAAGTACCGCCGTTATGTCGACCTGTTGATGCCGGTGGCCAAGGGTTGGTGCACCGAGATCGGCAACGATGTCTGCGACGAGGCCATCCAGGTGTTCGGCGGCATGGGTTTCGTCGAGGAAACCGGCATCGCCCAGTTCTTCCGCGATGCCCGCATCATCACCATTTACGAAGGCACCACCGGCATCCAGGCCAACGACCTGATTGGCCGCAAGATCCTGCGTGAGAATGGCGCAACGCTGCGCGAACTGATTGCCGACCTCGGCGCCACCGCCATGGCGCTGCGCGAAGACGAAGCGCTTGCCGACATTGCCGATGCCTTCGCCGAAACCGTGGATGCGCTGGAAACGGCGACCGACTGGGTGCTGGCCAATGGCCAGGATCGCATCGCCGATGTGCTCGCCGGTGCGGTGCCTTTCCTGTACCTGCTGGGGACGGTGGTCGGTGGCTGGCAACTGGCGCGCGCGGCGCAGGCGGCACGCAGAAGGCTGGTCGAAGGCGAGGGCGATGCTGCTTACCATTCCAGCCTGGTGGAACTGGCCCGCTTCTATCTGGCGACGGTCGGCCCGCAGGCTGCAGCCCACG
This sequence comes from Parazoarcus communis SWub3 = DSM 12120, assembly GCF_003226565.1. Lineage (GTDB taxonomy): Bacteria > Pseudomonadota > Gammaproteobacteria > Burkholderiales > Rhodocyclaceae > Parazoarcus > Parazoarcus communis. The sequence goes on along the minus strand of NZ_QKOE01000038.1, from coordinate 768 downwards.
CGGCGACCGTGTGCGAGGCGGGCGGGGCCTTGACCCGCTTCGACGACAGCGCTTTTTGATGGATCGGCTGGATTCCGGTGTGCAAGCGGTGCAGCTCGATCTGCATGATGGACTGGCGCGCGCGGTTGGCAAGGAGGTCGCGGTCGGGCGCTGGCTGACGCTGGCGCAACCCGTCATCGACGGTTTTGCCGAGGTCACGGGCGACCGCCAGTGGATTCATGTGGACGTGGATCGCGCCCGCGCCGAATCACCCTTTGGCGGCACCATTGCCCACGGCTTTCTGGTGATTTCGGCCGCTGCAGCGTCGATGCTGGAAGTGGTCCGGGTCGAGGGCGCAGGCATGGCGGTGATCTACGGCCTTGACCGCGTGCGCTTCGTGTCGCCGGCACCCGCCGGATGCCGGGTGAGGGCGCGCATCAGCCTGGCACGATGGACGCCCTGGCCCGAGGGCGGGCAGGCGGACTGGAATGTGGTGGTGGAAGGTGAGAGAGGCGACAAGCCGGTTGCAGTATTCGGATTGATCGTGCGCTACATGGCGCAGAAAATGAAGTGACGATCAGCTTGCAAGTGAGAAACGACAGATGAAGATTCTGGTCCCGGTCAAACGCGTGGTGGATTACAACGTGAAGGTTCGCGTGAAGGCGGACGGTAGCGGCGTGGATATTGCCAACGTGAAGATGAGCATGAACCCGTTCGACGAGATCGCGGTGGAAGAAGCCGTGCGCCTGAAGGAAGCGGGGGTGGCCACCGAGGTGGTGGCGGTGAGCT
>NZ_QKOE01000037.1 GCF_003226565.1 Parazoarcus communis SWub3 = DSM 12120 | reverse complement strand
CGCCCAACTCCTTGCTGAACACCGCCGGGTACCAGTGATTGATGAAACCCCACGCCGCATCCTTGTACGGCTGGTACTGGCTTTGCGTCTTCGCGTTGTTCGTGCGCGCATCACTGATCCCGTGACCCCCACTCACCACTCGGCGACGGATGATCGGTTCGTCTGCTGACATGTCATTCTCCTGTATCACGTTCTGGTGCCCTGCCCCGGCCGCCTGTGCGGTGTGCAGTTCAGGGCTTCATCCTAGGTAGGGCCTCCGGGCTCGGCGCTCCCTTGCGTACCGGGTTTATCCCGTCAGTGCACAAATCACTGAACGAACAGGGCAAGGGAGCACGAGCCGTCGAACCGGAGCGTCAGGCCAGCATCCGGTCACTGCGATCCATCGCGGCATATCGGCCGCAGTGGAACAACAAGGGATCGGCCTCATGCGACGGCAGCCGGAACGACAACACCCGACCAACCAGGATCAGGTGGTCGCCACCGTCGTGACGCTGTGCCGTTTCGCACTCGAACACGGTCTGGATACCGTCGATCAAGGGCACGCCCCCTTCGCCCTGCGCCAGACGAACACCTGCAAACTTGTCAGACGACGCACGCGCAAAACGGTCGGACAGGGCACGCTGATCCGCATCCAGCACATGAATGGCAAAGTGGCTGGCGCTGGAGAAGGTGTCGAAGCTGTAGGCGCTTCGGCCAATACTCCACAGCACCAGGGGTGGCGACAGGGACACCGTATTGAAACTGCTTGCCGTCACCCCCACCGGCGCACCCTCACGGTCACGTGTGGTGACAATGGTGACGCCAGTGGCAAAGTGTCCGAAGGCACGACGCAGCGCTCGCGGATCGATCATGCGACCCCCGACTGAATATCGAGCGGCCCTTGACCAGACGGGGGCGGGAAGATACGACCCATACGCCCCCCTCAGGCCGCAACTGCATAGGATTCGATCAGGCGGTCGGCCTCGACCGGATCGTAGTACCACGGCGCCAGGCTTTTCGGATCGTCAAAAGCGTTGGCGACACGGGCAGCCAGGCGCGGGTTGTCGCGGCAGGCACAGAACACCTTCAACACCTGCTCGGGTGGTGGCAACAGATGGGTGTTGGTGAAGCGCGTCACCCACTGCGCGTAATCCCAGTAAGCTTCGAACGTCGCCTGCATCCAGGCCTCATCAAAAGGCTTGTCGCCCTGTGCGGCGATGGCTGCGGTATAGACTGCCGCACACTTGCTGGCATTGTTGGACCCCTGCCCGGTGATCGGATCGTTGAGCACCAGCACATCGGCCATCCCCATCACCGTCGCCCCCGACGGCAGGCGGCCGACGGCCTTGCGAATGGTCGGCGTGATACGGCCGACCAAGGTGCCGAGATCGTCCGTCAGACGCAGGTCCGTGCAGCGCTCGGCCTCCCACGGAAAGAATTCCCGGATCAGTTCCACGGCCAGCTTCAGATGCGCATCGGGCGTGGTCGCCTCATGCCAGCGGTCCATCGGCCCGCCTGGCACGCACTCCAGGTTGATGATGTCGCAGGGGCCACTGAGCGTCAGTGCAGGAAAATTCACATACTCGCCAATGCCGGGATTGACGCTGATGTTCAGCGCCGAGTAGTCATCGCGCGGCTTCATGCCATGAACGTAAGTCAGCGAGATCGTGCGCAAGGGCTGGTCAAAGGTGCTGCGTTCGGCATCGCGCTCGAACAGTTTTCCGACCTCGCCCTTGCCGGTGGAGACGACGACCAGATCGCTGCCGGCTGCGTAGCGCTCGAGATCTGCCACACCGGCATCCTCGATCAACAGACGGCCTCCACGACGCTCGAACTCGGCCATCCACACCGGCATCTTGATCCTTTGATCCACCGACTGCCCGGGTGCCCCCATCGGCGAGCGCCAGTCGATCGGAGTCTGGCCCGAGCGATCCCCGGCGCGAAAATGCACGCCGGAGATCGGCGGGCAAACCCCATCCCAAAAGGCCAGCCCCAGTTCGCGCTCATAGCCGACAGCCATGTCGTACATGGACTGGCTGGACATCACTCGACCGCTGCCGATCTGATCCGCCGTGCGGTTCGACACCAGGGTGACCTCAAAGCCCTTCGCCAGCAGGCCGATCCCGAGTTGCAGCCCGGCCTGACCGGCGCCGATGATGGTGATCTTGCGCATTTCCGTTTTCTCCGTCGTAGGTTGGTCCGCTGTCTCCGACACCAGAGACGGACACAATTTGACTGACTACGACGGTAAGAAATATGCAAGGACTGCGGCGGATGTGCAGAAAATGCAGGAAAAACAAGCACTCACCATTGCGGTGCGCAAACGCACCACAAGCGTGCAGATTTGTCCGGCTCAGCGCGCCCGCGCCATGGTTTCGTGCGGTTGCTCATCGAAACGCCGACGGTACTCGCAGGCAAACCGACCGAGCTGATAGAAGCCCCAGTGCGTGGCAATTGCGGTCACGCTGCGCGGCTTGGCCGGGTCCAGCAGATCACGGCGGGCGCAGTCCATGCGCAGATCGCGCAGATAGCGCATCGGGCTGACGCCCAGGAACTTCCGGAAGCCTTCAAACAATGTGCGGCCACTGACGCCAACCTCTTGCGCAAGGCTCTCTACGGTCAAGGCCTGCTCCGGATGGGCACGCATGTACTCTTCGGCAGCCTTGACATGACGCGGCAGTACAGTACGGCGCTCACTCTGGCTCAGTTGCGCAAAGTTGCCGGGCAACCAGCTCAATAGGGTCGTCATCAACAGTTGCTCGAACTGCACCCGTACTAAGGCCTCGTCGGCCAAGCGCGGGTTACCGTCGATCTGGTCAAGCACATGCTGCGCGGTGGACACCCACGATCGTACGCCAGCATCCTGCAGATCGAGCACCGGTCGGAACGCCAGCGTCCGCGACATGTCATGCCCCGACAAGGCAGCGGCGTGACGTTCGAGCGCGGCACGCTCGATGCGCACGACGAACTTGCGGCAGTCTTCGCTCCAGTGCATGCCCAGCCCACTGCCTGGCGCGTGAATCGACGCGTGACCGGGATCGGAACAGATCCTGACGCCATCCGCCGTCATGTGATCCACGCCGCTCAAGGGCACCTGGATCAGATAGAAATCACCCAGCCTGCCGGGCTCCACACGGACATCGGCGCCGTACTCCATACGGCTGAAGCCCAGATCGCCCAGACGGCAATAGGCCTGGCGGTAGGCCAGGCTGCCGCCCCCCCGGGTCTGATCGAGGCGATGATCGCAATACAGTCCCGATACGATCTGCCGCGTCTCGTCCAGATCGCTCGATTGGAACAACGCCGAACGCTGATACCTTGCCACCTGCTGCATGGACATCACCCCACCCTGCAAATCCCGTCAATCCGAATCCCACGAGAACGCCGGCAAGCCTGCGCGCCTCAAAAAGGCCGCCAGACTTCACACCCCACGGTCAGCGCGCCAGCGTCTCGGACGGGCTTTCGCCGAAACGGCGCTTGTAGTCGGTGGTGAAATGTCCCAGATGGCCAAAGCCCCACTGATAGGCGACTGCGGTCACCGTTGTTCGCCCTGTCTGGGCACGCAAGAGTTGTTCCCGCACTCGGGTCAGCCGCACCTCTTTCAGGTACAGCATCGGCGAGGTGTTGCGATACTTGCGGAAGCCGGTGAACAAGGACCGGGTGCTGACACCGACGTGCTCAGCCATGTCACCCACGGTGATCGGCTCGTGCGCGTGATCCTCGATGTACTGCTCTGCCCGCTTGATGAAGGCCGGCGTCACCGTGCGCGAATCCTCGCACAAGGTCCGGGTGTAGTTGTGCGACTGACACACCAGCAACATCGTCACCACCATCTGCTCGATCTGTGCCACCAGCAGGGGTGAGACCGGGTCGCACTCGGCCTGCAGGGTATCGAGCAGCCAGTGCATGGTGCGCATCCAGCGCTGGCCGGACGCAGTATCGAGGGGCATCGCCGTGTCGAACACCACCGGGTCTGGCAAGCTGCCACCCAGATGCTGACGACAATGGCGGTCAAGCAGGTCGCGATCCACTCTCAGGATCAGCTTTTCGGTCCGTTCGGCGTGACGAATCCGGACCGGACGGTGTGAATTGAGCACGCTACCCAGTGCAGCCGAGGTTTGCGTGATCTCTCCGCCGCATTCGATACGCTCGCTGCCGGACATGGGCATCTGGATCAGATAGAAGGTGTCGAGCAGCCCGGGCTCGATGTTGACCTCCCCGCCGTAGCTCATGCGCCCAATGCCAATTCCATTGAGGCGACGATAGGCCATGTGCGCATTGACCGGCTTGCGCGCATCGAGGCTCCTCAGATCATTCTCGCAGAACACCCGGGTTCCCCAGCGACGGGCCTCCTCGAGATCGCGAGTCTGAAAACGTTCGAAACTACGCATGCCGGCAAATGCCGATCGATCGTGAATCAACCCCTGCAACTGCATCGTGCTCTCCTCCGTTCTCTGTCGGTAAGCATGCCGAAGTCCGCTCTGTTACGGATCTGCCCGCGGCCAACTGCCGGACGTGAAACGGTGTGGATACGACAGCGGGAAAAGCGGTTCTGCACCACCCACCTTCAGGGCGCAGGCATGAGCCCCGCCAGACCCCGTCACATCGCAACCATCAATCAAGTCCCACAACTTCCCGGGCTCGGCACGCAGATGCTGCCGTTTCGAGGCCTGCCTGGAACAGGGCAGACCACGTCCGTAACAGTACTACTTTTTCAATAGATGCTGATGACCCCATGCACTGGTGACGTCATACGTCTTGACGTCATGATTGCCCTCCTCGACCTCCAGCCCCCCCCAGCCATACTCAACCTGTACCCCTGACGGACTCTCGACGTAGAACGAGAACATCCGGTCATTGATGTGGCGCCCCAGAGCGCGGGTCTGGCGGAAGGGACTACGCAGCACCCGGTCCAGCCCACGGCCGACATCATCGAAGTCACGCACCTGCAGCATCAGGTGACCCAGCCTGCGGCCCAGCGGCAGATAGCCGATGGCCAGCGAGTGGTGGCGCGGGTTGCAACGCATGAACACAAAGTTGCCACGCTGTCCGCCGTAGTCGGGTGTGGACACATAATCGCTGGTCACGAAGCCCAGCATCTCGCAGTAGAAACGATGCACCTCGTCCACATTCTCGACCACCAGCATCAGGTGACCCAGCCCCTGGTCACCGGTGACGAAGCCCCCATGCGCAATCGGCGCATGAAAAGGTTGCTGCGGCCGCAGCAGCGAGCCATACGAAAGCTCGACCGCCATTCCTGCCGGATCGCTGAAGGACAACAACTCGCGCACACCCCGTGCTTCACACGCCTCGGCATCACCGCTGCGCACCGTCACACCGTTGTCAATCAGACGCTCGCGGAGAGTGGCAAAATCCTCGGCACAATCGACCTCCAGGCCGACCGCGACAATGTCGTTGCGCGGTCCTGACGTCACCTGAATCCGCCAGGGACGATCATCCACCCTGAAGCGCACATCCAGCGGATCGCCGGATTCCACCAACTCGCAGGCCAGCACATCGCGGCCAAAATTACGCCATGCGTCGAGGTCGCTCGCCTCGATCTGCACATAGGCCAGTCGTTTAACCTGTGCCATCAGTCTTGTCTCCTGGAATATGTTTTGTTCCGCCCACTCAGAACTTGTGAATAAATCCACTGCGCGGATCGATTGCTGCGTTGCTCACTTGCTCACTCCTCGCCGATCCATTTGATATGTCTCGTCGTTCGCATCGATCGCGCCTCGCACTCGACCCGCTCGCTACGACTTCTTCACAAGTCCTCAGGCGGCGGTTGGCGCCCGGCGCCAGGCGAGAATGGCGGTACGCGCTTCCGGCGTCCCCTCCTCGATGCGCGCAACCAGGGTCATTTCATCCCCTCCGGTGCGCACGACCTTGCGTCGTTGAGCGCTGCCCTGCCAGTTCGGGAAGATGCACAGCTCGATATGGTGCGTCACTGTTTCGCCATCGAAGCTGTAGCCGCCGGCATACGTCAGATACTCGTTGTAGGCGGCCGCCTTGTCGGCATCCGACGCATCCCATTGCCCACCGGTCGTGAATGCCGTGCGCGGCTTCTTCGAAAGCACACAGAACATCCTGCCATCCGCGTAATGGATGAAGCCTTCGAGCCCCTCGCCAAACGGGTGCACAACACGCCCATCATCGTATTCCTGCCGCCACGACACGATGTTCCAGCGCCCCTCGATACCTTGATCTGCCATCCTGCTCTCTCCGGTGAATTGCCGACCTGCGGCGATCCGGTGTTGTCCATCGCCGATGGGCCGTGCCCAGCGGCGGTCCGTTTGAAACCCTTGCTCAGTTCAGCGCACGCGGCTCGTCTGCACCCGCTTCGCCGAGGAAATCACCGACCAGACGTACGAATCGTGCAGCCTGCTCGATCTGGGTCCAGTGCCCGCAGCGGCCAAACACATGCAGTTGAGCCCGCGGGATCAGCCGGCTCAGCTGTACCGAGGAGTCGAGGGGAATCACCCGATCCTCCCTGCCGTGAACCAGCAAGGTTTCATGTGGCAGCGCACGCAGATCGGTCTCGTCACTGGCCAGTGCATCCACCCAGCGCTGGCGGGGCGCGGGAAACATGGCCGAGAAGGCCTCCTGGAACCCCGGCTGGATGCTGGCCTGGTAGCGCAGCCGCGCCAGTTCGTCATTGACCAGCCCTCGGTCGAAGGCAAATATGTCGAGCAGGGCACGCATGTTTTCCAGCGAGGGCTCGTAACCCCAGACCGCCTCCAGCCCCTCGGTGATGGGGAATCGCAAGCCTGCACTCCCCATCAGCACGATGCGACGCAAGCGTTGCGGATGGCGGATGGCCAGCTTGAGTGCAAGCGCACCACCGAATGAATTCCCCACGATATCCACCCGCGGCAGATCCAGCGCATCGAGCAGACCGGTGAGCTGCGCCACCCAGGTATCGACATCATAAGCTTGTCCCGGCCGGCGTTCGGTGAACCCGAAGCCCACCATGTCCGGAATGATGACGCGCCGATCCCGTGCGAGATCGTTCATGACCATCCGCCAGTTCACCCAACCACTGACACCGGGGCCCGAACCATGAATCATCAGCACGGGCGTACCGCGACCGAGATCGTGATAGTTGGTACGAATACCACCGACGTCGATGCTGAGACCCACTTCCGGATTGTCTTGACTCATGTCCGCTCCTGTCAGATCCAGATCCCAAGAATGACGGCGTGACAAGCCGGCCTGAGTGCCGGATATCCAGCCGATAAATTCTCGAGATTTTTTTGTAAAATTAATTTTTAAGTAGATTGTCTTTTATTATTCAAGATGTCAACATCCAATCCGATGCTATGATGATTCCTGAACGCGACTGCCTCTGACCACGATGATGCTCGACACCTCATTCACCTCCAGCGCCTCCCTTCATGACGGCGCTCCCGCTACGCTGATCGAAACCGCGTACCGGGAAATCCGCCGCAATATCGTGCTTGGTGTGCATGCACCCGGCGAAAAACTACGGGTGGAGCATCTGAAAACGCGCTACGCAGTCAGCTCGGGAACCTTGCGTGAGGCGCTGGCACTGCTGGTATCGGACTCGCTGGTGGTCGCTCAGGGACAACGCGGCTTTACCGTTGCCCCGATGTCGGTCGAGGATCTGGAAGATCTCAGCTACGTCCGCTCGCTGGTCGAGTGTGAAGCGGTACGGCAAAGCCTGATTCACGGCGGAGACGAATGGGAAGGACGGCTGGTCAGCAGCTTTCACCGTCTTTCACTGGCAGAAGAACGCCTGGGCGCCAGAACGGCCGAAGTCTATGAGGAGTGGGAGCGACGCAACTTCGAATTCCACGAGGCACTGGTGTCGGCCTGTGCCTCACCGCGCCTGATCCGGCTCAGGGCCACCCTGCACCTGCAGGCTGAGCGCTACCGCAAGCTGTCGGCACTGGACGGCCCACGTCCGCGCGATGTGCACAACGAGCACCAGCAAATCGTCGACCACGCCCTGGCACGCAATGCCGACAAACTGGTGGAGGTATTGCAGAAGCACGTCCGTCGTCCGGTGGATGTCATCCTGCGCAGCAATCTGCTTGGCACACCCAACGCCGACAAGGCGGCCTGACGCTTTCATTCCACGGCGAAGGAAGGCGGTCTCATCTGTGGGGTCGGCAACGGGGTGATCGTCAAGGCCATGCGGCAGAATCCATAGGCTTCGCTCAGGGTCAGATCACCCTACCAATTGCAGTGAATGTCTCCACTGTCGTATGTCCGGACGGTGACCAACTGAAACGGTGCATCAGGGCGCCGAACACCCGCTCGCGCCCTGTACCGCCACTGGCGGCACCTGCTTAACGCTGCGCCCCAATCAGCACAAAGAACAACTGCGCCGGCTGATTGCTGCGGTTGCGCCACGCATGACGGGTACCGACCTGAACCACCACATCGCCCTTGCGCAGGCACTGCTCGCGGCCGTTCCCAAGATCGAGCCAGATCTCCCCTTCGATCACCACGCCGTAGTCGATGGTGCTGGTACGGTGATAACCGGAACCGTCCGGCTCGAAGGTATCCGCTAGCCCAGGCAGGCGCCGGGCGAACTCGGCGCCCGCCTTTTCCGGATCGAAACCTTCACCCGTGCTCAGGCTATCCGGCGGAAAGGTCACCCGCATCGCGGTGGTTCCACCCAGCGCAGGCATGACCGACTGAAGCCCTAGTGCCGCGTCCGCGGGACGTGCCTCGATGTGCGGTGAAGACGGGGTCGTCCACACCACCGCCGCGTGAAAACCCGGACTATGCTCGAAAACCTCACTGCCAGGCACCGGACCTGCGAGCAGGACATCAGCCTGTCCGGCACCATCGTGGCCGGTGACGACTCGGTTCGTGTTCATGATCAATCTCTCCTGTGCTGAAGGATTCCGTGGGGAGCAACACGCCCCCCGCGTTGCCCCCGCGATGGGCGTTCAGTGCTTGATATGGAAATTGGTGAAACCATTGGCCTGGGTCTGGATGTCCTCAAGCGCCTCATTGATCTGATCGAGGGCATAGGGTCGCGACTCCAGCAGGCCGAGATCCACCGTACCGGCGGCAATCATGCTGGCCATCTCGTCGCCCTCCGCCGGGGTGAACCACAGCGAGCCGATGTATTGCAACTGGGCACACATGAAGGGGTGCGGATCAATCGGGATCGGGCCTGCGACCCCACCGATCTGCACGATGCGACCACCCCGCACCACCGCCTGCATGGCATCCACCGACAACTCGGCCGGTGCCTTTGCCCCCAGGGTATCGAGCATGACATCGACGCCATCCGGAATCCGTTCCCGGACCTGCTCATGGATGCTGCGCGCGCCCCAGCACAAGGGGACGACCCGCTGCGGGTCGAGCTTGACCAATCGATCCAGCGCAGCCGGGTCGCGCGCCACCACGACCACCCGCGAAGCGCCAAACGCCAGCGCAAGCAAGGTCGCCCCCACTCCCAGCGTGCCGGTTGCACCCAGGATCAGGATGTCCTGGCCCGGGCGCAGGCCGGATTTGCGAATGGCCGAATAGGCCGTCCCCAGATAACCGAAACGCGCAGCCTGTTCGGTCTTCATCGCGGCGGGCAGACGCACCAGATTGGCCGCGGGTGCGGTGGTGTATTCGGCATAGCCGGCATACGGGTATTTTTCAAAGATGGCCTGTGACCCCGGGCCAAAGCCAAAGTAGCCCATGAAGGTATAGGCGTCACATCGGGTCGGTTCGCCCTGCTTGCAATGACGGCACTCGCCGCAACCGACGCCCGGGTTCACATACACCCGCTCGCCCGGCTTGAACGAGCTCACCCCGTCGCCGACGGCCGCAATCGTGCCGGCCGCATCAAGACCAAAGATCGCCGGCAAGGCTGGCAAGGGCAGGAAGGGATACCAGGTCGGGAAATGCGTCACCACATTGCGCAGGTTCGGAATCACGCCACAGGCCTCGACCCTGACCAGCACATCATGCTTGCCGGGTTTGGGCACCGGCACCTCATCGATCGAGAACTTGCCGCCGATCTCATGCAGGCGTGCGGCTTTCATCATCGTCATCGTGTCTTCCTCCGTGGGTATCGGCCGCACTGACGGGGCGACCTTGCCGTGTGTTGCGGACCTGCAGACCTCGCAGGCCGAACCCGCCCCTCGATACGCATCAGGTACGCATCGACAAAGGGCGTTGAATCGGGAACGCCCGCAGGGCCAGACGGGCATCGGGGCCCCGTTCAGCCTCGGGGATTCAGGTGCCCCCCGAAGCTGATCTGCAAAGGCTCGCCGGTGGCGGGCCTCCGGAATGGGCCGGGCAAGCTGCGCTCAGGACACCGTGGCACCTTGTCTGGCCTTCGCCAGGGTGATGGCGGTGTCCTCGATCATGTCCTCCTGCCCGCCAACCATGCCGCGCCGGCCCATCTCCACCAGAATCTCGCGTGCCGGCACCCCGTACTTCTGCTCGGCACGCTTGGCAAACAGCAGGAAGGACCCATACACCC
>NZ_QKOE01000036.1 GCF_003226565.1 Parazoarcus communis SWub3 = DSM 12120 | reverse complement strand
CTGATGTGGGCTACACGCCCGAGCGGGCGCTTGAGCAACTGCAGCGCATTCAGCATCACCGCGTGCGTCTGAACGGCGGGGAGCCGGTGACAGGGGTGTCGACGCTCAGCACGGAACAGCATGAGGTACTTCATGCATTAGGAATCGAAAAACTAGCGGCGCCGGAGCAGTTGGCGCTGTTGTAGTGGCATTTTTGAAAGTGCGCTCTATAAAAAACAAGAACTTGCGAGCGTAACTGTCGAACTCCGGTCCACAGTCTCCATCAAACATCTCCCGGGCGGCACCTCGCCGTCCCCACAGGAAACCCCATGTCCGACACGCTGCAAAAACTGCAATGGCGCTACGCCACCAAGAAGTTCGACCCCACCCGCAAGCTCTCGCCGGAGCAGCTCGAGTACATCGTAAGCGTCCGACGATCGGCGTCTTGCAAGTGATTCAGCGGTTTGGGTTGATCTCATCGGTGAACTCGCCCTCATCCCATGCACGGGCGATGGCGGCATCGAGGCGAGTCAGCAGCTGGTAGAGGGACTCGCCATCGCGGCGCTGTAGCATCGCTAGGCAGTCACTCTCGTCACGCGCGACGGCGGCACACTCCACCGGCCCGACGGCGCCGAGCGAGATCTCGCCACCATTCGAGATCAGCCAATCCACGTTCTTGAGCGCTGCTAGCGGGTCGGTGTTGGGATGTTTCATCAAGCGGCCTTCTGCTCTGGAGCCAGCACCTTCAGTTCGACCTTCCACGGCAACAGCTCATCGACACGATTGACCGGATGCTCGGCGATGCGGCCGATCACATGTCGCAGGTAAGCCTCGGGGTCGAGGCCGTTGAGCTTAGCCGTGCCGATCAGGCTGTAGATTGCCGCTGCGCGCTCGCCCCCGGCGTCGGAGCCCGCGAAGAGGTAATTCTTCCTCCCCAGGGCGACCGTACGCAGCGCCCGTTCGGCGGCGTTGTTGTCGATCTCGATGCGCCCGTTGGTGCTGTAGCGCACGAGCGCGTCCCAGCGGGTGAGCGCATAGCGGATCGCCTCGGCCAGGGCCGATTTCTGCGAGAGTTGCTTGAGGGTGACGTCGAGCCAGGCGCGCAACGCAACCAAGACGGGGCCGGCGCGCGCTTGCCGCTCGGCCCGGCGCAGCTCGGGCGGTTTGCCGCGAACAGACTCTTCCACCGCGTACAGCATGCCGATCTGCTTGAGCGCCTCGGCCGCCAGGGGCGAGGCCTGCGCCTTGTGCAGGTCGTAGAACTTGCGCCGCACATGCGCCCAGCAGGCGGCTTCCTGGATGGTGCCGCCTAGATAGAGCGGTGCGAATCCGGCAAAGGCGTCGGCCTGCAGCACGCCCTTGAAGTGCGCGAGGTGGCGTTGCGGGTGCTCGCCCCGGCGATTGGGCGAGTAGGCGAACCACACGGCCGGGGGCGTCTCGTCGCCTGCAGGGCCGTCGTCACGCACGTAGGTCCACAGCCGACCGGTCCGGGTCTGGCCTTCGCCCGGCGAGAGTACCGGCACCGGTGTGTCATCGGCGTGCAGCTTGGAGGCCGAGAGCACATGCTTGCGCAGCGCCTGGACCAGCGGACGCAGCAGCGTATTGCATTGCCCCACCCAGTCGGCCAGCGTGGAGCGCTCGAGTTCGACACCCTCCCGAGCGTAGATGGTGCTCTGGCGGTACAGCGGCAGGTGATCGCAATACTTCGCGACCAGCACATGGGCCAAGAGCCCGGCGCCGGCCAGCCCCCGGGCGATCGGTCGCGCGGGCGCGTTCGCCTGCACGATCGTGTCGCAGCGGCTGCAGGCGAACTTCGGGCGCACATGGCCGAGTTCGAGCAGGAAGTCCTGCAGCTTGTCGAGCAGCGCGTCTTCGAGCTGGCCTTCGCTCATCACTTCGCGCGGCTGGAGGCCGAGGAATTCGAAGACGTAGGGGTCGCGGATGAGGTCGCGGCGGCTGGCCGGTTCGGCACCGGCCTGGGCCAGCGTGGCCAGCGTGGTTTTGTCGGTGGACACGCCACACCGCTCGAAATACTGGCTGGCGATCTGGCGCTTGAGTTCGCGCACCGACCAGTTGCCGCGCAGGGCTTCGGTTTCGTAGAAGGTGCGCTGGAGTGGGTCGACGCATTGCAGCAGTTCGGCAAAATGCGAGAACGACAGGCGCTCCAGCAGCAGGCGGCCGGCGTTTGCCGGCGGCGAGGAAGGCGTCTCGGCCATTGATGATTCGGGAGACGCCTCCCGCATGTCGGCGACGGGCCATTGGGCGGAGAGTGTCTGCCGGATCGCCAGCGGGAAAAGTTGGTTGCCGGATTCGGGAGACAGCGTCTCCCGAATCTGCGGGTAAGCGAGGTAGAACTGGCGGAAGCGGCGCAGTTCGCGCGCTTCGACGCGCTTGAGGCCACCCTGCTGCAACCGTTGCGCCAGGGTGTCGAGTAGACGCTCGCCGTAGCGGGCGCGGTCGGCACCAGACTGTTCGTAGGTCTGGATGTAGTGGCCGATCATCCAGTTGCGCAGGGTCAGGCTGACGTTGACGGCCTTGGCGGCCTGATCGGCCAGCGCCGCATGAGCGCGCTCGATGGCCGCGACGAGGTCGTCGAAGCCGGGCGCCTTAGCGTTCATAGCCCAGCCCGGCCAGATTCTTGCGGATTACCGCTTCCAGCCGGGCGCTTTCGGCGAACTGGTCGCGCAGGGTGGAGGTCAGGCGGGCCAGCGCAGGCACCCAGAAGACGTTCTTTTTGGTGTAATAGTCGCGGGCTTCGAGTTCCTGTTCGATCATTTCGGCGTCGACGTTGCCGGATTCGTCACCGAGGTAATAGTCGTTGGCCGGGTCGTGGAAAGCGTCTTCCCGTTCGTCGCGACGCTCCTTGAAGGCGTCGGAAACGTACTTCAGGAAAACCAGTCCGAGCACCACGTGCATGTAGTGGCCCGGATTGACGTTGGCGCGCAGTCGGTCGGCGGCGGACCACAGGCGTTTGTCGAGATCGTTCAGGTATTGTTGCCCAGCGTTGTTCATATTTGATTGGTTATCCTGGCTGGCAAGCCATCGTGGCCGCGACGGCCACAGAAGGCGACATTTTACACAGCCGATGCAGGAAAATCCGGATGACATAATGGAAAGAGGCTTTTGTCAGCATTCCCAATAGCTCGGGAACAGCCGCTGATTACATCTCGACCATAGCAGCCTGATGCACAAACTCTGGAATCTGGTCGAAGTTCGTGTAGCGATACACATCGGCGGCCTTGGCGTTGACCAGCTTGATCTGCTTCATGTACTCCGGCACCGTGACGATGCGGCCGGCCAGGGCACATCGCGGCGAGCTCGGCGGAGCCGAGGTAGACGCGGGTGTCGACGCGCAGGCCCACGGCACTGGCTCCGAACAAGAACTGCGCCTGCCGGTAGTCGAGGCGGTCTTCGGCAAGCTGAGAAACAACAAGCGGCTCCATCGCTTCACATTGCGCGGGCACGCCAGGGTCGATGGGCAGTGGAAGCGCTACTGCCTGGTGCACAACATCGAGAAGTTGGCCTACCATGTATATGCATAATAAGTGGAGCAGGCACTGGTGATACACCTCTCAATGCTTGCAATGGAAAGGCACCAACGACGAAAGACGAACCCATGACGGACTCAAGCTGATTCGGACCGGGATATGATGAACAAGACATCGTCGGCTATCGCCGACAGGCGCTGCTTGCCCGGGAATCGGGTTTTTCTACACCGTCGTTAGCCGTCATGGAAGCCTCTGTCCTTGCATCGATCGTGGCTGCCCTCGCTGCTCTTGGTGGCGTCGCGCTTACTGCTTACGTCCAATCACGCAACCAGGCGAGAAACCAGACGTTTTTGGCATTCACCGATGTTGAGAAGCACCGTCGCGAGCAGAGCGCTCGTGAGCGCGTTGAAACCCTGAACAGGCTTGTTGCGATGCACAAGCTGGTAAGCAAGCTCCAGCGCGAATTCTCGATCACGACGCTCGACATCCTCTGGAGAGCAAAGACAACAGAGGACTCTTACGACGCCCGATACCTAGAGATATGCGCTGAGGCGGACGACTTGAGGGCACTTGCCCAGCTTCACGAACCTGCCGCCTGCGACGATGTGGAGCGAATGCACGGGCAAATGAATATCTTCTGGGGGAACTTTAAGAACCTGCTGTATCAGTGCTCCAAGGGAGAGAAGATCGATCATCGCAGTTCATTTCTATCAGAAGCACATGAAGCGGCGAAAGAGATTGGTGCGCTCGGAAGCAAAGTCAAACGTCATTTGGCAGAGCGGGTGCAGGAAGTGCGAAATGACGGCCAAGTCGAACGTTGAACAACAGCTTTCCTCAAAACGCTGCGGTCGCATCTGGGTCAATAACTACCCAAGCCATAACACCCTGACAGCCCTCCCCAGCCAACAAACCTCCCCCCAACTGAACCCCAGCCCCCACAACCAGTCCACGCACCGGACGCGCCAACAGGCCTCCACAATCTCCATCAAACATCTCCCGGGCGGCACCTCGCCGTCCCCACAGGAAACCCCATGTCCGACACGCTGCAAAAACTGCAATGGCGCTACGCCACCAAGAAGTTCGACCCTACCCGCAAGCTCTCGCCGGAGCAGCTCGAGTACATTCTCGAGGCCATCCGCCTGACCGCCACCTCCAGCGGCCTGCAGCCCTATGAGGTGCTGGTGGTGAACAACCCCGAGTTGCGCGCGCGCATCCAGCCACACGCCTGGAACCAGGCCCAGGTCACCGAGGCTTCGCACCTGCTGGTGTTTGCCGCCTGGGACAACTACACCGCCGAGCGCATCAACGCGATGTTCGATCTGGTGAATGAGGCGCGTGGTTTCCGCAACGAGGGCTGGGAGAACTACCGCAACTTCCTGCTGCAAACCTACCCGCCGCGCGATCCGGAGGTGAACTTCCAGCACGCGGCCCGTCAGGCCTACATTGGCCTGGGTTCGGCGCTGATCGCCGCGGCCGAGCTGAAAGTGGACTGCACGCCGATGGAAGGCTTCGACCCGGACAAGGTGGACGAGATCCTGGACCTGCGCGCCCGTGGGCTGCGCTCGGTGCTGATGCTGCCGCTGGGCTATCGTGCTGAGCAGGGCGACTGGCTGGTGGATCTGAAAAAAGTGCGCCGCGCACGCGAGCAGTTCGTCACCGAGATCGACTGATCAGCTTTGCCGATGTGGCCCGCCCTGCGGCGGGCCAACTAGCCGGATGTCATGCTTTTCATTCCTCACAAGTTCATGCAGAATCGGCCCTCAACAGTTTCAATGAAAACGTCATTGAAACTGTTGAGGGCCGACTGATCATTCACTTCGTGTAGTAACGCCGTTCGATCATCCGGTACGGCAAACACGCGGCTGAACGCAAGCTCAGGCCGCGTGACGTTCTGGCCGCATTGACGCTATTTGGGAGCGCGGATGTATCGAACCCTTGTCCTTGCCGCATTTCTCTTCTTGCCCACGCTCTCGAACGCGCAAACCTGTGACGTTCCCGCATTCGAGGCCTTTGCAGTACCGGACGCTTCGGGCAGTTCGGAAAAGCCCGCCTTGCAGATCGACATGCACCCCGTCGCCCAACTACGAATCCCAACGGGGTTTTCCAGGATCGGTGCGCTGCCAGGAGGCAGTGTGGGCTTTGGTCAGCACCCAGCGGGGATGTCTGTACTCCTGGGGTTTGAGACAAGGGAATCCATTTCGATTCATCAGCAAAGCGTAGCACCCGCCGAGTTTCTGCTTGCAATCTTCAAAGGTCTCAACCCGGACGGATGCCGCTACCTGGCGCACTACCAACTCGAATCCCAGGATTATCGTTTGCACGCCAGACTCGAAAAGGGCACCGAGCTTTTTGCTTACGGGAAAGGGGCGCGCCACCAGTTCTATTTGATCAGGCCAGACACCCCCGACTTTGTTCTGACAGGATTGTTTAGAAACATGAGTCGTGGTGAATTCGAGGCAATTCTGACCACCCTTACGATCGAGTGAGAGGCGCAAGATGGAACCCATTACCGAAGATGAAGCAAGGGAAGTACGGGATGTGCTGGAAAAACTCTATGGGCCCATGGCTAGAACGTGGCGTATCAATACGGCCATCTACGAGCTTCTTGGGCAATTGATCATTCAAAGCAAGCAGTGTTCGAAGGCGATGACTCTTGTTCCACGCCCATGGGATTTTTCCCATCCCATCAAGTGGGCGCAGAAGCAGGTTCGCCAAGCAATCATCCGCTATCTAAAGACGCCAGAAGGACAGCACTACACAGTCTGCATGCGGACTGCCGCGTTGAGCATGCGCAGTGATTTCGAGATGGCTTCTTTGGGGTTTTGATCGACGCCCAACGATCAAGCTCATGTCATGAACACCCAGCTAGGCGCAGATCGCCGCGGCCGAGCAGGGCAACTGGCTGGTGGATCTGAAAAAAGTGCGCCGCGCACGCGAGCAGTTCGTCACCGAGATCGACTGATCAGTTTTGCCGATGCGGCCCGCCCTGCGGCGGGCTGTAAATGTGACGCCCGACCGGGCAGGCACGACCGACTGCACGCAGTCAGCTAGCGCAACGAATCTCCGGCCCTCTCCTCACCCGCCTCGCGCTTGCCCCAGGCCCGGGGCGACAGGCCGGTTTGTGCTTTGAAGGCGCGTGACAGTGCGGCTTCGCTGCCGTAGCCGACTTCGTCTGCGACCCATTTTAGCGCCCTGCCCTGGCGCAACAGCCGCTGTGCCAGCCGGATGCGCCAGCCTTGCAGGTAGGCCCCCGGGGTGCAGCCGATGGTGTTGCGGAAGGTGTTGGCGAACACGCTGCGCGACATGCCGGCGCGCGCGGCCAGTGCCTCCAGCGACCAGTCCTGCTGCGGCGTTTCGTGCATGGCCACCAGCGCAAAGCGCAGGCGCGGATGGGACATGCCGGCCAGCATGCCGGCCTGGGCCTGGCCTTGCTCCATCAGGTGGCGCAGGATCTTGATCAGCGCCACCTCGAACAGCCGGTCCAGCATCGCCTGCCGGCCACAGTAGCGGTTGAAGGCTTCGTCAAACAGCAGGCTCAGCACTTCGCCCATGCCCTCGACCGTGGCCAGCGGCAGGCAGAGGAAGGGCGGCAGCGCAGAGACCACCGGGTTGTCGCGGCCGCCTTCGAAGCGCAGCCGGGCGCAGACGAAATCCGCCCCCTGTTCGGGGTCGGTGACGAAGCGGTGTGCCAGTGGCCCCGGATAAAACAGCAAGCTGGGTTGGCTGATGCGGGCTGCGGTGATGCCACCGTGCAGCACCTCGACCGCGCCGTTGCGGATCAGGTGCAGATGGCCAAGCCCCTCGCCGTCGTCCAGTTCGTTGATGCCGCACAGCGCACCGGCCTGGAACACCTGGGCGTGAACCGGAAAGTGCGCCAGCAAGGCATCCAGCCGGTCGACCATCAAATACTCCTGATCAAGTTTTACGGACTTTACGCATCAAATGATATCAAGAATGCGGGCAAAGTACGTCCTGCCGACAGGGCACGCCGCACCGCCCGATCGCTGAAGCCCCTTTGATTCATTACCGACATCAGGAGTCCTGCCATGAGCATCGAAAAAGTTCTCTACACCGGTCACGCCAGCGCCACAGGCGGTCGCGATGGTCGCGCCACCTCTTCGGACGGCGTGCTGGACGTCAAGCTGACCACCCCGCGCGAACTGGGCGGCGCCGGTGGCGAAGGCACCAACCCCGAACAACTGTTTGCCGCAGGCTATTCGGCCTGCTTTCTTGGTGCGCTGAAGTTTGTCGCCGCCCGCGACAAGGTGGCCCTGCCGGCCTCCACCCGCATCGACGGCAAGGTGGGCATCGGCGCCATTCCGACCGGCTTCGGCATCGAGGTGGAGCTGCGCATCAGCGTGCCCGGCCTGCCGCGCGAGCAGGTGCAGGGGCTGGTCGACCAGGCCCACATCGTGTGCCCTTACTCCAACGCCACCCGCGGCAATATTGATGTGACGCTGGTGATTGCCGACTGAGGCATCGGGCGGCTGGTACGTGGAGCCGGCCGCCCGAAGTGACCACGACCACCTGGAAAGCCAAAGCCGTAAGGCAGCTCGGCCTTACGCGCCAATTTCCTTGGACAACCAATCTAGCAAGCAGCGGATCGGCGATGGCACATCGCCGCCAGCGCGCGTGCAAAAGTAGATAGCCGCACCGGTAGCGCAGAATCCGAAGGGCGCCTGCAATGCCCCCGACGCCAAGTCGCGCCGCACCAACAACTCGGGTGCAATGGCAAAGCCCAGACCACGACGTGCCGCCTCAAGCGTCAAAGTCAGACTGTCGAAGCGACGGCCGCCCTCCAGCACAAGGGGCTCACTGGCAGCACGGGCCCATTCCTGCCATGCCAGCGGCCGCGACGTGGTATGCAGCAACGCGCCCTGCAAGTCACGCCCACAAAGAGCTTGCTGCGTCCAATTCGCGGCACATACTGGGCCGATAACGTCGTGGACGAGATGGACAGCGACTACATCCACCGAACTGGGAGCCGGTCCACCGACAATCATCACATCCACGCTGCGCGCGGCCAGCGCGGCCAGATCGTCCGCGACACGTAGATCCAGAGTGACTTCAGGGTGTAGCTGTTCGAAGCGCTCCAGGCTGGGAATCAGCCAATTCCCGATGAAACTACCCGAACAGCCAACCCTCACCCGTCTGTCTGCATCGCGGTGACGGATGCGTTGGCACTCCGACTCCAGCGTACCAAATACCTTGATGCACACGGCCTGCAATGCCGCACCGGCCTCGGTCAGGCGAATACCATCCGCCTGACGTGTAAACAAGTCTTCGTCCAGCCATGTTTCCAATGCGCGAATCTGATGGCTGACCGCGCCATGGGTCACACACAGCGCTTCCGCCGCCTTGGTAAAACTATCGTAACCTGCGGCAACTTCAAAAACTTGCAAAGCCCGCAGAGGTGGCAATTTACGCATGCACTGACCTAAGCCGTCCTCGGTTGAATGGAAATGCCGCAGTCAGACGATGACACCAGACTTCACCATCCGGCGAGGCGTCGTCTTCCCGCCCAATCCCTGAATCCCTACCTGATCGTTCAACCATACCAGTACCGAGAGCCTTCGCCGATGCCTCCTTCACGGTCCAGCAGCGATAGAAGACTGGCTTGATGACTGGACAACGCACCAACTCGGTACCTCAATCCCGCGTCTGGATTGCATCGAGTGCATCAGCCAGTGGTCTGTCGTCTCCGGCGCCCGATCTCAAGGCGTTGAGAAAGGCCCGGACTGTCTCCCTGCAGCGTGTCACAGCCCCTTCCGATGGCCCATCCTGGATCGCTTGCACCAAGGCCGAACCGACAACAACGAGGTCCGCCGCCTGTGCAAATGTCCGGGCCTGTTCCTGCGTGCGAATACCGAAGCCGGCTGCGATCGGCAGCGTGGTACACGCCCGCAGTTCTCCAAGCACGCCCATCTGCAATTCCGGCTGGACAAGCTGGGCTCCGGTAGTACCGTTCAACATCACTTGGTAAACGAACCCTTCGGCCTGATCCAGAATCTTGGCGCGACGCACTTGGTCTGAAGTTTGAGCGACCATCTGGATGAGGCTCAACCCAGCCGCTTGTGCCAGTTGTCGCACCGCGTGGCCATGTTCATGGGGCAGATCCACCAAGATCAACGCATCGGCACCTGCACCTGCAGCATCACGCATGAAGCGCTCAACCCCGTAGGCCAGGATTGGGTTGAGATAGCCCATCAGAATCGCCGGTGTATCGGACCGGCGCCGACGCCAATCCCCCAGCAGTTGCAGAGTCTTGGCCACTGTCTGACCGCCCGCGAGGGCACGCATGTGAGCCCCTTGCAGAATCGGACCATCTGCGACCGGGTCTGAAAACGGCAGGCCAATCTCCACCATATCCGCCTCTCCTGCGGCATCCAGCAAGGCTAACGAAGTCTCGAAGTCCGGATCGCCGGCACACAGATAGACGATCAGACCGGCGCGCGCTTCGCTGTGCAGCCGCGCCAGGGTGGATTCAATACGCGATATGAGCGGCTGCATTACGCGCCTCCAAAAGCATCGAAATCGAGGACCGTATCCACGTCCTTGTCGCCACGGCCACTAAGATTGACAACTACGGCAGCGCCGGCCGGTAGGGTTGCCACCAGGTGACGGGCGAAGGCCAACGCATGAGCACTCTCCAGCGCCGGCAGGATGCCCTCACTGCGGCTCAACCAGCGGTAGGCCGCCACCGCTTCATCGTCGGTGGCGCTGCCGTAACTGACCCGCCCCGACTCGAACCACTCAGCATGAAGAGGACCGATACCCGGGTAATCGAGCCCAGCCGACACCGAGTGAGTGTCCATGATCTGACCATCACCGTCCTGCAAGAGATACGTTCGATTGCCATGCAGGACCCCAGGTCGGCCACGCTGCAGCGACGCGGCGTGCGCACCGCTGTCGAGACCACGGCCAGCAGCCTCGACCCCGTACAGCTTCACACCGCGGTCTGCCAGAAAAGGAATGAACAAGCCGGCAGCATTCGAGCCACCACCTACACAGGCCACCAGCGCATCGGGCGGCGCACCGGTCAGGCGCAGAAACTGTTCCCGCGCCTCGCGCCCGATCACCTGCTGGAAGTCACACACCATCTGCGGGTAAGGATGCGGGCCAGCCCCTGTACCCAGGAGGTAATAGGTATCGTCCACATGGGTAATCCAGTCGCGCAGGGCCTCGTTCATCGCGTCCTTGAGGGTGGCACTCCCCGTATCCACTGGCTGCACCCGCGCGCCCAACAGCTCCATGCGTTTGACGTTGGGCAACTGGTGCTCCATATCGCGTCGCCCCATATAGATCATGCAGGGAATACCAAACAGGGCGCACACACTTGCGGTCGCCACGCCGTGCTGCCCTGCCCCTGTTTCGGCAATGACACGGCGCTTACCCATGCGTTTGGCCAACAGAATCTGGCCGATGCAGTTGTTGATCTTGTGGGCCCCGGTGTGATTGAGATCTTCGCGTTTCAGAAAGATCCGCACCCCGCCTGACTCTGCACTGAGCCGGCGCGCCAGGAACAGCGGCGACGGCCGCCCTACGTAATCCTGCAATAGCTGACCGTACTCATGCCAAAAGTCTGGCGAGGAACGTACCTCCGCGTAGCGCGCCGCCAACTCAGTGACCGCCGGCATCAATACCTCCGGCATATAGGCGCCGCCAAAAGGACCAAACATGCCGTCCGAATCGGCGTCGACAGCAAGAGACGGCTGATCATGAAACATCTGGGATTCCATGCGTGATTGCATGGGTCGATTTTATTCACCTGATCATCATGATTTCAAATGAATAAAACTGGCTGCTGCTGATAGTTTTATTCACGCCCTTCTGCGCAGAACGACCGCTCGCCACCCCAATCCTCTCAACTTAGGTATTGATCATACAGCAGGCTTGTAAGCATGGAACTTGTGAGGCTTGTTGCGTGGGGTTCGAGGTCGATGGCGTTCGGGAACGAATTTCTGGACGTTGAGTGCGATTTGGGTGAGGACCTCGGCCACGATGCGTGCGCCCAGGGTGGCGGTGACGAGTGCGCGGGGCAGGATGCGGCGCAGGACGTTGAAGGCCAGTGTTCGGTTGATGCGCCATGCGGTGTCGGGCACCAGATGGCGCTGGGCGGCGCACCACGCGGCCAGCGCGGCGAGGTTGTCGCACACGGCCTTGGCCCCGAAGTCCTGGCGGGCGGCCAGCCAGGACAAGCCGCTGGTGTGCTCGAGGTGGAGTCGATGCTTGAGACGCTTGAACGCCTCCTCGATGCGCCAGCGCTGATGGTAAAGTTCGGCAAAGGCCTCGAGGGGGAAACGCTCGGTGTCGCACAACGAAGTCATCAACACGCGCACCTTGCCCTGCGGCGTGATCTGGCGGATCAGGCGCACGCGCGGCGGTGTGCGCGGGCATTCATAGCCGGTTGCGTCGCGCACACTGGGTGTGGGCAAGGTGACGAACACCTCGGGTTGGCCGGAACGCATGAAGCGGCGCACCACCGCGAAGCCGTTGTCCTGGACGTCGCAGCGCATGCAGAACGGGATGTTGCGATGGATGAGCAAGGCCACCAGCCACGCGCTTGGATACCCGCGATCGAGCAGCAGCAGATCGTCCGCGGCCAACCCATCGAGATGCTCGACCAGCATCTGGCGTTCGTCGCACACCGGCTCGTAGAGGGTGAAGTGCTCGAACAGCTCGAGGCCAGGCAGGAACAGACCGAAGGCCACGGCCTCCTTGATGTAACGCACGCGGCGCTCGGGATCGAACAGCGTGAGGCGCACGTGCGAGTCGTCGCCGGCGACCAGGCGCAGGCCGCACCAGCGGGCGAAGCCGATCTCTTCGCCCACGAGCGCGAGCAGCGCGCGATTGACTCGCTCGAACACATCGGCGCGAATCTGGTGACGCGCCTTCGAGAAGGCTTGTGCAGTGACCACTCGCAGCAACCGAGTGCGCTGCGTGAGTAAAGCGAAAAAGCTGTCGAGCTCGGCCTGCACCGCACCACGAACACCACAGAGCAGGAACGCGAGCACGGTGGCGAAGGGCAGCACACGGCAGCGGGTGAAGAACTGGGGGGCGAGTCGGCTGGACTCAAGAAACTCCTGAGAGTTCAGGAAGTTGGCCAGCCGCTTTACTATATGTGCATATTTAGGAAGTCATATAAATCCTAGCGATATCAATTGGTTACGTACGTGTTATCGCATCGAACGTGGGTGATTGAAAGTTGCGACAGACGCGATAACAAAGTGCTAAGTTGAGAGGATTGCGGCACTTCCACCGGCAAGCTGCGCATCGTCGGCGCCGACTCGTTGGCGACTGTCTGCGTCACCAGGCAACCGCTGCAAAGCGCCAGGATGCACAGCCGGACGGGGAGGGAAATGAATCGCGCCAGCCCGCCAATCTTGAACACGCTCACGGAACCTCCAGCAAAACCGGCGCATGCGCCCCGGTGAGCAACCGGCGGCCATCCGGAGAGAACTGAAGTAGCTCGTTGCTGATCGACAGGCGGTCGTAGTTGAAATCGTACCGCCCCAGCAGCCGCGCCTCGTCCAGATTCCACACCAGGATGCGCCCGCCGCGCTGGGCTACCGCGAGCAGATTCCCTTGCGAGAAGGTTAGCCCAGTCACCTCGCTTTCCAGTGTGCGCTCAAACACAAGCTGGAATGGCTCCAGGTCGTACACCCGCAGAATGTCGCCCCATGCAACCGCAAAACGCTCGCGGTGGGGATGGACCGCTTGGGCGTAAGCGTCCTCCGAGCGGAAGAAACTGGGGAAACTGCAGCTTTCAATGCGCGCTGTCGAGGGCAGACTCCAGACCGAGCAGCTGCCGTTGTCTGCCAGCGTGAGTACGAAGCGCTCGCTCGCGCTCACCAGAAAAATACCCGACTCCGTTCGCCAGTGCTGGTAGTCATCCGTTGCAGGGTCGAACAACACCATTTGCCCATGTGCAAGCGTCAGCACCTTCCCATCGGCCATCAGATGCGCCGGCGGGCCATAGGCATGTGCGGTGATCACCCGCTGGATGCGCCCATCGCGCCGGTCGAGCAGTTGGGCGTCGTAGTACACATGGTTTCCGCGGACCAGCATCTCCTTATCGCGACCATCTGGGAATTCGTAGGTGTTGCTTTGCGCGGGTGCGCTGATGCTGTGGAAGGTAATCTGGCGCAAGTCCCTCTTTACGTCCGCACCGGTGTTCAGAAACGCACGTGTGCCGATGAAGAATGTGTCGTCATCGATGAACCCCAGGCCACGGAAGTTGTGCCCACGTTCATCGAAGGACCAGAGCAATTTTCCGGTTTCTGTACTGTAAAGGTTGGCGAACGTATAGTGCCGGGCCTCGAGAAAGCGTTTGCCGTCGGGGCTAAACTGCAATTGGCTCAATGTGAAGCTCGGCTCCATCTCCGGCACTTCCACAGGCAAGCTGCGCATGATTGGTGCCGACTCATTGGCGACTGTCGGCGTGACCAGGCAGCCGCTGCAAAGCGCCAGGATGCACAGTAGGGCAGGGATGGAAATGAATCGCGTCGTCCGCATGCTCATTTCCCGGCTGAAACGTAGCCGTAAAAGTACGGCAGGAACTCACCCACGGTGAGCGAGAGATGGGTGCTGTTGATCCGGTGGTAGTTGCCCCAGCTATAAACCCGGAAATCGATGCGCTCGCTATCCAGCGAGCAAGCGCCGGTTGAGGGGCAGAGGTTGCGCATCGCGATGCGAGCATTGATGTGGATGAGTTCGTCCAGCACCACCCAGTGGTCCGGGGTGAACAGTGGCGTCTTGGGCATGCCGCTGCCGAACTTCGTCCCGATGGCCCCGCCACCACCCATGATGGAGCCGCGCAGCAACAGGCAGACGAAGGCGCTAGAGTAGGACATGTTGGCCGCGAAAAGATCGTCCAGCGTGCCACCATTGACCAGCCGGGTGTGGTTACCCGTGCCATTGAAGAGACCGCAGGCATCGAACCAGGCTTCGAGGTCGGCGGGTGTAGTGATGGCTGCAGTCTGGGCGGCATGCGACATGGGCAGCAGCAGGTTGGTGGAGTCGCGCAGGCTGGCGAGGGCAACCCAATCGACCGGATCGATTTGCATCATTTTTGGGGCACTGCGCCTGCATTCTTCACTCGGTACGACCTCGAGATTGCCCAGCCGCGCCCTGCCGTGCAGCGCCAGATCCATGACATAGTCACGGTATGCATGCGGACGGTGCTTTGCAACGCAGTACATGAATGCCGCAGGACCGCAGAGGCTGGTTTCCTGTTGCGCGATCAGTTCGGGTCTGCTCATGCGCTCATTTAACTTGACATGAAAATTGACCCAGTCAGTGATCACCGCAAACGCTGGCGGTGGCTGAATCCCTGAAGATGCCGATGTGCCGCCTGCCGATGCCGCGGGACGTGTAGCAGATAAGATGCTCATGCACTGATGCTCCATGCCTGAAAGCGGAAAGACTATATGCATAATCCGCCGAGCGCAATCCCGGCTTCGACGCTTATTCCAGTTCGGAAAAACTCGTCCGTACTCTTACTCCAGATCAGTCAAGCACCTGACAGACCTTGTTTTCTCAAATTCCAAAAACCATGGGGCAATCCCGGCATTGGGGCGCTGGGGGATGTTCGTCAGCTCTGGCCCAAGCCGGTGTCGAGGGCGGCAGCTTGTGCTGCGAAGTCGTCGGGACGGCGCTTGCGGAAGGTTTCGAGATTGGCGAGCTTCCAGCGCAGTGCCGGCAGTTGCGCGGCGTGCTGGCATGCTACCCACGACCAGTCCGGTTCTGCGCGCGCCAGCCCGCTCAGAAACTGCTTGTGCGCGGTGCTCAGTCGCTGTGGCAGCTCGCGCCGCAGCCTGGCGCGAGCGTCGAGCAGTGTCTCCAGAGAGCAGTCCACTTCAGTCATGCCGACAAAGGCCCGCTCGTACTCGCCGGCGATGTCCTTGGTCTTGTCCGGATGCATCGTGAGCGCACACTGCGCGAACCTCGCATCGAGCGCCGCCCGAAGGGCTTGCGCTTCTTGTTCGGTCCGGCAATGCACCAACCCACCGTCGGCATACCGGCACCA
>NZ_QKOE01000035.1 GCF_003226565.1 Parazoarcus communis SWub3 = DSM 12120 | reverse complement strand
AGGGCGAACCGGCCAGCCACGACAGGTAGCCGGGCAGGTCGGTGGCGGTGGTGAGCAGCCCGGTGGTGTAGGCGCCCAGACCGACGAAGGCGGCCTGGCCGAAGCTGGTGAGCCCGCCCACGCCGGTCAGCAGCACCAGCCCGAGCGCGACCATGGCGTACAGGCCGATGTAGTTGAGCAGGGTGACGTAGAACGGCGGCAGCACCAGCGGGGCGACCAGCAGCAGGCCGAGAAAGACGCCAAGCACGAGGCGGGGCGAGAGCATGGCGGAGGCTCCTTGTGCGGAAGACGAGGGCATGGGGTCGAGAGGCAGACGGGCGGTCATTCCTCCTCCTCCACATGGCGGATGGTGAGCGAACGCCACAGCAGGAAGGGGATGATCAGCGTGAATACAATCACCTCCTTATAGGTACTGGCCCAGAATGCAGAGAAGGCTTCGAGCAGGCCCACCAGCACCGCACCCAGTGCCGCGATCGGGTAACTCACCAGACCACCGATGATCGAGCCGATGAAGCCCTTCAGGCTGATGATGAAGCCCGAGTCGTAGTAGATGGTGGTGATCGGGGCGATCAGCACGCCCGACAGCGTGGCGATCAGCGTGGCCAGAAAAAAGCTCGCCTTGCCGGCGAATACCGGCGAGATCCCCATCAACTGGGCACCGACACGGTTGATCGCGGTGGCGCGCAGGGCCTTGCCGTAGATGGTGCGTTCGAAGAACTGGTAGAGCACGATGATCAGCGCAATCGACACTGCAATCACCCACAAGGTCTGGCTGTTGAGCGTGATCGGGCCGAGTGCAAGACCAGCTTCGGAGAAGGGCGCAGTCTTGGCGCCGGAGGGGCCGAATACCAGGAGTGCCAGACCGACCAGGGCCACATGGACCGCAATCGACACGATCAGCAGGATCAGCACCGGCGCGGAGGCGATGGGCTGGTAGAACAGGCGGTAGGTCTGCGGCCCCAGCGGTACGACGATCGCCAGCGTGAGCAGTACCTGCACGCTCATCGGCAGGTCGGCCAGTGGCATCTGGTAAAGGGCGTAACCGAGCACGAAAGGGTAAGTCAGGCGCAGCGCCTGGGCGCTGGAAAAGCGCAGGCGGCCGCTATTGCGGTAGCTCGCCAGCAGGTCGGCGGTGGCCACGGCAACGGCAAAGCCGGCCACCAGCCAGATCAGCGCGGGGGCCTTGCCGGCCTGAAACGCGGCCATGGTCAGTGCGCCAAAGGCAACGAATTCACCCAGGGGAATGAACAGCACCCGGGTGACGGTGAAGACAAGCAGGATGGAGAGCGCCAGCAACGCGTAGATCGCACCGTTGGTGATGCCGTCCTGCCCGAGGATCATGGCGATCTGCAGGTTCATGTGTAGGTGTCCTATTGGGGCCGGACGCTCGACGCGATGGACGCGCGTGCCGGACAATGCGACGCGGGTGGCGCCATTCGTTCCGGGGCCGGCAGAAAACGCAGGATGAGCGCATCCACCGGCCGTCGGCATGCGGGCAGGGGTCATCCTGCCCGCATCCGTGCGATCCGGAACAGCCGGGCGGCTTGGCATTTCGCTTGCGCGGGTGCTGCCGCCTCTTGCCGTCACGCCTTCAGGCGTGCGGCATTGTGGTGAATGGAGAAGGGCGGCTTACTTCAGCAGCTTCCAGGTGCCGTCCTTGACGGTGATCATCACCCGGCCACGCTCGTCAAAACCGCTGTGGTCGGCGGGCGTCATGTTGTACACGCCCTGGGTGGCGACCAGTTCCTTGGTCTGCTCGAGTGCGTCGCGCAAGGCGCTGCGGAATTCGGCCGTGCCGGGCTTACCCTTCTGCGCGGCAAGCGGAATCGCTTGTTGCAGCAGCAGGCCGGCGTCATAGACGTTGGCGCCGAAGGTGGCCGGCTTGTGGCCATGCATCTTCTCGTAGGCGGCGATGTAGTCGGCAGCGACCTTCTTGGACGGGTTGCTGTCAGGCATTTCGTCCAGCACCAGCATCAGGCTGGCGGCGAGGATGGTGCCTTCGACCTTCTTGCCACCCAGCTTCAGGAAGTCGGGCAGGGCGGCGCCGTGGGTCTGGTACATCTGACCCTTGTAGCCCATGTCGACCAGCGTGGTGTGCGGCAGCACCGACGGGCCGCCCGGTGCGGTGACCAGCACGGCATCCGGCTTGGCGCCAAGAATCTTCAGTGCCTGGCCGGTGACCGAGCTGTCGGAGCGCTGGAACTTCTCCGTGGCGACGATCTTGATGCCGGCCTTTTCGGTCAGCCCTGCCATGACCTTGGCCCAGTTCTCGCCATAGGGGTCGGCGGTGCCGATCAGACCCAGGGTCTTGATGCCGGTCTTGCTCATGTGTTCGATCAGCGCTTCGGCGATGATGTCATCGTTCTGCGTGGTCTTGAACACCCACTTCTTCTGTTCGGTCATCGGCAACACCACCGCGGCGGTGCCGACCGGCGCCAGCATCGGGGTGCCGGCTTCGGCGACGAACTGGATCGCGCCCATGGCGTTGGGCGAGCCCGACGGTCCGATGATGGCGTCAACCTTCTGTTCGCTCAGCAGCTTCTTGACTGCGGTGACCGATGCGGTCGAGTCGCTGGCGTCATCCAGGGTGATGTATTCGACGGTGAGGTCACCGACCTTGGTCGGCAGCAGCGGAACAGTGTTCTTCTGCGGAATGCCGACCAGTGCGGTGGGGCCGGTGGACGAGGCGATGACACCGACCTTGACCTGGGCAAAGGCACTGCCGGCAAAGGCAGTCAGGGTGGCGAGAGCGACGGCAGCGGGGAGTTTCTTCAGCATCATGGCGGTAAGCTCCGTGGGTGTGGTCGTACTGTGGTGAAAGGGATAAACCGTAAATGCGGGCATCAGATGGTGATGGTGCCCACGCTCGCGCCACCGCAGACATACAGCGTCTGCCCGGTGACGAAACTGTTGGCGGGATCGGCAAAGAACATCACCGCGCGGGTGACATCGTCGGCGCGGCCCACCCGCTTGACCGGAATCGAATTGGCCAGCGCCTGCTCGCGCTCGCTGCCGGGTTCGATCACGGCGTAATACATTTCGGTCTGGATCGGGCCCGGGGCCACCACATTAACCGTGATGCCCTTCGGTGCCAGCTCCAGTGCCCAGGTGCGCGCCATGCCGATCATGCCGGCCTTGGTGGCGGAATAGGCGGTGCGCGTCTGCAGGCCCAGCGCACCACGCGAGGACATCAGCACCACGCGGCCAAAGCGGCGCTCGGTCATGCCCGGCAGTACCGCCTGCATCAGGCTGATGGCCGCGCCCAGATGGATCTGGGTCAGACCCTGCAGTTCCTCGAGCTTGACCTCGCCCAGCAGCTTGGGCCAGATCACCCCGGCGTTATGGACGAAGTGCGTCACTGCAAACTCGGCGGCGATGGCTTGTGCGGCCTGCTCGGTAGCCACCGCGTCCAGCAGGTCCACCTGCACGGTCTTGAGGCGCGGGTGTGACCAGTCCGGTGCGCGCCGTGCCATCGAGATGACTTCGTAGCCGTCGTCGAGCATGCGCTTGCACAGGTCGGCACCGATGCCGGCCGAACCGCCAGTGACGACTGCAATCAGTCTGTCGCTCATCGTCTGCTCCTCAGGCCGAAGGTGTCAGTGCCAGCACGCGCAACGGGCTGCCCGAACCGTTACGGATCTTCAGCGGTGCGGCAAAGATCAGCGCGCCTTGCGGTGGCAGCTGGTCAAGGTTGGTGAGGCATTGCAGGCCGTAGCGGTTGTTGCCGTGCATGAAGTAATGGCAGGGGTAGGGCGGGTTGAGGTGATGAGCCTGGCCGGCATCGGTGCCGACCGATTCCGTACCGAAGCCATGCACGTTTCGTTCCCGGATCAGCCAGGGCACCACCTCTGCGTCCGGGCCGGGCGAGTGGGCACCGTCTTCGGCCATGTTCAAGTATTCCTTGGGCGTGGCACGCTTGGACCAGTCGGTGCGCAGCAGCACCCAGGATCGCTCCGGAATGCGGCCGTGCTTTTCCTCCCAGGCCTTGACGTAGTCGATGGTGAGCAGGAAGTCGGCGTTCTCGGCGGCTTCCTTCGACACGTCGATGACACAGGCAGCAGCAATGAAATTTTCCACCGGCATCGAGTCGACGGTGTTGTCCGGCAGGTCCTTGCCACTGATCCAGTGTGCCGGCGCATCGAAGTGGGTGCCGGTGTGCTCGGACATCGAAAAGTTGTTCCAGTACCAGGCCGGGCCGCGCTCGTCATAGCGCGAGATTTCTTCGATACGGAAAGGCCAGGCCTGGCCGAACTCCGGCGGCAGCACAATGGTCGGGAACTCGGGCGACAGGGTCTGGGTGAGGTCGACCATCTTCAGTCGGCCGTTCAGCAGTTCGTTCAGAAACTGGGTCAGTACGGGGGTGCTCATGTGCTGCTCCTGTTGGGGGCCAGGACTTATTGGCCGAGTTCGCGTTCGACGGCTTTGTGGTTGTCGCGCAGGCGCTCGCGGATTTCTTCCGCGATGTCGCCGACGTAGAGGTCTTCGATGCCGTCCTGCAGGCCCTTGACGATGGCCTTGGCCACCGCGGCTGGGGCAAGCTTGGGGGGTGGGGTGAGCTGCTCCCAGTCCTCTTCGATGGGGCCGGGGAACACATTGAGCACACGCACGCCGGCACCACGCAGTTCCGCACGCAGGGTCTGCGATGCCGACAGCGCCGCGGCCATGGAGGCCGACCACGCGCCACGGGAAGGCAGGGCAGCCAGGGCGTGGATCGACAGCACATTGACCCAGGCAACAGCGTGGTTGCTGCCGTCGGCGGCGCGGAAGCACATGCCCGGACCAAAGGCCTGGGCCAGGCGCATCAGGCCCAGCACATTCACCTCCATCGCATCACGGGCGAGGATCACGTCCTTGCGCCCCAGGATGCCGCCATCGCGCAGATGGCTGGCAGTGTTGACCAGGATCTCGACCTTGCCGCCGATCGAGGCAGCCACGCGGTCTACCGAATCGGTGTCGGTGACGTCGAGTTCAACCACCTGAACGCGCGGGTCCGCAGCCAGTTTGTCGAATGCGGCAACCGTCTTCCAGCTGCTCGGATCGCCCAGGAAGATGGTGGCTGCGCCCGCATCGAGCATCGCCCGGGCCGTGGCCAGGCCCATTGCCGATTTGCCGTCGGTGACCAGCACGCGGCGGAACTTCGGGTCGCAGGTCGATTCGCGCATCTGTGCAGCGTCGTTCATGTTGGGGGTGTCCTTTGCCGGCAGGGCGTGGAGCACTGCCTGGCCGCTGCGGTCCAGCTTCAGGGTCAGGCGCACCGGCACGCCGGTGCCCTCGGGGGCGGCGCAGTCCTCGTGAATGTGGGCGACCACCACCGGGCCAGCGGTCATTTTTACCGTGCCCACGCGCCACGGCAGGCGTTCGCGAAAGTAGAGGTCGTTGCTGTGACGCAGCGTGCTCAGCGCAATCAGCTCGCCGCGGTTGTCCACCGGCTTCCAGGCCAGGTGTTCGGACAGGCAGTAGCCGCACACCTCGCGCGGCGGGTACTGCACGCTGCCGCAATCGGCACATACCTGCAGCTCGAACCGGCCTTCGGCGGCGGCGCGGGTCAGGCCCAGTGCGGTGCGGCTGCGCGCGCCGGGCGGGCGGGTGGCAAGCCGGGTGCGCTCGACCGGATTCTTTTTTCTGGGTTTGAGCAGTGGTTCGGTCATGCCGACGCCCCCCGTTCGAGGATGGCTGCGCCAGAGCACAGGCCGCGGTCATAATTGATCATGCCAAAGCCGGACACCATGCCAAGCCGGGCCTTGGCGACCTGGGTGGCGGCTGCGGTGCCAGTGAGCTGGCGCAGGGCCTGGACGAGCCCCAGGTATCCCCCCGCTGCGCCGGCCTGACCCACCGAGAGCTGACCGCCCGAGGTGTTGAACGGAAAATCGCCATCGATGGTGAAGCGGTGCTGGCGTACGAAGGCCGAGGCTTCGCCCTTGGCGCAGAAGCCGAGATCTTCGAACTGCATCATGTTGATCACCGGATAGTCGTCGTAGGTCTCGAGAAAGTCGATGTCCTCCGGCGCGGTGCCTGCGTGTGCATACAGTGCGTCCTTGTCCATCGCCCAGCCGCCACGGAACTGGATCGGATCGTCCGGAAACGCATTGTGGCGCTCGATGGTGGAGCGGATGCGCACGAAGGGCAATTGCAGCGCACGGGCGCGATCCTCGGTCATCACCAGATAGCCCTCTGCGCCGGCACAGGGCATCACGCAGTCGAACAGGTGGATGGGGTCAGTGATCGGGCGGGCATCCATGTATTGCTGCAGCGTCAGCGGCTTCTTCATCAGCGCGTGGGGGTTGTTCAGCGCGTTGTCGCGCTGGGCGACACACAGCTTGCCGAAGTCCTCACGGGTGGCACCGTAGTGCCGCATGTAATAGTCGGTC
The DNA here is from genome assembly GCF_003226565.1 of Parazoarcus communis SWub3 = DSM 12120. Taxonomy (GTDB): domain Bacteria; phylum Pseudomonadota; class Gammaproteobacteria; order Burkholderiales; family Rhodocyclaceae; genus Parazoarcus; species Parazoarcus communis. Next base: position 10,085 of record NZ_QKOE01000035.1, on the reverse strand, counting down.
AGCAGCGCGAAGCTGGCATTGGGGCCGCCTGCGCCGTAGGGATAGACCGCGTCCTGGGCAAAACGCGAGAACTGGCTGACGGTGTTGCGGAAGGAGTCCACCTGGTTGGTGTCGCCGGCAATGCAGGCAATCACCTCGGCGTCTCCGGCCTGTACCGCGCGTGCTGCACGGCGCAGCGCAACCACGCCAGAGGCGCCGCCCATCGGGATGTGGTCCAGCCAGCGCGGGCTCATGCCGAGGTGCTGCATCAGGCCGACGGCAGTGTCGGGTCCCAGGGTGAAGCTGGACACGCACACCCCGTCGACATCGGTCTTGGCAAGTCCGGCGCCGCGGATCAGCTCGCCCAGTGCCCGGCCCAGCCACCAGTGCGCGCTGCGGCTGGAGTAGCGCGCATAGGGCACGGTGACCGGCATGACGGCCACCACGCCGTCGTAGCCCTGGCGTGCGCGCGGGGTTGCAGGCGCGCTCACTTGTGGTCCCCCTGGCGCTTCTTCATTGCGCAGGTGTTGACGCAGTGGGGGGCGTCGACCAGGGTGGGGGCGAGTGCCTTGAGTTCGCCGCGCTGGATCTTGTTGGTGGTGGTCAGCGGCAGGGCGTCGACAAATGCGACGTAGCCCGGTGCCTTGTAATAGGCCAGCTGCGACAGGGTCCAGTTGACCAGGTCGGCGGCGGCGGCTTCCATCGCGGCACGGTCGGCAGGTTTGTCCTGTGCCACGACCAGGGCCATCACCTCGTCGCCGCGCACGGCATCGGGCACGGCTGCCACTGCAACCGACTTGACCAGGCCGTGCTGCTGCAGGACGGCTTCGACCTCTACCGCAGCGATGTTCTCGCCACTGCGGCGGATGACGTTCTTCTTGCGGTCGACGAAGTGCAGATAGCCTTCGGCGTCACGGCGCACGATGTCGCCGGTGTGGAACCAGCCGCCGGCCCACGCTTCCTCGGTGGCGGCTTCGTCCTTCAGGTAGCCGGCAAGAAAGCCGTAACGCGGATCCGCACCGGCATGGCGTACCAGCAGCTCGCCTTGCTCCTCGGCACCAGCCTCGTTGCCGTCGTCCTTGACGATGCGCACCAGCACGTCGGCTTCTTCCTTGCCGAAGCAGGAGGTGCCGATCTGGCGGGGTTCGCGGTTGGCGATGATGACGGCACCCGCACCGGTCTCGGTCATCGCCCAGGCTTCGAGCAGCGGAAAGCCGAAGCGCGCCTCGAACGGCGCATGCAGGGTGCGATCCACCCCGGCGCCAAAGCCGAAGCGCACGGTGTGATTGCGATCTGCCGGGCTGGGAGCCGCCTTCATCAGCATGGCCGGCATCACGCCCAGGTAGTGCACCACGGTGGCCCGCGAGTCGCGCACGCTGTCCCACCAGCTGCGCGGGTGGAAGCGGTCGAGCGGAATCAGGCAGCCACCGGTCATCACCATGGCCATGGCCGAGTAGGCCATGGCGTTCATGTGCACCAGCGGCAGCGGCGTGATCATGCGCTCGCACCCTTCGCGCAGGCCGGCCAGACCGCCGATCTCCGCATACCATTGACCGGCATGCAGGAAGTAGCGGTTGGGCAATATGCAGCCCTTGGGGCGGCCGGTGGTGCCCGAGGTGTAGAGCAGTGCGCACTCGGTGAGTACGTTGGGTTCGGTATCGAACGGTGCCGGGAACGGGGCGTCCGGCGGCACGTCCCGCTCGCCCATGACGCGCAGCGGGCGACCGGCCTTGGCGGCCGCGGCCTTCAGATCGTCATGGCGGTGAGGCAGGGCGATGGCCAGGGCGATTTCCGAGTGGCCGATCAGGTATTCGAGTTCGGCCGCACGCATGTCGGGATTGATCGGGACGACCGAAACGCCGAGTGCATTGAGGGCGAACCAGTGCAGAAAGAACGAGGGCCGGTTCTCCAGCAGGACGCCGACACGGTGGCCGTGGCCGTAGCCCGCGGCGGCGTAGGCCGAACGCAGGAATTCGACACGCTCGGCCGCCTCGGCGTAGCGCAGTTCGCCAGCCGGAATGTCGTAGATGTCGGCAGTTTCCTGCAGGATGCAGAGGAAGGGCTGGCGGGCCCAACGCACTGCGGCAAGCGAGAAGGCCTGGTGGACGGTGTTTGCCAAGTCGTTCTCCCGCTTACATGAAGAGCTGGATGTTGCCGAAGGCCGCATCGCAGTTGACCAGATCGACCCGCTTCAGACGGATCTTGAGTGCGCCGTCGGTTTCGACCAGGTGGTGTGTGGTCCAGCCCGCGTACAGGGTCTGTTTGTCGAGCCGGGTTTCGGTGTAGTGGAAGGCGGTACGGACCACATGCTCGCCCTTGGCCGGATCGGAGGATTCGATGCTTGGCGCTTGCAGCAGGTGATGGCAGCGGCTCTTGGGCTGTTGCGAGAAGGTGCGCTGGCCGTGCAGGCGTTCGATCCGCACCCGCAGCAGCAGCGTGTCTTCGTACAGCAGCGAGGTGTGGAGCACCGGGTCCTGCTGGTCGTGTGCCAGCGGCATCCAGTAGTAACCGTCGTCGGTGAACAGCTTGAGCCAGTCGTCGAAGCGCTGCTCGTCGAGCATGCGTGCTTCGGCATAGACGAAGTCGGTGAGGGTCTTTTCGGTGATGGCAGTCATGATGGTCTGATCCTTGTTCGGGTGTCCGGTGGTCGAGGCTTACATGCTCTCGGTCATGAACTTCACCCAGGACCGCATCTGGGCCCGCATCTGCATTTCGTTGGTGCCGTTGGTGACGACGTTCTTCTGGTCCTTTTCGGCAGCGTCGAACAGACGGCCGATGTTGATCCAGTCGCGTCCGCGGGCGTGCAGGCCCTCCTGCGCGCGCTCGTACATTTCCAGATCGTCGTGGCCCACCACCGAGGTCGGGGCGTTGATCAGGCGGTTGTACATCGCGGTACGCTCGAGCAGCTTGTCGGGCGCGCCGACCAGACGGAAGGTCCAGGATTCGACCAGGGTCTTGTCAGCGGCAATCGGCTTGAACAGCCGCAGGGTCTGGATCGGCCCCTTGACCATGATGTTGGGCCAGTACACCGTGTTGTGGCGGACGTCGCCGAGAATCTGCTTCGCGCGGTCCTCGCCATAGGCGGCGACCATCTGATCCCAGTAGCCGGGGACTTCAGAGTAGGCCGCGTGAATGGAGTTGGACACGCCAGTGTGGCCGTGGCCGTTTTCCCACACGCGGATGCCCATGCCTTCGAAGAACTCATAAGGCGACATGAAGGGGGCGAACAGCTCCACCGCCATCGGCTTCGGTGTGCCTTCCGGTGCCTCGTTCCAGACGCGCACCGCGGTACCGGCGGAGGATTCATGCGCCACCATCGGATGGCAGGTGTCGGTCTGGTTGTCGACCAGCATCTTCCAGTTGCAGTTGTGCATGTAGCGCAGCACGCCGCCAGCGACTTCGAGTTTGCCCTCGGGCGAACGGTCCACCATGTTGTCCAGTGTGGACAGCGACTCGCCGAAGTATTCCTCGAAGCTCGGGCCGCCCTCATTCAGGCGGCAGAACACGAAGTCGCGATAGACCTTGACGTTCTTCACCGCGGCCATGCCGTGGCTGGCTTCGCAGTTCTCGAAACCGGTGTTTTCGTAGCCTTTCTTCAGCGGAATGGCCAGCAGGCTGCCATCGGTCTTGAAGGTCCAGGCGTGATAGGGGCAACGGAAGAACTTGCCGGTGTTGCCGCACACCTCGCCAGCCACCTTCACCCCCTTGTGCGGGCAACGGTTGTAGAGCACGCGCACGCTGTCGTCGCTGTGCCGGACCATGACCACCGGTTCGGTGCCGACGGTGGTGGTGTAGTAGTCACCCTTGTTCGGAACCTGGCTGGCATGCCCCACATAGACCCAGGTGTTGGCGAACAGGTGTTCCATCTCGAGCTCGAACAGCTCCTGGTCGATATAGGTGTCCTTATGGACTTCGGTGTCGCGCACCAGGGCGCGGATGGCATCGGGATTGCCGCGGTATTTGCTCATTGCCAGTCCCCTTGGGTCAGAGATCGAGCACCAGGCGGGCCGATTTGGCGCGCGAGATGCAGATCTGGATCAGTTTGCCGCCCGCCTTTTCGGCGTCGGACAGGAAGTAGTCGCGGTGATCGGGCTCGCCCTCGATCACGGTTGCGGTGCAGACACCGCATTCGCCGCGCTTGCAGTCGTACATCGGGTCGCAGCCTTCGGCTTCCATCACCTCAAGAATGGTCTTGTCGGCGGGAACGGTGAGCACCTTGCCCGACTGCGCCAGCTCGACCTCGAAGGGCTGGTCGCCGGCTTGCGGCGCCGCGCTGGCGAAGAGCTCGAAATGCACCCGGTCGGTGGGCCATCCGCGCGCCTTGGCGCCCTCGATCAGTGCATCGATCATGCCCTTGGGGCCGCACACGTAAAGGTGCTGGGTCGGTGACAGGCGATCGAGCAGGGCGCCGAGGTCGAACCGGGTCGCCGCGTCATCGTCGGCATGCAGGTGCAGGCGGTCGCCAGCCAGCGTGCGCAGCGCGTCGACAAAGGCCAGTTGATCGGCTGAGCGGCCACTGTAGTGCAGCATGTAGGGACGGTTGGCGGACTGCAGGGCGGCGGCCATGGCCGCGATCGGCGTGATGCCGATACCGCCGGCGATCAGCACGATCTCGCCCTCGCCGGGACTGGCGGGGTGCAGCGGGAAATCGTTCTTCGGGCCCTTGACGGTGATCCGGTCGCCCACGACGAGGCCGTGCATGTAGCGCGAGCCGCCGCTGCTGTCGGCTTCCAGTCGGACGCCAAGGCGGTATTCGGCCGGCGCCTCGAAGGCGCCGGGGGTGGCGTCGAAGGTGACGAGGGAGTAGCAGCGTGGATCGGCGAGGCCGGGCACGCTCACCTGCAAATGGGCGCCGGGGGAGAACGGAGGGAGGGAAGTTCCCCCCGACGCCCGCAGGTGAAGGGTACGGATCAATGCGGTCTCGGCACTTGCCGCAGTGACCGTGAGTTCCAGTTCTGCCATTGCTGTCATCCTCTCTCGTCTGCCTGTCTTTATTTATGTGCTGCGGGTCATGCGGCCTTGCGTTCGAATCCTGATGTTGGGTTGGTCAGGCCGCGTATCACCTGTCCCATCTGGATCTCCAGTTGCCGGCCTTCTTCGTCGGCCAGCGCTGCTTCGCGCAGGCGGGCCAGCGTGGGGGCGGCGTCGGCCTGGCCAAGCAGGCGGTCTGCAGCCTCCATCAAGCGGGCGAAGCGGTCGCCGCTGCGCGCGTGGGTTCCGCTGTAGCCCTTGACCAGGCGACGGCAGTGGGCAATCTCCACCGCCAGTGCATAGTCGGCCGACACTGCGGCGGTGACTCTCTTCACCCATTGCTCGATGCCGGCGAACTCGATCTGATGACGCAGCGTGCTGCGGCGGAAGCGGCGCATGCCCGACAGCAGGTACAGGGCCAGGAACCACTTCAGCGTACCGGTCTGCACGCGGCGGCCATGTTCCATGCGACGCTTGACGAAGCCGCCGATGCCCTTGGACTGCTCCAGCCAGCGGCCGAGCCCGGCGGGCAGGGTGCCGCAAATCTCCTCGAGACGCGGATGCATGAATTCGGTGGTGTAGACCAATTGGTCGGCCTTGGCGCCCACTTCCTTGCGCACGCGCTCGAAACGGCTGCCGCGGGTCTTCAGGTCGGCCACGCGGATCACATCGTCGTAGCTCATGGCCACTGCGAGACGGTGGGCCATCGCACCGGTCAGTGCCCAGGCCGCTGTGTCGCCGCCATGCTGGGCGTCGAGCGCGCGGATCTTGTCCATGCGGTCGAGATACTCGGTGGCGTAGGCCAGATCCTGGAAGTCGATCAGGCGGCGCAGGCCCGCCACCAGCATGCCGTGGGCGCTGGCAGGAAAGTCGCGCTTGACGCGATCGAGCAGGGCCTGGGTGGCAGGGCTGGCTGCGCGCTCCGGCACTTCGGGTGCGGGCCGTGAGGTGTCGATCGGTGCGGGACTGGCGGGTGCCGCGGCGGCGGCATCGAAACCGAGCGCAAAGGCGCGCAGGCTGGCATCCACGCCCTTGCCGCTGTGGCGGATGGTGTCCTCGAAGGCGGCACGTTCGAAGGGCAGTGCGCCTGAGCCGGCGATCGCGCCGAACAGGCTGGCAGAGATCACGCTGCCGGCTTTCTCGGCCATCTCCTGCAGATCGAAGCACATCAGCCGTTTTGCGGCTTCGCGACCGGCGTCGATGACCTTGTTGGGGTCGGCGATACCATTGCCGAGTGCGGCTTTTTCACCCACGGCGAAGCTGCGGTGACTGGAGGTGATCAGCGTGGTGCGGTCCGGGGCGACCAGACCGCGCTGCATGGCACGACCGGCCTCCATCAATTCGGCTGCCACCACCAGATCCACGTCTCCCGGGGTTGGCATCATTGCCAGCGTGGGCGGTTTGCCGGCGGCACGGGCCGCACTTTCAGGCAGCAGTTCGAGGTAGTAGATGGTGGCACCGGTGCGCTGGGCGACGCCGGGGACCGAGGTGGTCTGTGCCCACCAGCCGGCCGCTTCGGCCATCTCCACGATCCAGTCGGCAAGTACGCCACCGCCCTGGCCGCCCATGGCGAGAATGGCGATCTTGATCGGGGTGCCCGGGTGAAGGACGATGTTCGATGTCGTTGTGCTCATGTCTGTCTCTCTCCTCACAGGGCAAAGCGCGCCTGGCGTTCGGCACGGCGGCGTTGCAGGAAGCCGATCACGGCCTTGCGGATCTTGGCCATGAAGCGGTCGCCACCCGTGGGGTTGTGGATGATGTCGGCGCGGTAGAAGGACGGGCACAGCACGGCGGCTTCGGCGACTTCGCCGCAGTTGCCACAGCCGACGCAACCGCTGTCGACGTGGGCGACCGGATCTTCCTTCAGCGGGTCGCCGCTGTCCTTGACCGACAGCGAAGGGCAGCCCGATAGCCGGATGCAGGCATGGTCGCCGGTACAGACATCGGCATCGACACCAAAACGCTCCTTGACGGCACGCTGGCCGGACTTGACCGCCTTGGTGAACAAGGGCTTGATCCGGCGCTGCTTGTTGAGCATGCACTCGGACTGGGCAATGATCACCTTCGGTCCATCGGTCGTGGTGGTCAGTGCCTCTTCCAGGGTGTCGCGCACGCGGGCCACATCGTAGGTGCGGTCAATGGTGCGCACCCATTTCACCCCGGCGCCACGGATGGCGTGTTCGATCGGGTTCTTGGTCGAGCGGTCGGGGTTGTCAGCGCGCGAGGACGGGATGTCCTGGCCGCCGGTGGCTGACGAGTAGTAGTTGTCGACGATGACGATGACGCCATCGTTCTTGTTGAATACCGCGTTGGCGATGCCCGAGGTCAGGCCGTTGTGCCAGAAGCCACCATCGCCCATCACCGAGATCGAACGCTTGCCGGTCTTGACGTTGAATGCCGAGCTCGACGCTGCACCCAGGCCATAGCCCATGGTGGTGGCGCCCAGATTGAACGGCGGCAGGATGGAGAACAGGTGGCAGCCGATGTCGCAGGACACATGGTGCGGGCCCAGATCCTGCTGAGCGAGTTTCATCGCGGCAAAGATCGGACGCTCCGGACAGCCGACGCAGAAACCCGCGGGGCGGGCAGGGACGACGTTCGCCAGATCCTTGACCTTGGGATGGAAGGTGATGGGGACTGCAGCCGGTTTGGCTTTGGGGGCGGCAGCTTCCATGGTTGCGACCGCGGTGGCGGCGACCTCGTCCGCAGCGACGGCCTCATGGGTGGCCAGGCAGTCGGCCTGCCAGGTCTTGAGGAAGGCCTCGAGGCCGGTCTTCATCGCCGCCGTGGTGTACTCACCCGCCATCGGCAATACATCCTTGCCCGACAGGTGGGTGGTGACGCCCGCCTTGCGCAGGATGGCGTGAAGATTTTGCTCGATGTAGTCGGGCTGGCCTTCTTCCAGCAGCAGCACGGCGCGCTTGCCGTTGCAGAACTCGATCACTTCTTCGTCGATCACCGGGTAGGTGACGTTCATCACATACATCGGGATCCGGCTGTTGCCGTAGCTGTCAGCCAGGCCGAGCAGCTGCAGCGCACGGATCACGCCGTTGTACAGGCCGCCCTGCAGGATCAGGCCGATGTCCTTGTAGTCGCCGTCGAAGAACTCATTGAGCTTCTTCTCGCGGATGAACTTTACCGCGGCTGGCCAGCGCTGCTGGATCTTCTCGTGCTCGTGGGTGAAGGAGGCCGGCGGCAGCACGATGCGGGTGGTGTCGCGTACCGGGTTCTCCAGCGCCTGCTTCAGGGTGTAGCGCGGGCGCTTGTTTTCCTTGGTGATGAAGCGGCCGTGCACGTGGCAGGAGCGGATGCGCACCTGCAACATCACCGGAGTGTTGGAGGCCTCGGACAGTTCAAAGCCGTCCTCCACTGACTGGACAATGGATTCCAGGTTGGGGCGGGGGTCGAGCAGCCACATCTGCGACTTCATCGCGAAAGCGTGCGAGCGCTCCTGCATGATCGACGAACCTTCGCCGTAATCCTCGCCGATGATGATCAGCGCACCGCCAGTGACACCGCCCGAGGCCAGGTTGGCCAGCGCGTCGGAGGCAACGTTGGTGCCGACGGTGGACTTCCAGGTTACCGCGCCGCGGATCGGGTACATCACCGAGGCGGCCAGCATCGCCGCTGCGGTGGCTTCGGATGCACTGGTTTCGAAATGGACGTCGAGCTCTTCGAGGATCTCGTTGGCGTCCGCCAGCACGTCCATCAGATGGGAAATCGGCGAGCCCTGGTAGCCGCCCACATAGCCCACCCCGGACTGCAGCAGGGCCTTGGTGATGGCGAGGATGCCTTCGCCGCGGAATTCCTCACCGGCAGGAATCCGCAGTTGCTGGACTTCCTTCTTGAACGAGCGTTCAGCCACGGCTCACCTCCGTTTGGATCGCGATCCGGGCGACGTTTTTCTGCTGGGGACAGACCATGTTTTTTCTCCTTTCGCTGTATCCCTGCCTGCCCGTTCCGGTGGTGCACCGCAATGTCGGACCGGCAAGTTTTGCGCTGTTGGTAACTACTTTAGGAATGAACAATTACCTTGTCAATGGAAAAGATGAAATTTCATGGAAGTTGAAAAATACCATGAAAAAACAGTGTGATAGTGATTTCATTGTGGTGCGGCGATGCACCATGCTAGTGCTGCGTCAAAGGCCTTGTGTCGTCTGGGATTGAGGGTTATTGATGTTGCAGGTGCAGCAAAAGCCCGGTTCTGGATGCACCAGAACAGGGCGTCATGAATGAAGCGGGCGTCACCCGAAAGGATGGCGAGTGTGGACGCTAGTGAAGTGGGGCGCCGGGCACTATCCGGATCGTGCAAGGCTTGTCCGGGAACTGCTGTTCCAGCGGTCAGGATTGCGCAAGGGGTTTCTTGATGCCCTGCGGCACGTGGCACTTTGGGGATTGCGGGATGGGGCCGTGTCGCCTGGGAGGCGATCCCCCACGCGTGTTCCGCCGCATATTTTCCGACGGTCAGGTTTTTGCACTCTGGGGATAAACCCGGTACGCAAGGGAGCGCGTCACCCGGTACGCCTGCCTAGGATGCGCCTCGTGGATGCTCTCCGGTCCGGGGGGTTTGAAGATCAGGCGCAGAAGGCGCCGTTGACGAGGGAGCAGGACATGTCAGCAGACGAACCGATCATCCGTCGCCGAGTGGTGAGTGGAGGTCACGGGATCAGTGATGCGCGCACGAACAACGCGAAGACGCAAAGCCAGTACCAGCCGTACAAGGATGCGGCGTGGGGTTTCATCAATCACTGGTACCCGGCGGTGTTCAGCAAGGAGTTGGGCGAAGACGAAGTGAAGGGGATCCAGATCTGCGGCATCCCGATCGTGCTGCGCCGTGTGGACGGGAAGGTGTATGCGTTGAAGGACCAGTGCCTGCACCGCGGGGTGAGGTTGTCGGAGAAGCCGATGTGCTTCAACAAGGAGACGATCTCGTGCTGGTACCACGGTTTCACGTTCGATCTGAAGGACGGCAAGCTGTCGACGATCGTGGCCAATCCGCACGACAAGTTGGTGGGGACGACGGGGATCACCAGCTACCCGACCGAAGAGGTGGCGGGGATGGTGTTCGTGTTCGTGCGTGAGGACGATTTTTCGCTGGATGACGTACCGCCGCTGTCGCAGGACCTGCCGTTCCG
>NZ_QKOE01000034.1 GCF_003226565.1 Parazoarcus communis SWub3 = DSM 12120 | reverse complement strand
AGCGGACGGCACCCACCACACGATCTGCGATGTCGAGCGCGATGCGCTGCACCGCGAGGTCTACCGCACCCAGGGTCGGCTGGCGAGCCGATTCGATTACGACCCCATGGGCCGTCTCACCCGCCACCGCAGCTCGCTCGCCCAGGCACAAGCGGGGCGCGTACAGGGGGCCCGGGCGGACGCCGGCACCGCCGTGCTCGAGCGCCGCTACGGTTGGGATGCCGCGGGCAATCTCATCACCCGCGTCGATCAGCTGCGCGGCACCCAGGCCTTTCGCTACGACCCCACCGGCCGCATCCTCGAGGCCACCGGCCCCCGCCCCGAGTCCTTCGCCTTCGATCCGGCCGGCAACCTGCTCGACCCTATCGACCGCGCCATCGGCTACCCCGCCCTCGATAACCGCATCGCCGTCTTCGAGGATCTGCGTTTCGACTACGACGCCCACGGCAATGTCACCCGCAGGCGCAAGGGCGCCGATGGAACTCACCGATGCCGACGGCCGCATCGTATGGGCCGCGGACTATCGGGTGTGGGGCGAGGCCACCGTGCGCAAGACCGGTACCGATGGGCGGGCGGTACCGAGCCACACCCCTGCCCCGCCCCCCATCGAGCAGCCCTTCCGCTTCCAGGGGCAGCAGTTCGATGAGGTGGAGTTCCCACCGGCAGCGATACCAGTCGATCAGTTCTGCGGCCTGCTCCAGCATGGTGACGGTTCGATTGTCAGCAAACGCCACTCGATCGGCTTTTGCCCTTGCTCCGTCCCCGTCTCGCGAGCAATCAGACACGTTACCGGCATTCTGCCGCCTTGACCGTCGGGCAAGGCGACGGCACACCGGAGCGAGCCGACGGCTCGCTGTTGTTGTCCCTTTCTGAAAACCCTTCGCCCCATCCCGGGCGAGTGGAGAACTTACACCGCCAAGTGAGTGTGCCCTGTCGGGCGCACCAAAAAAGCCGGGCCAGGGCACACGCCCTGACCCGATCTCATGCCATTTACATCAGACGGACGCGCTGACGCGCTTTCGCTTTAGTAGTCCATCTCCGGCATTGCCGGCGCTGCGCTCTTGTCTTCCTTCGGCGCCTCGGCCACGCTGGCATCGGTCGTCAGGATGAGCGCTGCCACCGATGCGGCATTCTGCAGCGCAGTGCGGGTCACCTTGGTCGGATCGATGACGCCCATTGCGATCAGATCGCCATACTCACCCGTTGCCGCGTTATATCCGTGGCCGCCGCTGCCTGCCTCCACCTTGGCAATGACCACCGAGGCCTCATCCCCCGCATTTGCCGCAATGGCACGCAGCGGGTCCTCGAGCGCGCGCAGCACGATACGGATACCGGCATCCTGATCGGGGTTGTCGCCTTTCAGATCGCGAATCGCGGCACGGGCGCGCAGCAAGGCAACACCGCCTCCGGGCACGATGCCCTCTTCCACTGCAGCCCGAGTCGCATGGAGCGCATCGTCAACACGATCCTTCTTCTCCTTCATCTCGACTTCAGTTGCGGCCCCCACCTTGATCACCGCGACACCGCCAGCCAGTTTGGCAACGCGCTCCTGCAACTTCTCGCGATCGTAGTCGGAGGTCGCCTGCTCGATCTGGCGCTGGATCGCAGCAACCCGCGCCTTGATCGCGGTTTCCTCTCCGGCACCGTCAATCAGCGTCGTGCTCTCCTTGCGGATCTCTGCACGCTTGGCACGACCCAGTTCCGCCAGCGTGACCTTGTCGAGCTGATGACCGGTTTCCTCTGCGATGACCGTCGCACCGGTAAGGATCGCAATGTCCTCCAGCATCGCCTTGCGCCGGTCACCAAAGCCAGGCGCCTTGACCGCCGCCACCTTGAGGATGCCGCGCATGCTATTGACCACAAGCGTGGCCAAGGCTTCACCATCCACATCTTCGGCAACGATCAGCAAGGGGCGTCCCGACTTGGCCACCTCCTCCAGTACTGGCAACAGGTCGCGAATGTTGGAAATCTTCTTGTCGTGGAGCAGGACCAGCGGCTCGTCGAGCACGGCAACCTGCTTTTCGGGATCATTGATGAAATACGGGCTGAGATAGCCACGATCAAACTGCATGCCCTCGACCACATCGAGTTCATTGTCGAGCGACTTGCCATCCTCGACCGTGATCACGCCCTCCTTGCCCACCCGCTCCATCGCCTGGGCGATGATGTCGCCGATTGCACGGTCGGAATTGGCCGAAATCGACGCAACCTGGGCAATTTCCTTGTTGGTGGCGCAAGGCCGGGACAACTTCTTCAATTCGTCGACAACGGTGGATACGGCCCTGTCGATACCGCGCTTGAGATCCATCGGGTTCATGCCGGCGGTTACATACTTCATGCCCTCGGCCACGATCGCCTGCGCCAGCACGGTTGCGGTGGTGGTGCCGTCGCCCGCCACATCGGCGGTCTTTGACGCGACCTGCTTGACCATCTGCGCACCCATGTTCTCGAACTTGTCCTTCAGTTCGATCTCCTTCGCCACCGAGACCCCGTCCTTGGTGATCAGTGGTGCGCCAAAGCTGCGCTCGAGCACGACGTTACGGCCTTTGGGTCCAAGGGTGACCTTGACCGCATTGGCGAGGATGTTGACGCCCTTGACGATACGAGCACGGGCGCCATCATGAAACTGGACTTCCTTGACTGCCATATGTGGAAACTCCTTGTCTGAATCTTGATGGAGGATGAGAAGGTCAGGCGGCTTTCTTCAGGCTGTCAGCCACGTCTGTCTCGATCACGCCAAGGACATCGTCCTCACGCATGACCAACAGTTCGACGCCGTCGACCTTCACTGTCTGGCCGGCATACTTGCCGAACAGCACACGGTCACCCACGTTCAACTGCAGCGCGCGGACGCTACCATCCTGCAGCACCCGGCCACTGCCCACGGCAAGTACCTCACCCTGTTCGGGCTTTTCCGCCGCCGAATCGGGAATGACGATCCCCGAAGCAGTGGAACGCTGTTGTTCGACCCGCTTGACGATAATCCGGTCGTAAAGGGGACGTATCTGCATGTCGATCTCCTTGTGCGATAACAGATTAAAGATGCACGGCGGTCCTGAGCGCCTCCATATGCGGGGCCCTCCAGGCACCGGACCTGGCCACCATCGGCCGGCGATAGCGGATATAGGGTCGGCAAAAACGATTTCAAGCCCTTTTTGCGTCCGCCCCGGCAAGACCTTCACAAGGACGGGCGACAGCTGCAAGCACTCATGACTCGGGGGCAGGAACACGGCACCTCGAACGCGTCGAAGGGTGCTGATTCATGAGCCAAGGCTTCAGGGCAGATAAAGACGGCGCGCGCGCCCCAGCCGGTAACGGGTGAGCGAAATCCGCGGACCAACAGGTTTCTGCGGGCCCACCGGACAGGGTTCGGTACGACTGCCATCGGCGGCCAGCGTGGCATCATCGGCACTGTCGGGCCACACACCACCATGCACCGGACGGAATGACCAGCGCACGTAACCGACACGGGCGCCTGCGCGCAACATCGCCGGGCGATCTGGCGCCTCGGCGACCAGGTGATCGTCCCGCCCGGGCGCCAACGGGTTGTCGCCAAACGCCTGGCGACACTCCAGCGCCTCACGCTCAGCCACCCCCAGCGTCGAGCAGGCGCGGCGCTCTTCCCGCTCCAGCATCCAGGCCCCCAGGCGCCAGGCAGCCTCGAGCATCGCCCCATCCAGCTCGGCCAGTTGCAGCCAATGCTCATTCATCTGCAGAGCCGACGCCGGCACCGGCTCGTGCAGATCGACGCCCGACGCACCGGGTTCGCGCCGGAACCCATGCCAGTGCAGAATCAGCAGCACCGGCGTATCGGCCCTCGGCACGGCAGTCAGGGTCACGGCGAACAAGGGCAGGCCGACGCTGGCGAGCTGCCCGGAAATCTTCTGCAAGATGTCCATGCTGGCACTCCACGACAGATTGACGCGAGTAAAGAATCCAACAACACGCGCAGATTTTCAAGCCTTCCGGACGTCGACACAGCAGTCACACTCGTCGCCCTTACCCCTGAACCCCAATGCGTGAAACGTTGATGCACATCGGCTCGCCTTTGTCCCTCAGATACAGCTAGCGATACACCGGATACCGTCGGCACAGTTCGACGACACGCGCTCGCACCCGGTCAATCACCGCAGCCCGCGCACGGCCGCCAGTTTCAAGCGCATCGAGCACATCGCACAAGCAGCCGGCCAGCTGTTCGCACTCGCGGGTGCCAAAGCCCCGTGTGGTCACCGCTGGCGTACCAATACGCAACCCCGAAGTCACAAAGGGAGAACGCGGATCATTGGGTACCGAGTTCTTGTTGGTCGTGATCCAGGCCTCGCTCAATGCGGTATCGGCGTCCTTGCCGGTGTAGGGTTTATCGGCAAGGTCGATCAACATCAGGTGGTTGTCGGTGCCACCCGATACGATCCGGTAGCCGCGTTGCTGCAGCACGCTGGCCATGACCCGGGCGTTGGCCACGACCTGACGCTGATAGTCCCTGAATCCCGGACTCAGCGCCTCCTTGAAAGCCACCGCCTTGGCCGCGATGACATGCATCAACGGTCCGCCCTGAATACCGGGAAACACGGCGGAATCGAGTTTCCGGTAGAACGCCTCGTCCTGCCCCCTGGCCAGGATGATGCCGCCGCGCGGACCGCGCAGGGTCTTGTGTGTGGTGCTGGTGACGACATGGGCATGCGGCAGCGGACTGGGATACACCCCGCCGGCCACCAGTCCCGCCACATGCGCCATATCCACCCAGAAGATGGCCCCAACCTTGTCGGCAATGGCACGCATGCGCGCCCAATCCTTGTAGCGCGAGTAGGCCGAGAAGCCACCAATCAACATCCGGGGCCGGGTCTCGAGTGCAATGCGCTCCATCTCGTCGTAGTCGATCAGACCGGTTGCCGGATCGAGCCCATAAGGCACGATGCGGTAATGCCGTCCCGAGAAGTTGGACGGATTGCCATGGGTCAGGTGACCGCCATGGGCCAGATTCATGCCCATCACGGTATCCCCAGGGGTGGTCAGTGCCAGAAACACCGCCGCATTGGCCTGTGCGCCAGCATGCGGCTGCACATTGGCGTAGTCGCAATCGAACAGCGTCTTGACGCGGTCGATGGCAAGACGCTCAGCCACGTCCACATGCTGGCAACCGCTGTAGTACCGCCTGCCGGGGTAACCCTCGGCATACTTGTTGGTGAACACCGAATTCTGTATCGCCATGACCAGCGGGCTGGCGTAATTCTCGGAGGCGATCAGTTCGGCGTGATCCTCCTGGCGAAGTGCCTCGTTCTCAATCGCCTCCGCCAGTTCGGGGTCGAAATCGGAAAGCGCTACGGAAGCGTCATGCATGGCGCGTGTCCTGTGTAATGAAGACGTGGGTTCGGGTCTTGATGCAGCTGCGGCAAGATTCAAAGGCCGGGCACCGGTCGCACCTGTGGTTCATGCGGTCAATGCGGTCTGCGCCACCACGCCACAGGCGGGCAGCTCGCGGTCTGATCCGTGGGTCAGCAGATGGGCAACACGGCGGACAATCTCGTCGATCTGCACCTCATTGCAGATCAGCGGCGGCAGAAGACGGATGGTGGTGTCGCGGGTTACGGTGATGAGCAGACGCTGCTCGGTCAGCGCGCGTCCGACCAGGGCCTTGCAGTCTTGGTCCAGCTCGATGCCCACCATCAGCCCCTGGCCACGGACGGCGCGTACCCCTGGGTGTGCTACCAGTGCCTTGCGCAGCCCCGCCAGCAAACGCTCACCCAACACAGCGGCACGCATCGGAAGTCCGTCACGCGCCATGATGTCCAGCACCGTGCAGGCAACGCGGCAAGCCAACGGATTGCCGCCGAAAGTGGAACCATGCTGACCGGGCGCAAACAGATCGGCCACCGCGCCGCGCGCCAGACAGGCACCTATCGGAAAACCGTTGCCCAGCGCCTTCGCCAGCGTGATCACATCCGGCACGATGCCCGCATGCTGATACCCGAACCACGCCCCCGTGCGCCCCATGCCGGTCTGTATCTCATCGAGCATCAACAGCCAACCCTGCTGGTCGCACAGCATCCGCAGTTCGCGCAGATAGTCGGTGCTGGCTACGCGGATCCCGCCTTCGCCCTGAACCGGCTCGATCAGCACGGCAACGATATCCGGTGACTGCCCCGCCAGACTGCGGACAGCGTCGATATCGTCATGAGGTACCCGCAGGAAACCGGGCAGCAGAGGCGCAAAGCCCGCCTGCTTCGCCGGGTTGCCGGAGGCGGAGAGCGTCGCGATGGTGCGCCCGTGAAAACCGTTCTCCATCACCAGGACGCGGGGCGTGGCAATCCCCTTTTGATGGCCGCAGAGCCTTGCCAGCTTGAGCGCCGCTTCGTTGGCCTCGGCCCCGGAATTGCAGAAGAAGGCCTTCTGCATGCCGGTCAGCGCACCTAGGCGTTCGCCCAGTGTCTCCTGCCAGTCAATGCGGAAAACGTTGGACGTGTGCAGCAACATCCCAGCCTGCTCGGCAATCACCGCAGCGATCTCCGGATGGGCATGTCCCAGACTGGTGACCGCAACGCCGGCGATCGCGTCAAGGTATTCCACCCCCTGCGCGTCCCACAGGCGCGCACCCCGACCACGAACAAAGGAGACGGGCTGGCGGGCATAGGCCCGCATCAGATGAGACAGGTGTTCAGTCATCGGGCAAATCCTCAAGGCAGATGGGTGGTGGAAGTCGTGCATTGGGGTGAAACGTTCATGGCCCCGTCCAGCCAGGCCTCGAATACGGCCTGTGCAGCCCGAGGCAGGTCGATACGCCTGGCCATGGCCTCAGCACGCAGCGCACGCGGATCGATTCCGGCCTGTGCCAGTTCGCAGGCATGGCCAAGCAACCACTGTTCGATCTGCGCCGGGTCTGCCTCCAGGTGACATTGCAAGGCCAGCACATGCCGCCCCACACTGAAAGCCTGATTCGCGCAGACAGCGGTGCCTGCCAGGTGCGTTGCACCGGCGGGAATGTCGAAACGGTCACCGTGCCAGTGCAATACCGGTGTATTGGCCAGGGCTGCCAGCACGGACTTCTCGCCCTCGGCCGTCAGGGTCAGCGGCGCATAGCCGATTTCCTTCACACCCATGCTGACCACATCGGCGCCGAGCGCCCGGGCGATCAATTGCGCCCCCAGACAGATACCCAGCAGCGGACGCCGACGCGCCAGACGTTGCTCGATCACCGTCAGCTCATCGCAGATGAAGGGATAGAGGGCGTCGTCAAACGCCCCAACTGGTCCCCCCAGCACGATCAACAGGTCGGCCGCCGCGACCTCCCCGGTATATAGCGCGTCGGTGGCGGCATCCAGGTAACGAACGACATAGCCTCGCGACGCCAGCAGGGGCTCAAGCATCCCGAGGTCTTCGAAATGCAGATGACGAATGGCAATGGCGGTTTTCATGGCTGCGACTCCTTGCTGCTGGGTTCGCCGGGCCAGTAATGGCTGTCCGGCAAAGGACGTGCTCCAAAAATGGCTTGACCGATGCGCACCACGGTCGCCCCCTCCTCGATGGCGACCTCGAAGTCGCCGGACATTCCCATCGACAGTCCATCGAACTGGACACCGATTGGCGCCACCTGTCGCAAGACATCGCGCAGGGTGCGAAGGCGAACGAAGCACTGCCGGACCCGATCGGCTTCGCTGGAGAACAGCGCAAGCGTCATCAGCCCGCGAACGCGCAAGGACGAGAATGCAGGCAGCTGCTTGACGAAGGCCTCGACATCCTCGGGTGTCAGACCAAATTTGCTGGGTTCGCCCGAGGTATTGACCTGAACATACACATCCAGCCCACGCCCCCAGGCCTGCAGGTGACGATCGAGCGCAGCGGCAACGCGCAGGCTGTCGAGTGCCTGAAACTCGGTGGCGAAGCGCGCGACCCGTCCAGCCTTGTTGGTCTGCAGATGACCGACGATCGACCATTGCAACTCGCCCAGGTCCTGCATCGCATGCCATTTCAGATACGCCTCCTGGACTTTGTTTTCACCCAGCATCCGGCACCCCGCAGCATGGGCCAGGCGGAGCCGGGCTTCGGGGTACGTCTTGCTTACCGGCAACAGGCGTACCGTTGCAGGGTCACGCCCCACGCGCGCGCAGGCGGCCTCGATGCGGGCCTGTACATCCGCCAGATTGCGACCGAAATCCTCAAGCGTTACGGCTTCGGGATACCTGCCATGCCCCATGTGGCCAGGCTCGATACTGACCGTGGATCTCATCAGCTTGCGCCCTTGCCGGCGGGAGACGCGGCATCGACCACGACGGGCACGGACCGCGGCAAACGACCGTTAAGCACGCCATGCGCCAGCAGCCCGATCACCAGCCCCCAGAATGCACCGCCGATACCCAGCAACGTGATGTTGGCGGCTGCCGCCAGAAAGGTGATCAATGCCGCCTCGCGCGTCCTGGCATCGGCCATCGCACCGGCAAGACTGCCGCCAATCGTGCCCAACAAGGCCAGACCGGCCAGCGTGGTGATGAAAGTCGCGGGAAACGCCATGAAGACGGCCGCCAGCGTTACCCCGAAAACCCCGACCAGAATGTAGGACACCCCTGCGGCGATGCCGGCAATCCAGCGCCTGGACGGATCCTCGTGCGCCTCGCGGCCGGTACAGATCGCCGCGGTAATCGCCGCAATGTTGAAGGCATGCGCACCCAGGGTCGCCATCAGCAGTGAGCCCAGTCCGGTAACGGTCACGATCGGGTTGGCACTGGTCTTGAAGCCATCGTTACGCAACACCAGCATGCCCGGCATGTACTGACCGGTCAGCGTGATCAGAAACAGCGGCAAGGCCACACTCAACAGACTGTTGAGCGAGAACGCCGGCATCGTGAACACCGGCGCCGCCAACTGCAGGCTCAGCCCGGCAAGATCGACACGCCCCTGTAGCAGCAACAAGCTCAGGCCCAGCACCAGGATGCCCACCACCGCATAACGCGCCGAGAATCGCTTGAGCAGCAGGTAGGCCACGATCAGCAGCCCGGCCAGCGGTGCATCGACACTCATGCCGCCAAAAGCACCGATGCCGAACTGCAGCAGGATGCCGGCCAGCAAGCCGGCAGCAATACCCGGCGGAATCAGGCGGATGACACGATCAAACCAGCCCGACAAGCCCAGCACCACAAAGGCCGCGGCAGAGATCAGGTAGGCCCCCACTGCCTCGGCATAGGGCGTCGTCGCCAGCGCCGTGACCAGGAATGCCGCCGCAGGCGTGGACCATGCGGTAATGATGGGCTCACGAGCAGTCCAGCTCAGAATGATTCCGGTCACCCCCACACCAATCGAGATCGACCACACCCACGAGGCCGTCAGCGCCGGACTGAGGCCCGCCACCTTCGCAGCCTGGAACACCAGGATGAAAGTCCCGCCGTAGTTGACGATGACCGAGATCAAGCCCGCCACGACAGGATGGGCAAGATCATTCAGACGGGCGGATAAGGGTAAGCGAGCGGATGACATGAGCTGACAATGACTCCTGAAAAAGCGATGAGCGGTTCGTGAGGCATTTATAGTTTTAAAATGGCCTGTGCATCCCATCCACTTTTCTGAATACATACAGACCAATTGTTCAAACACGCTCAACTTGAATCGGTCAAAGCCTGGATCGGCGACCCCGAACATGCCGCCCTGCCACTGAGGGCCCGCGTTCAGCGCGCCATTCGTCAGTTGATCCTCGACGGCGTGCTGGAGGTCGGCAGACCCCTGCCCGCCTCACGATCCCTGGCGACGTCGCTGGGCGTCTCCCGCGATACGGTCGAATCCGCCTACAGCCAGCTGCACGCGGAAGGCTTCATCGAACGGCGGGTCGGTAGCGGCAGTTTTATTTCAGCGCGCGCGCAGCACTTTCCTGGACGCGGCAAATCCCGCAAGACGGACTTCGACCGTACGCCCCCAGTGCGCCTGAGCCAGCGCGGCAACGCCATCCTCCAGAACGGTGGCGTGCGGGACTTTCTGACACCCCGTCCTTTCGCCCCTGGCGTGCCGGAAACACGCAACTTTCCACTCCCGATCTGGGAGCGGCTGGAGCGGCAAGTGCTCAAGGAATTCGGCACCCAGGCGCTGCTGCACAGCCCTCCACATGGGATGGAAGCCTTGCGGCAGGCCATTGCCGCATACGTCAACCTGGAGCGTGGCGCCTCGGCCACGGCAGAACGCGTGCTGATACTGACCAGCACCCAGCAAGCCCTGACCCTGTGCGCTCAGGTGCTGCTCGACGCGGGCGACCCAATCTTTATCGAGGATCCGGTGTACCACGGTGCACGCAAGGCCTTCGACGCCGCGGGACTCGCGTGCGTACCGGTGCCGCTGGACCGCGACGGTCTGATGGTGGAACACCTGCTCGAGCAGACCCGAACATCGGCCACTTCACCCAAAGCCGTTTTCCTGACGCCATCGCACCAGTTTCCCAGCGGAGTGACCCTGGCGCTGGACCGGCGGCTGGCGGTCATCGAATGGGCCAGACGGCATCAAGGCTGGATCATCGAGGACGACTACGACAGCGAGTTCCACTACGCAGGCAAGCCGACGGCCTGTGTTCAGGGGCTGGATCCGCATCACCGGACAATCTACATCGGCACCTTCACCAAATCGCTGTTTCCCGGGCTTCGACTCGCCTACATGGTGCTCCCCCCGTCACTGGTCACCCCCATGACCATTGCCCGCACCCTTCAGGACGGACACAGCGCCCCCATCCCCCAGCTCACGCTTGCACGCTTCATCGAAGGCGGCCACTTCGGCGCCCATATCCGCACCATGCGCGCAGTCTATGCAGAACGCCGCGACGTGCTGGTCAGGCTGGTACGCGAACATCTGGCCGACTTCGTCGAAGCACGCGTACCCGGTGGCGGCATGCAGATGCCCTGCCTGTTCATCCGCGACATTCCCGAAAGTGAAGCGGTGGAACGCGCCCGGCAGGCAGGCGTAGACGTGCTGGGACTGAGCGCCCTGCATGCATCGCCCCATCATCGCACCGGCCTGCTGATGGGCTTCGCCGCCCACGCCCCACATGAGCTGGATGTTGCCGTCAGAAAGCTGGCGGCGGTGTTGCGGGCCTTGTGCGACTGACCGTCAGCAAATCATCTGTGCCTATCGGACGTACGGAAACGGTTGCCCCAATCAAAGCCTGCCGTTCAAGTGGGTCCTTAGCCAAGATGTAGCCCATTGCAACGCGTCATCAATTCGATGTATGCCTGACAGGTGCCGAAATGCGTCATGCCAGCGGCCTTGAGCGCGTGCGTATCAAGTTCATCACTGCACCAGAACGCTGTCTCACCTTCGCTTGTTATGTTATAACATCTCATCCATCAAGCCTGATCAGACCTGAAAAAATCACCAGGAGATCTCCGTGCAACTAACTACCAACCAGCAACGCGTCCTGACGCTGCTTCAGCAAACGGGTAGCCCACTCAGTGCCTATGCACTTCTCGATCGGCTGCGCGGACAAGGTTTGACTGCCCCTACGCAGATATATCGAGCGTTGGAACGTTTGGAGGAGCGTGGCCTGGTCCATCGTTTGGAAACATTGAACGCCTACGTATCGTGCACCTATCCCTCCGGATGTCAGCGT
Source organism: Parazoarcus communis SWub3 = DSM 12120 (assembly GCF_003226565.1). GTDB lineage: Bacteria > Pseudomonadota > Gammaproteobacteria > Burkholderiales > Rhodocyclaceae > Parazoarcus > Parazoarcus communis. The sequence continues at coordinate 9,398 of NZ_QKOE01000034.1, read as the reverse complement.
CACCTCAAGGCGTTCGCCATTTGCGACGACTGCGGACATGTCAACGAATTCACCGATAGCAATCTGGACAGCTGCCTGAACCGCTGGATGAAGAGCAATGCCTTTTCCTTGCACGATTCCACCATCGAGCTTCACGGCAGATGCGCATCGTGCTCGGCGCTTGGTCTGGATGGGGGCTGACCTCGGCAGCAAGACCGGGATCCTTTGGTTATCGACCTCACTTTCATGCAAAATTCATACGATGAGCACCCGCGTTCGAACCCCGTTTTCGCCTGACAGCATGGAACGCGAAAAACTGATCGCGATCCTGCGCAGCCTCAACCCACGGGATCCGACCTTGGCAGTAAATGGTCGCAGGCATGGGCCGTAGCCCGTCACGGCGTAGCTGGGCATTGGTGGGCGGCGGTGCCACCCGAACACTGGCCACAAGACGCTGAGTCTGCAGCGCTGATCCGAGAGAAATGGGACGAGCGCGTCGGCGACGCCCGCCAGGAACTCGTACTGATCGGCATGAACATGGACGAGGCTGCGTTGCGCGCCCAGTTCGACGCCTGTTTGCTGACCGACAAGGAAATGGCCCAAGGGCCCGAAACGTGGGCGACCTGGCACAACCCATTTCCCAACTGGCCCTGATGTTCACCGAGCTCCCCATGCGCTGAACCGGGTGGGGACGCGGCCCCACTGGATCTTAAGTATGAATGCAGCACTCCCCGACGTTTCACTGACCGACCTCGCACCCAGCCTCAGTTCGCTGGCATGGGTTGGCATGCAGGGCATCGACCTGCCTATCATCATTGCCGAACCCGGCTACTGGCGCGATCTACATGCCACGGCCGACGTACAGGTCGACCTGCCTGCGGCGCATGTCAAAGGCATTCACATGTCCCGACTGTATCGACTCCTGGATGTGCTGAGCCAGGGCGAGCCGCTGTCGCCCGCGGGTATTCACGCTCTGCTCCAGGCGATGATCGACAGCCACCGGGACTGCGACAGTCGCTGCGCGCGGCTGCGCCTGAACCTGACGCTGCTGGTACGGCGTCCGGCGTTGGTCACCCAAGGCCTGTCCGGCTGGAAATCCTACCCCGTGCGCCTGGATACCTCCCTTATCAGCGGTCGATTCAGATTCCGCGCGCAGGTGACGGTCGCGTATTCCTCGACCTGCCCCTGTTCAGCCGCGCTGTCACGGCAAAGCGTCGAGCAGGGTTTTCTGCAAGCCTTCGGTCAGCACTCCCAGGTGGAACCGACCAAGGTGGCAGCCTGGTTGCATCGCCATGCCACGCTGGCGACGCCGCACAGCCAACGCAGCGAAGCGCAGGTCGCGGTGGACATAAACGGTGATGACACCATGCTCGGCCTGCAGGCACTGATCGACCGCGTCGAGCAAGCAGTGGGAACACCCGTCCAAACGGCTGTCAAGCGCGCCGACGAGCAAGCATTTGCGTTGCTTAATGGCCAAAACCTGATGTTCGTCGAGGACGCGGCGCGGCGTATCGAATCCGCATTGAACGGCTACGCCAACCCCAGCGTCCATGTGCGTCACAAGGAGAGCCTGCATCCGCATGACGCTGTGGCGTGGGCCACTCCTCCACATGAAGGAGTCCCCACATGACTCCGTCCATCCGTATCAACAACACGCTTGTCTACAAGAGAGAAGCCTTGCGCCTATGTTGATTCGCAAGCTCTTCAAGTTCGAGAACGCTCACATCGTGCGAGGATGCAGCACACGGCGGTGCTCCCATTCCATTCACGGCCACTCCTACAAGGTCGAGTTACTACTGGAAGCGCATGCGTTGGACGACGGCCAGATGGTCTATGACTTCGGTTTGCTCAAAGGCTACGTCAGCGATTTGATCGACGCTTTCGACCATGCCGTTACGCTCTGGTCAGGTGACGAGCCGGACTATGTGTCCGCCATGCGCAGACATACCGAACGCTGGGTGCTCATTCCGGTGTCGCCGAGCGCAGAGCAGTTCTCGCGGCTGTTCTTCCGTCTCGTCGATACCACATTGTCTCTGACCGCTATGTGCAACGGTGAGGACGGTGTGCGGCTGCACTCGATCATCGTCCATGAAACCGAGACCGGTTATGCACAGTGCTTTCGCGAAGACGCAGACAACCTGCGCATGGGTCACATCGATCTGAATGCCATCGAGTTTGCTCAGGCCATCACCAAAAAATGGCATGACCCCCATCTTTTTGAACGACTCAAACACGGCCAGCGCCTGCCCGTGCCAATAGAAGGACCCGTATGATCCGCAAGAATCCGCGTGGCGATCTGCCGCAAATCCACCCGAGCGCCTTCGTCGATCCAACCGCCATTCTGTGTGGCCTCGTGGTCGTTGAAGAGAACGTATTCATTGGCCCCTACGCGGTGATCCGTGCAGACGAGATGGACGCCAATGGCCACATCGACCCCATCGTGATTGGAGCACACTCGAACATCCAGGATGGCGTCGTGATCCACTCCAAGTCCGGTGCCAGTGTACGCATCGGACAGCGCACCTCCATTGCCCATCGCGCCATCGTGCATGGCCCATGCACGGTCGGCAATAGCGTGTTCATCGGCTTCAACAGCGTGCTGTTCGATTGCACCGTGGAGGACGGCTGTGTGGTTCGCTTCAACGCCGTGGTCGATGGTTGCCACCTGCCAGCCGGATTCCATGTGCCATCAACCATGCGTATCGGACGTTCCACTGACTTGGCGACCCTGCCCAAAGTGTCAATCCACGCAAGCGAGTTCTCCGAGGACGTAGCACGTACCAACAACGAACTGGTGCGTGGCTACAAGCAAATCCAGAACGAGTTTTAAGTATGACGGAGACGAAAGTACCCATGACTTACAGCGTGGTGGAAAGGCCATGAATACCCTCTTGACTCCCGCGCCGGGAGCATGCGCTATCACGCTCACGCTGCCGGATGGCGCACAGCGCCATTTTGGCCAGCCCGTCACCGTAGCCGAGGTTGCCGCCACGATCGGTGCCAAACTGGCCAAGCACACCGTGGCGGGCAAGCTCGACGGGCGGCTCGTTGATGCCTGCGACCTGATCGACCACGATGCCACACTGCACATCATCACGCCCAAGGACGAAGAAGGCCTGGAGATCATCAGACATTCCTGCGCCCATCTGGTCGGCCACGCCGTCAAGCAGCTTTATCCGAGCGCGAAGATGGTGATCGGGCCGGTCATCGAAGACGGCTTCTACTACGACATTGCCTACGAACGTCCGTTCACGCCCGAAGACCTTGCCGCCATCGAGACGCGCATGAAGGCGCTGATTGCCCGGGACTACGACGTCATCAAGCGCGTACTACCACGCAGTGAAGTGATCCGCATCTTCCAGCAACGCGGCGAGGACTACAAACTGCGCTTGATCGAGAACATGCCGGACGAGCAGCAGATGGGCATGTATTTCCACCAGGAATACGTGGACATGTGCCGTGGCCCGCATGTACCCAATACGCGCTTTCTCAAGGCGTTCAAACTGACCAAGTTGGCGGGTGCCTACTGGCGCGGCGATGCGAGGAATGAACAGCTCCAGCGCATTTACGGCACCGCCTGGGCCGACAAAAAGCAACTCGATGCGTATATCCAGCGCATCGAGGAGGCCGAGAAACGCGACCACCGAAAGTTGGGTCGTGAATTGGATCTGTTCCATTTCCAGGAGGATGCACCTGGCGCCGTGTTCTGGCACCCGCGCGGCTGGACCGTGTTCCAGGAACTGATCACCTACATGCGCCGCCGCCAGCAGGACGCGGGCTATGTGGAGGTGAATTCGCCCGACGTAATGGATCGCAGCCTGTGGGAAGTCTCCGGCCATTGGCAGAACTACCGCGACCACATGTTTTCCACCGAGACCGAAGACGGCCGAGCGCTCGCACTCAAGCCCATGAACTGTCCGGGCAGCGTGCTGCTGTACCGCCATGGCCTCAAAAGCTACCGCGACCTGCCGCTTCGCATGGGCGAGTTCGGCAAGGTACATCGCTACGAACCCTCGGGCGCGCTGCATGGCCTGCTGCGCGTACGCCATTTCACGCAGGACGATGCCCACATCTACTGCACGCCACAACAGATGGATGTGGAATGCCGCGAGGTCGTGGCCTTGGTGCTCGACATCTACCGGCAGTTCGGCTTCGAGGACGTGCGCATCAAGCTCTCGACCCGGCCCGAGAACCGAATGGGCGACGAGGCGACCTGGGACTTGCTTGAAGGCGCACTGATCCGGGCCTTGGAAGGCATGGGACTGGCCTACCGGCTCAACCCCGGCGAAGGCGCTTTCTACGGTCCCAAGCTCGAATTCGTACTGCGCGACGCCATCGGGCGCGACTGGCAATGCGGCACCCTGCAAGTGGACATGAATCTGCCCGAACGCTTCGGTATTGAGTACGTCGACGAAGACGGTCACCGCAAGAGTCCGGTCATGCTGCACCGTGCCTTGTTTGGCTCGCTGGAGCGTTTTACCGGCATTCTGATCGAACACCACGCCGGCAAGCTGCCAACCTGGCTGGCCCCGGTGCAGGCGATGGTGCTGTCGATCACGGAGGATCACGCCGCCTACGCGCAGGACCTCGCACAGCTTCTGCGTGGTGCCGGGCTACGTTGTGAGGCCGATGTGCGCAACGAAAAGATCAGCTACAAGATCCGCGAACAGACGCTGCAGCGCATTCCCTTCCTCTTGATTGCGGGTGCCCGGGAGCGCGACACGGGCGCCGTTGCCATGCGCAGCCGTGATGGGCAAGACCTCGGCGTGCTGCCTGTGACGCAAGCCGTGGCGCGGCTGCTGCTGGAGGCACAGGCACCCGACGCTATCGCGCGCAAGACCTTGCAAGATCGCCTGTGGATGCGCCTGAACGCTCAGCCTGCGCCAGGCGATGCCGCGACTCGCGTACCGGGAGTCGTCTCGTGAGTGCCTACAGCGGCGCACTACCGCCGGTGCCGGGCCGACATGTCGATCTTCTGGTGCAAGGCGGAACCGTCATGACGCCAAACGGTGCCGAGCGCATCGACGTCGCCTGCGCACAAGGCCGTATCGTCGCGCTAGGCGATCTACATCGCAGTTGGAGCGCCGATACCACGCTGGATGCCACAGGCCTGCATGTGCTGCCCGGCGTCATCGACAGCCAGGTGCATTTCCGCGAACCGGGCCTGATGCACAAGGAGAACCTGGAGGCTGGCACGCGCGGAGCAGTACTGGGCGGCGTCACCGCCGTATTCGAGATGCCGAACACCGATCCGTTGACCTTGAGCGCGGCCGACCTGCAAGCCAAGCTCGATGCCGCCAGGGGCCGTGCGTGGTGTGACCACGCTTTCTACGTCGGTGGCTCGGCGGTGAATGCGGAACAGCTGGCCGAGTTGGAGAACCGTCCCGGCTGTGCGGGGATCAAGGTTTTCATGGGCAGCTCCTTTGGAGATCTGCTGGCCGACGATGACCAGGTGCTGCGCCGCATCCTGCGCCATGGCCGCAGGCGCTTGGCCGTGCATGCGGAAGACGAGGCCAGGCTGCGCGAACGCAAGCACATTGCTGCGGACAGCTCGGATGTGCGCATGCACCCCGTCTGGCGTGACGTGGATAGCGCATTGATGGCAACCCACCGCATTGTACGGCTGGCGGCGGAGGCAGGACGCAGGCTGCACCTTCTGCATATCTCAAGCGCAGAAGAAATAGCCTACTTGGCAGAACACAAGCATCGCGTCACGGTGGAGGTCACGCCTCACCACCTGACCCTGCAGGCGCCTGAATGCTATGAACGCCTTGGTAGCCTGGCGCAGATGAATCCACCTGTGCGGGAACAACGCCACCAAGACGCGCTCTGGCAGGCGATCCGCGACGGAGTCGTCGATGTGATCGGCAGCGATCATGCGCCACACACGCTGCAAGAGAAAGCGCAGCCCTATCCGCAGTCGCCGAGCGGCATGACCGGCGTACAGACGCTGCTGCCTGTGATGCTCAACCACGTGCATGCGGGTCGCTTGAGTCTGCAACGGCTTGTAGACCTCACCAGCGCCGGACCGGCCCGCATTTTCGGCATTGAGGGCAAGGGCCGCATTGCGCTGGGCTACGACGCGGATCTCAGTATTGTCGATCTGCGAGCCCGCCGCGTCATCCGCAACAATTGGATCGCCAGCGTCAGCGGCTGGACGCCGTATGACGGCCTGACGGTGACAGGCTGGCCAATCCACACGGTTGTTCGAGGGCACTGCGTGGTTCGGGACGAAACCCTTACCGGTCAGCCCCATGGTGCGGTGATGCGGTTTCTTGAGTCATCTTCAGACGAAATGGCTAGAAATGTTGAAGCCTGATCCGATCGAACGCAAGAACGAAGACTGGAAATCCGCGCACGCCCATCTTCAAGACCATGATTTATAAAAAACTGGCACATCACTTGATCGCGAATGCTGCCTTTCCTGAAATCTGACGAGGAAACCCGATGAGCCCCCACTCCGAAACACCACTTTCGACTAGTGCCCGTGTACAGATCACGCTACATCCGAGAACATCCATCGAACAGGTCGAAGAAGGAACCGAACTCGCTCCCAAGTTCGATCAGGACGGCTTGATTGCCTGCGTTACGACCGCCGCTGACAGCGGCGACGTTCTGATGCTGGGATACATGAACCGCGAAGCCTTGGAAAAAACCATTCAAACCGGCGAAGCGCACTACTGGAGCCGGTCACGTCAGAAGCTCTGGCACAAAGGAGCAAGCAGCGGCCTGGTACAAAAAGTAGAGGAAATGCGGATCGACGACGACCAGGATGCTGTGTGGCTACGTGTTCGCGTGTCCGGCTCGAGGCAGCGGAGGCAGCAAAGCGCAATGGGGTCAGACTCCATCGGTTCTCGAATTACCCCAGAACGCAGCGTTCGCACCTCGGCTACCACCTTGGCGGCCCTGAAACGAGGCTCACCCGCCTGTCCTACCGGTCACTCCTTGAACCCATCCCATTCCACACAACTCATAACGCATGAGTCTCACGCATTTTTTCGACGCCCCTGACGAAGCTGCTGACGCTGGCGAAGCCTTGCCACAGCGTCTTGACGCCGGGCTCCCCGTCACCTTTTCGGGCGAGGAATCCGCCAAGCATGGCGATGCGGCGGATGACTTCACCCACGGGGGGCGTTTTCTTGGGTGGGGTCTTCTCGGCCAGCAGCCACGCGGCTTGCCATTCAACTGGGTTAAACACTTCGCTGGCGGGCAGTTCGGGATGGACGCACCTCGGGTGTCTCGCCGCTTTGCAGGTCCTCGAAGTCCCTGCATCGCCCCCCGGTGGGGGTCTTCGATGACGGCCAGGACCAGCCTGGCCAAGTTGTCAGCGCCGGGGACGCCGAGTCTATGAACCTAAGAACCGCAGTTGATGAGGTGCAGCGCGGCCGAAACGTTGGCAGGATACGGGTTTGGTGTTGATCGAGGGAGTCACCCGATGGGTGAGTCGAAATTGAAGGGTTTGCACACTGAGGAAATGCTTTTGTCGTGCGCTGGGGTGCAGACGGCGGGCGGTCGCGTGCAGGTTCGTTGGGAGGCCAACAGCGCAGCCACGCCGATGGGGCAGCTGGCGTACTTCATCGAGTTCCTGACGCTGACCGGTCTGTGGTCGGGCTGGCAGGCGCGGTGCCCGCTGTCCTACACGAGCCCGAACGCACCGAGCAAGGCCGAGGAGCTGGGGACGTGGATGCTGTCGATCCTGTCGGGTTACCGGCGCTACTCGCACGTGACGACGATTCGCTGTGACGGGGTCAATCCGGGGCTGCTGGGAATGAACAAGGTCATCAGCGAGGACGCGCTGCGCCGGGCCCTGCTGGCGATTCCGGCAGACGCGGGCGTGGGCTGGCTCGATGGCCATCTGCGCGAGAGCACCGCCCCCTTGCTCGAGGTGCCGTGGATTCTGGACATCGACACGACGATCAAGCCGCTTTACGGCAAGCAGGAAGGCGCGGTGGTGTCGTACAACCCGAAGAAGCCGGGTCGGCCTTCGCACAGTTACCACACCTACCTGATGGCCGGGTTGCGCCTGGTGATGGGGGTCGAGGTCAAGGCGGGCAACGAGCACTCGGGCAGTCACACCTTGCCCGGCTTGCTCCGGATCCTCGATGAACTGCCCGTTCATCACAAACCGAAGATGGTGCGCGGCGATTGCGGGTTCGGGTCGGACGGCATCATGCGCGAGCTCCAGACGCGCGCGCAGCCCTATCTGTTCAAGCTGCGCCTGTCGAAAAACGTCAAGCGCCACATCGAGCGCCTGTTCCGGGTCTCGGGCTGGTGTGATGCCGGCCGGGGCTGGGAAGGGATCGATAGCACGCTGGCGCTCACCGGGTGGGAGGACACGCGCCGCGTGGTCGTGCTGCGCCGCCCCTTGCAGGGCGAGATGCTCGTCGCCCAGGAGGACAACGGGCAGCAACTGCTGGGCTTCATCGAGGCCGACCGCAAGGGCGGCAAGCGCATCACTGGCTACGAGTACGCCGTGCTGGTCACCACCTGGACCACGAAATCCTCTCGCTCGGCCAGCTCTACCGCGACCGCGCCGACGCCGAGAACGCCTTCGACGAGCTCAAGAACCAGTGGGGCTGGGGCGGCTTCACCACGCACGATCTGCATCGTTGCCAACTGTCGGCGCGTGCCGTGGCGCTGATCTACAACTGGTGGAGTCTGTTTGTGCGCCTGGCCAACCCCGAAGCCCGACTCGAGGCCATCACCAGTCGGCCCTGGTTGATCTCCTCGGTCGGCCGGCGCACCGAGCATGCCGGCCAGACCACGATCACGCTCACCGGCCAGCATGCCTGCTTCGACAAGGCCCGGCAGGTGCTCATGCGTATCTCCGGCCAGCTTCAGGCGTGGGCGCGAGATGCTGCGGAGCAGTTGAACGCCGGATCGGTGTGGATGCGTTGCTGCGAGCACCTCAAGCGCTCCCTCGCGGCCATCGGACCGCCCCAGACACGCCGCTTGCTACCTGATCATGCAAACAGGATCGGATAACTGAGGTTTTTAGGATGAACCGTTCCAACGCGCCCCGAGGGGCCACGGTGGGCGGTAGGCAGTCGGACGAGCCGGCTGCAATGTCTTTGCGGGGTCGATTCTTGCCGCAGCTCGGACGGCCACGCAAGTGGCCGAATAGCGTTGCGGGACTGCTTTACGTCGAGTCGGTGACCACGGGTGTGGTCCGGCAAGAAGCCCTCAGTGCTGGGACTTCATCGAACGTGCAACTTCACGTTCGAGGATCCTTAGTCCGTCATCGGCGAAGCCACGAAGTTCCGGCACTTTTGCGGTCTCCAACTGCTTCAAGTGAATCGCCCCGGGTTTGGTGGAGGCTCTAGTTCTTGAGAAGATAGAGCCATGAAGAAGTCAGTGAAGTTCTCCCCCGAAGTTCGTGAGCGCGCCGTGCGCATGGTGGCCGAATGTCGTGGCGACCA
>NZ_QKOE01000033.1 GCF_003226565.1 Parazoarcus communis SWub3 = DSM 12120 | reverse complement strand
TGGCGCGAGAGAACCAAGCAAGGCACGCGCTTACGACCCACCCACCTGCCAAGGCTTGACTGACATGATGGTGAGGCGTGGCGAGGCAAGCGCTAAGATTCAGATAACGGCCCGAAAGCAGCGGACGAAGCCGGCTGCCGTCCCTGCAGGGCCCGCGTCATTGCACCGCCACCGCGCGGATCAAACACGCTCAAGGCCCGACGCCACCACGGGCGCGGATCCGTCCTCAACCGTTCGACCGGGCGGGACAGGCTGAGCAGCGCGCCGCGTGACGACGACACCACGACGACGGCCGCGCTTGCGGGCACGAAGCCACGCCCGCCTTCCAGCACGACATCGCGGTCGTCCCCATACTGAGTCAGCCAGATTCGCCCCTCCAGGCAACGAAACTCGACCCCGAACACGTCGTCCATGACCCGGACTTCGCCCGCGGCAATCCGCACGAACCCGACCTGATTCCCTGTCTGCATGATGACACCTCCTGCCCGAATGGCGGCGACAGTGGCGCCCTTCGCCTCTTCACGTCCGCCCTTGCATGCAGTATCGGCATCGACTAGCCTGACAACAAACGGTCATTTCGCATCGATCGATGCGTAAAAATCATGCATAGCCCGCTCCTGAAGCTTCCCCCACTCGATCCCCTGCGAGGGTTTATTGCCGCGGCGCGCCACCTGAGCTTTACCCGTGCCGCAGCGGAGCTGTGCCTGACCCAATCCGCCATCAGCCGGCAGATCCAGGCACTGGAATCCGCGCTGGGCGTCACACTGTTCGAGCGCGGCGTACGCAGCCTGAGCCTCACCGACGAAGGCACCCGCCTTGCCGCAGCAGCAGAAGGCTGGCTGACGGAATACGTCCGGCTGGCCGAAAGCATGCGCACACCAGCCCGTCGGCCGGTGGTGGTCACCGCCTCGATCGGCATCTCGGCCTTGTGGCTGGTGCCGCGGCTACGCGACTTTCAACAGCAGCACCCGGATATCGACATCCACATCGCTGCGGGCAACCGGGTAGCCGATCTGGCGCGCGAGCACATCGACCTCGCACTGCGCTACTGTGCCGACCGCGACGCCCCCGCCGAGGCCACCCAACTGTTTGCCGAAATCCTGTTTCCGGTCGCCCACCCCAGCGTCGCACATGAACTGGACATCACCGCGGCCACGCTGCCTCAACTCACGCTGCTGGAATACAACGAACCGGGCTTTCCCTGGCTGGGCTGGGACCACTGGCTGAAGCTGATTGGCCTGGACGGCATCCGCCCCCGCGCGCGCATCGGCTATAGCCACTATGACCAGTTGATTCATGCCGCAGCAGGCGGACAGGGTCTGGCGCTGGGCCGTGCCGTGCTGGTCGACCCCATGATCCGTGAGGGGCGACTCGCCACCGTGGGCAAGGTCCGCTTCCCGGTGGACGGTCGCGGTTTCTGGCTGATCCCGCCGCCGCAAGGGCTGAGGCCGGAAGCCCGGCAATTTGCCGATTGGGTGGTCGCCAGCGCGCGCGCGTCGGATCAGCAGGACGCCACCTGAAGCGCTCAGCGCGCGGCAGGCCGGTTTGCCAGCCAGATACCCAGCCCGACCAGGCCCAGCGCAACGAAAACCGCCAAGGTCAGCGGCTCGCCCAGCAGCACACCGCCAGCCACCACCCCCAGTACTGGCGTCAGGAAGGAAAACGACGACAACCGGGTCGCCGGATAATGACGGATCAGCCAGAACCAGCCGAGATAGCTGGCTCCCGCCACCACCACGGTCTGAAAGGCCAGACTGGCCCAGACCACCGGCGTCGGCGCAAACACCCCGGGCTCACCAAGCAAGACCGCCACACCCGGCAGTACTGCAGCGGACACCACCAACTGGTAGAGCAGGGTTTTCTCCGGTGCGGTGCGCCCCAGAACGGTAGCCTTCACCGTCAGCGTGGTCGCCGCCCAGAGTATCGCTGCGGCGAAGATCATCAGATCCCCCAGCCAGGCCATGCCCGAGGGGCGCAGCAGGTTCTCGCCAAACAGGACCAGCACGCCAATGAAGGCCAGGGCCATGCCGACCCATTGCGCCCGGCGCATGTGTTCCTGCGGCAACAACCAGACTGCACCCAGCGCAACCATGAAAGGCGCAGTGTAGAGAAAGATGACGCCACGCGATGCGGTGGTGAATTCAAGCGCCCAGTACAGCAGACCGAACTCGCCGGCAAACAGCAACCCGGCCAGTACGCCAGGCCACAAGGTACCGTCCCGGGAAAACAGGCCTACCCCACGCCACCAGGCCCAGGCGAACACCAGCACCGCGGCGCCGAGCGAGCGCAGCCCCGCCTGCCAGACCGGCGAGATGCCGGCATTGGCCAGCTTGATCGCGACCTGCTGCACACCCCAGATCGAGCAGAACAGCACCATCAGACCAATGGCGAGGCGGTCGAGCTGATGTTTCGGGGCCATGGACGCTCCAGCATACGTTTAGGCCCTGCAGTATAAGCGGCTGACGTGGCGGCCCGCTCAAGCACACGCCCCTTGTTGGTGCATTCCAGGCCTACCCGGCAAGACGCCTGCCGCAAGCCCTCACTTTGTCACGGCGGGACGCTGCAGCACAGCCGTCGTCCTGTCAATGCGCAGCCAGTGCAGGTCCCGACGGGGGCGCGCAGGCCATGCGCTGGAAGTCAGCCCGCCAGCCCGCCAGCTCTCCCAGCAAGGTCTGGCGTTGCGCCGGCGTCGCGTCATTGACCAGATCGGCCAGCAATGCCAGCGTCTGCGCGCGGTTGTAGGCACGGTCGGCGCGGTAGTCCGCGCTCCAGTCAGACTCGGCCGCGGTCAGCAAACGCCTGACCTCAAGCTCGAACCCCGCCTCATGCCGGCGCCCCAAGGCTTCGATCAAGCCAGTCTGCCAGCGCTCGCGGTGGGCCAGCCAATCCGTCGTAGTAGGGCGCAGTGCATCGCTCCAGGCCTGTACCCGCTGCCGCTGCTGCGGCTGCAGGCGGCCGAACCAGGTACGCAGACGTTTTTCCATACGCTCGATCTGGGCACTGCGCAACTGCCCGGGACTGCCCTCGAGAAACGTCTTGCGAGTCTCCGTGTTGCGTCGGGCAAAGGCAGCAGCCAGCTCGGCCACCTGCGCATCGTCCAGCGCGGCGAACATCTGCGCGGCATCCGGCACCAGAGCCTCCATCAGGACCTGCCAGAAGGCCTCGCCACGCTGCAGGAAGGGGTCCAGCGCAGCCGCATCGAGTGGCGCCGCCTCACCCAGCCGCAGCTCGAGATCACCCAGCAGTTCGGCATAGGGGCCAAGCTGACTCGAGCAATGCCAAGTCAGCCGATCCGCCAGCCGGGCATCGAGCAGACGCCGTTGCTCACGATCGAAGGAAACGTAGTCACTCAGGTACCACGGCACCAGCCAGTCGAGTTGCGAGTAAGCCAGGCGCACGCCGCAGCCCGCCACCACGAAGAGTGACAATACCCCCAGCAGGAACAGTCTGACACGTGCAAACATGGTGCCTATGACGCAAGGCCCGGATCAGAGTTTCCGGCAGGCCCGGCGGCAACGAAAAAATCTGCGCCGTAGCGAAATCGAGTACGCGTGTTCCGCTAGGGCGCAGTCGTTGCGGCGCGGTATTGCCTGACACGCGCTCAGTCGATGACACTGACCTCGGTCGGCACCGGGAACTGCAGCCGCGCGCGAAGCGATCGGGTCACCTCGACACGGCCATCCTCGGCAATACGCAATGCATGGTCGATGCCGAAGCGCCGGGTCTGCTCACGCCAACCCTCACCTGCAAGATAGGCTGGCTTGCTGGCCGCGTCGGACAGCGTGCCCGCGGCCGGTCGCGGTGTGATCAGCACGGTCAGCGACTGGGTGCCATGTGCGGGCTGGCCGGTGCGGGGGTCCAGAAGATGCGCATAACGCTCGCCGTCGAGCTCGAAATAGCGCTGGTAGTCGCCGGAAGTGCCCACCGCCTCACCGTCGTATAGCGGCATGGTCGCCAGCGGCGCCGGATTTCGCGGATGCTGGATCCCGATACGCCAGGGCTGATCGCCCTTCTTGCCCAGCGCCATGACGTTGCCACCAATATTGACCAGCGCATTGACCACACCCTGCTCACGCAGGATGGCATTGGCCCGGTCCAGCGCGTAGCCCTTGGCGTACCCCCCCAGATCCAGCTGTACCGCCAGATTGCGGCTGCTGACGCGATTGCCTTCGATCACCAGGTCGCTCATGCGTGGGCGAGCATCGAGCAAGGCCTGCAGCCTGGCAGGATCAGGCCTCACGGGCACGAAGGTATCGGTGTGGAACCCCCAAAGTGCGATCAAGGCGCCGAGTGCAGGGTCGAACAGCTCGTCGCCCATCGCCGCCATCTGCTGGGCATCACGCAACATCGCCGCCAGCTCGTCCGAAACCTCGTGCGGCTCGCCACGGGCAATCGCCGCATTCAGCGCGGTCAGCTCGGAGGGTTCCCAGGCGTGATAGGCGCGGTGCAGGCGGTCAAACTCGCGCAGCACAGCCGCAGTGGCAGAATCGGCCTGTGCCTTGTCCTCGCCATAGACCGCGACATCCACCCGGGTACCGAACACATAGGACTCCTGTCGGAACACCTCGGGACGCGAGCAGGCCGACAGCAGCATGCCGCACAGCAGCAACATCAGGACCGCGCGCAGGCGGCCCCCGATCGCAAGCCTCATGCGGCACACACCTGTTCGAGCGTATCGATGACCAGGCCGGCAACATCAAAACCTTGCTGGGACGCGATCTCGACCATGCAGGTGGGGCTGGTGACGTTGATCTCGGTCAGATGCCCACCGATCACATCCAGACCCACGATCAACAAACCGCGCGCCCACAGAATGGGCGCCAGGTACTCCGCAATCTCGCGCTCACGCACAGTCAGCGGCATGGCCACGCCACGGCCGCCAGCGGCCAGATTGCCACGGGTTTCGCCAGATTTGGGGATGCGCGCCAGCGCATACGGCACCACCTGCCCGCCGATGATCAGCACCCGCTTGTCGCCCTCGGCAATCGCCGGCAGATAGCGCTGGGCCATGATCGTGCGTGCGCCTTCGTGCGTCAGCGTCTCGACGATGACGTTGCGGTTGGGATCGTCGGCGCGTACGCGGAAGATCTGGCTGCCCCCCATGCCATCGAGCGGTTTCAGGATCACATCCCCCAACTCGTCGATGAAGGCATGCACGTCGGCCGCATCGCGCGCCACCAGCGTGGTGGCGGTGAACTGCGAAAACTCGGTGATTGCGATCTTCTCGGAGTGGTCGCGCACCGCACGCGGCTGGTTGAACACCCGCACGCCGGCCTGGGCTGCACGCTCCAGCAGCCAGGTCGCGGTCACGTACTCGAAGTCGAAGGGCGGATCCTGACGCATCAGCACCGCATCGAACGTGTCCAGCGGCAAGGCCTGGGCCTCGCCAGCACGGTACCAGTCTGTTTCAACGGGGTCAGACCCGGTTGAAACCGTCAGCGGAACGCAGCGACTCCCGGCCACCACCCCGTCGCGCCAGGTGAGCGCCTCGCGCTGCAAGGCCCACACCTCATGCCCACGGGCTGCGGCCGCACGCATCATCGCAATGCTGGAGTCCTTGTAGGCCTTCAAGCCTTCGAGCGGATCCAGGATGAAGGCGAGCTTGAGCGGACGGCTCATGCCACCGCCTCTTCAGCCGGCTCGGTCTCCTCGATCTCGACCGATGCTGCAAGCAAGGCCAGACGCGCGACCACGCCGTAGGCGTAGAACCGGTTGGGGGCAGCATCCGGCTCCTTGCTGCAATCCGGTATCGAGCAGCAGGTATCGAAGGCCAGCGGCTTGAAATGCATGCCCGGTGCGTTCAGGTTCTCGTCGCGCGCGCGCTCGGTATGAACGCGGTAGAAGCCCCCCACCACATAGTGGTCCATCATGTAGATCACCGGCTCGGCCACGGCACCATCGACGGTCTCGAAAGTGTGCACCCCTTCCTGGATGATCACTTCCTGCACCTGCAGGCCTTCCTTGACCACCGCCATCTTGTTTCGCTGGCGACGGTTGAGGCCGACCACTTCAGACGCATCCTTGACCGTCATCACGCCCATGCCGTAGGTGCCGGCATCGGCCTTGACCACCACGAAGGGCTCGTCGGTGATGTCGTATTCCTTGTATTTTGCGCGGATACGGGTCAGCAGGCTGTCGACCTGGTGCGCCAGGCACTCCTCGCCTGTGCGCTCGTGAAAGTTCACCTCGCCACACACCCGGAACTCGGGGTTGATGCGCCACGGATCGATACCGATCTCCTCGGCAAACGCATTCACCACCCGGTCGTAGGCAGCAGCATGGCGCGACTTGCGGCGCACATGCCAGCCTGCATGCAGGGGCGGAATCAGCCATTGCTCGTCAAGCCCGCGCAGCACGTCGGGGATGCCAGCCGACAGATCGTTGTTGAGCAACACCGCACACGGGTCAAATCCCTCCACCCCAAGTCGGCTGCCACTACGCAGCAGCGGCTCGAGGGTCAGCGTCGCTCCGTTGGCCAGTTCGAGCGTGGTCGGTGCCGTGATGTCCGGCAACAGGCTGCCGATACGTACGTCCAGACCGGTCAGCTTGAGGATGGAAACCAGCTTGGCTACGTTCTGCAGGTAGAACTGGTTGCGGGTGTGATTCTCCGGAATCAGCAACAACTTGCTGGCATCGGCACAGATGCGTTCGATCGCAGCCTGGGCCGCCTGCACACACAAGGGCATGAAGCTGTCGTCGAGGTTATTGAAGCCGCCCGGAAACAGGTTCAGATCGACCGGCGCGAGCTTGAAGCCGGAGTTGCGCAGATCGGTCGAGCCGTAGAAGGGCGGCATGTGGTCGAGCCACTGCACGCGGAACCACTTTTCGATCTCGGTGGCACGGTCGAGAAACTGTTTTTCCAGCTCGAGCAGCGGGCCGGTGAGTGCGGTAGTGAGGTGTGGAACCATGGATGTATCGTCTCGGGAGGGGTCGCGAGGGAGCGGGCGACAAATGAGTTGGCCGGAATGTTACACCAAGGGCGGGAGGCGGTTACGCGCGTACATGCGTAGACATGTGAAACACTTTGGCACCTCCCATCCCTGCGCGGTAACTGCTAGCCTATGTGGCGTGAAACTTTGGCAGCGCCGGGCGCACCAAAGACACATCGACCCGCTTCAAGGCCGCAGAGCCAAGGAATCCACCCATGAAGAGAACGCTGCCCTGGCTCCTGCTAGCACTGTTTTCCGTCGCACAGGCTGCAGAAGGCACTGCCAGCCGGCAGTTTGCGCCCTCGCCCGTCCATCTCGAGACGGCGCTCGTCAGCGCCCAGCTGCTGTCGCGCTTTCACTACCAGCCCGTCCCGCTGGACGACGCGATGTCGGAGAAGATCTTCGAGCGCTACCTGAAAAGCCTCGATCCGGACCGTCTCTTCCTGCTGCAATCCGACGTCACCGAATTCGAGCCGGCACGGACCCGGCTGGACGACGCCATCCTGCGTCAGGACCTCGCCATCCCCTTTGCCCTCTTCACCCGCTACAGCCAGCGCCAGCAGCAACGCCTGAGCGAGGCCCGGGCCCTGCTCGAACAGGGCTTCGACTTTGCCCGTGACGAGCGCTACCGCTTTGTCCGCACCGACGCCCCGTGGCCGGCAAACGATGACGAGGCCCGCGAACTCTGGCGCCAGCGGGTCAAGAACGACTGGCTGCGACTCAAGCTCAACGGCATGGACGACAAAGCCATTCGCGACACCCTGGGCAAGCGATACGACAATGCCCTGGCGCGTGCCGCGCGCATCAAGAGCGACGACGTCTTCCAGGTATTCATGAACGCCTACGCCAATGCCATCGAGCCGCACACCGCCTACCTGGGCCCGCGTGCGGCGGAGGATTTCGCGATCTCGATGAAGCTGTCACTGGTCGGCATCGGCGCAGTGCTGCAGGAGCGTGACGACTTCATCATCATCCGCGAACTGGTCCCGGGCGGACCGGCAGCACGCTCGGCCCAACTCGGGATTGGCGACCGCATCGTCGGCGTCGCCCAGGGCGAGGACGGCACGTTGACCGACGTCATGGGCTGGCGGGTGGATGACGTGGTGGCGCTGATCCGCGGTACCAAGGGCAGCACCGTGGTGCTCGATATCCTGCCTGCCGACGCCGGCGTGGACGGCGAACACAAGCGTGTCGCCATGGTGCGCGATACGATCAAGCTGGAGAACCAGGCTGCCAGCAAGACCATCATCGATACCGGCAACAACGAAACGCGCCAGCGGGTCGGCGTCATCACCCTGCCCACTTTCTATCAGGACACCGATGCGCGTCGCAACAACAGCGACTTCCGCAGCGCGACACGCGATGTGGCCCGCCTGCTCGACGAGCTCAAGCGTGACAGCGTGGACGCCGTGCTGGTGGACCTGCGCAACAACGGTGGCGGTTCGCTCGACGAGGCGATCTCGCTGACCGGCCTGTTCATCGATACCGGCCCGGTGGTGCAGCAGCGCAACCCGCAGGGACAGATCCGCGTCGAGCGCGACACCGATCCGGGCGTGGCCTGGGACGGTCCGGTGGGGGTGCTGATCAACCGTGCCTCGGCATCGGCCTCGGAAATCTTCGCCGCGGCCATCCAGGATTATGGTCGCGGGGTGGTCATCGGCGAACCGAGCTTCGGCAAGGGCACGGTGCAGACCCTGCTCAATCTCGACGACATGGCCAAGAGCAACTCCCCGCGTTACGGCGAGCTGAAGATGACCATCGCGCAGTTCTTCCGCATCTCCGGCGGCACCACCCAGTTGCACGGCGTGTCTCCCGACATCGAGTTTCCTGCCACCAGCGATTTCGAACGCTTCGGCGAATCCAGCTATGACAACGCCCTGCCGTGGACGCAGATCAATGCGGCCAGCTTCCGCCCGCTCGGCAAGCCGGCCGAACTGCTGCCGGCGCTGAAGGAACGGCATCAGGCCCGCACTGCCGCCAGCGTGGAGTTTCGTCACCTGCAGGAGGACGCCGCCGAGCTTGCTGCCTTGCGCAAACGCACCGATATCTCGCTGAACGAGGCCCAGCGCCGCAAGGAGCGTGACGAACAATCCGCCCGCCAGCGCCTTCGCCAGCAAATGCTGGCGGCCACCGCCGACGAAGCTGCATCGGGCGACAGCCCGGCGGCGGTACGTGATGACGGCCTGCTGCGGGACGAGCGCAGCCTGAAGGAAGAACTCGCCGCGGAGGCAGAACGCAAGACACGGCGCGACATCCTCAAGGAAGAAGCCGCTCACGTCGTGGCCGACTTTGCCCAACTGCAGCGCAACGCAAGCACCCGTACAGCAACGGACGCGGGTGGCACCGTGCAGCCGCCACGCGGTGCCGAGCGTGCCAGCATGGGGCGGAGTTGAGCCACCCCCGTCACCCGATACCTTGCGTCCAGGACGAACCCTCTTCGGGATGCCGCCGTGACCCGACCCCGCCCAGCGCACCATGCTGCCGTTCTCGGCAGACTACTATGGGCCATTGCGCTGGGCATGGCATTGCTATCGCCTTCGCACGCGGCCCGAACCGTTCGCGTCGGCATCTACGAAAATCCGCCAAAGATCTTCCACGATGCAACAGGACGGGCAAGCGGCATCCAGATCGACCTGCTGCGCGAGATCGCTGCGGCCGAGTCCTGGCAACTGGAATTCATTTCCTGCCAATGGCAGGACTGTCTGGACCGGATCACCGCAGGGCAGCTCGACCTGCTGCCCGATGTGGCCCATACCGAAGCACGCAGCCTGCAGTTCGACTTTCACCACACGCCTGCACTACATAGCTGGTCGCAGATCTACCGGCGTGCAGACGTTTCCATCCAGAGCCTGCTGGATCTCGATGGACGCCGCATCGCGATGCTGGCCGGCAGCGTGCAGGAGTCTGCCCTGCGGCAGATGCTGGCAGGCTTTGACGTCAATTTCGAGATCGTACTCGCCAGCACACCGGACGAGGCTTTCGCGCTGGCAGAAAGTGGGCAGGTGGACGCGGCGATTGCCAGCCACCACTTTGGCAACTACCGGGCCGAAGGTTTCCAGCTGATCGAGACCCCGATCATGCTGCAACCCGCAAAGTTGTTCTACGTGACCACCCGGGGGCGCAACGACAATCTGCTGACAGCCATCGACGCCCATCTGACCGCATGGCAGGCGACACCGGATTCACCCTATTTCGTGATCATGAAAAAGTGGCTGGACCAGCAGCCGGCCACGCTGATCCCGCCGATACTGCGTACCGCGCTCCTTGTCCTGTTCGTGCTGGGTGCAATGTTGACAGCCGGCATCCTCGTCCTGCGCAGCCAGGTTCGTGAGCGCACTGCCCAGCTGCAGCGCCTGAACCGGCTTTACGCCACATTGAGCCAGTGCAACCAGGCCATCGTCCGCTGCAACAACCAATCTGAACTGCTTGAACGCATTTGCCGTGATGTGGTCGGGGCAGGCGAGATCAAGATGATCTGGATTGGCATGATCGATGACGCGACCCGGACACTGACCCCGGTCGCGGCCGCTGGCGACGGCATCGCGTACTTGCAGGACCTGCGCATTGCCCTGGATGGCGACGGGCCGACCTCCCGAGGCCCAAGCGGCATCGCGATCAGCGAAGACCGCCCGTACTGGTGTCAGGACTTTTCCACCGACCCGGCAACGTTACCCTGGCAGGAGACCGGCAAGCGCTTTGGCTGGCAGGCTTCAGCGGCACTGCCGTTGCATCTGGCGGGCCAGGTCATCGGCGTCATGAACCTCTATGCGGACAGACCGGGCGCTTTCGACGACGCAGCCCAATCCCTGATGCACGAGATGGCACAGGACATCGATCACGCCCTGGAGCGCTTCCGTCTGGATCAGGTACGCGAGCAGATGGCTGACACCCTGCAGGAAAGCGAGGAGAAATACCGCGAACTAACCGAGACCATCAACGACGTCATCTGGACCCTGGACCCGGTCACGCTCCGCTTCCTGTATGTCAGTCCTTCGGTCGAGCGCCTGCGCGGATACACCCCAGAGGAGATCATGGCCGAGCCGATGGACGCCGCGCTGACCCCCGACAGCGCGGCCAAGGTCCGCGCCCTGCTCGATGCCCATCTGGTCGACTTCGAGGCGGGTCGCCGCACCCCGGAAGACCACACGCTTACCGAAGTCGAGCAACCGCGCCGTGACGGCAGCACCGTATGGACCGAAGTCATGACCAATATGGTGCGCAATCGCAGGACTGGCCGGATCGAGATCCACGGCGTCACCCGTGACATTTCCGAGCGCAAGCGCGCCGAGGCCCGCATCGAGCATCTGGCCCATTTCGATCAGCTGACCGGCCTGCCCAATCGCAGCCAGTTGAAGGATCGCTTCCAGTTCGCACTCAATCTTGAACAACGCCGCGACGGCAGGCTCGCCACCCTGTTCATCGATCTCGATCATTTCAAGGACATCAACGACTCGCTCGGGCATGACATCGGCGACCGGCTGCTGATCGACGTGGCCCATCGGCTGACCAGCATCCTGCGGGCGGGCGACACGCTGTCCCGGCTGGGCGGAGACGAGTTCATCCTGCTGCTGCCGGACATTGACGCCGATGGTGCAGCCCGGGTCGCCAGCAAGCTGCTCGAACATGTTGCCCAACCGCTGCTCATCGACCAGCACGAACTCGTCGTGACACCCTCGATCGGGATCGCCATGTACCCGGAGGACGGCCACGACATGGATACCCTGATGCGCAATGCCGATGCGGCGATGTATCAGGTAAAACGCGACAGCCGCAACGGCTTCCGCTTCTTCACCCGAGAAATGCAGGCGCACTCGGTACGCACGCTGACGCTGGCCAACGCCCTCCGTACTGCACAGGAGCGCGGCCAGTTGAGCCTGATGTATCAACCCCAGCTCTGCCTGCACACCGACCAGGTGATCGGTGCCGAAGCGCTGCTACGCTGGCACCACCCACAATTGGGCATGGTGCCCCCCGCGGAATTCATCCCGATCGCCGAAAGCACCGGACTGATCGTCGACATCGGCCACTGGGTGATGTGCGAGGCCGCGGCACAGGCCAGCCGCTGGCGACGCGACGGGTTGCCACCGCTGAGCATCGCGGTCAATCTCTCAGCCGTGCAGTTCCGCAACCCCCGCCTGTCCGACCGGGTCGCTCAAGTGCTGGACGAGGCCGGGCTGCCAGCCGAAGCGCTGGAGCTCGAACTGACCGAAGCCACCACCATGGAAGATCCGCAAAAGGCGGTGCTCATCATCGACCAGCTGTCGGCGCGCGGTGTCGCGATGTCGATCGATGATTTCGGCACGGGGCACTCCTCCCTCAGCTACCTGAAGCGCTTCCGCGTCGGACGACTGAAGATTGACCGCAGCTTTGTCCGCGACATCACCGAAGACGCCGAAGACAAGGCCATCGTCGCCGCCATCATCCAGCTGGCCAACAATCTGGGCATGACGACGATTGCCGAAGGGGTCGAGACAGCGGGACAACTCGATTTCCTGCGTGAACAAGGCTGCGACGCTGCACAAGGCTATTTCTTCAGCCGTCCCCTGAGTGCCTCCGACTTCGAACGCTACTTGAGCGCCACACTGATGCGGTGACAGCGTTCAGGCCGGCAAGGGATCAGGCAGGAAGGCCCTGAAGCACTCGGGCAAGGGTGCGTGCTCGAGACTGCGCTGGGTAAACAGGAAGCGACCATCGCAGACAAAGCCGAGATCGCTCCAGTTCACCTGGTTGAGCGCATCGCGAAACGCAGCCATGTCTGCGTCCTGACGATGCGGAAACACCGCCATCACCGCACCATCGTAATCACGGCAGGTGTGCAGGAAGAAGGGCTGCGCCACCCGCGTCCTGCCATTGACATAGACCCGCGGACGTTCGCTGCGAAAATGCTGCCGCCCCCACGTCCACCAGTTGGACTCATCAAAGCGACTCACCTTGCGCTGCAGCAGCCTGACCTTGTGCGGTAGCAGGGCGGCAGGCGGCGGATCGCCCGGCTCAGTCCAGATCATGCGCCGGGTACGGCCGGTGCTGACCGTATGCGAGCAGACGAACTCGCGGTTGCCTTGCACATCGTCGCCATACAAGTCATCTGCACCGGACACTGCACCAACCTTGACGAAAGCCACATCGGCCAGACGCAGGGGATACTCTCCACGGGCAAACATCAGATGCCCACCGCACTCGATCAAGGTGCGCGGCTGCCAGTCCGGCCTTGCCAGTGCTGCAGTCAGGTCATCTGCGGTACCGATTTCAGCCAGCCGCATGTGCCGATCGAAGCAGCCCTTCTCGAAACGCCAGATCAGGCAGTTGGGTAGCGCATCGGCAAACACCCGGGCATCACCGAGCTCGATCACATCGGTCAACGTGCCCGCCTCGAACAACAAGCGGTTGAGCTTGACCGCCGAAGTCGCCTTCAGGAAGTCCCGTGGCGTGATGAAGATCAGCTCGCCGCCCGGCCGCAGGTGGCGCAGGCATTTTTCGATGAAGAACAGATAGAGGTTGGAGCGCCCGTCAAACAGGCCTTTGGGCAGGCGACGCAGGGTCTGCGCCGGAATGTCCTGGAAGCGTACATAGGGCGGATTGCCGATGATGGAATCGAACTGCTCATGCTCAGGGTAGGCAAAGAAGTCCATCACCGTCGCCTGCGGCGGACAGTGATTCGCGTCCAGTTCCAGCCCCACCGCACCCGGCAGATGGCGCAGGAAGGCCCCATCGCCACAGGACGGCTCCAGCACCCTTCCCGTGTTGCGACGCAATGCCAGCATGGCGCGCACCACCGGCTCGGGTGTAAACACCTGACCAAGCGAAGCAACGTCACGCAGATCGAGGCCAAGCTGCAAGCTCATCGGACACGGCCTCGCACGTGGCGGCGGGCCGGAAAAACCAGGGGGATCATTGATTCCATTCAGCGGGATTGAAAGGCAGCTGGCGACAATACCTGCAGCGCCGGGCTGATGCAAACCTTGATCCGCCTCAGTCACCGTGCCGCGGGCCACCAATTGAACACACTGCCCGCGGCTACAGTCAGTCAGGCCTCGCGCACCTGACGCGCGGTCAATGCCGGATCGTCCTCACGATAGGTGCGCTTGATGATTTCCCAGGCTTCCTCGGCCGTCTCCACATAGTGGAACAGGGACAGGTCGGCCGGACTGATCACGCCTTCGTCGGCCAGCGCCTCGAAGTTGATCACCCGATTCCAGAACTTGCGCCCGAACAGGACGATGGGCCGCCGGCGGATCTTGCGCGTCTGCGCCAGCGTCAGCACCTCGAACAGCTCGTCCATGGTGCCAAAGCCGCCCGGAAAGCTCACCAGGGCCACCGCCCGCATCAGGAAATGCATCTTGCGGATGGCGAAGTAGTGGAACTGGAAGCACAGCTCCGGGGTGATGTAGGGATTGGGGTCCTCTTCGAACGGCAGGTGGATGCTCATGCCCATGCTGCGTCCGCCCGCTTCGTGCGCGCCGCGATTACCCGCCTCCATGATGCCGGGCCCGCCTCCGGTGGTGACGATGACGGGCTCGCCCAGTGCATCAGCCTCGTTGGTGACGAGCTGCGCAAACCGGCGCGCCTCTTCGTAGTAATGGGCGTTGGAGAGCATGCGCTCGGCCTGGGCAAGCGCACCGGCATCGCCCTCTGCGCGAGCCTTTGACAGCATGGCTTCGGCCTCTTCCCGGGACTTGAAGCGGGCACTACCGAAGATGACAATGGTCGATTCAACCCCCTGATCCTGCTGGATCAATTCTGGCTTCATCAACTCCAGCTGCATGCGCACCGGACGCAGCTCCTCGCGCAGCAGGAACTCGGTATCGGCATAGGCCATGCCAAAGGAGCTGTTGGGGCCGGCATAACGGGAGGGCAGGCGAACGGTGCTGGCCTCGTCCTGAGCCGACGGAAAGTTGCGCGCCTTGAGAGGATTCTTCTTGTTCATGATGCGTCTCCGCAGAGGGTTGTGTGCGACGCCATGTTGCACTGCAACATGGCCATTTGCAAGTCATCCTGAGTGACTGCTTGCAATGGCGGCATGGAATCATTACAGCCGTCTACACTATGACCGTATCTGCATGGAACCGTCGCGCATTCCGAGGCTCCATTCCTGCGTTGCCTTTCACCGGCGACTTGTCCGAACCCATATGAAGGAGACACCTTGATGTCCGAAGCCCACGCTCCCCAGCACAGTGATTTCGACAGTCTGTTGCCCGCCGCGCAGCTGAACCGCCGCGAATTTGTCACCACTCTGGCGGCAGCCGGTTTTGCGCTGGCAGTCCAGCCGGTACAGGCCAGCACGCTGATCCGGACCGACGACAGCGGCCTCGACACCGGCAACACCACCATCGATGTCGCCGGCACCGCCCTTCCGGTCTACTTTGCCCGCCCGGCAGGCAGCAAGAATCTGCCCATCGTGCTGGTGGTACAGGAAATTTTCGGGGTGCACGAACACATCCGGGATGTCTGCCGGCGCTTTGCCAAACTCGGCTATCTGGCGATCGCGCCAGAACTGTTCGTCCGCCAGGGCGACCCGAGCACCCTCGACAACGTCGGGGCCATCCTGTCGGGCATCGTCTCCAAGGTCCCCGACGCTCAGGTCATGGCCGATCTCGACGCCTGCGCCGCCTGGGCGCCCAGCAAGGGCGGCAACCCCGATCGTCTGACGATCACCGGTTTCTGCTGGGGCGGTCGCATCACCTGGCTGTATGCCGCACATAACCCCAGGCTGAAGGCTGGCGTGGCATGGTATGGCCGGCTTGACGGTGCGCCCTCCGAAAACAACCCGCAACACCCTCTGGATGTTGCCGCCAAACTGCATGCACCGGTGCTCGGCCTTTACGGCGGCCAGGATCAGGGCATTCCGCTGGACGATGTCGAGGCGATGAAGTCGGCGCTGGCGTCCGCCAACAGCCCGAGCACCTTCGTGGTTTACCCCGACGCCCCGCATGCCTTCCACGCTGACTACCGGCCAAGCTTCCGCGCCACCGAGGCTGCGGATGGATGGCAACGTGCGCTCGAATGGTTCAAGCGCCACGCGGCCTGAAGCTGATACACCCAAGGGGCCGGCATCACGCCGCCCCCTATTGCCTTCGCCTTAGTTGACCTGGAATAAGTCTAAAGCGGCAAAAGCCGCTAAAGTAAGGTCCCAGAAGTGTCGAAAAAGAATGTAACCGCCCAACCTTCAACCCGGCGACACCCGTCGCTCATGTCGAACGCTGCCAAATAAAACATGAAAACGATTTTTCTGGTGGATGATTCCGCCACCATCCTGCTGTCCATCTCCAACATCCTGGGCAAGGCCGGCTATGGCGTCGAGAAGGCGGGCAATGCCGCCGAGGCACTGAAGAAGTTTCAGGCCGGGGTCAAGGTCGATCTGCTGATCACCGACCTGAACATGCCAGGCATGAATGGCATCGAGTTCATCAAGGAAGTGCGCAAGCTGCCCAACTACCGCTTCATGCCCATCCTGTTCCTGACCACCGAATCGCAGCAGTCGAAAAAGGTGGAAGCCAAGGCTGCCGGCGCCTCGGGCTGGATCGTCAAGCCCGCCTCCGCCGACGAACTGCTCAACACCATCAAGCTCGTCATCCGCTGACCATGCTGCTCAATCTCCTGCTTCGGCGCTCCCTGATCGTGTTCGGCCTCGTCGCGGCAGGCGCGGGCATCAGTGTGTATTTCCTCAACACCTGGTTCAACACCATCTTCCTGCCCTCCATCGGGGTCGATCAGCCCTTTGGCAACGCGGTAGGTTCGGTGCTGATCGTGGTGGCGGCCTATGTGGGTAACCGCCTGGTTTCCATCGCCCTGTTCCGTGACCACTACTACGGTATCAGCACCGAGGAAGGCGAACTGAAGCAGCGTTCCGGCAATGTGGCTGCGGTCAGTGAAGAGGTCGCCCGCGAACTGCGCGATGTGCCCACCTACACCGAGGTGCTGCGCCGTCAGCTATCCAGCGTCGTCGAGCAGACCGAAGGCGCGGCCTTCAACATCACCGAGCGCCTGCAGAGCATCGACGAGGTTGTTGGCCGCCTCAACACCTTCGTGGCCGAAAGCTCGAGCGAATCCACCGAGATGGCGGAAGCGTCCGAGCAGCGCATCAGCAACAACCAGCAATTGATTGTCGAGATGCGGCGTTACATCGATTCGCGCCTCGAAGAGGCCGAGCGCGACCAGTTGCGCATTGCCGAAGTGGTGCGCGAAGCACGCTCGCTGGAGTCGCTGACCCAACTGATCAAGGACATCGCCGCCCAGACCAACCTGCTGGCGCTCAATGCCGCCATCGAGGCTGCCCGTGCGGGCGAGGCCGGGCGAGGGTTCGCGGTGGTCGCTGACGAAGTGCGCAAGCTGTCGTCCGAGACCGAAAAAGCAGTGCAGTCGATCAACCGCGGCATCCAGGGCGTGGCCAGCACCATCGAAAGCCAGCTGCAGGAAAAACTGTCGTCGCTGAACCTCGACAACGAACGTGAAGCACTCGGCCAGTTCGCCGACCAGCTCAGTGTGCTGGGCCACAGCTACGAAGACATCCTGCGCCACCAGGGCCATGTGATCGCCACCGTCAAGGACAGCAGCGAAACCCTGGCGCACATGTTCATGGATGCACTGGCCAGTGTGCAGTTCCAGGACGTCACCCGCCAGCAGCTTGAGCACACCGCAGAGTCACTGCAACGCCTGGACGGCCATCTCGGCGTGCTCGGCGAACGTCTGCTGCAGGCCGAGAACCCCGACTTCCACTACACCCCGCTGGCCGAACACCTCAATGAGATCTACGCCCGCTATGTGATGGAACAGCAACGCCATACTCACGACGAATCGCTGCACAAGGCCGGATCGGCCTCCGGCGGCGGCTCCAAGATCGAACTCTTCTGATCCGGACACGCGCATGGCCGACACCCCTACCGCATCCCGTCTGGCGCTGATGGAAGACATGACCATCTACAACGCCATGACACTCAAGACCCGGCTGATCGAGGCCCTGGCTGGCACCGACCGGCTGGAACTCGACCTTTCCGGCGTGGCCGAGATCGACTCGTCGGGCCTTCAGTTGCTGATCATGATCAAACGTGAAGCCACGCGGCTGGGCAAGCAGGCACCGATCGTCGCCCACAGCGAGGCGGTGTCCGAGGTCGTGGACTTCCTGAATCTGGCCGCCGAGTTCGGGGACCCCCTGCTCGTACCCGCACATCAGGGCTGAGGACAACATGGACGAAATCACCAGCGTATTCGTCACCGAGAGCCGCGAACAGCTCACGGCCCTGGAAGCCGCGCTGCTCGACCTTGAGGCCAATGCCGGCGACCCGGACACTCTGAACGCGGTATTCCGCTCGGCCCACACCATCAAGGGTGGCGCAGGCGTGGTCGAGTGCGAGTTCATCGTCGCCTTCACTCATGTGGTCGAGAACGTACTCGACAAGCTGCGCAACGGCGAGATCGCGGTGTCCGGCGACCTGGTTGCGGTGCTGTTGTCGTGCGCAGACCATATCGGCCACCTGCTCGATGTGCTGGAAGCGGGCGCAACCCAGCCCAACGAAGACCTGACCGCCGAAGGCGCCACCATCCTTGCCCGGTTGCAGCGCGACTGGCTTGCGCAACACGACGATGCGGCACCCCGCTCGGGCCCACCGTCGGCGCGCGAGGAGCCGGTATCGAGCTCAGGCGGCGGCGCCGTCGAGACCGATTGCTGGCACATCTCGCTGCGATTCGGCCCCAATGTGCTGCGCGGCGGCATGGACCCGCTATCCTTCCTGCGCTATCTGGACACCCTGGGCCGCATCGTCCATATCGAGACGCTGGCCGACACACTGCCAGCGGCAGAGCAGATGGATCCGGAGACCTGCTACCTCGGCTTCGAGATCAACTTTGCCTCGACCGCAGACAAGGCCGCCATCGAGCGCGTGTTCGATTTCGTCCGTGATGAATGCGAACTCCACATCCTGCCCCCGCACAGCAAACTGGAGGACTATCTCGAGTTGTTGCGCAAGCTGCCGGAAGACACCATGCGGCTGGGCGAAATCCTGGTCCGCATCGGCGCGCTCACCCAGACCGAGCTTGACGAAGGCCTGCGGGAACAGACGCCCCCCTCCACCGAAGCGGAGGGGGGTGAGCACACTCCGCTGGGTGAGATCCTGGTCGAACACAAGGTGGTTCAGCCTGAGTTGGTCGAGGCCGCGGTCGGCAAGCAGAAACAGGTCAGCGAGAAAAAGGCGGCCGAATCCCGCCTGATCCGCATCCAGGCTGACAAGCTGGACAAACTGATCGACCTCGTTGGCGAACTGGTCATTGCCGGTGCCAGCGTCAATCTGCTGGCGGGCAAGTCAGGCCTGAGCGACCTGGTGGAAGCCACCTCACTGACCAGCCGACTGGTCGAAAGCATTCGCGACGCCGCGCTGCAACTGCGCATGGTGCAGATCGGCGAGACCTTCAACCGCTTCAACCGGGTGGTACGCGATGTCTCGCGTGAGCTTGGCAAGGATATCGAACTGGTGATCTCGGGCGGTGAGACCGAGCTCGACAAATCCATGGTCGAGAAGATCGGCGACCCGCTGATGCACCTTGTACGCAATGCCATGGACCATGGCATCGAGTCGCCCGAGAACCGCGTCGCACACGGCAAGCCTGCCCGCGGCCGGCTGGAACTGAATGCCTATCACGACTCTGGCAGCATCATGATCGAGGTCGTAGACGATGGCGGCGGCCTGAATCGCGAGCGCATCGCGGCCAAGGCGGTCGAGCGCGGCATCATCCAGCCGGGCCAGACCTTGTCCGACACCGAGATCTACAATCTGATCTTCGAAGCCGGCTTCTCCACTGCGGAGCAAGTCAGCAATCTGTCCGGCCGTGGCGTCGGCATGGATGTGGTCCGCCGCAACATCCAGAGCCTGCGCGGCACGGTAGAGGTCAGCTCGACCGCAGGCGAGGGGTCGCGCTTCGCCATCCGCCTGCCGCTGACACTAGCCATCATCGACGGCTTCCTGGTCGGGGTCGGTCGTGCGGCCTACGTGATTCCGCTCGACTCGGTGGTCGAATGCATCGAGCTGCGTCAGGACAGTGAAGGCCGTGACTACATCAACCTGCGCGGCGAGGTACTGCCTTTTGTCCGCCTGCGCGACATGTTCGGCATCGAGGACGTCCCGCCCCCGCGCCAGAACGTCGTCGTTGTGCAATACGGCGGACTCAAGGCGGGCATCGTCGTCGATCAGCTGATGGGCGAATTCCAGACCGTGATCAAGCCGCTCGGCTCGATCTTCCGCCATATCAAGGGCATTGGCGGCTCCACCATTCTCGGCAGCGGCGAAGTCGCGCTGATCCTCGACGTTCAGGCTCTGGTGCAACGCTGCGCCCAGCATGAAGAAAGATCCGCAGCCCGTCCGCAACTCGCGGCCCCGGCCAAGGCCTGACCCCTTTTACGCATCGTCCTCAGGGAGAAACAAGTGAACAACATCAAGATTGGAATCCGGCTGATGATCGCGTTTGCGGTGATGATCGCGCTGCTGATCATCATGGCCATCGTCAGCATCGCCCGCATCGGCACCCTGGCAGGCGAGGTCGACCTGCTGATCAAGGACCGCTATGTCAAGACGGTATGGGCCAACAACGTGCTCGACGAAGTCAACATCGTGGCACGCGCCACCCGCAACGCCCTGTTGCTGAGCAAGGCCGATGCCGAACGCGAACTGCTGCGTATCCCGCAATCGTCCGCCAAGATCACCGAAAACCTCGACCGCCTGCGCGACACCATCACCACCGACGCGGGCAAGGATCTGTTGCGTCAGGTCGACTCGACCCGCGCCGACTACGTCACCAACCTGCGTCAGCTCGAACAGCTGATCCGCAGTGACGCTCGCGATGCGGCAACCACCCTGCTGGTGGGCAACATGCGGACGGCTCAAAACGCCTACATGGGTGCCATCACCAAGATCATCGAATACCAGAACAACCTGATGGAGTCCGACGGCACGCGTGCCATCGACGAGGCCAATCAGGGGCGCTTGCTGATGATTGTGCTCGCCGTCGTTGCCGTGTTGCTCGCGCTGCTGTTTGCCTTCCTGATTGCCCGCTCCATTACCCGGCCAGTCTCCATGGTCAAGGACGCCGCCCTGCGCATGGCGGCCGGCGACTTCGACTTCAAGCTCGACTACGCGGCCAAGGACGAGATGGGCGATGTCGTGCGTGCAGTGGACGGCATGCAGAACAGCATCAAGACCATGATCGCCGACGCCAACCTGCTGTCGCAGGCCGCGGTCGAGGGCAAGCTGGCCACCCGCGCCGACGCCAGCCGTCACCAGGGCGACTATCGCAAGATCGTCGAAGGCGTCAATGCCACCCTCGATGCCGTCATCGGCCCGCTCAACGTCGCCGCCGACTACGTCGACCGTATCGCCAAGGGCGCCATCCCGCCGCGCATCACCGACAACTACAACGGCGACTTCAACGCCATCAAGAACAACCTCAACACCGCCATCGACGCCATCAACGCCCTGGTCGCCGACGCCGTCATGCTGTCCAGGGCCGCCGTCGAGGGCAAGCTCGCCACCCGCGCCGATGCCAGCCGTCACCAGGGCGACTACCAGCGCATCGTCCAGGGCGTCAATGACACGCTCGATGCCGTCATCGGACCGCTCAACGTCGCCGCCGACTATGTCGACCGTATCGCCAAGGGCGCCATCCCGCCGCGCATCACCGACAGCTACAACGGCGACTTCAACACCCTCAAGAACAACCTCAACACCGCCATCGAAGCGGTCAATGCGCTGATCGCCGACGCCGTCATGCTGTCGCAGGCCGCGGTCGAGGGTCGTCTCGACACCCGCGCCGACGCCAGCCGCCACCAGGGCGACTATCGCAAGATCGTCGAGGGCGTCAATCACACCCTCGATGCCGTCATCGCGCCGATCAACGAGGTCAAGCGCGTCATGGTCGCCCTCTCCCAGGGCGATCTCACCCAGAAGATCGACGCCAACTACGCCGGCGACTTCAAGGTGCTGCAGCATGCGGTCAATGACTCCATGGACAAGCTCGCCGAAATCATCGAGCAGGTCCGCACCGCCGCCGATGCGCTCTCGAATGCCGCCGGACAGGTCTCGGCCACCGCCCAGAGCCTGTCCCAGTCCTCGTCCGAGCAGGCGGCCAGCGTCGAGGAGACCTCGGCCAGCATCGAGCAGATGAGTGCCTCGATCAACCAGAACTCCGACAACGCCAAGGTCACCGACGGCATGGCCACCAAGGCCGCCACCGAAGCCGCCGAAGGCGGACAGGCCGTCGGCTCCACCGTCGAGGCGATGAAGAACATCGCCGGCAAGATCGGCATCATCGACGACATCGCCTACCAGACCAATCTGCTCGCGCTGAACGCCGCCATCGAGGCCGCCCGTGCCGGCGAGCACGGCAAGGGCTTCGCCGTGGTCGCCGCCGAGGTGCGCAAGCTGGCCGAACGCAGCCAGGTCGCCGCGCAGGAGATTGGTCAGCTCGCCGGCACTTCGGTCAATCTGGCCGAACGCGCCGGTTCCCTGCTCGGCGAGATCGTCCCCTCCATCCGCAAGACCTCCGATCTGGTCCAGGAGATCGCCTCGGCCAGTCAGGAGCAATCGGCCGGCGTCGTCCAGATCAACAACGCCATGGGACAGCTCAACAAGGCCACCCAGCAGAACGCCTCCGCCTCCGAAGAGCTCGCCGCCACCGCCGAGGAACTGGGCGGGCAGGCCGGGCAACTGCAGGAGCTGATGGGATTCTTCACCGTAGACAATGCGCCGGCAGGGCGCACGGTAACTGCTGCTCGCAAGACCGCGCCGAAGGCGGCTGCCGCACCAGCCCCCGCGCCCAGCAAGACCTCGACTCGGACAGGCGGCCGCAAACCGGTGAGCTTTTCCGAATCCGACTTCGAGAAGTTCTGAACCTGATCCCACGCGCGAGGCAAAAAAATGACTCAGATCGTCGCGAGCGGCAAGCAAGCGGTCAGTGCCAAACAGGCGGCCGGGGACGACAGTCCCCAGCAGTACCTCACCTTCAGCCTGGGCGGAGAGGTTTTCGCCCTGGGCATCCTCAACGTCAAGGAGATCATCGAGTTCGGCAATGTCACTGAAATTCCGATGATGCCGGCCTTCATCCGTGGCGTCATCAACCTGCGCGGCGCGGTAGTGCCGGTCATTGACCTGTCGGCACGGTTCGGCGGCAAGGCCTCGACGATCTCGCGCCGTACCTGCATCGTCATCGTCGAACTCGAAAGCGAGGACGGCAAGCAGGATCTGGGCGTCATCGTCGATGCCGTCAACGAGGTGCTGGAAATTCCACGGACGGAGATCGAACCGCCCCCCAGCTTCGGCGCCAAGATCCGTGCCGACTTCATCAAGGGCATGGGCAAGGTCGAGGGCCGCTTTGTCATCATCCTGAACATCGAACGTGTGCTGTCGACCGAAGAGATCGCGATGCTTGCGCGCATCGGTGACGACGACGGCAGTACTGCCAACGCAGAATAAGCAAGGACCGGCACCAGACGCGGGTCGCACACGCGGCTGGAGCACGGCTCACAGGGGGAGAACAATGAACAACAATACTTACGGCTGGCGCTCCATTCGTCTGCGCCTTTTTCTGCTGTTTGCACTGGTGATTGCCGGTGTACTGTTCTATGCGGCATCAGACCTGCTGCGCCAATGGCACGCCATGGTCGACCTCGAGCGCAGCGCCCGCCTTGGCGAACTGTCGGTCCGCGTCAATGGTGTCGTACACGAACTGCAGAAGGAACGCGGTCTTTCGGCGGGCTTCATCGGCTCACGCGGCGAGCGCTTCCGCAACGAGCTCGACACCCAGCGCAGGGACTCGGACAAAGCCACCAAGGTGCTGGACGATTGGCTGAGTGCAGACAGCGCGGCCTTGCCACCCGCCATCCGCTCGGCCGTCAGCGACGCACAGGGACAATTGCGCGAGCTGGGGGACAAGCGGGCACAGGTGTCGGCACTGGGCCTCGCCGGACCGGCGTCCTTTGCCTATTACACGACGACCATCGAGCGCCTGCTCGCCATCGTTGAGCGCGCAGCCGCTGCCGGCGAAGAAGTCCAGATCGTTCGTGGCATGACCGCTTACCTGATGTTTGTCAGCGCCAAGGAGCAGGCCGGGCGTGAGCGTGCGTCAATCAATGGTCTGTTCGCAGCCAATCAGGCTGCGGATGTGCCGCTGCACCGCCGCATCATCACCATTATTACGGCGCAGGATACCTATCTGGCCAGCTTCCGGCCGATGGCACGCAGCGAATGGAATGCGGGCCTCGATGCCATTTTCACCAGCGCCGAGGGCCAGCAAGCTGCGGCCATGCGCAAGGTCGCGCTGGACCGGATGCTGGAAGGCAACTTTGGTGTGGATCCGGCGCAATGGTTCGCCACCATCACCGCCAAGATCGACCAGATGAAAGTGCTGGAAGACCGGATTGCCACCCAGCTGACCGATTACGCCCTCGACATGCAACAGGTGGCACAGCGCAATTTTGCCCTCTCTGCAGGACTGACCCTGCTGGTGCTGGTGATTGCAGTGCTGTTCGGCATTCAGGTCACCCAGTTGCTGCGCAGCCTGCATCGCTCGGCACAAACGGCACAGCGCATCGCAGCAGGCCAGCTCGACCAGACCATCGCGGTCGAGACCCGCAATGAACTGGGCGAAATCGAAAGCGCATTGTCCGCAGTCCAGGACAATGTCCACGCCATGATTGGTGACGCCACCTTGCTGGCGCAGGCCGCGGTCGAGGGCAAGCTCGCCACCCGCGCGGACGCCAGCCGTCACCAGGGCGACTATCGCAAGATCGTCGAAGGCGTCAATGCCACCCTCGACGCGGTCATCGGCCCGCTCAACGTCGCCGCCGACTACGTCGACCGTATCGCCAAGGGCGCCATCCCGCCGCGCATCACCGACAACTACAACGGCGACTTCAACGCCATCAAGAACAACCTCAACACCGCCA
>NZ_QKOE01000032.1 GCF_003226565.1 Parazoarcus communis SWub3 = DSM 12120 | reverse complement strand
CGCTGTCGCTGATCTTCCAGTCCATGCCGAATTCACGCGCAATCGGTGCGAACTTCTCGCGCAGCGCAGCGATGTCGAAGGGCAGCGAGTCGGCCAGGATCTCCTGACGCATGAAGAAGCGCTGACCTTCCACATCGGCGTGGTGGTTCGCCTCGGTGATCCAGCCCTGATGGCCGGAGAAGAAGCTGCTGACGGCGGTCACGATGCCGACTCTGTCCGGGCAGGACAGGGACAGGGTGTAACGTCTCTCTGAGGTACTCATGGGGGCTGGGTCCTGTTCTGATCAAGTTGCGCGGGGGCGCGGCGGGCGCACTTGCGGCGCCCTTGACGCGCTTCGTCCCTCAGCCTTTGGCCGTGCGCTTGAGCTTTTCGGGGTCGTCAAAAGGCAGCGAATGGGTGGTCGCAGCGCAGCGCAGGCTGGCGCCGCGCAGTTCGAGCGAGCGTCCGGGAACGGCGTAGGCGGGGTTCATGCGTGCGATGGCCATCGCTCGCCCGGTGAGCCTCGAATACATCGCACAGGTCACGAAGCCGACCTTGGTGTCACCGTCCCATAAGGCATCGCCGCCTTGCGCGATGTCCTGGGTGTCCAGCTCGATGCCGTAAATCTTGAAGCGCTCCCTGCCTTGCAGGCGAAAGTGCTCGGCCGCGCCGCGGAATTCGGTCTTGCCTGGCGACACGGTAAAGTCGAGGCCAAGCTCCCACAGGCTGTCGCCGATCGCCTCGCCTTCCATCGGGTACATATCGGAGTTGTCGTAGGGGTAGAACAGCAGATAGCTCTCGACCCGCAGCCAGTCGAGCGCGGTGAAGGAGCAGGGCATGATGCCCAGCGCCTTGCCTTCCGCCACGATGGTGTCCCAGATCAGTGGCGCATCGACGCCTTTGCAGAAGATCTCGTAGCCGCGTTCGCCGGTGTAGCCGGTCCGTGAAATCGTGACCGGACATCCGAAAAGCCGGGTTTGCAGATGATGAAAATACGGCAGCTCGCGGATGCCCGGAACATGTCCTGACAGGTAGTCCACCGCCAGCGGGCCCTGCAGCGAAAGGTCGTGCAGGTCGTCGTCGAACAGTACCGCGACATTGCGCCCCACCGCGCCACGCGTCAGGATCTCGTGGCCTTGCCCTGAACCGTGCACCACCATGAATGCATTCGGACCGTTGCGGTAGATCACGCAGTCATCGATGAACTTGCCGGCTTCGTTGAGCATGCAGGCATACACCGACTTGCCCGGATAAAGCTTGCCGACATTGCGCGTGGTCGCATGGTTGATCAGGGCTTCCGCATGCGGTCCGACCAGATGAACTTTCTTGAGGCCGGATACATCCATCAGGCCGGCACGGGTGCGGATGGCCTCGTGCTCGTCGGCGAGGTCGGTGTTGTAGGTCCAGGCGGTCGCCATCCCGTTCCAGTCTGCCAGGGTCGAACCCAGCGCGCGATGCCGGTCAGCCAGTGCTGACTGTCTCCATGAACTCATTTGAAACTCCCTTTTCAGCGAAGCGTGGAATTGAGTTCATTAAGCCAGTGTGCGGGGGACGCGAAAATACTCCTCTGGTACTACGCCCCGGCCTTCCACCATGCCGTCAGGCCTTGTGCCTTTCGTCCTCGCGCAGTTCGCGCAGCCATGCCGCCGCTTCAAACCGGTTACGCAGATTGAGTTTCTGCAGTACGTGCTTCACATGTACTTTCACCGTGCTTTCGGCGATGCCGAGCGCACGCGCCACGATCTTGTTCGATGCGCCCTTGGACACCAGTTCCAGGGTTTCCTGTTCGCGGACGGTCAGGGACGCCCAGTGTTCGTTCAGCGTCTGTTTCGACGGCGGCTGGGGTCTGGCCAAGACGCCGCCCACCGCTGCCGACAGCACCGTGCCGCCGGCGGCCACCTGACGCAGTTTCATGTAGAACTCGCCCGGCTCCATGTCCTTGAGCAGGTATCCGCTGGCGCCGGCGTTCAGCGCCTCCATGACGTCGAAGCTCGAGTCGGACACGGTGAGCATGACCAGCCGCGTGGCCGATCCGGCCGTCTTCAGTGCCCGCAGTACGGAGATGCCGTCGAGTCCCTTCATGTGCAGATCGATCAGTGCCACATCCGGCCGATGCGTGAGCACCGCCTCAATGCCCTCCGTACCCGTTGCTGCCTCGGCGACGACCTCGATGTCGTCGTACATGGTCAGCAACTGGCTGACCCCCTTGCGAAACAGTGCGTGGTCGTCCACGACCACGAGTCTGATCGGGGTGCCGTTTCGATCAGGATTGATACCTGCAGCGTGCTCCATGCTGTCCGTCCTCATTGTTCCTTCAATCCGCTTCAGGCACTGCCCGGCCGCGGCCGGAAGCGCATCTCGACGCAGGTGCCCTGCCCATTGGCGCCTGCACGCAAGTTCAGTGTTCCGCCTATCTGTCGGGCACGATCGCGCATGATCGACACCCCGTAATGACCTTCGCCGCCACTCCCCTCGCGCAAGCCGCGGCCATCGTCCTCGACCGTGAGCACGATCTGTCCGTCGTCGTCCTCGTCAAAGCGCACTTGTGCGTGCTGCGCCCGTGCGTGGCGCACGACATTGGTCAGCGCTTCGCGCACGATCTGCAGCAGGTGGAATTCTTCGTTGACTGACAGGTGCAGGTTTCCCAGGCGGTAATCGAAGCCGAGTTCGGTGCCGGAGCGCGCAGACAGCTCGTCAAGCACCTCGCGCAGCGCCTGCTGCAGGCCGCCCGGCGGCATGCTGGTGCGAAAGGCCGAGAGCAGCTCACGCAAATGGCGGTAGGCGCTGTCGAGCCCGTTCTTGATCTCGCCCGACACTTCCAGCACGCGTTCGCCAGGACCACAGGCCGCGCAACTGCGTCCGATCTCAAGCTGCAGGCGGGCTACCTGCAGCTTCATGTAGGACAAGGCCTGGGCGAGCGAATCGTGCAACTCGCCGGCGATCGCGCTGCGCTCGTCCATCAGCGCCAGACGCCGGCGTCGGTGGTTGCGCTGCAGATTGCCAAGCGACAGGGCAAACAGCGAGGCCACCGCCTCGATCAGCCGGCTGTGGCGGCTCTCGAACATGAAGTCTCCCGGCGCCTCGACGATCAGTACGCCATAGGTGTCGCCAGCATCGCGCACCGGTACCGCCAGCTCGACGTGCTCACCTTCGATCGTGGTCGACGCCCGGTAGCGGCTGCTTCCGCGAGACAGGTCCTCGACCGAGTGCGCCTCCAGCAACTGCAGGCGACGGACATCGCCCAGCGCAGACGGCACGCCCAGCCCTTCGGCCACCGGCTCCAGCAGCACCAGCGCACAAGCGCGTACCGCCAGGCAGTCCGCCATGTCATCAAGCAGAGAGTTCAGCCACGGCGCACTCGCGCTGTATTCGGCAAGGCAAAGGCTGGCCTGACAGATGAACTCGAGGGTACGGGTGGCAAAACGTTCATGCTCGGACGCCTGCCGCGACAGCCGCTCGCCCTCTGCGAGGTGGCAGGCCAGCTGGGTGCTCACTCCGTCCAGCGCCCGATGCAGCCGGTCGATTTCATCTCTCCCCTCATCCCAGGCCACTGCGGCACCAAACGTGTGCCGATCCAGACGCCCGATGGCTAAATCGGTGCGAAGCACAAGCATCTGACGTGCAGTACGCAGCGTGACCCCGCACCCCAGCATGAACATGAGGGCAAGCAGGAACTGCAGGATATGCAGGACGGCAAGGCGGGACGAAAGCGCCGGGTCGGTGCGTGTTTCAAGCCCCAGCTGCAGTTCGGCGGTCATGCCGGCACTGACGAAGAGCGTCGCGCACAAGCAGGCGAGACACACCAGGACAAGCACGAGACGTGAGAAAAGCGGGTGTTTTTTCAAGATCAGCGATCAGTGGCGCACATTGTCAAGACAATAAAGCGTTTATTTTTAAGCAACTTTGGTGCCCAATATGAATCAGCTCCCGTCGGCGGGTCCTGCCTGTCAGAACGCGGGCTGGAGTGAATCCTGCTTTGAACATCGCGCCCGCCATCGACCTTCGGCCCTGACCCTTTCAACAATGACGCTTTATCTGATCGCCACCCTTCTCGTCTGCGCAACCGCCCTGCTGGTACTGGGAGAGGGCAGCGACACCTCGCCCTTGCTGTGGATGCTGGTCATGACGCCGTTACTGACCTGGATGGCGCTCCGCCACGGTGTGCGGCCTGCGGGCACGAGCCAGACGACCGACGCGCTTTCCGCGCGACAGGCGCTGGGTCGCTTTGCCGAACACAGTGGTCAGCCTGCCCTGCTGCTTGAAGGCGAGAACATTGCCAACGCCAACCGCGCCCTGCTGAAGCTCATTGGGCTGGAGGATCGCGGTGATGAGCTGATCGGTATGCCGCTGGATAACATCGTGCATCCCAGACATCACCGCCGGCTTGCCAGGCTTCTTTCGCCCCGGGCCGACAACCGCGATGTCGGCACCCTGTCGCTGATGCGTGCCGATGGCACCCCCTGGCTTGTGCGTGTCAGCCTGTTCCAGGGCCACAGCTCACAGCTCACCTTGCTGCAGTTTGCGGCGCCGCATGACGGTCCGGCCAACCCCGGCCACGAGTACCTCCAGGCCACCCGGCTGGCCCACTTCTCACGCGAGATCCTGTTCTCGCTCGATGCCCAGATGCAGCTCAGCTATGCCAATGCGCAATGGGAGCGCAGCACCGGGCGCAGCGTTGCCGAGAGCCTGCAGCAACCGCTGCTATCGATATTTCACAGTGAGGACCGCGCCGCTCTCGGTACCGGGCTGCGCCAGCTGCAAGCTCGCAAGCGCGACAGCCTCACGCTGGAGGTGCGCATTCGCGCCACCCGCGCGCATGCTGCGCGCTGGGTCGAGTTGCGGGCCTGGCCGATGGACTTGCCCGAGCAGGGTGATACCGGGGTAAGCGGCATCCTGCTCGACATCGACCAGCGCCGCCGCGGCGAAGAGGCCCTGCGTGCGCAGCGCCGTGGCCTGCACACCATGCTGAATAACCTGCCGGGGATGATTTACCGCGGTCAGAACGATCGCAACTGGACCATGGAGTTCGTCAGCG
Organism: Parazoarcus communis SWub3 = DSM 12120; assembly: GCF_003226565.1. Lineage (GTDB taxonomy): Bacteria > Pseudomonadota > Gammaproteobacteria > Burkholderiales > Rhodocyclaceae > Parazoarcus > Parazoarcus communis. The sequence continues at coordinate 21,149 of NZ_QKOE01000032.1, read as the reverse complement.
AAGGCTGCTTCGAGCTCACCGGCTACACCCCTCTGGAGCTGGTAGACAACCATTCGGCCTGTTTTGCGGAGATGATTCACGAGGAGGACCGCGACTTCGTGTGGAACTTCGTCCAGATGCGCCTCGACCGCCGTGAGCGCTATGAGCTGAGCTACCGTATCGTGGACCGCGACGGGCAGACACGCTGGGTCTGGGAGCAGGGGCGTGGCATCTACTCCAGCCGGGGTGAGTTCCTCGGCCTCGAGGGCTTTATCACCGACGTCAGTGCCAGCCGGGGGGCGCAGGAGGAGGCGCGACGGCGCCTGTTCTTCGACAATGCAACGGGTCTGTTGAGCCTGAGCCTGTTTCTTGACCGCCTGCAGCATCTGCACCGTCACGCGGCGATTGCCGATTATCCGTTTGCACTGATACACATCGAGATCGTGACCATTGCCGACATTGCCGAGCACTACGGCCCGGCGATGAGCGAACGCGTCAGCGTCGAAATCGGCAAACGCCTGCAGATCGTACAGAATGACTGCAACGGCGTCGCACGCCATGCCGGAGGCTTCGCCATCCTGATCTCGGACTTCCGGCCGCAAACGCTCAGCTGGGCAGGGCAGTCCGTCACCGAGCCCGCATCCGGGGCTGGCCTGCTTCATCTCGCCCATGCCCTTGCGACGGTCATCAGCCGCCCCTTGCGCATCGACGGCCATAGCCTCAACCTGAGTGCGCGCTTCGGCATTGCAAGCGATCGCGAAGCCTATGCCGATGCGCACGCCATGCTCGAACAGGCCGCACGTCACGACCATCCGGGTATGCTGACACCGCCGCCTGAACCGGCCAACTAAGTTAGCAGGTCTGACCTCAGCCTAGCTGCGTACCCTTGACTTGGTCGGGTCGTAATGCGGGAAGGTGACGACGCGTGCCTCCAGGCGCTTGCGGTGGCCGTCGAGCTGGCCGATCTGCACTGCGGTGTCCAGCGCGGAACAGGCGATATCGACCCGCGCCAGCGCGATCTGTGCGTTGAGCACCGGCGAGCGCATCGCGCTGGTGATCTCGCCCACCCTGGCGCGACCGATGTAGATGCCGTCGCCGTGACGCACGGTCTCGTTGCTGTCGATCGCGAGCCCGACCAGCTTGCGCCGCGGATGTGCCTTGCGTTCTTCCAGTGCCGCGCGGCCGATGAAGTCGTCGGGTTTGGACAGGGCGACGGTGAAGCCGATACCCGCTTCGAAGGGATCGGTCTGGTCGCAGAACTCCTGGCCGGCAAAGGCCAGTCCGGCCTCGATGCGCAACATGTCGAGGGCGTCGAACCCGAGTGGCACCAGCCCGAGCGGTGCGCCGGCCCGGGCGACGGTCTCCCACAGTTCGACACCGTCGCCCGGATGGCACCACAGTTCGAAGCCAAGTTCGCCGGTGTAGCCCGTGCGGGACACCACCAGCGGCCTGCCGGTCGGGCCACCCAGACGCGCCGCCATGAAGCGGAACCAGCCCAGTTCGGTGATCGTCGGCTGTGCCGGTGCAGTCCACAGGATTCTTTCCAGCAACTCACGGCTGCGCGGTCCCTGCACGGCGATGTTGTGCAGGCTGTCGGTAGCGTCACGGACTTGCACATTGAACCCCGCGGCCTGTTCCCTCAGCCACAGTCCGGTTGTGTCCTCACCGCACACGAAGCGGAACACGTCACGCCCGAGGCGGAAGACCGTGCCGTCGTCCATCATGCCGCCGTGGGCGTGGCAGACTGCCGTGTAGACCACCTGCCCCACTGCCAGCTTACGCATGTCGCGGGTCACCACCTTCTGCAGCAGCGATTCGGCGTCGGGTCCGGTGATGTCGAATTTGCGCAGCGCGGTGAGATCCATCATCGCCACCTTCTCGCGGCATGCCCAGTATTCGGCGATCGTGCCGTGACCGACGAAGCTGCGCGGCAGCCAGAAGCCGTGATAGTCGATGAAATCACGCGTCAGTGTCTCGGTCACGCTGGCAAATGCCGTGGGACGGGTCAGGCGTACAGGTGCGTCGGGAGTCATTCGATGGGCCATTGCGCGAGGGAAGGAATGGACCGCGTCATAGACGCGAACCTCGATGTCGGTCGGCTGCCAGGCGTTGGCGGGGTCAATGTCGTCGGCGCAGGACGAGACCGCGACCACCAGGTCCTTGAGCGCCCTGAGCAACACGTAGTCTCCTGCCTTGGACCACGGTTCGGCAAAGCCCAGGCTGCCGCAGGGCTGGATGAAGGTGTTGTAGAAGAAATTGATCGCCGGCCAGCCTGCGCGGGAACGGACGCCCAGCGGTTCAAGCACGGCATTGAAGTTGTCGCTGCAGTTGGCATGGCCGGGAAAGCCCTGGTCCTCGTAATACTTCGCCGTGCATGCGAGGGCAAAGGCGTCGTGCCGACCCACCGTGTCCTGCACGGTTTCAAGCAGTGGCTGCATGCGCGCATCGAAATACCTGGCGTGCAGGCCGGGCATGGGATAGGACGAACCTGCAAGGGTGCGGGTCACGGTCGGATCCAGACCCCACTCTTCGCCGGCTGCAAGCGCTGCAGCGTCGAAGGCGAGGAGGTCCGAGCACTGACGTCCTTCCACATCGATGACCTGGATGAACTGCCCGGCCTTGAGCTCGAAGGCACGGGCACTTGCAGCCCTGACCCGGATCACGCTCAGCGGGGCGGGAAAGCGCTGCTGCAGCGTGGGCGTCGCGTTTGCCTGAAGCAGGAAGGGATCTTCGTCGATGAATGGCGGAGTCCTGTCGTTCATGCGCAGGCATCCTTTGCGGCCAGCACACGATAGCCACCTGCATGGAAGACCAACGGTTCTCCATCGCGAAAACGCAGGTTGTCGACCTCGGCGACGAAGATGATGTGATCGCCGCCCGGGTATTGTGCGAACAGCTTGCACTCGAAACTGGCAAGGTAATCGTCCAGCAAAGGCGCGCCGAGTTCGCCTGGCGCGTAGTCGAGCGTGGCCCATTTATCGCCACCGCCACCGGCAAAGCGTGAAGAAAGCGCGCTTTGCGTGTGACCGAGCACATGGATCGCCAGCGCACCGCCGGCGGCAAACGCCTTGCAGCAGGCGCTGTTCCTGGCCAGGCTGAAGAGCACCAGTGGCGGATCGAGTGAGACGGAATTGAAGGAGCTCACGGTTGCCCCCACAGGCCGCCCCTGATCGTCCCATGTGGTAACGATGGTGACGCCGGTGGGAAACAGGCCGAGGACCTGACGGAACATCCGGCCGTCGAACGGCGCATGATGGGTGGCAAGCGGCTCCGGCGTGGAGGCCGGAACCTGCGGGGGGGCAACAGCGTGCATGGCGGGCTCCGTGTGTGGGCTCAGGCCTGAGCGTCTTCGAGCAGCCTGGAGGCGAAGGCTGCCTTTTCCGCCTTGCTCATCTTCTTCAGTTCGTTGTTGAGCACGCGCTGATTGACCGACTGGTTCCAGTAGTCGAGCACCTCGAAACCGAGCAGCGCCGACTTGCCGACGAACTGGCGCAGCACCTCGTTGGTGGGGCCCATCACCCAGCCTGCCTTGCCGTCGCGCAGCAGGCGTTCGATGCCCAGCGCCGGCTTGTAGCCCGTACCGCCGCACGCGTGGAGCATCTTGTCGACCACGTTGGAGACGTTCTTGGAGGAGAAGAACTTGACCTGCCACAGCCAGTTCAGCAGGCCGGTGCGCGGCAGGTAGGTGAGGTCCGCATGGCCCGACCAGTCGCAGCCGCCGGTCTGGTCATCGAGCGCCTTCGCCGCCAGGTAGACGTAGCTGCGGCTGGCATTGGTGTCGATCAGGCACTCTCCCACGTAGTCCTGGATGGTGGGGTAATCGGCAACACGCATGCCGACGTCGTTATGTACCTTGCGCGTGGTGTGATTCTTGGTAATGTCCATGGCGGCCAGGCTGATGCCGTTCCAGCAAGCGGAGGAACACACCAGGAAGAAGGGGTCGACCACCTCGTCGTTGGATTTGGCGCCGTCCCCCACCGGGCCGACCAGTGCATCGGGGGCGATATCGACACCATCGACCGAGATCGGACCGGACTGGTTGCCGCGCATGCCCAGACCGTCCCAGTTGGCAGGGTCGGCCTGAATCTGATCCTTGGTGACGAGGAAGCACGACAGGTCAGAGTAATCGCCGCCGAAGTCAGGTGATGTGGTCTGGATGATGTACCAGTCGGCAAAGCCGCCGGAGGTGGTCCAGGAGGCCTTCTTGAACACCTTCCAGCCCTTGTCGGTGCGTTCTGCGCGCGAGGACATCGGGTACCAGAAGTGCGAGCCGGTTTCCGGGTCGGAGAAGGACAGTGTGCCGATCAGCACGTCCTGGTCGACGCGACTCAGAATGGACTTCAGGCGCTCGTTGTCATGGTGACGCAGCAGCGCGGCAGCGCATGCGCCGAGGTGCATGGTGTAGCACATCGCGGTGGAGGGGCAGCCGTAGCGTGCGATGGTCTCGACGACCATGGCGGCGCACAGGTGGCTCTCGCCGCGGCCACCCAGCGCCTTGGGCACGGTCAGACCGAGCAAGCCCATCGCGGCAAGCGCCTCGAAGTTCTTGCGCGGATAGACGTAGTGCTTGTCGCTGTCGATCGCGTTCGGGCGCATCGTGCTCTGGCACACGGCGATCAGCTCGGCCTGCAGGGCCAGCTGTTCGGGGCTGAGCATCCACTGCGGGCTCCATTCTGCGCTGATACCGGTGGGGGCGAATTCATTGATGGCGTTCATGTCGTTGTCCTTGTCTGAGGCGTGTTGAAGGATGAGAAGTCGGATTACAGGGGGGCGAGTTCGGTGATGTCCGGCCCGATGCCCGTGGCAAGTTGGGCGCCGTCGTCGAGTGGGGCAAGCCAGGCCAGGGTGGCGGGCAGGTAACGGGTCAGGCCCTTGTACTCGGCCAGTTCGGGCGGCAGGGAGGACAGCACCCGGTACAGGCGTTTGCCCCACTTGGGCACGCGCGCCAGCTCTTCGATCGAGATCAGGAAACAGCGGATCGGAAACAGGATCGCGTTGCTGCGCGGCAGGCGCCACAGGGTCTGCAGTTCGACCCGCAGGTGCACCTTGCCCCCGGCGTTCTCTACCGTGACCGAGGCGCGGTCCGGGCCCCACTCCGGGTAACTCTCGGGCGAGGTGTCCAGCCGTGGGTTGATGCTCATGGTCCAGTTCAGGCGGCGCACCGGCTGGCCGAGGCGCAACATGAGCAGATACTTGAGCGCGCGCTCGAAGACGCCAGCCTGGTGGGCGAGCGGCACCGGACCGTGCCACTCCATGAAGTTCATGCCGACGTTGAACGCCAGCGACCAGTCGGCCTGCGAGGTGATCATGCCGGCGTCGAGGTAGAGGTTGTCCTCGCGCTGGTCGCAGATCGCAAAATCGCCCTGGGCCTGACGCGTGATGTACTCGAAAGGCTCGCACGGCAGCGTGTCGGGGTCGCCGAAAATGAAGTGCTGCTCGATGCCCAGCGGGCGGTTGATCCAGGTCCAGCGGCTGCCGAACACATCACCTTCCTTGGTCAGCGAGAACTGTTCCGGATAGTCCGCAGCGAGGTTCTCCATCAGTAGTTCGAGCGTGTCCCACTGTGCCGCCATCATGTGCGGCAACACCTGGCAGCGGCCGGGGTCCAGCTCCAGCGTCAGTGCGCGGTCGCGGCACTCGGCAATGTAGTGCTCGTCGATGTCGAAGGGGCGGCAGAAGGCGTCGGTCGGGCCGCTGCGGACATGCGGCTCGATGTTGACGCTGTACATGTAGCGATCTTCCGGGAACGGAAACGGGAAGCGCAGGATGGCTGCATCGCTGTTGCGGTAGCTGTAGTCGCCGCGGAAGGTTTCTTCGGGCTTGAATACCAGACTCATGATTGCCTCCGGCTGATTGCGTGGTTCAAAGATCGAGGACGAGACGGGTCGAGCGCGCCCGCGACACGCAGGGCATGATCAGTTCTCCGCCCTCACGCTCGGCTGCGCCGAGATAGTGGTCGCGATGCTCCGGCTCGCCTTCGAGCACCCTGGTGACACAGACGCCGCAGGCGCCGCCACGGCACAGGCAGGGTGCTGCCGCACCGACCCGCTCGATGGCTTCGAGCAGGCTCTCGCTCTCGCCTACCTCGACCTCGATGCCGGAGCGGCTGAGAAATGCGGTAAAGGGGGTGCCGCCCGACAGCGCGGCACCGAAGTGCTCGCAATGCACATGGCTCGCGGGCCAGCCTGCGTTGGCTGCGGCCTGGATGACCTCATCGTTCAGTGCCGCCGGGCCGCAGACATACAGGTGCGTACCTGCGGGTTGCCGTGCGAGCAGGGCGGGGATGTCCAGTCGATGACCGTCGGCATCCCAGTAGTGATGCAGCTCACCGCAGGCTTGCAGCCAGGGCGCGAAGGTGCCTGTCTCGGACTCGCGGCAGCATACGTGCAGGGCATGGCTCGCGCCGCTGTGGGCAAAGTCCGCGACATACGACAGGAAGGGCGTGATGCCGATGCCACCGGCAATCATCAGATGATGGCGTGCGGTGCGCTGCGGCGCGAACAGATTGCTTGGCCAGCTCGCGACCAGACGGTCGCCGGGCTTGAGTACCTCATGCACGAAGGCGGAACCCCCGCGGGATTCAGGCACCCTGCGCACGATGATCTCGTACGCGTCGCGCCGGCCCGGCGGGCTGATCAGCGAATAGGCATTGCGCCAGGTTCGCGCCGCCCCCTGCAGCCGCAGCTGGATGTTGGCGCCCGCTGCAGCCGGCGGCAGCGGCCCGCCGTCTGCCGCTGCCAGACGCACGTGCCGCAGGCTGGAGGCAATGTCGTCGACGGCGACGACGATCAGTTCAAGTGTGTCGCCGATCATCGAAATACCTCCTCGCGCTGTGGCACTTCGCCAGGCACTTCCGCATCCACCATGACCCCCATGAAGGCGCCGAGCCGGCGCGAGAAGTGATCGCGAACCAGCAGCGCGCGCGCGCAACCGGCGCAGGTTGCAATGTTGGTGGTGACGTTCTCGGTGGTCTGGTGGCAATGCGTGCACCACACCCGGCGCTTCAGGCTGCCGGCGTGCTGCATCCGGATCTGGGTCGGGCTCAGCCCGGCACGTCCGGCCGCCGTCGCCAGTGACCACATGAAGGGCTCGGTGCCTTGCAGGTAAAGCCGGTCGGCAATACCAAAACCGTCTTCGATGTGTTCGAGCGCGGTGCGGGCTTCCTCGACGGTGTGCAGCCTGCGCACCCTGCCGGGTGCGAGCGCTGTGGCCGGGGCGCTCACCAGCCAGGTCTGCAGCCGCTCCGCAACCACTGCGAAGGCCGTGGCGAGTGCGGCCATCTGCCCGGCCGCGAGGGTGTCGCCCTCCACGATCAGCAGGTGGGCGCCTGCGGTGTCTTCCGCGGCCAGGTCGCGATATCGTGGGCGGCTGACGATCTGTGATTGCATCATGTCCGCCACCCTCAGAGCACCGCGACGGAGTGGGCGATGTAAACCACTGCGGCGCCGCCAGCGAGCGTCAGGTAAGGCAGGATGCCGGCCCGGTTGCGCACGCCTTCCTCTGCGCCGAGGTGCATGTCCTCGATCATGGCGGCCGGGAACTTGCCCTTGTCCGTGATGTAGTGGCGGAACAGGAAGACCGGCACGATGCTCGCCGCCATCACCAGGCCGGACACCAGCGTGCCGGCACCCCAGATGTCCGCGCCCATGCCCATCAGCCACATGTTGCAGAACGCCAGCACGGTACCGACGGCGAGCAGCCAGTTCGGCGCCTTGAACGGCCGCGCCCAGTTCGGACGGTCGAGGCGATGAATCCAGGCCGCGTTGAGGTTGAGGAAGTTGAACAGGACGTAGCAGACGTTGGAGATGGCGAGGACGAAGATGTAGTCCGACATCATCAGCAGCAGCAGGTTGAAGCCGAGGTCGGTCCACATCGCCGGTGTCGGTGCGCCGTTGCGATTGACGTGAGACAGGTATTTCGGCAGCCAGCCATCGACCGAGGCCTGGTACAGGGTGCGCGAGGAGCCTGCCATCGAGGTCATGATCGACAGCACCAGCGCCAGCACCAGCATGGCCATCAGCACGCGTTCGACCATTGCACCACCGCCGATCATGTGCGCCATGGCTTGTGCAACGCCCATGCCGCTGTAGATCTCCGGTGCGAGAATGCCGTCATACACCGCAGCGCTCACGACATTGCCTTCCGCGTCGGTCACTTCCGGGGTTACCAGTTGGCCGAGGCCGAGCGTGCCCTGAAAGGTCAGCGGCACCACGGTGAACACGAAGATGCACAACAGACCCGAATACAGGATGGCCTTGAAGGTATCGGTGCGCGGATTCCTGAATTCGCGGGTGTAGCACACCGCCGTCTCGAAGCCGTAGGTCGACCACGCTGCGATGAAGAGGCCACCGGCGATCAGGGTTAGCCCGCTCATGTCCCAGGCACCGTCGATGACGGCACCGGAAGCGTCATGCGCCAGCGGATACATCGGCGCCAGATTGGCGGTCGACACATCGCCCGAGAGCAGCGGCCACAGGCCGACGAGCATCAGCGGGGCGAGTGCGGCAATGCCGAGCACCATCTGCATCCGTGCAGCCTGCAGGATGCCCCGGTGCTGGATTGCAAACGCGGCGAGCATCACCGCTGCGCCCAGCACAAAGGTGGCGTTGATGCGCAGCGCCAGGTCGGTACGGATCCAGCCCAGATCCAGCAGCGTGAGTTGCCAGGTGTTGATCGCCGCGTCGGGCGCAAACAGGATGCTCAGGATGTAGCCCGCAGCCAGACCGGAGCCGATGGCCAGCACGGGTGACCAGGCGAGCCAGTTACACCACACGGAGAGCGGCGCTAGGATCTTGCTGTAGCGCACCCAGGCCACTGCGCCATACACCGAAGCCCCCCCCGATTTGTGCGGAAACAGCCCGGCGATCTCGGCATAGGAAAACGCCTGCAGAAAGCCGAAAGCGATCGAAACGATCCAGATTGCCCACGACGGCTTTCCGACCGTTGCGGCAATCGAACCAATTGAAAACAGCACCAGGGCAGGTACGCCACTGGCCACCCAGAACGCCCCCGCCCAGCCGATCTTGCGGTGGAGCGTTGCGCTCTGCTGGCCGCCCCCCGCAAAACCGGTGGCAAGCGGGTCAAGCACCGTTGTGTTCATCCGAGCTCTCCTGAAGGTCGAAAAAGTCGCCAACCGCCTGAATGCGGCATGGCCTTCAATGTCCGCTCAGGTGCTGCGCCGCACAATCCGACTTTGGGAGTAGCCCGGGGGAGTAAGGGCGCACGTCACGGGTATGGAAGCGAAGGAAAATCCCTGCCAGTGCATGTCCGATCGCGAACTGCGTCTGGCAGAGGATTGCGAGCGCGCGGCAAGCTCAAGTCGGTGGCCGGTCGTCATCGCAACTAGATGATGTGCGTCATTTGTACTAACATTGCGTCAACTGATCCAACAAAACAGGTGCTGCCATGGCTGCCGTTGCATCGTCTTCTTCCGCCCGGTCTGCTCGCCTCGGGCTGCGCGCCACCCCCGAGCAGGAGGCGGTGCTACGTCGTGCCGCTGAGGTGGCGCACAAGTCGCTGACGGACTTCATCCTCGACAGCGCCTGTCTGGCGGCTGAGCAAACCTTGCTGGACCAGCGACTGTTCATGGTCTCGGGTAGCCAGTACCAAGCCCTGATGGATCTGCTGGATGGCGCTGAGCAGGCGAATTCAGGCTTGGCTGATCTCTTCAGCCGCAAGGCTCCCTGGGACAGCAAGTGAGTTTGTCGCGGCCTGAACCCTTGGGGGTCGATCATCGACTCGAGGGTTTCGACTGTGGCAAGCCTGCGCTCAACGACTGGCTATTGCGCCACGCGCGGCAAGCTCAAGGCAGCGGCTCGGCCAGGACTTTTGTGGTGGCGGATGACGGCCGGGTTGCGGGCTATTTCAGTCTGACCGTCGGCCAGGTCGATACCCTGGAGGCACCAGAACGTATCCGCAAAGGGATGGGGCAGTACCCGGTGCCGGTGGTGATTCTGGCAAGGCTGGCCGTATCCCGAGAGGATCAGGGGCGCGGCATTGGCTTTGGCCTGTTGCAGGATGCGATTCGCCGCACGATGCTGATTGCCGAGCAGGCTGGCATACGGGCGATGCTGACCCATCCCATTGATGAGGGGGCGGCGCAGTTCTACACCCGGTTCGGGTTCATCTCATCCCCCCTGCGCGAGCAGCAACTGCTGCTGCTCCTGAAGGATGCCCGTCGTTGGGTACCTTGAACGATGACCATCGAATCACTGCCAACTTTCACCACCCCGGCTCGCACAGGTCTCAAGCTGCAGCCCTGACTGCCGGTGTCTGTACCGGCCATTGCGCCGCCCGGCTCACCGACACCCGCCGCGCACCCGGCACCGCTGCCGGCTTCGCGATCGTCACCTCCAGCCGCCGGATGGCAAAGCGTTGGCCCAGGGTGTCGAGCATGACCTGGCTCAGGTGTTCGAGCAGGTTGTAGTGGCGCGCTGCGATCAAGGCTTCCAGACAGACCACCACTTCGTCGTAATCCACCGTATGGCGGATGTCGTCGCTGCGCCCGGATGCAGCGCCGTCGATGCATAGCGTCAGATCCACCAGCAGGGTCTGGCGCGCGGCCAGTTCGTGCGGATAGATGCCGATCGATGCTTCCAGCGCCAGCCCTTCGAGGCGGATCACACACTCGTTGTTTTCCATCTCAGATCCCCTTCAGCATCGGAGCTTCCCATTCCTGGTAGTGGTCGGCCGGCGTGCCTTGCAGGCTGCGCTCGGCCGAACGCAGGGTGTTCTCGATCAGCATGGTGACCGTCATCGGGCCCACGCCGCCGGGCACGGGCGTGATCCACGAGGCCTTCTCCTTGACCCCGTCGAAATCCACATCGCCGACGATGCGGTTGTCGGGCAGGCGGTTGATGCCGACATCGATGACGATGGCGCCTTGCTTGACCATCTGCGGCACGATCAGCCCCGGCTTGCCCGCCGCGACGATGAGGATGTCGGCCAGGATCGTGTGCTGCGCCAGGTCGCGTGTTCTGGCGTGACAGATCGTCACCGTGGCCTCGCGCTGCAGCAGCATCAGCGCCATCGGCTTGCCGACGATGTTGCTCGCGCCGACCACGACCACGTTCTTGCCTGCCACTTCGGTGCCGGTGGTGTCGAGCAGCAGCTGGACGCCGTAGGGCGTGCAAGGCGGGAAGATGGTGTTGCCCACCACCAGACCGCCGACGTTGTAGAGATGAAAGCCGTCTACGTCCTTATGCACCGAGATGGCTTCGAGTACCCGGCGCACGTCGATGTGGCCGGGCAGCGGCAACTGGATCAGGATGCCGTGCACTGTCGGGTCGGCGTTGAGTTGGGCGATGCGTGCCAGCATCTCGACTTCGGGGGTGTCGGCGGGCAGTGCCACATGCAGTGAGCGCACGCCGCACTCCTCGCAGGCCTTCACCTTGTTGCCCACATAGACCCGGGAGGCGGGATTGTCCCCGACCAGGATGACCGCCAGCCCGGGGCGCACGCCATGTTGCGCCAGTCGGCCCACGCGCTCGCGAAAGCCCGCGCGAAGCTGTTTCGACAGCGCCTTGCCGTCGATGATCTGTGCTGTCATTGCAATCGAAGCTCCCTGAAAAAAGGCCGGCCCGGAATCTCCGGCCCGGCCTGATGACGCCTGCCAAGGCGACGGTGAAGAACGGCCGCTCAGAAGCCCTGGCCGGGAATCCAGTTGGTGCCCGCCAGCGGCAGGCCAGCCATTGCGGCCGCTTCGATGGTGAGTGCGACCAGATCCTCGCGCTCGAGGTGATGCACGTTCTGCTTGCCGCAAGCCCGGGCGATGGTGGTGAGCTCCATGTTCAGGGTCTTGAGGTAGTTCCTGAGGTGCTTGGCACCCACGTCCGGCGACAGGCGCTGCTCGAGGATGGCATCCTGGGTGGTGATGCCAACCGGGCACTTGCCGGTGTGGCAGTGGTGGCAGAAGCCCGCCGCTGCGCCAATCGCGGTGTAGTCGGCTTCGGCGCTGTGCAGGGCGCCATTCTGATAGTAGGTCTCGCCGTTACAGCCAAGCGCAACCAGCACGCCCTGGCCGATGGCGACTGCGTCCGCACCCATGGCCAGTGCCTTGGCGACGTCGGCACCGGTACGGATACCGCCGGAGACCACCAGCTGGACCTTGCCGATCATGTCCAGGTCTTCGAGTGCATTCACCGCCTGGCGCACTGCCGCCAGCGTCGGGATGCCGATATGTTCGATGAAGCAGGTCTGGGTGGCCGCGGTGCCGCCCTGCATGCCGTCGACCACGATCACGTCGGCGCCGGAATGGACCGCCAGCTTGACGTCATGGAACGTACGGGTGGCCCCCACCTTGACGTAGATCGGCTTTTCCCAGTCGGTGATCTCGCGCAGTTCCTGGATCTTGATCGCGAGGTCGTCCGGGCCGGTCCAGTCCGGGTGACGGCAGGCTGAACGCTGGTCGATGCCTTCCGGCAGGGTGCGCATCCTGGCGACGCGCGGGGAGACTTTCTGCCCCAGCAGCATGCCGCCACCGCCAGGCTTGGCGCCCTGACCGATCACGACTTCGATCGCATCTGCGCGGCGCACGTCGTCCGGGTTGAAGCCGTAGCGCGACGGCAGGCACTGATAGATCAGGGTCTTGGAGGATTGGCGCTCTTCCGGCGTCATGCCGCCGTCACCGGTGGTGGTGGAGGTGCCCATCTCGGTCGCGGCGCGGCCGAGCGCTTCCTTCACGTTGGCCGAGAGCGAGCCGAAGCTCATGCCGGCGATGGTGATCGGAATGTCCAGCTCGATCGGCTTCTTGGCAAAGCGGGTGCCGAGCAGGGTCTTGGTGACACACTTCTCGCGATAGCCTTCCAGCGGGTAACGCGACATCGACGCACCGAGGAAGACCAGGTCATCGAAGTTGGGCAGCTTGCGCTTGGCGCCCATGCCGCGGATCTCGTACAGACCGTGGGCGGCGGCGTTGCGGATGTAGTCGAGCGTCTTGCGGTCGTAGCCAAAGGACTCTTCACGCGATACGTTCTTGAAATGCACGGGTTTGGTTTCCATCATCGAACTCCTCTTGATTCCTGCTCAATATTCCTGGTTCGCGTCGGCGTTCCAGTGGTAGAGGGAACGCTGCGAGGCGATCCGCTTGAATGCCTTGGGATCGTGATCCAGCCCCGCCTTGTCGAGCAGTCCGGCCACGGTGGCGATGTCGGCGTCGGTCATCGGCTCGAACTGCGCATCGGCGCCGAGCGACTTGACGCTGCCCTTCACGTACAGCACGGCTTCATAGAGCGAGTCGCCAAGCGCATCGCCCGCGTCGCCGCAGATCACCATGGTGCCGGCCTGTGCCATGAAGGCCGAGAAGCTGCCGACCGAGCCGCCCACGACGATGTTGCCGCCCTTGAGGGAGATGCCGCAGCGCAGCCCGGCGTCGCCTTCGATGACCAGCAGTCCGCCCTGAGCGGAAGCGCCGGCGCCGTTCGAGGCGAAACCCTTCACGTGTACCGTGCCACTCATCATGTTTTCGCCGACGCCGGTACCGGCGCTGCCGGTAATGGTGATGGTGGCGGACTTGTTCATGCCGCCGGCGTAGTAGCCGGCATGGCCGATGACTTCGACGTTGATCGGGCAGTCGAGACCGACCGCGATGTTGTGAGCGCCGTCCGGATTGACGACGGTCACGGCCTCCACCTTGCCTGCCTTGGCATCGGTGTGCAGAAAGGTGTTGAGCTCACGCAACGAAGTGGTGGCGAGATCGAAAGTCAGGCGTTCCATACGTACATCTCCTCGGGCGCGGGTTCGAACACGTGGGCGTGCTTCACGCCCGGCAGGTGGGCCAGCGACCGGAACTCGGACGCGATGGCCACGTAGTCATCGGTTTCCGCCACAACGGCGGGCTTGCAGGCAAAGGGGTCACGGATCAGCGCCAGCTTGTCCGGTGTGCCCATGAGGAAGGTGTAGAAGCCGTCCAGCTCCTCGAAGCCCCGCTGCAGGGCGGTTTCAAGGTCGTCGCCCTCGCGCAGGCGCCATTCCAGGAAGCGGCATGCCGCCTCGGTGTCGTTGTCGGTCTCGAAGCGGATGCCGCGTGGCTCCAGCATGCGACGAATGCCATTCGGATTCGACAGGGAGCCGTTATGCACCAGACAGAAGTCTTCGCCTGCGGTGAAGGGGTGGGCGCGGTCCGGCGTCACCGCCGACTCGGTGGCCATCCGGGTGTGTCCGACCAGGTGCGAGCCCTTGAGACCGGAAAAGCCGTAGCGCGCAGCCACCTCAGCCGGTGTGCCGATATCCTTGTAGAGGTCGATGCTGCGACCGGTCGAAAGGATGTGCAGCTTGGGGTAATGTTCCTTGATCCAGCGTTTCACGACCTCGGGGGCGAGGCCGAAGCGGAGGACTGCGTGGTTGCCCTTGGCCTCGACCTGGGTGTTCACACCCAGGTGCGACTTCAGTTCGTGACTGAGGCCGAGCCAGTTGAAGTCCGCACCGTCTTCGGTGAGGCCCGAGTACAGGCTGAGCTTGCGCTCGCCCTCGGGCAGGGGCTGGCCGAATACCGCGAGGCCGGCCGAGTCGGGGCCGCGTTCGGTCATGCCGATCAGCATCGGCACCATCAATTCGCCCAGTCTTTCACGCAATGCTGGTGTCTTGACCAGCAATCCGACGATTCCACACATGTTTGCTTCTCCTTGTTTCAATCTTGTTGCGTCAGGACGAATCAGAAGAACTCAAGGTAGTTCTTGACTTCCCAGTCCGACACATGACGCATGTACTCCACCCACTCCATGTGCTTGAGGCGCAGAAACTCGTCTGCCACCGGGCCAAGTGCCTTGCACAGCACCGTGTCCTGTTCGAGTGCGACCAAGGCTTCATGCAGGTTTTGGGGGAGGATGCCGATGCCGGCTTCCTTCAGTGCTTCCGGGCTCATCCGGTACAGGTTCTGGTTGTGCGGATCGCCCGGATCAAGGTTGCGCTCGATGCCGTCGAGGCCTGCGGCGATGACCGCTGCGGTGGCCAGATAGGGGTTGCAGGCGCCGTCGGGCAGGCGCAGCTCGAGACGGCCGCCGGGCACGCGCACCATCGACGAGCGGTTGTTGTCGCCGTAGCTGATGTAGGCCGGTGCCCAGGTGGCGCCGGTCAGCGAGCGCCCCACTACCAGACGTTTGTAGGAGTTGACCGTGGGTGCGCAGATTGCGGCCAATGCCGGGGCATGGGCGAGGATGCCGGCCAGGAACTGGTAGGCCAGCTTCGACAGGCCGAGGCCGTGCCTGTCGGTCTTGTCGGCGAACAGGTTGGTGTTGCCCTGGCTGTCACCGATCGACATGTGGATGTGCATGCCGTTGCCGGGGCGGTTGGCGAAGGGCTTGGGCATGAAGGAGCAGATCATGCCCAGGTCATTGGCGATCTCGGAGGCCGCCATCTTGAACAGCAGGTAGTGGTCGGCCGAGGTCAGGCAGTCTGCGTAGGTGTAATTGATCTCGAACTGACCGTTGGCGTCCTCGTGGTCGATCTGATAGACGTCGACATCGACCTGGCGCAGGCTTTCCACCAGTCTTTCGAGGAACTCGCGATTGCGCGACAGGCCTTTGTAGTCGTAACAGGGTTTGGGCAGGGTGTCGGTCGGATCGGTGGGGATGATGTTGCCCGCACCATCCTTCTTCAGCAGCGAGAACTCCGGCTCCAGGCCGGTGAAGAAGGTCCAGCCCCTGGCGTCGAGACGTTTGATCTGCTCCTTGAGCACCACCCGCGTATCCAGCGGCCACGGCTCACGCTTGACATGGCCGTCGCAGGCGATGCGGGCATAGCCCGGCTGCCAGGGCACCAGCGAGAGGGTGTCGAGATCGCCCACCGCCATGAAGTCGGGGCCGTTTGGCTCGATGCCGAGGCCCCACACCGCGAAGCCTGCAAAGCCGGCACCGTTGGTGATGATCTCCTCGAAATGGGAAACCGGGACGGACTTGGTCTTGGCTGAACCATGAATATCGACAAACTGTGCCAGAACGTACTTGACCTTGTTGTCGGCAAGGAACTGCTTGGCTTCGATGGGCGTCATTGACACTCTCCGGATAAGGATGCTGGGATTGGGTTATGCGTATAAATGCTGGGGTGATACCGTGCCGCCACCGAGCTCATGCGCGATGTCGTGAAGCGTTTCAAACAGATACCGGCCATAACTGCCGTCACACCAGATGCGGTAAATCAATCCTTTCGCGGTCTGCTCGGGGAGCACCGTCACGCCAACGCCGACCAGGCTGGTGAGCACCACCGGGCGCTCTGCCAGGTTCAGTGCGGCGAAATTCACGTTGCAGGTCTGACGCAGCAGTTCATTCACCCGCGCGCCACCCAGGATCAGTGCTGCATCCTCGTGCAGCACCGGATACACACCGGCGGCTCGCGGTGTCGTGGTGATTCGATCGACCACGACTGCATCGCCCTCGATCAGGAACTCGGTCATGCCCAGGCGCGCGATCCGGCCACCCTCACCAAGGGGCAGCCAGCTATTGAATTTCTCCGGTACCGGCACGTCGAGGCTGTCGAGCCAGGCGACCGTGCCTGGCCCCTTGCAGCCACAGCGCACATCGAGCGACACATCGGCCATGCCGAGCACTGCGGCGGCTTCCGCCTGCCGTACCTCGTCGGTCAGCCGTTCGGCGGCGATCTCTGCCACCGGGCTGCTTGCTAGCGCCTGACTCATACCGCCTCCTTCTGCTTCAGGTTTTCGGGGTCATAGAACGGGGTTGGGCTGACTTCGGCCTCGACCATGCGACCGTCGGTCAGGCGGATGCTGAACGTGTTGCCGACGGTGGCGAGATCGGGGCGCAGGAAGGCGAGTCCGATGTGACGGCCAAGCGCTGCACTCCAGGCGATGCTGGTGACGCGGCCGGCGATGTCGCCCGCTGCGATGACCAGATTGCATTCGAGTGGCACGCCCCCTGCATGGCCGGGTGGCAGGGTGAAGCCTGCGAGTTGTTGCTTGAGGGGCTTGGCGGCGATAGCCTTGAGGCTGCGCTGGCCGACGAAGAAGGGTTTGTTCATCTTTACCGCCCAGCTCATGCCGACTTCGAGCGGCGAGGTGAGGCCGTCGGTGTCCTGACCGATGATGATGTGGCCCTTTTCCAGACGCAGCAGACGCTGGGCTTCGACACCGAACGGGCGGATACCGTGAGCCGCTCCCGCCGCCATCAGTGCATCCCACAGCGCGCCACCAAAGCGTGCTGGAACGTGGATCTCGTAGCCCCACTCACCGACAAAGCCGACCCGCATCAGTCGTGCGGGGATGTTCGCCACGGTGCATTCACGCACCGCAAGGTAGGGAAAGGCGGCCGCCGAGAGATCCGTCGTGGTCAGGGTTGCGAGCACGTCACGGCTGCGCGGGCCGGCCAGGTTCATCGCCGCAAACGCGCCGGTGTGATTGACGATGCCGCAGTCCAGCCTCCACAGCGTGTTGAGGCGCGACAACTCGCGGTAGATCGTCGCTGCGCCCGAGGTGGTCGTGGTGAAGTAGAAGTGATCCTCAGCCAGTCGCGCGACCACACCGTCGTCGATCACCACGCCAGACTCGTCGCACATCACCGCGTAGCGGGTCATGCCGACCTTCAGGTTGGCGTAGTTCGAGGTATAGACGCGCTCAAGAAACTCGGCGGCCTGGGGCCCGATCACTTCGAGCTTGCCCAGCGTGCCGACGTCGATCACTCCCACCCCACCGCGCACCGCGGCGACCTCTTCGCGAATGCAGTCCAGGCGTGCCTTGCCGGCCACCTGGTAGAACTCGGGGCGCTGCCATACGCCGGCCGGCATCCACTTGGCGCCTAGCGCATCATGGCGCGAGTGCAGCGGGGTGCGACGTTCGGGGTGAAAGCCGCGTCCGGCCAGCACGGCCATTGGTACCGGATGGTAAAAGGGGCGTGCCGTTGTGGTGCCGACCTGTTGCGGCGCCTTGTCCGACAGCCGGGCGAGGATGCGCAGGGCGTTCATGTTGGAGTGCTTGCCCTGGCTGGGACCCATGCCCACGGTGGAGTAGCGCTTGAGCAACTCGATGTTGTCAAAGCCTTCCTGCACCGCATTGTGGAAATCCTTGAGCTGCAGATCCTCATCGAAATCGACGAAGTTCTTGCCTTCAGGGTGCGCCACGATTGGCCACGGATGAGTGGGCGACTCGGCTTCCGGCGCAAGCGCGCTGCCCACTGCGGCGCCGAAGCCTGCCGCTGCTGCGGCGTGACTGCCGGCACGGCTGCCATCCGCCATACGCCGGGAGAGCTCATGCACGCCGTTGACACGGCCGCAGGCGAACACCCCCTCGGGCAGTACATCGGGTACGAACTGCTCGACCGCAGGCTCGAAGCGCATTCTGGTGCCGGCCTGGTACAACAGGTTGGCAGCAGGTGCCCAGCCCACGCTCATCAGGATGCCGTCGCAGGCGATGTCGCGCAGGTTTGCTGCTGGCGTGCCGTCCGCCTGCACCGCGCCAACGCGTGCTGCGGCCACACTGGTACCGCCTGCGCCAGGGATGGCTTCAACGACGCAGCTCGACATCAGCACTTCGACCTTTGCGTCGCGCAGTTGCTGAGCCAGCACGGTTGCCGTGCCTGCCGCCGTGCGTAGATCGACCACCGCCGCCACGGCCACGCCGCGGGCCAGTAGATCGAGTGCGGCACGGTAGCCGTCGGCGTTGGCTGTCAGCACCACCGCACGTTGCATCGGCTTGACGCTGTAACGATGCAGCAGGCGCTGCGCGGCCGAGGCGAGCATGACGCCAGGCAAGTCGTTGTTGCGGAACACTGCCGGCTGTTCGAAACCGCCGCTGGCCACCACCACGCTACCGGCACGCATCTTGAGCATGCGCTCGGCGCTGACCAGGGGCAGCCAGTGGTCCTTGTAGTAACCCGCCGCATAGGTGCTGGTGAGCACCCGGATCAGCGGGTTGGCAGAGACTTCCGCCAGCAGCCGGGCGTGAATCTCGACGCGTGCCGGATCGTTGCCGATCTGATAGCCGGCGCTGCCGCCGGGCCGTGCGTTTTCGTCCACCACCACCACCGTTGCGCCCTGGGCAGCGGCCGACAGCGCAGCGGACAGACCCGACGGACCCGCACCAATCACCAGCACGTCGCAGAAATCGTAGGCTTTGGGCGTGCTGCGGCGCGGGCTGCCGAGATCGACCTTGCCCAGACCGGTCATCGCGCGGAACATGCGCTCCCACATCGGGAACAACCCCCTGGTGTGGAAGGCCTTGTAATAGAAACCCACCGGCAGGAAGCGGGCGAAGTGCCCCAGAATCCTGCCCTTGTCGTGATCGAGGCCACCAAAGGTATTGACTGCGGTAAGCGCCATGCCGGGCTGCAAGGGTTCCACGTCGGCCCGCAGATTGAGTTGCGCGCCCCACTGATGCAGTGCGTTGGTGTCATGGTTGGCGAGCGAGAGCACGCCGCGCGGGCGGTGATACTTGAAGCTGCGGCCGAGCACGCGGACGTCTGCCCCCCACAGGGCAGCGCTCACCGTGTCGCCGGCGTAGCCGGTGTAGGTGCGGCCTTCAAACTTGAATTCGATGGGCGCGGAGCGGTCAATCCACTCGCCGCTGGTGGCGGGCAATCGCATCACGCATCTCCCTGATAGAAGTAGGTCTTGAGCACGATGTCCTTCTCGGTATCGCGCTCGGCGATGAACCAGGTGTTACTCGGGGTGTGGCACCACCATTCGCGTTTCACGCCGGGGGCGCCGTTGCGGTTGAACACGTAGTCGGCCCACTCGGCATCGGTGCAGCTGTCGGGATCGGGCATCGGGCGCACTTCGCCCCAGTAGAAAAACTCGGATACCGGGCGCGGGCCGTTCAGGGGACAGGTCATGATCTTCATGGCGTGATTCCTTCAGTGGCCGACCGAGGCCGCGCCCTTTTCACCGGTCAGCGCGTAGTTGCTGAAACGGTCCAGGGAAAAGCCGGTGATCAGGGGGTGCGGGGTGTCGTTGACGAGGGTGTGCGCCATGGTCTTGCCGCACACCGGCGTGGCCTTGAAACCCCAGGTGCCCCAGCCGGAATCAAGATAGAAGCCCTCTACCGGCGTCTTGCCCATGATGGGCGCGAAGTCGGGTGTCATGTCGGCCATGCCGGCCCACTGCCGCATCACCTTCACGCTGGACAGGAAGGGGAACATGTCGAGCATGTGCGAGGTGAGGCCCTCGACGAAGTCCAGGGTCGAGCGGGTCGCATGCAGTTCGTAGGGGTCGAGCGAGGCACCCATCACCAATTCCCCGCGCGCCGACTGGCTGATATAGACGTGCAGGCTGCCGGACACCAGGATGGGATCGAGCCAGGGCTTGATCGGCTCGCTGACCATGGCCTGCAACGGGTGGATGTAGATCGGCGTGCGTACATCGACCATCTTCAGGATGCGCGGCGTCGAACCGGCGACTGCACACAACACCTTGTTGGTGGAGATGTAGCCGCGTGAGGTATTGACGCCCTTGACCTTTCCGCCCTGCACGTTGATGCCGAGCACTTCGGTCTGCTGATGGATTTCCACCCCGCGCCGATCGGCACCGCGGCCGTAGCCCCAGGCCACCGCATCGTGACGCGCGACCGAGCCCGGTGCGTGGTAGAGCGCACCGAGGATGGGTGAATGACCGGCGCACGAGAGATCGATCATCGGTGCGGCTTCCTTCACCGCTTCCGGTCCGACGACCTCGGAAGCGACGCCGTAGTGTTTGTTGACCTCTGCACGCCAGCGCATGGTGCGCAGGGCCGAATCCGTATGGGCCAGGGTGAAGTGGCCGCGGTTGGCGTAGAACAGGTTGAGGTCGAAGTCGCGCGACAGGTCCTGCCACAGACGCACTGACTCGTCATAGAACTTCACGCCCTCGGGGGTGAGGTAGTTGGAGCGGATGATGGTCGTGTTGCGACCGGTGTTGCCTCCGCCGATGTATCCCTTCTCGAGCACGCAGACGTTCTTGATGCCGTGCTCGGTGGCCAGGTAGTAAGCCGCGGCCAGGCCATGGCCACCGGCACCGATGATCACCACGTCATAGCTTGACTTGAGCTTGTTGTGGGAGGTGAACATCCGGGGCTCCGGATGCTTCTTGTTCAGGGCAAAGCGCAATAGACGCCAGGGCATGGCTGTTCCTCAGCGGAAGACGACGGTTTTATTGCCATGGACCAGCACCCGATCTTCCAGGTGGTAGCGCAGGCCGCGTGCGAGGACGGCTTTCTCGATGTCCTTGCCGTAACGCACCAGGTCTTCGGGTGCGTC
>NZ_QKOE01000031.1 GCF_003226565.1 Parazoarcus communis SWub3 = DSM 12120 | reverse complement strand
GCCGTGGTCGAACGCATCCGAACGGTGGGCGATCACACCAGCACCGAGCGCGTCTGCTACATCAGCAGCCTGCCCGCCGACGCCGAGCGGATCGCGCTGGCAGTCAGAAGTCACTGGGAGGTCGAGAATCGTCTGCACTGGTGTCTCGATGTTCAGTTCGGTGATGACTACGCCCGCGCCCGCTCCGGCCACGTCGCCCATAACCTCGCGCTGGTCCGCCACATGGCCCTCAACCTCATCCGGCTCGATACCTCGATCAAGACCAGCATCAAGACCAAGCGACTGCTGGCGGCGACATCCGACGAGTTTCGTGCGGCATTGCTGGGCTTCGAAGCACCTGACGAGGATGACGGTGAATGATAAATGCGTAGCTGCGGGAGCCCTGCTCGCATCACTTCTCTCCAACAGTTGAAACCCTGAACAATCTCCTTACCCCAAAATAGATAACCGCTATTCCAGTTGCTGCAGTCAAAGATCCCAGCGTAGTCGCCGAAAACGTTCTGCCAAACGCGTCCTGAAAACCGCTGATAAGGTAAATGCCCAAAACTGTCAGCAGTAAAGCAAAGGTCAACCCACCAACCACACCGGCTACTCCACCAGATCCTCCACCCTCAACAGAATGATCTGACGACACCAGGCCAGCCGAGAATGCGGAGGAGACAAGCAAAAAGGCCAAGGCCACAAGAACTGACAGTCCAACATCCACAATCTCGTGAATCTCTGGAGGTAAATTAATTTTCTGGTTTAGAAAAGCAAAAACCAATGCTAGCCCAAGGCCCGAGAACGCAAGAACAGCCAGCTTGCTATTTAGAATATCGGTAAATTCTTTCATCATGAAATGACACAAGAGCACCTCGAGCAACCCGAGGCCTTGCAGGAATTCCGCCGCGAAATGACTTAGACAACCGAACTCGGTTCATTTTCTTCAGCGAACCGCCATTTTGCTAGGCGGCATCGCCCCGTCTCCTCTTCGAATCGCACGGAAAATCGGCGATTCGACCCATTTCCAGTGTCAGAAGGCTTCGACAAGATCGAGAATTGAGATCTCTTTCATTTAATCAACCTCCAGATTAGACGAATTAACCGAGTTAACTTATTTCCAAAAATTAATAAAGAAGCTCTTTCTTTCGTAACCTTTCCATCTCGGACTATTCGCTCCAGATCGACTCGATTAGAAAAATAGAAAATCGAATTTAATACGATGAAGACTGCGAAAATCAACACCATCGATAAATAAAGATCCCTTTCGTCATAGCCTTGATTGGAGAGCATTGCATAAACAATCGAACTCGCAACCGAAGAAGAGCCGACGACGTACGATACCGCCCCCGGATTCTTGATCGAGTTTTTCTCCAGTGGGCGTGATGATCGTGGTCGCATGATTTTCAAAATATATATCTATGAAATTTATTTTTATGCTCTTCGAGACTCAGACAAATCTGAACTATCGATTAGTTTATTCATGACTATCTTTTTTGCATACCCTACTGATGTAGGGTGTTTCCATGATGGCAAGTTCCGTGCGATTCGAAGCTGACAGCTTCTTTAATAGGGCGGAGACGTGGTCCCTTACGGTGAAACCGCTGATTCCCAGTTCGAGTGCAATCTGCTTGTTGGTCTTTCCCTGGCGAATACGTAGCAGGACCTCCTGCTCGCGCATCGACGGCGGTCTCCTCACACTCATCTCCTCACCCGTCCGACTCCTCCGGCGACGGTATGCCTGAGCCACGATGGAACTTGCCTGCTACCGTGTGAATCGGCTCCAACGCCCATTCATACAGGCGTCTTGTGTCTTGCACGATGTCCGCTTCCAACACCATGCCCGCCTTGAACGAGAGCCTCTTCCCCTCGACGGCCAGCACTTGCTCGTCGAGTTCCACAACAACCCGGTAGTAGAGCAACTGAAGTTGACTTTCGCTGTGAACAACAGAAGCAACATGAGGCGGAAGCTCGGACAACGCGTAGGGACTGCGCGCAACACTGGTCACGAAGCCAGACGCCATGTACGGCGGGCGTTTTGACATTTGGTACTGCGACACGATCAAGCACGGCATCCAACCTAGATGTGTTGAGATCAACCACTGGCAGGCAGTAGTAGAGGAATCTTGGCTGGCTGGAGCGGATGCCCTTGGCTGGCTTGGCGTACCGGCAATCTCTTGCCAGCACCGAGCTTTTATACCATGCAATTCGACATTGTCATATACGTAATAAGTACTATTCTTATCTTTAGTGGCGTTCAGTGTCCCTCGTCGCAAGCCGAAGTTGTTCGAAACACCAGTTGTAATTCATAATTACGGATATTGCGCGACCTTCGCGCGCCAGGATCGACTCCATGCCCCAAACCATCGAACACCTTTTTGCCAACAACAAGGCCTGGTCCGAGCGGATGCACGCGGAAGACCCCGAGTTCTTCGCCCGCCTGGTCAACCAGCAGTCACCCGAATACCTTTGGATCGGCTGTTCCGACAGCCGGGTGCCGGCCAACCAGATCGTCGGGCTCGCGCCGGGCGAGATCTTCGTGCATCGCAACATCGCCAACGTGGTGGTGCATACGGATCTGAATGCCCTGTCGGTGATCCATTACGCGGTGGAAATGCTGCGGGTCAAGCACATCCTGGTGGTCGGCCACTACGGCTGCGGCGGCGTGAAGGCCGCGCTGCACGACAACAAGACGGGGCTGACCGACAACTGGTTGCGCCATGTGCAGGACGTGCGCGATCGCCATCTCGACAAGCTGAACCAGATTGACGACGAGAAGGAGCGGCTGGACCGCATGTGCGAGCTCAACGCCATCCACCAGGTGGTGAACATCAGCCAGACCTCGGTACTGCGCGAAGCCTGGGCCCGCGGCCAGAATGTCACCGTGCACGGCTGGTGCTACAGCCTGAACGACGGTCTGGTGCGCGAGCTTGGCGTCAGCGCCAGCAGCCGCGAAGACGCGGTGGAACAATACCGCAGCGCGGCAGACCGCCTGCTCTGACCGGCATACGGCATACCAGGCAGCCATGAACCGGATCGGCATCGACCTGGGCGGCACCAAGATCGAGATCGTCGCGCTCGACCCGACGGGGCGGGAACTACTGCGGCGACGGGTGCCGACGCCGCAGGGAGACTACCGCGGCACCCTCGAGGCCATTGCCGGACTGGTCAGGTTTGCGGAGGGCCAGATCGGTAGCCGGGCCAGCATCGGCATTGGCACACCGGGCTCCCTGTCGCGCCTGACCGGGTGCATGCGCAACGCCAACTCCACCTGCCTCAACGGCAAGCCCTTGCGCCGCGATCTGGAAGCCCTGCTCGGTCAGGAAGTCCGTATTGCCAACGACGCCAACTGCTTTGCCATGTCGGAAGCCAGCGATGGCGCGGGGGCGGGGGCGGAAACCGTATTCGGCGTCATTCTCGGCACCGGTGTTGGCGGTGGCGTGGTGGTCAATGGGCACCTGCTCAATGGCGCCAACGCGATTGCCGGGGAATGGGGTCACACCCCCCTGCCCCTGCCAGGCCCCGGTGACCAGCCCTTGCCCGCCTGCTACTGCGGCCGCCACGGCTGCATCGAAACCTATCTGTCCGGTCCCGGCATGGCCGCCGATCACAGCCGGCGCCACGGCGGCACGCTGGACGCAGCAGCGATTGCCGCGGCAGCGGCGCATGGCGACAACGCCTGCGAAGCCACACTGCAACGCTACGAGCAGCGCCTGGCGCGCGCCCTGGCCACGGTGATCAATCTGCTCGACCCCGACGTCATCGTTCTGGGCGGGGGGCTGTCGCACCTCGAGCGGCTATATGTCAATGTGCCGGCACAATGGGGCCAGTACATCTTCTCGGATCAGGTCGTCACCCGTCTGCGTCCGGCGCGCCACGGGGATGCATCCGGCGTTCGTGGTGCAGCCTGGTTGTGGCCGGTCGATCGCGAAAACCGCTAATCCCCTCAGACATCCAGCGGATCGACGTCGATCTGCCAGCGTAGCTCGCGGCTGGTGCGCTGCGCATAAAGCAGCTTCATCCACTGCAACAGAAAACCCTGCAGCAGCCCGCGCTCATCGGCCTCCACCAGCAACTGCGCCCGCTCGCGGCGGGCAAGCCGGGTCAGCCGCATCGGCACCGGGTCGAACAGGCGCAAACCTGCTGCTGCACTGGCTTCCCCCAGCCTGCGGGCATGCTGCAGGAACTCGACTGCATCCTTCAGTACCGGCGCATCGGCACGCAACATGGCCTGATACGAAAACGGCGGAAAACTCGCCACCTTGCGCTCGTCCAGCGCCATCCTGGCAAAGGCGTCGAAGTCATGCCGCGCCAGATGCTGGAACAGCGGATGACCAGGATACTCGGTCTGGATCACCACCTCACCCGGCAAGGCCCCCCGCCCGGCCCGGCCCCCCACCTGCATCAACTGCTGGAACAGACGCTCTGGCGCGCGAAAATCGGCTGCGTGCAGCGAAGCATCGGCCCCAATCACGCCAACCAGGGTCAGCTTGGGAAAGTCGTGCCCCTTGGCCATCATCTGTGTGCCGACCAGGATGTCGGCCTCACCCGCCGCAATCGTATCGAGCAAAGCCTCCCACTGGGCACGGGTTCGTGCCGCATCGCGATCGACGCGCAGCACCCGTGCCTGCGGAAAAAGCTCGATCAGGCGCGCTTCGATTCGCTGGGTTCCACGACCAAAAGGCTGGATGTCCTGATTGCCACAACTTGGGCAGGCATGTGGAATGGGTCCGTCGCAGCCGCAGTGGTGACAGCGCAGGCGCCTGTCTGCCAGATGCACCACCAGGTTGGCCGAACAGTGCGGGCAGCGGCTGATCCAGCCACAGGCCGGGCAGGACAACACGGGTGCATAGCCGCGCCGGTTGAGAAACACCAGGCTCTGCTCCCCCCGCTCCAGACGTTCGCCAATCGCGGCCTGCAATGCGGGGCTGAGGCCCTCGTCCAGCTTCAGCCGTCGGGTATCG
This sequence comes from Parazoarcus communis SWub3 = DSM 12120, assembly GCF_003226565.1. Lineage (GTDB taxonomy): Bacteria > Pseudomonadota > Gammaproteobacteria > Burkholderiales > Rhodocyclaceae > Parazoarcus > Parazoarcus communis. The sequence goes on along the minus strand of NZ_QKOE01000031.1, from coordinate 24,779 downwards.
ACACCGCGCACCTTGGGCAATGACGAAGCCACCGCACGACGACTCAGGCTGAGCAGGCCGTAGCGCTCGGCGCGCGCATGCTGCCAGGTCTCGAGCGAGGGCGTCGCCGAACCCAGCACCACGGGCAGGCCACGCTGACGTGCCCGCCACACGGCAACATCGCGCGCGGAGTAGCGCACCCCTTCCTGCTGCTTGTAGGAGGCATCGTGCTCCTCGTCGACCAGGATGATGCCCAGCCGCGGCAGCGGCGCAAACACCGACAGCCGGGTGCCGAGCACGATGTCGGCATGCCCGCTCAAGGCCTGAACAAAACCACGCGACCGCGCCCCTTCGGCCAGCGCCGAATGCAGGCTGATCACATTGGCGGCGGGAAAGCGTTGCGCGACTCGATGCTCGAGTTGCGGCGTCAGCGCGATCTCGGGCACCAGCATCAGGACCTGCTTGCCGGCCGCGAGCATGGCCTCGGCCAGGCGCAGATACACCTCGGTCTTGCCACTGCCGGTGACCCCTTGCAGCAACCACGGACGAAAGCCCGGCGCCGCATTCAGCACCTGGTCGATGACCGTCGCCTGCTCGTCGGTCAGCTCGGGACGACCGGTTGCGTGATGGCGTGGCACATTGCCCACGGTGAGTTGCAGCCAGCCACGCCTGAAAGCATCACCCACGGCGGCACCCGATGGCAGCGCACGAATCACGCTGCGTCGCAGGGGCGATACCCCCGCTTCTTCACACTCCCGTAGCAGCGCCAAGGCCTTGCTGTCGCGCCTGGCGTCGGCCATGACTTGCCGCCCGGCTGGCGCCACTTCGAGCAAAGGATCGGTGTCGTCGGCGCTGACCCCATCGGCACGACGCAACCCGGGCGGCAGCGCCAGCGCCACGACCTCACCGAGTGGCGCGTGGTAGTAGCGGGCGACAAAGCCGACCAGCGCCAGCCAGTCGTCCGGTAGCGGGGGGACCTCGCGCTGGATGTGCAGCACCGGTTTGAGTCTGGCTGCATCAACCTCCGCAGCATCGGGCAGGCCAACGATCAGCCCGCTCTTTTCCCCACGTCCAAAAGGCACGCGCACACATCGCCCAACATCCGACTCCAGCGCATCTTCTGCCGTGTAATCAAATAGTTGCGGAATCGGGACAGGTAAGGCGACGCGGATGATCGGCATCAGGATCTGGCAAAAACCATCAAATCACAATGAATTCAGCTAGTTGCAGAGAAAACTTGAAGTTCAGCTGCGGAAAGCTACGCTAAGCCTTTGCCCTGCAGTATCACTTTGGTTTGTCCACAAAAGCTGTGGATAAGTTTGTGGGAAAACTGGGTGAATCGCCCTGAAAGCGGTGTGAATCAAGCACTTCTGTCACTTTGCCTTAACATGAGGCAAAGTTTTTAATGTTTTAAATCAATAACTTACAAACACCCCAGATGAATGCACCATTACGGTGACTGTTTTCTTCCAAATTCACGCCGGTGTGCATAAGTCAAGCGATAAAGTCGATTTTTTTGCTTGACAGTATGGCCGGAAGGTCGCACGAAAACCCCTCCGGCCATGATATCGAGCCGCTTACGCGCCGCGACGAATTGCCCGGCTATGCGCATGCACGGTATCCACCAGCACCGCAACATTCTCGGGCGGGGTGTACTGCGAAATGCCATGCCCCAGGTTGAACACATGACCGGGATACGGCCCAAAAGCGTCGAGCACCTTGCGTGTCTCGGCGGCCACGACCTCTGGCGGCGCGAACAGCACATTGGGGTCGATATTGCCCTGCAGTGCGACCTTGTCGCCAACCAGCGCACGCGCCCGGCCAATATCCATGGTCCAGTCCAGGCCCACGGCATCGCTGCCAATCGCTGCAATTGACTCCAGCCACAGGCCGCCGCCCTTGGTGAAGACGATGGACGGCACACGCTGGCCATCGCGCTCGCGGATCAGCCCGTCGACCACGCGCTGCAGGTAGGCCAGCGAGAACTCGCGGTACGCCGCCTCCGAGAGGACGCCGCCCCAGGAATCGAACACCATGACCGCCTGCGCGCCTGCCTCGATCTGCGCGTTCAGGTACTTGACCACCGCATCGGCCGTCACCGACAGGATATGGTGCATCAGGTCGGGCCGACTGTAGGCCATGGTCTTGACCTTGCGATAGTCGTCCGACGAACCGCCTTCGACCATATAGCAGGCAAGCGTCCACGGACTGCCGGAGAAGCCGATCAAGGGCACGCTACCGTCGAGAGCCCGCCGGATCTCGCTGACGCCATCCATCACATACTGCAGCTCAACATGGGGATCGGGTGCGGAAAGATTGCGGATCTCCCACTCATCGCGCAGCGGTCGCTCGAAGCGCGGACCTTCGCCTTCGGCGAAATACAGCCCCAGTCCCATCGCATCCGGCACCGTCAGGATGTCGGAAAACAGGATCGCGGCATCCAGGTCGTAACGCGCAAGCGGCTGCAGCGTCACCTCGCAGGCCATTGCCGGGCTCTTGCACAGTTGCAGGAAGCTGCCGGCGCGCTTGCGCGTCTCGCAGTACTCGGGCAAATAGCGTCCAGCCTGGCGCATCAGCCAGACGGGGGTGTATTCGGTGGGCTGGCGCAGCAGTGCGCGCAGGAAGGTATCGTTTTTCAGGCGGCTCACGTCGAGTCCTCTCGTCCTGCCAATCGGCAACAAGGCGTGATTATCGCCTGTTGTGCGACCGGATGGGTTGAGCGCCGTCAGGCGATGCCCTATCGACGCCAGAATGCGGGCGTCAGCACGACCAGGAAGGTAAAGATTTCAAGGCGTCCGAGAATCATCGTGAACGACAGGACCGAAGTCTGGAAGTCGTCGAGCGAACGGTAGTTGGACGATGGCCCGACTGCGTCGAGCCCCGGCCCGGTGTTGTTCAGGCAGGCCACCACCGCCGAGAACGCCGTGATCAACTCGAGGCCGCTCGCAGCCAGCACCAGGGTCAGCGATACGATGCTGACCATGTACATGAAGCTGAAGCCGAGCACCGCATGCAGGATCCCCTCCGACACCGGCTGGCGGCCGAGACGGACCGGCCTGACGGCATTCGGATGCAACGAACGGATGATCTCGCGGAACACCTGCTTGTACAGGATCATCGCCCGCATCATCTTGATGCCGCCGCCGGCAGACCCTGAACAGGCAATGAAGCTGCCCAGAAACAAGACCCAGATCTGCGCGAACATCGGCCACAAGGTGTAGTCGTAGGTCGCCAGCCCCAATGAAGTCGAGATCGACACCACATGAAAACCGACATACCGCAGTGCGGTCCAGACATCCGCGTGGGCGTTGAACTGCATCAGATAGGCGGTCAGCATCAGCGTGCTGAATACCAGCACGCCGAAGAAAAACGGAATTTCCGGATCGTTCAGATACGGGCGGACAGAGCGACGGGACAAAGCCAGATAGTGGGTCGCAAAGTTCAGCGCCGAAGCCAGCGCAAACACGATCACCACCAACTCGACCTGCAGATTGTGGAAGTGCCCAAGTGAAGCGTCCTTGTTGGAGAAGCCCCCCAGCCCCGCCACGCTGAACGCATGGATCACCGCATCCCATGGCTCCATGCCGACATACCACAGGCTGAAACCGCAACCCAGGGTCAGCAGGATATAGGTCAACCACAACCCTTTTGCGGTCTCGGCGATCCGCGGCGTCAGACTGCTCTCCTTCATCGGCGTCGGTACCTCGGCCTTGAACAGTTGCCGCCCGCCGATACCCAGCAGGGGCAGGATCGCCACCACCAGCACAATGACACCCATGCCGCCGATCCAGTGCATGAAGGTGCGCCACAGATTGATCGAAGTCGGCAGATCGTCCAGCCCGCTCAGCACCGTCGCACCCGTTGCGGTCAGGCCGGATACCGCTTCGAAATAGGCATCCACTACCGACAGGTCCGGCAGGTAACTCAGCAAAGGCAATGCCCCGAACACGGGCAACACCACCCAGGTCGAGGCGACCAGCAGGAAACCATCGTGCACCCGCAGGTCGCGCCGCCTGCCACGCGTCCCCATCCACAAGGCTGCACCGGCCACCAGGGTGATCACGATCGCCTGGTCGTAGGCCAGGGTCGCACCGTCGTCCAGCCAGATCGACACGCTGAGCGGAAACAGCATCAGCAGACCGAAGATGACGATGATCAGGCCAAGCGCATTGAGCGCCGGAAAATAGGGGTGAAGGGGAGACGGCATCGACTTCAGAGGAAGGTGAATCCGACCTGGAACAGCTTCTCGACCTTGCCCACCAGGTTCTTGTGCGTACAGAACACGATGACGTGGTCACCGTTCTCGATCAAGGTGTCGTGATGCGGGATGATGACCATACGGCGGATGATCTTGCCATCCCCCCGGCGCTCATCACGGACGATGGCGCCAATGGTGGCACCCTTGGGCAGGGCGATCTCCTCGATGCGCCGGCCGACCACCTTGGAGTCCTTGGGCTTGCCGTGAGCGATGATCTCCAGGGCCTCGGCAGCACCACGACGCAGACTATGTACCGCCACCACATCGCCGCGACGCACATGCGCCAGCAGTGACCCAATCGAGGTGTGGGCGGGAGAAATCGCGATGTCGATCGGCCCGCCCTGCACCAGGTCGACATAGCTCTTGCGATTGATCAGTGCCAGCGTACGCCGTGCCCCCATCCGCTTGGCGAGCGAGGCGGACATGATGTTGTCTTCCTCGTCATTGGTGAGCGCAACAAACAGGTCAGTCTCGTCGATACCCTCGTTTTCCAGCAGCTTTTCGTCGGTGGTATCACCCCGCAGCACCAGGGTATGGCCCAGTTGCGTGGCCAGCATCTCGGCACGACGCTTGTCCACCTCGATGATCTTGACGTGGTAGTCGTTCTCGATCGACCGGGCGAGGCGGAAGCCGATATTGCCTCCCCCTGCGATCATGATGCGCCGCATCGGCTTGTCGGTGCGCCTCAACTCACGCATGACCTGGCGGATATGCACCGAAGCCGCCAGGCAGAAAACTTCGTCGCCGGGCACGATGACGGTATCCCCTTCGGGGATGATCGGCTCGCCATTGCGATAGATCGCGGCAATACGCACTTCGACGTTGGGCAGGTGAAAGCGCAGCGCCTTCAGCGGATGGCCGACCAGCGGCCCGCCCTCGAAGGCTCTCACACCAATCAGGCTGACCACGCCGTCGGCGAACTCCAGTACCTGCAGTGCTTCGGGAAACGCAATCAGGCGCTTGATGTAGTCGGTGACGATCTGCTCCGGACAGATGGAGAAATCCACCGCAAAGTTGTTCTCGTCGAGCAGTTCCGGATGATCGACATAGTCGGTCGAGCGCAGGCGTGCAATCCGCGTCGGCAGGTTGAACAAGGTCTTGGCAATGCGGCAGGCGCACAGATTGGTCTGATCGGACTGGGTCACCGCGATCAGCAGGTCTGCGTCGTCGGCACCGGCATCGCGCAGCACCGAGGGCGACGCGGCATTGCCGCACACCGTACGAACCTCCAGACGCTCGCGCAACTCGGCGAGATAGTCCGGGCTGGTATCGACCAGCGTGATATCGTTTGCTTCCGACACCAGATTTTCAGCCACCGACGCGCCTACCTGCCCGGCGCCAAGAATGATGATTTTCACCGGGACAACCCCAGGAGCAACTCAAGAGCGGCTGATTCTACGCCCTGTTTCCAGGACAAGACACAAATTGTTGCGACGCGGCAACGCCTTGGTGCAACGGCCCCCAGAACGCAAAACCGGGCCCACGCCATCTGCCTGACAGATGGCGCGGGCCCGACGGCTTGGACATCGTATCCAGCTCGCGGCAAGCCTTGGCAAAGAACCGCTCAGGCCTCTTCGTGGCGACGTCCGGCCTGCAGCCCCAGTTGTTTGAGCTTACGGTACAGATGGGTACGCTCCAGCCCGGTTTTTTCGGCCAGCCGCGTCATGTTGCCGCTTTCCAGACGCAAATGATGCTCGAGGTACATCCGCTCGAAAGCCTCTCTTGCCTCACGCAAGGGCTGATCGAATGAAATTGCACAGGCCGGCGCATCGACGACCGGCGCCAGCAGGCGGCGAACCTCCGGTAGATCGATCTCCTCCTCGAGCGTGGCCAGTGCCAGCGAACGCACTGCCGCACGCAACTCACCATAGCCCCCCGCCCACGGCTGGGTGCGAAGGTAGTTGAGTGCCGCAGTGGACAGCCGGCGCAAGGGCACGTCCCCCGCTTCGACCAGGTGCAGCAGGATCTGGTTGGCGAGCTCGGGCAGATCGTCCCGGATCTCCGCCATCGCGGGCGGGACCAGGCTGACCTCGAACAAGCGGTCGAGCACCGCCTCGTCCCAGCCCGCGGCAAGCAGTGCGTCGTGATTGTGGTCGGTGGCAACGATCAGCCTGAGGTCATAGCGCTCCAGGCGATCCAGCGCAAAGACCAGGTTCTTCTGCTGCGCTCGCGACAGTCGCGACAGTTCAGAGACAAACAACACGCCCCCTTGCGCCGCCTGCAACTGGGTCAGGTCGAGAGGATTGCTGACTGCGGCCAGATCCAGCCACGGCGCCCCCGGGGCCTGCAGGCTGCGGGCAACCAGTTCGGCAAGACTGCCCGCACCGACCCGCAACAGCAGGATCCGGGAACTGTCCGCCATCTGTTCGATACGCCGTTTCAGGTCACGCAAGGGCATGGACCGGGTGAACGCGGCCAGCGTCAGGGGGGCAGGCGTTCCCTGCGTCACCGGTCGTTGCAGGCCACGCTTGACCGCAGCAAGCAGTTTCTGCAACGCAATCGGTTTTTCGAGGTAATCGATCGCACCAATGCGGGTCGCCTCAACCGCCGTATCAATGGTGCCGTGACCGGACATCATCACCACCGGCATGGTCAGCTGACCATTGGCCGACCACTCCTTGAGCAAGGTGATGCCGTCGGTATCGGGCATCCAGATGTCGAGCAGCACCATATCGGGCCGCCCGGCGTTACGCGCTGCGCGTGCAGCCGCAGCGTTCTCGGCGAGCAGCACATCGTGTCCCTCGTCACGCAGGATTTCCGACAAGAGTTCCCGGATTCCGACTTCGTCGTCAACGATGAGTAGCTTGGACATGTTTCAGTGTTCACCGCTAGTGATTAGGGTCCGCAGACGGATTCTGACTTCGGCGCCGCCGACATCGCGATTGGCAACCCGAACGTCGCCGCCGTGTTCGGCAACGATCTTCTTGACCATCGCCAGGCCCAGGCCAGTGCCTTTGGATTTGGTGGTGAAATAGGGCTCGAAGGCACGCGCCAACACCTCTGCCGGAAATCCCGGACCATTGTCGCGAAACACCATCAGTACCCGATCTCCGTCCCGGCGAATGATCAGGGTGATCTCGCCGTCCTCCTGTCCTGCTACTGCATCCTGCGCATTCTGCAGCATATTGTGGATGATCTGGCGGATCTGCGACGCATCACCCAGCACCGGGGGCAAATCTTCGGCCACCTGCAGCCTGATACGCAAGGCTGCACTTTCATACAGGGTCAACACTTCACGCAGCAGTGCGGCCAGATCAAGCGGCTGCAACTCCGGTGCCGGCAATCTGGCGTAGTCGCGGAAAGCATTGACCAGATTCTTCATTGCTTCGACCTGGTTGACGATGGTTTGCGTCGAACGTTCGAGCATCTGACGCCCATCATCGTCCAGGCGGTCGGCCAGTTTGAACGCCAGGCGCTCGGCCGACAACTGGATCGGCGTCAAGGGATTCTTGATCTCGTGCGCCAGACGCCGGGCAACCTCCCCCCAGGCCGCCGTGCGCTGCGCATCGATCAGCCGGGTGATGTCGTCGAACACCACCACCAGGCCACCACCCGTCGCATCCGGCAGGCGCGAACCGTGAATCAACAGGGTCAGCGGAGAGCTGTCGGCAACCGGTAGTTCAATCTGGGTCTGCCAGTCCCCCGTATTGGCCTCGAACCCCGCAAGCAGCGCATCGCGGAAATGTGCATGCCGCGGCCATTCAGCCAGCGCAATATCCTCGAATCCGGCCAGATCGTCAGCGAGGATATCCATCGCGCCACGGTTCGCGGCACGCAAGGTACCATCCGGGGCGAAGGCCAGCACCCCGGTCGACAGGTTGGCAAGCACGCTCTCGAGGTAGGCGCGCGCCGACTCCACCGCCGCACGGTTTCGATCGGCCGCGGCTCGTGCATCTTCCAGCTGCCGCACCATCTGGTTGAACGATTGGGTCAGCACCCCAAGTTCATCACGTGCCGGCAAAGCCTGGCGAGGCCGGTAATCGCCCTGCGCAACGGCCTGCGTCCCCTCGGCCAGAATCAGCAAGGGTGCCGCCAGACGACGGGTCAGCACAAAGGCGACAGCCACTGAGCCCAGCAGGGCCAGCAGCAGGGTCATGGTCAGCGTGACCGTGTAGATGCGTCTCAGACCGGCACGCCCCAGCGTCAGCTGCTGATAGTCGCGATAGGCCTCCTGCACCGCCTCGGCGTGACGCCCGAAGGTTTCCGGTACGGGCTGTACCAGTTGCAGCAGATCCGGCTCGCCGATGATCGAACGTCGCGGAATCGGCATCAACACGCGGATCAGCAAGCGACCGTCGGTACTGCCATCCACCATGTGGATACCACGGGTCTGGCGTGCCTGGCGCATCTGCGCCAGCGACGGCAGATCGGGGATCAGCGCCATGACGCCATCCGACGCCGTCGCCAGCACATGCCCATTGGCGGCCAACACCGTCACGCTACTGACACCCGCCATCTCGCGCAGACGGTTGAGACGGCTGGGCGTCACGACATCCTCCCCTTCGAGCTCGAGCACCATCTCGCCTGCCTTGGTGTTGACCTGACTGACAAGGTAATCCAGGGCATTCTGCCCCAGCGCTATCCCACCCTCCAGCGCAGAGTCCACCCGCACATCAAACCAGGACTCGATACTACGAACGACGAACTGCAGCGACACCGCATACACCACCAGCCCAGGCAACAGCGCCATCAACGCAAACATCAGCACCATTCGGTACTTGAGCCGCGAGCCAAACTGCCGCTCGCGGTACTCCCGCCACAGCGCACGCAACTGCACTCCGACCAGGCCACACAGGGCCACCACCACCACCCCGTTGAAGGCCAGCAGATAGGGGTAGGTGCCAGCAAACAGATCCGAGTTGGCGCTGGCCGAGGCCAGCAGGAAAAGCGAGATGCCAGCAATGGCCGCTATGAGGACCAGCGCAATACGCTTCATTTGGAGGTCACCACGCCGGGCAGGAAGGTCCAGCGCTGCCAGTCGGTACCCACCGTCCAGTCGCGACTGGCAATGGCGGTCACCTGAAAGGGTTTGGGCAACTGCGCCGTATCGTGGCGGAAGCGCAGCGCAACGTCGTAGGACACGCCCGGCTCCAGCGTATCGCGATCGGTCACATGCCAGTTCCGGATACGTTGCATGGTACGCAGCGCGGAATCCAGGCTTTCGAAGCTCTGGTGCAGGTTGCCGATCGACAACCGGTAGCTGCGGGTAATTGCATGATAGGAGATGCGATAGCTCAATTCGCGCTCGACAACCGCCTTGTTGAGCCAGTACCAACGCGGTTGCTCGATGACCAATTCGGCGACGAAGTGTAGCGCGATACCGCGAGTGACCGCCTCGATCAGGCGCGGGTTCAGATCAAGCTCGATATCGGCATTGAGCACATAGCCACCCTCACCCGCCACGATCTCTGCATGAGCAATACGGCTGCTGTCGGCAGCGATGGCTGCAACAGACAACAACAGCACCCATCCGGCAAATACGCCGCGGATGCGCCTAGCCAGGCTTGTGGAGCTGAGCGTAGAAAAAGCCGTCATGGTCGGCATCAGGGAGCAGCCGGAGCAGTTCCTCGGCATCTGGGTTGGGGACAATCGCCTCCGGGTGGCGACGCCTGAAGCGTTTGATCTGTTCGATATTCTCCTCGTCAAACACCGAACAGCTTGCATATAGCATTGTGCCACCGGGCGCCAGCGTCTGCCAAAGCGCATCGAGAATCTCTGCCTGCTGCCGGGCAAACCCGGAAATATCCTCGTTGCGCCGCAACCACTTGATGTCGGGATGACGTCTCACCACGCCCGACGCGGAACACGGTACATCGGCAAGAATGCGATCGAAGGGTTTTCCATCCCACCACGCAGACAGTTGTCTGCAATCCGCCACCTTGACCTGCGCGCTCAGTCCCAGTCGCTGAAGATTGCTCGTCACACGTTGTGCCCGCTGCGGATCCAGTTCAAGTGCTGTCAGTTCGACATCGGCAGTCTCGAGAATATGCGCAGTCTTGCCACCCGGCGCAGCACAGGCATCCAGCACCCTCAAACCATCCTGCAGATTCAAGCGTTGCGCTGCCTGCTGCGCACCCGCATCCTGAACCGACACCCAACCCTCTTCAAAGCCGGGAATCCGGCTCACCGCCACCGCCCGCTCGATCCGGATCGCATCTCCCGTCAAGGGCCGGGCATCGATCCCCGCCTGCCCCAAACGGTCGAGCATGGCCTCAACCGTCGTCTTGCGTCGATTGACCCGCAACGACATCGGAGGATGCAGATTCCCGGCGGCCAGCACAGCCTCCCACCGATCCGGCAAATCGCGCTTCAAGCGCGCAATCCACCATGCTGGATGCGCGTAACGTGCCTCCGGCTCGTCCTGACACCGGGCAGCCAGCGAAGAAGCTTCGCGCAGTACGTTGCGCAGCACACCATTCACCATGCCCTTGAACCCAGGCATGTCGACAGCAACGGCCTCCACCGCCTGGTCAACAATGGTATGCGCCTGCTCGGGCCGGGCCTCCAGGCGCTGTACTGCCAGCAGCAGCAAGGCATGCACCTCGACCGGTGGCGGTTTGTGTAGAAACGTGCGTAACACCCCATCACCACGGCCATATGCACGCAAGGTCGACCAACACAAATCGCGGACCGCGCCCCGTGTGCTGTCGGGCCAGTCTGGATGTTCCCTCAGCATGCGCTCGTAGCGGTCAGTCAGGTTTTCTCCACTCAGGACTGCGCTCACCAGTATCGCTGCCTTGTGGAAAGCATACGCCAGACTATCCTCCGCCAACGCGCGCGACGACGCCTGCCTTGTCGGTTGGCGATCGGACTGACGAGGCAGTGGTCTTCGGGGCGACTTGTTTTCTCTCAAGACTTTCTCTTCATTGTTTGCCTGCTGCCCACGCGGCGACAACAAGCGGTTTCACGTGAAACAAACAACACTCACCCCCAGACCGTGTCGTATGCCAGTTTGGCAATCAGTACCGACACAACCGCGAGGAACATGACCCTGACAAACCCGGTACCGTGACGTAAAGCCGTGCGCGAACCCACCACAGCACCAGTGAGGTTACAGACGGCCATGATCAGTGCAAGTTTCCACAAGATTTCGACGTTGTTGGCAAAGTAGGCGATGGCAGCAAAATTTGTCGAGACATTCACCACCTTGGCGGTGACCGATGCCCGCAAGAAATCCATACCGAGCAAACGGATGAACAGAAAGATCAGAAAGCTGCCGGTACCCGGACCAAAAAATCCGTCGTAGAAACCGATCACACCACCAATCACCACCGCAATCAGCGCCGAGCGCGCACCGTGCACACCTTCACGCGACACCGACCCCAGATCCTTGCGCAGGAAGGTATAGAGGGCCACCAGGATCAGCAATACCAGAATGACCGGACGCAGAACCGTGGGCGGCAGGTAAGCCACCGCCTTCGCCCCATACCATGCCCCTATCAGCGCAGCGATGGCGCCCGGCAATGCCACGCGCCAGGGAATCGACACCCTACGGCTGTACTGGATGGCCGCACTGGCTGTACCAATGATGCTCGCGACCTTGTTGGTACCAAACAGCACCGCCGGCGCCGTGCTCGGAAATGCCGCAAAAAGTGCGGGGATCTGTATCAGCCCTCCCCCACCGACAACCGCATCAACAAAGCCGGCACAAAAGGCAGCGAGCCCCAAGACCACAAACATCCATTCGAGATCGATCATCGTGTTTCACGTGAAACATGGGCATGCGCCCCTACAGCGACCATGAACACGCGCTTGAACGGAAACAGCACACGCCCGTCGCCCCGCATCGGGTAAGCCTGCCTCAACAAGGGCCGCAACTGCCCGATGAAAACGTCCCGTTCGTCGTCAGACAGACAATCGAGATAGGGCAGCAACGTTGTCCCCGACAACCACTGCAGCACAGCGTCCTCGCCCCTCAGCACCTGCAGATAGCGCGTCTCCCAGATCTCGACCGACTGGAAACCCCCGGCCAGCAGATCATGATAGGCCTCGACCGTCAGCACCGACCCCATGCGTGCATTGGCAACGCGATCACGCCATCTGCTGGACGCAGCCAGTTCACGAATCAGCCGATGAGAATCCGCATCGAAGTTCGCCGGCATCTGTACCGCCAGCACCCCGCCCGGTGCGAGCATGGACTGCAAGCGAGGGAAGAGTTCCGCATGACCATCGAGCCAGTGCAATGCCGCATTGGAAAAAATCAGATCAAACGAGGGCTCACCCTGCCAGCTCGATAGATCGGCCTCGACCCACTCCACCCCGCCATCCAGCGCGGCAGCGCGCGCCAGCATCTCGGCGGAACGATCGACGCCGGTCAGCCGAGCCTCCGGCCATCGCTGTCGAAGCAAGGTGGTTACCGTACCCGGCCCGCAACCAAGATCCACGACTCTCGACGGCGCACTCAGCGGAATCCGCGCCAGCAGATCCAGTGCAGGCCTTGAGCGCAAATCACCAAATGCCAGATACCGATCCGGATCCCAAGCCATGACTCCACCTTTTCAATGCGACAAACCGGTATTCACACCCAGCCGATCGGCAGCCTGATCGCGCCAGTAACGCAGCGCCGCAAAATAGCCTTCCCACACACAACCATTGCAGCCGCGACCGCAGCAACTATCCGGTATTTCGGGCGGCTGACGCAGGTCAAGCCCGGCCGCCGCGGCCCAATCCTGCACGGCAATAATCATCCGCCGGGCCTCGTCGATATTCCGCAGCGGCCACTGGAACGGCATGTCCAAGGATTCGCTCACCTTACCCCCCCTGCCGGCTCAGGCCAAAGCCGCCACTGCAACCCGCATCACTCACCGCCATAGGGTCATCACTTGCCGATGCAGAATCTCGAAAAGATGACACCCAACAGATCATCCGCAGTGAACTCGCCGGTAATCTCGCCCAGGGCCTCACCCGCCAGGCGCAATTCCTCGGCAAACAGCTCAAGCGCCGGCAGCACTTCGGCCGCCTCATGCACATGCGTCAGTGCCGCGCGCAGCGCTGCAAGGTGCCGCTCCCGGGCCAGGATCACATCCTCGCCATGTGCATGCCACCCCGCCACACGCAACAACTCGGCACGCAACAGATCGACGCCCTCGCCCTGCCGGGCAGACAACCTCAGCGCCAGACCTGCCTCACCCTCGATACGTGCTGGTTGAAGTCCGCACAGATCGATCTTGTTGAGCACGGTAATGCACTCCACCCCGGCCGGCAGGTCAAGATCGACATCCGCACCCCCTGCCTGCTCTCCCGCACGCGACGCATCCACCAGCTTCAGCACCACATCGGCACGCTGCAACTCCTGCCGGGTACGCTCGATCCCGATACGCTCGACCGCATCGCTGGTCTCACGCAAACCTGCGGTATCGATGATATGTAGCGGAATGCCTTCGATCTGTATCGTCTCGCGCAAGGCATCGCGCGTCGTCCCCGCGATGTCGGTGACAATTGCCCGGTCTTCACCCGCCAGTTGATTGAGCAGACTGGACTTGCCGACATTGGGCGCCCCCGCCAGCACCACGTTCAAGCCACTGCGCAGCAGGGCCCCCTGGCGGGCGCGATCGAGCACCCCCTCGAGCTTGCGACGCAGTGCATCGAGCCGCGGCAAGGCCCGGGCCTGCTCGAGAAAGTCGATTTCTTCTTCGGGAAAATCCAGCGTCGCCTCAACCAGCATGCGCAGGTCGATCAGGCCATCGCGGATGCGGTGGATCTCTTCGGAAAAGCGCCCGGACAGCGAGCGTACCGCCGACCGCGCAGCCGCCACCGTCGACGCCTCGATCAGATCGGCCACCCCTTCAGCCTGAGCCAGATCGAGCTTGCCGTTGAGAAACGCCCTCCGGGTAAATTCGCCGGGCTCGGCCAGCCGTGCCCCCAGTTCCAGACACCGCGCCAGCAACATCTGCATCACCACCGGGCCACCGTGGCCCTGCAGTTCGATCACGTCCTCGCCAGTAAACGAAGCGGGCGCCGCAAAGTAAAGCAACAAGCCCTCGTCGATTGCCTCACCCCGCGCATCAAGAAAACGCGCAAAGGAAGCAAGCCGAGGGCGAGGGGCACGACCGCTCAAGGCGCGGGCGAACTCGCCCAGCGCCGGGCCAGAAACGCGAACGACGCCGATGCCTCCGCGGCCCGGCGCCGTTGCAATGGCGGCGATGGTGTCAGTCGGTCTTGCTGCCGGGCTTGGCACTCTCGATCATCCGCGTGATCTGCCACTGCTGCGCGATCGACAGCAGGTTGTTCACCACCCAGTACAGCACCAGGCCGGACGGGAACCACAGGAACATGAAGGTAAACACGATAGGCATCGCCATCATGATCTTGGCCTGCAGCGGATCCGGCGGCGTCGGGTTCAGCTTCATCTGCACCAGCATGGACACGCCCATGATGATCGGCAGGATGAAATAGGGATCCTTGGCCGACAGATCCTGAATCCAGCCCAACCACGGCGCCTGGCGCATCTCCACACTACCCAGCAGCACCCAGTACAGCGCAATGAACACCGGGATCTGTACCAGAATGGGCAGGCAACCACCCAACGGATTGATCTTTTCGGTGCGGTAGAGATTCATCATCTCCTGCTGCATCTTGGCCTTGTCGTTGCCGTACAACTCCTTCAGGCGCTGCATGCGCGGACCCAGCACCCGCATCTTGGCCATCGACTTGTAGCTGGCGGCAGACAGCGGGAAGAACGCGAGCTTGATCGCCACCGTCACCAGAATGATCGCCCAGCCCCAGTTACCCGTCAGGCTATGGAACCACGACAGCACCCAGAACAGCGGCGCGGCAATCACGGTCAGGAAACCGTAATCGACCACCAGGTCCAGCCCGGGGGCGATGCCTTCGAGCTTGTCCTGCTCCTGTGGACCCACATACAGGCGGGACGCCGCACTGCCACTGGCCCCCGGTGCAATGGCGGCCACCGGCAGGATCACCCCTGCGGAATACAGGTCACCCCCCACCTTGCGGGCAAAATACTCACGCTCGATGCCAGCGGCCGGCAGCCACGCGCTGACAAAGTAATGCTGCACCATCGCCACCCAGCCGTCGCTTGCGGTCTTGGCAAACTTGGCCTTGCCTTCGGCGATTTCTTCGAACTGCACCTTCTGGAACTTGGCCGCATCGGTAAAGAACGCCGGACCGGTAAAGGTGGTCACGCCAAAGGCCTCGACCTGCTCGGCCGGCTTGCCGTCGCGCGTCAGCTGGAAATACGCATGGGCTGACAGCGGCTCGGCACCGCCGTTGTTGATTTCGTAGCTGACATCCACCAGATAGCTGCCACGACGGAAGGTCATCAGCTTGGTGACCTTGACGCCGTTCTGCTCGGGCGCCTCGAGGCGCAGCACCAGGGTGTCTTCGCCGTCCTTGAGCGCAACTTCGTCGGCCGGCAGCGCATACACCGTGCGGTGGTTGGGCAAGCCATCACCAATCAGACCCGACTCGGCCGAATACAGGTGGCGCATGCCATCGTCCAGCAGCACGAAATTGCGTTCGCGGTCGTTGGTATCCTTGTGCTGCGCGAGTTCGAGGCGGACGATGCTGCCGCCCTCGGCCGAAATATCGGCGCGCAGCATGTCGGTCACGACACGCATCTTCGGCGCCGCCTTGGCGGCCTCGGCGCTCGGCAGGGCCGTTGCGCCCGGCGTCAGCCCAGCGCTGGGCGTCGGCACCGAACTGCCGGCTGCTGCTGGCGCCGCGGCACCAGCCACGGGTGCGGGAACAGCGGGCTGATTGTGCTTGATCCATCCGTCCCACAGCATGACCAGGGACAGGGAGAAAACCAGGAGAAGAATGAGGCGACGTTGATCCATCGGGTTCGTGGTCGTGCTGTCGTTAGTCAGGGAACGGAATGATACCCGCCCTGATGAGTGAACAAATGCTGCGGGACGGTAAATCTGTCCCCCAGACAGAAAAAGCGGTCACCCGAACCGCCCCGGTCATGGCCGCGGCAACCTGGACAGCAGTTGCTGCACGTCCAGATTCAGTTCGGCACGCGTCGCCTTGGCAACCGGTGCGTGCAGGCGCAGGATCAGGTCGCAGGGCGGGATCGAAATGCGCTGGCGACGGAAGGTCTCACGCGCAATGCGCTTGACGAGGTTGCGCACGTTTGCCCGCTTGGCCAGCTTCTTGGCCACGACTACGCCCAGCCGGGCGGTATCGAGCCCGTTCGGACGGTAATGCAGCATGTAGAAGCGACCACGCAGGGCACGCCTGAAAGCAAAAACGGATGAAAATTCATCCGTTTTGTGCAGTCGGTGGGTACCGAGAAAGCGCTGGTCGGCACCCGTGGGGTCAGTCACCTCAGACAGCGAGGCGATGACGACCCTTGGCGCGACGGGCACGGATGACCGCACGACCGCCACGGGTCTTCATGCGGACCAGAAAGCCGTGGGTGCGCTTGCGACGAACGACGGAGGGTTGGTAAGTGCGTTTCATGATCGGCTGCCAGAGGTAAGGTCAAACGCGAGATTAAATTGGATAATCACCTGTTTGTCAAGACAAATTGACACCCTCGCAGAAACATGCCAACACCGGCATTTCTTTCTTGCGAATGCATCCGCCTGTGGATAAGTCCGCCGCCGAGGGGTAGAATCTCGCCTTTGATCGCCCCGCCCGACTCGCGTCCGCGCGTGCTGGCGCGGCATTCCCGTATCCCCCGTCTGCTGGCCGCTGCGTCGCGGCGGGCATGCTTTCGAGAATCGTGCCACTCACTCAAACCACCCCCTCCGTGAATCAGGACTTCTGGCCTTTCTGCCTGGCACACCTCGAGCAGGAGTTGCCGCAGCAACAGTTCAACACCTGGATCAAGACGCTACAGGCGGTTTGCAAGGTCGACGACGGCCAGCCCTCGCTCACCCTGACTGCGCCCAACCGTTTCGTCATGCAGTGGGTGCGCGAGCGCTACATGCGCCGCATCGGCGAGCTGGGCGAGGAATTCCACGGCGTGCCAGTGCAGCTCGAACTGCAATTGCCGGCCGCTGGCGCCGCACGTACCCCGATTGCTCCGGCGACCCCGGTCACCCCTGCCAACACCGGCAACAGTGACGCCCCCGCCGCAGAAGCTGCGGCCCATGCCCATGCCCAGGCACCGGCCGCCCCGCAACGCGAGGCGCGCCCCGCTACCCCCGCCATCGTCCGCAGCCCCGAACCCGAAGTCCTGTCCGGCGCCGAACTGGCCTACGACAAGACCCGGCTCAATGCCGACTTCACCTTCGACACCCTGGTCACCGGCCGCGCCAACGACCTGGCCCGCGCCGCCGCCATGCAGGTGGCGCAGAACCCCGGCACCTCGTACAACCCGCTGTTCGTATACGGCGGCGTGGGCCTGGGCAAGACCCACCTGGTGCACGCCATCGGCAATGCGGTGTTCCGCCACAATCCGCGGGCCGTGGTGCGCTATGTACACGTCGAGGACTACTACGCCGACGTCGTGCGCGCCTATCAGCAGAAAAGCTTCGATGCGTTCAAGCGCTATTACCGCTCGCTTGACATGCTGATCATCGACGACATCCAGTTCTTCAACAACAAGAACCGGACGCAAGAAGAATTCTTCCACGCCTTCAACGCCCTCACCGAGGCCAAGAAGCAGATCGTCATCACCTGCGACACCTACCCCAAGGACATCCAGGGCCTGGAAGACCGCCTCATCTCGCGCTTCGACTGGGGCCTGACGGTGCAGATCGAGCCGCCCGAGCTCGAGATGCGCGTCGCCATCCTGCAGAAAAAGGCCGAAGCCCTGCGTGTGTCGGTAGACGACGACGTCGCCTTCCTGATCGCCAAGAACCTGCGCTCGAACGTGCGCGAACTCGAAGGCGCACTCAACAAGGTCGTCGCCTACGCCCGCTTCCACGGTCGCAGCATCTCGCTCGAAGTGGCCAAGGACGCGCT
The DNA here is from genome assembly GCF_003226565.1 of Parazoarcus communis SWub3 = DSM 12120. GTDB lineage: Bacteria > Pseudomonadota > Gammaproteobacteria > Burkholderiales > Rhodocyclaceae > Parazoarcus > Parazoarcus communis. The sequence continues at coordinate 6,667 of NZ_QKOE01000031.1, read as the reverse complement.
CAAGGATCTGCTCAACGCGCACAACCGCCAGCTGTCCATCGAGCACATCCAGAAGACGGTGGCCGACTACTACAAGATCAAGGTCGCCGACATGCACTCCAAGAAGCGCACCCGGGTCATCGCCCGGCCGCGCCAGGTGGCGATGTGGCTGGCCAAGGAACTCACCCCGATGTCGCTTCCCGCCATCGGCGAGGCCTTCGGCGGCCGCGACCACACCACCGTACTGCATGCCTGCCGCACCATTACCGAGCTGCGCCTTGGTGATCACCAGCTCAACCATGATGTCCACGTGCTCACCCAGGTCCTGCGCGGCTGAGCCTCATCCCACCTCCCGATCAACCTTCTTACCAGACTGACGCCATGCTCCTGCTCAACGCTCCCCGTGACGCGCTTCTCGCCCCGCTGCAGTCGGTGGCCGGCATCGTCGAGAAACGCCACACCCTGCCGATCCTGTCGAACGTGCTGATCGAGAAGCAGGGCGACCGCCTGACCCTGCTCGCCACCGACATCGAGATCCAGATCCGCACCACCACCGCAGGCCACAACGGCGGCGAAGACATCTCGATCACGGTCGCCGCCAAGAAACTGCAGGACATCCTGCGCGCCCTGCCCGACACCGACATCAACCTGACGCTCGACGACAAGCGCCTCACCGTCAAGGCCGGCCGCAGCCGCTTCCAGCTGCAGACCCTGCCCGCCGCCGACTACCCGCGCATGAACCTGCCCGACGGCGACGCCACCCGCTTCCAGGTGCCGCAGCGCACCTTCAAGCGCCAGCTGGCCCAGGTCGCCTACTCCATGGCGCAGCAGGACATCCGCTACTACCTCAACGGCCTGCTGCTGATCGCCGAAGACACCGAACTGCGCATGGTCGCCACCGACGGTCACCGCCTGGCCTACGCTGCCAACACGCTCGACGCCCCGGTCAACCAGCGCTGCGAAACCATCCTGCCGCGCAAGACCGTGCTCGAACTCTCGCGCCAGCTTGCCGACAGCGACGATCCGCTGGAAGTCATCCTCGCCGGCAACCAGGCGGTATTCCGCTTCGGCGCCATCGAGCTGGTCACCAAGCTGATCGACGGCAAGTTCCCCGACTACCAGCGCGTCATCCCGCAAAACCACCCCGGTCTGGTCGCACTGCCACGCCAGGCCCTGCTCTCTGCGCTGCAACGCGCCGCCATCCTCACCAACGAAAAATTCCGCGGTGTGCGCATGGTGCTGGACGACGGCGCCCTGCGCATCGTCAGCTCCAACTCCGAACAGGAAGAAGCCCAGGAAGAACTCGAAATCGACTACCACGGCGCCAAGCTCGACATCGGTTTCAACGTCACCTACCTGCTCGACGTGCTCAACAACCTGTCGTCCGAAACCATCGAATGGCGTTTCAACGACGGCAACTCGAGCGCCCTGATCACCCTGCCCGGCAACGAACACTTCAAATATGTCGTGATGCCGATGCGGATCTGATCCCCACACCTGACCGGATCGGCCGGCGCGCTTGAATACCGCTGCCCCCACAGGCGCAGCCCCAACCAGCCCGCCCCGCCGCCCGGTCAGGCAAACGCCACCGCCCACCCCACCCGGGTGTGCCGGCAGCGCAGCACCTAAGCGCAACCCGGCGAGCAATCCTCGCCAGAACCTCGTCCTTCCAGGGCCGAGAACCGTGTTCTTTGAATCACCGAGATGACCATGTCCGAACCGCAAAACCAGCCCGTCCAACCCGCCGCCGAAAACGCCTACGACGAATCCAGCATCCAGCAGCTCGAAGGCCTGGAAGCCGTGCGCAAGCGTCCCGGCATGTACATCGGCGACACTTCCGACGGCACCGGCCTGCATCACATGGTGTTCGAAGTCGTGGATAACTCCATCGACGAAGCCCTGGCCGGCCATTGCGACGACATCGTCATCACCATCCACGCCGACAACTCCATCTCGGTCGCCGACAACGGTCGCGGCATCCCGGTTGGCGTCAAGATGGACGACAAGCACGAACCCAAGCGCAGCGCAGCCGAAATCGTCATGTGCGTGCTGCACGCCGGCGGCAAGTTCAACCAGAACAGCTACAAGGTTTCCGGTGGCCTGCACGGCGTCGGCGTATCCTGCGTCAATGCGCTGTCCAAGTGGCTGCGCCTGGTCGTGCGCCGCGACGGCAAGAAGCACTTCATGGAATTCAACCGCGGCATCCCGCAAGACCGCGTCATCGAAGTCGTGGACGGCATCGAAACCAGCCCGCTCAAGATCATCGGCGAATCCAGCAAGCGCGGCACCGAGGTGCACTACCTCGCCGACGAAGAAATCTTCGGTACCGTCGAATACCACTACGACATCCTCGCCAAGCGCCTGCGCGAGCTGTCCTTCCTGAACAACGGCGTCAAGATCCGCCTGCTCGACCAGCGCACCGGCAAGGAAGAAGACTTCGCCTTCGCCGGCGGGGTCAAGGGCTTCGTCGAATACATCAACCGCACCAAGACCGTACTGCACCCCACGGTGTTCTATGCGGCCGGCACCACCCGCATCCCCACCGGCGCCGGTCACGATGCCGAACTGGCCGTCGAAGTCGCCATGCAGTGGAACGACAGCTACGCCGAACAGGTGCTGTGCTACACCAACAACATCCCGCAGGCCGACGGCGGCACCCACCTCACCGGCCTGCGCGCGGCGATGACCCGGGTCATCAACAAGTACATCGAAGAAAACGAGATCGCCAAGAAGGCCAAGGTCGACATCACCGGCGACGACATGCGCGAAGGCCTGGCCTGCGTGCTGTCGGTCAAGATGCCCGACCCCAAGTTCGCCAGCCAGACCAAGATGAAGCTGGTCTCCTCCGAAGCCCGCCCCGCGGTGGAAGAAGTCGTCGCCAACAAGCTCGGCGACTTCCTGCTGGAAAACCCCATCGACGCCAAGACCATCTGCAACAAGATCGTCGAAGCCGCCCGCGCCCGCGACGCCGCCCGCAAGGCACGCGAAATGACGCGCCGCAAAGGCATCCTCGACGGCGTCGGCCTGCCCGGCAAACTGGCCGACTGCCAGGAAAAGGACCCCGCGCTGTGCGAACTCTACCTGGTCGAGGGTGACTCCGCAGGCGGCTCGGCCAAGCAAGGCCGCGATCGCAAGTTCCAGGCCATCCTGCCGCTCAAGGGCAAGATCCTCAACGTCGAGAAAGCCCGCTTCGACAAACTGCTGCAAAGCCAGGAGATCGCCACCCTGATCACCGCGCTCGGCACCAGCATCGGCAAGGACGACTACAAGCCCGAAAAACTGCGCTACCACCGCATCATCCTGATGACCGACGCCGACGTCGACGGCGCCCACATCCGCACCCTGCTGCTCACCTTCTTCTACCGCCAGATGCCCGAACTGGTCGAGCGCGGCCACATCTACATCGCCCAGCCGCCGCTGTACAAGATCAAGCACGGCAAGACCGAGCTCTACATCAAGGACGACCACGAGCTCAACGGCCACCTGCTCAAGCTCGCCCTCGACGGCGCGGTGCTCACCCCGCGCGAAGGCGCCGCCCCCATCGCAGACGAAGCCCTCGGCGGCCTTGCCCGCAGCTACCTGCTGGCCGAAGCCGTCATCCGCCGCCTGGCCAGCTACATCGACCCCGAAGTGCTGCAGGCCATGCTCGCCCACGACATCGCCATCAGCCTCGACAACGAAGACGAAGCCCGCGCCTCGGCCGACCGCATCCAGCCCCACCTGCCCGAAGGCCTCAAGCTCTACGCCGAATACCACGAAGAAGCCGAAGGCTGGCGCCTCACCATCGAGCGCCTGCACCATGGCAACCGCAAGTTCGGCTGGGTCGAGCACGACTTCCTGGTGTCCGGCGACTACCGCACCATCCGCACCGCCAGCGAATCCATCGCCGGCCTGATCGGCCCCGGCGCCGAGATCCGCCGCGGCGAAAAGCGCCAGCTCGTCACCCGCTTCGCCGACGCCATCACCTGGCTGCTGAACGAAGTCGAACGCGGCATCACCAAGCAGCGCTACAAAGGCCTGGGCGAAATGAACCCCGACCAGCTCTGGGAAACCACCATGGACCCCGCCGTCCGCCGCCTGCTACGCGTACAGATCGACGACGCCATCGCCGCCGACGAGATCTTCACCACGCTGATGGGCGACAACGTCGAACCACGCCGGGCCTTCATCGAGGGCAACGCGCTGTATGCGCAGAATATTGATGTTTGATTTTGTCGAGTGACAGAAGCCATGAAGAAAGCTCCCGAGGGAGCTTTCTTCATGTTGGTGCTCGGGAGGTCGAATGTGGGGGATTCGGCCTGTGCTGCCGGTGGCTTGACGGGTGAAGTCAGGCCGCAATGTGCCGGTCACCTGCCGTTCGACCGTCAGGCGACGGCGAACGACAGCTTCTCCTACCTGCGAAGTAGAACTTCCGACCCGTTGCTGCCGTTCAACTTTGAGGGAAGCTGTCACTCAACGCCGAGGTAACCGGACACTTTGAAGCGTCAGCGCAAAAGCGGTCCGGTTGACAGACTGGTTAAATGCCGTACTCACGCTCAACCTTGGCCACCCGAACCCGAAAACCGGAATACCAGTGCTGATGGCCAAGTCGCTGGGCCTCTCGATGCTCAGCATTTTTCTTCCAGTTGGTGATTGCTTCAAGGCTTGCCCAGTACGACACGGTAATACCTACGCGCTCCCTAGCAGACTCAATACCCAGAAATCCGGGTTGCTCTGATGCCAATGCCACCATTCGTTCAGCCATTTCAGAGTACCCATTGTCACCTTCCGTGCGATGACTGCTGAAGATCACCGCGTAGTATGGAGGTTCAGGTGTTTTAGCAATCTCTGACATAACTTCCTCTAGGCTTTTAACGCCCGCATTTGCGGCTGGTTTGAAGCGCAGCGGAAAACCAGTCCGGCAACATGCGATTGTTATAAATCTTTGTCTTCAAATATATAATCTTTTCGATGGATACTGTTAGGAAAATAAAGAACTCCATCTCTCTTTTCTTTTAGTGCTTTATCCCGAACTGTGAAGACAAACGAAAATATTGCAGATCGAGTTAATTGCAATATTCGCCTTAGATGCGCTATGAATTCATCTTCTTTAATAAATACTATGTTGTCCATAAATTCGTAAGACTCATAGATATCGCTTGGGGTATCGCTTTTATGAATAACCACAAACTCGTGCTCTAAGTCATTTCTCAGCTTTTTTAAAAATGACCACTCGCCATCTTTCTTTTCATTCAAATCTGTAGCGATACTATACAAAGCTAGGAGCCCTGGGCTTTTATTACGATTAAAAAGCTCCCTCCTATTGTCACGATCCAGCTGCCAAAAGCTTTGGAAATATACCTTTGCATTAGGCGGATAAAGGTCAAGTAGTTCGCAAATAGCTATACCTATTTTATCCAATATACCAAAGCATGCTCGAAAAGCAGTTCTAAGCTTTTCGACATCTATACCTAGCAGCTCATCATTAAAAAGCTCAGAAAAACATGAATCGTGGAGCAACTCATAATCATTCTCTGTTGTAAGATATTCAAAATACAAACGTCGTGAGAACGAAAACTCTGACTTCAATCGGTTAAGAACCATTTCCATAGGAACAACAAAATCACCAACTACCCCTCCTGTAGTGGGTATAGTTAAGTTATCTCTGGAGCTTCCCACGCATTGGCAGTACAAACCATGTTCAGACAAACTCAAGTTATTGTCTAAACAAAATTTTCTGTAACTACTTAGTCTGTCATACTCGTCTTTAGTTTTCTCTGAATCATGCAAGTCAGGTTCAATACCCGCATCTCTGCATACCTCGCTAATCTTATTTTTATGAAAAGCGACCTGCTCTTTATAGTGATCTATCCATGCGGGAGGAATCTGCTTCGATAAAAGTACATTTTCATACCCACTTTTAATCTGTTCCAGCATTTGTATTGAAAATGTGTTTGAAACTTGGTTCAGCATAATAAGAGTTGCAGACCTATTGATCCATGACTGCGGGATATCGAGGTTCAATGTATTTACTAGATCGTAGCATTCCATAGCCTCTGCTATTCGAAACTGCTGCTTTAAGGAGTTCCCTAAATTAACTATATAGGTAGGCTCAATTTTTCCAGCATTAATATCCTTGAATGACTTAATAGCTTTCCAAAGGTCTGTTTTTATCTCTACAAGTTGTTCGATTGAAGAAAAGGTATGGTTAAATGGGTTCTTCTCACTAATTAAATTTGATTTTGCATTACTCAAATTGTAATAGTAAGCATCTTCTCCTAGCTGTTCGATGACCTCATTCTTATGTTCATTGAGAATATCCAAGCCTTTTTTAGCTGAGCCAAAACATGGCTTCATGTGTCCAATATCAATAAATATACTGGCAATATTAGATATTATTGTGAAATATAGAGCATCTTTTTCAGCGCCTTCATTGACTTGTTGATACAAAATATCGACGCCATTCATAGCTTCATCAAACTGTCCAAGACTTACTGCCTCTGACAATCTCTTTAACTCTAAAGCTATGCTCTCTATGTCCATGAGATCTTCGATTGAGATTTATAACGAATAGGGTTTATGCGGAACAAGTCAAGATAGTTGTCGCCTGATTCATGCAACCAACTGCGCTATATCTTCAGCATTCACCTGCTCGCGCACGACTGCGTCGCGCTCCGGATTGAGCGTGACCGCGCCGACCGGCGTCCAG
>NZ_QKOE01000030.1 GCF_003226565.1 Parazoarcus communis SWub3 = DSM 12120 | reverse complement strand
GCCGCCCATGGTCATGATCGGCGCCATGATGCGAAAGCTCATCCATGTGGCCTTCGGGGTGCTCAAGTCCGGCAAACCATTCAATCCGCAGCTTCATAACGCTTGACCTGAATAACAGTATCTACGATCCGCACAACCACCGCGGTAGGGCGGGGTGACAACCCCGCCGACCTAAGCCGCCACAACCTTCACAAAACTGCCCTCAACCGACACCAGTTTCACCCGACTGCCTGCAGCAATCTCGACGTCGGCGGTGCAGGCCCATTCCTCCGAACCCAGTATCGGGCGCTGAAATCGAACCTTACCGCGCTGAAACGGTGCCACCGCCTGCACCAGCAAGCCCGCCTCACCAATCACGTCGCCGTCCGCCGTGCCAATCAGGGTGCCCTGTGCGGTGCGTTTGAACACCTTGAACCACAAGGCCGTCATACCAATCGATGCGAGCATCCACAGCACAATCTGAGCGGGCAGCGACAAGCCGGGCGCCAGCAATGCCAATGCGCTGATCAGCAGCGCACCAAAGCCAAACCAGATCACGTAAAAAGCCGGGATCGCCAACTCGAGCAAGATCAGCCCAATACCGCCCACCAGCCAGTACCACCACTCAACGCTCATCATCCGCCTCCTGTTTACTCATTGTAGCTGTACAAACGACAACGCCCTCAAGCAGAGGGCGTTGTGTACGCACGACGGTGCAATCCCGTTTTCGATGACCTGATCAGTACGCGTTGCGATCCTTCACGACCAGCAGTGCAGTCTTGATGATGATCCACAGATCCAGGCTCAAGGACCAGTTGCGCAGGTATTCCAGGTCGTACTCGATACGTTTTTCCATCTTGTCTACCGTTTCGGTCTCGCCACGGTAGCCATTGACCTGGGCCCAGCCGGTAATACCCGGCTTGACCTTGTGCCGCACCATGTAACCCTTGATCAGCTTGCGGTAGGTCTCGTTGTGCGCAACCGCATGTGGGCGGGGGCCAACGATACTCATGCGCCCCTGCAGCACGTTGATGAACTGCGGCAACTCGTCCAGCGAGGTGCGACGGATGAAGGCGCCAAACGGCGTGATCCGCTGGTCGTTTTTGGTGGCCTGCTTCACCACGGCGCCGTTGTCTGTGGTGGTCATCGAGCGGAACTTATAGACCAGGATCTCCTTGCCATCCAGGCCGTAACGTCGCTGCTTGAAAATGATCGGCCCTGGGGACGAGCGCTTCACCCCAATGGCAAGGCCCAGCATGATCGGCGTCAGCATGATCAGGATCAGCGTGGACAGCACGATGTCCGACGCCCGCTTGGCAATGCCGCTAAAGCCGGTAAAGGGGGTTTCGCACACCGCCACCACGGGCATGCCGCCCACATCGTCCAGACGTCCCTGGATCAGGTCGGTAACGAAAATATCCGGCACAAAAAAGATCGACGCAGTGGTGTCCTTCAACTCGTCCAGCAGGCTCAGGATGCGTGGCTGGGTTGCCATCGGCAGGGCCAGGTAGATGGCTTCGACATGGTGTTGCTTGACGAAAGCCGCCAACTCGGACATTCGACCCCGCATCGGTGCCACGTCGGTCGTCTGCAGGCGCTCGGGCGCACGATCGTCAAAAAATCCGACAACACGGGTGCCCAGGTAAGGGTTGTCTGCAAACTGGCGGGCCAGACGGATGCCGATGTCGTTGACGCCGGCGACGACCGCGACACGCTGGTTCTGCCCCATCGAAATCACGCGCGGCAGCGTCGCGCGCAACAAGACGTGCAGCGTGACATGGACAAGCGGCGTGGCAACCGCCCAGGACACCAGCACCTGCTGCGGAAAGTAATAGATGTAATGGGTGACCACCCCAAAAGCAGCCATGATGGCCACAAACAGCACCCAGTTGGTCACCAGCTTGCGCAGCGCGCGGCGGGGCGTTTCGTGAAAGGCCACATTGCCGGGAAACGTCAATGCAAACGCCAGCGCACACAGGATGATGTAGTGCGGCCCCATTCGGTCGTCGTAATAGTTGGCGCAGGCCATCAGTACTGCGACAACCACAAGCGGATCAAGAAACGCTTCCAGCGCGGAGCTTAGCGACAGGCTGCTTCTACGTAAGGCGTTCTGGCGGTCGATTGCGGCAAACATGTATGAGGGTCTCTAGTCGGTAAATGCGATGATGCGCTGCATTAATGCTGAAAGTATAACCCGACGTGCTATGTCTCCGCTCGCCCAATTTGGGTGGCATTGCTGACAGTCATTCTCAGATGCGTTCGTCAGCCGTTCAGATGTGTGCTGTCACAAAAAAATCAACGGCCCGCCAAGGCGGGCCGCTGCGCTACAGACGGCAGCCAGCAATGCGGGCAGCCGTTGCTACACGCTGTTGCTTACGCCGCATTCTTCATGCGACGACGGGCAACGGCACCCACCAGGCCCAGGCCAGCCAGCAGCATGGCGTAGGTTTCGGGCTCCGGCACCGGTTGGGTCACCACGGCAAACGAGTAAGCGCCGCCCATGGTGCCAGTGGCCTTGCCGCTGACGGTAAAGAACCACGAACCCGGGGTAAACAGGCCTTCACCCACAGCCGAGGTGCTGGAGGTGGTCAGCGGAATCACGCCGTCCGGGCCAGTCAGGGTCACCGTGAAGCTCTCGATCGAGAACAGCGGGGCGATGGTGTGCGACACCGCCCAGCCCGAACCGTAGGTCGGAACCGTGATGTCAAAGGCCCAGATGTCGGCGAAGAAGCCCGGAGCCTTCAGCACGGTGTCCGAGAAGGTGGAGACCGTCGTGGGGGAAACGTCAACAATCGTGACGTCGGCATGAGCAGCAGCAACCAGGCCAGCGCTCAGTGCGAGGGCAACAGCGGTTTTCTTGAGCATCATGAATAAAATCTCCTGATGGGTTAAAGGGCAGAACACTACAAAATGGACGTGCTGTCAAAAGTCTGATGACCCGGCTTCATCCAGCAACCCTAGTTGCAACCAGCATGAAACGTGCCAATTTTTCCCGGCTTTACCGGAGAAGCTTGTCCTATAAGCCTTTCCTGATTATGCCTATGTGCTCAACAGGGTTTTGCCAAGGTCTGAAAACCCAAGAGTGTAAAAAAATCCGACAGTCATTTGATGCGGCGCGATACAAGTTAGGCGCGTAAGGTTCAAAAGATCAAGTAACAAAGCATGACAAAGTCACGAGTTGGGTGCGCAAACGAGTCGAAGCGGTGCACAATGCGCTCATTGTCACAAACGCAGATTACGATCCCGTGATATGAGCCGTAACGCATGCATAAATCGATCCATTCTGTCGCGCCGGTGTCTGCCGCTGTTGCTGTTGCCACTAGTTGGCGGCTTGCACGCGGCCGAGGGGGATGCGCTTCAGTGGAGGGTGTCGCAGTCACTGTCTTACGAAGACAACCTCTACCGGCGGGCCTCCGGCGTTTCGGCGCCAGAAGGCCGGCGTGACGACACTATCAGCGTTACCAGCCTGGGGCTGAGCTTCGACCGCGAGTACAGCCGTCAGGGGCTGCGTGCCAATGTTGGGTTCTCGCACGCGGCTTACTCGGTTCACGATGATCTCGACTACACCGCGCCAGATGTGTCCTTGGCATGGGACTGGCGGCTGGGCAATCACTGGAGTGGCACCTTCAGTCACGCCTATGCCGAATCCCTGGCGGGCTTTGAAGATGTTGCGGGTACCGATCAAGTCATTCGTCTGCGGACCCGCTCGGCTGTCAGTGCCAACTACTGGTGGCATCCGGATTGGGCTGTGGGACTAGGAGTGTCCCGCGTTCGTAACCGCTATCAGGACAACGCCAAACCAGCATCCGAGAACGACTCGCAAGCGGTCAGTGCCAATCTTACTTATCGGCCGGCGACGGGTAATCGAGTAGTGTTCACGCTACGGCAGACCGATGGTCGCTACCCCAATCGTGCTGCGGTGGCGGGCTCCATCCGCGAATACACTCAGCGTGACGGGCGCATCGCGGGCGAGTGGCGTTTGACCGGCGCGCTTCGGCTATCCGGCGATGTGGGCTTTACCGAACGGCGCTACGATCTTGCGCCTTCGCGCGACTTTACCGGTGTCACCGGCCGTTTGGCTGCAAACTGGCAGCCTACAGCAAAGACTTCGGTCGAACTGTCGTGGCGGCGCGAGATCGGTGCCGAAGAAGACCTCGTCTCCAACTATGCGGTGACCCGCGTGCTGCGGCTTGCACCGCGCTGGGCCGTCACCGACAAGGTTTCGTTCGGTGGCTTCCTCGAGCGCAGCAGTCGCGACTATGGCGGCGATCCCGAACTGGGCTTCGACGGTCTGGTGCCTGTTCGGGACGACACCAGTCGCCGCTACGGGCTGACGCTCAGCTATCAGCCCATCCGCGCCCTCAGCCTGTCGCTGGGGGTGCAGCATCAACGCAGAAACTCCGACATTGCCTCGCGCGAGTACGAGGCAGACTCCGCCTGGCTTAGCGGAACCTTTGTCTTCTGATCAGGCGTTGGCAGGAGGTTATCAGGCACAAGAATGGTGCGAATAGGCGTTTTTTCGCACATTCATAGTGCGTGCTGTCATGCGGTTGGCAAGGTCGGTATGTCTGGAGGCGGAAGTCTTGAAGGCTTGACGGAAAATGACGATGTTGTTATGTTGCGATGCAGTATTTATCTCCGGTTAAGGTTATGTTTCATTCTTTCATAATACTTAAGTCATAGTCTTTTCGCGTAACTTGCTGTTCCTGTAGTACTTGGCCTGTTCCTTGCTGCTGTAATCCGGTACGGAACAAATCGTTTTTCAGAACATGGACACAAGTTGTCTTCAGAGCTTCACCGTCACTTGCTATGCTCGTCATGCCATCGGCGAAGATGTTTTGCTGAATCATAAGTAGATTTTATTGAATTCAAGGGATGTCCATGTTTCGTTCAACGCCCGTTGCCTCGCTTCTTGCCCTGACTTTGTCCGCCGTACTTGTGGGCTGCGGCTCCGACTCCGGTACAGGGGGCGCCAAACCGGCCACCCAGGTCGCCGTCAAGGTCAATAAGGAAGAAATCTCCGTTCATCAGCTCAACGACGTGCTGGCCCGTGCCGGCAATGTGCCGGCTGAGCAAGTCAAACAGGCCAGTACCGCCGCGCTCGAACGCCTTATCGATCAAGAACTGATGGTGCAACAGGCCAAAGACCGCAAGCTCGACCGCGACCCCAAGGTCATGCAATCGCTTGAATTTGCCCGCCGTGAAGTCCTGGCTCGCGCCTACGCCGAACAAGTCGTGGGCACGGCGGCCCGGCCGTCCGAGGCACAGATCAGCGCCTTCTACGACGACAACCCCGGCCTGTTCTCCAGGCGCCGCATCTACAACCTGCAAGAGCTCAACATCCGCATACCGGCCGAACGCTTCGACGAGGTGCGCGAAAAGCTTCAGGCCGCCGGCAACCTGCAGCAACTGGCCGCCTGGCTGACCGAGCAGAACATTCCCTTTACCGCCAATGCCGGCACCAAGCCGGCCGAGCAACTGCCACTGGAAATGCTCAAGGGCCTGTCGCAGCTCAATCCCGGGCAGGTCGCCGTCAGTCGCACCCCAACGGGGGCACTGCTGCTGTTCGTGGCCGGTGTGCGCGACGAACCCATCGATCGCACCAAGGCACGTCCCTTCATCGAGCAATACCTGCTCAACCAAACCCGTACCGAACTCGCCAAGGCTGAAGTCGCACGCCTGCGCGGCGTTGCCACCATCGAGTACATGGGCGACTTCGCCCCGGCCTCAACACCGGTCGCCGCGGCGCCTGCTGCACCCGCAACGCCTGTGGCCGTACCCGCTGCGTCAGCACCGGTTGCAGTGCCAGCAGCTGACGCCGACGCCGTGCGCAGTGCCATCGAAAAAGGCGCGGCCGGTCTCAAGTAACACCATGGCGGGCTGTGGTGGTCCGCCTCGTGCTTTTTGTATTTCTTTATCTGCAAGGCAAGCCAAACACCCATGACCTCGACTCCAGTCCGCCTGATCTTCGCCGTGTTCCTCATGGCCCTCGTCGGCATTTACAGCAGCACTGCCGATGCCGCAGATGAGCGCGAATACGTCCTTGGCCCCGGTGACATCGTCCGCATCACCGTCTTCCAGAATCCCGACCTCACCACCGAGACCCGGGTATCGGAAAGCGGCACGCTGACGTTTCCGCTGATCGGCTCCATCCAGGTCGGTGGCCAAAGCACCCTGACGGCAGAAAAAACCATCGCCGCCCGTCTGCGCGATGGCGGCTTCGTGCTGCAGCCCCAGGTCAATGTGCTGCCCTTGCAGATCCGCGGTAACCAGGTTGCCGTGTTGGGTCAGGTCAACCGCCCCGGCCGCTTCCCGCTGGAAACCGCCAACCTGCGCCTGACCGACATGCTTGCCACTGCAGGTGGTATCGCTGCCAGTGGTGCAGACACCGTGGTGCTAATCGGCATGCGCGAAGGCAAGCAGGTGCGCCGCGAAATCGACGTTCCCACCCTGTTTGCCAGTGCCGATCTCAGCAACGACCTACGCTTGTCCGGTGGCGACATCATCTATGTGCAGCGTGCGCCCATGTACTACATCTACGGCGAAGTGCAGCGCCCGGGCGCCTTTCGCCTGGAGCGCCGCATGAGCGTCATGCAGGGCCTGGCCACCGGCGGCGGCACCACTTTGCGCGGGACAACCCGCGGCCTGCGCATCCATCGTCGCGATGCCGAAGGCAACGTGCAGGTGTTCGAACCCAAGCTCGACGACCTGCTGCAGGCCGACGACGTCATCCACGTGCGCGAAAGCTTGTTCTGATATTGAGGCAAGTAATGACAATGACCTTTAATCAGTTTCTTTGCGCATTGCGTGCGCGATATCTTGTGGTTGTGCTGGTCTTCCTCGGGATGGTCGCGATTGCTGGGGTGGTAAGTGTTTTGATGCCCAGCAAATACACAGCGTCCACATCTCTGGTTTTGGACGGACGGACGGCAGATCCCATTTTGGGTTCAGTGCTGCCCTCGCAACTGATGCCAGGATATCTCGCCACCCAGATCGACATCATTGCGTCAGATCGCGTGGCACAACGTGTTGTCGCATTGACTCAGTTGGACCAGGTCCCTGTTTTAAGGGATCAATGGCAGGAAGCTACTGGTGGAAATGGGGATATCAGGACATGGATCGGCACGATCTTGAAGCAGCAGTTAGAGGTACTTCCCTCGCGGGACAGTAGCGTACTCAAGCTCAGTTTTTCGGGTAACGATCCCAATTTCGCTGCTGCAGTGGCGAATGCATATGCGCGTGCCTATATCGAAACCACGCTTGAGTTGAAGGTGGAACCGGCGCGGCAGTTTGCCCAGTGGTTTAACGACAGGACCAAGAGTTTGCGGGAGGATCTTGAGCTCGCTCAACGCAAACTCTCCGAGTACGAGCAGGAACATGGAATCATTGCTGGAGATGGACGGTTTGACATTGAGAACGCACGTTTGGCGGATTTAAGTTCTCAACTCGTGCAGGTTCAGGGGCAGCGCGCGGACAGCCGTTCCCGTCATAGCCAAGTTGGTTCTGCGGAGTCTCTTCCTGAAGTTATGTCCAATCCTTTCATTGCGGACCTGAAGGCACAGGTTGCTCGCCTTGAGGCTCAACGTACCCAGATGCAGGGGCGTTTTGGAGTCAATCACCCTGAGGTCGCGCGTGTCGACGCGGAGATTGGGTCATTGAAGCAAAGAATCTTGACCGAAACTCAGCGCGTGGCGACGTCACTGGGAACGACGACCCGCATAAGTGCAGCCCGTGAGGCCGAAGTTGCCGAAGCTCTGGAGATACAGAAGGCCCGCGTGCTTGAGATGAAAGCCCATCGTGACCAAGTCGCGGTCCTTCGCCGGGACGTGGAAAACGCTCAGCGTGCCTACGATTTGGTCACTCAACGTCTGGCTCAGACCAGCCTGGAGAGTCAATCACAGCAAACCAACGTTGTTGTCTTGACCCCTGCGGTAGCGCCAGGGGCACCGTCAAGCCCGAGGCTGACCCTGAATCTGATTGCTGGCTGCGTTCTGGGTTTGCTTCTTGGTGTTGCGTCTGCGCTGGTGTTCGAAATGATCGATCGTCGTGTTCGAGGAAAGGATGATCTGCTTCAACTGAAGAACGTTCCGATGCTTGGTGTCGTTCCTGCAGCCCCCGGGAGACGTGGTGGGCGGTTCTTTAGCCGATCGGCAACTGCCTGAGGAAATCATGATGAATGCACCGAGCAACCATGAGTTTGCATCAAACGAGAGCTCCATTGGGACGATTCTTGTTCAGTCTGGCAGGATCAAGGCTGAAGATGTGGAGCGGGTATCACGATTGCAGCAGGAAGAGAACCTGCGATTTGGAGATGCAGCGATAAAACTTGGGCTTGCAACGCTTTCGGATATACAGTTTGCATTGTCTAGACAGTATGATTACCCATATCTTCAGCGTGGCGAGAGCCGCGTTTCGGAGATGTTGATCGCTGCGTACAACCCATTTTCGCCTCAGGTTGAGGCGCTCCGTGCCTTGCGCAGTCAACTGATTCTCCGTTTTGGTGATGCCCGGATGTGTCGAAAATCGCTGGCGATAGTCAGTGCGGAGGATAACGCTGGCAGATCGTGGCTGGCTGCAAATCTGGCGGTGATCTTTTCGCAGCTTGGAGAGCGGACGTTGCTGATTGATGCGGATCTCCGGCAGCCATCACAACACGTTCTGTTCGGTCTCGAGAATCAGGTAGGGCTGTCGAACGTGCTTTCCGGAAGAAGTAAATCGGACTCGATCGTCAAGATTCCGGATCTGATTGGCCTTTCAGTGCTGACTTCGGGTCCCATCCCACCCAATCCTCAGGAGCTTCTTGAGCGCCAGATACTGCCACAGTTGCTGGAGCAGTACTCCGAATCGTTTGATGTTGTCATCATTGACACTCCTTCGGCAAATCAAGCCGCAGACTGCTATGCCGTAGCTTCTCGTGCGGGAGGCGCACTATTGGTTGGGCGTAAAAATAGAAGTCGAGTTTCCGATATGCGGGCTCTTGTAGAGAAACTATCGGAAACGGGTGTTGGTATTGTTGGATCTGTGCTGAACGATGGCTGATTAACAACGTTTTAATTGGTGCTTTTTATATACTAATTTTAGGGTGCGGAAAAGAAAATAGTGCTTCATAGCATGCGATTCACCTGGAGCCCTTGGGATGAGATCGCAGAAAATCAAGGCAAGTCAGATTCGGAGTTTCAGCGGGATTTTTATGTCAGGTGCTTCAATGTCGACTGTTTCGGAAAGCGCTGTATCGTCGCAGAGAGCAGGCGAACTGCTCCCGTGGTTGCTCGTGTTTGGCGGTGCATGCTTCATGTACGTACCTACGTTCATGGAGTTGTTTCGCACAATCTGGGCCACAGATGAACAAGCCCACGGTCCGATTGTCTTGGGGCTGAGCATCTGGTTGCTCTGGCGTAAGTGGACGAGCGTCTTGGCTTTGCCATTGCAAGGTAATCCTTGGCTAGCTTGGCCTGTCATGCTGTTGGGGAGTCTATTTTTTGTTGTGGGCCGTTCACAGGGGGTCCTGATTTTCGAAGTTGGGTCGCTCATATGGATGGTCGCAGGCGCATTGCTATTGTTGCGTGGCGTCCAGGCTCTGCGAATCTGCGCGTTTGCGCTGTTCTTTGCACTCTTCATGATTCCTCTTCCTGGCGTCATCGTTGATACCCTGACGGCGCCGATGAAAATAGCGGTCAGCATTGTGGCTGAGCATGTTCTATATGCGATCGGATATCCGATCGCTCGATCAGGAGTTGTTCTGCAGATCGGGCAGTATCAATTACTGGTTGCTGATGCGTGTGCCGGTCTTCATACACTTTTTACCCTTGAAGCACTCGGCTTACTCTATTTGAATGTGGTCCGTCATGCGTCTTTGCTCCGTAACGTTGCACTGGCGATACTGATTGTGCCAATCAGTTTTACCGCCAATGTGATAAGGGTTATGACACTTACCTTGATTACTTACCATTGGGGCGATGAAGCTGGCCAGGGATTTCTGCACGGATTCTCCGGAATGGTGCTGTTCATGAGTGCATTGTTGTTGATTATTGGTGCGGATTCACTGCTTAGATTTGGTGTGGCCAGAAAGGGGACTACAGATGAGCGCTGAAACGAACGGATACAGGGGGCGATTGGTTCAAGCGCTGCTGGCGAGTGCGTTGATGATCATTTCCGTGTTCGTCACTGCGGCGGTGACGCCAACAGCAAGGCTTTCTGATGTGCTTGGCACGGTAAACCTTGAAGGGTCAATTCCGAAGGAGTTTGGAAAGTGGAAAGTCGATGAGCAGGAGAACGCCGGCATCGTCAATCCTCAGCAGCAGGCTTTGCTTGATCAGTTGTACAGCCAGATCCTGTCAAGGACTTACGTGGACGAGAACGGCAGGAGAGTGATGCTTTCCATCGCTTATGGCGAGGATCAACGAGACTCGATGCAGGCGCATAAGCCAGAGGTTTGCTACCCGGCTCAGGGCTTCCTGCTTTTGTCACTCAAGAACGACGTGCTTGCTTTTGACAAAGGGAGCGTTCCAGTAAAGCGTCTTGAAACCGCGCTTGCCGAAAGGCGTTATGAACCAGTTACTTACTGGCATGTGGTGGCTGGCGAAGTTCCTACCAGTGGTATTGAAAAGAAGATGGTGGAGATGCGCTACGGATTCAACGGAGTGATACCTGATGGCCTCCTTTTTAGAGTTTCAACTGTTGATCGCGATAGTAAGCAGGGTTTTTCCATTCAAGATGAATTCTTGCGGGAGCTGCTGTCAAGCCTTTCCGATAAAGACCGGAAGCGTTTGGCAGGATTTTGAACTGAGTCAATCTGGGGTTAAATAGTTTATGGCAAAGAGAGCGTTGATTACCGGGGTTACTGGACAGGATGGTTCCTATCTGGCTGAACTTCTGCTGGAAAAAGGCTATGAGGTGCATGGTATCAAGCGCCGTGCGTCTCAGTTCAACACCCAGCGTGTTGATCACCTTTATGAAGATCCGCATATTGATAATCAACGGTTCGTATTGCATTACGGTGATCTGAGCGACTCATCAAATCTGACCCGGATCATTCGGGAAGTGTGCCCCGACGAGATCTACAACCTCGGTGCTCAAAGTCATGTGGCGGTCAGTTTTGAGTCGCCTGAGTACACCGCTGACGTCGATGCAATGGGGACATTGCGTCTGCTCGAGGCAGTCAGGTTCCTTGGGTTGGAGAAAAAAACCAGGTTCTATCAGGCTTCGACGTCAGAACTCTATGGTTTGGTTCAGGAAATTCCCCAGAAAGAGACAACACCTTTCTACCCGAGAAGTCCGTATGCAGTAGCCAAGCTCTATGCCTACTGGATTACGGTTAACTATCGTGAAGCATACGGAATGTATGCATGCAACGGAATCCTCTTCAATCATGAAAGCCCCCGGCGTGGCGAAACCTTCGTAACTCGGAAAATTACCCGTGGTTTGGCGAACATCGCGCAGGGCCTGGAAAAGTGTCTTTATATGGGAAACCTCAACGCGCTGCGCGATTGGGGGCATGCCAAGGACTACGTCCGCATGCAGTGGATGATGTTGCAGCAGGATACCGCGGAAGACTTCGTGATTGCGACGGGCGTTCAATATTCGGTTCGTGATTTCATTCGCTGGTCCGCGGCAGAACTTGGAATCGAACTCCGGTTTGAGGGCGAGGGCGTTGAAGAGCGGGCTGTGGTTATTGGAGTGACTGGAGATGATGCTCCAGCGCTGAAGATCGGCGACGTCGTCGTTCGCGTTGATCCCCGTTACTTCAGACCTGCTGAGGTGGAGACGCTTCTGGGTGATCCGGCAAAGGCAAAGGAAAGGCTCGGTTGGGTGCCCGAGATTACGGTGCAGCAGATGTGCGAGGAAATGGTGGCCGAGGATCTGAAGGTTGCAAAGCGACACGCATTCCTGCGTTTCCATGGTCATGACGTTGCTGTATCGGTGGAGAGTTAAGCGTCATGCTTGCCAAGGATTCTGTCATCTATGTTGCAGGTCATCGCGGCCTCGTGGGCTCTGCGATTTATCGAAATCTGAGTGACGCGGGATACACGAACCTGCTCACCAGGACTCATGCCGAACTCGATCTCACTGATGCAACTGCAACTGAGCGTTTTTTTGCGGAGCACAAGCCGGAGTTCGTGTTTCTCGCCGCGGCGAAAGTTGGAGGAATCGTAGCCAACAATACATACCCGGGAGAGTTCATTCGTGAAAATCTGATGATTCAGGCTAATGTGATCCATTCCGCCTGGAAAAATGGGGTCAAGCGTCTACTGTTTCTTGGTTCAAGTTGTATCTATCCCAAGTTTGCCCCTCAGCCTATGAAGGAGGAGCACCTGCTGACAGGGCCTCTCGAGCCAACCAACCGACCATATGCACTTGCAAAAATTGCAGGTATTGAAATGTGTTGGAGCTATAACCGGCAGTATGGAACCAAATATCTTTCGGTGATGCCAACCAATCTCTACGGTCCAGGTGATAACTATCATCCTGAGAACAGCCACGTGATTCCAGCCTTGATACGCAAGTTTGATCAAGCGTTACAGACGGGGGCTGACACTGTGACAGTGTGGGGCACAGGCTCACCTCGTCGCGAGTTTCTATATAGCGAAGATATGGCTGATGCATGCGTGTTCGTGATGAACCTCCCAGACGAGAAGTATGACCTGCTTCTTGGAAGCGATGAAAGCGTATCCGGAAAGTTCGAGCCTCCTCTGCTGAACGTAGGAGTTGGTGAGGATGTGAGTATCCGCGACCTTGCTGGTCTAATAGGAAATACCGTCGGATTCGACGGTAAGTTGGAGTTCGATGCCACGAAGCCCGATGGGACTCCGCGAAAACTGATGGATGTCACTAAGCTTCATTCCCTTGGCTGGCGGGCTAGAACAAGCATGGATCAGGGCTTGAAGCGAGCATATGCTGACTTCCGGAAGACACAGCTTGCCTGAGTGATCTTGGAAGAGTCGATTAGGCCCGAAATACGGCGTTCGACTTGGATTGGGTGTTCTTACTTCGAGCAGGTGGGTAAGTAAGGCACCTGCCTGCTTGAGTTTGTCGAGATTCAGCTGGGACAGGTTGATCTACATGGATTAGGCGCCGTGCGGACGAAGTGCGTAAGCAAGCTTCTGCACTTCAATGCGAAGAGGGATAGATGACAATGAATACCTCAGTTCCAGTCGTGACCGTATGTGTATGCACTTACAAGCGCCCGGCGCTATTGGAGGCGCTGCTGAAAAGCCTGGTTGCGCAGACGGTGCCTTTGTCCACTTTTGAAGTCGTAGTGGTAGATAACGATAGCCAAGAGAGCGCTCGTCATATTGCTGAACGTTTCGCCTTGGGCGTTCCGCAGTTGCGGCTTCGATACTTTACGGAAAAAAAACCGGGAATATCGTTCGCACGAAACTCGACAGTGCATCATGCGACAGGAGAGTTTCTTGCTTTCATTGATGACGACGAGACTGCATCGGATGTCTGGTTGGAAAATCTGACCAGAACGATTCGTGATCATTCTTTTGATGCCGTGATGGGGCCGGTGTTTCCGATATTTCCCGACGGATCTCCGCAATGGACGCGGAAGTCAGGGTTTTTCGAACGACGCAGGTACCCGGACGGGTCGCAAGTCAGCAGTGATGACGGTCGGACGAGTAATGCGATGGTTCGAGCCGATGTTATCAAGAGTCGCGTACCACTGCCATTCGACCCCCGGTTTGCTAAATCGGGCGGGGAAGACCACGACTTTTTTCAATGGATGGAGTCCCAAGGCTATAAATTGGGATGGGCGGATTTCGCGGTGGTGTCCGAGATTGTTCCGAAAGAGCGTCAGGCATTGTCTTTCATGCTCGAGCGTTCATTTAGGCAGTCTACGGTTTACTGGAGAGGAAAGTATCGTGCGTTCTCGTTTACGCGCAAGTGCATTGAGGTTGCTAAAGGGATACTTGGATCGATTGTCTATGCAATTGCTGGCGGATTAGGGCTGCTGACGGGGCTTGATCGCGCTGTACGTTACTGGGTAAAGAGCGCAAAGGGACTGGGGCGGCTTTTTGCATTAACTCAAGTTAACCTCGAGGGGTACTAGCATGGACAGCCTGCCCTTCCGATTGATTGTGCTGTTGTGCTTGTCTGTGACTGTCTTTTTCACTCATCCTGCATCGGCTTCGTCCGAGAGACAGCTTTGTGTTGTGCCTGACGCGCAAGTCGCAGTAGAAGAAGGATGTGTTCGACTATCAGGATTGCTTGCGAAGCTCCGTTCCGAAGAATTCCGTGGAACGGATGGAGAGTTGCTGGCAAAC
Organism: Parazoarcus communis SWub3 = DSM 12120; assembly: GCF_003226565.1. Classification (GTDB taxonomy): domain Bacteria; phylum Pseudomonadota; class Gammaproteobacteria; order Burkholderiales; family Rhodocyclaceae; genus Parazoarcus; species Parazoarcus communis. The sequence goes on along the minus strand of NZ_QKOE01000030.1, from coordinate 16,383 downwards.
ACACGCGTTTCGTTCTCCGCAGGTGTCTTCAGGATGCGGCAGGCTCTAGTCCTGAGTAGGGATTCGATAGGGACTGGTAAGAAGAGGCTGATCATCGAAGGGGCTGCGGACGGTAGGACCGTTCTACTGGGCTCCGTTAAGGTAGAGATGCGCTCTGCTGCGGAGTTGAACAGGGAAGGATTGGAACTACTGCACTATGCCTCCCTGAGTGACTACGGTATTCCTGTTCCAGCGGATCCTGCAGTCATTCAGTTCGGAAAATCGGGTTTTCCAGACATCGAGGTCTATGCCGGCGTTCATCGTCTTCCGCGTTCCCACTGGCCAAATAGCGGATTTACCAGAATCTCTAGAGTAAATGGGCAGAATGAAGGGATGCAGGTCTGGCTTGAAAACCGGGATTCCAGCCGCTATTCGGGGCAGCAGCATGTCTTCATTAACGGGTATCTCTTTCATAATTGGGCTGATGAGTCACTGCTTGTAAGATCAAATGACAACGGCAGTTATTCATTTCTGCCTCATCTGCCACGGTATGGAGCAAAAGTCGGTCAAAGAGTTCGAATAGAGAATGCGGTGTCGGATATCGACAGTCCAGGCGAATGGAGCCTGGACTATCAAAATGGTTTATTGTTGATGAAGCCACCTTCGGTCGGATTCACCGATGATATCGAGATTGCTGTTTCGGATGGTGCAATCTTGCTCAGAGATGTATCCAATGTTGTTGTTCAACGGTTGAATGTGTCGATGTTCAGAGGGCACGGAATTGTCGTTGACTCATCACGACAAATCGACCTTTCAGGCCTTGAAGTTTGGAATATTGGTGGTGATGCAGTGAGGATGAGCGGCTTTGATATCGTACTGCGGCAATCATCGATCAGTGACATTGGAGGTGCTGGGGTTACCGTCAGCGGCGGGCGCAGAGACTCACTGACGCCTGGAAATATTCGTGTTCTTAATTCAGAGATAAGTCGTGTCGGCGTTATACACAAGACATACAGGCCTGCAATCGCATTGAACGGGGTCGGAAATCGTATCGAAGGTTGTGAGCTTAGTGACGGACCGCACGCAGCCATCGTGTTTCATGGAAACGATCATGTCATTTCGAGAAACTTGATTCAACGGTTCGTGCTCGAAACCGACGACGCCGGTGCGATTTACACTGGTCAGGACTGGACAGCGCGAGGTACCATTATCGAGAACAATGTCATTCGCTCTATTGGTGGAGGCGAGGGGATATATGGAGCCAACGGAATCTACCTTGACGATCAGGCAAGCGGCATTACGGTGCGCCGCAATCTTATTGCGGACGTTCGCAGAGGAGTCCTGATCGGCGGAGGGCGGGACAACTTGGTCGAAGAAAATATTATTGCGCGTGTTCGTGAAGGCCTTGCATTTGATGCGCGGGGCCTTGTAGCACTTGAAAGGCAAGGCCCTGAACGTGCAAACAGTCGTTACATTGCGCGCTTGGGGCAGATCCCATACAGGTCAGAGGTCTATCGTAGTCGGTATCCCGAGTTATACGGGATCCTTGATGATGAGCCAGGCGCACCAAAGGGAAACGTGATCAGTGGATCGGTTTTTGTCGATACCCGCATCCCTTACGCGACCAAGATCCCATCGCGACCGTATCTGCTCGAACGCGGTGGAAAAGCAACAAGCAAGCATGATTTTGATTGGGGAGGGGTGCTGCCCGAACACCTGCCTGCAATCTACCAGCAATTCCGTTCTATCGGAAGGCCGGTGCAGGATGCTGATTTCAAGACGATTCCATGATGTTTGAACGCTGATTCTCGATGCTTCCAAAATTGTACGAGCGTTATCAAGTTGCCGGTCAGAACTCTTGGCTGAGTATGGGCCGGGTGTTGCTGCTGGTCTTGGTCGGGATAAGTCTGTCTGTCCTTGGCCTGATTTCCGCAGCAATGTTTCCTGTCCTTCCTGCATTGCTTTCGGTTCTTGTCGTTTTTGTATTCTTTGGTTCCAAGCGAACGTCTGCGCTCGGCGCAGTGCTGATGCTTTGCCTTTTTCTTGGATGGATGAACGGCGAGAAGTCGATATCAGGTGATTGGGGCTGGTACACGATTCATCACAAGCTTCTCTCGTATATGTCCATTTGGGACTACCTTGGGTCGCAGTTCGGCAATATCAAGATCAAGACATCAGAACCTGTTTTTCACTTCATCTCTTATGCACTTGCCAATATCACCGGGGGGGATCCCGTTGTACTCGCGTGGGTGGTGACTTTCCTGATTTACGGATTGTGCGGGCTCGCCTTGGCTGTGCTTCTGGATTCGGTGGCGGACAATTCGATCGAGATCGTTGCAGCTGTATTGGCCGCGCTGGCGGTTGGAATTACTTTTACCTTGACGACGCAACTGGTGAGGCAGGAGATCGCGACCGCATTCATCGTGCTGGGGTTTGTTACCTGGACCTGTGACCGCAGAAACCTTGGTTTCTTTCTGATTGCGCTGGGCGTTCTTACGCACAATTCGTCAATCATTCCTGTCGGTGTGGTCGCCGTAGCGATCTATTTCGCAAGAATGCCTGAGGAGGTGAGAGCGAAACGCTTGGTTCTGGTCTTGCCAGTTTTCATCCTGCTGGGGTTTGCTTTTGTCCGTCTGGCTGGGGGCGGAGGCTATTACACCATTGGCAAGTCGGATGGGGCAATTGCTTGGTATGTCCATGTTTTTGACCTGGTTGTTTTCATGGCATTTGCTTTTCTGTACCGCCGAATCACGACGCCTGAGGTTCGTTTTTTCTGCGTTGCCTTGCTTATTTCATGGTTGATGTATGTTTCATTTCTTGTTGGAACATACTCCGAGCCGTTGCCGTTTCTGCGCATGTACTTCTACATGGAGAGCATGCGGATGCTGATGATTGCGGTCAGCGTGCTGATTCTGGTCAAGATTGTCCCGTATGTGTTGAGTGTTCCGGTGATGTTGGTCATGGCTGTGCTCTATGTAGAAGCGCGGTTGATGACATCTCCGTTCTGGTACAAAGGTGGCGTCATTATGCATTTCATCAGGCCTTTTGCGTTCTTCAACTAGGGGATGATGTGGCTTTTTTAATGGCTTTTCTTAGAAGATTGCGAACCTTCCTTACTGTGATGGGGAAGTCTCGATTTCTGACGTACGGAGATGGGCTACATGTTGGAAAGGGCGCAAGGATATGGGCCCCGGATCATGTTTCGCTTGGTAGGTGTGTGTATATTGGAAAGGATGTGAATATTGAAGCCAATTGCAGGGTTGGTGACTACGTGTTGATTGCTAATAGAGTCGCATTTGTTGGTAGAAATGATCACGACTTTTCTGTGGTTGGTGTACCGGTTCGGTTTTCCCCTTGGGTCGCTAGTCAGAAATACCCAAGTCGTTTTCGCGAACAAGAGGTTGTTGTTGGCGACGATGTGTGGATTGGGTATGGAGCTGTTGTACTAACGGGAGTCCGCGTGGGCCGAGGTTCGATTGTTGCGGCCGGAAGCGTTGTTACCAGTGATGTTCCTGAGTATGCAGTGGTAGGTGGCGTGCCGGCTAGGGTGCTAGGAAGACGCTATACCAGTGAAGAAGATATTGCTGATCATGAGCAGTCTCTGAAACTGGGAGACTACAAATTCTCCGAAAAGGGATTTGATTCATGTATCATAAATCCATTGTTTCGGAGGTCGCGTTCGTGAAGGTTGCAATTTTTCAGCATCGTCTTTTGCACTATAGAGTAAATTTCTTTGATCGCTTAAAAACGGAGTGCGAGAGGCGAGGGGTTAGTCTGTCGCTCGTTCATGGGCAGCCTAGTCGTAGAGAAATTCCCAAAAACGATGTGGGTGAGCTTCCTTGGGCTAATGTAGTGGTTAACCGCTTCTGGGAGTTCGGAGAGAGGGATGTGCTTTGGCAGCCGGTTCCTGATTCCGTTAAGGACTCCGATCTATATGTAATCATGCAGGAAAGCAGGATACTTTCTAATTATCCAATCCTATTTAGTCGACTTTTTTCTCGTAAGAAAGTTGCTTACTGGGGGCATGGTAAAAACTTTCAGAGTGACGTCCCGACCGGTTTTCGCGAACGATGGAAGAGTTTTTTGCTTACTCGTGTGGATTGGTGGTTCGCTTACACTCAAATGACTGTAGATATTCTCAAGAACGCTGGCTTTGCAGCGGGTCGAATATCCTCCTTAGAGAATGCAATCGATACTGACGAATTCAAGGCGGATCTTGCGAGTTGGAGCAGTGAGGAGGTTCTTTCTGCTAAGACAAATCTTGGTATCGAGAAGGATGCTCCGGTCGGTATTTTCTGTGGATCTTTATACCCTGATAAGAAGTTAGAGCTACTTATTTCTAGCGCGGACTGGATTAAGGAGAAGTTGCCTACATTTAGTTTGATAGTCATTGGGAATGGACCCTCAATGCCCTTCATGAAGGAATGCGCCGCCACGCGTCCCTGGATTCATCTTCTTGGGGTCAAGAAGGGGAGGGAGAAGGCACTTTATTTTCGTGCTGGTGATGTCATCTTGAATCCGGGGCTTGTTGGATTGCATATTGTGGATGCATTCTGCTCCGGTCTGGTGATGGTGACGACCCGCACGGCCCGACATTCGCCCGAGGTTGCTTATCTTGAGGATGGCGTGAATGGCTTGATGACGGAAGATTCTGTCGAAAGTTACGGCGGGGCCGTTCTCGATCTGCTCAGTGATAAAGAACGCCTTGCCCGTATGAAGGCTGCGGCCCTCGCTGACAGTAATCGCTACACGGTCGACAACATGGTCAAGCGGTTTGCCGATGGCATCGAGTCCGCACTGAAAGTTTGAGGGGGCAGTAATGGTAGATCGAGTTAATGCAAAGCGGGGAGCCACGCTTCTGGGTGCTGCGTTCATCGATGCCGTAACCTGGACTGAGGCCTTGGGACGGATTCGCGACTGGGCTAAATCCAGACAGAGTCGATACGTGTGTATCTGCAATTCCCACTCTGTGGTGACGGCTACTCAGGACCCGGTGTTCAGGGCGGTCGTTAACGACGCGGATCTGGCGACGCCTGATGGTGCGCCGGTTGCGTGGATGTTGAGAAAGCTTGGCTTTGGTGCACAAGAGCGCATTAACGGCCCAGATTTGATGTGGCGCTATATGGAGGAGGCCGCGTCACGTGACGAGTCCATCTTCCTTTACGGTGGAGCCGAGCACACCCTGCAGAAGTTGAGGGAAGTGCTTGCGTCACGGTTTCCCAACTTGAAAATCGCAGGGGCTTATTCGCCTCCCTTCAGGCCGTTGTCGGTTGAGGAGGATAATGCGATCGTTAGTATGATAAATGACTCTGGTGCCGGAACGGTTTGGGTCAGTCTCGGATGTCCGAAGCAGGAAAAGTGGATGCAGGACCACCGAGGCAGAATTTTTGGCGTAATGGTAGGCGTCGGTGCGGCGTTTGACTATCACGCGGGAACAATTAAACGTGCGCCGCTATGGATGCAGCGGAATGGTCTCGAATGGTTGCATCGTCTGGCCAGCGAACCGCGCAGACTATGGCGGCGCTATTTTGTTACCAATACCTTGTTTGTGCTAGGTGCGGTTAAACAGCTTGTTTATCGGTGATCCTGATGCAGACGTTTTACGACGATTCAAGGTTTCTCGATATGGTGGCTTCCATGCCCCTTGTTTCGATTGACCTTTTGGTGGAAGACAGCAGTGGTCGTTATTTGCTTGGGCGCAGGACGAATCGTCCGGCACAAGGAACCTTGTTTGTACCCGGTGGCAGAATTCTGAAAGATGAATGTATCAGTCATGCGCTCGGAAGAGTTGTTCGCAAGGAGTTGGGTATCCATCCTAACCTTGGAGACTGGCGCGCCTGCGGGGTGTATCAACACTTTTATGACGATAATTTCAAAGGCGAGTCGGGCGTCTCGACACATTACATTGTATTGGCTTATCGGTTAAAACTCCTGACGGAGCCCCGGATTGAGTTTGATGCGCAGCACTCGGAGATGCACTGGCTTTCAGTCGACGCACTGCTTGCTAGAGATGATGTTCATCAATATACAAAGGCTTATTTTGTCAATATGTGATTGTCCGAACAGCATGCTCGATTTTGGGTGAATGTTTGAAAAATCTGGTTGGCTGTTGAATTACAGGGTTTGTTTTCGAAATTTTATTTCAGATACAAGGTATTTTCGTGTGGGTATTGACAGACGATGGTTGTGAAATCTGACATGAAGAAAATCGGCGTGATGAGTCTTCCATTGGTCGATAACTATGGAGGAATGCTGCAGGCTGTTGCCCTCTATGGATATCTGAGTGACAGAGGATATGAGGTCGTATCAATCAACAACGCCGGCAAGCATCTCAGTTCGTGGAAGCGTGCGGTCGGTGGTGTTCTCAAGTATGTCCCAGGTCAGAATTTCAAGAACTTTCGTTACAAGTACATGAAACTGCAGCAGCACAAGCGCTTTTTGGAGTCGTTCTTGCCGGCCCGCACGGAAGCGCTGACATCGAAGGGTGCTTTTCGCAGTATGGCCGCCCGCGAAAAATTTGATGCAGTCATAGTGGGTAGTGATCAAGTCTGGCGGTGGGACTATAGCTTTTACGATTGCGAGCGTTATTTCCTGGATTTCCTGAATGGATGCAGTACGAAAAGGATTGCATATGCAGCGTCGTTTGGTAAGGATCACTGGCAGAATCCCCAGAAGGTAGATGCAATTAGGGGATTGCTTGCAGCGTTTGATGCTGTCTCGACCCGTGAGGCGAGTGGTGTGAGTGTATGCCGTGAGTTGGGAAGGGAGGATTGTGTTCATGTGCTGGATCCTACGCTTCTGGTAGGTTCTGAGTTCTACCGACGTTTTGACGCGCGCTCCTTCGATGACCAATCCGATGCAGGTAAGACACTTGTCTCCTATGTTCTTGATCGCTCGTCAGTTCGTGATCAGATGCTGGAAGAGGTTAACACCGCCTTGGGGGCGGGATTTGGACGTCACGACCTCGGGCTGTGTTCCAACGCGACGGTGCCGCAGTGGGTGTTTGCGTTCAAGAAAGCCGGATTTGTCGTAACTGATTCGTTTCATGGCATGGTTTTCGCCATCCTTTTCAATAAACCATTTATTGCTATCGCAAACTCGCTGCGCGGAACAAGTAGATTCACGTCGCTTCTGGATATGCTCGGTCTCTCCCACCGTCTGGTTGAGGAGGATGCGTACCGATCGGGGATGGCCTGCGAGATCATGCGTGAGCCAATCGATTTCGATAAGGTAAACAAAAAGCTGGCTGAGAAGCGAATGTTGTCCGAGATGTTTATTGATGGGGCACTCGGTGGCACAGTTGATTGTTGATCTCTTTTTACAGTGCATTTGCATGTGTGGGAATTGAGAAATTTTTAACCCTGGGTTAGGTTTCTGATATATGAAGATGCCGGATCATGGTTGGCGGTTATTTTTATTCGAGTGATTTTCGGTGATTGTTGTTTGATTCTTTAATTTCTGAATGATGTTGTTCTTCTGCGGAGATCCGTGTTGGTCCTCATGGCAGGGCTGCAGGTTTCTTGAAGTGTATTCGATCAATAATTGGGCTTGAGCGTAACCGTGTATTCCGATAATAAGCTGATTCTTCATCTCATTTCCCTCATGAAACAACACGGTATTCTGAGGGCGGTGATTTCTCCGGGTAGCCGACATTACCCTCTTATTCGCTCAATGGAACAGGACCCCGACTTCACGCTTTATTCGGTTGTGGATGAGCGCAGTGCGGCATTCTTTGCCTTGGGTTTGATTCAGCAGACGGGGGCGCCTGTCGCGGTTTGTTGTACATCGGGGACTTCGGCAATCAACTATGGCTCGGCAGTTGTTGAGGCCTTCTACCAGGGGTTGCCCCTTGTTGTGCTGACTGCAGATCGTCTCCCCGAGTTGTTGAACCAGAAGGAGGAGCAAATGTGCCTCCAGAAAGGGGTTTACGACGGATTTATCCGGTACCAGGGGCAGCTGACAGAGGTCAAGAATGCGCTTTCGGAATGGTACTGCAATCGTGTGATCAATGAGGCTTTCCTCGAGCTGGATCATCACGGACGAGGTCCGGTTCATCTGAACTGCCCGATCGAAAGTCATCACACGGACAAGTTTTCTACTGAGAAGTTGCCTGTTGTACGAAGGATTACAAGGGTTGATGCCGATGCAGACGATTACGTTTGGCAACGTTACGCGAGTCAGCTTTCAGGACGAAAAGTTCTGATCGTCTGGGGTCAGGCTGCGCCGGTGGACGAACGTCTCGGTCAGGCTGTCGAGCGTTTTGTCGAGATGTTTGATTGTGCGATATTGGTTGACCGCCTTTCCAATTGCCGAAGTTCTCGAGCGATAAAGAGCGCCTATCTTGCGCTCCGCGCGATGACGATTGATCAGGCCAGCGAGCTGGCACCGGATATTGTCATTACGCTATTTGGTAACTACACCTTCAATAGTGGGTTGAAAGGTTATCTTTCAACACTGGATAATCCATTTGAAGTATGGGATCTCGGTACGAGTCGTGTTGCCGATCCGTTCAGGCGGCTGACTACCATGTTTGCAGCTCGCGAGGCATTCTTCTTTGAAAGGATGTGCGGTTTTGCTGGTGCGAAAGCAAGCGGTACATACTTCAATGCGTGGGCCTCAGTAGAGCGGAATATTTCGGAGCCACAGGCAACGTTTGGCGAGATCTATGCTGTTGGTCAGCTCGTCCGCAAACTCCCGCAGCATGCGAAACTACATATCGCCAACAGCTTACCCATTCGTATGGTGCATCTGTTCCGTTCCGATCCCACGATTACTTCGTTCTGTAATCGTGGGGTGAATGGGATCGACGGTTGCATGTCGACGGCCGTAGGTTATGCGGCAGCAAGCGCAGAGCCGGTTTATCTTGTCATTGGGGATCTGACCTTCTTCTATGACATGAATGCGTTGTGGAATCGACATCTGTCCAAGAGTCTGAGGATCTTGCTGTTGAACAATGAGGGGGGCGGCGTGATGCACGTGCCGCTGAGCGAGAGCCAGGCGCCACAGTTGTCCCGACACGTGTCGGCCGGTCATGTCACGTCCGCACAGGGATGGGTAGAGTCTTTGGGTTTCCGCTATATCTCAGCAAGGACTGCCGCCGAATGTGACGCTGCGCTTGACGTGCTGACGAGTTCCGAAGAGCCCGGCCCGGTCCTTGTAGAGGTCTTCAGTGTCAAGGAGGATGACGTCCGGCAGTTCAAGGCATATCTGGGCGGTTTGAACAAAATCACCTTTGGTGACAAGGTTCGTCGTCGATTGAAACGCGAGTTGCCTAAACTGTTTCGCTAATGCAGTTGGCTAAGGGCTAAGGGCTGAGGGCATGGGCGAGAATGGTCGCAGGATAGCCAGGAATACGCTGGCGTTGTACTTTCGTACGATCCTGACAATGGGGGTCGCCCTTTACACCTCAAGGATCGTTCTTGAGGCCTTAGGGGTAAGCGACTTCGGGTTGTTCAGCGTGGTTGGCGGGTTGATGTTGCTGATGGGATTTCTCAATGCAGCAATGGTTGCCGCGACGCAACGTTTTCTTAATTTTGAGAAGGGGCGATCGGGTTCTGATGCGGATGTGCGGCGGGTGTTTGCCACCTGCCTTTTCATCCATCTTCTGCTGGCACTGATTATCCTGGTTGTTGCGCAGACGGCAGGTCTATGGTTTTTGAACAATCAGTTGACGATTGCTCCGGACCGGTTGGTGGCTGCGAACTGGGTGTTTCAATGCGCACTGCTAGCCTTTCTATTCAATGTGATTTCGGCACCTTATAACGCAGCGATCATTGCGAATGAGCGCATGACCGCGTTTGCTTACGTCAGTATTCTTGATGTCAGTTTGAAACTTGCGGTGGCTTACGCGCTTTTTAAACTGTCTGGTGACAGATTGCAGGCGTTTGCGGTACTTACCTTGTTTGTTTCGATTGTGGTTGCGTGTGTTTACGCTTGGTATGCTTGGCGCCACTTTCAGGAGTGTCATACTGGACCACGTAGGGATAAACGACTGTTTCGCGAGATTCTTTCATTCTCTTCTTGGAGCATCTTCAGCAATCTGTCAATTGCATTGCGGCTGCAAGGTGCGAATGTCATTCTCAATGTGATCTTCGGTACCCTCGTCAACGCAGCTTACGGACTGGCGTTGCAGGTAAATACAGCGATTCAGAGCTTTACGAGTAGCTTTATTCATGCACTCAACCCGCAGATCGTAAAGTCATATGCTGCAGGCGAGATGGCGAAGATGCATGTACTGGTTCTCAAGGGGGCGCGGCTGGCATTCTTTCTTGTTTTGGTGATTGTCTTGCCAGTGCTGATAGAGACCGAGGCGCTATTGGGTTTATGGCTGGTAAGTGTGCCCGAATACGCAGTCATTTTTGTCCAGTTGATTCTTGTCCAGTTGCAGATCGAGAGTTTTGCAGGTGTTGCGGGTGCAGCCCAATCGGCAACCGGTCGTGTCAAAGCCTATCATCTGACGCTTAGCTCGATCGGTATGTTGAATTTGCCGCTCAGTTATATTCTGCTTGTCTATGGCTATGGGCCGGAGATTGTGTTCATGGTTGCGATACTCTTGTCCACAGTAATTGCCTTCACTCGTCTTTGTTTTTTGAGGCGCTCAATTATGCTGTCGATCCGCCGCTTTGCTCATGATGTCTTGCTGCGTTGCGCGGCTGTGCTGCTATTAGCGCCTATTGCGCCGATCTTGTTCCGCCAGTATGTACCGGATACTTTGCCTTGGGCAATTCTGGTGTGCTGTGTAGCTGGCGTCTCTGTGGTTTTGAGCGTTGCTGCAGTGGGCTTGCATCGTGATGAGCGTAGTCTGGCGATCCGTTTTGTCACCCGTCGCCTGGGTATTTCCCGATAAGGATGTTCATTCATGAGTTTGTTAAAGAAAATTCTTCCGGGACGCGTTCGGCGAAAGCTGCGGGGGCTTCGTGATCGGAGTCTTCCGCGGATTCCTGTTACGGTTCCGTATGAAATACGCGTTGCTGATGGATCCGCGCTACAAAATCAGATCGCCATTGTTACGGGCGGTAGCGGCTCGATTGGTCGCAGCATTGCTTGCTGTCTGGCCGCTGAAGGTGCGACCGTTTATGTTTGCGGCATGAGTCCGGATAAGATCGCCACGGTTGTTTCAGAGATTGAAGGTTTGGGGGGAAAGGCTTACCCGCAAAGGCTCGATGTGTCGGACGAGGCAGATATCGTCCGGACGTTTGCTGCTGTTGCTGGTCGTCATGGGCGCATCGATATTTTGGTGCATAGTGCGGGTGGCAGCGCTCGAGGGGCTCATTCTCCCTTGATTGGGCAGAGCACTGATGTGATCGATCAGGTCCTCAATGTTAATCTCAGGGGCGCTATCTTGTGCTGTCGAGAGGCCGCCAAGGTGATGGTGCCTGCTCAGTCCGGACGTATTATCAACATTTCAAGTGTGTTGGGCGTGCAAGGTAAGGCGGATTTCGCGGAGTACGCGGCCTCAAAAGGTGGAGTCATCGCCTTTACCAAGTCAATAGCCATGGAGCTAGGCCGTTTCGGGATCACCGCGAACTGCGTCTCCCCGGGCATTGTGCAACGTGGAGAGATCACCGCTTCCCAACTTGAACAGCTTGGGCGAACAAACTGGATGAATAGTTATGGCAAGCCCGAGGATATCGCTGAAATGGTGGCTTACTTGGTGTCCTCTCGCGCGAGCTTCGTTACCGGGCAGAATTTCGTGGTTGATGGCGGACGCTCTCTTGGCCTGAAAGGTGATGGCGACGGCTAGGGCTGTCGTCAGCAAGCGCAGGAGTGGCACGACAAGGAAGCGCGCCTGCTGCCGGCTGGAGACAGTGTTCCATGGCGTTGGATTTGGCGGGTGCGGTATGGTTGCGTGTGAGATGTATTTCGGCTGCATTTGGTAAAGTGGAATATCCGAACATGAAAGTTGCTATCGCTGGTACAGGCTATGTCGGTCTGTCAAACGCTATTTTGCTTGCCCAGCACAACGATGTCGTTGCGCTGGATGTGGTTGCCGAAAAGGTCGAGATGCTCAATCGCCGGCAGTCGCCGATCGTCGATACCGAGATCGAAGACTACCTGGCCAACAAGCCGCTTAATCTGCGGGCAACGCTCGACAAGCGCGAGGCCTACGAAGGTGCGGATTTTGTGGTGATCGCGACGCCCACCGATTACGACCCCGAGACCAATTACTTCAACACGACCTCTGTCGAGGCGGTGATTCGCGATGTGATCGCCATCAACCCGGACGCGGTGATGGTGATCAAATCCACCGTGCCGGTGGGATACACGCAGAAGGTACGTGAAGCCTTCTCGCTGGCGCAGGGACGGCCGGCCAACATCATCTTTTCGCCCGAGTTTTTGCGCGAAGGGCGGGCGTTGTACGACAACCTGCACCCGTCGCGCATTGTGGTGGGCGAACGCAGCGCGCGGGCAGAGGCGTTTGCGGCGATGCTGGTGCAGGGGGCGATCAAGCAGGATGTACCGCTGGTGTTCACCGAAAGCACCGAGGCCGAGGCGATCAAGCTGTTTGCCAACACCTACCTGGCGATGCGGGTGGCCTTTTTCAACGAACTGGACACCTATGCCAGCACGCATGGTCTGGATACGCGCCAGATCATCGAGGGGGTGTGTCTGGATCCGCGCATCGGCAACCACTACAACAACCCTTCTTTTGGGTATGGCGGCTATTGCCTGCCCAAGGATACCAAGCAGTTGCTGGCCAATTACCGCAACGTGCCGCAGAACCTGATCCACGCGATTGTCGAATCCAACACCACGCGCAAGGATTTTGTGGCGTTCGAGATCGTGCGCCGCAATCCCAAGGTGGTGGGGGTGTATCGGCTGGTGATGAAGGCAGGCTCGGACAACTTCCGCGCCTCGAGCATTCAGGGCGTGATGAAGCGGATCAAGGCCAAGGGCATCGAGGTCATCATTTACGAACCGGCGCTGGAACAGGACGAGTTCTACCGGTCGCGGGTGGTGCGCGATCTGGAGACGTTCAAGCGCGAGGCTGACATCATTCTGGCCAACCGCTTGACCGACGACATCCGTGATGTCGAGGCCAAGGTGTACACCCGCGATCTGTTCGGGGGCGATTGAGCGGCGGCTGGCCGGGGGTGCCGGCCGGGTGCATATTGATGTGTTTGAACCAGGGAGAGTGTGTTGGCTAAGGGAATGATTCTCGCGGCAGGTCAGGGAACACGGGTGCGCCCGCTTACCAAGAACCTGCCCAAACCGATGGTGCCGATTCTGAACAAACCGGTGCTGGAATACCTGATCGAGCATCTGGCCAAGTACGGCATTCGCGAGATCATGATCAATGTGGCGTTCAACCACTACAAGATCGAAAACTACTTTGGCGATGGTCATCGCTGGGGGGTGGAGATCGGCTATTCCTACGAGGGCAAGCGGGATCACGGCGAGATTGTGCCCAAGGCGATGGGGTCGGCCGGTGGGATGCGCAAGATTCAGGATTTTGGCGGTTTCTTTGATGAAACCACGCTGGTGATGTGTGGCGATGCCATTGTGGATCTGGACATCCGGTCGGCGCTGGAAGAGCACCGTCACAAGGGTGCGCTGGCCAGCGTGGTGACGCTGGATGTGCCGCGCGAGCAGGTCAAGAACTACGGCGTGGTGGTCACCGACGAAGACGGCCGGGTGAAGGCCTTCCAGGAAAAGCCGGCACCCGAAGAGGCCTTGTCCACGCTGGCCAGTACCGGCATCTACATCTTTGAGCCGCAGGTGCTTGATCTGGTGCCGCCGGGGCGCGAGTTCGACATCGGCAGCGAGTTGTTTCCGATGCTGGTGGAGAAGGATCTGCCTTTTTATGCGCAGAAGCGCTTCTTCAACTGGATCGACATCGGCCGTCTGACCGATTACTGGGAAGTGTTGCAGCGTGTCTTGCGCGGCGAAGTGGCACAGATGGAAATGCCGGGCCGCGAGATCCGCCCCGGTGTGTGGGTGGGCCTGAATACGTCGATTGCATGGGACAGCGTACAGATCGTGGGGCCGTGCTACATCGGCTCCAACGTCCGCATCGAGCCGGGCGTGTCGGTGATCGGCCCCACCTGGATCGGCCGCGGTTGCCACCTGCGCGCTGGCTCGCGCATTGAGCGCAGCGTGCTGTTCGACTACACCCGGGTGGGTGAGGGGCAGACGGTGGAAGAGAAGATCCTCTCCTTCCAGTACTGCGTGGATCGCAGCGGCCATGCCACCTACGTGGGTGACGATACGTTTGACCTGCGTTGGGGTGACGCGCGGGGGTAAGTTCGAGCGGTGGGGCGGGGGCGTCACCCCGCCCAGCTTGAAATCCGGATCGTATACGGAGCGTCTTGGTTGCGGTGTCTGCAAAGCCGTGGCGAACTAATGATGCGAAGGTGGTCTTGTTGCGCTTGCGTGCCTATTTGAGGTTCAGGCGTGCCGCAATGCAAAACGGCGAGCATCGGCTCGCCGTTTTGCATGGGGCGGGTGGCCGCGCTTAGTCGGCCAGTTGCTGTGATTTGCGGCGCTTGGCCATGAAACCCACCAAGCACAGCCCGGCCAGCAGCATGGCGTAGGTTTCGGGTTCCGGTACCGGTGCGGCGAAGCTGGTGACGCCGGGGCTGCCGATGGCGCCCGACAACGACATGTATGAGCCTTCGACATCGCCGACCGACGACAGCACCCAGGCGGTGGCGGTGTTGGCGCCGAGTGCGGCAAAGCTGCCGGCGTAGCCGCTGGCGTTCTGGGTACGCGGGCCGCCCGCTGCGGCGTTGTCGCCATAGGTCAGGCGATCTACCAGGTTGCCCGAGGCGTCGAACAGGTTGATTTCGTCAGCGCGCCCCAGGTTGTTGGTGTAACCCCCCAGCACCTTGACGCTGGCGGACAGACCCCAGTCAAGACGGAAGGTGTCGGCATCGATTTCGGTGATGATCACCGATTCACCGGCGCCGACAATACCGAATGCGCTCAGATCAAACACCCCGACCAGGCGGCTGTCGTCATCGTAGCTCCAGCCGGTGAAGTCCACCGCGCTGTTGCCCAGGTTGGTGAACTCGACAAACTCGCCGCTACCGCCGCCATACATCCATTCGGTGATGTTGACGTTGGCCTGGGCCGCCTGAGGGGCGAGGGCGGCGGCGAGCAGCAGGGGAAGCAGTTGGTTCATGGTGATTTCCTTGGTGTCGGTGAAGTGGGGTGACTTAGCGCTGGCTGCGACGACGCATGAAGCCGATCAGGCCCAGGCCGGCCAGCAACATGGCGTAGGTTTCGGGTTCGGGTACCGGGGCGATGGTGGGCGTCAGCACGTACAGCATCGGGGTTTCGCCGACCAGGTAGAGGGTTCCCTTGCTGTCGATGGTCAGGCCTTCGATGTCGGTACCGATTGCCGACAGGTCAAAGCTACCCAGGACTTGCCCGTCGCGGGTGGTGTGCAGCAGCAAGGGGGTTTCCTGGCTGAGGATCAGCAGGTGATCCTGAAACGAGGTGCCGACCAGCGAGGGGACCGTGCTCAGCACCTGTACTTCGGCCAGATCCAGGGTGCCAAAAAGCTGGCTGAACAGGTTTTCACGGGCGACCAGTTCGGTGACGGTGGCGCTGCCGGTGTTGAAGTCTACCGAGGCGCTGTATACCGCTTGTGGGACTTTTTCCTTGACCAGCACGAAGCCGCCGTTCAGCGGGTCGTAGGAGATGCCTTCCAGCCCGATGTTGCTGGTGGTGGGGCCGATCGACACGCTTTGCAGAAAGCTGCGACCCACGGCGCCGTTGGCGTTGTAGTCGAACAGGTAGATGTTTTGCAGACGCTCTTCGACGATGACGAACTGGTTGTTGCCGACATAGGTCAGGCCTTCGGTGTCGTCGAAGCCAAACAGGTTCATCTTGCTCAGCTGATTGCCCTGTTTGTCGACTTCCACGACGTAGTCGCCTTCGTCACCGATCACGAACAAGGTGTCGGTATCCCAGTTCCAGGTCACGGCCGAAGCCTCGGACGCGGTGACCTGGGGCAGCAGGTAGGTGGCCGTCAGTTGGTAGTTGCCAAGGTCGAGGCTGGCGATGCTGGCTTGGGCCGGCGCAGTAAGCGCGGCGGTCAGGGCCAGGGCGCAGATTTTTGCTTTCATGTCGGCTCGCTTTGAATTGTTTGAGTCTTCGAAGGCTAGGGCCGGCGTGTTACGACGATATTGCAGAAGACTAGGAGAAAGGCATTTTTTTTGGTGTAAGTCATTGAATGTCGGAATTTTTTACACTGATGCAATTTGGATGTAATTGGGCTTTGTGGGTATTTGTCATTTGGGTGAGATGTGGTGCCGATGCCGGCGGGGTTATCACCCCGCCCTTGTATTTTGTTTTCGTGCAAAATCGGTTGGTGTGCGGTTTGCCGTGCTGGGTTCTCGGATGGAGCGCGTAGCGCGATTGAAGAGAGCCCAGCACGGGGCCATCCGGACGCTGCAC
>NZ_QKOE01000002.1 GCF_003226565.1 Parazoarcus communis SWub3 = DSM 12120 | reverse complement strand
GCGCGCACGGCGCGGACGACGATACCGTGCGCCGCGTGCTCAAGTGGTACGACGAAGAAGTGCTGCTACCCCAGCCCTACCGCCAGATCGACGACTGGATACACGACGGGATCCCCTTCAACGAAGCGATGTTGCGCGACATCGGTGCCGACGACGACCAGATAAAAAGCGCACTCGACTGGCAGCAGAGGATGCAGTTGCCCCCGAACGAACGCTGGAAACAGCCCCCATCGACCCGGTGATGCGTCCCGTCCGCCCCCTAGGTGTACTGCGAGAGTGGGCGCTACCTCATCCCCAGCGATGAACCCGCGACACTCGATCGGTCTTCGAGTCCCCCCGGATAACCGACAACTCAACTCGACAAAGCTTCGCTGAGTGCGACGGAGAACATCTCCGCGTCGGCTCGCCCGGCCTAGAACATCGACATATTCAGACAACTCGAATATCATTTTCATATCCCAGACAAACCAACCGATCTTGATGAACCCTCCCCTGATCGCAGAGTTGTACGCGGTCGAGTTCGAAGCCAACGCAACTCATCGGCACTGACTGAAATGTCGATCAGCCAGAGCACCTACGAACCGCTCACAGAGCAGTTCCTCGAACGGCTGGGATTCGACTGGCGCCGCCGCACCCGCCTGCTCGCAGATCTGGAAGCCAATCTGGCCACGCTAGGCGAGCGCGAGCACGGCATGTGGTATGCGGTAGACGGCTTGCGTCACCTCGGCGAGCCGGGCCTGCGAACCAGTCGAACGCGTTTGTCCGAAGAGCTCGATGCACGCAGTCTCTTCGCTCTCGTCATACAAGCCTGCGTCGTGCGTGACACACACCGTTTCGCCACCTGCGCGGCTATGGCGGAGGCGCTACCGCATCTGCGCAGCGCATTCATCTCTGCCCTTGACTGGGTTACGCCCGCAGACGTTCAGGTGGCCTCGAGCCACACACAAGCCCCCACCGAGATGAGCCGTCTGGTGCGCTTGCGTCTGCGCACGCACGCACGATTCGACATAGCGACACATCCGGCCCCCGATGCTCAGTCGCCCGAGGGGTTGCGCCTACTGCTGCGTGCCGCGCGCCTGTGCAACCGACCCGACTGGGTCCCCGTTCGCGCACTTACCCACATCGCATCCGATACGCGGACTTTGCGCGCGCTGTGTCGACATCAACTCCTGTTCGGGAGTGAGGCTGAGCGAGACGCAGTGCTCGAACAGCACTTCGAGCGGGCATTGGAACCGGGTATCGACGGCGAGCGCTGGAGCGCGCTGTTCGCAGCCGAACCCGGCACCCGCGGACGGCGCTTCTTGCGGGCACTGTATGAGCGGACCGGGAGCGATCGCCGCATGCTGATCGCGCTAGGCTGGCATGGCAGCGTCCAAAGCGTACCCCACCTGGTCACACTGCTCGAGAACCCAACCCACGCACGCACCGCCGCACACGTACTGACAATGATCACCGGCGCCGTCCCCGACCGTGACGGCTGGCTGGCGCCGGCCCCACCTGCGGGCCTGCTCCGTGACCCGGCACGACCCAAGCCCGACCCGGACCGCGATCTGCCATGGCCTGAGCACAGGGGCTTTGTGAACTGGTGGGCGCAGCATCGGACATCGTTCGACAGCGAGCAGCCATATCTGCTGGGGCAGCCCCGCACCCCTCACAAGCTGCTGACCTTGCTCAGACATGCCCCGCTGAACTGGCGGGCCGCGGCCGCATGGATGCTCCAGCGCCACACCCCCGGCTGTGCACTCGACACCACCGCACCCGCTTCCATGCAGTACGCCACGCTTGCCCGACTCGACCCCGACCTGGAGCCCACATCATGAACGAAACCCTCGAGATCGACCTTGATCAGCTTACCGCGTCCCACACCAGAACGAAGGCAAATAACCCCCCCCTGGAGCCGCCGGCCGAACTCGAACTCACCGCCACACAACGTATCGTGCTTCGCTGTGGAAAATCCAGCCTCACCCTATACCCCAACGGCAAGATCGTGCTGCGCGGCCAGTACATCCTGAGCGAGGCCGATGACGTCAACCGGATCGCCGGCGGACGCATCGAGCTGAACTGACCTACACATGTGGCAACTGGACAACCGCAGCCCCTTCGCCGCCGCCGGTAGCTGGATCCGCGACCCGGAGGGACGCGAGATCTGGATCGTCGCGGTCAAGGCCACCTATGACATCGATCCGCGCGGGCGCACCCGACCGGCCGACCTGCAACCCCCGGTCGCCCACGGACCGGTGACCGACGACAACGGAACCCTGGTGACCGAAACCGACCTTGGCCCGGCCAAGCTCGCCACCGATGTCATCCTCCTCGGTCACGCCCATGCACCCGCCGCCAAACCCGTGACCACGCTCGACATCGGCTTTCGGGTCGGTGAGTTGATCCGCGAGGCACGCGTCTTCGGCAACCGCCGTTGGGTACGCAGCCTGGCATGGGTCAAGCCGAGCCCGCCCGAGCCCTTCGAACGCATGCCCCTCACCTGGAGCCGCGCCTTCGGCGGTCTCGATCCGAAGACCGGAGAAGCCTTGCCCAACCCAGACGGCTGCGGCGTAGTCAGCGACGGGGCTGCGTGCGCACTACCCAATGTGGAGCATCACATCCAGCGCCTCAAGCTACCCTGGGACCGCCCGCCCGCGGTCGGCTTCGGCCCCGTACCCCGCCACTGGCCAGCACGCATGCGCTACGCTGGCACCTATGACGAGGCCTGGCGGCGTAGTCGGCATCCCTTGCTGCCAGCCGATCTCGATCCGCGCCACTGGCAGACCGCACCGCCCGAGCAGCAATACCCGGGCCGGTTGCGCGGCGGTGAACCGGTCGGGCTGATCCACCTCACGCCGCCTGGGTTCGGGCACGAGGGTTTGTTGCAGTTCCCCCTGCCCAAGCTCTCGCTCGGCTTCGAGACCTGGTTCTATGACGGCACCCGCCAGCGCAGTCGCAGCACCATCCACACGGTCATTCTCGAACCCGACTACCCGCGGGTGAGCATCGTCCATCACATGGCGCTGCCCTGCCATCCCAAGGTGAACCTGCTCGATCGCACCATCATTACCGTCAAGCATCGCCCACTCGACCAACCGGAGCCACAGCAATGAGTGCACCGCCTGGGGGCTGGGCCCCATTGTCGGTGCTGGCAGCAGGCTGCGTCTTCCCGTCCGGCCCTTCGCTCGCACTGGCCGAGGTGGCGGTGCGCGCATCGCTGTGCCTCACGCGTCGCCACCCTTGCTACGTCGATCGCTGCGGCCACCCGGTGCGCTGCTCGGTGTTTCCCACCCAACCCGAGCCCCTGCGCCGCTGGTTCGAACTGGCAGACGCCGCGCTGTTCGATCTTGCCACCCATCTGCCCGAGACGGTGCTTCCTCACCTGCGCGAGCGTGCCATTGCGCTGTGGCTGGTGCTGCCCGACGCAGACCGCCCGGGGCTGCCGCCAGCACTCATCACCCGCCTGGTTCAAGCGCTTGAGCCCAACTGGGCCCAGATCGAGGTGGTGACCGGTACCCACGCGGCCACCGCCATCGCCATCACCTCGGCCGGCATCTGGATCGAACAGCGGCACCGGCCCGCACTCGTGCTCGCAATCGACTCTCCGCACGCGGCCGACACCCTGGCCGGGCTCGAAGCACGCGGCCTTGTGCACGGCGCCCGTACCCCGTACCGGGGCCTTGCGCGCGCCAATCCTTATGGTCGCATTCCGGGCGAGGCCGCCGCCGCATTGCTGCTCGGACCTCGCGGAGGGACACCAGCGTGGTGCCATCTAGCCGGGCTGGGCACCGCCGCCGAGCCGCTCACCTTCGACACCGAGGGGCCCTGCGTGGGGGCTGGGCTCAGCGCCGCGGCCCACGCCGCCCTTGAGGCTGCCGGGCCCGCCGGGACCCGCATCGGCCACCTCATCCACGACGCCAACGGCGAACCCTACCGGGCCGACGAATTCGGCTTCACCGCACTGCGCCTGGCCGAGCACCTTGCCCCCGGCTGGCGCCGCACCACCCCCGCGCTCGCCAGCGGCGACCTGATGAGCGCGAGCCTGGCCACCCACCTGGCCATCGCCGCCTGGCAACTGCGCACCGACCCCGCTCCCCCCCTCCGTCACGGCACGACCCCGGACCGCAACACCCTCGTCCTCGCCAGCAGCGACGAGCCCCTGCGCGCAGCCCTCGTCCTGACTCCCGCACAGGAAGCCTGAGATGCCTGTCACCATCAACGTCAACGGTCTCACCCTCGCCCACAAAGGCAGCCAGGGCTGGGTACACAACACCCTGCCCGACGTGTGCAAAACCCCGAGCAAAGGCAAACCCATCCCCTACCAGAACGAGGCCTACTCCAAAGACCTCGCCAAGGGCACCACCTCGGTCTTCGCCGACGGCGGCAACATGATCGCCAACCTCGGCTCCGAGTTCGCCGTCTCCGTCTTCGACGAACCCGGCTCCATGGGCGGCATCCTCTCCGGCACCCACATGGCCGAGGCCGACTGGATCACCCATTCCTTCGACGTCTTCTTCGAGGGCAAACCCGCCTGCCGGCTCACCGACAAAATGTTCATGAATCATCGCAATACGGTGAGCTTGTGCGGCGAGCAACAGGGCTTTCTCAGCGAATCGGAATTCCACGACTGGCTGTGCACGATGGCCTGTGAATGCTGGAACGCCCACAAAACCGATGGCCCCGAACCACTCAG
Source organism: Parazoarcus communis SWub3 = DSM 12120 (assembly GCF_003226565.1). Classification (GTDB taxonomy): domain Bacteria; phylum Pseudomonadota; class Gammaproteobacteria; order Burkholderiales; family Rhodocyclaceae; genus Parazoarcus; species Parazoarcus communis. Next base: position 383,580 of record NZ_QKOE01000002.1, on the reverse strand, counting down.
CAAAGGCCAGACCTTTCAGAACTGCCTTAACAAGAAAATCGAGGCCGAATGCTATGACAATGGCTATCCAAAAGATGACGCAAATGTCTGGCGAGAAGTACCATTCGACCGTGGTAGCGGTTGGGACATGATCGAAAGCGGAACGCACCAAGGAAAACCGACCGCAAACGTCATCCGCGGCAACAGCCGGCGTCCAGACCTTGTCCAGTTCGGTAAGGACGGGATGTCGAAGATATTCGATGTCAAGTTCCCGACCGATCCGACCGGAAATGGGAAGTTGGGTGGGGAGCGAGAACGTGAATACCGGGAAATCGCCGAGAAGCACACAGGTGATCCCGAAAACTTCAAGGAGTTCAATATAGCTGACGAATGCGGTGGCTGCGGGGACCCCAATCTGCAGGAAGCCACCGAACTTGCGCCTGTGGACGTCACCGCCAAAGCGGAGGCCAGTGCTGGCGATTACGCCCTGCTCGTCGGTCTGGGGCTTGCCACAATCGCGCTTGCGTTGATCCCCTTCGATGGTCCGCTTGGTGAAGGCGCCGCCGGCGCCGGTTTCCTCGGCCAAGCCGCACGCATGGGAATCAAGTTTGGATTCTGATGGACGAACTTCAAGGAAAAGATATGCCGCTCAACACAGAAGACATCCTCGCCTGCGAAGGTCATCCCACCCTGCTCGACCGCCTCGCTATCGCCACCCCTCGCGGCCAGCTCATGGCCATGTTCGGACTTGGCGCAGAGCTCTATGTCGCCCCCTATGACCGCAAACAATTGCGTCTGGACATGCTCGACGTGCAGGAGGACTACTACCTACGGTTCAAGGATCAAATCGACCGATGTCGCTTTCCCTCCAAAAAACAGCCCGACGGCCAGATCATCAAACTGACGGGCGAGAGTCCGTTTCCGGCAATCCGGGACGCGATGGGCGATTGGCCTTCTGATCGAGGCTATGCTAATGAGCTCCTCAGGCGTTACGTCCACCCGGACTATCCCCGGGACGCTGGCAGGATCACCCCGTGGGAAAGCAACTTCCTGGTAGCAGCTGAACGGAACAATGAACTTTCGTTTTTCACAAATCACCTCCCAATCGGAGACGCGCAAGAAGGACTGCATTTCGACACGCTACGCGAATGCGTGCTCGCCTGGGCCACGCGGCTGAAGCCCGCACACGGACAGGCCGGATTCTCCGTCATCCTTGAGGTCGGCTCCATCAGCGGCCAACCCTACACCTACGCCACATTGCAACGTCATCCAGGCCTGGACATCCATGCTCCCGTTCCCTTCGTCATGGAAACCAAGGGCATCTTCAACCGCATCAAATGCGTCAACTGGCTCACTGTGCTCGGCGAGCCCATCCTCGAAGAACTTGGCGGCATTGAAGCCGCGCGGCGCGCGCTCGAACCAGACTGCACCCTGTATCCCTATCCCGGGGGCCTCCTCATCCAGGCCGGCCCCCTGCCCCAGCTTGGCGACACCCATCGCGGACTCATCCCCGAACGTTACCGCAAGGTCGCCCAGTTCACCCGGACCGTGCGATTCGAGGCGTATCGAAGCTCGCTGTTCAGGGTATTCGAGCCCATGGTCGGACGTGAAGAAGCTGTCAAATGGGTTCGCCGCTTCGACTGAACATGCCTGTCATCCCGCCAACAGACCTCCTCGCCTGCGAAGGTCATCCCTCCCTGCTCGACCGACTCGCTATCGCCACCCCTCGCGGCCAGCTCAAGGCCATGTTCGGACTTGGCGCAGAGCTCTATGTCGCCCCCTATGACCGCAAACAATTGCGTCTGGACATGCTCGACGTGCAGGAGGACTACTACCTACGGTTCAAGGATCACATCGACCGATACTTGGTTGATGATGTCTCAGGTGACGGAAAAATATTGAAACTGACAGGCAATCCCATTCCTGAAGTACGTAATCTCATCGGCGATTGGCCCTCGGATCAAGGCTACCAAAGCGTTTTGTTCAAACGTTATGTACACCCTGATTTTCCTCGTAATGGTGGCACGGTGACGCCTTGGGTCGGCTCGTTTCTCGTCTCGTCCGCACGAAACAACAGGTTCTCCCACTACGCCAGTTACCTCCCCGTTAGCAATGGCCAAGGGGGCCTTCATTTCGACACCCTACGCGAATGCGTGCTCGCCTGGGCCACTCGACTGAAGCCCGCACACGGACAGGCCGGATTCTCCGTCATCCTTGAGGTCGGCTCCATCAGCGGCCAACCCTACACCTACGCCACATTGCAACGTCATCCAGGCCTGGACATCCATGCTCCCGTTCCCTTCGTCATGGAAACCAAGGGCATCTTCAACCGCATCAAATGCGTCAACTGGCTCACCGTACTCGGCGAGCCCATCCTCGAAGAACTTGGCGGCATTGAAGCCGCGCGGCGCGCGCTCGAACCAGACTGCACCCTGTATCCCTATCCGGGGGGCCTCCTCATCCAGGCCGGCCCCCTGCCCCAGCTTGGCGACACCCATCGCGGACTCATCCCCGAACGTTACCGCAAGGTCGCCCAGTTCACCCGGACCGTGCGATTCGAGGCGTATTCTCAGTCAGGTCTGTTTGGCGTTTTTAAACCTCTTGAAGAACGCGATGAGGTGCTGAAATGGATCACTCGCTTCGACTGAACATGCCTGTCATCCCGCCAACAGACCTCCTCGCCTGCGAAGGTCATCCCTCCCTGCTCGACCGCCTCGCTATCGCCACCCCTCGCGGCCAGCTCATGGCCATGTTCGGACTTGGCGCAGAGCGCTATGTCGCCCCCTATGACCGCAAACAATTGCGTATCGATGTGTCGCTGGTGATTGCCGACTGAGGTCGGTTTCGGTGGTGACGGGCGGCATCGCCGCAGTCATCACCCCGCCCCCACCTGCCGCAGCACACACTGACAAAACGCGTCCCGCAGGCGCGGCAGGTCATAGTCGGTGTTGCCCAGGCGTGACACGGTGGCCAGCGACGAGATCAGCAGGGCGATGGAGCCGGTCATGGCCATGTGGGCGATGACCGGGTCGATGGGGCCGAGCGCGCCGGCCTGCATCGCCTCGGACCACAGCGGGGCGTAAAGCGCCAGGCTGGGCTTGAGCAGGCGGTCCTCGACATACTGGGCGCGTGCACTCTCCTGGGTCAGTTCGCGCAGGATCAGGCGGGCAAACTGCTGGTGGGCGGCGATCTGGTCGAACAGGTGCTCGACACCGGCGCGCAAACGCTGGTCGATGTCGATGCCGGGTGCGTACAGCCGCGCGGCCAGCGGCTCGCGATCGGCTTCGATGCGGGCGGCCACGGTGTCGACAATGGCTTGCCACAGTTCGAGCTTGGAGCCGAAATAGTGCGCCACCATCGACACATCGCACGCGGCGCCTGCTGCCACCTTGCGCAGGCTGGTGGCGTCATACCCCCCGGTGGCAAAAGCCTGCAGCGCCGCATCGAGCAGGCGCTGGCGACAATCAGAGTCGCGACCGCGCGGCCGGCCGGGGCTGCGGCTGGATTCAGTGGCGGCTGGGGCGGGCGTCTTGGGCACGGCGGGATGGCGGCGGGGCGCAGCAAGGGTGACGGTGCTGCGGTTGTATCACGCGGGCCAGGCAGGCTCAACGCGGCCCCCGCCAGCACTTGATCAAGATCAGACAGCGTGCGATCCGCGACGCACACGGCGGCTGACTGGCCTAGAATATTTCCAACATCTGTTGAAATAGTCGGAACGGATGTGCCCTGGCTGAACCCGACCTGGCTGAACCCGCTTACGGACACCGCCATGATGCGTCATCGCTTTTTGCTGATCGGACTGGTCTCGGCATTGGCCGGCTGCACCACCACGCCGCCGCCGGCGCCGGTCACCGACCTGCCGCCACAGTACGCGGCCACCACTGAGGGTGCCGCGACCCCGCTTGCCGACCCGGCCCTGCCGGCACTGCACGCCATGTTTCCCGACCCGCGCCTGCAGGCCAGCCTTGCCGCGGCGCTGGCGCACAACCGCAACCTGCGGCTGGCGCTGGCACGCGTGGCCGAGGCGGCAGCGCTGTACGACATCCAGACCGCCGCCGCACGCCCCGGGGTCGAGCTGGGCGCCAGCGGCACGCGCAGCCGCACCCCGGCCGACCTGACCGTCAGCGGACGCACCACAGTGGCCGGGCAATACCGTGCCGGCGTCAATCTGCTGGCCTACGAGATCGATTTCTGGGGCCGGGTGCGCAGCCTGAACGAGGCCGCGCTGGCACAGTACCTGGCCACCGACGAAGCCCGCCGGGCGTTCGAAACCACGCTGATCGCGCAAGTTGCCAACACCTACCTGCTGGCGCGAGAGCTGGACGAGCGCATTGCGCTGGCGCAACAGACCCTGGCCAGCCGCGAGGAATCCTTCCGCATCATGCGCCGGCGGGTGGAAGTCGGCGTCAATAGCGAGCTGGAACAACGCCAGGTCGAAACCCTGCTGCTGGCCACCCGCAGCGAGCTGGCCGCGCTGCAGCGCCAGGCGGCGCAGGCCGACACCCTGCTGACCCAGCTGACCGGCCACGCACCGCTGGCCGCCCCGCCGCCACGCCCCCTGACCGGACAAGGGCTGGACGCGGAGATCGCCCCGGGCCTGCCGGCCGCGCTACTCACCCGCCGCCCGGACATCCGCGCGGCCGAACAGCGACTGGCGGCGGCACAGGCCAATGTGCATGCGGCACGCGCGGCGTTCTTTCCCAACATTGTGCTGACGGCCTCCGGCGGCACCGCCAGTGCCGGGCTGGACGGCCTGTTTCAGGCGGGCAGCGGCAGCTGGAGCTTTACCCCCAGCCTGCGCATGCCCCTGTTTGACGGCGGCCGCACGCGGGCCAACCTGAACCTGGCCGAAGCCCGCCAGATTGCCGCGGTGGCGGATTACGAAGCCACCGTACAGACCGCCTTCCGCGAAGTGGCCGATGCCCTGGCCAGCCGCCACTGGCTGAGCCGCCAGCTGGCCGAGCAGGACGCACTGCTGCGCGCCGAATCCGAACGCGCCCGCCTGGCCAGCCTGCGCTACGAGCGCGGCGCCAGCAGCTACCTGGATGTGCTGGACGCACAGCGTGCCCAGTTTGCCGCCGAGCAGGCACGGGTACAGCTGCTGCGCGCCGGCATGAGCGCCACCGTCGAGCTTTACAAGGCGCTGGGCGGCGGCCCCCAGCCTGACTCCGAGGAGATGCAATGAACCCCCGAACCCAGACCTGGCTCAGCCGCAGCGCGCTTGTCGCAGGCGTGGTCGTGGCCGGTATCGTGATATGGACCTTTGCCCGCCCGGCGGCCGTCGATGAGGGCTTTGTGCAGGGCAATGGCCGCATCGAGGCCACCGAGGTCGACGTCGCGGCCAAGGCGGCCGGCCGGGTGGCCGACATCCTGGTAAACGAGGGCGACTTCGTGAAACCGGGCGCGGTGATCGCCCACCTGGACACCCAGACCCTGGCCGCCCGCCTTGCCCAGGCCCAGGCTCAGGCCGCCAGTGCCCGCGCAGCCCGCGAAAGCGCGCTGGCCTTCGTTGCCCAGCGCCGTGCCGATGCGGTGATGGCCGAGGCGGTGCTGACCCAGCGCCGCACCGAACTCGAGGTCGCCCGCCGCACCAGCGCACGCTCGCAGACCCTGCTGGCCGACCGTGCCACCTCCGAGCAGCAGGTGGATGACGACCGCGCCCGCGCGCGCAATGCCGAAGCCATGGTGGCGGTGGCCCAGGCCCAGATCAGTGCCGCCCGCGCCGCCATCACCGCGGCCGAAGCCCAGGTGGCGCAGGCCGCCGCCGGGGTCGAGGCCGCGCAGGCCAGCGTGGCCCAGCTGCAGGCCGAGCTGGACGATGCCACGCTGACCGCGCCGCGCGGTGGCCGCGTGCAATACCGCATCGTGCAGCCGGGCGAGGTGGTGGGGGCGGGCGGCAAGATCGTCAGCCTGATCGACATCGGTGATGTGTACATGACCTTCTTCCTGCCCGAGATGGCGGCCGGCCGGGTGGCGCTGGGCAGCGAGGTGCGCATCGTGCTCGACGCTGCGCGCAATCTGGTGATTCCGGCACAGGTGTCGTACGTGGCCAGCGTCGCCCAGTTCACCCCGAAGACGGTGGAAACCCAGAACGAGCGCCAGAAGATGGTGTTCCGGGTCAAGGCGCGCATCGACCCCGAACTGCTGCAGCGCTACCCCGAACACGTCAAGACCGGCCTGCCCGGCATCGCCCATGTGCGACTCGACGCCAGCCGCGCCTGGCCCGATGCGCTGCAGACGAGGCTGCCGTGACACACCCCGTCCAGACCCCGCCGCCGGCCATGCCGGCCCCCGCCATCGTGGCCCGCCTGAGCGGGCTGCAGCACCGCTATGGCGCGGTGGCGGCGGCCGATGGCGTGGATCTGGAGATTCCCGCCGGCTGCATGGTGGGTTTCATCGGCCCGGACGGGGTGGGCAAATCCACCTGGCTGGGGCTGATTGCCGGTGCCCGCCGCATCCAGCAGGGCCGGGTGGAGGTGCTGGGCGGCGACATGGCCGACCGCCACCACCGCCATGCGGTCTGCCCCCGCATCGCCTACATGCCGCAGGGCCTGGGCAAGAACCTGTACCCCACGCTGTCGGTGTTCGAAAACATCGACTTCTTTGGCCGCCTGTTCGGCCAGTCGCGCGCCGAGCGGGCGCAGCGTATCGACACCCTGCTGGCCGCCACCGGCATGTCCGCCTTTGCCGAGCGGCCGGCCAACAAGCTGTCGGGCGGCATGAAGCAGAAGCTGGGGCTGTGCTGCGCGCTGATCCACGACCCCGACCTGCTGATCCTGGACGAACCCACCACCGGCGTCGATCCGCTGTCGCGCCGCCAGTTCTGGGAGCTGATCGCGCGCATCCGTGCCGAGCGCCCCGGCATGAGCGTGCTGGTGGCCACCGCCTACATGGAAGAGGCCGAGCAGTACGACTGGCTGGTGGCGGTCGACAGCGGCCGCGTGCTGGCCACCGGCAGCCCGGCCGAGCTGCGTGCCCGGACCGGCACCACCACGCTGGAAGCCGCCTTTCTCGCGCTGCTGCCGGAAAGCCGCCGCCAGGGCCACCACGCCCTCGACATACCAGCACTTACCAGCGGCGAGGTGGTGATCGAGGCCCGTGGCCTGCAGATGCGCTTTGGCGATTTTGTGGCAGTGGACGATGTCAGCCTGCAGGTTCGCCGCGGCGAGATCTTCGGCTTTCTGGGCTCCAACGGCTGCGGCAAATCGACCACGATGAAGATGCTCACCGGCCTGCTGCCGCCCACCCGGGGCGAGGCCAGGTTGCTGGGCGAAGTGCTGGATGCGCGCAACATCGACACCCGCCGGCGGGTGGGCTACATGTCGCAGGCGTTCTCGCTGTATGGCGAACTGCCGGTGCGTGCCAACCTGGAACTGCATGCCCGCCTGTTCGACCTGTCGGCCGCCGACGGCGCGGCGCGCATCGACGAGCTGGCACGCCGCTTCGACCTGCTGCCGGTCATGGACACCAAGCCCGACGCGCTGCCGCTGGGCCTGCGCCAACGCCTGCAGCTGGCGGTGGCGGTGCTGCACCGGCCAGACGTGCTGATCCTGGACGAGCCCACTTCGGGCGTGGACCCGGTGGCGCGCGATGCCTTCTGGCAATTGATCATCGATCTGTCGCGCGACGAGGGGGTGACCATCTTCATCACCACCCACTTCATGAACGAGGCCCAGCGCTGCGACCGCATCTCGCTGATGCATGCCGGCCGTATCCTGGCCAGCGACACGCCGGACGCACTGGTGGCCGCCTGCGGCTGCAGCAGCCTGGAAGACGCCTTCATCCACCACCTGGAAGCGGCCGGTGGCGGCCGCCAGCCTCCCCACCAGCCGACTTACCAAGCGACTCACCAAGCGGCTCACCAGCCCACCCCCGGCCCATCCGCCACAGGCGTGCAGCCGGCCGCCACGACACGCGCGCCGGCCTTCAGCCTGGGCCGTTTGCTGAGCTTTTCCGCGCGGGAGGCAGTGGAGCTGCGCCGCGACCCGATCCGGCTGACGCTGGCGATGCTGGGCAGCATCGTGCTGATGATCGTGATGGGCTACGGCATCAACATGGACATCGAGCGCCTGAGCTACGCCCTGCTCGACCGCGACCAGACCCAGGCCAGCCAAAGCTATGCGCTGCGGATTGCCGGATCGCGCTATTTCGCCGAGCAGCCGCCGCTGGCCAGCCATGGCGAACTGGACGCCCGCATGCAGGCCGGCACCCTGACCATGGCAGTGGAGATTCCGCCCGGCTTCGGCCGCGACCTGGCGCGCGGCACCCCCACCCGGATCTCGGTGTGGGTGGATGGTTCGATGCCGATGCGCGCCGAACTGGCACGCGCCTACGTCGGCGGCCTGCACGCGCAAACGCTGGCCGAAGCCGCCACCGCCGCCACCGGCAACGCGCCGGCCAGCGCCGCAAGCATCGAGGTGCGCTACCGCTACAACCCCGAGTTGCGCAGCCTGGTGTCGATGGTGCCGCTGATGATTCCGCTGATGCTGGTGTTCATTCCGTCGATGCTGACCGCGCTGGGCGTGGTGCGCGAGAAGGAGCTGGGCTCCATCCTCAACGTCTACACCACGCCGGTGACGCGGCTGGAGTTCCTGCTGGGCAAGCAACTGCCCTACATCGGCCTGTCGCTGCTCAACTTCGTGCTGATGTTCGGGCTGGCGCTGACCTTGTTCCAGGTGCCGTTCAAGGGCAGCCTGCCCACGCTGCTGCTGGGTGCCACGCTGTACGTCACCGCCACCACCGGGCTGGGCCTGCTGGTGTCGACGATGACCAGCAGCCAGGTGGCGGCCATTGCCGGCACCGCGATCGGCACCCTGCTGCCGGCCATCCAGTTTTCCGGCCTGATGGATCCGGTGTCTTCGCTCGAAGGTGCGGGGGCGCTGATCGGCGCGGTGTATCCGACCAGCCATTTCTTCACCATCAGCAGCGGCACCTTCTCCAAGGCGCTGGGCTTTGCCGACCTGGGCGGCTCGCTGCTGCCGCTGCTGCTGGCGATTCCGGTGCTGAACCTGGCCTCGGCCGCACTGCTGCAAAAGCAGGCGCGCTGACCTAGGAGACAGCCCATGGCACGCTCGACGACCCTGCTGCGCAATACCTGGACGCTGGGACTGAAGGAATTCCGCAGTCTGGGCGGCGACGTGGCGATGATGGTGCTGATCGTGTTCATGTTTACCGCGTCGATCTACGCCGACGCCCGCGCGCGCCCGGAAACCCTGCAGCGTGCCTCGATCGCGGTGGTGGACGAAGATGCCTCGCAGCTATCCACCCGCATCGTCGCCGCACTGCACCCGCCGCAGTTCATTGATCCGGAGCTGATCAGTCTGGCCGACATCGACAAGGGCCTGGATGCCGGTCGCCACACCTTTGTGCTCGACATTCCGCCCAACTTCCAGCGCGACGTGCTGGCCGGCCGCAGCCCGGCGCTGCAGCTCAACGTGGATGCCACCCGCCAGAGCCAGGCACAAACCGGCGCCGGCTACATCCAGAACATTGTCGGCGAGGAGATCCGCGACTTCGTGCAGCGCGGCCGGCCGGCGGCCACGCCGCAGGTGGAGCTGGTGACGCGGGCAATGTTCAACCCCAACCTGTCGGCGTCGTGGTTCACCGCGATCGCCTCGATCATCAACAACATCACCATGCTGGGCATCCTGCTGACCGGTGCGGCACTGATTCGCGAGCGCGAGCACGGCACGCTGGAGCACCTGCTGGTGATGCCGGTCACCCCGCTGGAGATCATGCTGTCCAAGGTGTGGTCGATGGGCGTGGTGGTGCTGGTGGCGTCGGCGTTTTCGCTGCAGGTGGTGGTCAAGGGCCTGCTCGGGGTCAGCATTGCCGGCTCGGCGGTGCTGTTCGGTCTGTGCAGCCTGCTGTACCTGTTTGCCGCGGCCTCGATCGGCATCTTCATGGGCACGGTGGCGCGCAGCATGCCGCAGTTCGGGCTGATGTCCATCCTGGTGCTGCTGCCGCTGCAGATCCTGTCCGGCTCGATGACGCCGCGCGAGAGCATGCCGGAGATCATCCAGGGGCTGATGTCGCTCGCCCCCACCACCCATTTCGTGGCGCTGGCACAGTCCATCCTGTTCCGCGGCGCCGGGCTGGACATCGTGTGGCCGCAACTGCTGATGATGATAGCCATCGGTGCAGCCTTCTTCATGCTCGCGCTGCACCGGTTGCGCAGCACGATCGGGCAGATGCAGTCGTGAGCCGGTGTGGCCCCATGCGGCCCCACCCGGCGCGGCTGAATGGCGGGGCACGGCTTCGGACTGTCACCTTGCTTCGCTATCATGTGCCGACCCTCAACAGGATCGCCCCATGTCTGCGCCCGCCTCTCAGCCGACCCCAGCCACCGCTGCCGACCACAGTCCGTGGGCGGTCTTCCTGATCTTCCTGCGCCTGGGGCTGACGTCCTTCGGCGGGCCGATTGCGCATCTGGCCTACTTCCGTGACGAGTTCGTCAACCGTCGGCGCTGGCTGTCCGAGCGCAGCTATGCCGACCTGGTGGCGCTGTGCCAGTTCCTGCCCGGTCCGGCCAGCAGTCAGGTGGGCCTGGCGCTTGGGCTGTCGCGGGCGGGTTATTCCGGCGCGCTGGCGGCCTGGGCCGGGTTCACCCTGCCGTCGGCCATCGCCTTGATCGTGCTGGCCATCGGCATCGGCAGCCAGGGCGACGCCCTGCCCGCGGGTCTGCTGCAGGGCTTGAAGGTGGTGGCGGTGGCGGTGGTGGCACAAGCGGTGTGGGGCATGGGCCGCAGCCTGTGCCCGGACGCGCCGCGGCTGAGCCTGATGGCGGTGGCAACCTGTGTGGTGCTGGCCGTACCCGGCGCGTGGACGCAGGTCGGCATCATCGTGGCGGCCGGGCTGATCGGGCTGGCCGCGTTCAAGCCCACCGACGACGGCCACCACGACGCCCTGACGATACCGGTGGGGCGCGCAGCGGCAGTGGTCTGCCTGGTGCTGTTCCTGGGCTTGCTGCTGGGCCTGCCGCTGGTGGCTGCCGCCCTGCCCGACGGCCCGCTGGCACAGATCGACGCCTTTTACCGTGCCGGCGCGCTGGTGTTTGGTGGCGGCCATGTGGTGCTGCCGCTGCTGCAGGCCGAGACGGTCGATGCCGGCTGGGTGGGCAAGGATGTGTTTCTGGCCGGCTACGGTGCGGCACAGGCGGTACCCGGCCCGCTGTTCACCTTTGCCGCCTTCCTGGGCGCGGCGATGACACCCGGCGGCTGGATCGGCGGCATGGTGTGTCTGCTGGCGATCTTTGCCCCGGCCTTCTTGCTGGTGGTGGCTTGCCTGCCGTTCTGGGAGGCCTTGCGCCGCAGCCCGCGCGTACGCGCTGCGCTGACCGGCATCAACGCGGCGGTGGTCGGCCTGCTGCTGGCGGCGCTGTACGACCCGGTGTGGACCAGCGCAATCCACCGCCCAGCGGATTTTGCCCTGGGCTTGCTGGCGCTGGTGGCACTGATGGCCTGGAAAGTGCCGCCCTGGCTGGTGGTGCTGGGCTGCGCGGCAGGCGGCTGGTTGCTGGCCTGAGCGGATGGACCCGGGGAGACGGACCTGGGGTGATGGCCCCGGGGACACTCCCCCCCGGGGCCACGCGGGACGGACGCGACGCAGCCGGTGCGGATGAAGCGGGCTACACTGACGCCACCTTGACCCTGTGGGGCGCCCGGGCGCCCCGCCCCCTTTCCGTTTGCCGAACGTCATGCACAAGATCGTCTTTCTCGACCGCGATACCCTGGCCCCGCACATCCGGCTGCGCCGCCCGGCCTTTGCCCACGACTGGGTGGAGCATCCGCGCACGGCCCCGGCGCAGTTGCTCGAACGCCTGGCGGACGCGACCATCGTCATCACCAACAAGGTGCCGCTGCGGGCCGAACTGCTGGCGCAACTGCCCGCACTGCGCCTGGTGGCAGTCGCCGCGACCGGGACCGATTGTGTGGACAAGGCGGCCTGCGCGGCGCAGGACATCGCGGTATGCAATATCCGCGGCTATTCGGTGGATACCGTGCCGGAACACGTGTTCGCGCTGATCCTGGCCCTGCGCCGCAATCTGCTCGCCTACCGGGAGGATGTGCTTGCCGGTGAATGGCAGCGCGCAGCGCAGTTCTGCTTTTTCAACCACCCGATCCGCGATCTGCGCGGCACCCGGCTGGGCATCATCGGCAAAGGCCTGCTCGGCGAGCGGGTGGCGGCGCTGGGCCGCGCCTTTGGCATGGAACCGGTGTTCGCCGCGCGCAAGGGCTGCGCGCCCGCCGAGGGCTACACCGCCTTTGACGAAGTGCTGGCCACCAGTTCGGTGCTGAGCCTGCATTGCCCGCTGACCGCCAGCACCCGCAACCTGATCGGCATGGCCGAGTTCCGCGCCATGTCGTGCACACCCTTGCTGATCAACACCGCACGCGGCGGTCTGGTCAATGAAACCGACCTGGTACGGGCGCTGGACGAAGGCTTGATCAGCGGCGCCGGCTTCGACGTCACCGATGGCGAGCCACCCGCCGACGACAATCCGCTGCTGCAGGCCGCCGCCCGCCGCAACGTGATCCTGACCCCGCATGTGGCCTGGGCCTCGGACGAGGCCCAGCAGACGCTGGCCGATCAGCTGATCGAGAATATCGAATTGTTTGTCGGGGGCACACCGCGCAACCTGGTCAAGGCGACCGACTGAAGGCCACCGACGCGCCAATCGCGGGCCATCAGCCAGCCGGTACGATCAGGACCACCCGCCGGTTCTGGGCACGTCCCTCCGCCGTGGCGTTGTCGGCAATCGGGCGCTCGCTGCCGCGCCCGCGCACCACGATATGGTCGTAAGGAATGCCATAGGCGGTAAAGGCGCGTGCCACTGACGCGGCACGCCGCAGGGACAGCTCACGGTTGTAGCGTGCATCTCCGGTGTTGTCGGCATGCCCCTCGACGGTCAGCCGGTCGATATCGACCGACTTCAGCGCCAGCGCCACCCGCTCGATGATGTCGCGGGTCTGATGGGTCAGGGCCGCGTTATCCGTTTCGAACAGCAGGCGACCGTCCAGGTCCAGGCTCCAGGTGTCCCCCGTCTGGCCAAAGCCGACGCGTTCCAGGACCGCAATCTGTGCTTCAGTCAGCCCGCCCCGCAAAGGCGGTGAATTCTGGCAGCCGGCAGCAGCAAACAAGGCCGCGACAACCATCAGCAAGCGAATCAGTTTCATCTTCACGGCTCCATTCGTACATCAGGCGAGTAGGTACAGGCACGCCCTCGCCCCAGGCGCTTGGCTTCGTACATGGCGTGATCCGCCGCTTGCAGCAGCAATTCATCACTGCTCGCATGATCGGGATAGACGGCAATGCCGATACTGACGCCAAGTTCGATATCGACGCCGTCGGCCAGTCGCAGACCACGGGTCATCGCCATAAGGATCTTGTCGGCAACCCGCTGCGCATCGCCAACGTCCCGCAACGGCGCAAGCAGCACCGCGAACTCGTCTCCGCCCAGACGCGCCACCAGATCGCTCTCGCGCACCGCACCGCGAATCCGTCGCGCCACATCGATCAGCAAGGCATCGCCGGCAGCATGACCGAAGCGATCATTGATCGACTTGAAACGGTCGTTGTCGAGGTACAGCACGCCCACGTGCGAGCCCGATGCGGCCGCCTCCGTCAGTGCCTGTTTCAGCAGGGTGGCGAAACGGGCACGATTGGCCATGCCGGTCAGGCTGTCGTGATCGGCCAGATGCTGCAGCGACTGGTTGGCGCGCTCGAGGCGCAGTTGGCGATCGACAAGTTCGGCATTGCGCAGCTGGATTTCTGCCAGCAGGGCATTGAAGTCCTGCCCCAGGGCGTCGAACTCTTCGATCTCGAAGGTTGGCAGCCTGCGCTCGAACTGTCCGTCGAGGCGCAGCGTGTGGGCCATGCCCGCAAGCGCATCGAGCTCCGCCAGGATACGGCCCTCGGTGCGTCTGGCCAGCACCTTGGCCACCAGTGCGGCCAAGCCCAGGCTGAGCAGCAATACGCCGAGGACACGGAAGAACAGAACCACGAACACCTTGCCATCACCGCGCAACTCGACGCGGCCCAGCACTTGCTGCCCGCTGACCACTTCGGCCCGCACGCCGTGGGACACAAACGCGCCGTCCATCTGCGTGCCCAGGCGATGCAGGGGTTCACCCGATGCGTTGCGCGCATAGGCGAAGGTCTCGCCATCGACCCGGCGAACGGCGACTTCGACCAGCCCCTCGCGCACTGCAATCTGGCTCAGGATTTCATCGGCGGTCTGCTTGTCGCCGAACAGCACCGCAGCCTCGACCGAATAGGCCACGGTCCGGGCGATGCGGTCCAGGTTGTCCTCAACCTGCGCGCGCAATGCCAGGAAGGCAACGGCCGCGAGGGCAACGCCACCCAGCACGATGGCAAAGAGTGTCGAGCGAAAATACGTCTGACGCAGCGCGGCAAACAGTGTGGAGCGAGCCATGTTCAGACACCCTGACCACGCAACTGGCGGGAGATGCGCAGGACCTGCGGATTGACCCGCAAGGTGCTGCGCGAGATGGCGTCGAGATTGGCCGAGAATCGGATCTCCCCATCGACGACGTCCAGGCAGAACATGCCACCATCGGAGCAGAACTCGGCGCCTTCACCCAGCGTCAGCACCGGCTTGCCGGCAAGCTGACGCAGCAGCGCCTCGACCGTCTCGGCGGACATGTTGCCAAAATAGACGAGGTCACAGTCGGCAATATCGGGACGGGCAGGATCGAGCTCACGCAGCGTCAATGGGGTTTCGGACTGCACCCGGTTTGCATGCAGCCTGACGGATTCCGCCAGATCGCCGTCACCGATGACACACATACGCAGGGGCAGCGGCGCTTCCGGCCACCGCGTGTAGCCAGCGATGCCCATCACTGTCGCCCCCGCGGCCAGCGGATTTCTTGCCAGGCGCTCGTCTCCATGCCACTGGCCCTGCACAAGTGCTGGCAGGATCAGCAGCGAGAAGGAGACCAGCAAATGCCGGCAGGATGGCATGGAGGCGGAGATCGCGGAGTCAGCGGGCACAGGCAGGACGGGCGCATGTCACACGCGCCGGTACGTAGGAGCAGGCGTCAGTGTAGTGCACTCGACGGGTAGAACAAACGCATTCGGTCACACCGGGGGGCCGATTTCCACCGAGAGAGTCGCAACGCCATCCACCCCGCCATGCAGACGGTCGCCAACCTGGACGGCGCCGACGCCGGCCGGGGTGCCGGTGTAGATCAGATCGCCGGCTTCGAGCCGGAAGTAACGCGACATGTGCGCGACCAGTTCGGCCACCGGCCAGATCATGTCGGCCAGATCGCCACGCTGGCGCGGCTGACCATTGACCTCGAGCCAGATCGCGCCTTGCGCGGGATGGCCGATGCGCGCCGCCGGCAGGATGGCCGAGCACGGTGCGGCGCCATCGAAGGCCTTGCCGATTTCCCACGGCCGCCCCAGGCGCTTGGCCTCGGCCTGCAGGTCGCGCCGGGTCATGTCGAGCCCGACGGCATAGCCGAAGACGTGCTCGAGCGCGGCAGCCGGGGCGATGTTGCTGCCACCGCGACCGATCGCCACCACCAGTTCGATCTCGTGGTGCAGATCCTGCGTCTGCACCGGATACGGCAGCAGCGCACCGTCGGGCAGCAGGCTGTCGGCCTGCTTGGTGAAGAAGAAGGGCGGCTCGCGGTCGGGGTCATGCCCCATTTCACGCGCGTGGTCGGCATAGTTGCGGCCGATGCAATACACCCGCCGCACGGGAAAGCGGTCGGTACTGCCATCGATCGCCACACTGGGGATGGTGGGCGGAAACAGGAACGGGTTGGAATCGGGCTGGCTCACTGCGGAGGTCTCCATCAATCAGGGCCGCATGGCAGCGGCAGGCGGTGGACCCTAACGCCAAACCCGGGGTGACGCCAGATCCAGGGTCGGCAGCGGAACATCACGCCAGCAAGGCGTCCAGCCCGGGGTAGTGCCCGCGCTCGATGGCAAACTTCCAGCCATGACCGCTCCAGCCCTCGCCGCGACGCAAGGCGTCGACAAAAGCCGGGCCATCGGCAATCCAGTTGCCCCCCATCAGCGTGACCCCATGGGCGAACAAGGCGTCCGGCAGGCAACCCGCCCCTGGCCCGATCAGCGCAAAGTGGCGAGCCGACGAGGCGGCCTTCAACATGCGCTCCAGGCTGCCGTTGATCAGGGTGGAGGCGGTACACAGCACTTTGGGACAGCTGCCAAGGGCCGCCGGATCGAGGGTGACGGTACAGTCGGGATGTTCACCCACCAGCGCGGCATCGAGCTCAAGCACCACCAGACGGGCGCCGACCTCGGCAATGCGTTTTGCCAGCGGCCGGAAGTAGCCGACCATGCCAATGCGCTCGCCCGGCTGCGGATCGACCTGGCCGATGGAGTCGGTGCTGCGCGGCGGGACATAGCCGGCACGGTCGAAGACATGGCGGCTCAGGGCGTTGATCGCCGCCAGGCCGAGCGTACGCACCAGCCCTTGTCCGCCGACCGCGGCCCGCGCAAGCACCAGCGGATCGCTGCCGGCCAGCCCCAGCCCCGGCGTTTCGGCATGCAAGCGGGCCAGGGTGTCGTCGAGCAGGACATAAGCCAGCCCGAGGGCGCCGTCCTCGAGTTCAAGCGCACAGAACTCGCCCCGGTCGCGCGCGGTGTCGTTGGGTGCATCCAGCGGTGGCAGGTGCAGCGCCCGCACGCGGGGCAGTGGATGATGGGCGGCGACACGCGCCAGGCCGGCCAGCAGTTCGGTTTCGAGGGTCGTGCTCATGTTGGGGTTGACTCCTTGCGGCCGGCGCGCACCGCACGTGCGGCGGCCTCGCCATCCAGGGTTGCGGCGCGGTTCTGCGCCGAACGCAGCGCACCGGGGAAATACAGCGCGGTGAGCCGGCGGTCGTGCACCGGCGAGGCCGCACTGGAGCCGCCAAAGCGGCGCCAGTCACGCACCCAGAACACGTCGTCGGCCAGCTCGGCGAGGCCGACGGTTTCGCGGTCGCCGATCAGGACCCCCTGCACCCGCAGGCCCTGCGTCGTCTTGGCCTGCAGGACCGCGGCGGCAAGTGCGGGGGTGGCACCGAACTCACCGTCGGACGCAATCATCAGGTCGGCCTGTTGCCAGCCCGACTCGCCCAGGCGGACCAGCGCGCGTTCCAGCGGCAGGCAGATGTCGGTCCCCCCGCGGAAAGCCTGGCCGATGAAGTCCACCAGCCGGGTCAGGCCGGCACTGTCAAAGCCCAGCGTCAGCTCGACCACCTCATCCGGCCCCCCAAAAGCGTACACATGGCAGGCACGACGCTGCGCATGGGCGATGCGCGCGGCCTCCAGCACCACCGCCTTGGCGACCGCTTCGGCACCGCCGCGCATGGATGCCGAGGTGTCCACGCAGATCATCATCGGCCCCATTTCGCGCCGCGGCCGAGGCTGCGGCAGCGTGGCGGGCTGCGGACGCGGGAGCGGTTCGAGCAGACAATCGTCGTCCTCGTAGCACAGCAGGGTGCGCTCGGCGCGGCGGGCGTGCCACACCAGACGCAGCCGGGGATGGCCGAGCAGCATGGCCTCGGCGGGCAGCATGCGGGCAATCCGGTCGGCGCGCTGCACGCCGCGGGTCTCGCCCGGCAGATCGGGCACGCGCAGACGGCGCTGCACCATGCGCGGCACCGGCAGGGGCTGGGGCGCCTGGTTTCCGGTGCTCGACTCTTCCGCCTGGGCGGTGCAGTCTCGATCACGCCCGAGGCCGGCAATCAAGGCGGACAAGCCGGGCAGGTCCTCGATCAGGCGGCGGATGCGCACGGCGGCCTGCCAGCCCTCGCTGCGCAGCAGACCGCGCACCACATCCCAGCGCATGTTCTTGAGCTCGCCCAGATCGCCCAGCACCTCGGTCAGCGCATCGACCAGGGCAGTGCGCTCGCGCCAGTCATCGGCAAAAGCCTCCAGCGCCATGGCCTGTGCACGTTCGGGGCTGGCACCGCGGTCGCGGTAGTCGGGGATCAGGTCCAGGTGCCATAGCAAGGCACGCAAGACCTGTTCGGCCAACTCGGCCTTGCCGTGGCAGAAGGCTGGCAAGCCCAGGTGCTGCAGCATGTCCGTGATGGCATGCGCCAGCCCGGATGAGGGCCAGCCCGGCTGTGATGGCACGGTGCCGGCAATCAGGGCCTGGCGCCAGGTTTCGAGTGCGGCCGGACGATCCAGCCAACGGCCGTGGGAGTGCACCAGGGTCCACAACCACAGGCCACGGGGCAAGGGGTCGAGCGCCAGCAGTGGCGCCTCGAGGGCTTCAAACAGGCGAGGGGGTGGCGCAGCCGGCTTCATCCCGCCGCACGTCTCGCCGGTGCTGCAGAGCCGGCCTCAGCCCGCGCGGCCGCCTCGATGGGCGCCGGACGGGCGCCGTCAATCGGGCCGTCGGGCCCGAGCAAGCGCGGCAGCGCCTCGAAACCGGCGCGCGCCTGCGCGCACCGCGCCTGCCATGAAGCCAGCTCGACCGCCGTGGCCTGCAACTGCGCATCCGCACGCGCCACGAAGGCCGGATCGACCCACAGGCTGGCCCCCAGTTGGTCGGCCAGCAGACGCCGTTCCACCGCGAGCACCCCGGCATAGGCGGTGATCTGGTCGCGCAGCGCATCGAGCTGGACCAAGCGCGCCTCGACATGCAACCGGCCATAGCGGCGCTGCCGGGTGTGGCGCATGCGCAGGGCGTGGCGCCCCCCCTTGGCGTCGGTGACCGCATCGTCGATCGCCGCTTCGTGTTCGCCCAGGCGCAGGCGGCCGGACTCGTCGTAATCGAGGTCGTTGGCGTTCTGTTCGGCCTCCAGCTGGGCCTCGAAGGCCTCCACCACCCGCAGCAGTCGCAGGGGCTCGGCATCCGGCCCCATTCCCAGGCGGGCACACAGCCAGTCCTCGATCTGGCTCGCGGTGGCGGCATCGGCCGCCAGGCACCAGGGCAGCAGCCACAGGTCCCAGCGCCCGATCTCGTCGCGCCCGTCGCTGGCGGCCGCCATCTGCAGCAGGCCGACGATCTTGACCCAGCGCCGGTCGGAGACATGCACCTGCCCGGCGCGCAGGTGCTCGCGCAGCTCGCCCAGCAGCGCGAGGGCGTCCTCACCCAGCGTCACCGCAGCCGCAGCGGCCTGCAGCTGCCGCAGCTCGACCTCGTCCAGCCCCGGGCAAGGGGTGTCGAGCGGTGCCTGCAGGCGCAGCAAGCGGGCAAAACCGTGGGCGCTGACCGGCTCGACCTGCAGCCGCAGCAGGAAACGGTCGAAGAAGGCCTCGCCCACTTCATCGTCGGGCACGGTGTTGGTCGCGCCGATGACGCTGATCAAGGGGCAGCGCAGGCGCACCGCGCCGTTGTCGAACTCGCGCTCGTTGAGCAGCGTCAGCAAGGCATTGAGGATCGCACTATTGGCCTTGAACACCTCGTCGATGAAGGCAATCGTCGCCTCGGGCAGATAGCCGGCGGTATGGCGCTCGTAACGGTCGGCCTCGAGCGCGCTGATCGACAAGGGCCCGAACAGCTCTTCCGGCACGGTGAAGCGGGTGAGCAGGCGTTCAAAGTACTGGCCCCCGGCAAAGGCGCGATGCAGGCGCCGCGCCAGTTCGCTCTTGGCCGTGCCCGGCGGGCCGATGAGCAGGGTGTGCTCGCCTGCCAGCGCACCCAGCAAGGCCAGCCGGACGACCCGGCCGCGCTCCACCAGGCCTTGTTCGAGCACTTCGAGCAGGGCCTTCAGCCGCCGCTGCAACATGCCGCCCCCAAGCCGGGCATCTACGCCTACACTTTGATTCATGCATCCCCTCCCGACATCCGTGTCGGCAATGATGATCCCTTGAGGCCCCTGCCCGGGGCCTTGATTCGGCTCAATCGCCCTCATCGGGCAGGCCAGTGGCGAGGACGGGGGCGTACTTCGCCCGCGCCGACGCAACTCGAACTAAACGCCTCGGTCGTCGCGATGTCAAACCCGGACCCCAAGCTGAAGAGCGTACGCGAACATGGCCTCACCCTCCTTCATCTCCGCCCACGCAGCCCACGCCGACTGGCAAGCCGCGCTGGCGCGCTGTTTCGAACAACTGGCCCATGCTGTTGCCAAACCCGCCATGGTGGCCAGGCACACACTCGGCTGGTGCTACATCACCGACCCCTTTGCACGCTCGGCCAATGACATCCTGGCACAGTTGCAGCACCGTCTGCCCGACACGCACTGGGTTGGTACCGTCGGCCAGGGCATTGCGGCCAGCGGTACCGAGTACTTCGACCAGCCCGCCATCGTGCTGATGCTGGCCGAGCTGCCCAAGGATGCCTTCCGCCTGTTCTCCGGCCGCCAACCGCTACGACCTGACGCCTTTCCAGCCCATACCGCATTGGTCCATGCGGACGCGACCACACCCGATCTGCAGGACCTGCTGCCGGAGCTGGCCGAACGCACGCGCAGCGGCTATCTGTTTGGCGGCCTGTCGTCGGCGCGTCGCAGCCCGGTTCAGTTTGCCGATGCGGTGCTGACCGGTGGCTTGTCCGGCGTGGCGTTCGACGAGCGGGTGGGCATCGTGTCGCGGGTGACACAGGGTTGTCAGCCCATCGGCCCCACCCGGCGCATCACCCGGGCCGAGAACAACGTCGTGATCACCCTGGATGGCGTACCGGCCCTGGCCTGTGTGTTGCAGGACCTGGGGCTGGCAAGCGACCTGGCCACCGAAGACATGGCCTCGGCGCTGTCGACCACGCTGGTTGGCCTGAGCGCGGGCCATGACGGGGCGGACTCGCACGCGGCCAGCCGTTTCGGCACCGACACCCTGGTGCGCCACATCGTCGGGCTGGATCCGCGGGCCCGTGTGCTGGCCATCGGCGACACCGTCCAGACCGGGTCGCAGCTGGCGTTCTGCCGACGCGACCCGGCGGTGGCCCTGGCCGATGTCAGCCGCATCGCCCGCGAGATCCAGGCCGACCTGGGGCGCCGTGATCTGCATGTGGCCGGCGCCCACTACGTCAGCTGCGTGGGCCGCGGCGGCCCTCACTTCGGCTCACCCAATGCCGAGTTGCGGGCGATCCGGGCGGTACTCGGCGATGTACCGCTGGCCGGCTTCTTTGCCGGCGGCGAGATCGCCAATGACCGGCTGTACGGTTACACCGGCGTGCTGACGGTGTTCACCGCGGCCGGCCGACGCTGACACCGGACAGGCCGGATCCGGCAGGCACGGCCGGGCTTTGCCCGGTGCGGCATTGCCGCTACAGTCGCGGGTCCGGCCACTCCAATCACATCCCGACGCATGAAGCCTGATCTGCGCCAGTTCGCACCCGCCACCGAACGTAACCGCGACTACATCCTGCCCATCCTGCAACGGCTGATTGCGCCCGGCGCCAGCGTGCTGGAGATCGGCAGCGGCACGGGCGAACATGCGGTGTACTTCGCCCGTGCGCTTGAGCAGGTGCGCTGGCATCCCACCGAGATGAATCCGCACGGACTGGCGTCGATTGCGGCCTGGATCGAGCATGCGAAGGCAAGCAACATCAGCCCCCCACAGTTGCTGGACGTGATGCAGCCCAGCTGGCCGGTGACCCAGGCCGATGCCATCGTCTGCATCAACATGATTCATTACTCGCCCTGGGAGGCAACGCCTGCCCTGTTTGCCGGTGCAGCTCGCACCCTGTCGCAGGGTGGCGTGCTGTACTGCTACGGTCCCTATCGCCGTCATGGCGGCCATACCGCGCCCAGCAACGAGGACTTTGACGCCTGGCTGAAAAGCCTGGATCCGCGCTTCGGTGTGCGCGATGTCGAAATGGTCGAGATCGAAGCCGAGCGCCACGGCCTGAGGCTGGAAGCGTTGATCCCGATGCCGGCAAACAACTTCAGCCTGGTGTTCAGACGCGCCTGAGCAATGCAGGCGCACAGTGCGGATCAGGATCCGATGCAGTTGTTGCGGTCACCCGTCACGAGGACGATGAGCAGCTTTCGATAGAATTCCGCCATCTATCACCCCGCGTGACGCACCATGCCCCTTGTAACCGGTCTGCGACGTCTTTGCCAATGTCTGGCGCTGGGCAGCCTTGCGCTGGCCTTGCAGACCGCCCAGGCCAGCGGCACCAACCCCGAAGGCGCACCCGAATGGACCGACGAGCCCCCGGTGCTGGCACGCCTGATCGAGGACGGCTATCGGGCCGAAACGCGCGGCATGGTGCAGCTTGCAGCCACACGCTACTGCGCCGCCGCACGGCACGGCAGTGTCGAAGGCCAGTTCCTGCTTGGGCGGTTGCTGTTGCAGAACCGCAAGATGAACGCAGAGCGCCAGCGGGCCCCCGCGTTGCTGGCCATGGCCTCGCGCCAGGGCCATGCACGCGCCGAACGCCTGCTGCTGGAAGCCATGCGCCCGGATGTCCCCTTTGGCGACGCCCCACCAGACTGCATGTTGTCGGACGAAGCACCCGCACTGGCCGACAATGGCGAGGCCGTTCCCCCAGAAGTACTAGAGCGCTTCGTGCGCGCCCTGTCAGCCGAACGGCGTAGCCATGCGCAGATGATCCAGCGCCTGGCACCGAAGTTTGGCATCGACCCCGGACTGGCGTTGGCGATTGCCCGAACCGAGTCGAACTTCGATGCCCTGGCACGCTCGCCCAAGAACGCGCAGGGGCTGATGCAATTGATCCCCGAGACAGCGGCACGGTTCGGCGTGCGCGACATTCTTGACCCCGAACAGAACATCCGCGGCGGCCTGGCCTACCTGCGCTGGCTGCTGAACCGCTTCGAGGGCGATGTCGCGCTGGCCGCTGCGGCCTACAACGCTGGCGAGGGGGCTGTCGATCGTCATGGCGGCATCCCGCCGTACGCAGAGACCCGCGCCTATGTCGAACGTATTCTGGCGTTTTATCGTGCATCGCACCATCCGGTGCGCCAGAAGAGTGCCGACGCCAGCCCCCATTTCCAAGCTGCGCGCGGCGTTTAGGCCCACTCACACAAGAAAACCTCACTTGCAATCGGGCGATTCCGGGAGGATAGTTGTAGCCCTCGCGGGCAGATAACTACAACGATGTATACAAACCCTGGCACAACTCCGGCTGACCAGGTCTCGATTCCGGACATTCAGACGGAGGGCGGCGTATGCGCCTCTGCGGGCTTCATGCTTGCAGAAGGTGTGGATCGGTGCCCAATTCCGATTTTCGTGCTCAACCACGAGCACAGCATCCTGCACTGGAACCGTGCGCTGGCCAGCCTGTCCGGCCACCCTGCCGAGGCAATGATCGGCACCCAGTTGCAATGGCAGGCCTTCTACCCCAGCGCCCGGCCGACGCTGGCCGACCTGATCCTGGAGGGAGCACTCGAAGGCGACGTCGATCGCTTCTATCACGGCAAGTTCCGGCGCTCGCAGCTGATCGAAGGCGCTTTCGAGGCGGAAGACTTCTTTCCCGAAATCGGCACCGAAGGGCGCTGGCTGTTCTTCACCGCCGCCCCGCTGCGGAATGCGGAGGGGCACACGGTCGGCGCAATCGAGACCTTGCAGGACGTCACCGAGCAGAAGCGCGCCGAGCAGGCCCTGCGCGACAGCGAAAAACGCTACCGCCTGCTCAGCATCACCGATGCCCTGACCGGCCTGTACAACTCGCGCCACTTCTTCTCCAACCTGCAGTCGGAATGCGAGCGCGCCAGCCGCTATCACCAACCGCTGTCCCTGCTGTTGCTGGATGCGGACAACTTCAAGCAGCTCAACGATACCCACGGCCACCTGGAAGGCGATCACGTGCTGCAGGCACTGGCACGGGTCATCCTGCTGTGCGTACGCAGCACCGATTCGGCCTTTCGCTACGGCGGCGAGGAATTTGCCGTGCTGTTGCCCGGCACCTCGCTTGATGCGGCCACCCAGCTTGCAAATCGATTGTGCGAGATGTTTGCCTCCACCCCGCTCCAACTGTCGTCCAGTGCGGTGATCCGGTGCACGGTCAGCGTCGGGGTGTCGGAATATCAGCCCGGAGAAAAGCCCTCGGCCTTCATGCGCCGAGCGGATGAAGGCATTTACGAGGCCAAACGGCTTGGCCGCAATCGCGTCGTTCCGATCTCCCATCGCGGAGAAGACTGAGTCGCGTCCGCACCTGCGGCGCGCAAGTTTGCTGCATGACCGCATGCGGTCATGCGCTGGCCTCGTAGGGTCTTAGGTGATAAAATCTCGCCCTGTTTGCGGGGTCTTTACCCCGTTGCCAGGTTGTGCGGGCTCCGGTGCCGCCGATCCTGCAGGCAGGTTCAGGCACGCCGAGCGTTGCGCTGCACATGCCAACCGCTTCAGCAGAACCGCTTCAATGGCGGTTTTTTTGTGATTGGGGAATTTTTCCACCTTTTTGCTTTGCCTTGCGCCAGTCAAAGGATCCAGCATGTCGGAACATCGCGCCCACCTCGCCGCCCAGCGGCCCAACCGCTTCGCCCTGCCTGTTGTCGCCATGGCGGCAGTCGCACTGCTGGCCGGCTGTGGCCAGAAGAGCTCCGTCGACCACGAGCTGACTGCCGAGCTGATCCAGCCGGTCGCCAAGCTCGAGATCAAGGTTTCCAAGATCGCCCCGGGCAGCCGCACCGGCGAGCAGATCTACAAGTCGATCTGCGCCGCCTGTCATGACTCGGCCGCGCTTGGCGCACCCAAGACCGGCGACGCCGGTGCCTGGGGCCCTCGCCTGGGCCTGGGCTTCAACGGCCTGACCGCCTCGGTGATCAATGGCAAGGGCGCGATGCCCGCCCGTGGTGGCGGCGCCGACCTGACCGATACCGAAGTCAAGCGCGCCGTGGCTCACCTGGCCAACCTGGCCGGTGCAAACTTCACCGAGCCCCCGGTCGAGCAGTAAGCCCCCGGCCTGATCAACACCCGGGCAACACTCCAAAGGCAGCTTCGGCTGCCTTTGTTGTTTCTGCCCCACGCCAGCCCCGGATACGTGACCCGGCCTCAAGCGCCGGGCTTGCGCGCCTCCAGCATCGCCCACAGATTGGCCGCGCGCGCCTTGCCATCCTCCTTGGAAACCGGCGTATTGCTCTTGCGGTCGTTCATCCGGATATCTCCGCCCATTTCGGCGATGAAGCGGGACGGCTCGCACACCCGGCTCTCCTTCCCCGCCTTGCGTCGCTCGCACCAGGTGATGTTCAGGCTGCGCTGCGCACGGGTGATGCCCACGTACATCAAGCGCCGCTCTTCCTCGACCTTGTCTTCGTCGATGCTGCTCTGGTGCGGCAGCAGGCCCTCTTCCACACCGATCAGGAACACATGCGGAAATTCCAGCCCCTTGGACGCATGCAGGGTGGCAAGCTGGACGCCGTCGAAATCGGGGTCTTCCTTGTCCAGCATCGAGATCAGCGCAATGGTCTGGGTCAGCTCGATCAGGTTCTTGCCATCCTCCTCACCCTTGCGCCCCAGCCAGCCGACAAAGTCGCGCACATTGCTCCACTTCGACTCCGCCTCGCGGGTGTCGCAGTGTTCGAACAGCCAGGCCTCGTAGCGGATTGCCGCCAGCAGGTCTTCCAGCAATTGCGCGGCAGGCTCGCGCGTCGCGCGATACTGCATGCGGTTGATGAAGCCGGCAAACTGCTGCACGCTTTCGAGCTGCTTGGCATTGAGATGCTGAGTCACCCCCTCTTCGAACACCGCAGCAAACAGGCTGATGTGGCGATGGCCGGAGTAGTTGCCCAGCGCCTCGATGGTAGCGGCCCCCACGCCACGCCGCGGCACCGTGATCGCACGAATGAAGGCCAGGTCGTCATCCTCGTTCATCAGCAAGCGCAGGTAGGAGATGAGGTCGCGGATCTCGGGCTTGTCGAAAAAGCTCTGCCCGCCCGACATGACATAGGGAATGTGCTGGTTGCGTAGTTGCTGTTCGATGACGCGCGCCTGGTGGTTGCCACGATAGAGGATGGCGTAGTCCTTGAAGCGGGTGCGGTTCTCGAACTTGTGGGCATTGATCTTCATCGCCACCCACTCGGCCTCGTGCTCGGCATCGCGGCAATTGGTGACGACGATCTGCTCGCCAATGCCGTGCTCGGACCACAGGCGCTTGTCGAACAGCTTCTCGTTGTTGGCGATCACGGTATTGGCGGCCTCGAGGATGCGCCGCGACGAGCGGTAGTTCTGCTCGAGCTTGATCACCTTGAGCTTTGGGTAATCGACCTGCAACTGGCGCAGGTTCTCCACATCCGCGCCACGCCAGGCGTAGATCGCCTGATCGTCGTCCCCCACCGCAGTGAAGGCGCCGCGCACCCCCGATAGCAGCCGCAACAGACGGTACTGCGCGCGGTTGGTGTCCTGGTACTCGTCCACCAGCAGATAGCGCAACTTGTTCTGCCAGCGCTCGCGGACTTCGGGGTTTTCGTCGAAAAGGCGGACCGGCAGCGAGATCAGGTCGTCGAAGTCCACCGCCTGGTAGGCGCGCAGCGTGCGCTCGTACTCCTTGTAAAGCAGCGCCGCGGTGGAGGCGATCTCGTTGTCGGCCAGTTGCGCGGCCTCTTCCGGGGTGATCATCGCGTTCTTCCACGACGAGATCTGCCATTGCATCTGCTTGGCAATGCCCTTGTCGTTGTCGCCAGCCACGTCGGACACGATCTGCACCGTATCCGAGGCGTCGAGAATGGAAAACTGCGGCTTCAGCCCGCAGTGCTTGGCCTCCTGCCGGATGATGCGCACCCCCAGCGCGTGGAAGGTGCAGACCGTCAGCCCGGTCGGCGCCCGCCCGCCCATCAGGTGGGCCACCCGCTCCTGCATCTCCTTCGCCGCCTTGTTGGTGAAGGTGATCGCCGCAATATTGGACGGACTGAGCCCGCATTCGGTGATCAGGTGCGCGATCTTCTGCGTGATCACCCGCGTCTTGCCACTGCCCGCCCCGGCCAGCACCAGACAGGGGCCGTTGAGGTAATGGATGGCTTCGCGTTGAGGGGCGTTGAGCAAGGCTGACATCGAATCGGGGCACCGAAAAAACAATGCCGCCCGAGCAGGCGGCAGGGGACGAGTTTACCCGATCGTCAGCGATCGCGCCGCCAGGCCGTCATGGCCTGTTTGCCGACACCAGCCGCATTGCCGGCATCAAGCCGGCCATCTTGTCGGCGTGCTCGAGCGCCGAGTCGACGTTCATGCGTGCGATCTCGACGTGCTCCTGAGCCAGCGCCTGTGCCCGCGCACCTTGCCCGCGCGTGATGGCATCGACCAGGGCGTGGTGCTGGCGGTGCGCCAGGCGCATCCAGCGCTGCCCCTCCTCGTCACGCGCCGACTGCATCGGCAAGGTTGCACTGGCCGCCGCAAAGGGCTGGCCATTGAGCGTCTCTAGCGAGCGGATCAGTGCCGAGTTGCCACACCCCTGCACCAGCAGTTCATGGAAGCGGTTGTTCATCTCCTGATAGCTGGCGTAGTCGTCGAGGTCCATGGTCGGCTTGTCCACCGCCTCGTCGCCCTGCTCCAGGCAGGCCTGCAGGTCACGCATCAACTGCCTGGGCGCGCCGCGCTCGGCCAGCAGCCGTGCAGCCATGCCTTCGAGCACACCGCGGACCTCGATCGCATCGGACACCTCCTGCGCGGTGAAGCGCCGCATCTGGTAGCCCCCACCGGCAAGCGGTTCGATCAAGCCTTCGTGCTGCAAGGTCGCCAGCGCGAGCCGTACCGGCGTGCGCGACGCCTCCAGACGCTCGGATAGCGGAATCTCGGCCAGACGCTCACCCGGGGCAAACACGCCCTTGAGGATCATGTCGCGCAACTGCACGAGGACACGGGACTGCTGCGACTGAGGGGATTGCGTCTGCATGATGGGTAGGCCTCCTGTGGGCCGGACTGACTGCCTGCACTCATTGTATGCAATAGATCACCCGCTTGACCAATTGTCCACATCGCCACCGGCAGGGCGCGCTTTCACCACACTGGTGCGTCGACGCGGACCACACCCCATAACAGTGCCATGCCACTGCAAAAAATCATCAAAAGATCAAAAACATATCCCCATGAAGCGCATCGCGGCGCAGAACCGGCCCGGCAAGCATCTGATTGACAAGTAAATTATTACCACCGTTGGATAACTGCCACGATCTGGATCAGTTCTTGCACACAGAAAAAACCATACCCTGCCAAACGATCATCAGTTGCATGCAATCAAGAGCAAGCCCCGATTTTCATCAGACAGTATCGAAACACTACAAAACTTCACTAAATATCTGTTTTTTAACTTAATAACCAGCCATCACGCACCAATACCTGCCTCGATCGATGCAAACCATCAGCAGAAAAGTGAAGCGAATTCGTTGACCTGCATCAAGTTTTGGTTAATCTTGAATACCATTGTATGCAATTGCAGACACCATCCCAGGAGAACGCCCTTGATCAGTGCAGAGCAAAACGATTTCATCACCCGCGTCGGTCCCGGAACCCCTGCAGGCGCGCTGTTGCGCCGCTATTGGCAACCGATTGCGCTGGTGGAAGAGCTTGAGGAAAAGCGGCCGGTACGTGCGGTACGCCTGATGGGCCAGGACTTTGTCCTGTTCCGCGACGAGAAGGGCGAACTGGGCTTGCTCGACCGCGACTGTCCGCACCGTGGCGCGGATCTGGCGTTCGGGCGTCTCGAAGACGGGGGTCTGCGCTGCCCTTTCCACGGCTGGTTGTTCGACGTGAAGGGCACCTGTCTGGAAACGCCGGCCGAGCCGGCAGGCAGCAAGCTGTGCACCCGCATCAAGCAGTCCGCCTACCCGGTGGTGGAGAAGAGCGGCATCATCTTCGCCTACATCGGCGAAGGCGAACCGCCGGCCTTCCCGGCGTTCGACTGTTTCGTCGCACCGGACACCCATGTGTTCGCGTTCAAGGGGCTGTTCGAATGCAACTGGCTGCAGGCGCTGGAAGTGGGTATCGACCCCGCGCACGCCTCCTACCTGCATCGCTTTTTCCAGGACGAAAGCACCGAGGCCAGCTATGGCAAGCAGTTCCGTGGTGCCTCCAATGACTCGGACATGCCGATCACCAAGGTGCTGCGCGAGTTCGACCGTCCGGACATCGCGGTGGAAAGCGCCGATTACGGGCTGCGCCTGACGTCGCTGCGCAAGCTCAGCGAGGAGAGCACGCACGTTCGCGTCACCAATGTGGTGTTCCCGCAGGCTTTCGTGATTCCGATGAGCTCGGAGATGACGATCTCGCAATGGCATGTGCCGGTCGATGATACCCACTGCTACTGGTACGCGATCTTCACCAGCTTTACCGGCCCGGTGAACAAGCAGCAGATGCGTGACCAGCGCCTGGAACTCTATGAGCTGCCGGATTACACCTCGCGCAAGAACAAGCGCAACAACTACGGCTACAACATCGACGAGCAGTTGAACGAGACCTACACCGGCATGGGCAACGACATCAACGTCCATGACCAGTGGGCGATCGAGTCCCAGGGGCCGATCCAGGATCGCACCCGCGAACACCTCGGCACCACCGACAAGGGCATCATCGCCTACCGCCGCCTGCTGGTGAGTGCGATCGAAGCGACCCAGGCCGGCCAGCCGGCACCGATGCTGATCAATGCCGACCAGGCCGCCGCCTTCAGCGGACCGCCTTCGATCGACGGCGTCAGCCCCAGCGACCGGACCGCGACCTATTGCAAGGACGCCGACCGCAAGCGCCGCGAGCAGTCGTCGTGGGCCGCCGCGCGCCTGACCGACTGAGGACGGAACCCGACCATGAGCAGTTTCGTCGATCGTTTCGATCTCTGGTCGCCGGCGCAGGCCGAAGCCGCCGAGGCACTGATCCGCCGGATCGATGCCGAGGGGCTCGAGCTCGTGCGCTTTGCTTACCCCGACCAGCATGGCGTGCTGCGCGGCAAGACCCTGGTGGCAGCGGCCGCCCGGGACGCGCTGCGCGAAGGGGTCAACATGACCACCACCCTGCTCGCCAAGGACACGTCGCACAAGACCGTGTTCCCGGTGTTTTCCAGCGGCGGCGGCTTTGACTTCGAAGGCATGCAGGGTGGCGCCGATTTCA
Source organism: Parazoarcus communis SWub3 = DSM 12120 (assembly GCF_003226565.1). Taxonomy (GTDB): domain Bacteria; phylum Pseudomonadota; class Gammaproteobacteria; order Burkholderiales; family Rhodocyclaceae; genus Parazoarcus; species Parazoarcus communis. The sequence continues at coordinate 353,682 of NZ_QKOE01000002.1, read as the reverse complement.
CCATGGTGGCGGACCCGGAGACCTTCCGGGTGCTGCCGTGGGCGCACAAGACCGGCTGGGTGCTGTGCGACGCCTATATGGCCGACGGCCGTCCGTCGCCGCTGTCCTCAAGACAGATCCTGCGACGCGCGATCGGGCAGCTCGATGAGTTCGGGCTGGATTTCGTCGCCGGGCTGGAGGTCGAGTTCCATGTGTTCCGCCTCGACGATCCACGCATGGCACTGGGTGACTCGGGTCAGCCGGGCACCCCGCCGAGCGTGTCGCTGCTGTCGCATGGTCACCAGTACCTGACCGAGCAGCGTTACGACGATGTCGACGGCGTCATGGAGTTGCTGCGGCATCACATCCAGGGGCTGGGCCTGCCGCTGCGATCGCTGGAAATCGAGTTCGGCCCCAGCCAGTTCGAACTGACCTTCGGCCCGACCATCGGCCTCGCCCCCGCCGATGCGATGGTGCTGCTACGTAGCGCGGTCAAGCAGATCTGCCGCCGCCACGGTTATCACGCCACCTTCATGTGCCGGCCCAAGATCCCCAATGTGATGTCGAGTGGCTGGCATCTGCATCAGTCGCTGCGCAGCAAGCGCGACGGCCACAACGTGTTCGTGCCGACACAGGCTGGCGACGACCTCAGCGCCACCGGCCGCCACTATCTGGCGGGTCTGCTGGCACACGCCAGCGGCTCGGCGGTGCTCGCCAGTCCGACGATCAATGGCTACCGCCGCTACCGTCCATTTTCGCTGGCCCCGGACCGCGCACTGTGGGCGCGCGACAACCGCGGGGCAATGCTCAGGGTGCTGGGCGGGGTCGGTCAGGCCGCCACGCGGATCGAGAACCGCATTGGCGAACCGGCCGCCAATCCCTATCTGTACCTGGCGTCGCAGTTGTTCTCCGGTCTCGATGGGCTGCGCCGCCAGCTCGAGCCGGGACCGTCAGCCGACACGCCCTACGACACGGCCGCCCCGGCCCTGCCACGCACGCTGGGCGATGCACTGGACGCATTGCGCAGCGATGACTACCTGTGCGAACAGCTTGGCCCGCGCTTCGTGAGCTATCTGTGCCACATCAAGGAGGCCGAGCTGGCCCGTTTCAACCTCGAGGTCTCCGAGTGGGAGCACCGCGAGTATTTCGAGATGTTCTGACCATGCCTACGATCCACTTTGTCCTCAAGGACGGCAACACCCGCAGCGTCGACGCCCCGATCGGCCAGAGCGTGATGGAAGCCGCCATCCTCAACAATGTACGCGGCATCGATGCCGAATGCGGCGGCTGCGCCTCCTGTGCGACCTGTCATGTGTATGTGGACCCGGCTTACTTCGAGCGCCTGCCCGAGCCCGACGACATGGAGCGCGAACTGCTCGAAGGGGTTGCTGCCGAGCGCCGCCCGACCAGCCGCCTGAGCTGTCAGATTGCGCTGGTGGCCGAGCTAGACGGCCTGGTGATCCACGTACCGGCCACCCAGGCATGAGTCCCCTTTCCAGCACGCCCCCGACCCTGGCCATTGTCGGCGCGTCGTATGCCGGCGTGCAGCTTGCTGCGAGCGCACGCGATGCCGGGTTTGACGGACGCATCCTGATGTTCGGCGACGAGCCCCACCTGCCCTACCAGCGGCCACCACTGTCGAAAGGGCTGCTCACCGGCAAGACCACGGTGGCGGCGCTGGCGTTGAAGTCGGCCGACTTCTACCGCGAAGCCCGCATCGAGCACGTCCCCGACATGCGGGTGAGCCACATCGATCCGGCGGCCCATCGTCTGACACTGGCCGACGGCAGCACGCTGGCCTGGGACTGGCTGGCGCTCGCCACCGGCGCACGCTGCCGAGCGCTGCCAATGCCGGGAGCCGGACTGCAGGGCGTGCATGCGCTGCGTTCGCTGGACGATGCCCTGGCGCTTGACGAAGCCGCGCACAAGGGCAAGCGCGTGTGCGTCATCGGCGGCGGATTCATCGGCCTGGAAGTTGCCGCCGCGCTGGCCGGTCGTGGCCTGGAGGTGACGGTGGTCGAACTAGGGTCACGCCTGCTCAGCCGGGCAGTGACGCCGGAGATCAGCCGCTTCGTTGCCAGCCTGCATGCCGCACACTGCGTACGGGTGCTGTGCAACAGCGCGGTACAGGCCATCCACGGCCATGCTGGCAAGGTCAGCGCGGTGGAGCTGGAAAGTGGCGAATGTCTGGGCTGTGATCTGGTGGTGGCCGGCATCGGTGTCGTGCCCAACGACGAGCTGGCCCGCGCCGCCGGCATCGTCTGCGCAAACGGGATTGTCACCGATGCGCTCGGACGGACGTCGGCACCCGGCGTGCTCGCCATCGGTGACTGCGCCGCCACCCCCAACCCTCATGCGGCAGAACCGGACACTCCGCTGCGTCTCGAGTCGATCCAGGTCGCCAACGATCTTGCCCGCGCCGCCGCCAGCCTGATTGCCGGCCAGCCACAGGCGTGCATCGCGGTGCCGTGGTTCTGGAGCGACCAGTACGACGCCAAGTTGCAGATGGCCGGACTGATGTCGCCGACGGACGACGTCGTGGTTCGCGGTGATCCGGCTTCAGGTCGTTTCAGCGTGTTCTGCCTGCGCGATGGCTGCATCGCCGCGGTGCAGACCGTCAGCCGGCCGGCCGATCACATGCTGGGCCGCAAGCTGGTGGCAGCAAGGACGGCAATTGCCGCCGACACGCTGGCCGACCCGGACTTCGACCCCCGGACGCTGATACCTCGATAAACCTGCCATCGACTCGCACGACCAGGCACACACAAGAAAAGCACGCTTCGCATCACCCCCCCAACACCGCCCCGGCGGTCCCCTCGTGGAGATACTGCAATGCTGAAGAAGACCCCCGTAATCGCCGCCCTTGCACTGGCCTGTGGCCTGCTCGGCACCCCGGCGCAGGCCGATGAGACCCTGCGCATCGGTGTGATCGCCTCCTACTCCGGTCCGTATGCCGACTATGGCCGCCAGTTCGACGCCGGCATCCAGCTCTACCTCAAGGAGCACGGGGGCAAGATTGCCGGCAAGAAGGTCGAGATCATCAAGAAGGACACCGCCGGGCCGGCACCGGATGCGGCCAAGCGCTTTGCCCAGGAGCTGATCGTGCGCGACAAGGTCAGCTTCATCACCGGCCTGGACTTCAGCCCCAATGCCTACGCGCTGGCACCGATCGTGACCCAGGCCAAGGTGCCGACCGTGGTGATGAATGCCTCATCCTCCGCGATCACCACCAGCTCGCCCTACATCGCCCGCGTGTCCTTCACCGTGCAGCAGGTGTCGGCGCCGATGGCCACCTGGCTGCTCAAGCAGGGGGTCAAGGAAACCTATGTGGTGGTTGCCGACTATGCGTCCGGCACCGATGCCCATACCGCATTCGAGCAGGCTTTCGCGATGGGCGGCGGCAAGGTGGTGGGTAGTGTCCGCACGCCGATGAACAACCCGGACTTCTCGGCCTATGTGCAGCGGATCAAGGACGCCAAGCCCGAGTCGGTGTTCTTCTTCTTTCCCTCCGGCGTGATGCCGCCCGCCTTCCTGAAGGCGTGGAAGGAGCGCGGCATGGAAGAAGCCGGCATCAAGCTCTTCGCCACCGGCGAAGCGACCGACGACAGCTACCTCGAGGCCACCGGCGACGCCGCACTGGGCCTGATCACCAGCCACCACTATTCCTACGCGCACAAGTCGGAGAAGAATCAGAAGTTCGTGAAGGACTTCTACGACACCTTCGGCAAGTCGATGCGCCCGAGCTACTTCGCGATCACCGCCTACGATGGCATGGCAGCGATTGCCGGCGCCCTGCAGAAGACTGGCGGCGATGTCAGTGGCGACAAGGTGATGGCCGCACTGAAGGGCCTGCAGTTCGAGAGCCCGCGCGGCCCGATCGAGATCGACGCTGCCACGGGTGACATTGTGCAGACCGTGTACATCCGCCGGACAGAGCGGGTCGGTGGCGAGTTGGTCAACGTCGAGTTCGACCAGTTCGACAAGGTCAAGGACCCCGCCAAGGCGGCCAAGTAATGGTGCGGGCCCGCCCACGGCGGGCCCTGTCTTCCTCCCGCAACCCGTGGAGTCCCAATGGGCATCGTGATCTTCGACGGCATCGCCTACGGCATGCTGCTCTTCCTCATTGCGGTCGGACTATCGGTCACGATGGGTCTGATGAGCTTCGTCAACCTCGCACATGGCGCATTCGCCATGATCGGTGGCTATGCGGCGGTGACCGCAATGAACCAGTTCGGTCTGGGCTTCTTCCCGGCGCTGGTGGCCAGCTTCGTCGCCGCCGCGCTGGTGGGTGGCGTGCTGGAATTCACCCTCTATCGCCGCCTTTATCGTGCTCATCCGCTGGATCAGGTGCTGTTGTCGATCGGCCTGGTGTTCGTCTCGGTCGCGGTATTCACCTACTTCTTCGGGCCGACGATACAAGCCTTCTCGCCCCCGGAAAGCCTGACCGGCAGCATGTCGCTGATGGGGCTGGAAGTGGGCCGCTACCGGCTGTTCCTGATCGTCTGCGGCTTTGCCATCCTCGCCGGCCTGCTGCTGGTGCTCAATCGCACGCGCTACGGCGCCATGGTTCGCGCCGCGGTCGACAATCAACGCGTTGCGCGCGGCACCGGCATTCATGTGCAGCGTCTGTTCTTCCTGACCTTTGCGTTCGGCTGTGGCCTGGCCGGACTGGGCGGCGCACTGAGCCTGGGCATCCTGGGGCTGGAGCCCAGCTTTGCGCTGAAATATCTGATCTTCTTCCTGATCGTGGTCTGCGTCGGTGGCGCCGGCACCATCATCGGCCCCTTCGTCGCCGCACTGCTGGTAGGCATCGTCGATGTGGCCGGCAAGTACTACCTGCCCGAGCTTGGCGCCTTCCTGATCTATGTGTTCATGGTGATCACGCTGCTCGTCCGACCCAACGGCCTGATTCCACGCAAGGGGCTATGACATGAAAAGCCTTTCCCTGACTCCAGGCCAGCTGACCGGGCTTGAGGCCGCCTTCTGGCTGCTGCTGGCCAGCAGCTTCTGGCTGATGCCGGATCACCTGACCCTGCTCAGCCAGATCCTGATCCTGGGCCTGTTCGCGGTTTCACTCGATCTGGCGCTGGGCTATGCCGGCATCCTGACCGTCGGCCATGCGGCATTCTTCGGTTGCGGGGCTTATGCCGCAGGGCTGCTGGCAAAGCACGGCTGGGGCGAACCCTTCTCCGGCCTGTTGCTTGCCTTGCTGGTCTGCGCCGCGCTGGGCTATGCACTGAGCTACCTGATCGTGCGCGGCGCCGATCTGACCCGACTGATGATCACCATTGGGGTCTGCGTGCTGTTCGGCGAGCTTGCCAACCGCCTGTCCGGCATCACCGGCGGTACCGACGGCCTGCAGGGCATCGTCATTGATCCGGTGCTGGGCCTGTTCGAATTCGACCTGTGGGGCAAGACGGCCTTCGTCTACGCCTTTGTCGTCGTGCTGGCGATGTTCCTGATGACCCGGCTGATCGTCAGTTCGCCCTTCGGCCTTGCCTTGCGCGGCATACACGACAGCCGCAAACGCATGCAGGCGATCGGCTCGCCGGTGGCCGCGCGTCTGCGCATGGCTTATTGCTTTTCGGCGGCGCTTGCCGGAGTGGCCGGTGCGCTGATGGCACAGACCTCGCAGTTTGTCGGCATCGAAGCGCTCAGCTTCAACCGCTCTGCCGAGATCCTGATCATTCTCGTACTCGGTGGTACTGGCCGGCTTTATGGGGGCCTGATTGGCGCCATTGTCTATATGCTGGTCCATGACTGGTTTGCGGATCTGAACCCGCAGTACTGGATGTTCTGGCTCGGCATCTTCCTCATCGTCGTGGTCATGGTCGGCCGCGGCGGCATCATGGGCGCGCTGTCGCGTCTCGTCCGGATCAGGAGGGCATGATGGCAGCAGCAACGCTCCGTACCCACGACCTCGGCATCCGTTTCGGTGCCTTCCGCGCGGTCGACGGCGTCAACCTGACGCTGGAGCCCGGCGCACGACAGGCCCTGATCGGCCCCAATGGTGCGGGTAAAACCACGCTGATCAACCTGTTGACCGGCGTCTACCGCCCGACAAGCGGACGCATCCAGCTGGGCGACAAGGACATTACCGCACTGTCCTGCGACCAGCGGGCGCGGATCGGACTGGTGCGCACCTTCCAGATCAATACCCTGTTTCCCAGCCTGACCCCCTTGCTGTCGGTAGTGCTGGCCATCAGCGAGCGCGACGGCCTGGGTGCCACCTGGTGGCGACCGCTGCGCCGCTGCACGGCAGCGTTTGACGAAGCCCACGCCTTGCTCGCACGGTTGCGCCTCGACCCGCTGGCCGATACCCCGGTGGCGGAGTTGGCCTATGGCAAACAGCGCCTGCTCGAAATCGCGCTGGCGCTGGCGGCCAGACCCAGCATCCTGCTGCTGGACGAACCCGCAGCCGGCGTCCCTGCGGGCGAGAGCGGCGAGTTGTTCGAGGTCGTCGCCGAACTGCCCGACGACATCAGCATCCTGTTCATCGAGCATGACATGGATCTGGTGTTCCGCTTTTCCAATCGTATTTCGGTACTGGTCGCCGGCGAGATCCTGACCGAAGGCACACCCGCTGAGATTTCCGACGATCCCCGCGTACGCGAGGTCTACCTCGGTAGCGGCACCCACGCAGGAGAAGCCCATGTCTGAACTGCTTGCCTTTGATCAGGTCACCGCCGGCTATGGTGATGCAGTGGTCCTGGACCGCATGAGCTTTTCGCTGGAAGCGGGCAAGAGCCTGGCCATCCTCGGTCGCAACGGCGTCGGCAAGACCACGCTGCTGGAAACGCTGATGGGTCATACCCGGGTGATGAGCGGATCGATCCGCTGGAATGGCCAGGACATCACCCGCATGCCGTCCCACCGCCGTGCACGCAGCGGGCTGGGCTGGGTGCCACAGGAACGCGAGGTGTTTCCGTCCCTGACCGTGGAGGAAAATCTGACTGTCGTCGCCACGCCCGGGCCGTGGAACCTGAAGCGGGTGTACGAACTGTTTCCCCGCCTGCAGGAGCGGCGGAGCAACTATGGCAATCAACTGTCCGGCGGCGAGCAGCAGATGCTGGCCATCGGTCGGGCACTGATGACCAACCCGAAACTGCTGTTGCTGGACGAACCGATGGAAGGCCTGGCGCCCATCATCGTGGAGGAACTGGCCCTGGTGGTGAAGCTGCTGTGTGAAAGCGAGGGGCTGGCGTCGGTGGTGGTCGAACAGCATCCGGTGCTGACTCTGTCGATGACGCATCATGCCATCGTGCTCGAACGCGGCCAGGTGGTCCATGCCGGCCACAGCCAGGCGCTCGCCGAGGACACGCACTTGCTGCATGGCCTGCTCGGTGTCGGCCAACGTCCGCAACCGAGCAGGCCATCGATGGATGCGCCGGCAGGCTACACCCTGCTTCCGCAGGGCGCCTGACACCGGCCATTCGACCGCATGCCCTCCGCTCGTTACGTTACGATCAGAGGACCGACAACAATACCCCCTCACCGGAGCCTCGCACTGCATGAAACCGGTTGCCATCCTGCAGCACACCGAGATCGGCGCCCCTGGGGCGCTGCTCGACGTCTTCGACCGTCTCGACATTCCGTGGCAGCGGATCGCGATCGTCAATGGCGATCCGATTCCGCAAAACGCCGAACCCTACGCCGGCCTGGTCCTGATGGGCGGATACATGGGCGTCAATGACCGCCTGCCATGGATGCTTCAGGAGATGGCCCTGATCCACGATGCCGATGCGCGCGGCCTGCCGGTGGCCGGGCATTGTCTGGGCAGCCAGTTGCTGGCGCATGCCTTTGGCGCCGAGATCCGTCGCAATCCGGTCAAGGAGATCGGCTGGCAACGCATCCGCGTCGAACCCGACGCCACCGCCGAAGCCTGGTTCGGCCTGCCGGGCGGGTCAGAACATGAAGTCTTCCAGTGGCACGGCGACACCTTCGACATTCCACCCGGAGCCGTCCGCATCGCCGGGAGCGCACACTGCGCCAACCAGGCCTACGTGATCGGTGACCGCCATCTGGGCATGCAGTTTCATCTGGAAATGACGCCGGACCTGATCGCACGCTCCCTGGCACGCAACGGTCACGAACTCGACCGTGAGGTTGCGCAGGGCAACCCCGCAGCAGGCAGCCGCGCCGACACTGCCGCCGACAGCGAGCGCCGCACCGCGGTGATGCACGACATGATGACCCGGCTGTATCGACGCTGGAGCCGGGCGCTGGCGCGCTAGATAAGCTGGCGTTCGGTCTTGTCGCGGGCATAACGCGTCACCGCGTCCCCGGCATCTCCGATGACAAGGCCCTGGTCGAGGCCTTCTTCCGCGCCCTCAAGTACGCCCCGGCTAACCGAGCGGGGACGGTACTACGCTCCAGGCCCCGCAGCCATAGGTGATGCAGGTCGTGGGCCGGTACAACCGCGAGCACCGTCACTCGGCCATCAAGTTCGTCACGCCGGAACAGCGCCACGATGGCGAAGACATCGCCGCTATGGCTGCACACGATGGCCTATAGCGTCGCGAGTTCGACGCACGCCCCCAGCGCTGGAGCGCCGTCACGCATAAAGGGGAGCCGCAGGCAGAGTCCAACTCAACCCCTTTCTCGACGACTCTGAAGCATCCCGAATAACTGCTTGAATCACGCAATTATATTCCAGTAGAACAATGATTTAGATCTACACAACTCCCTACGGCCGCACGCCTGATAATATTCACTTGACAACCAATAGATGACAAATAAAAATGCCATTCGATTTAACGAAAGGCGCCGTATTCTCATCTATGAGCTTCATCCGTATTTCTCGTGTTCTTACTGGCCTGCTTATGACCGTCTCCCCCGTTGCTTGGGCTGATCTACCGCTGAACGTGGAGGACCTCATCACCGACAAAGGCAAGGTCAAACTCGATCTGTCGTTGGCCTACGCCAACATGGATCGCAGTGGTGTGTCAACGGGTGAGCCGATCATCGTCCAGACCGGGCCCACCTCGTTCGTAACCGTGCCCACACTCGTTGGTGAGAGCATCGGCAACAGCGACACCCTGGTTGCCACCTTCGGCATGCGCTATGGCCTGACGGCCAAGGCCGAGGTCTATGCTCGTACGAGCAGCCTGTCGTCGAGCCACCGCAGCAGCGGCGTGGGCGGCACGACATCGAGCAGCGAAGCGGGTTTCGCCGATGCTTGGACGGGCATCAACTACCAGTTCAGGAAAGACGACGACGGTCCCGCCGTTCTTGGTTTTGTCGAAATCGCACTGCGAGAGAAGCACCGGCGGGATAGCGCCAGCTTCAAGTCGGTCATGCTCGGTGTCACCACCTATAAGGCCATCGACCCGATAGTGTTCTCGCTAACCGCCGCCTACCGCTTCAACCAGACCCGTCGCGACGGCACGCGGGACTACCAACCCGGCAACCTGTTGTTGCTCAATCCGTCAGTAGGGTTTGCAGTGAACGACCGCGTTACGCTGACCACTGGCGTGCAATGGACGCGCCGCCAAGCCGACCGCTTCGATGGAGAGCGTCAGGGCGTCGACCGCACGGCCACCGATCTGCTGTTGGGCGTCGGTTACGGATTTGCCAAGGGAAATACTTTGAACGCCACCCTGAAGGTCAACGCCTCGGGGCGCGGCGGTTCGGAGTTGCGAGCGAACTGGCTGTACACGTTTTAATGGAAACGCTGCACCTTGTGCGACCACGAAAAGAGACGGGCGACAAGCCGCCCGCGAGGAATTGCCGGTGACGCAAACACCGTCAATGGGTGCCTCGGGAGTCTGTTTCGAGGCTTGTTGTTGTACTTCGTGACATGAAGGAGTCTATATGAAGCAGTTCAAACACGCAGCACTAACGCTGGTCATGGCGGGCCTGCTGTCGGCCCAGGCGCACGCCAGCGAAGCGCAGGTGCAGAACCTGCAAGCCGCGCAACCAATCGCGACGTTCAGCCAGACGGACATCAATGCAATGTTCGAGCAGGCGGGGCGGCCGATGCAACTGGCTGCGTTGTCGCAGCAGGAGATGAAGGAAACTGAAGGGGCTTGGTGGCCAATCCTCTATTACGCACCAGCTTTGTCAGGAGCAGCTTGGACGTTCTATCAAAGCTCCGCATACATGCCCGCCTACCACGTTAGCAATGCGGTTCGCTATTACTGGAGCAGGTGGTGATCTAAGCGCCACGCTGAAAGGCCACCGAATAGCTGCGGGTGTTCTGGTGGCCTGATGAACATCATGAACAGGATACTCAACTACTTGCGTTCTATACAGTGGAACCACCCAGGGACAGGTTCGTTCATATTTTGGCTTTTTCATATCATATTGATAGTGCTTGCGCTCGTCCTGATGGCGGCGGTAGCGATTCGCGACTGGTTGTTCTTCTGAATTTTTGGAATCGACTTGGGGAGAAATGGAAAGCGATGACGATGCAAATCTCCCCTGAGCAGAACGCCTGGATATTCCTATGGGAACAGTAACCTTTTGACTTACCGTCGCCGAAGTTACGATCCTTGGTGTAGGTCTCGTTGGCTGGATGCTGGGTTGGTTTTGAAACGGACATACACACGACATGTTCCAAACTGCATTTCCCCTCTTCCTCCTGCGCGAACTCCCCTTTTCGCGCTTCGATTTCCCGCGCTGGCAATCGCTGCTGGCCATTTCGCTCATCGGCCTGCTGATTGGCCTCGACCCGAGCTTGCGTGCCGCGCCTCCGGACATGCCCGCACCGCCGCTGTGGCTGGCCGTGATCATGGGACTGCTCACCACCTGGGTGGCGTTCCTGATCATCGTCGCCGTGCTGCGCTGGTGGATGAAGCGCGGCGGCCGCTGGGACGGTCAGGGCGATCTGCTTAACCTAGTCGCTGCGTCATGGCTGATGGCCGACACTGTGGGCGCTGGTCTGGTCGCGCTAGGCGTTCCCTCGTTGTTCACGCTGCCCCTGTGGCTGTATTCGGCGTGGGTCGGGGTCAATGCGCTGGCGGGGGCCATTCCCAAGGCGAGTTTTGGCTACAGCATTGGCGGCATCGTCGTTAGCTTTATCCCGGCCATGCTGGCGGCCATGGTCGTGTTCGCGGTGCTCGGCATCGTGCTGACCATGCTCGGGGTTGTCCCGCCGCCTACGGGCGCGGGGCCGAAGGGCGTGGGCTAGTGCTTTTCATGAAGCCGCACCTTGTCGCCGCCGTCGCGATGGCTTCGGTCAGCGCCATGGCGTTGGCGGACACGTCCGGCACGTCGGATGCAAGCTCGCCTCAGCGTGCCGAAGGCGTCCTGCTCGTCACCCACTCCGTCCACGGCGTCGTCCCGGTGCAAAGCTGGAAGGCGCGCCGCGACGCGCGCATCGTCAAGCAGGATCTGGACTACTCTTGCGGCGCGGCCTCTCTGGCCACCTTGCTCAACAGCTTTTATGGCCAGGATGTGACCGAGGAAGCCTTGCTGAAGGCAATGGACAAGGGCGATGACCGGGCCAGCTTCGAAGACATGGCGCGCGCATTGCCGCAGTTCGGCTTTCGGGCGCAGGGCTTTGCTGCGAGTTGGGAGCAACTCGCGCGGCTAAAGATGCCGGTCATTCTGTACGTGAAGCACCGCAAGGACGACCATTTCACCGTTTTGCGCGGCATCAGCGGCGACACGGTGTGGTTGGCCGATCCGTCGCTGGGTAATCGTACCTACAGCCGCGCGCAGTTTCTGGCGATGTGGCAGACGCGCGAGGACGCGAACGATGGGTTGGCGGGAAAGTTTCTGGCGGTGCTGCCGCAGGATGCGCAGGTCGTAGCGCAGGATGACTTCTTCACCCGTGTGCCCGTGCGCCAGTCGGCGTCGGCGCTCTCGAATCTGGCTAGCAAGGCCTGGCGGCCCTGATGTTGCCTGTGTGTTTTGCTGACAAGGCGTAATCATGTTCAAACGGTTTCGATTTCTGGCTGCAGGACTGCTTGTGTTGAGCTTGCTTGCACCGGGTGCGCCTGTGTTCGTGCAGCAGGATGGCATGCACGGCGTCCAGGCCGATGCAGCCACTGCTGACTGGCGGCGACTGTTGCAGGTGACCAGCATCGAGCGGATGGTGCGAGAGCTACCCACCTATTTCACGCAGGGGCTCGACCAGGCCAAAGCCCAGGGTATGCCGGTGCCACCCGAGGTCGAGGCTGCGCTCAAGGCGGTGGCCGACGAGGTGTTTGGCTTCGAGAAGCTGCAGCCGGCAGCCGCGCCGACACTGCCGCCGACAGCGAACGCCGGACCGCGGCCATGCATGACATGATGACCCGGCTGTACAAACGCTGGAGCCAGGCGCTGGCGCGCTAGATCAGAGCGCGCCAAATACCTTTTTGGCCAGATTGCCCACTGCGCCGACCGGGTTCTTGCGGATCGCGCGCTCTTCCTCGGCGATCATCAGGTAGAGACCATCCAGCGCCTTGCGGGTCACGTAGTTCTCGACCTGGGCATCCTCGCTCTTCATCAGGCCGACGCCGGCAACCTGGCCGGCCAGCTTGTTGTACTGCCCGGCCAGCGCAAGCTTGTCGGTGTTCTGCTTGACCACTGGCAGGAAGGTCTGGGTAAGCTGGCGTTCGGTCTTGTCGCGGAAATAGCGCGTCACCGAATCGTCACCGCCGGTCAGGATGCGCTTGGCGTCACTGACGCTCATGCCCTTGACCGCATCCACCAGCAGGGTCTTTGCCTGCGGCACCGCGGCCTCGGCGGCCTGGTTCATTGTGGCGACGAGCTTGTCGAGATCCTTGCCACGCCCACTCATGCGGATCAGCGGCTCGGCCTGTGCAAGCATGTCGGGCAGCGGAATCCTGACCTTCGGGTTGTTCATGAAGCCGCCATCGCGACCGAGCAGATCGACCGCCTTGCTGGCCCCTTGAGTCAGCGCCTCCTTGAGTCCGCCACTCGTCTCGCTGTCAGTCAGGCTCATCAGACCACCCGCAGCCCAGACCGGCGCAGTAATGACAAGGAAGGCAAAAGCTCGCAGAATGGAACGCATCACGATCTCCAGGTTGTTGGACGAGGCGGCAGGAGACCTCTCCCACTGGCCACGCTCGCAATCGTCAACACTGACTGTCCTTTTGTCCACCCCCAGCCGTGTGACGATCGCAACGTGCAGGCAGGTGGATGAACGGAACCCGGAGACACCATATCCGTCTGACCAGCACAGCCTCACAACCATAAACACAAGACGGCCAGAACCCATGTTGAAGACGTCCAGCCTCATCTCCTGCGTGATGCTTTCCGCTGCGCTGCTCGCCGCCGGCGCGCACGCCCAGTCATCGACCCGTATTGGTGGCTGCGACATCCGTCGTGGCACGCTGTGTCCCAATCTGAACCTGAACGGCGCCGAGCTGGCGGGGGTCAATCTGGCCAACTCGCAATTCACCCGCTCCAATCTGTCGGGGGCGAACTTGCGCGGCGCCAATCTGAGTGAAGCCAATTTTTCACAGACCGATCTGCAGGGCGCCGACCTGACGGAGGCGCTGCTGGTTCGCACCAACCTGCGCGGGGCACGATTGGGCGAAGCCAGGCTTGAAGGCGCTGACCTGCGCAACGCCGTGCTGCAGAACGCGGATCTGCATGGCACAGACCTGAGCAAGGCCAAACTGGCCGGGGCCGATCTGACCAATGCACGGATGGAAGGCGCACGCCTGACCGATGCCGACCTGCAACGCAGCAACCTGCGCGCCGCCAAGCTCAAGGGGGCATCATTTGTCGGCGCCAACCTGCAGGGTGCCGACTTTACCCGTGCGGTGCTGGTCAATGCCGACCTGAGCGGCGCCAACCTGGATCAGGCGATCTTTCTGAATGCGCAGACCGAAGGCTGCATCGGTTGCCCTTGAGTGCCCGCATGACAGCACCGGTCAGGCCTGCGTTTATTGCAAACCGTACTCGAAGGTGCTGACAACCCGCAGGCGCTTGCCGATGGTCTGGCCCACGGAATCGCCCTCGCCGCCGTCATCATCAAGCACGCGGATCACGCCCTGATTGGCGCTCTTCAACACACCAAGCCGAGCGCCGGCATCGGCGGCGAACTTTTCCGCCTGCTCCCGTGCATTGTGCGTGGCAGCTTCGAGCAAGGCTGGCTTGATCTCGTTGAAACCACGCAACTGATAGCGAGGGCCACCGTAACCCTCGTTCGTCCCAGTCAGCTGGATACCGGCCTGGATCAGCGGGTCGACGCGATTCGCCGCCTGCGCGACCACGTCAACGCGCGCCGATTTGACCAGCACTTCGCCCTGCCCGTTGAAACGCAGCGGAACATTGCCAGAGCCCCACTCACGCGCAAACAGATCCTGGACCTGCAGCGGGCGGATCTCGATCTCGGCATCGCCGAACCCCTGCTCGCGCAGGAAGGCAAGTACGCGATCCCGGTCCGCGTTGAGTAGCTGCTGAACAGCGCCGAACTCGTTACCGCCACGCCGAAAACCGAGTGACCAGATGGCGAAGTCACTCTTCACCTCCCGCTCAGCAAGGCCCTTCACCGTGATCGAGCGATCAGCCATGCGAAAGCGCTGGATACCATCGCCAACCCAATACCCCGCCGACGCGATGGCCCCTGCAAGCACCAGCGCAGACATGAAGCCAAACCTTGATTCAGCCATCCGTGCTCCTCACCGAGTACTCAGGAATGTACCGCTGCCAGCTGCCAATACCTGTCGGACGTTCAGACCACGCCGGCGCCGTGCGCCTGCTGGTCGGCCCAGTAGCTGGAACGAACCATCGGGCCGCAGGCAGCGTTCTTGAAGCCCATCTTCAGCGCTTCGGTCTCGAACATCTTGAAGGTGTCGGGGTGAACATAGCGCAATACCGGCAGATGACCACCCGAAGGCTGCAGGTACTGGCCGATGGTGAGCATGTCGACGTTGTGAGCACGCATGTCGCGCATGACTTCGAGGATCTCGTCGTCGGTCTCGCCCAGACCCACCATCAGCCCGGATTTGGTCGACACTTCGGGATGACGGGCCTTGAACTGCTTGAGCAGCTCGAGCGAATAGGCATAGTCCGAACCCGGACGCGCCTGCTTGTACAGCCTGGGCACGGTCTCGAGGTTGTGATTCATGACATCGGGCGGCGCCAGGTCGAAGATGTCGAGCGCGATATCCATGCGGCCACGGAAATCCGGCACGAGCACTTCGATGGTGGTCTTGGGTGAGGCGGCACGGGTTTCGCGGATGCAGTCGACGAAATGCTGGGCACCGCCATCGCGCAAGTCGTCGCGGTCGACCGAGGTGATCACCACGTAGTTCAGCCGCATGGCCGCGATGGTCTTGGCCAGATCGGCCGGCTCGTTGGCATTGAGCGGTTCCGGCCGGCCGTGGCCGACGTCGCAGAACGGGCAGCGGCGAGTACAGATGTCGCCCATGATCATGAAGGTGGCGGTGCCCTTGCCGAAACACTCGTGAATGTTGGGGCAGGAAGCCTCTTCGCACACCGTGTGCAGCTTGTGCTCGCGCAAGGTCTGCTTGATTTCGTTGAAGCGCTCGGCTTCGACGCCCGCACCGAGCTTGATGCGGATCCAGTCGGGCTTTTTCAGGCGCTCGGCCGGCACGATCTTGATCGGGATGCGGGCCGTCTTGTCGGCGCCGCGCTGCTTGCGGACGGGGGTTTCCATGGTGCTGTCTCTGTTGTCTGTTATGGTGTGGGCGGCGCAATGCCGTGATCGACCGCTATTGTGCGCCTCAGGCGGGCGCTTCGAAAGTGGGGGGAGCCGCAGAGGCCGACGCTGCACCCGGCGCGACCGGCGGCAACAGCCTGACGAGATGGCCGAGCAGTTGCTCTCCCACCGCGACAACCGTGTCGTCGATGCCGAAATCCTTCATGCGGATGGTGCGCAGGCCTTCGTAGCCGCAAGGGTTGATCCAGCCGAACGGGGCAAGGTCCATATCCACATTGAGACTGAGTCCATGGTAGCTGCAACCGTGACGTACGCGCAGCCCCAGTGCAGCGATCTTGGCGTCGTCGATATACACGCCGGGCGCCCCCTCCCGACGTACGGCCGCCAGACCGTAGCCCGCCAGGGTGTCGATGAGGGCCTGCTCCATCAGGTGAACCAGTTCGCGCACCTTGAGATGCCGCCGCGGCAGGTCGATCAGCAGATAGGCAACGAGCTGCCCCGGGCCGTGGTAGGTGATCTGCCCGCCACGGTCGATCTGGACCAGCGGAATGCCGGCATCGTTGCGCAACAGGTGTTCAGGCCGGCCCGCCTGACCCAGGGTATAGACCGGAGGATGCTCGAGTAGCCAGATCTGGTCGGGCGTGTCGCGGTCACGCTCGGCGGTGAACAGGCGCATCGCCTCGAGCGCGGGCTCGTAGGCCACCTGCCCGAGACGTTTGACCACCAGTTGTGACGCTGCCGCTGGCAGGGTCACAGCACCACCTTGACCATGGGGTGTGCGGTCAGCTCGCGGTACATCGAATCGACCTGCAGCTGCGAGACGGCACGGAAAGTACACGTCACCGCAAGGTAGTTGCCCTTGCTGGAAGGCCGCATCTGCATGCTGCCGGCCTCGAAGTCAGGCGCGTGGCGCAGCACCACTTCGAGCACCGCCTGGGCAAAACCCTCGACGCGCGCGCCCATGATCTTGATCGGGAAGTCGCAGGGAAACTCGAGCAATGTCTGCCGGGTTTCGGGAGTCTGATCAGCCAATTCTCATCACCGTATTCTTGAAGTCCTGGTAAAACGCGTGCATTTGCTGCCCCACCGGGCCGGGCTTGCCGTCGCCGACCGGTCGCCCATCGAGCGTGGTGATGGGCAGCACCTCCTTGGTGGAGGACGTCATCCACAACTCGTCTGCATGACGTACCTCGTCCTCGAGGATCTCACGCACCTCATGCGCCAGACCATGGCGGGCAGCCAACTCGAGTACGACGTCGTAGGTGATGCCCGGCAGCATCAGGTGGCTCTTGGGGGGGGTCAGGATGACGCCGTCGCGAACCACGAAGATGTTGGACGCTGCCCCTTCGGTCAGGAAGCCATCACGGAACAGGATGGTTTCCATGCACCCCTGGTCGACCGCATGCTGACGCAGCAGACAGTTGGCGAGCAGGGCCACCGTCTTCAGGTCGCAACGCAGCCAGCGGAAGTCTGCCGCGCTGACCGCTGCCACCCCAGCCTGACGCTGCGCCTCGGGCGGCGTCACCAGCGGCTCGCTCATCAGGAATACGGTGGGCCGCATCACCTTGGGAAAAGCATGATTGCGCTTGTCGTCGGCGCCACGGCTGACCTGCAGGTAAACCGACTGGTCCTCCCACTCGTTACGCTCGATCACACCGCGGATGATGGCCTGCCATTGTTCCGCGCTGTGCGGGTCGGGCAGACGGATTGCCGCCAGGGTGTTGGCCAGGCGCGCAACGTGCTCGTCCAGACGGAAGGGACGGCGCGAATAGACCGGGATGACCTCGTAGGCCCCGTCACCAAACAGGAAGCCACGGTCCATCGGCGACACGCTGGCCTCGCCGACCGGCAGAAAGCGACCGTTCAGATAGCAGATACTCATGACCGGCTCCTTGACCGCGTCAGGCGGTCAGAGACTCTTGAACCACAACACCAGGGCATCCCACAGGCGGCCGAAGAAGCCGGCCACCGGCACGTCCTGAAGCGCAACGACAGGATATTCGCCCAGCAGCTTGCCGTCGAGGCTGAGCTTCATGGTGCCGATCTCCTGCCCCTTCTGCAGTGGCGCCATGACCGGCTGGCGGCTCTCGAGCACGGCCTCGATCTTCTCGGCCTGGCCCTTGGGCAGCGACAGCACGAAATCGCTGGTGAAGCCCGCACCGACTTCGTTGACCTGCCCCTTCCACACGCGGAACTGCGACAAGGCCTGATCGGCCGCATACAGCTGCACGGTGTCGAAGAACTGGAAGCCGAAGTTCAGCAGCTTGAGGGATTCCTGCGCACGCACGGTGTCGGATGCGGCACCCAGCACCACCGAGATCAGCCGACGCGGGCCGCGCTGGGCGGTGGACACCAGGCAGTAGCCTGCCGAGCTGGTGTGGCCGGTCTTCATGCCATCGACGGTGCTGTCCATCCACAGCAGGCGGTTGCGGTTGGGCTGCTTGATGTTGTTGTAGGTGTATTCCTTGAGCGAGTACAGGCTGTAGTACTCGGGAAAGTCACGGATGATCGCCGCGGCCAGCAGGGCCAGGTCACGCGCAGTGGTATAGAGCTGCGGATCGGGCAGGCCGGTGGAGTTGGTGAAGTGGGTGTTGGTCATGCCCAGACGCTTGGCCTCGCGGTTCATCAAGGCGGCAAAGGCCTCCTCGCTGCCGGCGATGAGCTCGGACAGTGCCACGCAGGCATCGTTGCCCGACTGCACGATGACGCCACGGATCAGCTCATCCACCGTGACGGGCTTGCGCGGCTCGATGAACATGCGCGACCCTTCCTGACGCCATGCCGCCTCGGAAACCGGCACCGGCTGATCGGCCGCGATGGTGCCCGCCTTCAGGGCCGAGAAGGTCAGATAGGCGGTCATCAATTTGGTCAGCGAAGCCGGCTCGATGCGGGCGTCCGGATCACTGGAAGCCAGTACCTGGCCCGTACCATGGTCCATCAGTACCCAGGCCTTGGCCGCCAGCGTGGGCGCGGGCACCGCCTGGGCCAGGGCGAGCGCGGAAAACAGCGAGAACAGGATGGCAAGGATGAAACGCATCAGAAAAGGTCCGGAGTAGTGAAAAACGGGATGGGGCAAAATTATAGGCTGCCCCCGAAAACCTGACCGAAATGGACAGGCTTTGTTTCAACCTGTTCGCAAATCAGCGTACGACGACGAAGGGACGGGCCTTGAGCACGGTGGCGATACGCTCCGCCGCCTGCCGTGCCTCCTCGACCGAGACATAGGGCCCCGCATGCAGCCGGAAGCGTCCGCCATCGGCAAACAGCTCGAGGCGATCGGCAAACGCCGCCACCTGGGCCTCGACCGTGGTCCGGAAGCCGATGGCATTGTCCAGCGACGAGAACGCGCCCAATTGCAGGAACACGCCGCGACTGGCTTCTGCCAGCGGCGTCACCGGTGCGGATGGCGCCTGTGCCACCGGCGCCGCGTCGATCACCGGCTGCAAAGGGCGACGCCCCGGGAGCGGCGGTACCGGCGTGGTAGCAGCAACCATGGGGACTTCGTCCGGCAGGATCTGTTCGACGATGACCTCCGCGCTGCCGGCATTCACGTAGCCCAGCTTGTAGGCCGCGGTATAGGACAGGTCGATGATCCGCCCCTTGTGAAAGGGACCACGGTCATTGATCCGCACCACCACCGAGCGACCGCTTTCCACATGAGTGACGCGGGCATAGCTGGGAATCGGCAGCGTGGGGTGGGCCGCCGTCATGCCGTACATGTCATAAGGCTCGCCGCTGGAGGTGGGGTTGCCATGGAAGCGCCGGCCATACCAGCTGCCAAGGCCACGCTCCCGATGCGGCTGCAACTGGGTGACCGGCACATAGTCCTGCCCGAACACGCTGTAGGGGCGGTTGGCGAAACGGTGCAAGGGCTCGGCGCGCGGTTCGGCGTCGGGAATGGCATGCAGGTTGTCGGGTGGCACTTCGTCCGGACCGTCATCCTTGTAGTAGGCGCCCCCGCGACGCGCAGGCCGTGCCGGCTGTGCAGGGGCAGCAACCGGCGCACGAGTCGTCTGATCGGGGGCCTGCGCCGTGCCGCTACCCTGACCCGGTACTGGCTTGGGTGCGGTTCCACACGCCGTCATCAGCAGGGGCATTGACACGCACAGCAGTGCAGTGCGCAACAGCGCCCGTGTCTCGGGCACGGCGGTCGAAGCAGGCAACACGTTCATCGGCAGTCCATCTCAACTCTTGTTCGCCAGCCGGCTGCGCCGGATGCTCATCAGGATACCCACCCCAAGACACAGGGTCACGAGCGCAGTTCCCCCGTAACTGATGAAGGGCAGCGGCACCCCCACCACCGGCAGGATGCCTGACACCATACCCATATTGACGAAAGCATAGGTGAAAAAGATCATCGTCACCGCACCGGCCAGCAGACGGGTACCCAGGGTCGGCGCCATCGCCGCAATCTGGAAGCCGCGCAGGATCAGCAGCAGGTACACCACCAGCAGTACGGCCGCGCCCCCCAGGCCAAACTCTTCGGCCAGCACCGCAAAGATGAAGTCGGTATGGCGCTCGGGCAGAAAAGCGAGGTGGGTCTGGGTTCCCGCCATCCAGCCTTTGCCCAGCACCCCCCCCGACCCAATGGCAATGGTGGACTGGATGATGTGAAAGCCCTTACCCAGCGGATCCTGGGTGGGGTCCAGCAATGTGCACACCCGATGCTTCTGGTACTCGCGGATACCCACCCACTCGACGCCCGGCTGACACAGCGAATCGCCGAAGGCGACGATGGAGCCGATGCCCAGGCTGCCGACGATCACGACCGGTGCAATCAGCTTCCACGACAGGCCGGCAAAGAAGATCACATAAAAACCGGCCGCCGCGACCAGCAGGCTGGTACCCAGATCCGGCTGACGCACGATCAACGCGACAGGCACCGCCAGCAGCAAGCCGGCGAAGATGAACTCCCGCCAGCCGATGCGCCCCTCGCGCTGCTGGAAGAACCAGGCCAGCATCATCGGCATGGCGATCTTCATCAGCTCGGACGGCTGAATGCGGGTGATGCCGATATCGAGCCAGCGCTGCGCGCCCTTCGACACCTCGCCGAACAACGCGACACCGATCAGCAGCACCACACCCAGCAGATACAGCGGCAGGGCCAGCGACAGCAGGCGCTGGCCAGGAATCGCCGCAGCGCACCACATCACCACGACTGCAATGACAAAGTGCATGGTCTGGCTGTCCAGCCGCTCGGGCGAGGCACTGGACATCAGCACGAAGGCGTAGCCGAACAGCACCGCCATGATCAAAGCCAGCACCGGATCGATGGGACGGAGGAAGGCACGCAGCAGCCTCAGGGGGTGGAAGCGGTTATCGCTCACTCGATGCTCTCCACCGCGTCGGCGTCCTCGGGAGCCGGCTGGTTGGGGCGCTTGCCCAGCAGATGATAGTCAATGACCTGACGCGCGATGGGCGCAGCCGACTGCGAGCCGAAGCCCCCGTTTTCGACCAGCACCGCCAGCGCGATGGTGGGCTTGTCCGCCGGGGCGTAGGCGATGAACCACGAGTGGTCGCGCAGGCGCTCGGTCACGCGCCCTTCGACGTACTTTGCACCGCGCAGCGAGAATACCTGGGCCGTGCCGGTCTTGCCGCCAACTTCATAAGGTGCGCCAGCAAAGGCCCGAGCGCCGGTGCCGGACTTGTTCACCCCGACCATGGCATCACGAATCGCCTTCAGGTGCTCGGGCTTGTACTGCAGTTGGCGAATCGGCTCGGGTTCGATCACCCGCTTCTCGCCGCTGCGGCTGTCGACCACATGGCGCACCACATGCGGCTTGAACAACTTGCCATCGTTGACTACTGCCGCCAGCGCATTGGCCAGTTGCAAGGGCGTGTAGGCGTTGTACCCCTGACCGATACCCACCGAAATGGTCTCGCCGCCATACCAGCGCTGCTGCTCCGGCTTGCGAAAACGCCGCTTCTTCCAGTCAGGCGACGGCAACACGCCCTCGGCCTCGCCCGGCAAGTCGATGCCGGTGCGCGAGCCGAAGCCCAGCGGCCCCATGAAGTTGGCGATACCCTCGATGCCCAGATCGTTGGCCAGCTGGTAGTAATAGGTGTTGCACGACACCACGATGGACTTGTGCAGATCGACCATGCCATGGCCGCCGACCTTGTCGTCCATGAAGCGATGCCCCCCGAAGACGTAATATCCGGGGTCGGCCATCGTCTGCCCTGCGGTACGCTTGCCCGTGGTCAGCCCGGCCAGGCCCATGAAGGGCTTGAAGGTGGAGCCTGGCGGATAGGCACTGTAGATGGCCCGATGCAGCAAGGGGTGGTCGGGCGACTCGTTGAGTTCCTTCCAGTCCTGTGTCGAGATCCCCTCGACGAACAGATTGGGATCGAAGGTGGGCGCCGACACCAGCGCCAGCACGCCTCCGGTGCTCGGCTCGATGGCCACCAGCGCACCACGACGCTTGCCGAAGGCGTTCTCGGCAATCTTCTGCAACTCGATATCGAGCGTCAGCTCCAGATCGTTGCCCGCCACCGCAGGCGTGTTCGACAGACGCCGCACCGCCCGGCCGCCGGCATTGACCTCTACCTGCTCGACCCCGGTGGTGCCGTGCAATTCAGCCTCGTACGACAACTCCAGGCCATTCTTGCCGATGTAGTTGGAGCCACGATAGTTGGCGATCTCGCCACGCTCCTCGATGCGTTCGAGGTCGCGGGTGTTGATCCGGCCGATATAACCCACCACATGAGACGCCGTACTGCCGAGCGGATAGTCGCGAAACAAGCGGGCCTGGACTTCGACACCGGGAAAACGGTAGCGCTGAGCGACGAAGCGCGCCACCTCCTCGTCGCTCAGCCGTGTACGTATCGGCACACTCTCGAAATTGCGGCTTTCGTCGAGAAGTTTTCGGAAATTGCGCCGGTCTCGTGGCTCGATGGTGATGATCTCGGCCAGTCGATCGATGGTGTCCTCCAGCCCACCCGTACGCGAGGGCGTGATTTCCAGCGTGTAGGCGGCGTAGTTGCGCGCAAGCACGGTGCCATTTCGATCGACGATGGTGCCACGGTTGGGCACCACCGGCAGCAGGGCGATGCGGTTGTCCTCGGCACGAGTATGAAAATAGTCGTGCCGGACCACCTGCAGGAAATAGAAGCGCGCCGCCAGCAGACCAAAGCAGACCAGCACGAACAGCCCTGCCACCAGCACACGCCGGCGAAAACGCGCGTTATCCTGCTCGGGTGCGTGATAGGCATTCATGCCCGCACCTGCCCAGCGGCCATCCGGCTTCTCACGTTCCCAGCACGCACATCGGCCACAATCCGGTACATCCGTCAGATCGGGCGGTTGTCATCGCGCTCGACCGGCTGGTATTGCGGCAGCAGCAACAGGTAAGTCAGCGGCACCCACAGCAACACACTGGTGAAGCTCGACAGGAAGTACCACCAGCCGGGAAACTCGGCGCCCGCGATCATGCGCACGATCACCATCAGCACCTGCGCGACCAGCAGCATCGGCAGGACATGCAGCGCCTGCTGCATCGACGGAAACCACATCAAGCGGCGCGCCAGACCGCTGGCCAGGTAAGCGAGCACGACATAGGCCAGCGCATGCTGCCCCATGGCCGCCCCTTGCCCGATATCGACCAGCAGTCCGAAAAAGAAACCCGCCCCCATGCCGATGCGCAGCGGTTCACGGATGCACCAGAACGCCAGCACCAGCGCGACCCAGTCGGGCACCCCGGGAAAGCGGCCGGTCGGGATATAGCTCAGACCCAGCGCCACCAGCAGGCTGAAGTGGATGAACCACAGCCTGACCGGCAACAGGATGCGACGCGAGCGATTGGTGGGTTGCATAGGGGAACTTTCAGCGACGGCCACGTGGACGCACGATCGGCGCCTCGGGTTCCTGCGGCGGAGGCGGCGGCGGCAAGACCTCGCGACCGATCACCAGCACCTGGGTACTGCGTTCGACGCCTGCCAACGGGGTGCAGGCAATGCGGGCAAAGGCGTCCGCCTCACGATCCACGGTACCGACGACGGCGACCGGCAAGCCGGGCAGGAACACGCCGTCAAGACCCGAGGTCACCAGTTGGTCGCCTGGCTGGACGTCTGCGCTGGCCAGCACGAAACGCAGTTCCAGCCGCCCCTGACCGACACCGAACAGTACGCCGCGCAAGCCATTTCGCACCACTTTCACCGGAATGGCCTGATTGCGATCGGTCAACAAGGTCACTTCGGACTGGATCGGATAGACCCGCGTCACCTGACCTAGCACGCCCTGCGCATCGACCACGGCCAGCCCGGGCTCGATACCTTGCTGCGCGCCGCGGTCAAGGATGACCTTGCGCGCAAACGGATCGGGCGCGTCATACAGCACATCGGCCGCGACACTGCGCACGCCGATACGCTGGGACATCTCGAGCAGCCCCCGCAACTGGGCGTTTTCGCGCTCGAGCTGATCAAAACGCAACAACTGCTCGGCGGCATCGAGTTGCTTGCGACGCAGGTCGGCATTCTCGATCTGGACCTGGATCAAGGTCGCGAAATACACCGAAGCGTTGCGTACGAAATCGGCTGGCGTCGCCGCCGCCATCTGCAGCGGGTAGGTTGCCACCGACATGCCCTGACGCAGCACTTCCAGATAGCGGAAACGCAGGTCGGCCACCAGCATCGCCAGACAGAGCGAGACGAAGATCAGCAGACGGACCAGCGGTGCCGGTCCGCGCCGAAAGATGGGGGGCGGTTGATGGCCGACTAAGGACATCCAGCAGTTCCCGGGTCAGCGAGGAAAAATCGACGCGGCCTGTGGCCAGCCGGTCAGTCGGAGGTGAAGATGGAGCCGAGCTTGTCCATCTTGTCGAGCGCCATGCCGCAACCACGCGCGACGCAGGTCAGCGGCTGCTCGGCAACGATCACCGGCAGGCCGGTCTCTTCCATCAGCAGCCGGTCGAGATCACGCAGCAGCGCGCCGCCGCCGGTCAGCACCATGCCGCGATCGGCGATGTCGGCACCGAGTTCGGGCGGGGTCTGCTCGAGGGCGATCTTGACCGCGGAGACGATCTGGTTGAGCGGCTCGGTGAGTGCTTCGAGGATCTCGTTGGACGAGATGGTGAAGCTGCGGGGGATGCCTTCAGCCAGATTGCGCCCCTTGACCTCCATCTCGCGGACTTCCGAACCGGGGAAGGCCGAGCCGATTTCCTTCTTGATGTTCTCGGCGGTGGTGTCACCGATCAGCATGCCGTAGTTGCGGCGGATGTAGTTGACGATGGAGTCATCGAACTTGTCACCGCCCACGCGCACGCTGCCGGCATAGACCATGCCGCCGAGCGAGATCACCCCGACCTCGGTGGTGCCGCCACCGATGTCGACCACCATCGACCCGAGCGCGTCGGACACCGGCATGCCGGCGCCGATCGCCGCCGCCATCGGCTCTTCAATCAGGTAGACCTGCGATGCGCCCGCGGCGAGGGCCGCATCGCGGATCGCGCGGCGCTCGACCTGGGTGGAACCGCAGGGCACGCAGATGATGATGCGCGGACTCGGCGACAGCAGCCGCGAGTCGTGCACTTTCTTGATGAACTGCTTGATCATCTGCTCGGTGACGACGAAGTCGGCGATCACGCCGTCCTTCATCGGCCGGATGGCCGTGATGTTGCCTGGGGTCTTGCCAAGCATCTGCTTGGCGGCATGACCCACCGCCTGGATGGTGCGTTTGGCATTGGGACCGCCTTCGGTGCGAATGGCCACAACCGAGGGCTCGTCCAGGACGATGCCCTTGTTTCGCACGTAAATCAGGGTGTTGGCGGTGCCGAGATCGATCGCGAGATCGTTGGAAAAATAGGAACGCAGAAAACCGAACATGAGGGATTCCGAAACCGGTGGGAAGATGCGCCGCAAGGGGCCGGCCCTGAGCAGGGCGAAAGGCGATTATGATAACCTACAAACCTTTGTGGATTCAGCAGGTTTTGTTACCTCATGTCGCTTTCGAATGAACAAGTCGGGCGTATCGCCCGCCTCGCCCGCCTCGAGATTTCCGCAAGCGAAATCGACGCCACCCGCAACAAGCTCGACGGCATCTTCGAACTGATCGAGCAGATGCAGGCGGTGGACACCACCGGTGTGGCGCCAATGAGCCATCCGCAGGAGCTCGCAACCCGCCTGCGTACGGATACCGTCACCGAATCCGACCGCCGCGCGGCCTTCCAGGCAACCGCACCGCAGACCGAAGCCGGCCTCTACCTGGTGCCGAAAGTCATCGAATGAACCCGCTGCACGCCTGCGATCCGCCTGCAGGCGTCCTGCCACTTTCTGCGAAACCGTTTCCATGATCAATGCGTCCCTCCCCGCCCTGCGCCGCGCGCTGGACGAAAAACAGATTTCCAGCGTCGAACTGGCCGGGCTCTTCCTCGACCGCATCGAGGCCGCCAACCCGACGCTCAATGCCTTCATCACCATCGACCGCGACGGCGCCCTGACCGCCGCACGCGAGGCCGACGCCCGCATCGCCGCTGGCACGGCCGGCGCGCTGACCGGCATCCCGCTGGCCCACAAGGACGTGTTCTGCACCGAAGGCGTGCTGACCACCTGCGGCTCGAAAATGCTCGCCAACTTCGTCAGCCCCTACGACGCCCACGTGGTCAGCCTGCTCAAGCAGGCGGGTGCGGTGAGCCTGGGCAAGACCAATATGGACGAGTTCGCGATGGGCTCGTCCAACGAAAACTCGCACTTCGGACCGGCACGCAACCCATGGAACCCGGCGCACGTGCCGGGCGGCTCGTCGGGCGGCTCGGCCGCAGCCGTGGCGGCCCGTCTGGTGCCGATCGCCACCGGCACTGATACCGGCGGCTCGGTTCGTCAGCCAGCGGCCTTCTGTGGCGTAACCGGCATCAAGCCCACATATGGTGTGGTCAGCCGCTACGGCATGGTGGCGTATGCGTCGTCGCTGGATCAAGGCGGTGCCTTCGGCGCCTCGGCCGAAGACTGCGCCCTGTTGCTGTCGGCGATGAGCGGCTTCGACCCCCGCGACTCCACCAGCCTGGAGCGCCCGGCTGAAGACTACAGTGCTGCCCTGGCAGCGCAAGCCGGAGAAAAACCGCTTGCCGGCCTGCGCATCGGCCTGCCGCGCGAGTTCTTCGCCGAGGGCATGAGCGACGACGTGCGCGCCGCGGTTGACGCCGCGCTCGAGCAGTATCGCGCACTGGGCGCAAGCACCGTCGACGTGAGCCTGCCGAATGCCAAGCTGGCCATCCCGGCCTACTATGTGATCGCGCCTGCCGAAGCCTCGAGCAACCTGTCGCGCTTTGACGGCGTACGCTACGGCCATCGCGCCGCCAGCTACGGCGATCTCAACGACATGTATTGCAAGAGCCGGGCTGAAGGCTTTGGCGCCGAAGTCAAGCGCCGCATCCTGGTCGGGACCTACGTGCTGTCGCACGGCTATTACGATGCCTACTACCTGCAGGCGCAAAAACTGCGCCGGCTGATCGCCGAGGATTTCAAGGCAGCACTGACGCAGTGCGACCTGATCGCCGGCCCGACCACGCCGACGACTGCCTGGGCACTCGGTGCGATGGGTGACGACCCGGTGCAGATGTATCTTGCGGACATCTACACCATTGCCGTCAACCTCGCGGGCCTGCCCGGACTGTCGCACCCCTGCGGTTTTGGGGCCGGCGGACTGCCGGTCGGCCTGCAGCTGATCGGCAACTACTTTGCCGAAGGCCAGCTGCTGTCCACCGCGCACCGCTACCAGCAAGCCAGCGACTGGCACCTGCGCCGCCCGGATGGCGCCGCCTGACCGCCATGAAGCACCGCCACATCCTGCACCGTACCGTACTGGCCGGCATCGCTGCCGCGTTGTTGAGCGCCTGCAGCACGCAGCAGGTCACGCCGGAATCTCCGTCAGCCGAGGTCCTCGAGCACCCGTCTGCCGCCCGCGGCCAGCTCAAGCCGATGCCGGTACGCCCGCTCAATGTGCAGACTGACTGCCAGTTCCAGGACGAGGCCGGCTATCGCGGTCGCGCACGCCTGGACATCAGTTATTCCGAGGTGCGCAGCTTCGCTGCTGCGGTCGACGTCCCGCGCCGCGGCAGTTGCCGCTTCGACCTTGCCGACTTCCGTCAGGTACGTACCGAGCCCCATGTCGAACTGCGCGGCCAGGACGGATGTACGGTCAGGATGTGGGAGCAGGGCGAACAGGTGACGGTGGCCTTCAGCCAATGTGCCGGTCGTTGTGACCGCGGCACCTTCGATTATGTATGGCCGATCCTGGTGGACCGGTCCAGCGGTCGCTGCAACTGACCGCAACAGCAAACGGATACACGAACATGAGCAGATCGGATTGGGAAGTCGTCATCGGGCTGGAGGTCCACGCCCAGCTCAACACCGCGTCGAAGATCTTTTCTGGCGCCAGCACCGCCTTCGGTGCCGAACCCAATGTGCAGGCCAGCGCGGTGGACATCGCCCTGCCCGGCGTGTTGCCGGTACTGAACCGCGGTGCGGTGGAGCGCGCCATCCGCCTGGGCCTGGCGCTGGGCTCGCACATTTCGCCGACCAGCATCTTCGCGCGCAAGAACTATTTCTACCCCGACCTCCCCAAGGGCTACCAGATCAGCCAGTTCGAGCTGCCGGTGGTACAGGGCGGCACCATCACCTTGCGCGTCGGCGAGGGCGAACAGGCCTATGAGAAGACCGTACGCCTGACCCGCGCCCACCTCGAGGAAGACGCAGGCAAGAGCCTGCACGAAGACTTCCACGGCATGAGCGGGATCGACCTCAACCGCGCCGGTACGCCGCTGCTGGAAATCGTCTCTGAGCCCGACATGCGTTCGTCGGCCGAAGCGGTGGCCTACGCCCGCGCCCTGCACGCCCTGGTACGCTGGATCGACATCTGTGATGGCAACATGCAGGAAGGCTCGTTCCGCTGCGATGCCAACGTGTCGGTACGCAAGAAGGGCGCCGAGGCCTTCGGGACCCGGCGCGAGATCAAGAACCTCAACTCCTTCCGCTTCCTGCAGCAGGCCATTGACTACGAGGTGCAGTGGCAGATCGACACCATCGAGGATGGCGGCACCATCCAGCAGGCCACCGTGCTGTTCGATCCGGATACCGGCGAGACCCGCATGATGCGCTCCAAGGAAGACGCGCACGACTATCGCTACTTCCCCGACCCCGACCTGTTACCACTGGTGATTGCACCGGAATGGATCGAGCGCGTACGTGGCGAGATGCCGGAGCTGCCGGGCTCGATGAAGGCGCGCTTCATGAGCGAACTGGGCCTGTCGGCCTACGATGCAAGCACCCTGACCGCCTCGAAGGAGGTCTCCAGCTATTTCCAGGCCACCGTCGATGCTGCCGGCAGCGCGCAGGCCAAGCTGTGTGCCAACTGGGTGATGGGTGATGTCGCCGCGCGCCTGAACAAGGCCGAACTCGACATCGCCGATTCGCCGGTATCCCCCGTGCAACTGGCAGGGCTGATTGCACGCATTGCCGACAACACCATCTCCAACGCGATCGCCAAGAAGGTGTTCGACGCCCTGTGGAACGGTGAAGGCGGCAGTGCGGACGAGATCATCGACAAGCAAGGCCTGAAGCAGGTAACCGACAGCGGTGCGATCGAGGCCATGATCGACGAGGTCCTGGCTGCCAACCAGAAGTCGGTGGAGGAGTTCCGCGCGGGCAAGGACAAGGCCTTCAACGCCCTGGTCGGTCAGGTGATGAAGGCCAGCAAGGGCAAGGCCAGCCCGGCGCAGGTCAACGAACTGCTGCGCAAGAAGCTCGGCTGAACGTTCACGCGCCGCAATCCATTCCCGCAGCCTGCCGCGCTCGGCGCACGGCAGGCTCTTTTTTTGCCTGAAGATTGAGAAGCATCAACACGCCGGCTCATTTTTCGTCACATTCTTATATTCTTCTACTCTAAAGATGACGGCCGGCAAACACGGCCGGAGAATGGGACGGAGACCCCCATGCCGGATCTGCTCGGACTGATCGACTGGTTGGGCGAGGATCGCAGCCTCGCGCTGGGCGGGCTGCTGATCGGCGCGGCCTTCGGTGCCTTTGCGCAACGCTCGCGTTTCTGCCTGCGTGCAGCAGTCGTGGAGGTCGCACGCGGTCAGCTTGGCGTCAAGCTGGCGATCTGGCTGCTGGCCTTCTCCGCGGCCATCATCAGCGTCCAGTTGCTGCACCTGGGCGGCCACTTCGACACCGCCAATGTCCGCCAGCTGTCCAGCCAGGGCAGCCTCTCCGGTGCGCTGATCGGTGGGCTGCTGTTCGGCGCCGGCATGATCCTGGCCCGGGGTTGTTCCAGCCGCCTGCTGGTACTGGCGGCCAACGGCAATCTGCGTGCGCTGCTGTCTGGCCTGATCTTCGCCGTCGCCGCCCAGGCATCGATGAACGGTATCCTGTCCCCACTGCGCGAGTCCATCGGCAACTGGTGGACCATCGATGGCGGTACCGCACGTGACCTGCTTGCGCTGGCGGGCATCGGTCACAGTGGCGGGTTGTTGTTCGGCCTGATCTGGCTGCTGGCTGGCGCCTGGTTCGCGAGCCGCCATCGCGTCTCGCGCTGGGGCTGGTTCGGCGGCCTTGGCACCGGTGCGATGGTCGCGCTCGCCTGGTGGTTTACCTTCGAGATGTCGTCACGCACCTTCGATCCCACGCCCATCAAGAGTTTGTCATTTACCGGTCCATCAGCCGACATGCTGATGCTGGTGCTGTCACCCCCTGGACAGTTGCTGAATTTCGACCTCGGCATGGTGCCCGGCGTGTTCATCGGCTCCTTTCTTGCCGCACTGCTGGCGCGAGAGCTGAAGCTTGAGGGCTTTCAGGGCGGGCACGCCATGCGCCGCTATATTGTCGGTGCGGTGCTGATGGGCTTTGGTGGCATGCTGGCCGGTGGCTGTGCGGTGGGTGCCGGCGTGTCGGGCGCCGCCGTTTTTGCCGTCACCGCCTGGGTCACGCTTTCGGGGATGTGGGCCGGCGCCAGCCTGACCGACTGGCTGATCGACCGCCACCCAGCTGCAGGCCACGTGACATCCGCACCCCTCCAGCCCTGAACGACACAGCTGGCGTGATACCGAAGGCTGCAGCGGCCTCCTTGGCGACACCCCGGAGGCCAGCTCAACACGACGTTCTGTGCCCTCGACAAGCATCGCCCATCCGGTGCACCCGACTGCGCTTTCCGGGATAATCCGTGCTCGACCGCCACCGAGGAATCCCACGATGTGCCAGCTCCTGGGCATGAATGCCAATGTGCCGACCGACATCTGCTTTTCCTTTACGGGTTTCAAGGCACGCGGCGGCCTGACCGATCATCATCGCGACGGCTGGGGCATCGCCTTTTTCGAAGGACGTGGTGCACGCGTGTTCCTCGAGCCCTGCGCCAGCGCCGATTCGCCCGTCGCCGAACTGGTGCGGCACTACCCGATCCGCTCGCTCAATGTCATCTCCCATATCCGCAAGGCAACACAGGGCGAGATCCGGCTGGAAAACACCCACCCTTTCCAGCGTGAGCTATGGGGACGACACTGGATATTTGCCCACAACGGCAATCTGCTGGACTATCAACCCACGTTGAGCGGGCGTTTCCTGCCCGTCGGCAGCACCGATTCCGAACGCGCGTTCTGCCACATCCTCGACACCCTGGCCCAGCGCTTCGGGCACACGCCACCTGCCCCCCAGGTGCTGTATGCGGCCTTGCGTGCGCTTGCATGCCATATCGGGCAATCCGGTGAATTCAACTTCCTGCTGTCCGATGGCGAGCGCCTGTTCGCACACTGCTCGTCGCGCCTGGTCTATGTCTTGCGTCAGTCACCCTTTCCCGTCGCCCACCTGGCCGATGAAGACATGAGCGTGGATTTCAACCAGGTGACCACCCCGGACGACCGGGTTGCAGTGATTGCCACACTCCCCCTGACCGACAATGAACACTGGGTGCAGATGACGCCTGGCAGCCTGCTCAGCTTTCACCTCGGCCAGCCGGAAATACTCGGTGAAAACACCACCGTCGCAGCACCCGCACGCTGAAAGATCACTGACAAAGTGCATATGCCGCTTACCTGCACCATGCAGAAGCGCTAAAGTATCGGGACTTTGCAGAATGCACTGACGAGACGCCCATGGATTGCCCCCTGTGCTGCCCGAACAACGACGATATCGTCTGGCAAGACGCCCGCTGTCGGGTCATCCGTGTTCCGGACCCGGCCTATCCCGGCTTCTGCCGTGTGGTCTGGCATGCACATGTCGCAGAGATGACCGATCTGGCACCTGCCGACCGCACCCATCTGCTGACGGTGGTGATGGCAGTGGAGGCCGCACTGCGCCAGTTGATGAAGCCCGACAAGATCAACCTTGCGAGCTTTGGCAATATGGTGCCCCACCTGCACTGGCATGTGATCCCGCGCCATACCGACGATCCGCACTTTCCCGAGTCGGTGTGGGGCCCGGTCCAGCGCACCGGCGCCGTCCGCGTCGCACCCGACAACAGCGTGCTGGCCAGCGCAATCGATAGCCATCTGGCTGCGCACGCCACCGCCCTTACCCAGCAACCTCGCTGACCGGAGCCATCATGGACTACCGCAATCCAGCCTCGTGCCTGAGTCTGTTGCAGAAACTGCAGACCCACAAGGTCGATGAATGCCATACCGTGCTCTCCGACATGGTCGCCGGACTGCTGGAGGCACTGCCAGCCCCCAACCAGCACCTGGAAGTACTCGAGGCAGCACGCCCCGCCATCGCCCAGATCCAGGCTGCGTTGAGCCAGCACTATGCCGGCCACCCTTTGCCCCCCGACTCCGAAGGCAATGCGAACCTGCTGCGAGTCGTCGCGTTGTGGCGCAACCTGTCGCGGTCCTACGCACAGATCGCACGTCACGATGCACAGATGGGGACGCTCGACGACCAGCGAGCCTTGCTGGGACAACGCCGGGTCCATTATGCGGCTTCGATCCTGATCGAGTACTTCCGGGCGCACCGTGCGGTACCCCATGGGGTGTGGACGGAAATTCACGAGAGCTTCGCCGCCGCAGAGCAGACCCGGCTGGCATCAGCACGGGTTGCCGACCCGCTGAACGCGCTGTGGAAGGCACAAAGCGCAATGGAAGCCTATGTTGCGATCCTGCTGATCGATCTGGCCAATCCTTTTGGCCGTACCGGTCAGGAGTTGCAGCTGATCTGCCGGTGGGCACAACGCTTTGCGCCGTACTGCACACTGGGCCCGATGATGGACGGCCTGAAGCCGACCTCTTATGGCCTGGATCTGGCCAGTGACCACGGCTTGCGTCCGGTCGGATTGATGAGCTCGGGCAACATGGTCAGGCGCTTCGACAGCGAAAAGCTGGCCGGGCAGATTCGTGCGGTGTTCAACCAGTTCAAACAGGGGGTATCACCGGCCTCACTGGGCCTGGGCGAGGAAGCCACGCTGGACATGAGCGCCCGCCTGCTGATCTCGCTCTACCGCCCGTGGGGACTCTCCTCGGCAGGGCGCCGCTTTCCGCGCCACGGCAGCAGGGGCGAAATCGAGCTCTGTGGCGACTGGCTGGCCATCGGCTTTCACATCCAGGGCCGGCTGTTCGAACAACCTCGCAGCTACGGTATCGCCGGCAGTCTGAAGAGCGACATCTCCCTGCTGACTTTCGGTGAACGTGCGCCGGAGGCTACGGAACGGGACGGCACCACACACCGGCAGCGCCAGCTCGATGCTGAACGACTCGGTCTGGTATGCGAGCGGTGGTCACTGCTCGACCAGTCGGTGGGCGGTTTCCGCCTGCGCCAACGCCCCCACGCCGAACGCCTGGAACACCAGCAGCTGGTCGGCATCCGACCACTTGATGGCGAGTATTTCCTGCTTGCCCAGGTCAGCTGGCTGATGTACCGCGACGACGGCATGCTCGAGGC
This sequence comes from Parazoarcus communis SWub3 = DSM 12120, assembly GCF_003226565.1. Lineage (GTDB taxonomy): Bacteria > Pseudomonadota > Gammaproteobacteria > Burkholderiales > Rhodocyclaceae > Parazoarcus > Parazoarcus communis. The sequence continues at coordinate 320,270 of NZ_QKOE01000002.1, read as the reverse complement.
TGGCACGCATGTGTTGCGCGGCATTCCCGAGGTGGTGGGCGCCCGTCCGCTGGCGCCGCATCCCGGACAACGCGAGCTTTATCAGCAAGCCTTCCTGATTCCCGCTCATGCCAAGCTCAAGGTCGCCGATACCACCCTGGTGTTACCCGGCGGTTGGTATCACCCGAACCGCGTCATCGAAGTCACCGCACGCGGCCATACGGTGCAGGTCCGGCTGACCGGCCAGCTGATCAAGGGGGCCAATTTCGACCACGTCAGCTTCGAGACGCTTGCGCCGGAAGCGGAATGAAACGGGCCTTGGGCAGATGCGCGCTGAAGACGCTACCCTGACCCAAGGCGCTCTTCACCCTTAACATGGCCTGGTGCCGGGTGAGGATGTGCTTGACGATGGCCAGACCGAGGCCGGTGCCACCGCTTTCCCGCGAACGCCCCCGATCCACGCGGTAAAAGCGCTCGGTCAGGCGGGGAATGTCCGCCGCATCGATACCGATGCCGGTATCCCGTACCGAAAACACCGCACCCTGGGCGTCGTGCGTCCACACCAGCTCGATACGGCCGCCCTCAGGGGTATATCGCACCGCATTGCTCGCCAGGTTGGAAAAGGCGCTATGCAACTCTTTGGCACTTCCCAAAAGGTAGCCGCCACCCTGGACATCGAGCGTCACCTGATGGCGCCCACCCGATAGCAGTTCCGTGTCGTCATACACCCCCTTCAGCAGGGCACCGATCTCGATCCGCTCTTCCGAAGGCGCCGGCGCCCCCGTTTCCAACGCAGACAAGGTGAGTAGATCCTCGATCAGGCGGCGCATGCGGTTGGACTGATCCAGAGCCAGATTGAGGAAACGGATGACATCCTCACGCTCGAAATCGTCCAGCCCATCGACCAGGGTTTCGAGAAACCCCCCCACCACCGTCAGGGGTGTGCGAAGCTCATGGGACACGTTGGCAACAAAATCACGCCGCATGGTCTCGAGCTTCTCGATCTGCGAGATATCCCGCGACAACACCATCTTCTGGTCATCGCCAAACGGAATGATCTGGATCTGCAGGGTGAGTCCCTGGCGACGCGCACACTGCATCACCATCGGCTCTTCAAAATTGCCCGATGCCAGATAGCGCACGAACTCGGGCTGACGCAGCAGATTGACCACCGGCGCACCGATATCGTGGTCGCGATCCAGACCGAAATGCTGCTCTGCGCGCAAATTCAGCCACTCGATGGTATCGCTGTCGGACAGGTAGATGACCCCGTCCGGCATGGCCTGACTGGCATCCTGAAAACGCTCCAGCGCCGAGGACAGACGCTCGCGCATGTCGTAGGCCAGTCGTGTGCGCCCCGCCAGATCGGCAAAGACCCGGCCCCACGCACCCATTGCGCGCGGAACGGGCGTGCCCACCGGCTCGCGGGTCCACAACACCAGGTGGTTGAGATGGCGCAGATGCAGAGCGCCCCACAACAGCAGACCGGCGATGAAGGCACATAGACCCGCAACCGTGCCCGCCAGCAGCGCAACCGCGACGGACAAGCACGCCAGAACGGCAAGCGCGGTCAACGCGCTTGCCAGAAGATAAGTAAGCGATCGAATGATGAGGACTCCCAGTCCGCACAGGCGGGCCGGATTATCGCACGCCGCTTGGCTGCTCCGTCTGTGCCGAGAAACGGTAGCCGCTACCCCGCACCGTCTGCACCAGCGCGTCGTGTCCGGACGGCTCAAGCGCACAGCGCAGTCGCCGGATATGCACATCGACGGTGCGCTCTTCGACGAACACGTGATCGCCCCAGACCTGATCGAGCAACTGGGCCCGCGAGTGCACCCGCTCCGGATGGGTCATCAGGAAGTGCAGCAGGCGGAACTCCGTCGGCCCCAGCGACAAGGCCTGCTCCCCCGCGCTGACCCGATGGGTTTCCGGATCGAGCCGCAATCCACCCAGCTCGACCGGATCCTCGGTGGCCTGCGGTGCGCGCCGCCGCAGTACGGCCTTGATCCGCGCCACCAGTTCGCGCGGGCTGAACGGCTTGGTGATGTAGTCGTCGGCACCGGTTTCCAGCCCGGCAACCTTGTCCTGCTCTTCGCCGCGAGCGGTCAGCATGATGATCGGGATATCACGGGTGCGCTCCTCGGCCCGCAGGCGACGGGCGAAGTCGATTCCCGACGTTCCCGGCAGCATCCAGTCGAGCAACACGAGGTCCGGCAAGGCGTCGCGCACGATGCGCTGCGCCGCCTCGACATCCGAGGCACGTACCACATGGTGTCCAGCACGCGCCAGGTTCGCAGCAATCAGTTCCTGAATGGCCGGTTCGTCTTCCACCAGCAGAATATTGGCAGGCATAGTTTTGGCTCCCTTTGACCGGCCAAAGTGTATTTCAGCAATTTGAAGTTTTGATGACACGTCATCACGATGAAACACCGCCGCTTAACCATTCCAACGATGTCGCGGTCCCCGGGAGCGTCTTTCCGCCAGGTTGATTCGGGTATGATTGAGCTCCCCGACACTGAGACCCATCAAATGGCTGGACTCGACAAGGATACCCCGCTGCCGACCGCAATCACGCTGCACCGCAAGTCGCGCGTGCTGGAAATCGCATTTGACGACGACAGCCGCTTCGAACTGCCCTTTGAGTTCCTGCGCGTCTACTCGCCATCCGCCGAAGTCAGAGGCCACGGTGCGGGTCAGGAAACCCTGCAGTTGGGCAAGCGCGACGTCGATATCCTGAATCTCGAGCCCGTCGGCAACTACGCGATCAAGCCAACCTTCTCCGATGGCCACGACAGCGGCCTTTACTCGTGGGACTACCTCTACATGCTCGGCCGCAATCAGACCGAGATGTGGCAGGACTACCTCGACCGCCTGGCCCAGGCTGGCGGCAGCCGCGATCCGGCGCTGACGCCCCCTCCCGCACCCAAGGGCGGCTGCGCCAGTCATCGTCACTGACCTTACACCATGACCGATAAAACGACCCACTTCGGCTTTCAGACCGTTGCCGAAGAGATCAAGCAGAAGAAAGTGGCCGAGGTGTTCTCCTCGGTCGCGCAAAAATATGACGTCATGAATGACCTGATGTCCATGGGCCTGCATCGCCTGTGGAAGGCATTCACCATCCAGGTATCCGGCGTGCGCGAAGGCGACCGCGTGCTCGATGTCGCCGGCGGCACGGCCGACCTTTCGCTGGCCTTTGCCCGCAAGGTCGGCGCCCGGGGCCAGGTGTGGCTGACCGATATCAACCATGCCATGCTCTCGCGCGGCAGGGATCGTGTCTTCGACAAGGGCTTTCCCCTGCCTGTGGCGCAATGCAACGCCGAAAAACTGCCTTTCCCTGACGAATGGTTCGATTGCGTGACCGTTGCCTTCGGTCTGCGCAACATGACGCACAAGGACGTCGCACTGGCCGAAATGCAGCGCGTGCTGCGTCCCGGCGGCCGTCTGCTGGTACTGGAGTTCTCGAAGGTGTGGAAGCCGCTCGCACCGGCCTACGACCTGTACTCGTTCAAGCTGCTGCCGTGGATGGGCGACAAGGTTGCCAACGATGCGGAAAGCTATCGCTACCTGGCCGAATCCATCCGCATGCACCCCGGCCAGGAAGAATTGAAGACCATGATGGAACAAGCCGGGCTGAAGCGTGTCGACTACTTCAACCTGAGTGCAGGCGTCGTTGCCCTGCATCGCGGCTACAAACTTTGACTCAAGGAGACCTTGTCACAATGAAGAACCTGTTCCTGACCCTGATCGTCACGATCTTCACTTTCGGCTTCGGCGTACCCGAAGCCGAAGCCAAGCGCCTCGGTGGCGGCAGCAACTTCGGCATGCAGCGCCAGGCTACCCCTCCGGCAGCCGCACCGCAGCAGAACCTGAGCCGCCCGCCGGCAGCCGCCCCGGCTGCAGGCGCCGCACCCAAGCGTTCGTGGATGGGCCCGATCGCCGGTCTGGCAGCAGGTCTGGGCCTGGCTGCGCTGTTCTCCCACCTGGGCATGGGTGAGGAACTGGCCTCGTTCATGATGATCGCGCTGCTTGTCGTTGGTGCCGTCATCCTGTTCAAGTTGCTGTTCCGTCGCAACAACGCTCAGGCCCCGCAAGGCATGCAGTATGCAGGTGCGGGGGCAGGCGCCAATGGTGCAGCAGGCAACGCCCCCGCTGCGTTCGAAGCACAGGCACCGTTGTCGTCTTCCACCAGCGCACCGGCTGCAGCGATCCCGGCTGACTTCGATGCAGAAGGCTTCGCCCGCCAGGCCAAGCTGAACTTCATCCGTCTGCAGGCGGCAAACGACGCTGGCAACATCGAGGACATCCGCGAATTCACCACACCTGAAGTGTTCGCCGAGATCAGCATGCAGATCACCGAACGCGGTGCTGCAAGCCAGCGCACCGATGTGGTCGAGCTCAACGCCCAGGTCATCGAAGTGGCTGAAGAAGGGGATCGTTACGTTGTCAGCGTACGTTTCTCCGGTTTGCTGCGTGAAGAAGAAAATGCCGCCCCTGCGGCGTTTGACGAGATCTGGCATCTGGTGAAGCCCGTCAGTGGCAATGCCGGCTGGCGTATCGGCGGCATCCAGCAGATCAGCTGATATCACATCAAGATGGACAAACGGGGGCTGCGGCCCCCGCTTTCATATGTTCGACACCCTTTTTCTTGCCGCCACCAATCATCTGCTAGGTCAGTCCGCCTGGGCACGCAAACGCCTGCAACCGCATGCAGGACGTCGTGCCCTGCTCAATCTCGCACCTTTCAGCGTGCAGTTTTCCATTGCCGAAGGGGGAGAACTGGCCGCTTGCACCAGTACCGAACAAGCGGACGTCACGCTGGATATTCCGCTTGCCGAGTCAGGGCGCCTCATCGGCGGCGGCATCGACGCATTGATGTCACAGGTTCGTATCAGCGGCAATGCCGAATTTGCCGACGCGCTGGGATTTGTGTTTCGTCACCTGCGCTGGGATCTTGAAGATGATCTATCGCGCCTGGTCGGAGATATTGCGGCGCACCGCATTGTCACCATCGGCCAGGCCTTTGGCAAGGCTCAGCAGCGAGCGCTGCAAGGCGTCGTTGGAAACGTGGTCGAGTACGTGACAGAAGAACAGGCCATGCTTCTTGGCCGTGGCTCGCTGCCTGGCATTGACACAGATATCCGCGCACTGCGCGACGCGATTGCCCGGCTGGAGAAGCGGGTGGATCGCCTGGAAAAGGCATAGCGCGCGCGCACTGCAGGAGGTCGCTAACACTCCTGCTCGCATCGTGGGACGCTCGAAGGGTTCCACACCCCGGTAACAATGAAAAAAGGCAGCCAGGGCTGCCTTTTTTCTACCTGCACGCACCGCATGAGCCGCGGTGAATGCGGGATCAATGTACGCGCTTGCGCAGTTTCTGAATCGCAGCGATCTGGGCGATCGCTTCGGTCAGTTCTGCCTGGGCCTTGGCGTAGTCGAGCTGAGCGCTCTGGTTGGAAAGCGCCTCTTCTGCCTTGCGCTTGGCTTCCAGGGCCTTCGCTTCGTCGAGATCCTTGCCGCGGATTGCGGTGTCGGCCAGCACGGTCACCAGACCCGGCTGAACCTCAAGAATGCCCCCAGCAACGAAAACCAGCTCTTCTTCCGCCTGATTCGGAACCTTCACCCGTACCGCACCCGGTTTGATCCGGGTCATCAGCGGCATGTGACCGGGCAGGATGCCGAGTTCACCCGCCTCGCCAGGCAGCGCGACGAACTCCGCCAGTCCGGAAAAGATCTGCTCTTCCGCACTGACGATGTCAACGTGAACCGTCATAGCCATGGTATGTCCTCTTCAAATCCGTGCGACGTCGAAACGTCGCACGGGTGGGCGAATTACTGCAGCTTCTTCGCCTTTTCCACGGCCTCTTCGATGTTGCCGACCATGTAGAAGGCCTGTTCCGGCAGGTGGTCGTACTCGCCGCTGACAATCGCCTTGAAGCCGGCGATGGTGTCCTTGAGCGAGACGTACTTGCCCGGCGAACCGGTAAAGACTTCAGCAACGTGGAAGGGCTGCGACAGGAAACGCTGGATCTTACGCGCACGAGCCACGGACAGCTTGTCTTCGGGAGACAGTTCGTCCATACCCAGAATCGCGATGATGTCGCGCAGTTCCTTGTACTTCTGCAGGGTCTGCTGCACAGCGCGCGCCACGTTGTAGTGCTCTTCGCCAACAACCAGCGGATCGAGCTGGCGGCTGGTGGAGTCGAGCGGATCGACTGCAGGGTAGATACCCAGTGCAGCGATGTCACGCGACAACACGACGGTGGAGTCAAGGTGCAGGAAGGTGGTTGCCGGCGACGGGTCGGTCAAGTCATCCGCGGGCACATACACGGCCTGGATGGAGGTGATCGAACCCACCTTGGTCGAGGTGATCCGCTCTTGCAGACGGCCCATTTCTTCTGCCAGCGTCGGCTGGTAACCCACCGCGGAAGGCATACGGCCCAGCAGCGCGGACACTTCGGTACCGGCCAGCGTGTAGCGGTAGATGTTATCCACGAAGAACAGGATGTCGCGGCCTTCGTCACGGAAACGCTCGGCCATGGTCAGACCGGTCAGCGCAACGCGCAGACGGTTGCCCGGGGGTTCGTTCATCTGACCGAACACCATCGCGACCTTGTCGAGAACGTTGGAGTCCTTCATTTCGTGGTAGAAGTCGTTACCCTCACGAGTACGCTCACCCACACCAGCGAACACCGACAAGCCCGAGTGCTGCTTGGCGATGTTGTTGATCAGCTCCATCATGTTCACGGTCTTGCCCACGCCGGCACCGCCGAACAGGCCGACCTTACCGCCCTTGGCGAACGGGCAGATCAGATCGATCACCTTGATGCCGGTTTCCAGCAGTTCGACCGACGGCGACAGCTCGTCGAACTTCGGCGCCTTGGCGTGGATGGAACGCAGTTCGTCGGTCTCGATCGGGCCAGCTTCGTCGATCGGGCGACCCAGCACGTCCATGATTCGGCCGAGGGTACCGTGACCCACCGGTACCGAAATCTGCTTGCCGGTGTTGGCAACCTTCATGCCACGGCGCAGACCATCGGAAGAACCCATCGCAATCGTACGCACCACACCATCACCAAGCTGCTGCTGAACCTCGAAGGTCAGGCCATCTTCGGCGAAGGAGTTGGCGGCGTCCTCAAGCTTCAGGGCGTCGTACACCTTGGGCATCGAATCGCGCGGGAACTGGATGTCCACCACCGCGCCGATGCACTGAACGATAGTACCGTTACTCATCGTCTTTCCTTAATCAATAATCCGTTAGACCGCGGCGGCGCCACCGACGATTTCCGACAGCTCTTTGGTGATCGCGGCCTGGCGGGTCTTGTTGTAGACCAGCTGAAGCTCACCAATCACGTTCTTCGCATTGTCGGATGCGGCCTTCATCGCCACCATACGCGCGCTCTGCTCGGAAGCCATGTTCTCGGCGACTGCCTGATAGACCAGCGCTTCGACGTAACGCACCAGCATTTCGTCGATGACCACCTGGGGATCCGGCTCGTAGAGGTAATCCCACGAGGATTCCGGCGTACCCAGCTTTTCGCCAGTCAGCGGCAACAACTGCTCAAGCATCGGCTCCTGCTTCATCGTATTGACGAAGCGGGTGTACACGATGTGGACCTCGTCGAGCTCACCGCTCTGGAAAGCGTCGAGCATCACCTTGACCGGCCCGATCATCTTTTCGAGATGCGGGGTGTCGCCCAGGTGAGTCACGTGGGAAGCCACCTTGGCCCCCATCCGCTGCATGAAACCCAAGCCCTTGTTGCCAATGCAGCAAGCCTGGATCTCGGTCACGCCAGCAGCGTTCCAGTCCTTCATTGCGTTGAGCGCAATACGCTGTACGTTGGTGTTCAGACCACCGCACAGGCCCTTGTCAGTCGTTACCAGAATCAAGCCCACCCGCTTGACCTGGTCCTTGCGGACCAGGAAGGGATGCTTGTAGTCGGTCACATTGGCTTGAGACAGGTTCGCGGCGAGTCGGCGGATCTTTTCGGCATAGGGGCGGGCGGCACGCATCCGGTCCTGCGCCTTGCGCATTTTGGATGCAGCCACCATTTCCATGGCCTTGGTGATCTTGCGCGTGTTTTGCACGCTCTTGATCTTGGTACGGATTTCCTTACCGCTAGCCATATTCCGTCTCCCTCAGCCGATCAGGCCCAGCTCTTCTTGAACTCGGCGATCGCGGCAGCCAGAGCCTTCTCGCCTTCGGCGTCGAGCTCTTTCTTGTCGAGAATCGTGGAGACGAGGGCAGCCTGCTTGGTCTTGACGGCCTGCAGCATGGCCGCTTCGAAGGCCAGCACACGACCGACATCGACGTCGTCGAAATAGCCGTTGTTCACCGCGTACAGCACGATGGCCATTTCGGCGATCGACATCGGCGAGTACTGTGCCTGCTTCATCAGCTCGGTCACACGGCGACCACGCTCAAGCTGCTTGCGGGTGGCATCGTCCAGATCGGAAGCGAACTGGGCGAACGCAGCAAGTTCGCGATACTGCGCCAGGTCGGTACGGATACCACCGGACAGCTTCTTGACGACCTTGGTCTGCGCAGCACCACCGACGCGAGACACCGAGATACCGGCATTGATCGCGGGACGGATACCGGCGTTGAAGAGGTCAGTTTCCAGGAAGATCTGACCGTCGGTAATCGAGATCACGTTGGTCGGCACGAATGCGGACACGTCACCTGCCTGGGTTTCGATGACCGGCAGAGCGGTCAGCGAACCCGTCTTGCCCTTGACTTCGCCATTGGTGAACTTCTCGACATAGTCGGCGTTCACACGAGCGGCGCGCTCAAGCAGGCGGGAGTGCAGGTAGAACACGTCACCCGGGTAAGCTTCACGACCCGGCGGACGGCGCAGCAGCAGGGAAACCTGACGGTAGGCCCAGGCTTGCTTGGTCAGATCGTCATAAACGATCAGTGCATCCATGCCGCGGTCGCGGAAGTATTCGCCCATGGTGCAACCCGAGTAAGCCGACAGGTACTGCATGGCGGCGGACTCGGAAGCCGTGGCAGCGACCACGATGGTGTATTCCATCGCGCCGTTTTCTTCCAGCTTGCGCACCACGTTGGCAATGGTCGAAGCCTTCTGACCGATCGCAACGTAGACGCAGAACATGTTCTGGCCTTTCTGGTTGATGATGGCATCAACCGCGACGGCGGTCTTGCCGGTCTGGCGGTCGCCGATGATCAGCTCGCGCTGGCCACGGCCGATCGGCACCATGGAGTCGACCGACTTCAGACCGGTCTGCACCGGCTGCGAAACGGACTGACGGGCGATGACGCCCGGCGCGACCTTTTCGATCTTGTCGGTGAGCTTGGCGTTGATCGGGCCCTTGCCGTCGATCGGCTGACCCAGGGCATTGACGACGCGACCGATCAGCTCGGGGCCGACGGGCACTTCGAGAATGCGGCCGGTGGCCTTGACGGTGTCGCCTTCGGTGATGTGCTCGTATTCGCCGAGCACAACCGCACCAACGGAGTCACGCTCGAGGTTGAGCGCGAGGCCGAAGGTGTTGCCGGGGAACTCCAGCATTTCGCCCTGCATGACGTCGGTAAGGCCGTGAACACGGGTGATGCCGTCGGTGACGGAGACCACCGTGCCCTCGTTCCGCGACGTGGCGGCGAGCTGCAGGTTCTGGATCCGGCTCTTAATCAGATCACTGATTTCAGAGGGGTTGAGTTGCATGTATGTATGCTCCTAGTTCTTTAGCGCAGCGGCCATGTTCGCGAGCTTGCCGCGGACCGAGGCGTCGATGACTTCGTCGCCGATGGCGATGCGGACCCCACCGATAAGCTCGGGGTCGATACTGACGGTCACATCCAGCTTGGACTTGAAGCGGGCTTCGAGGTCGGCTTTGAGTGAGGCCAGGGTGGCATCGTCAAGCGGGAAGGCAGAGGCGATTTCCGCCTCAAGGACACCTTCGTGTTCGTTTTTGAGTGCAACGAACAGGTCACGGATCTCCGGAAGCACCTGCAGACGTTCGCTTTCCACGAGGACGCGGACGAAATTCTGCTGCTCGGCGCTCAACGTACCCGACACTTCCAGAACCAGTTTGTTGATCTGGTCAGCAGACAGTTTGGGATCGCTGAAACACGCGAGCATGTCGGGATCGGCTGCCACAGCGGCAAGCCGATCCAGTGCATCCGACCAAGGCCCCAGCGCACCTGCCCCGCGAGCCAGCTCGAAGGCGGCATCTGCATAGGGACGCGCGATGGTGACGTTCTCGGCCATGACTTATTGCAGTTCCTGTTTCAGGTTGGCAAGCAGCTCGGCATGCACCTGGGTGTTGATTTCGCGGCGCAGGATTTTTTCTGCACCGGCAACAGCCAGATGAGCGACCTGGTCGCGCAGGGCTTCTTTGGCACGCTGGGCGGCGACGCCGGCTTCGGCTTCCGCGGCTTCACGAGCCTTGGCGATGATGCGGCCAGCTTCGGCACGGGCCTCGTCGATCAGTTGGCTCGCCTGCTTTTCAGCAGAGCTACGCACGTCACCCGCGGATTCGCGAGCCTTGCGCAGTTCTTCGACGACCTTCTTCTCGGCAAGCGCCAGATCGGCCTTGGCCTTGTCCGCAGCTGCCAGCCCGTCTGCGATTTTCTTCGCACGCTCGTCCAGTGCCTTCACGATGGGCGGCCACACGAATTTCATCGTGAACCACGCCAACACGAAGAACACAACGAGCTGGGCTATCAGAGTTGCGTTCAGATTCACTGTTCTTGGCCCTCAGTAATGTTTAGAGGAACTCGAACCGATCAGAGCTGGAACGGGTTGGCGAAGGCGAACATCATCGCGATACCGACACCGATCAGGAACGCGGCATCGATCAGACCGGCCAGCAGGAACATCTTGGTTTGCAGCGCGTTCATCAGTTCGGGCTGACGGGCCGAAGCTTCGAGGTACTTCGAGCCCATGATGCCGATACCGATACAAGCACCGATGGCGCCCAGACCGATGATCAGACCAGCAGCCAGCGCAACAAAACCCAGAACGTTTTCCATGACAACTCCTTAGTTAAAGATAAGAGAAACTAAAAACAGGTACAGCTATTACAAAAACTTGGATGCAGCTTAGTGCGCTTCGTGGGCCTGACCGACATACACCAGGGTCAGCATCATGAAGATGAAGGCCTGCAGGGTGATGATCAGGATGTGGAAGATCGCCCAGATCGAACCTGCGATGACATGACCGATGAAGCCGAACGCAGTGGCGGTACCACCAAGCAGTGCGATCAGGATGAAGATCAGTTCGCCAGCGTACATGTTGCCGAACAGTCGCATGCCGTGAGAGACGGTCTTGGCAACGAATTCGATGATCTGCATCGCGAAGTTAACCGGATAAAGCAAGGGATGGCTGCCGAACGGCGCAGTGAAGAGCTCATGCACCCAGCCCGAAACACCCTTGATCTTGACGTTGTAGTACAGGCACATCAGCAGTACGCCGCAGGACATGCCGAGCGCAGCCGAGAGGTCGGCCGTCGCCACGACACGCATGTATGCGTGAGCCGGATCACCACCTGCGGAGGCATACACCCCTTCCCAGATGCGCGGCAACAGATCGACCGGAACCAAGTCCATGGCGTTCATCAGGAAGATCCAGACAAACACGGTCAGTGCGAGCGGCGCCACGAACTTGCGCGACTCGGCGCTATGCACGATGCCTTTTGCCTGATCGGCAACCATTTCGACCATCATCTCGACAAAACCCTGGAAACGACCGGGCACGCCCGACGTCGCCTTACGCGCGGCGAGCCACAGCAAGAACACTGTGAGCAGGCCGATCGTGATCGAGTAGAACATCGAGTCGATGTTGATGACGGACCAGTCGACAATGTTTTCTTGTGCGTGTCCGGTGTTGTTGAGATGCGTCAGGTGATGAACGACGTACTCGGATGCAGTGGGAGCGTTTCCAGCCATGGTCAGGTCTTTACCAAAAATGCAAATAAATTCGCTTTCAGTGCCAGCACCAGCCCGATCAGGAGCGCCCCCCAATGGACGTCCGGATACAGCGCAAGTACTAACCCCAGTAATCCCACGATCGAGGCGAGCTTGATGAACTCACCTGCGACAAAAGCGGTCACAGTCGCCGTACCTTTACGACGCGTCGTCAACATCAGCCGCCAGGCAAAGAACCAGCTCGGAAGCACACAAGCCAGACCGCCGGATGCCGCAGACACCGCACCGCGCACCCCGAAAAAAACGGCCGCAATGGCCGTTGCCAGAAGGGTTGCGCCGAGTTGCAGCAAAACTGCCTTGTGCATCCGTTCCTCACCAGCGCGCCGCGAATCCGCGACCGCCTAAAAATCCCGGCAATACTAGGGGTTAACCGTAGTAATGTCAAATCTTGGGTGCGCCGCAACAGTCAAAAAACGTCTGCCGGGCATTACTCCTATATAAGATGCAACACCGGCACGATTGACAAGGCCCGGCTCCGCTCACCACCATGCGCCCATGAACCCTCATTACTCCCGCGCCATCCCGCCCGCCTGGGTGCAGATGTCCAAGGTTTTCACCGCCCTCGGCGACGAGCACCGGCAGCGTATCCTGCTGACCTTCGAGCGTGGCGAGCGGCTCAATGTCAGTCAGATCGTCGCGGTATCGACACTGTCCCGACCGGCAGTCTCGCATCACCTCAAGCTTCTGAGAGAGGCCGGCGTGCTCGGCTCGGAGAAGATCGGCAAGGAAGTGTTCTTCTGGATCAACAAGCCTTTCCTGCTCGAGACCTTCGACAACGTACGCACTTATCTGCACGACGAACTTTAGGCACCTCCACAAATACGTCGAAAAGTCTCGACATATGGACATACCGTATGGCATAGTCTGCGCACTTTCATGCCGGACGGGAGTCGGACATCGTGTTGCGCGCCATCATCAAGCAGGTCCTCCGCAAGTGTGTTCAGTGGCTGTTCCGGGTCAGGGTGACCGGCGACACGACGGTTTTCTCCCGCCCCCGCCTGCTGATCGTGGCCAACCATCAGTCCTTTCTGGATGGATTGCTGCTGGGCTTGTTCCTGCCCGTGAATCCGGTGTTCGTCGTTCACACCTGGGTCAGCCGCAACCTGTGGTTCCGCATCGCGCTCAAGTTGGTGGATTACCTCGCGGTCGATCCCACCAACCCGATGGCGATGAAGAAGGTGATCCGGTTGATCGAAGAAGGCCGTCCGGTCGTGATCTTCCCGGAAGGTCGCATCACCACCACGGGTAGCCTGATGAAGGTCTACGACGGCCCTGCCTTCGTCGCTGCAAAGACGGGGGCCACCATCGTGCCGGTCAGTCTCGAAGGTGCGACCCGCAGCTACTTTTCCCGACTGTCGGGGCGTCATCCGCGGCAGCTTCTGCCTGCCATCCGGGTCAGCATCCAGCCCGCCAGCCGAATTGAACTCGGGACCGCCGGCGCCGCACGCGAACGCCGCCGCAAGGCAGGAGACGCGATGCGGCGCATCATGCAGGACATGGTGTTTGCCGCCCGTCCCGAACAGACCTTGTTCGAAGCCCTGCTGGACGCGGCCAGCGTACATGGCCGTCAGCGCGCCGTTGTCGAGGATATCAAGCAGATCGAGTATCGCTACAACGACCTGCTGAAGATGGCGCTGATGCTGGGACGCGTTGGCAGCCGACTTGGCGCACCCGGAGAGCGCATCGGCCTGTTGCTGCCCAACCTGGCACCGACCCTCGGCCTGATCTTTGGCTTGAACGCGTTTGGCCGGGTGCCGGCGATGCTCAACTACACTGCGGGAAGTGACGGCCTGCAGGCCGCCTGCACCGCCGCGACGATCCGCACCGTCATCACCTCGCGCGCCTTCGTCGATCAGGCACGACTGGGCGACAAGCTGGCCGCGCTGAGGGATGTCCGGCTGGTGTTCCTGGAAGACCTGCGCGAGACCATTGCGCTGGGCGACAAGCTTTGGCTGATGCTGTGGGCCCTGCATTTTCCGCGTCAGGTGGCGGCGCGTCTGTCGCCGGAGGCGCCGGCCGTGGTGTTGTTCACCTCGGGATCAGAAGGCAAACCCAAGGGCGTCGTGCTGTCGCATCGTGCCGTACTCGCCAATGTGGCGCAAATCCGCGCAGTGGTCGACATCTCTCCCGAGGACAAGATCCTCAACGCCATGCCGCTGTTCCATTCCTTTGGCCTGACCGCGGGGGCCTTGCTGCCGGTGCTGTCGGGCGCGGATGTCTTCCTCTACCCCTCGCCGCTGCATTATCGCGTCATTCCCGAGCTGGCCTACGATCGCGGCTGCACCGTCTTGTTTGGCACCAGCACCTTTCTCGGCAACTACGCGAAGTTTGCCCACCCCTATGATTTCCACCGCCTGCGTTACGTCATCGCCGGCGCGGAAAAGCTGGCCGAACCGGTGCGCCAGACCTGGATCGAAAAGTTCGGCATCCGCATCTTCGAAGGCTACGGTGCAACCGAAACCGCACCGGTGCTGGCGGTGAATACCCCGATGGCCTTCCGCAGCGGCAGCGTCGGCCAGTTGTTGCCAGGGCTGCACGCCCACCTGGAGCCGGTGCCGGGCATCGAGCGCGGCGGCATCCTTCATGTCAGCGGCCCCAACCTGATGTCAGGCTACCTGCGTACCGAACAGCCTGGCGTACTGCAGCCCCCCAGCTCTGCCGCCGGCACGGACTGGTACGAGACCGGCGATGTGGTCGAGATCGACGACGACGGTTTTGTCCGCATCGTCGGCCGGGTCAAGCGCTTTGCCAAGATCGCCGGCGAAATGGTGTCACTCGAGTCGGTCGAAAAGCTTGCCGTGCAAGCCGCACCGGATCACGCCCACGCCGCCTCGACCCAGGCCGATTCCGCACGTGGCGAGAGCCTGGTGCTGTTCACCACCGACACCGCACTGGGTCGCGAGCGCCTGCAGGCTGCAGCCCGCGCGGGTGGCTGGCCGGAAATCGCGGTACCACGCCGTATCATCAGCGTCGATGCCCTGCCTTTGCTGGGTACCGGCAAGATCGATTATGTCAGCCTCAAGCAGTGGGCCGAGGCGGCATAATGCAAGCCGACTGCCCTGATCACCCTGCCACCGGACAAGGAGCTGCCACCGCCATGCCCATTCCCGTAGCCGGACATCTGCTGCTGACAGGTGGCGCGACCTGCGCCACCGCCGTCGGGAGTCCCGCATGAGCCACCAGTTCGGCTTGCTCAAAGAGCGTCGCTTCCGCCCCTTCTTCCTCACCCAGTTCCTCGGTGCGTTCAACGACAACGTCTACAAGAACGCGCTGGTGGTGTTGCTGACCTTCCAGTCGGCGCGCTACACCTCCATGTCGCCGGGCATTCTGGTCAATCTGTGCGCAGGCATCTTCATCCTTCCCTTCTTCCTGTTCTCCGCCACCGCCGGGCAGATTGCCGACAAATTTGAAAAGAGCCGGCTGATCCGCTTCACCAAGCTGCTCGAGATCGCGATCATGGTGCTGGCCGGCTTCGCCTTCGCCCTCGAATCCCTCGCCTTGATGCTGGGCTGCCTGTTCCTGATGGGCAGCCAGTCTTCGCTGTTCGGCCCGGTCAAGTACGCCATCCTGCCCCAGCATCTGCGCGAGGACGAGCTGATCGGCGGCAATGCGGTGGTGGAGGCCGGTACCTTTCTGGCCATCCTCATCGGCACCCTGGCCGGTGGCGTGCTGATCAGTTTTGATCAAGGCATCGTCTGGGTCTCGGTGGCCGTCCTCCTGCTCGCACTGCTCGGCTACCTTGCCAGCCGCGGCATCCCGCTGGCGCCGGCGGCCTCGCCCGGTTTGCGCATCAACTGGAACCCGATCACCGAAACCTGGCGCAATTTCCAGTTCACCCGTGGCAACCGCACGGTGTTCCTTTCCATCCTCGGGGTATCGTGGTTCTGGTTTTATGGTGCCGTCTTCCTGTCGCAGTTTCCGGCCTATGCCAAGGATGTGCTCGGTGGCAACGAGCACGCGGTCATCCTGCTGTTGGCAGTCTTTTCGGTCGGCATCGGCGTCGGCTCGCTGCTGTGCGAGCGCATGTCGGCCGGGCGGGTCGAAATCGGTCTGGTGCCGTTTGGTTCGATCGGTCTTTCACTGTTCGCCCTCGACCTGTGGTGGAGCAGTCCAGCCCCCGGACTGTTCGCCTCACCGCTTCCGCTAGGTGAAGTGCTGGCGCAGGCGGCCACCTGGCGGGTGCTGATCGACCTGGTGGGCATCGGCGTGTTCGGCGGATTCTTCATCGTACCGCTTTACGCGCTGATCCAGAGCCGCAGCGAGCCTGCCCACCGCTCGCGCACCATCGCCGGCAACAACATCCTCAACGCCTTGTTCATGGTGATTGCGGCAGGGATGGGTGCGGGGCTGCTTGCCGCCGGCTTCAGCGTGCCACAACTCTTCCTGGTCACCGCCGTGCTCAACGCCGTGGTCGCCATTTACATCTACACCCTGGTGCCGGAGTTCCTGCTGCGCTTCATCGTCTGGCTGCTTGTCCATACGGTGTACCGGCTACGAACCGAGGGTATCGAACACATCCCCGAACAGGGTCCTGCAGTACTGGTGTGCAACCACGTCAGCTTCGTGGATGCACTGGTGATCATGGCGGCGAGCCGGCGGCCTGTGCGCTTCGTCATGGACCATCGCATTTTCCGCCTGCCGGTGTTGTCCTTCGTGTTCCGTGAAAGCCGCGCCATCCCCATCGCACCAGCAAAGGAAGATCCCGCCCTGACCCAGCGCGCCTTCGACACCGTGGCCGACGCACTCGCCGCCGGCGAGCTGGTGGCCATCTTTCCCGAGGGACGGATCACCGACACGGGCGAACTTAACCCCTTCCGTCCCGGCATCCGCCGCATCGTCGAACGCAGCCCGGTACCGGTGGTACCCATGGCGCTGCGCGGCCTGTGGGGCAGCTTCTTCTCGCGCAAGGATGGCCCGGCAATGAGTCGGCCGCTTCGTCGCGGCCTGTTCAACCGCATCGAGCTGATTGTCGGCAGTCCGGTCGGCACGTCCGAAGCCACCCCCGAGATGCTGCAAGCCCACGTCGCTGCCCTGCGCGGCGAATTGCGCTGAAGGGCCCGACGATCATGAACACACTGCTCTGGATCGCGGCTGGTGCGCTGCTTGGCATGTTGGAAGGCGCCGGCGGGGCTGTTGCGGGAGCCGCGCTCGGCGGCATGATTGCCAGCCTGCGCAAGGACCGCCATCGCACCCTCGATCAGCACGACACGCGCCTGCGCCAGCTCGAACACGAAGTCGCCACCCTACGCAGCCAGCTGGATGCTGCAGGCGGTGCCCACCCGGTCGGCAAGACAGCCAACATCGGCACCGAAACGCCTGAAAACGAAGTGATTGCCGCAGCTGCGCCGCCCTTGCCCGAAGCCAGTTCAGCCTTGGATGAAGCGCATCAGATCCCTGCTGCATCCAAGCCGGCACCACACCAACGCGCTGCCGCAACAATCGACACCGAGATGGCCTTCACCGCAGCGGATGCCCAAGTCGTCTCACCCGATTCCGGGCAGCGGCTAGCCACCCCGCCTCAGTCCCCCGGCAATCACCCTGTGTCGGGCGAGGAGGAGCGCTCGTTCGACCTCGACCCGATCTACCGCCGCTGCCGCGACTGGCTGTTTGGTGGCAACACACTGGTGCGGGTCGGCCTGCTGGTGCTGTTCTTCGGCCTCGCCTTTCTGGCACGCTACGCGATCGAGCACACGACCCTGTCGCCTGCCCTGCGTCTGAGCGGCATCGCCGTGTTCGGCCTGGCATTGGGCGCCATCGGCTGGCACCTGCGCGAGCGTCGGCGCAGCTATGCGCTGAGCCTGCAGGGCGGCGCGATTGCCATCCTCTACCTGAGCGCCTTCGCGGCATTGCGGCTGTACGCACTGTTGCCCGCCAGCACCGTATTCGCACTGATGCTCGCCATGGTGATGGTGGCTGCAATACTCGCCGTGCGCCAGGACGCTGCAGCGCTGGCCGTGATCGCGACCGCCGGCGGGTTTGCCGCGCCCATACTGGCCTCGACCGGAACAGGCAGTCACGTCCAGCTGTTCACCTACTACGCCTTGCTCAATACCGGCATCCTGGCGCTGGCCTGGCTGAAGGCGTGGCGGGGCCTGAACCTCACCGGCTTCGTGTTCACGTTCGCGATCGGTTTGAGCTGGGGCGCTCAGTTCTACGCCCCCACCCATTTCTCCACCACCGAGCCCTTCCTGATCCTGTTCTTCCTGATGTACGTCGCGGCTACCGTGGCCTACGCCTGGCGGCAGGCCCCGCGATTGCGCGATCCGGTCGACGGTACGCTGACCTTCGGCGTACCGGTGGTGGGGTTCGGGCTGCAGGCCGCGCTGGTGTATGAGATGCCCTACGCGCTGGCCTGGAGCGCTGGCGCGGTGGGCCTGTTCTACCTGGCGCTCGCGGCCGCGCTGCATCGCCTGCAGCGTCCGGCGCTGTCCTTGCTGACCCGTAGTTTTGTCGCACTCGGCATCACCTTCCTGACCCTGGCACTCCCCCTCGCCTTCGACGGCCGCTGGAGTGCGGCGGCCTGGGCGCTGGAGGGCGCGGGCCTGTGGTGGATCGGCCTGCGCCAGCAACGTCGACTCGCTGCGGCAGCGGGCCTGCTGCTGCAGCTTGGCGCGGCAATGCTGTTTGCCGCAGATCTGGCCTTCCACCCCGGCCTGCGCCAGCCCCCGGTGCTGAACAGTGCCCTGCTCGGTACCGTGCTGATCGCCGCGGCGGCCTTCTTCAGCGCGGGCCTTGCTGCCCGCCTGGAAAGTACCCGCCCAAGGCTCAGAACCGCCGCCCATGCGCTGCTGGCCTGGGCCTGGCTATGGTGGCTGGGCGGCGCCCTGGCCGAGATCGATGCTCACCTCAACACCGGATTGCAGCCGGCCGCCTCGCTGCTGCTGTTCGCACTGAGCGGAGCCCTCGCCTGCAAACTGGGCGAGCGCTTGCAGTGGCCGAGCCTGCGGGTAGCCGGGCTGCTACCGCTGGCTGGCATGCTGCTGGCCCTGGTCGAGACCGTCGGCTATGCCGTACCCCCTACGGCAAATCTGGGCGGCCTGGCCTGGGGCGTGGGCATTGCCGCGCACCTGTACTGCGCGCGCGGCCTGACTTTCAGCCGACTCGAGCGCAACCTGGTCACGCTTGCGCATGCCGCGGGGGTATGGGTGCTTGCCTTCGCACTTTCCCAGGAGGCGGGGCTGCGCCTGACTCATCTCGCACTTGGTCAGGGTTGGGTCGACGCGGGCTACGGCCTTGCGCCCGGCCTGCTTCTGGCCGCGCTGCTGTGGGCCGGCAGGGGGCAGGGGCAACGGTCTGCGCAGTGGCATACCGTCTACCGCCTATGGGGCGCCGCACCGCTCGCTGCCGCCCTCACGCTCTGGGCGATCATGGTCCAGTTTGCCGGTAACGGCAGCGCCCAGCCCTGGTCCTACCTGCCGCTGCTCAATCCGCTGGATGTCGCGGTGATCGCGACCCTGGCCATTGTCCACACCTGGTTGCGCACCAGCACCGATATCCTCGCCCAGACCTTCACCACCGTGATCCGTCTGCAGGCAATGCTCGGTGCCGCCGCCTTCATCGCGTTCAATGGCCTGCTGCTGCGCGCCATCCATCATCTGGGCGGGATCGACTGGGCGCTGGACAGGCTGCTGTCGGCACCGCTCACCCAGGCCACCTTGTCACTGAGCTGGGCCGCCTTGGGACTGGCCATGATGCTGTTTGCCGGGCGTCGCGTCAGCCGTCCGCTGTGGCTCGCAGGAGCGGGCCTGATGGCCGCCGTGGTGATCAAGCTATTTACCGTAGACATGGCGGCCAGCGGTGCTCTTGCGCGCATCGTGTCCTTCATCGGAGCGGGCCTGGTCCTGCTGTTGGTCGGCTATTTTTCGCCGCTGCCACCCAGACAGGCGCCGGCGACGACCGGGCCCGCAAGCCAGACAGAAGACGAGGCCTGAGCTAGGAGGCTGTCGGACTTGAGCGATCGTAGCGAGCCGAGGGGGAAAACGAGGACAGATTCGGCCGTTTTTGAGGCGCATAGTCATTCCATGCGACGAAAAAACGGGCGGATATGGACCGTTTCTCCCACTGGCGCAGCAGATCGGCCTCAAGCCCGACAGCCTCCTAGATACGGCCCGCCGGGCAGGCATGCTGCCCTCGGGCGGTCAGCGCAGGCGCCCAAGCAGGCCGTCCAGCTGGTCCAGGCTGCCAAAGCGGATGGTCACCTCGCCCGCGCCCTTCTTGTTGGCCTTGATCTTGACCGTGGCGCCAATCGCATCGGCGATCTCTTCCTCGAGACGGACGAGATCGCGATCCGGTGCAGCATGGGCCTTTTTCTGGCGGGGGTTGAGTACCTGCTGCACCAGACGTTCGGTCTCACGTACCGACAGCTGGCGGGCCGCAACCACATTGGCAAGCTGGATCTGGTTGGCCCCATCCAGCGGCAGCAAGGCGCGGGCGTGCCCCATGTCGATATCGCCCGCCATCAGCAATTCCTGCACCGGTTTGGCCAGGTTGAGCAGGCGCAACAGGTTGCTTGCCGCCGGACGCGAGCGCCCGACGGCATCGGCCGCCTGCTGGTGCGTCATGGCGAATTCATCGATCAGACGCTGGATGCCACCCGCTTCTTCCAGCGGATTCAAGTCTTCGCGCTGGATATTCTCGATCAGCGACATCGCCAATGCGGCATCGTCGGGAATCTCGCGCACGAGGCAGGGTACGTCTTCCAGTCCGGCGATCTGCGCCGCTCGCCAGCGCCGCTCACCCGCAATGATCTCGTAGAGTTCGTCGCCGATCGGCCGCACCAGGATGGGCTGCATCACCCCCTGGGCCTTGATCGAGGCCGCCAGCTCTTCCAGAGAGCCGGGATCCATGCGGGTACGTGGCTGGTATTTTCCAGGCTGCAACGCAGTGGTTGGCAAGGTCTGCAGTTCGCCCTTGTCGGCGTCGTCGTCGCGATTGGCCGCCAGCAGGGCATCAAGCCCGCGGCCCAAGCCTTTGAGTTTGGGTGGTGTCATGCGTCTTTCTTCAAATCCGGGATACTGGAAAGTCGCTCCAGCTCGGGCAACATTGCAGCAATCTCGCGACTGGCAGTGGTCCACACCAGCGCGAGATCCACCTCGAAATAGTCGTGAATCAATTTGTCTCGGAATGCCGCCATCGCTCGCCACGGTAATTGACGATGAGCGGAACGAAAATCATCTGGCAGCTTCTTGGTCGCCTCACCGATCACTTCAAAGCACTGAATGACCGCCCGCTGACGCATTCTGTCAGCAAGAAAAGCCTCTCTCCCAACCGATACGTAATCCGCGATCTCACGGGCAGCACCGGTGATATCCGCCAACAACAGAGGCAGTGCCCGCTGGCGCTTGTCCATCACAACGCCCGCGCTTCGCGAATCACTGCCTCGCGGATCATGGGATGCAGCCCCCCGACCGTCGCGACCTCCACCGGCCGGGTCAGCAATTGTGCCAGCTCATCCTGCAGCTCGAACAAGTCGAACAGGCTCGCCTCTTCATCAAACTCGACCAGTAAATCCACATCACTGGAGGCCACCTCTTCGCCTCGCGCCACCGAACCGAATACACGTGGGTTACGCGCGCGATGCCGGGCCAGACAATCAAGCACACGCTCGCGGTTGGCGATCAGGTGGTCGAGCAGACGGCCCATGGTCAATGTCTCACAGCGTCTTGATGCGTTCGATCATCTCTTCGGCGAAGGCCGTGTACGCCTGCGCGCCCTTGGCCGCCTTGTCGAACACCACACCCGGCATGCCATGGCTGGGCGCCTCGGCCAGACGCACATTGCGCGGCACCACCGCGCGGAACACCTTGTCGCCGAAGTGGCTCTCGAGCTGGGCCGACACCTGCTGCTGCAGCGTCACCCGCGGGTCGAACATCACCCGCAGCAGGCCGATGATCTTGAGATCGCGATTGAGGTTGGCATGCACCTTCTTGATCGAATTGACCAGATCGGACAGGCCCTCGAGCGCATAGTATTCACACTGCATCGGGATGATCACGCCATGCGCGGCACACAGGCCGTTCAGGGTCAGCAGCGACAACGATGGCGGGCAATCGACGAGCACGAAATCGTAATCGGCATCGAAGGCATGCAGGGCCTCGCGCAAGCGCTTCTCGCGCTTGTCCAGGCTGACCAGTTCGATCTCGGCACCGGCCAGATCGCGATTGGCCGGCAGGATGTCATAGCCGCCCGTCGGCGAATTGACTCTTACCTGCTCCAGCCCGGCAAGGCCGACCAGCAGGTGATACACCGACTGCTGAAGCGCGCGCTTGTCCACCCCGCTGCCCATGGTGGCGTTGCCCTGCGGATCGAGGTCGACCAGCAGGGTGCGCTGCCCGGCCTGATGCAGGGCGGCGGCGAGATTGACGCAGGTGGTGGTCTTGCCCACCCCGCCTTTCTGGTTGGCTACACAGAAGATACGCGCCATGGTCTTGGTCGGACGATTCCATTCAGGGGATGCACGTCATCTGCGTGCATCCGCAAGTGTAGTTCAATGCGGCAACGCAACATGCGCTACCGGAAAAATTCAGCCCGGCTGACGCCGCAACACCAGCAGGTGGCGCTCGGCATCCAGGCCCGGCACCGTCAGCGGATGCACCTCCGCCACGATCCAGCCTGCCGGCAGCGCTGCCAGCTCATCGGCCGGATGCACCCCTTTCATCGCATACAAGGCCCCACCTTCCGCGACCAGATGGCCAGACAAGCGGGCAAAGTCCGCCAGACTGGAGAAGGCACGCGAAATCACGCCCTCTGCCGCGCCACCAGACAGGCTGTCTGGCTGCACCTGCTCGACACGCTTGTTGATGACGGTGAAGTGACCCAGCTGCAGCTCGATCTTGGCCTGCTGCTGGAAGGTTGCCTTCTTGTTGACCGTCTCCACCGAGTTGACCACCAGGCCGTCCCGCACGATGGACAACGGAATGCCGGGCAAGCCGCCGCCCGAACCGATATCCGCCAGGGTCCGCAGATTGCCGACAAGGGGCAGCACCGCCAGCGAATCGAGCAGGTGGTGCGTGACCACCTCCTGCGGGTTACGGATCGCGGTCAGGTTATATACGCGGTTCCACTTCAGCAGCAGTTCGCCATAGGCGAGCAGCTTGTCGACAATCGCTTGCGGCAGCGTGAGACCCAGCGCAGCGATACCATCGGCCAAGCGGCCGGCGTAGGGGGCAAGGGGTCCATTCATGCGCGACGTTGCTCCGTGCCTGCACGCGCTGCCAGGTCGCGACGCTTGAGCCAGACCAGCAACAGGGATATAGCCGCCGGCGTTACCCCCTGGATGCGCCCGGCCTGGCCGATGGTCTGCGGCTTGTGCTGATTGAGCTTCTGCTGCACTTCCTTGGACAGCCCACGCACCTCGGCGTAGTCCAGACCTTCGGGCAGCGCCGTCGATTCGGCCTGCAACTGGCGTGCGACCTCGTCCAGCTGACGGTCGATGTAGCCCTGGTACTTGGCCGCGATCTCGATCTGCTCGATCACCTGTGGGTCGGTCTCACCCGCTTCCGGCGCGCCGGGCAGACTCATCAACGAGGCGTAACTGGTCTCCGGCCGGCGCAGCAGCTCGAAGTAGCGCTGCTCGCGCTCCAGCGGCTTGCCCAGCACGCGCAGTTGATCGTCCACAGGAATCGCATCCGGTCGCGCCCACGCGGCTTTCAACTGCGTGCTGCCACGTTCGATGGCCTCACGCTTGGCGCAGAAGGCCGCCCAGCGCGCATCGTCCACCAAGCCCAGCTCGCGCCCCTTTTCGGTCAGGCGCAGGTCGGCATTGTCCTCGCGCAACTGCAGCCGGTATTCGGCGCGCGAGGTAAACATGCGGTACGGCTCGGACACTCCACGGGTGATCAGGTCGTCCACCAGCACCCCCAGGTAGGCCTCGTCGCGACGCGGGCACCAGGGTTCGCGCCCCTGCACCTGCAGCGCCGCGTTGGCCCCGGCGAGCAGGCCCTGGGCAGCGGCCTCCTCGTAGCCGGTGGTTCCGTTGATCTGGCCGGCAAAGAACAGGCCGCCGATCGATTTCGTCTCGAGCGAACTCTTGAGGTTGCGCGGATCGAAATAGTCGTATTCGATCGCGTAGCCCGGGCGCAGGATATGGGCGTGCTCCAGACCACGGATCGAGCGCACGATCTCGAGCTGCACGTCGAAAGGCAACGAGGTGGAGATTCCGTTCGGGTAGATCTCGTGCGTCGTCAAGCCTTCCGGCTCGAGGAAGATGTTGTGGCTATCCTTGTCGGCGAAGCGGTGGATCTTGTCCTCGATGGACGGACAGTAACGCGGCCCGATGCCCTCGATGACGCCGGAGTACATCGGCGAGCGGTCGAGGTTGGCCCGGATCACATCATGGGTACGGGTATTGGTGCTGGTCATCCAGCACGGCAGCTGCGCCGGATGCTGGCTGGCCGAACCAAGGAAGCTGAATACCGGCACCGGGTCATCGCCCGGCTGCACCGTCATCACCGAAAAGTCGATGGTGCGCGCATCCAGCCGTGGCGGGGTACCGGTTTTCAGACGGCCCTGCGGCAACTGCAGCTCCTTCAGCCGCTGACCCAGCGAAATCGCCGGTGGGTCACCCGCACGACCCGCGGAATAGTGCTGCATGCCGACATGGATCAGACCATTGAGAAAGGTGCCGGCGGTCAGCACCACCGCCGGCGCCTCGAAGCGCAGGCCGATCTGCGTGACCACGCCAGTCACCCGGTCGCCAACCACCGTCAGATCATCCACCGCCTGCTGGAACAGCCACAGATTGGGCTGGTTCTCCAGGCGCTTGCGGATCGCCGCCTTGTACAGCACGCGATCGGCCTGGGCGCGGGTGGCGCGCACCGCGGGGCCCTTGGACGCATTGAGGATGCGGAACTGGATCCCGCCCTCATCGGTGGCCGCAGCCATCGCCCCGCCCAGCGCATCGACCTCCTTGACCAGGTGGCCCTTGCCGATGCCACCGATCGACGGGTTGCAGCTCATCTGCCCCAAGGTCTCGATGTTGTGGCTGAGCAGCAAGGTACGACAGCCCATGCGTGCAGCGGCAAGCGCCGCCTCGGTGCCGGCATGACCGCCACCAACCACGATGACATCGAAACGGGAGGGATAAAGCATGGCGCGCTCCGCGCAGTGAAGCCGGGAAGGAAGGGGCAGGATTCTACGCCGACAACGCCTGGATGCCTAGCACAACACATGCTTGTTTCACGAAATACTCATTTTTAAACATATGGTTAAACTTCGTTTTGAAGCCAGGCCCAGAAGCCCCGCCCCCAAGCCCGCAGTAAGGCATGAGCGTGACACCCACACCGAAAACAACACTGGAACACTTATTGCAGTTCCGTACGGGTGCCGACAACAAGCCATGCACCCGCCCTTGGCGGAGGCCAGGGCCGTCGGCGCGTTTCACTCCTTCAACCACAGTCAGGAAGCAAAGTCGGACCATGGCAATCAAGGAAATCAAGGCCTTCTCGGATAAGGCACGCACTGACGCCGAACTCGGCGAAAAACTCAAGAGCTGTCAGAAGGTTCGCGAGATGCTGACACTCGCGAAAGATAGCGGCTTCAACTTCATCGAAGACGAGCTCTATCCGCCCAATGAAGCACAGTTCACCGAAGAACAGCTGTCCGAGCGTCTGGTCAAGGCCTTGCTCAGGGCCTGAGCCACGCCATGTTTACCGTGTCGCTTGTCAGACATGCGACACGGCCCGACCTACGCGCCATTCCGGCGTGATCGGCAACATCCAGCCCCTGTTCGACCCGGAAGCAGCAGGCTTCTGACACCCGGCATCGTGACCCTGCATCTTCTCCTTTCATTGCCTCCCACTTGTCCTATGCTTTCAGGACAAGGCGTCAAGTTGGCAGGGAGTCGGCATGGCCTACGTCGGCAGTCCGTTCGAACACGACCTGTTCATCAGCTACAGCCACGGCGATGATGGCAAGGGTCGGGGTATTCTCCGCCCCTGGTCGCAAGCCTTTGCCCGCGAACTCGAAAACGAGTTGCGCTTCGACTTCCGCCTGACCCGTTCGCTGAACGTCTTCTTCGACGCAGGCGAGCGTCCGGGCGAGGGCATCGACCCGATGGACGGGCTGCACCCGCAACTCCAGGCCCATGCCGGCAGCTCGGGACTGCTGGTGGTGCTGATGTCACCGCACTATCTGGCTTCGCGCTGGTGCGAACGCGAACGCAGTTGGTGGCTTGACGGACAGCATGCGCTCGGTCTGCCAACCCAGGAGCGGATTGCCATCGTTCGCATGGCGCCGACCGAGCCCCCCTGGCCTGCCGAGTTCTGCGATGCACAGGGAGAGCCGCTGGTCGGTTTCCAGTTTCATGAACGCGTCGGCACCTGCCGGCCGCTGGGCTGGACCGAACTGCCCGACGCCTTCGGCAAGGACTTCCGCGCGGCCCTGGTCGAGCTTGCCGGCCACCTGGCCCTCAAGCTCGATGCGCTCAAGGTCCGCACCTCGGCCTTGCAGCGCATCCAGGATGAAGCCAGGCGCCTTCAGGCACATGGTGGCCAGGCAATTTACCTGCATGGGCGCGACGACAACCGAACCACCTGGGAGCGCACCGCGCTTGCGCTGAGCGACGAGGGCTTTGCGGTGTTCCCTGGCGAACCCGACCCCCCGGTGAGCGAACCGGAAGCCCGCCTCAAGCTCAACGAACAACGTGTCGACACCCTGGGCAACTGCGACGCCCTGCTGCTGCTCGGCACCGCCGACGGCCGCGCGCTGGACCTGGACCTGATGGAGGTCGGACGCCACAACCGCCAGTCCGCACGGGCACGCAGCCACCGCCTGTTACCCTGCGGCGTGCTCGATACCGTCGGCCCGCCCGTGGCCACCGAGATTCGCAAACGGGCTGCTCGCAATCTGCAGGCAGACTGGCTGGACGGCACCACTGAACCCTGGCTTCCGCGCGTCCATCAATGGCTGACCGACAAGGGCACTGCCGCGGTGCAGGCGCCATGATCGCCACTGCCGACCTGGCCGCCGATACGGACGCCGACAGTCCGGGCTGCATCCTGCCGCCACGCCCCTACCCCGGGCTGCGCCCTTTCGCCGCCAGCGAGTGGCCGGTGTTCTTCGGCCGCGAACGCATGACCGATGAGGTGCTTGCACGTCTGATCCGGCACCGCATGTTGTTCGTGCACGGCGACTCGGGCTGTGGCAAAAGCTCGCTGCTGCGCGCCGGCGTGTTCGCCCGGCTGACACAAGGCGCCCCAGGTCAGCGCTGGCGCACGGCAGCCGCCCTGCCCGGCACCACGCCGCTCTGGAACCTAGCAAAGGCCTTTGCCGATCTGACCGGAGAGGCGGATGACGATGGCTGCGTGCTCGCCTGGCGGCGGGCGCTCAACGCCGGCATCCATGCGGCCGACGCGCTCCGCCCGCGGTTCGCCGGGACTGACAACGCCCCATGCTGCCTGCTGATCGACCAGTTCGAGGAGCTCTTCGAGCATGCACGCAGCCAGGGCCCCGAAGAGGCCATCCTGCTGACCCGCGTACTGATCGGGCTGCACGAGCAGCCCATCCCTGGGCTGCACCTGGCCATGACGATGCGTTCCGAATACCTCGGCGCCTGCGCACGATTCGAAGGCTTTGCCGAGATGGTCAATGCGGTGCAGTACCTGCTGCCAAGGATCGAACACGAAGACATGATCCGCGCCATTTGCGAGCCAGCGCTGCTCTACGATGGCACCGTCAGTCGCGAGCTGGCCGAACGCATGATTGCCGACGTCGGCGGCAGCCAGGACCAGTTACCGCTGATCCAGCACGGTCTGATGCGGCTCTACCAGCGCACCGAGCGCGATCCAGCGGGTCGCTGGCGCCTGGGCGTCACGGACTTTCCGGCGGCCGGCGGGCTGGCCGGCCTGCTGTCAGCCCACGCCGATGAGGTCATGGCACAGGTGCAGGCCGTTGCCGGCACGCCTCCACGCCTGGTCGAGGACCTGTTTCGCGCATTGTCCGAGATCAATGCCGAAGGGCACGCCATCCGCCGCCGTCAGCGCCTGGACCAACTTGCCCTGATGAGCGGCACGAGCGTCGACAGGATGCGCAAGGCGATCGATGCCTTTCGTGCCGACGGCGTGTCCTTTCTCGGCCCCCATGGCGAGCACGCACTATCTGACGGTGCCGCAGTGGACGTCGGCCATGAGGCCCTGCTGAGATGCTGGCAGGCACTGGCAGACCCACGTGACGGCTGGCTGATCCGCGAGTTTCGCAACAGCCTGGTCTGGCGGGCGCTGCTGGTGCAGGCCGACAGCTTCGAACGCAACCCCGACAATGTGCTTGCGCCGGCCACCACCGACGAACGTGAACGCTGGCTCAAGCGACGTAATCCGGCCTGGGCCGAACGCTATGGCGGTGGCTGGGACCGCGTGCAGGCCCTGATTGCTGCCAGCATCCACGCCCGTGATCAGGCCAGGGCAAACGAAGCCGAAGCCCTGCGCCGCAGCGCCAGGGCCGGCCTGATGCGCCGGGCGCTGACCATCACCGGCATGTTGGTGGTTGCCCTGATCACTGCGCTGCTGTACGCATTCAGTGAAATACAGGAAAGTCGTATCCAGCACGCCAGCGTAGACGCCACCCGCAGTCGCAACATCGAACTCGAGAACCTGATCACCAGCCTGCGTACCCGAAACGAATCCCTGGGCGCAGAACTGGCGGCCACCCTGAATGCGCTGGAAGAAGCCAAGGCGGCAGTCGTGCATCAGACCGGCAGCACGGTTGACACCCGTGGCTGGACGGCACAGATCACCACCGCGCAGAACAAGCTGCAGCAACCCGCTGCCACACCAGCGCCCATCGCCAGCAGCAGCCTCGCCCCCCGGCTTTACGTACACATTGCCGAGGAAGGGCAACGCACAAACGCACGCGCGCTGGAACGGATGCTGGAGCAACTCCGGATCGGCGAGCGCACGCTGGTGGTGCCAGGTATTGAGCTGGTCAAGGAGTTTCCTTCGCAAGCCCAGTTGCGCTGCTTCTCGCCGCCGGAGTGCGAACGTCTGGCACCTGTCGTGCTGGCCGAGATCAACCGCCAGCTTGCCTCACCCCAGGTCGAGCTGCGCGACCTGAGCAACCGCTACGGCAAGACCGCCACCCGTGACGGCCATCTGGAGCTGTGGTTTCCAGCCGGCCCCATCCAGTTGCGAATCCCATGACACCCTTGCATCCCGCTCCACCCACACCGTACAGACAGCCGACAGGGAGACCTCCAGCATGGCCCACATCACCTTCATCCACGGCATTGCCAACAAGCCCGACTGCGATGCCCTGCTGCGTATCTGGCTGCAGGCCCTCGCCCGCAACGATGGCCCGGACCTGGGCAGTGAAGGCATCAGCGCCTCGATGGTGTATTGGGCGGATGTCATGTATGCCGCACCGCTGATCGACGACGGCCGCTACGAGAGTGTGGCCGACGACGATTTCGAGTCCATCCGCCAGGACGGAATCACCCCCGAGCAGGCAGAAGACTGGCGCGAGGAGCTTCCCCCCGACGAAGCCGCGCAGATCGATGCGCTTGCCCGTCATCTGGGTGCCGACGAACCGGATGAGGAAGTCGATCCGGTCCCCATCGGCACACCGGAAGCCGAGCTCGAACGCATCCCGCTACCGTGGGCGATCAAGAAGCCCATGATGGAAAGGCTGCTGCGCGACGTGCATCACTACCTGTTCAATGCCTTGCACAGCCCGCGCCCGGGCGTGCAGTTCCGGGTTCAGGACGAGATCCGCGCCCGCTTTGTCGCCGCGATCGAGGCGGGCAACACGCTCGCGACCGGCACGCCACATGTCGTCGTCAGTCACAGCATGGGTACGGTCATCGCCTACGACTGCCTGAAACGGGTCGCCAGTTGTCCCTCAGTCAGCGCACTGATGACCCTCGGCAGCCCGCTCGGACTCGACGAGATCCAGGACATGCTGAAGCCGGAATGGCGGCGCAACGACGGCTTTCCCACCCCGCGGGTACGCGGACGCTGGGTCAATGTGTTCGACCGGCTCGACCCGGTTGCCGGCTTCGACCCCCACTTTGCCAATGACTATCGCCGCGACGGTACGGAAGCGGTCGAAGACATTCAGGAGGCAAACTGGGGCGCCTGGCGCCATTCGATCACCAAATACCTGCAAGGCCGGCAACTGCGTGCAGCACTGACCCAGTTGCTGACGCCATGAATGGCTGAACCGGGAGTCCCGCCATGGATGCGCACCTCGAGCAATGCCTGCAGGCCCTGCCGCCCGCCATCGACAGCCTGGACGAAACCCGGGTTGCAAGCGCGACACGCGCGCTGGTGGAGGCCATCCGGCAGACTGACGACAGCTGCCCGCTCGAACTCGCCTGGCCCGTACTGGAGCGTCTGCGTGCGCGGCGCTGGTTCAACGACCTGCGGGAACTCGCTGAAGCCTTCATCGACAGCGGCCAGGCTGCCCCCCAGATCCGCCGCCTGTATGCCCAGGCCCTGATCGAGCAAGGCAAGCTGCGCGCCGCGATCGACGAGCTGGAATCCCTGCGCAGCATCCTGCCCGCCGGACATCGCGAACATGGCGAAGCCTGTGGTCTGCTCGGTCGCGCCTTCAAGCAACGCTATGTGAATGCCGACAACCCGACGCTGGAACGTACCCGCCAGGATCTGGCACGCGCGATCGCGCTGTATGAGGGCATCTACCTGCAAGACCGCAGTCGCAGCTGGCACGGCATCAATGCGGTGGCCCTGCTGTGCCGCGCCGCACGCGACGGCCTTGACCTGCCCGACCACCCCCATCCCGGTGCCGATGCCGTCGCCTATGCGCAGGCACTGCTCGCCTCGATTCAGGAAAGACGCAATTACCGGGAGGCCAACCTTTACGACTACGCCACCGCAGCCGAAGCCCTGCTCGCCCTCGACCGCGGCCAGGAGGCCGCCGAATGGCTGACCCTGTACGTGGGCCACCCCGGCGCCAACCCGTTCGAGCTCGCCAGCACCCGGCGCCAGCTGGTCGAGGTCTGGCGGCTGGACCGCGATCACGCCCCGGGGGCACACCTGCTGCCGCTGCTGGAGGCAGCCTTGATTGGTGACGACGGTGGCCAGGTGGTGGTGGGTGCGGCCGACACCCGCCACGCCATTGCCGCCCGCCATCAGGCCCTGAAGGGAGATGGGCGCAACTTGCATGGTCTGGAAAAGGTGCTCGGCTTTGACACCTTCCAGAGCCTGGACTGGATTCGCAACGCCCAGTTGCGCGCACTTGGCGTTGCCCGCATCGGCCGCGACCGGGTCCGGGGCGAGGGCACCGGATTCCTGATCCGCGGCAGCGACCTGTATCCCCCCCTGGGCGAAGAAATGCTGCTGCTGACCAATGCCCATGTGATCAGCAGCGATCCACGGGCGGCAGCGGCCATCCCCGCCGACGAAGCCATCGTGGTGTTCGAAGCCCACGACCCCAACGAGCACTGGGAAATCGCGGCAGAACTCTGGACATCACCCCCGGATGCGCTCGACGCCACGCTCTTGCGCCTGAACCGGCCAGTCACCCATGCACCACCCTATCCACTGGCCAGCTCGCCCCCTCTGCGCGACGGCAAGCAGCGGGTGTTCGTCATCGGCCACCCGGCTGGCGGATCACTGGCATTCTCGCTGCAGGACAGCCTGCTGCTCGATCACGAGCTGCCGCTATTGCATTACCGCACACCGACCGAACCGGGCAGTTCCGGCAGTCCGGTATTCAACGCCAGCTGGCGGCTGATCGGCATCCACCACAAAGGCAGCGGGCAGATGCAACGGCTGAACGGCGCTACCGGCACCTATGGCGCCAACGAGGGCATCTTCATCGGCTCGATCCGCGCGGCGATCATGCAGGCGTTTTCCCCGCCCATGGCAGACTGAAGCGCAACGCGATTCACCCAGGCTCTGAACATCGTGCTCCCATTCGATCCAAGCCTGCCGAAGCCCACCGCCCTTCGACCCCGCTCAGAAGGCGGTGCTTGAGGACGGCAGTCGTCACCCGCGCCCCCCGACACTCATCCCCCGTTCAAGCCTTGCCTGCCACCACAGTGACTTCACCGTCCGCATCGGTGATCTCGGCTTCGAGCAGTGCGCCACCCTCGTCATAGGTGTAGCGATGGGCCACCTCGACCTCACCGTAGACCAGCTTCTCGAAGGCCAGCAGCGTGCCCGCGGCGTTGAAATGCCCGCGAAAATAGGTGTTGCGGTTCTGAATCTCGTCCTCGCCCAGCTCCCCAGTCAGGCGAAACGGCAACTTGACCCCGCTGTAAGTGTTGAAATAGCGGCAGGCGGTGGATTCTGGCATCGATCTTCTCCGATTCAGGCAAATGGACAAAAGATCGGGGCAAGCATGCTCCATGCCCACCGAAAGACCCACGCAACGGCGGCGCAACGCCCTGCAAACAGGCCAGGGCGCAAGGTCCGCGGACACGGGCAGCGCCATCACCCAGGGGAGGAAAACCGACATCTCCCGTGCAGCCGCCACACGTCCGACACGGCGCAGACCGCGGGCGCTTCAATCCTGCGCTAGCGCCTCGTCCGCATAGGCGCATGCGATCTGCAGGAAGGCGTCCTCCACCGCAATCAGTGCATCGATGATGACGGGGTCGAAATGCTCGCCACGCCCTTCCAGCATCATGTTGATGGCCTGGCTGTGCGGAAAGGCCGGTTTGTACACGCGCTTGCTGATCAGCGCATCATAGACATCGGCCACCGCCATCAGGCGGCCCGCCAGCGGAATCTGCTCACCCTTGAGCCCGTAGGGGTAGCCGCTACCGTTCCAGCGTTCGTGGTGGCCCAGGATCAGCTCCCGCGCCAGGCCGAGGAAATCACTGTCGCCCACCCCGGACTCGGCGCCCTCCAGCGCCTTCGCCCCGTAGATGACATGCTGCTTCATCTCCTCGAACTCTTCCGTGGTCAGCTTGCCCGGCTTGAGCAGGATCACGTCGCGTACCGCCACCTTGCCGATGTCGTGCAACGGCGCGCAACGGTAAAGCAGATCGATGGTCTCGGCATCGAGTTGATCTGCGTACGGGCCACCCGCAGCCAGATACTGCGCCAGCACATGCACATAGCGCTGGGTACGCTTGATATGGCCACCGGTCTCCGTATCACGGTACTCCGCCAGATTGGCCAGCGCCTCGATGGTAACCTGCTGGGTCAGCGCAAGTTCGGCCGTCCGCGCCGCGACCAGTCCTTCCAGCTGCTGCTCGTAGCGTTTCAGCGCCAGATGATTGCGCACCCGCGCCTTGACCACCAGTGGCTCGAAAGGCTTGCGGATGTAATCCACCGCACCCAGCTCCAGCCCGCGGGTTTCGTCACCGGACTGATCCAGGGCACTGATGAACACCACCGGGATATGCGCGGTCACGGCGTCGGCCTTGAGCTGGCGGCAGACCTCGTAGCCGTCCATGCCCGGCATCATGATGTCGAGCAGGATGATGTCCGGCTGCGGCTCGGCACGCGCAATATCCAGCCCCTTCTCGCCACAGATCGCCGCCTGCACGATGTAATCGGCACGCAGCAACTGCCTCAGCACCTCGATGTTCGGCGCCGTATCGTCGATCACCAGCACCCGCTGCCTGTCTTCGCTATTCATTGGTCTTGTTGTCGGTCTGGAGAGTAGAGGACGGATCAAACCCTGCATTCGCCCGCAAGCTTGCCTGCAAGCCGTCAAGCACCGCAAGTGCACCATCGAAATCGAAGTGGGCGACACATTGCTCGAGCGCCTCCAGCGGTGCCGCCTGCTCGCCCAACTGCAGCCGCAGTGCCTCGACCTCCTCGACCGCATCGGTATTGCTGCTGACGAGCAGCTGGCGCAGGCGCACCAGGCTGGCGCCGACGCGCGCTGCGTCAGCGACGGAAGGGGAGGAGGCGCTTGCAGACAAGGCCACGGACGGCAAGGCATCGAGCCCATCGATGACGCTGGCGAGGCGGGGAATCACGGCCGCACACTGACGTTCGATCACCACGGCGTGTTCGGTATTGCGGCACGCCAGCTCCAGCTCCTTTGCCGCCTGCGCCAGGCCCAGCGCCCCGATGCTGCCAGCGACCCCTTTCAGCGTATGTGCCAACCGGGTGGCGGTCGCCATGTCCCCGGCGGACAGGGCCTGGCGAAAGGCCGTGCCGAAATCGCGCTGCCCCTTGGCAAACAGACGCAACAGCTTGAGATACAGCGCACGGTTGCCATTGGCCGCTGCAAGACCCGCTGCGAGATCGATACCCGGCAGGCGGGCAGGCAGTTCCACGGCCTCGCCGGCCCCTGCTGCCGGTGGCAACGCGGCGAACTTGCGTACCCGGGGCTGGATCCACGCCGCCATCGTGGTGAACATCTGCCCGACCTCGATAGGCTTGCCAATCTGGTCGTTCATGCCGGCGGCGAGGGCCTTTTCGCGGTCACCGGCCATCACATTGGCGGTCATCGCGATCACCGGCATACCCGGCCAGCGCGAATCTGCGCGAATCGCGCGGCTGGCCTCGTAACCATCCATGACCGGCATCTGCAGGTCCATCAGCACCCCGTCGAAGGCCTCGCGCTCCAGCCACTCGAGCGCCTCGCGCCCATTACCTGCGACCCGTGCGCTGATGCCGGCATTGGCCAGCAGATCGATCGCCAGCTCCTGGTTGAGTTCGTTGTCTTCCACCAGCAGGACGTGGGCACCGCGCAGCTGGGCAAGTACCGCGCGCAAGGCATCTGAACGCTGGGACCGGTGGGTCCGTACCGGTACCGGATAGCCCTGCACCTTCAGCATGACATTGAGCAGCGCCGAGGGCGTGACCGGTTTGGGCAGCACGGCATCGACGCAGGCATCGACCGGCAGATCGGCAGGGTCGCGCGCCGTCACCATGATCACGCGTGGATGAGCCGACTGCGGCAATTGCTCGCGTAGTCGCACAATGCAGGTCAGGCCATCCATTTCCGGCATCATCCAGTCCATCAGCACCATGCCGTAGGGCTTGCCTGCCTGCAGGGCCGCATCGAGCTCGACCAGGGCTGCATGGCCGCCGTCCACCGTCGACACCTCGAAACGCAGCGCCTGGAGCATGGTGCCGATGACCTCGCGCGCGCTGTCGTTGTCATCGACAACGAGCACCCGCATCCCTTCAAGCCCGGTTTCCGGCCAGGCCGTGGCCTGCTGATCCTCTTCGCGATAAGCCGTCGGCAGGGTGAACTGAAAGGCGCTGCCACGGCCCAGTTCGCTATCGACCCAGATCCGTCCCCCCATCAGTTCGACCAGGCGGCGGGAAATCGCCAGGCCCAGCCCGGTGCCGCCATAGCGGCGGGTGGTCGAACTGTCTGCCTGGGTGAAATGGCTGAACAACCTGGCCTGCTGCTCCGGACTGATGCCGATGCCTGTGTCACGGACAATGAAATGCAGCACCAAGGGTCCAGGGGGCGGCAACGGCGCATCCGCGGGGTGCTGGATGCCGGATGCGACCCGAACCCTGACCACCACCTCGCCGCGGGCGGTGAACTTGACCGCGTTGTAGCCAAGATTGGTCAGCACCTGACCCAGTCTCAAGGGATCGCCCACATAGACCATCGGCAGGCCTGGTGGCAGATCGAGCAGGAGCTCGAGCCCCTTCTCTTCCGCCTTCAGCCCGACCACATTGGCAAAGTCGCCGAGCACATCCTGCAGGTTGAAGCTGACACTTTCGAGTGTCAGCTTGCCGGCCTCGATCTTGGAGAAGTCGAGGATGTCGTTGATCAGCATCAGCAAGGATTCGGCCGACCGGTGCACCTTGACCAGGTAGTTGCGCTGGCGATCGGACAACTCGGTGCCGAGCGCCAGATCCACCATGCCGATGATGACGTTGAGCGGCGTCCGGATCTCGTGACTCATGTTGGCGAGGAAATCCGACTTCGCCTGATTGGCGGCATCCGCCTCGGTCCGGGCATGCTGCAACTCGGCCGTCCGCTGCTGAACCCGTAACTCCAGCTCGTCCTGAATCGCCCGCAGTTCGGCAGTACGCCCGGCAAAGCTGCGCGCCAGCGCCTCCAGTTCATCCCCCGTACCCAGCGGCGCACCGAGTACCTCGGGCGGCTGGTTGCTGCTCACCCTGCGGTAAAGCGCGAGAATGGGCGTGGCGATGGAATTGCCGATCCAGCCGGAAATGAACACCGCAATCAGGGTCAGCACCGCAACCAGTAGCAGGAAGCGCTGCACGACGGCCCACACCGCACTGCGGTGCACCGACTCTGGCACACCGATCTCCAGCCGCAGATCCAGTGTGCCCAGCAAGGGCAGGCCCGGCCCAGGTGACAACTGACTGCTGATATAGCGCAGTTCGTCGTCATGGTTGCGGCTGAGCAGCATGCGCTCACCCGCATACAAGCGGTAATAGGCTTGCGCCTGCTCAAAGCGGCTACGCTGGCTGATGGCCTCGAGATCGAACTCGACCACCACCGCGCCCTGCACCGTGTTGTAGACGACGATCGGCATCGCCACGACCAGGCGGTTGGTGGCCGTACGTACGAACAAGGCCCGCCGTCCCATGGCCAGGGCGCTGCGCAACTCCGGGGCCGTGTTGTAGCCCAGGACCTCTTCATGGTTCTGATACACCGCCCGGCCATCGAAGTCGACCAGCGAGAACGCCGCCACATCACGCCCCTCGGCAAAGTTCGCGG
Organism: Parazoarcus communis SWub3 = DSM 12120; assembly: GCF_003226565.1. GTDB lineage: Bacteria > Pseudomonadota > Gammaproteobacteria > Burkholderiales > Rhodocyclaceae > Parazoarcus > Parazoarcus communis. Next base: position 283,768 of record NZ_QKOE01000002.1, on the reverse strand, counting down.
CCAGGGTCGGCAAATAGGTGGCGCGCCCCTGGGCGTCGACCAGGCCATTCTTGACCAGCGGATTTTCTGCCATCCGTTCGGTATTCTCGACCAGATAAGCGATGCGCTGCTCGAGCAGCAGTTGCGAGGCACGCCCGACATCGCGCAGGGTGCCATGCATCTGCTGGTTGAGATAGCTGTCCATCAGCACCGCAACCAAGGCGGTCGCCAGCACCATGATGGCCGCCACGAAGGCAGAGAACTGCAGCACCAGCCGGCGCTTCAGGCTGCGCCCCGGGCGGAGTTCGACGGGTGCGGTGGGCTTGATCGACTGAGTCACGGCGCAGCCTTTGGACGTGGCAACTCGACGATCGCACCATCGTCGGCAAATTGGGCAATGCGAAAATCACGGGTATCGAGCGCGTCATGCCGCTCGGGGCTGAAAGCGGGCGCATAGTGACGCACCGCCCCCTCATGGGGCGGCAGTTGTTCGAGCGCCTGACGCAGCGCGACACGCTCGGTGCTGCCTGCCCGCTCGATCGCCAAGGCCAGCAGATGCACCAAGTCGTAAGCGTGTGCCACGGCCTGCGGCACCGGGATGGCACGCACGTTGTCAACCCCGTAACGCGCCATATAGGCGCCCGCCAGGCGACGGGCAGGCAGACGCGGGTTATCGATGAAGGAGAAGGTCTGGAAGAAACTCAGATCGACCTTGGCCAGCGCCTCACGATGCTGCTTCCAGAAATCATCGCAGCTGATGCCCCAGTGCGACACCACGGGCAAGGCCAGCCCCTGGGCAGCCAGTGCCCGCACGAAATGACCGCCCGCATGCGGCGTGGCCACAAACAGCACGCTATCCACGCCAGTCGCAGCAAGCTGCTGGACGATCGCGGTAAAGTTCTCGTCGCCGCGATTGATCGCCAGTGCAAGCTGAAAGTCCAGCCCGCGCGCGCGCAGCAAACCGCGCATCGCATCGAGATTGCCGCGCCCCCAGACCGAGTTCTCGAACACGATGGCCGGTCGTGGTCCCTTGCTCAGCAGATGATCGGCCAGATAGGGCGCAACCAGCGTGTCATTGGCCGAAACCCGGAACACCGGATCCCCTGCTGGCGCCTCGGCCATCAGCAGGGCCTCTGCCGACCAGGCCGCCAGCAAGGGCAAACCGGTACGGCGGGCGACTTCAGCCTGGGCCATGACGACACCCGACTGCACACCGGTGATCACCGCAGCCACATCCGGTCGTGAAGCAAAGTGATCAAAGTTTGCAGCCCCCGCGGTAGGCTGCGCATGGTGATTGCGCGTGATCAGTTTCAAGGGCTTGCCCAGCACGCCGCCAGCCGCATTGATCTCGTCGATTGCCAGTCGGGCCCCACGCCGGAAGCCTAGCCCGGCAGCGACGCACTCCCGCGACAGGTCTGCATCAAGTCCGATCACGATGCGCTCCCCCCCGGTCTTGGCGGCATCGAGCAGTTCTTCGGTTCGCGCCAGGATATCGGCCCCAATGACGTCCTCGAAACGTTCAGGAATATGGGCCGTCGCGGTGGCAAAACGCGCACGTTCGTCTGCGTTCAACTCATCCACGGTGACGCCGGCACGGCGTATGGTGTCGAGCAAGGTCTGTTCGCGGCGGTGCGTCTCATCCCGCTCCCAGGGGGTCAGTTCGCGTGCGGTATTGAGCAGCAGGTCCTGAACGTCGGCGGGCAGACCGTCGAACACCTTGCTGCTGATCATGAACACATACCCCAGGTAACCGTGACTGCTCAGGGTCAAATGGGTCTGCACCTCGTGCAAGCCCATGCTGACAATCGCCACCAGCGGGTTTTCCTGCGCATCGACCGCACCGTCGAGAAGTGCCTGCCGGGTCGCATGAAAATCGATCGGGATCGCATGTGCACCGAAGGCCTGGAACTGTTCCATCAGCATGCGGCTTTTCATGATGCGAACATCCAGGCCGGCAAAGTCTTCCGGGCTGCGCAGAGGACGATTGCCGGTGAAGTGCTTGAAACCGTTTTCCCAGAACGTGACCCCAACCAGATCGATTGCACGCAGCTTGTCGAGCAGCATCTGACCGGGCTCACCGTCCAGCATCCAGTAAAGCGCTTCACGGGTCGGAAAGTAGAACGGCAGGTCGGCATACTGCATTGCCGGCTCGGCCACACTGACCTTGGCGGTGGGGATCAGCACGATGTCGAGTTCGCCACGCCGCGCCATCTCCAGCATCTGGTCGTCGGTACCCAGTTGCTGGGCGGGAAAGACCTGAACCTGAACCCGCCCCTTGCTGCGCGTGGCAACCTCTTCGGCAAAGCGTACCGACGCCAGGTGCAGCGCGCTGTCTTCCGGGATGTTGTAGCCAAAGCGCAGGATGCGCGCACCGGGTTCGACTGTCGGCGCCGGCGCATCGGCGGCAGGACCGGCTCGATACCCCATGGAGCCGACCAGCGCCAGTGCGGCAAGCAACATCAGGCCGATAACGACAACAACAGGATTCCTGAGCATGATCACCCTCAATGCCGATCAGACTGCTGCGGGGATCCGTTGCGACGCCGGGCGGCATCGATGACGGCGTGTTTTTGTCAGCATTCTACCCCCGCCGCTCACGGCCTGGAAACGTGATTGACGGGCAAACCCGTGGCCTCGATCACACGCCGCAGCACAAAGCTGGAGTGCACCCCGGTCACCCCCGGAATGCGCGTGATCCGGTGCAACAGCAACTCCTGGTAGCCATCCATGTCGGCCACCACCACTTTCAACTGATAGTCGGCATCCTGGCCAGTGATCAGCAGACATTCGAGCACCTGCGGAATGGCCGCGACCTCGGCCTCGAAGTGCGCAAAACGCTCTGGCGTGTGCCGATCCATCGAAATGTGGATCAGCGCCATCAGTGACAGACCCAGCTTGCGCGCATCCAGCACGGCGCGATAACCGGTAATCAGCCCGGACTCTTCCAGTGCGCGCACCCGGCGCAGGCAGGACGATGGCGACAGACTGACCCGATCGGCCAGATCCTGATTGCTGATGCGTCCGTCCTGCTGCAGCAGTTCGAGAATCTGGCGGTCGTAGCGGTCGAGTTGCATGATCTGCTCCCGGAAAGACTGATTTGAGCAACTATTGCACACTGCCCGTCATTCATGCAATTTTCGTTCAATAAACATCAAACAGACCATCGATTTGCAATCATCTGCCAGCATCAGTGCCGTAAGATTTCGTCCATTGAAACGCTGCACTGACCCGAGGATCACGCCATGATGTTGTCGAACCCCGCCACCAAGTACCGTCCCTTCGCGCCGATCGCGCTCGCCGACCGCCAGTGGCCCGGCAAGGTCATCGAGAAAGCACCGATCTGGATGAGTACCGACCTGCGCGACGGCAACCAGGCGCTGTTCGAGCCCATGAACGTCGAGCGCAAGATGCGCATGTTCCGCACCGTCTGCGACATCGGCTTCAAGGAGATCGAAGTGGGCTTCCCGTCCGCCTCGCAGACCGACTTCGACTTCGTGCGTCATCTCATCGACGGCGGGCACATTCCGGACGACGTCACCATCGAGGTGCTCACCCAGGCGCGCGAAGATCTCATCCGCCGCACCATGGACTCGGTACGCGGCGCCCGGCGCGCCATCGTGCACGTCTATAACGCCACCTCGCCAACCTTCCGCGACGTGGTGTTCGGCATGAGCCAGCCTGAAGTGAAGGCGCTCGCGGTCTCGGCCGTGCGCCTGATCAAGGAGATCGCCGCCACCCAGCCGGAAACCGAAATCCGCCTGCAGTACAGCCCGGAGACTTTCTCCGCCACCGAACTCGAATTCGCCCGGGAAGTGTGCGACGCGGTCACCGCCGAATGGGGCGCCACGCCGGACAACAAGGTCATCCTCAACCTCCCCGCCACGGTCGAGGTGGCCACCCCCAACGTCTATGCCGACCAGATCGAGTGGATGCACCGCAATCTTGCCCGCCGCGACAGCGTCATCCTCTCGCTCCATCCGCATAACGACCGCGGCACGGGGGTCGCAGCGGCCGAGCTTGGCATCATGGCCGGTGCCGATCGCGTCGAGGGCTGCCTGTTCGGCAATGGCGAGCGTACCGGCAATGTGGACATCGTCACCCTCGCGCTCAACCTCTACACCCAGGGCGTCGCCCCGGGTCTGGACTTCTCGGACATCAACGCCGTCGCCCGCACCGTCGAGTACTGCAACCAGTTGCCCATCCACCCACGCCACCCCTATGTGGGGGATCTCGTGTTCACGGCCTTCTCCGGCTCCCACCAGGATGCCATCAAGAAGGGTTTCGCCGCTCAAGAGGCTGGCGCCCCGTGGAGCGTACCCTATCTCCCGATCGACCCGGCCGACGTCGGCCGCAGCTACGATTCGGTGATCCGGGTCAACAGCCAGTCCGGCAAGGGGGGTATCGCCTACCTGCTCGAGACCGAGTACGGCGTGGTGATGCCGCGCCGCCTTCAGGTGGAGTTCTCGCGCGAGGTCCAGAAAGTCACCGACGCCACCGGTGGCGAGATGAGCGCAGCCGCCATCTGGGGCTTGTTCAACCAGACCTACCTCGATACCGTGGCGCCGGTACGTTATGTGGAACACCATCTCTTCGAACACGGCTCGGCACAGGGCATCCGCCTGGTAGTCGAGATCGGCGGCACCCGCCATCTGCTCGTCGGCGAAGGGAATGGCCCGATCGACGCCGCCATCCATGCCCTGCGCACGGTCGGTATCGACATGCAGGTCCGCAGCTTTGAAGAACGCTCGATCACGCCCAGTGAGGACGGTGGCAACGCCCGTGCCTGCGCCTTCCTCGAACTGATTCCGGCCGACGGCGGTAACGACGGCTACGGTGTCGGCATCGACGGCAACATCGTCACCGCGTCGATCCGTGCCATTGTCAGCGCGGTCAACCGCCTGGTGTCAGCAGTGGCCGAGCCGGCTGCGCGCGCCGCCTGAACACAGCCGGCTCAGGCCGGTCGCATAAGGGCACGGTCAGGCATCCGTCCGGAACCCGCCCGCCCACGCGTGCGGGCTCATCGCCACCCGGTCGATGGGCCCGCACGCCGTGTACACTCGAGCCTTTGCACCCCGCCCAGGCCATGGACGACACCGCCGCCTTCCCCTCCGCCCGTCCTGTTCCACAGGGCATCCTGCTCGCCGCAGGCCTGGGCAGCCGTTTCGACCCAAGCGGGCGCCAGGACAAGCTGCTGCAAACCCTCGCCGATGGCCGTCCGCTGTTATGGCACAGCGCCCACCACCTGGCCAGCGCACTACCCGCGCCCCTGGCCGTCATCCGGCCCGGTCAGGACGTGCGCCGCCGGGTGCTGGAAGCAGCCGGATGCCGGGTGCTGGAAGCCGCATCTGCCTGTGCCGGCATGGGCGCCGCGCTTGCCGCCGCGGTACAGGCCAGCACGGAGGCCAGCGGCTGGGTCGTGGCACTTGGCGACATGCCCTGGATCCCGCCCGACCTGATCCGGCGCATCGCCGCCGCAATCGACGCACCGGACGCCATCGCGGCCCCCTTCCACGCAGCGCAGCGCGGCCACCCGGTCGCCTTCGGTCCCGCCTGGCTGCAGACGCTTTGCGGACTGCAGGGTGACAGCGGCGCGCGCGACCTGCTCCGCAGGCGCACACTCATCCGCATTGACTGCACCTCGCCTTCGATCCTGCGCGATGTCGATCTGCCAGACGACCTCGCCGCGCCCACGTAGCAGACAGCCGGTATCGGGCAACAGGGCGCAGTAGCCCAGAGTCAAGCCCTCCATCACCGTGTCGCCCGAAGCGCCACCTCGGCTGCCGCAGCAGGCCTCACGCCAGCCCGCAGGGCAAGCGTATCGTCCAGTCGGGCAGTCTCGGGCAAGGGCTGGACCACCGGCGCGCGCGCCGCGGCGATCCCGATCCGCCGCCGGCTGCTCGCCCGCCACGCATCGTCCAGCAAACCGGCACGTTCGGCCGCGACGGCGCAGTGCATCGCGCGGTAATACTGCTGCGGATCATAGGAAATCAGCAGCAGATCGACCCCGGCCCTCAGCGCATCCACCGCTGCACGACACAGACCGCGGCGATACACCGCCCCCATGTTGAGATCATCGGTAAGCAACAGGCCATCGAACCCCCAGGTCTGCCGCAACATTTCCACGACCGCTTTCGACAGGGAGGCCGGACGCTGCGGATCGATCCCCGGCACGACCACATGACCCAGCATGATGGCACCATCGCTGCGCGCAGCGAGCCTGAAAGGTAGCCAGTCGTGCGTTTCCAGATGCGTGGGAGGCGTCTCCAGCCGTGCGCTGAAATGATGGGTATCCGTGTGGACGCCCCCCAGCCCCGGAAAATGCTTGAGGGTCGCCCCCACGCCCCGCTCCGCCAGGCCTTCGGCATAGGCCGCAGCCACCCGTGCGACGACCACCGGATCGGCCGCGATGGCGCGCTGTCCGATCAGGGTATGGGTATCGAGCATCGTGGTCTGCCGCTCGGGACGGAGGTCCACCACGGGGCCCAGGTTCAGATTGACCCCCAGCGACGCCAACTCCCGGCCCTGCCGGGCGCCATAGGCACGCGCCCTTTCGAGCAGGGTATCGAACCCATCGCCAGACGACGCCGCAACCAGCGCCGACAGCGCGGGCATGGCCGACAGCGGCGGGCTCATGTGTGCCACCCGGCCCCCCTCCTGATCGGCCAGCACCAGCAGTGGCGGCCAGCCGGCGGCCGCACGCCGCGCCTGCAGTGCGTCGACCTCGGCCCGCACCGTAGCCAGATCGCGACCGCGCACATTGCGACGGGCAAGGTAGATGCCACCGATCAGGCCGCGCTCGGCCAGGCGGGCCACTTCGTCAAAGTCGTGATACCCGACGATGAAGTGATGGCCGAGCCGGCTTGCCTCGACATCCGGCGCAAGCACCGCCTCACGCTGCGCCCGCGCCACCAGCATGTCGCCCAGGGTCAGCAGGCCGGCCAACGCGCAGCAGGTGCCCAGGGCCGCAGCCTCGAACCGGCCAAGCCGGTCACGTGCGAACCCCATGCACACCGCGGCCACCCCCAGCGTCGCGGCCACCAGCAAACCAGCGGTCAGCACCTCGCGTACCGCCAGCAGATAAGGTGTGCGCGGATCATAGGCCAGCGCCAGCAACAGTAGCGCCAGCATCCAGCGCACCACCAGCCCGCCCCGGGCACGCCCGCCTTGCCTGGCCCTCACCGCATCACCTCATACCCTTCGTCCGCATCCTCCCCACCGGTTCCACCCAGGCGATACCAATCGATGCGGCGGGTCGTCAGCATGGTGACGCCCAGGGCGCCAAACAGCAGCAAACTGCCCATCAAAAGCGCATTGTCCTCGGACAACAGCACGCCGTAGAGCACACCGTAGAGCACCGCAAGTCCGGCTCCAAATGCCAGCCCGTGGCGACGGGCTCCCAGCGCCGCAGCAAGATAGCCACCAATCAGCAACACGCAGGCGGTTGCCGAAATCGCATAGGCCAGCGCGAAGGACAGATGCTCCGACAAGGCCACCAGCAACAGGAAGAACACCGCCAGGGCGAGCCCGACCAGCAGGTATTGAAGCGGATGTATCGGCCGCCGACGCAGGACTTCGACGATGAAGAAGGCGGCAAAAGTCAGGACCACGAACAAGACCCCGTACTTCACTGCACGCTCTGCCTGCAGATACACATTGACCGGCTCGATGAAACTCACCGCCAGGGTTTCCGGCCGCGGCTGCGCATCGCTGGCCGCCAGTGCACGACCGAAATCACGCGCCAGGTGAGACACCTGCCAGCGCGCTTCAAAGCCGTCGGCGCCCACCTTGCGCTCGACTGGCAGGAAGCGCCCCTGAAAACTCGGATGCGGCCAGGCCGAGCGCAACGCGACCGTGGTGGACTCACCGACCGGTGCGATCGCCAGACGCGCCGACCCGGTCAGGCTTAGCGGCAGGGCGAACTCGAACGCTGCGCCCCCCGCCGGATCGATGTCTCCAAGGGCCAGTTGCAGCCCCGGTCCGGCAAATGCACCGGCATTACCCGTCGTAAAGCGCAGGCTGCGGCCATTGACCGTCACCTCGGGGTCATTGGCCACGCCACGCAGATCGGACACGCCCAGCACCAGAATCGCCTGCGCGGACAGGATCTCGCGCTCGTCGCCAAGGCCCAGCCGCGCCGGCACCGAGACCCGCCCACGCAGATCCAGCGCAAGGTGGTACAGGCTGGCCCGGTATAGACCTCGGCTGCGGGTCTCGACCCGGGCATCGCCGTCGATCCCGAGGACTTGCGGCGGCAGCACCAGCGAGCGCGTCAGCACCTCATGGCGCTCTGCCTCCCGTCCAGAAACCTCCTTGTCACGGACCTTGACCCGCTCACGGTAGCGCACCACCAGCACCGGTCCGATCAGGGTTTGTTCGGCCGCAGCCGATTCGGCAATATCGCGCACCACATCGGCCTGGCGCGCACCCCGCGCGGCAATCTGAGCCTCGATCATCCACAGCGGGATCAGCAGCAACATCGACAACAGGCCAATCGCAGCCACCTTCAGGAACAGCCTTCTTTGCATCTCGTTCTCCTCGTCTCGATGACGGACGGGAGTGTGGCGACGAGCGGTGAAGCGACCGTGAAGTGTGTGTGAAGCGCGCAGGCCGGAGAAAGAACCCCCGCTTCAGCTGCGTATGGGCAGCCACATGCGCGCCACTGCGCCACCGTCGACGGCATTGAGGAGTTCGGCATCGCCACCGTGGATACGTGCCACCTCACGCACGAAGGCCAGGCCCAGCCCCGAGCTTTTGCGACCCGTGGCGGGTCGCGGCAGCGAATAGAAGCGCTCGAACAGGTGGTCCAGCGCATAGTCCGGCACCCCCGGCCCGTGGTCACGCACGGTCAGCAGGATGCGGCCTGGCGCGTGAATGGCGCCCAGTACGATCCGCCCGCCTAGCGGCGAGAAGTCGATCGCGTTGTCGAGCAGATTGCCGATGGCCTGCTGCAACAGGAACAGATCCCCATGGACATCGGGCGCCGGCCCGCCATCGAGGTGAATGTCGATGTCACGTGCCTGAAGCTGTGCCGCACGGCTTTCGACCACCAGACCCAGCAGCTCGGCCGCCCCCATGGAGGCCACGGCCTCCGGTGCCTGCAGTTGCTCGACGCGGGCGAGCGCCAGCATGCGGTCAATGATGCGCTGCATGCGTTCGGCCTGCTCACCGATGTGGCCGATGAAGCGCTCCCGGTCAGCCGCAGACGGATGCTCGCGCAACAGTTCCGCAGCCCCGCTCACTGCCGTCAAGGGGCTCTTCAACTCATGGGCCAGGCTCTGTACATAACGCTCGACATACTGCTTGCCATCCAGACGCTCGCGCATGTAGGCCAGGGCTTGGGCCAGTTCCGACAACTGCCGTCCCCCGCCCGTTGGCGCAAGCACTCGGGCACCATCGGCCACCGCACGGGCGTAGTTGCGCAAACGGTCCAGCGACCATGTCAGCCACAAGGTGAAGGCCAGACCAATCAGCGCCGACACCCCAAGCAGCACCATGCCCGCACGGCGCACCCGGTCGCGCGCCTGCTCCGCGTAAGGATCCACCGAACTTGCCGGCTTGGCCAGCGAAAGCACCCCGAGCAGGCCCTGCTCGCCGAGCACGGGTGCCGCCACATACATCACCGAGGTATTCGGATCGTCCGGATCATCGCGACTGCTGCGTGCGCCATATTCGCCTCGCAAGGCCAGCGCGACGTCGCGCCAGCGGCTGTAATCCGCCCCCACCGCCTGCCCCTCGGAATCGAACACCACCCGGCCAGTGGCGTCGGTCAGATACACACGAAAATCGACCGAGGCCTTGTCCACCTCGTAGATCCGCGCCTTCGGCACGCGTGCCCGCGCAGCCTCGACCGCGGCAGCAAAACGACCGTCCCCGATCCGGCCTGCTGCCAGCTCCTCGGCCGCCAGCTCGGCCAGCAGGTTGGCGCTGTCGACCAGGGTGTCCTCGGTAGCCTGACGCACCCCGGGCTCCACCTCACGGGCAAAGATGTTGACCACGAACCAGGCAGCAAGACCGACGATCAGGAAATAGCCAATGAAGAAACGGATCGCGATGTTCATGTCCGCAGGCTGTAGCCCAGTCCACGGTGGGTCTCGATCGGATCGTCGCAATCCGACACCGCGCGCAGCTTGGCGCGCAAGGTCTTGACATGCGCATCGACGGTGCGCTCGAGGCTCTCCTCGGCATCGTGCCAGACCTGTTCCATCAGCTGGGCACGGCTGAACACCCTGCCGGGTCGATCGACCAGGGTCGCAAGCAGGCGATACTCATATCGGGTCAGGCTCAGCCACACGCCATGGTAGGCGACTCTGGCGCCGTCAGGATCGTGCCGGAAGCGCGCCGGCTCCAATGCCACAACGCCTGCCGGCGCGGGCGCAGGACGCGCCCGACGCAGGATGGCGCGCACCCTCGAAGCGAGCTCGCGCGGGCTGAACGGCTTGGCCACGTAGTCATCGGCCCCCAGCTCCAGGCCAACGATACGGTCCACCTCATCGGCGCGTGCAGTCAGGAAGATCACCGGCACATCAGAATGACGTCGTAATTCACGACAGACGTCGAATCCACTGCCATCCGGCAAACCGACATCCAGCACGACAAGGGCAAACTCGGCGCCGTCGGCGGCGGCAAGGCGGTTGAGCGCATCACGAGCCAGCCCGACCCACTCCGGCGCGTACCCCTCGGTACTTAGGGCATACATCACCATGTCGGCGATGGCCGGCTCGTCATCGACGATCAGGATACGAACAGCCACAGTGTTCCGGCCAGCGCCGCAGGAGTCTTCAACAGGCGGATTATCACCGACTCCTGAGTCATCGTGAAAGCGCGCTAGGATGGGACCATCAAGCCCCCCAATGCCAGACTCCACCATGCACATTCACGCCCGCGCACTCAAATACTTCGACATGATCCGCCGCAGCGGCTCGATCCGCGAAGCCGCACGGCGCCTGCACGTGGCCTCATCCGCGGTCAATCGCCAGCTGCTGCAGCTGGAGGAAAGCATCGGCTCGCCACTGTTCGACCGCATGCCCGGCGGCCTGCGCCTGACCGCCGCCGGCGAGATCTTCTCGCGCCATGTGATCACTGTGTTGCAGGACGAGCACCGCATGGTCAGCGAACTCGACGCACTGAAGGGGATCCGCCGCGGCGAACTGACCATTGCCGCCGTCGAGGGTCTGAATGCCGACCTGTTGCCCTCGGTGCTGGAAACCATGATGACGCGCTACCCGATGCTGCGCATCTCGATCCAGCCCGCCGGCTCGGCCGTGGCCGCCGCCGCAGTGGTTGCGGGCGACGCCGACCTGGCGATCGGATACTCGGTGGAACGCCAGGAAGCTCTGCGCCAGTATGCCGTCGGTCGCTTCCGTCTTGGCGCAATCATGCCCGCGCATCATCCGCTGGCCGGCCAGGCAACCGTGCGCTTTGCCGACTGCGCACGCTACCCGCTGATCCTCGCCCGCGAGCCGCTGTCCATCCACGCCCAGTTGCGTCCGTTGATTGCGCATCACCGCAAGCCCATGACGGTGCTGATGGAAAGCGCCTCGGTCGAACTGGCCAAGAAGCTGTGCCTGCGCGGCCTCGGCCTGGCCTTCCAGACCCGCATCGGCATCGAGGACGAACTGGCCGACGGCCGCCTTGCCCACGTCCCCCTGATCGGCGCCGGCCCGGTGATCTCGGAGCTTGGCGTCTATGTCCGCAGCGGCCGTACCCTGCCCCCCGCGCTGGACGCCTTCATCCGCATCCTGGCCGAGGAGATCGCCCGTCGCGAGGCGGAAGAACCCACCTTACCCGACCTCCTCCCAAAGCACTGAGCGTCGCGGAGGCCCTCCCACGTCTCCAGCCTTCACACCGCACGCTTGAATTGCGGCACCGATGCCTTTTCGGCATCACCCCTGAACAAATTTGACGCTATCGGCAGCAGCCCGCTCACCCTTAGCATGGGTTCCGAGTTCATCACGACACGGCAACCTCCATGTCTGCAAGCCTGCAAGCCGTCCTCCCGCTGGTCGATATCTCCGGCCTGTCCTCACCCGATCCGCTGGTGCGTACCGCCGTGGGCCACCAGTTGCGTGCGGCTGGCGAGCGCCACGGCTTCTTCTACCTGTGCAATCACGACATCCCCACGACACTGATCGAACGCGTGTTTGCCGACAGCGAGCGGCTGTTCGCACTGCCGGAAGGCGAACGCATGGCGCTGGACAAGGCCCTGTCCGGCTGCAACCGCGGCTATGAACCCCTGCGTGCGCAAACCCTGGAGGCCGGCGCACCACCTGACCTGAAGGAGGGTTTCTACATTGGCGTGGACTTGCCCGCAGATGACCCCCGTGTGGTTGCCGGCAAATTCAATCACGGTCCCAACCAGTGGCCCACCAGCCTGCCCGGCTTTCGCGACACCATGGACGCCTACTTCGCGGCCGCCTATGCCCTGGCCGGCCGGGTGATGCGAGGGCTGGCGCTGTCACTGGAACTGCCGGAGGACCACTTCGCCCCCTTCGTCGACGACGCCTCCGCCACCTTGCGCCTGCTGCACTATCCACCGCAGCCCCCCAATCCCAGTCCGGGCGAGAAGGGTTGCGGGGCGCACACCGATTTCGGCGCCATCACCCTGCTGCTGCAGGACCAGTCAGGCGGACTGCAGGTGCTCGATGCCGACAGCGGTGAATGGATCGACGCACCGCCGATTCCCGGCACTTTCGTGGTCAACATCGGCGACCTGATCGCACGCTGGACCAATGGCCGTTACCACTCCAACCTGCACCGGGTCATCAATCTGTCGGGGCGGGAACGCTACTCGGTGCCGTTCTTCTTCACCGGCAATCCCGATGTGGTGGTGGAGTGCCTGCCCAACTGCCTGGGCCCCGGCGAGTCGCCGCAATACCCCCCCGTCACGGTGGAACAGCACCTGGCCGAATGCTACCGCCGCACCTATGGCTGAACCGTCGATGAACCGCCATCTGATCCTGATCCACGGTGCCTGGCAAGGCAGCTGGTCCTTCGCCGCATGGCGCCCGCTGCTGGCCCGGCAGGGCTGGCACACCCATGCGGTGGATCTCCCCGGTAACGGCTGGAATGACTGTCCGCCCGAATCAGCCTCACTGGAGACCTATGTGGACCACGTGTGTGCGCTGATCGACACCCTCGACGGTCCGGCGGTGGTACTGGGCCACAGCGGCGGCGGCATTGTCGCCTCGCAGGTGGCCGAAACCCGTCCGGCACGGGTGGCCTGCCTGGTCTATCTCGCCGGCATGATGCTGCCTTCCGGCCTGTCCTTTGCCCAGCTCGTCTCGCAGTGTCGCGAAGCGCATCCCGAGGCGGATCTGCGCGGCATCGGCGCCTACCTGAAGTACGACGACGAACAACGCTTCAGCAGCGTACCGCCGGAAGCCGCACGCCGCATCTTCCTGCACGACTGCCCGGACCGCGACGCCGATTTCGCGGTCGGCCTGTTCCGCCCGCAGGCCGAACGCGGCCGCGCGATGACGCCCAGCCTGTCGCCCGAACGCTACGGCCGGGTGCCGCGCATCTACGTCGAGGCCCTGCAGGACCGCTCGGTCGCCCACCTGTGCCAGCGCCGCATGCAGGCCCTGTGCCCCGGCGCCACCCGCATCACCCTGGACTGCGGTCATGTGCCGCAACTGGCCCAACCGGAAAGACTGACCGAGCTGCTGTGCTCCGCACTCGAGCACCAGTTGGCCGCCGGACCGATTCCCCGCATCACCCCCAACCAAGAGGCCTGCCAATGAAGAAGATGTCGAAAACCCTTGCGCATACGCTTGCGGCCCTGCTCGCCTGCGGTGCAATGTCCGTCCACGCCGCCGACAAGGTGGTATTCCAGCTCGACTGGGTACCCGGTGGTGACAAGTCGGCCATCTATGCCGCGATCAACCAGGGCTTCTTCAAGGCTGAAGGTCTGGAGGTGACGCTGCAGTCCGGCCGCGGTTCGTCGGATGCGATCACCAAGCTCGCCTCCGGCTCGGCCGATGTGGGCGTTGGCGGCATTGCCGCACTGATGACCGCCGTGGCCGAGAACAAGGCACCGGTCAAGGCGATCATGTCGATCTACGCCAAGGAACCGGACGCGCTGTTCACCGTGAAGGGCAGCAGCATCAAGGGCATCAAGGACGTGGTAGGCAAGACCGTCGCCACTGCCACCTTCTCGTCGTCCAATGCCCTGTGGCCGGTCATGCTCAAGCGCCAGGGCATCGACCCGGATTCGGTCAAGCTGCTCAAGGTCGACCCCACCACGCTGGCACCGATGCTGGCGCAGGGCAAGGTCGACGCCACCATCAACTGGATCACCGTCGGGCCAGGCTACGAAGCCGTGCTGGCCCAGGCGGGCAAGACGCTCGAGATCCTGCCGTGGTCGAACTACGGACTGGATGGCTACGGCTGGAGCATGATGGCCTCCGACAAGATGATCCAGGAGCGCCCCGAGGTGCTCAAGCGCGTGGTGAAGGCCATGCGCAAGGCTTTCGACTACGCCATCGCCAACCCCGACGCCGCCGCCGCCGACCTGAAGGCCATGGTGCCGGAGATTGACGCCAAGAAGGCTGCAGCCGAATTCCGCTCCTCCATCCCACTGATCCAGAACGAGGTTTCGGCCAAGGACGGCATCGGCGTGTTCGAACCGGTGTTGCTGAAGACCACCTGGGAATGGGTGGCACAGTCGATGAACTACCCGGTGGACAAGCTCGATCCGGAAACCCTGGTCGACCGTCGTTTCCTGCCCTGAACCGCCTTCATCCGGGGTGCTGCGCGGCCTCCCGGCGGCCGCGCAGCACCTGCCACCCCACCGACAGGAAATCCCGCCATGGGCAATGTGATCGATCTGACCCGGGTGTGTCAGACCTTCGTGTCGAGCGACGGCAGTCCGGTGACCGCACTGCAGGATGTCGATCTCGGCCTGCGCAAGCATGAGTTCGTATCGCTGATCGGCCCGTCCGGTTGCGGCAAATCCACCGTCCTGCGACTGATCGCCGGCCTGCTGAAACCGACCGCTGGTACGGTATCGATCTTCGACCGTCCAGTGACCGAACCACGCGACGAGATCGGCGTGGTGTTTCAGAAGCCAACCTTGCTGCCCTGGCTGAACGTGCTCGACAACATCACCTTTCCGATGCGGCACAAGTACGGCCACGTCGACGCAAAGGACACCGAGCGTGCCCAGGCCCTGCTCTCTACGATCGGCCTTGCCGACTTCGGCCGCAAGCGTCCAGGCGAATTGTCCGGCGGCATGCAGCAACGGGTGGCGATTGCACGGTCGCTGCTGCACGATCCCGACATCCTGCTGATGGACGAACCCTTTTCCGCCCTCGATGCGCTGACCCGCGACGAGATGAGCTTCGAGTTGCTGCGGATCTGGAGCGAGCGCCCGAAGACCGTGGTGTTCGTGACCCACTCGATCCAGGAAGCCATCCTGTTGTCGGACCGGATCGTGGTGATGAGTGCCCGCCCCGGCCGGGTCGCCGAGATCATCGACGTGCCGCTGCCGCGGCCGCGCAGCCTGGCCACGCTGTCAGACCCGGTGTTTACCGCACTGGCCAACGATATCCGGGTGAAGGTCTTCACCCGCAAGCCGGAGTAAATCATGGGCACGCTCAAACACTACGCCGACCGCTTTGCTCCGCTGCTGGCCTTCGTCGGTGTGCTGCTCGCCTGGGAGGCGGCCTGCCGGCTGTTCGCCATTCCCGCCTTCGTGCTGCCGGCGCCGAGTGCAGTCATCGCATCCACCACCGAAATCGGCGCCGGGCGCTGGGTCCAGCATCTGCTGGCGACCGTCCAGATTGCGCTCATCGGCTATCTGGTCGCCATCCTGCTGGCCCTGCCACTGGCCGTCATGATCACCCATTCACGCCTGCTGTCACGCACGCTGCTGCCGTGGCTGATCATCATCCAGTCCACCCCCATCGTCGCGATTGCCCCGATCATCGTCGTCACCCTGGGCGCAGGCATGCTGCCACGGGTGGTGATCACCACGCTGATCGCCTTCTTTCCACTGGTCATCGCCACCGCCACCGGGCTGGCCTCGGTACCGGACGAACTGCTCGAGCTGTCGCGTTCGCTACGCGCCAGCCGCTCACGCGAATACTGGCAGATCCGCATGCCCTACGCCGTGCCGCACATTTTCAGCGCACTCAAGGTCGCGATCACGCTGGCGGTGATCGGCGCGGTGGTAGCGGAATTCGTCGCCGCCGAGGTCGGGCTGGGCTATCTGATCCTGTTCGCGACCTCGACCTTCAAGGTGCCGATGGCGTTCGCTGCGCTGACCCTGCTGGTGGCGTGCAGTCTGCTGCTGTATGGCGTCATCGTGCTCGCTCAGCGTCTGCTCTGCCCCTGGAGTCTGGGCAAGGAGGCCGGCCAGTGACGCTACAGATACGCCACCCGGCGACGGCGGCAGAAGCCGAAGCCCTCCTGCTCGAGCCATCGGCCAGCATCGTTGGTGGCGGCACCGTGCTGCAACTGGGCTTGGGCGTGCGTGCGCCCAATCAGACACTGGTCGCACTCGACCGTCTGCCAGGCGCGCACGGCATCGGGCCCGGTCGCAACGGCTGGCTGCGGCTTGGCGCCGCGACCCTGCTCGAAGCCCTGCGTACCCACCCCGAAGTCGGCCGGTACGCGCCCCTGCTGGCGGCGGCATGTACCCAGCTGGGCGCGCTGGCGGTACGCAATCTCGCCACGCTCGGCGGCAACGTGGGTTGGCGCATCGGCGACTGCACCGCCGCCCTGATCGCCCACGACGCGCTGGCCGAACTCGCCAGCGGTGAGCAGGTCGCGCTGGCCGAGCTGTTGAGGCAGCCACGGCTGCCGTTGATTCTTGCACTGCATGTGCCACCCATCACCCGCCCGCTGCTGCTGCGTTACGAGAAGATCGGCCATCGCGAAGCATTCAGTCCGGCGCGGATCGCACTGGCCATCGCGCTGGAGGCCGATGCCGCCGGCCGGGTCGCGGACTGCCGCATCGGCCTCAGCGGAGCCGGCCTGCACGGACGTCGTCTGCCGGCGGCCGAAACCTGGCTGCGCGGCCATTGCGCCACCGATTGCGGCCCCGACGCCACCGACCTGCATGCAACGCTCGCCAACGCGCTACCCGACGATCCGCCACGCGCGCGCCTGGCTGCGCGCCTGATCGGCGGTCATGTCGCGGCACTGCTGGGTCGCCGCCCCGCCACCCACGCCCTTCCGGAGCGCGCAGCGTGAACACCCCTGACCACACCCCCGATCTCACCCCTCACCGACTGATCGACCATGCCGGGCTGCTCGCCCTGGCCCGGCCACGGCCGGACGCCGCAGCCAAGCTCGCAGCCACGCCTTTTCCCAGCGACCACCTCGGTGACCAGGCCCTGCATGGTGCCATTCTCGGCAGCCCGCATCCCCATGCGCGCATCCTCGCCATCGACACCCGCGCAGCTCGTGCGCTGCCCGGGGTACACGCAGTCCTCACAGCCGCCGACATCCCCGGCACCCCCTGCTATGGCTTGCGCCATGTGGATCGACCGGTGCTCTGCGCCGACAAGGTGCGCTGCATCGGCGATCCGGTCGCAGTGGTCGCGGCCGACACGGCCGAACAGGCGCACGCGGCAGTGGCCGCCATCCGGGTCGACTACGCCTTGCTGGCGGTGGTTGACGACCCCTTGCATGCGCTCGAAGCGCAGGCCGAAACGGTGCATGCCGGTGGCAATCTGTTGCACCACCTGCACCATGCCCACGGCGATCTGGGGGCTGCCGTCGCCGCCTGTGAGCATGTGGTGGAGGACGAATACCACAGCCCGCGCCAGATGCATGCCTACCTCGAAACCGAGGGCGGCATCGTCGAGCATGACGACGACGGCCGCCTGGTGGTGCGCTTCGGCTGCCAGAATCCGGAACGCGACCGTCAGGTGATCGCCGGCATCCTCAATCTGCCGCCAGACCGCCTGCGGGTGATCGGCACGCCGGTGGGCGGCTCGTATGGCGGCAAGGACGAACTCACCATCCAGCCGCTGGCCGCGCTGCTCGCGCTGAAAACCGGACGTGCGGTACGCCTGCATCTGAATCGCGGCGAATCCACCGATCTCGGCGTCAAACGCCACCCAATGCGGATGCGCCTGCGCAGTGGTTGCGACGCCGACGGCCGCTTGCGCTTCATCGAGGCCGACATCCTGGCCGATACCGGCGCCTACGCCACCCACGGACCGGAAGTGCTCGATGCCGCGATCGAGCACGTGGTCGGCCCCTACGCCTACGACGCGGTCAGCCTGCGCGGCCGCCTGGCCTACACCAACAATGGCATCGCCGGGGCCTTCCGGGGTTTTGGCGCGGTACAGACCCAGTTTGCGCTGGAGCGCCAGATCGATCGCCTGGCCGCACTCGCCGGCTTCGATCCCTTGTGTTTTCGCCAGCGCAACCTGGCCGCACCCGACGCACCCGGCCCGCTCGGCCAGCATGTGCTGCCCTTCGACGGCCCGCACCGCGCACTCGACGTGCTGCGCACCCATGCGCTATGGACGGCCCCCCATCGTCATGCCGACGGCCGCTATCTGTACGGCACCGGGCTGGCGCTGGTCCATCGCAGCGACGGCTTCGGCAAGGGCGGGCCCAACGCCGCGCGGCTGGTCCTGGCGCTGGCCGCCGATGGCAAGCTGGAACTGCGCGCGGGCTTTACCGAAATGGGGCAGAACCTGATCGGCGCCGCCACCCGGATGATGGCCGATCATCTGCATTGCGCCGAAGACGATGTGCGCATCGTGCTCGGCGACTCTGCGCTCACCCCGGACAGCGGTCCGACCGCAGCCTCGCGCACGACCTCGATCATCCATCGCGCCCTGCGCGACCATGGCCCCCGCTGGCGCGCCGCCTTGGTGGATGCGGCGCGCGTCGATGTCGAACTTCCGTCTGCAGCCCGCACTGCGGCAGGCGGTCTGGTCAGTGAGGCCGGCCATCCGGTGCTGGACTACCCCAGCCTCGCCCGACAGTGCGCCACCACGCGACCCACCCTGGTCATCGACCTGCCCGCCGAAGAAACCCCCAGCGACATCCCCGCGGCACACCTCGTCTTCGGCGCCAGCGCGGCACTCGCCCAGGTACGGGTGGACAGCTGGAGCGGCCAGGTGAAGGTTGAGCGGCTGGTGCTGGCCAACGCCCTCGGCCCCGTCATCAGCGCCGAGGGTCTGCTCGGCCAGATGGAAGGTGGTGCAGTCATGGGCCAGGGCATGGCGACGATCGAAGACCTGCCCAGCCCTGGCGGCCGCTACGCCGCGCGCAACCTGGACGGCTACTTCATCCCCACACTGGCCGATGCCCCCGAGATCGAGGTGCTCGCCATCGAGAACCTGATGGCGGACGATCCCGCCGGACCCCGCGGTGCTGGCGAGATCAGCGTCAACGTGGCCGTACCCGCGGTGGCCAACGCCATCGCCCACGCCACCGGCCTGACCGTCACCCGGCTGCCGGTGACACCCGACACCGTGCTCGACCATCTGGAGCGGCAGGCATGATCACCGTCCAATTCGAACTCAATGGCAAAGCCGTCAGCGTCGACTGCCCACCCGAACGCCGCCTGCTCGAACTGCTGCGTGAAACCTTCCACCTGACCGCGGCCAAACCGGGCTGTGGTATCGGCCGCTGCGGCGCCTGCATGGTGTGGATCGATGAGCAACCGGTCAACGCCTGCCTGGTGATGGCCTGGCAACTCGAAGGCCGCCGGGTACGCAGCTATGAGAACCTGGCCACCAGCACCGAAAGTGCCCCGGTGCGTGACGCACTTGCCCGCTGTGGCGGCTTGCAGTGCGGCTATTGCACCCCCGGCCTGGCCATGACGCTGACCCATCTGCACCGGCTCGAGCCACGTCCCAAGCGCGATGAGGCCGCCCTGCTGCTGGCCGGCAACCTGTGCCGCTGCACCGGCTATGGCGGCATCCGCCGCACGCTGGCGCAGCTGTTTGACCCCGCCATCCAGGCCCCCCTCGACGAGTCCACACCCACATGAGCGCAATCGCCCTTCCGCCGCAAGGTCTCACCCCCACCCGCGAACAGATGATTCGCCACCTGCGCCGCTCCAACGACGTCGCCCGGCGCGCGATCACCCTGGGTCATCATCCTTTCGGTGCGGTGCTGGTCGGCCCGGACCAGGAGACGGTGCTGCTCGAACAATGCAATATCGACACCGTCAACCATGCCGAAGCCACGCTGGCCCGGGTGGCCGCCAGCAACTTCAGCGCTGAATTCCTGTGGGGCTGCACCTTGTACACCGCGGTCGAACCCTGCTGCATGTGTGCCGGCACCGCCTACTGGGCCAATATCGGCCGCGTGGTGTATGGCATGAGCGAGCATCAGCTGCTGCAGGAGACCGGCAACCATGCCGAGAATCCGACCATGAGCGTGCCCTCACGCTATGTGTTCGACCACTGCCAGAAGCCGGTCGAGCTGATCGGACCGGTCGAGGAGATCATTGCCGAAACCGTCGCGATGCAGCGCGGCTTCTGGGCGACGCGAGGCGGCTGAACCGCCCCGCCATCAACACGGCAGGCGCTCAACCGATCGTCATCAGACTGGCGTTGCCGCCCGCCGCCGCGGTGTTGAGGCTCACGGCACGCTCGATCAGCAGGCGCTCGAGCGCCATCGCGTCCTCGCCCCGGCCATGCCCGTGCAAGGACACGATGGCGCCGGGACGGTCGGCGAGCTGCAGCGAGAGCGCATGCAGTTGGTCAGCATCGCCGTGGTGCAGCACCACATCGAAGGCAAGGCCCTCCTCAAGCCAGTCGGCCACAAGGGCAACACGTGCCCTCACCGACTCCGGCAGCGTGGCATGCAGCGCCCGCGCGGCACCATCGGCCGGCCACACCGCGCAAGCGCCCGTCGCCAGTACAGCCGCCAACTGCACCAGCCGGTCGCCTTCGTCGCTTGCCAGACACAGCACCCGCTCACGCGGCAGCAGCATGTAGGTGTTGCGCTCGCCGGTCGGCCCGGTCAGGGTGCGGACCTGTCCGGACGGCGACGCTGCAGCAAAGCGTTCGCACACCGCAGCAAGATGGGAACGCTGCCCAGCGCCGGCCCAGGCGCACAAGGCCGCGAGCGGTGCCATCAGCGCCTCCCGGCGTGAGGATGCTTGCGCGTCCTCCACGGTATCGACGGCAAGCGCCGCCATCACCGAGGCGGCCGGACGTGTTGCCAGCAGGCGGTAGAGATAGAGCGGCCCGCCCGCCTTCGGCCCGGTTCCCGACAAGCCTTCACCACCGAAAGGCTGTACCCCGACCACCGCCCCCACCATATTGCGATTGACATAAATATTGCCGACATGGGCCCGATCCACCACACGGGCAATGGTTTCGTCGATACGGGTATGCACGCCCAGCGTCAGCCCATAGCCCGCCGCGTTGATCTGGTCGACAACGGCATCCAGTGACTGACGCGGATACCGCAACACGTGCAGCACCGGCCCGAAGACCTCGCGCGTCAGTTGATCGAGACTGTCGAGCTCGATCAAGGTCGGCAGCACGTAAGTGCCACGTTCGATGTCCTGATCCTCGATCCGGGCACACTGGAATATGCGCAGGCCGGCATCGCGCATGTCCCGGATATGGCCTTCAATCGCGTCGCGCGCCTCGGCATCGATGACCGGGCCGACATCCACCGCAAGACGTTCGGGGTTGCCGATGCGATATTCCGCCATGGCCCCCTTGAGCATCTCGATCACCCGGTCGGCGATGTCTTCCTGTACGCATAACACTCGTAACGCCGAACAACGCTGGCCGGCGCTGTCGAAGGCGGACACGATCACGTCACCGACAACCTGCTCGGCCAAGGCCGATGAATCGACGATCATCGCGTTCAGCCCGCCGGTCTCGGCAATCAGTGGCAGGGGGCGCCCCTGTCCATCCAGACGCCCGGCAAGCGTGCGCTGCAGGATACGGGCCACCGCGGTCGAACCGGTGAACATGACGCCACGTACGCGGGCATCGACAGTCAGCTGCGCACCCACGGTTTCACCCTGGCCAGGCAGCAGTTGCACCACGCCTTCCGGCACCCCGGCCTGCAGCAGGATGCGTACTGCCTGCGCCGCGATCAGGGGCGTCTGCTCGGCGGGCTTGGCCAGCACGGTATTGCCCGCCGCCAGCGCCGCCGCAATCTGCCCGGTAAAGATCGCCAGCGGGAAATTCCACGGGCTGATGCAGACCACCGGCCCCAGCGGACGGTGACTGTCGTTGGCAAAATGCTGGCGCACCTGCGCCGCGTAGTAGCGCAGGAAGTCCACCGCCTCGCGCACCTCGGCCGCCGCGTTGGCAAAGGTCTTGCCGGCTTCACGCACCAGCAGGCCCATCAAGGGCTGCATTCCGCCCTCCATGCAGTCGGCGGCGGCCTCGAGAATCGCGGCCCGTCCCGCGGGGGGTGTCGACTGCCACATCGGTCCAGCCTCCACCGCACACTGCACGGCCCGGTCGACCTCGGCCGTCGTCGCCTCGCGTACCTTGCCCACCTCATCACGCGCATCCGCCGGATTCACCACAGCACGCCAGTCGCCGCCGGCATCCAGTGCTGCGCCAAGCAGGGGGACGGCCTCCCAGGTGTTCTCCGCACTATTGAGCAAGGCCGCCGACAGCGAAGCCAGACGATGCTCATTGACCAGATCCAGACCTGCCGAATTGACCCGGACAGCCCCATACAAGGCACGCGGCAAAGGGATGCGAGGATGCGGCAAACCCAGGCCACCCTCGGTACGGGCAAGATGCTCGACCACCTCGACCGGATCGGCCACCAGTTCGTCGATGGGCACTGCCGGATCGGCAATCCGATTGACGAAGGAGGTGTTGGCGCCGTTCTCCAGCAGGCGGCGGACCAGATAGGCCAGCAAGGTTTCGTGGCTGCCGACCGGCGCATAGATGCGGCACGGTCGTGCGAGCTTGCCCTCGGCCAGCGGCCCGACGACCTGTTCATACAAGGGCTCCCCCATGCCGTGCAGGCACTGGAACTCGTACTGGCCCGGATAGTAGTTCTGCCCGGCCAGTTGGTGGATGGCCGCCAGCGTATGCGCGTTGTGGGTGGCGAACTGCGGATAGATCACCTCCGGCACGGCCAGCAAACGGCGGGCGCAGGCCAGATAGGAGAGATCGGTATAGGCCTTGCGCGTGTAGACCGGGTAGCCCTCCAGACCCTGTACCTGTGCCAGCTTGATTTCGCTGTCCCAATAGGCGCCCTTGACCAGGCGGATCATCAGCCGGTGACGGCTGCGACGGGCCAGATCGACGACATGGTCGATGACGAAGGGACAACGCTTCTGATAAGCCTGGATGACGAAACCGATGCCATTCCACCCCGCCAGCGCGGGCTCGAAACACAGACGCTCGAGCAGATCGAGCGAGAGCTCGAGGCGATCGGCCTCCTCCGCATCGATGTTGATGCCGATATCGTACTGACGGGCAAGCACCATCAACCCGAGCAGACGCGGGTACAACTCGTCCATCACACGCTCATATTGCGCCCGGCTGTAGCGCGGATGCAGCGCAGACAGCTTGACCGAAATCCCCGGCCCCTCGTAGATGCCGCGGCCATGCGAGGCCTTGCCGATGGCGTGGATGGCCTGCTCGTAGGCCGCCAGGTAGCGCTGCGCATCGGCCGCGGTCAGCGCCGCCTCGCCCAGCATGTCATAGGAGTAGCGGAAGCCGCGGGCCTCACGGGCAGCAGCATTGGCAAGCGCGGCGGCAATCGTCTCTCCGGTGACGAACTGCTCGCCCATCAAGCGCATCGCCATGTCCACGCCCTTGCGGATCAGCGGCTCGCCGCTCTTGCCGATCATGCGGTTGAGCGCCGACGACAGGCCCGTCTCGTTGTGGGTCGCAACCAGCTTGCCGGTCAGCAGCAAGCCCCAGGTGGCCGCATTGACGAACATCGACGGACTGTGACCAAGGTGCGTCTGCCATTTGCCTTTGGCGATCTTGTCGCGGATCAGCGCATCCCGGGTGGGCTTGTCGGGAATGCGCAGCAAGGCCTCTGCCAGACACATCAGCGCAACGCCTTCCTGGGAAGACAGCGAGAACTCCTGCAACAAGCTCTGCACCATACCGCTACGCCCGCCGGCGTGCTTCTGCGTCCGCAAGCCGGTCGCCAGACGCCGCGCCAGCTCATGCGCGGCAGCCGCCATCGTGGCGGGCAGGCGCGCCTGATCAAGCAACATCGGCACCATCTCGGGCTCCGGACGGCGCCAGGCTGCGGTAATCGCCGCACGCAGCACCGACTGAGGTTGCACCCGCTCGGCAAAGTCGAGGAAGACCTGATGCGGCACATCGGTTGCACCCCCCTCGCCCTCAGCGCCCTCGGACACCACCGACGACACCGGCCCCTCGCCGCGCTCCAGTTGCTCCAGGTAATTGAAGATGGCCTGCTTGATCACCCAGTGCGGCGTGCGGTCGATCCGCCGCGCTGCGGCCTTCAGACGCTCGCGGCTCGCGTCGTCCAGTTTCACCCCAAGTGTTGTCGTGCTCATTACCTTCCCCATCAAGCAAACCGGAACCGGCAAGCAGCGGAGTGTAGTGATCCGACCACCAAGGTGCAACCAGGTACAACCCAAACCAGCACCAGCTTGATCCGCAACAATGTGCGGTCACGATGCCCACAGACAGGACATCCAAAAAGGGTCGCAGATCCTGCGATAGGGTGAACGGCGCTCGTTCAGGACTCAGCCCAGGCCGCCTCACCATTCGCCGGCATGCCATGCCAGCAGACAACGTACAGCGAGCCTGGTCCCAAGTCGAAGCCTGGACCCTGAACCGTCAACACGGCGGGAACAACGGCATCCAGTAGGCAAGATCCTCGTCCCGGGTGGACTCGGTCGCCGGATTGGCATCACCCGGTTGCGCCTCATCGCCCACATGGTCAGGTTCCATGATGGGAAACAGCGATTGCTTCCAGCGCTGCACCTGCTCGAAAAGTTCGAAACGCATCACACACCTCCGGCCTGCGGCACCACGATCGCGCAGCCTTTGCCGACTGCACACCGATCCACCCCAGGCCGGTGCATCAAGCTTGTGCGAATGCAGGCTGGTGGCCGGCTAGCGGGGGCGGGCAGCGATTCATTAGCAGTATTCGTACCAATGAATGCCTCGTCCCCCGCCCTTCACCTACTTCCAGGCCCCCTGGTGGGAACGACTGGCCTCGTCGATCAGCGCCGGGCCGATGCAGGCGATGCCATTGGGTGCCGCCTCGAACACGTCGCGGCAGGACAACTCGGCATCGCGTTGATCCAGGCGTTCGCCGCGGAACACGCGCAGTCGGACCGCGTCGATGCCATAGACCACACGGCCGATGTTGGACCAGAAGATCGCGCCGGCACACATCACGCAGGGCTCGGCGGAGGAGTACAGGGTCGCACCAGCCAGCACCTCGCGGCTGTACCGGGGTGAGACCTTGCGCACCGCATTGGTCTCGGCGTGGCAGGTACAGTCGCCGGTCTCGGTGGTGTTGCAGAAGGCTTCGGCCAGTACCTCGCCATCGGCCCCCACCACCACCGCACCAAAAGGCCGGTTGCCACGTGTCCGCCCCTCGTCGGCAAGCGCAATCGCACGACGCAGGTAACGAGCATCGCCCGCTTCCAGTGCAGCCTCCGATGGGAGCCCTGCAGGCGCCGCGCCGCTCATGCCAGCACCTTGCGTTCGGCCGCTGCCGGCAACAGCGACAAATCGTACAGCGCCTCGGCACGCGGCGGACGGGCGAGATCGAAGGTGGCGGCCACGGCAGCAATCTGGCGCTCGACCAGGTCCATGCGCACCGCACCCAGTCCATCGGTACGCGCATCGGCAGCGGCGACATAGTCACGGGTGATCTGCCAGCGCACGGTTTCCATCTCCATGTTGAGGATGGGCTCGCGCGCCTTGATCGCAGCCAGTGCAGGCGCAGCATCACTGACCGTTTCGCGCAAGGCGCGGTTGGTGGCGCGCAGGAAGGCGGCCACCACCTGGGGGCGCTCGGCGATCAGCTTCTGGCTGGCCAGAATGGCGTTGCCGTAGAGATCGAGCCCGGTATCGGCATACTTGAGCACCGAGAATTCCTTTTCCGGCATGCGTGCAAACAGCGACGCCGCGGAATCGTGGAAGTAGGTCGCGGCATCGACATCGCCACGCAGCAGCACGTTGTCGCGCACGGCAAAGTCGGTGGTCACCCACTCGAACAGCTTGACGTCGAGATTCAGGTGACGCGCAAGCATCGGCCACATGCGGCGGGTGGACTCGACCGCGGCAGCGGCCACCTTCTTGCCGGCCAGGCTGGCAAAGTCGTTGGTGATGCCGCGGTCCTTGCGGCCAATGATGGCAAAGGGGGCACGGTTGTAATACTGATAAACCGCCTTCACCGAGTTGCTGTCAGGATTCTGGGCCTGAAACTCGATCAGTGCCGACAGATCGCCCAACGCCAGATCATAGGCGCCGGTGGCGATCCGGGTGATCGAAGCCACCGAGCCAGCCCCGACATCGATGGTCACATCCAGCCCCTCGTCACGGTAATAGGCCTTGCTCTGCGCCAGAAAGAACGGCGAGGTCTGGCTGGTGACGCGGAAATCCAGCGAGAAACGCAAGGGCGTCAGCCCGGCAGCGTGCTGGGCACGCGCCACGCCGGGCAGGCTGGCGAGGGTGGCAAAGGCAGGAAGGGTGGCGAGAAAATGGCGGCGATTCATGGCGGACGCTCCAGTCATGGACTTGTGAATCCGGCTGCCGTGACGCGGCATCCGGGCTACAAGAGCAATTTCCGGGCGGCCGGGGTGGCGGCACGCTGAACGCTTCTACTCTTGCCCCTCCCATAGCAGCATGTGTGCCAAGTCCGGTACGTCCGCCCCGTGATGCCGTGCAAGCCGCGGCATCACGGGGATCGCGCCACCTTTCCCCACCCCGGAGCAGCCGGCACATCCGCGCCAGGGCACGCCTTGATCTGGTGCAACAGACGTCATCCGGAACCTGCCTTGGTGCATCTCCCTGCCACCACCCGGGTTGAATCGCCTGAATTGACGGGAAATCCCATCACGACACACCTTGGAACGGAAACTGCTTGATGCATCGCAAGAGTAGAAGCGTTCACCCGCTGCGCCGATTCAGGTGCCAGCCGGTCGGAAATTGCTCTTGGAGCCGGTGCGTAGCGGGGCCTCCCTGCCTGCGCGACCGGATTTTCTTCAAGAGGCGATGCGATGCCGACCGGCCCTACTTCATGCAGGGGCGCTCGTGCATCCATCCCCATACGGCCTGGCAGGCCACAGGAGCACGACATGAATGAGCACAGCCCCGCTTACACCCTTGACGAACTGAAGCTGGAATCGCGCATGGGCGCGATCGGCACCGAGGCCACCAACCGCGAGGTCCGCCGCATCGACCTCAGCGACTTCGAACATCGCCGCGCCCAAATCGCGGAACAATTGTGGCGCGCCTCGGTGGACGTCGGCTTTTTCCAGCTCGAGCACCACGGCATCGACCTTGCACGGGTCAGGCGCGCCTTTGCCGACGCCGAACGCTTCTTCGCGCTGCCAGCCTCAGTCAAGGCACAGTATCCACTGAAAAAGGGCAGCAACGCCGGTTGGGAGAGCCTGGCACAGGTCCGCCCCTCCACCGGCACGCCAGACCAGAAAGAGTCCTATCAGATCACCCTGCCGCGCATGGACGGGTTGTGGCCAAGCGAAGACGAGCTGCCGGGTTTCCGTGCCGCGATGCTGGATTTCGAACACCAATGCTGGGCACTGGGCATGCGGGTGCTGTCCTGCTTTGCCGACAAGCTGGGCTTCGAGCGCGATTTTTTCACCCACGCCCACGACCCGGCAGCCGACGACTACCAGAGCACACTGCGCCTGCTGCACTACTACGCCATTCCGCCCGAATTCAAGGACAAACTTGAACTGTGGCGCGCCGGCGCACACACCGACTTCGATTGCCTGACCCTGCTGTTCCAGCGCGATGGCCAGGGCGGCCTGCAGGTGTGCCCGGGCAAGGAGGTCGAAGGCCAGGCCTGGACCAGTGTCGAACCATCGAGCGAGGTCATCACCTGCAATATCGGTGACATGCTGATGCGCTGGAGCGATGACCAGCTGCCATCCAACTTCCACCGCGTGCGCAACCCGCTGCCGCACGAGTACCAGGGCGCACGCTACAGCATCGCCTTCTTCTGCCAGGCCAACCGCAATGCGGTGATCCAGGGCCCCGCGGCCAAGTACCCGCCCATCTCCGCAGGCGACTATCTGCAGCAGCGTATCGCGGCAAACTTCGCCAAGTACTGATCCGCCCCGACGTGCTCAACGTGCGAACAACAGCAGCAGCAACAGCGCGTTGAGCACCAGCGACCCGACCGCCAGCAGCTTCAGCGCCAGCGCCGGGTCGCGGCGCAGCAACGGGCGTTTGCGCGGCATGCGCAGGGGACGATGGGCGCCCAGCTCCAGTGCCAGCAGGAATTCTTCAGCGGTCTCGAAGCGCTCGCCTGCATCCACCGCCACCGCTTTCAGCAGTACCGCCTCCAGCCAGGCGGGAATATCCGGCCGGTAACGGGTTGGGGGTACGGGCTCGCCGAAACGCGGCTTCTGGAATGGCTCGATCTCGCCATAGGGGTAATGCCGGGTCAGCAACTCGTACAGGGTCACACCCAGCGCGTACAGATCGGTGGATTCGCTCGCGCGCTCGCCGGCATGCAGGTCCGGCGCCATATAGCTTGGCGTGCCGGGATTGTTGATCTCGGCAAAATCCTGACCGTCCGATGCCGACACGCCAAGGTCGAGGATGCGCAGGCGGCCCAGTGTATCGACATGCAGGTTGTCAGGCTTGATGTCACGATGGACGATGGCCAGCCGATGCAGCGCGGCCACTCCGCGCAGGATCTCGCAGCCCAGCTCCACCACCTCGGCCACCGCAAAACGGTGCCCGCCCGCCAGCCTGGCCTTCAGACTGCTGCCCTCATGCCAGCTCATCAGATAGTACAGATGACGCCGTGCCGGCCAGTCGATGACGGCGGGAAAACGGCTGTCCACGACCCGCCGAGCGATCCACTCCTCATACACCAGGGCCTGGCAGTTTTCAGCATCGCCCGCCCCGGGGCGCAGGGTCTTGAGCACCGCCTGACGGCCCTGTGGCGTACGCACCCGGTAGAGCCGGGTCAGCAGCGAATCATGCAGCACCGCCTCCACCACCAGATCGTCCACCCGATCGCCCGGCCCGAGCGCCGGCGGCAACGGCTGGCTGGCGACTGCTTCGAACAACTCCGGCAGGCGCGAAGGCGGAATCTGCTCGACCTGCACAACCAGCACGGTGCAGTTGTCCGGCGAACCTGCACCGACCGCGGAGGTCGCCAGTTCGCTGGCAGCGTCCTGTGAACTGGCCGTCTGGGCCAGAATGCGACGAATGCGCTCGTCCCCCAGCGTCGCCCATACGCCGTCGCTCATCAGCGCAAAGCGGTCGCCTGCCGCCAGATTACCGTCAGCCAGATCAATACTGAGCCGGGCGTCGAGCCCGATCGCCCGCGACAGCACATTGTCGAGTTCCGGATGGGCCCAGACATGGTCGGTGGTCAGCACATCCAGCTCGCCATCGCGCAGGCGATAGATGCGGGTGTCGCCGACATGGGCCAGGTAATAGCGGGTTCCGCGCAGTACCAGTGCGGACAGCGTGGTGGCCATGCCCACGGCGTGGCGATGGCGCGCCGCCTGGCCCTGCACCCAGCGGTTCAGCGACTGGATGACGCGCTCCAGCCGGGTGTTGACCGCCCAGGTGTCGGGTGTGGCGTAGTAGTCGGCCAGCAGGCCACGCACCGTGCCCTCGGCGGCCTCACGCCCATTCTCGTGGCCGCCCAGCCCGTCGGCCACCGCCACCAGGATGCCTTTGTCCTGACGCTCGGCCGCGGACGGCGTCACGTACCCGGCGAAGTCCTCGTTACGCGGGCGCGGGCCGGTGAGCGAGGCCTGACCAATACTGACTTCAAGCTGTTTCATGCCGACTCGGGAAACACGGTGAACCTGCAGTGTGGCACGGTGGCGCCAGCGCATGCGCTACGCCGGCACCACCCCCCGCGCCCGCAGCCGGAAGCGGCCTGCGGACGCCCTCAACAGAACCTCAGATCCGCGCCGAAGTCAGGTGCGGCGCACCCCAGGTTGTGCGCCAGCGCCGCTTCACCATGGTCAGCCCGGCCAGTGCAGCAATCGCCAGCACGGCAAAAATCAGGAAACCCGTCATATACGAGCCAGTGGCCTGCTTGGAGTAACCCAGACTGGAGGCCAGGTAGAAACCACCGACCCCGCCGGCCATGCCCACCAGCCCGGTCATCACCCCGATTTCCTTGCGGAAACGCTGCGGCACCAGCTGAAACACCGCGCCATTGCCCATGCCCAGCGCCAGCATTGCACACACGAACACGGTCAGCGCCAGCCAGGCCGTGGGCAAGCCGATGGAGACCACCGCCAGCGCCAGGGCCGCTGCCACATACACCACCGACAAGGATTTGATCCCGCCAATGCGGTCAGCCAGATTGCCGCCAATCGGCCGCACCAGGCTGCCGGCAAACACGCAGGCAGCGGTAAAGTAGCCTGCAGTCTGGGCGTTGAGGCCGTACTGGGTGTTGAAGTAGATGGTCAGCGACGACGCCAGGCCAACGAAGCCGCCAAAAGTGACGCTGTAGAAGAACATGAACCACCAGGCGTCCTTGTCCTTGAGTACCGCCAGGTATTCCGACATGCGCTTGGGTGGTGGGCATTCGGGCGCATCCTTGGCCATCACCAGGTAGGCGACAAAGACGATGCTCAGCGGAATCAGCGCCAGTCCGAACACATTGCCCCAACCAAAGGCCGCCGCCAGACCCGGGCCGAACAGGGCCGCCAGCGCGGTGCCAGAGTTGCCCGCCCCGGCAATGCCGAGCGCGGTACCCTGGTGCTCCGGCGGATACCAGCGCGAGGCCAGCGGCAAGGCCACCGCAAACGACGCACCTGCCACCCCCAGGAACAGCCCCAGGATCAAGGTCTGTTCGTAGGAATGGATGCCGAACTTCCACGCCACCGCCAGCGCGGCGATGACGATGACCTGGCCGATCGCGCCGGTGAGCTTGGGCTTGAGGTGGTCAACCATCAAGCCCATGACGAAGCGCAGCAGCGCGCCGGCCAGCACCGGGGTTGCCACCATCATGCCTTTCTGCGCGTGCGTCAGCCCCAGGTCGGCGGCAATCTGAACGCCCAGCGGGCCGAGCATGACCCAGACCATGAAGGCAAGGTCGAAATAGAGGAATGCAGCAAGCAGCGTCGGCGTATGGCCAACCTGCAGAAAGGATTTCCTGTCCATCGAGAGTCCCAGATCAAATGCCCTCTGAGCGCGAGAGGGCGTGGCAATACCAACCGTGGAAGCGTCGCTGGCAGGATCTTCTTTGATCTGGCGCCGGGCAGCATTGCCTCGACGCGATAGGCCCAGGGCGGGCACCAGGTTTGTGGGTCTTCGTTGACCCGACGCGATTCCGCTTTCAAGCAGGTAACGTGCCACGAACTGCACCGCGTGCCGCGCCTGCAGGATCAAGGCTTGCGTGCAAACCGCACGACGGAGACCGCGCCAAACTGGTGCATGACGGGGCGCTTGCGCCATAAGATGGTGCATCGCAGCAGCCGTTCTTCCTCGAAACGCACGCGTTGACGTGGTCAAGGCGGTCCATCCGTCATGGCCCGCATTTTGCATTGTGGCTTGCGTGACCGGCGCCAGCCTCTGGTGTCCGTGTCGGCCAACGGCGGCCAATGTGTTCAACGCATTGCGCGCGCCGGCCTGTCTCCCGGGCGCGCCCACGGGAATCTCGACATGGCTGAATCGCCCCTGCTCCGCAGCACCCAGTTGTCCTCCGCACAGACCACACGCTCGACCTGTCCCTATTGCGGCGTCGGCTGCGGCGTACTGATCGAACACGACGGCAAACACATTACCGGCGTCCGTGGCGACCCCGAACACCCGGCCAACTTCGGCAAGTTGTGCATCAAGGGCACCACGCTGCACCACACCGCCGACCCCGCGCTGCTCAGTGCCCGTGCCCAGTATCCGGCACTGCGCCCGACGCGTGACGCGGCGCCACAGCGCGTCAGCTGGGATGTGGCGCTGGACACCGCCGCCGCACGCTTTGCCGACATCATCAGCCGTCACGGCCCCGACGCTGTCGCCTTCTACTTTGCCGGCCAATTGCTGACCGAGGACTACTACGTCTTCAACAAGCTGGCCAAGGGCCTGATCGGCACCAACAACTTCGACACCAACTCACGCCTGTGCATGTCGTCGGCCGTGGTGGGCTACAAGCTCAGCTTCGGCATGGATTCGGTACCCTGCAACTACGAAGACATCGACCACGCCGACTGCCTGTTCATCACCGGCGCAAACCCGGCCTTCGCCCACCCCATCCTGTTCCGTCGCGTCGAAGCCGCACGCGAACGCCGCCCGGGGCAGAAGATCATCGTCGTCGACCCGCGCCGCACCGACACCAGCGAACTGGCCGACCTGCACCTGGCCATCCTGCCCGGCACCGATGTCGCCCTGTATAACGGCATGCTGCACCTGGCACTGAAAAAGGGCTGGGTGCGCGAGGACTACATCGCGGCGCATACCGAAGGCTTCGATGCGATGCGCGAGATCGTGCGCGACTATCCACCCGCACACGTGGCCGAACGCTGCGGCATTCGCGAGCAGGATCTGGAGCAGGCGGCCGAATGGTTTGCCACCTCGCCCGCCACCCTGTCGATGTATTGCCAGGGGTTGAACCAATCGACCCAGGGCGCCCATAAGAACGCTGCCCTGATCAACCTGCATCTGGCCACCGCCCAGCTCGGCCGCCCGGGCGCCGGCCCGCTGTCGCTGACCGGCCAGCCCAACGCCATGGGCGGGCGCGAGGTCGGTGGTCTGTCCAACCTGCTGCCCGGCCACCGCGAGGTTGCCAACCCTGAACACCGCGCCGAAGTTGCCCGCTTGTGGGGCGTGCCCTCGCTGCCTGCCACCCCCGGCAAGTCGGCCGTCGAGCTGTTCCAGGCCCTGGCCGACGGGTCCGTCAAGGCGGTCTGGATCGGCTGCACCAACCCGGCACAGTCAATGCCCGACCTCGGCCTGATCGACGCCGCCTTGAAACGGGCGGAGTTCGTCGTGCTGCAGGATGCCTATCGCCACACCGAAACCGCCGCCTATGCCGACCTGATCCTGCCAGCCACGACCTGGGGCGAGAAGGACGGTACCGTCACCAACTCCGAACGCCGCATCAGCCGCGTACGCACCGCCGTGCCACCGCCGGGCGAGGCCCGTCACGACTGGGCAATCGGCGTTGCCTTCGCCCACCGCCTCGGTCACCGTCTGGGGCGCGAGGATGTCGACGCACTGTTCGCTTATGATCGGCCGGAGACCATCTGGAACGAGCACCGCGAAACCACCCGCGGTCGCGATCTCGACATCACTGGCCTGAGCTACCCACTGCTCGAGGCAGCGCCCCGTCAATGGCCCTGCCCGGAGGGGTACAGCGAGGGCCTGCCCCGACTCTATTCCGACGGTCGTTTCCCGACCCCCAGCGGGCGGGCGCGCTTCGTCGCCACCACCTGGCAGAACACCGCTGAACAGACCAACGCACGCTATCCACTACAACTGAACACCGGTCGCCTGCGCGACCAGTGGCACGGCATGAGCCGCACCGGCACGGTCGCCCGGCTGTACAGCCACGAGTCCGAGCCCTTGCTGCACATCCATCCGCAGGACCTCGCCAGCCGCCAGCTGCACGACGGTGACTGGCTGCAGGTCCACAACCCCCGCGGCAAGGTAGTGGTGCGTGCCCGCGCCTCCACCACCGTGCCACCCGGACAGGTGTTCCTGCCCATGCACTGGGGCGCCAATGCCATGGCCGGGCTGGGCATCAACGCGCTCACCACCGCGGCCTTCGACCCGCTGTCGAAGCAGCCTGAACTCAAACATGCCGCGGTGCAGGTCGAAGCCCTCGCCGGCTCAACCGAACTGTTCTGCCTGCGCCGTGCCGAGGACGGCGGTGGCCAGGCCTTGCTGCAGGCCTTGCGCCCCCTGCTGCGTCGTCTTGACGCGGCATCGCTGACCCTGGCCGGGCGCGATCAGACCGTGGTGGTGCTGCGGGCCCGCCTGAACGCGCCCGACCCGGCGCTGTTGGCCGACATCGACGCCATGCTGGATCTGGGACAGGACGACGAACACCTGTTGTCCTACGATGACGCGCGTCACCAGGTCTCCAAGCGCGCCCGGATCGAGAACGGGCAACTCACCGCCGTGCGCCTGTGCGGCGAAGCGCGCGCGGCAAACTGGCTGCAAGCCCTGGCGGAGTCCGGTACCGACATCACCCCGCTGCGCCGCTTCCTGTTTGCCCCGCTGAATCACGCCCCTGCGGGCCTGAGCGCAGCGACCAAGGTGGTCTGCAACTGCTACAACGTCAGCGAAACGACGATTCGTAAGGCATTCGCGGCGGGCGAATCCCTGACCGATCTGCAGCAACGCACAGGCTGCGGCACCGGCTGCGGTTCCTGCATGCCCGAACTCCGTCGGCTCGGCAGCCACACCCCAGTTGAAGCCATGAGCCTGTAGCCAACTTCACACACCGCGATCGCGCCCCCTACACAAGGCCCGCACGAGCAGTTAAATTAGTCGTGGATCCGACCGGAGCCAAAGCCCTGCGGGCCAGGAGACAGCCCGCAGCAGGCCGCCTAGGAGGCAGTCGGACTTGAGCGATCGTAGCGAGCCGAGGGGGAAAACGAGGACAGATTCGGCCGTTTTTGAGGCGCATAGTCATTCCATGCAACGAAAAAACGGGCGGATATGGACCGTTTCTCCCACTGGCACAGCAGATCGGCCTCAAGCCCGACAGCCTCCTAGGAGTCGCACACTGTGCGCCGCGCCCGTATATCGGCAGTAATACTGCCCGGTCGCCCTGACATTCAAGGGAAACGCCGGATGAGAGGCACGGAGAAGGCTGTGTTTCTGGCAGGCATCGTCATCGTGCTCACGAGCATGATGGCCGGTGCTCACCCTGCACTCCAAGACTGGGCAAGCGTACTCGACAACATCCACTGGACGGTCGCGTTCGGCTTGTCCGCGCTGCTGGCATGGCAAGGCTGGCGACATCACGACGATCACCGTGATGTGCGCCTTGGCCTCGTTGCGGGTGCCGCCTTCATTGCCGCCGGCCAGCTGGTCTATGCCGCGCAGATTGCAGCGGGCTGGCATCCGTTTCCCGGTCCGGCCGATGCGCTCTTCCTGTGCGCAGGTCCCGCCTGGACGTTTGCCCTGACCCGCCTGCTGCGCGCACTGGCCCCACCCGAGGCGCGATACCCAGCGCTGCTCGACATCGCCGGGGGCGCAATTGCCGTACTGACCATCACCCTGGCGCTTTACCTGCCAGGCGCCAACGGCACCGCCCCAGTGGCACTGGCCGTGCTGGTACTGTATCCGGTGACGCTGATGAGCACGGCGGTGATGGCCGCACTACTGGTGCCCGCATTGCGCCTGCGACTGACTCCGACACATGGCTTTCTGACGGCGGGCATCCTCGGCTACGGCCTGTGCTGGATGGAATGGAACCGCCTCGCACTGGGCGAGGTCCAGACGGCCGGAACGCTGCTCAATGCGCTGTTCAGCCTGAATGCCCTGATGGTGGGGCTGGCGCTGCGCTTCTGGCGTGTGCAGGTACACCCTGCCGGCAGCTACCATCACCGCTGCGACCGCGTCATGCTGCTGCTGCCGCTGCTGGCCATGACCCTGGCGGCGAGCGTCATGGCTTACCTGCTGTTCGTGATCAACCAGCAAACCCTGGTTCACACCGTCGTGCTGACAAGCTGCATCATCGTGCTGGTCCTGGCGGCAATCCGTCAGTCGCTGCTGGTCGGGGTGGTGGAACGCCTGCGCAATGCCGAACGCGCCGTACTCAACAATGAGGAGAAGCTGCACCGGCTGGCGCACTACGACAACCTGACCGGTCTGCCCAACCGCCGCGTGTTCGAGGATCGCCTGCACCATGCCGTCGATGTGGCACGCAGCAACAACAGCCGGATCGGCATGTTGATGGTCAACCTGGATCACTTCAAGGATATCAACGACCTGTACGGCCATGCCGTGGGTGATCGTCTGCTGTGTGAGGCCACCGAGCGGATCAGGCAGCTGCTGGGCAACACCGCAACACTCAGCCGCTTCTCGGCGGACGAATTTGCCATCCTGGTAGAAGACCTGCCCTCCCGCCACGCCGCCGCGCAACTTGCAGCCGACATCCTGGCGACCCTGCGCCCCCGGTGGACCGCACACGACCTTGGCAAGAATGTCATCGGCGCCAGCATCGGCATCAGCCTGCTGCCCGACGACGCCAGCGATGGCAAGGCCCTGATGCGCAACGCCAATCTCGCCCTGCACCACATCAAGCGGGAGGAGCGTGGCAACTTTGGCTTCCATCTCGAAAGCTACACCGAGCGCGTCCGCGAACGCATGGAACTGGTCGCCCGCCTGCGCGACGCCATCGACAACGACGAACTGATCCTGCACTACCAACCACAGATGGACCGGGAGCGCCACATGGTGGGAGCCGAAGCGCTGCTGCGCTGGCGCTTCGACGACCGTGACATTCCGCCCGACCGTTTCATCCCACTGGCCGAGGAGACCGGGCTGATCGTCCCCATCGGCCTATGGGTGCTGGATCAGGTCTGCGCCCAGCAAGCGCGCTGGCGAGAAATGGGGCACAGCCTGCAACTGTCGGTCAACGTTTCCGTACGCCAGTTGCAGGAGGCGGATTTCGTGGCCCAGGCACTGGCCCTCGTACGTGCACACGAGGCTGAACCACAGGACATCATCCTGGAGATCACCGAATCCCAGCTACTGCACGACAGCGTACTGGAAACCGTTCAGGCCCTGAAAACCGCCGGCTTTCCGCTGTCGATCGACGACTTCGGTACCGGCCAGTCCTCATTGGTCAAGCTGCGTACCCTGCCGGTCAGCGAACTGAAGATCGACCGCGCCTTCGTCAAGGACATGGCCGAAGCCGAGGAGGCGCGCAAGATCTGCAGCACCATCCTCTCGCTGGCCCGCAACCTGGCGCTAAGCGTGGTGGCCGAAGGTGTCGAGACCGAAGCCCAGTACCGCTTTCTGGCTGCCCATGGCTGCGACCGCTTCCAGGGCTGGTTGTTTTCACCCGCAGTGCCCGCCGACCAGCTCGGCACACAGTTGCCATCCCTGACCGGAGAGCCTTGATCATCCCTCCCCAGTCAGCAGACCATAATTGCGTAGCTTTCGATACAGCGTGGCGCGGGCGATGCCGAGATTGCGTGCCGTGGCAGAAACATTACGATCATTTCGCAGAAAGGTAAGCTTGGAAATAACTTTCCTGCAATTGTGTGTCTTTTTGCGAGTCGCCTTCGTGTCCGGCGTTCTTCAATGCGTATTCCACCAAGGCCGTGCCGCCTTCGCCTACACGATCTGCAACCTCTGAAATGGTCAGCGGTGCAAGACCACGGCACATCAGAGCGCAGTTGATCGCGTTCACGACCCCACCAAGCGTATCTACCAGTGTGCCATCCAGATCAAAAATCAGAGCTCTTATCGAGGAGGTCAAAGGAATGCCTCCATTCGACGTATTGGGAGAGGAGAGGTGGGCTGTAAAGTCTCCGGTGAGCGGCTTCTCGATCTTCATCAATCACCCCGCGCGCAACCATGGGAGCCGAGACCAATTCATCAACCCAACGAGCCCCGCCATGACGAGCAGGATCGGAAAAACGGCGTACAGATTGACGGTTTGCCAGCCTAGCGCATTGACCATCGTACCGGAGAGTAAGGTCGCAGCTGCAACACCCAGGAAGACGAACGTATCGTTCAGTGCCTGAACGCGGGCAGCTTCCTCCTTGCGACAGTTTTCGGCCAGCAGGACCGTGGCACCGACGTAGAGAAAATTCCAGCCAACCCCCAGCAGAATCAACGCAGCCTCAAAGTGAACCAACTCGACTCCCATCTGACTGACTGCGACACTCCCAAGGTTCAACAAACAGCCCAATAGCATGACCGGCATGGTGCCGATTCTCTGAATGAGTGACCCGGTGAAAAATGAAGGGGCAAACATGGCGAGCACGTGCCATTGAATAACCGAGGCAGTCTGAGCGAAGTCGAGCTGTGCGCACATCATCGCTAGAGGTGTGGCGGTCATCAGAAGATTCATTACAGCATAGCCAACGACACCTGCAAAAATAGCCATGGCCAACTTGGGATGACGGGCAATCTCCGACCATGATCGCCTCGCTTGCTTGTCTTCCACTCTTACCAGCGGGGGCAAGCTGAGACCCAGCGCGAAAAGGGCGCCCAGTAACGCCACACCCGTCAATGAAAGAAAACTGGCATAAAATGCCGGCTCAAGCGCGTCCTTCGTCCACCGAGCGAGCATCGGACCGGCCACCGCGGCAAGGAGTCCGCCTGTCAGCGTCCAAGAGATAGCCAGGCTTTTTCTTTCCGAGGCCACCGAATCGACTGCCGCAAACCGGTAGTATTGTCCGACCGCACCAAAGGCGCCGATCAAGAACCCCGCTGCTGCGAACAGAGAAAAACTTCCGATCTGCACGCCGAAAGCAGCACATATCAAGCCCGCCGCACCAACCAGAGCACCGCTACAGAAAACCAAGCGGCGCCCAAAGCGTTCCATGAGCCTCGCCACCGGATAGAGCATCACCATGGTCCCTAGGTATTGGATAGCCAGTGGCACGGTAGCTAAATCCAGCGAAGAGAGTTGAGCCCCTACCAGGGCCGACGATGAGAGCACGAGACTGATCGTGGTCATCATCGCCGCCTGGGAGAGCGCTAGAAGAAAGATGTTGCGGTTCATACGCCGGGCTTTGACGGTTCGTAAAATTGCGTCAGCCCCTTCTGATTTGAAAAGCGTTGTGGTTCAGTAGTTTGATGATCCGCGATGGCAGATCGAGTGTCTTGGTTCGCTGCAAGAATGCATCCATGTCGAAGTGGGGTGAGATGCCAAGGCGCCGAATCCGTGCATCGTCACTGGGGTCGTAGGTACGCTGTGGCTGCCACTGCGAACGAGGATCGCTCTTCGGCCAGACAAATTCCTGCCCGATTTGGGATCGAGAAATGATCTCTCCACTCAACCCTACTGGAAGCTGCTCGTTGGCAGCGGATACAGGCGCAGACGGCGGTTCGGACATCCACATGGTTTCCTCCTTGCGTTGTGAATATTTGCCATTGACATATTGCATGGATGAGCTAGTCTGATAAAGACATAGTCCCCTCCTTTTCTGCCATGGCACGCAAGCTGGTTTTCGTCGTATTCCCTAATTTTCAATTGTTGGATGTAGCCGGCCCGATCGCTGCTTTCGAGATGGCTAACCGGATGAAGCCGAAAACGTATGAACTGACGTTGGCCAGCCAGGAGGGCAGTACGGTGGAAAGTTCGGCCGGTACCATGCTGCTCACCACGTCGTTCGCCCAAGTGTTCGATGCGGATACCGTGATTGCCGTCGGTGGTGAGGGTGTCATTGAGGCTACGACCTCGGTAGAGATGCTCACCTTCATCCGCGATCTTTCGCAGAAGGCGCGGCGAGTGGCGAGTGTGTGTTCAGGCGCCTACCTGCTCGCCTCAGCCGGGTTGCTCAATGGACGGAAGGCGACAACGCACTGGCGGCGTAGCGCCGACTTCAAACGTCGGTTTCCCGACGTTTCCCTCGATGAGGACCGTATCTATGTCAATGACGGTAATCTATGGACCTCGGCGGGAATCAGTGCAGGCATTGATCTTTCCTTAGCACTGATTGCCGATGATCTTGGAGAGCAGATCGCTCGTCACGTTGCCCGCCAGCTTGTGGTCTATTACCGTCGCCCTGGCGGGCAATCCCAGTATTCCGCGTTGTTGGACATGGGCATGGGAGACGGTCGCTTCGCTGGCTTACTCGATTACATCCGAAGCAATCTGGAAAAACGGCTCTCGGTCTGCGATCTTGCGGACCAAACGTGCATGAGTCCAAGACATTTCGCCCGATGCTTCTCTTCAGAAATCGGGACAACCCCGGCACGGGCCGTTGAGCTGCTAAGGGTCGAGGCTGCGAGCGCCGCATTGGAAAGCGGCAACGGCTCGGTACAGGTTGTGGCACGCCAATGTGGCTTCACGGACGTAGAGCGAATGCGGCGTGCATTTATCCGCCTCAAAGGGGTTCCTCCCTCGGCCGTTAAACGCCATTTCCGGTAAGACTTCACAATTTTCTCGGCCCCTTACCTACCGCGCTTCGTTTGCCGTCTGGCTCGTTCGGCTTCGTCAATCCGAGACCACGGGGAGGAAAGTGTCCGTCAGCCCCACTTGCGCATCGATGAACAGGGCCAGACCGGCACGCTCCAGGACCAGCGCATGCTCCACCTGCAACTGGAAGTCCACCAGCAGTTCGACCCACTCCGGAAGGTCGGGCGCCAGTCGCCCGGCCAGCAAGGGGCCCAACGCATCGTCGCTCCGCGAGGGGCTGCCGATGGCCATCACCAGCAGATGAAGCGGCTTTTTCCGGCGTATCGGAAACAGCGCATTCAGCGGCCGTGTCGATACGGTCCATACGCCCAGGCATCGGAGTGCAGCAATTCAAGCAGCGTGCCATCGGGTGCCAGCAGCTCCGGGGCATCCAGCGGGTCGCGCACCGCTTCGGCGGCATGCTGCATCTCGATCATGCGCGTCCAATGGTAGGCCAGCGTCTCGTGCACCGGCAGGCGCGGAAAGACCTTGTCGACGAGATATGCCGCTATTTCGGCCGTGCGCCGGGTGGTGCAGGACGAGCAGACGCCGCGGCTCTTTCAGGAGTAGGCGGCAATGAAGTCGTGGCCGCAGTCGGCGCAACGGGCGCGGGTAAAGCCGTGGGCGAGGGTGCCGCAGTCGAGGTAACGGCGGAATTCGCGTTCGGTGAGCGCAGGGTCCGATCGGCCCTGGCCCAACGCCTGGCCCTGGACCCGGCGCACCGGGCCCCCGGGGCTGATCTGGCGGCGGTGTGCCGGCCCATGCCCCGCCCTATCGGCCCTCGTTGCCCTCGGCGCCGCGTTTGTCCACCCGGTACTGCAGTTGCCCCCGCCGCAACTTCAACAGCCGGGCGGCGGCGGAGAGGTTTCCCTCCGTCCGCTGCAAAGCGGTGCTGATCATCAGCCTCTCCGCTTCCTCCAGTGACAGCTGTGCATCCAGCAGGCGGTCGATGGCGTGCTGGACGGGGATTTCTGCGCCCGGGCGTAATGGTGCTTCGGCGCGGGCGTCAGTGGGGATGAGAGAGGGACGGGAAAGGGGGATCTGCTCGCCCCCCGAGAACAGGTGCTCCACGTCGATGCTGCCGTCGTTCTCGGCCAGGATCACCGCCCGCTCGATGATGTTCTCCAGCTCCCGGATATTGCCCGGCCAGTCGTAGGCCCACAGCTTTTCGCTGGCGTTGCGGCTGAGGCCGGCAATGTTCTTGCCGAAGCGGGTGGCGTAGCGTTTGACGAAGGTGTCCACCAGCAAGGGGATGTCTTCGCGGCGTTCGCGCAGCGGCGGGATCTTCACCGGGAAGACGTTGAGCCGGAAGAACAGATCCTCCCGGAAGCGACCGGCTTCCACTTCGCTGCGCAGGTCGCGGTTGGTGGCAGCGATGATGCGCACGTCGATGGACCGGACCTGGGTGTCGCCCACCCGCTCCAGCTCACCCTCCTGCAGCACGCGCAGCAGCTTGCCCTGGGCATGCAGGGGCAGGCTGCTGATCTCGTCGAGGAAGAGGGTGCCGCCGCTGGCCCGCTCGAAGCGCCCCGGGCGGGACACGGTGGCACCGGTGAAGGCACCTTTCTCCACGCCAAACAGCTCGGCTTCCACCAGGTCGTGGGGGATGGCGGCGCAGTTGATGGAGATGAACGGGCGTTCGGCCCGCGGCCCGAGGGCGTGCAGGGCTTTCGAGAAGCGCTCCTTACCCACGCCGCTTTCGCCGGTCAGCAGCACGGTGGCGTCGGTGGGGGCGACGCGCTTGATGAGGTAGGCCACCTCGTTGAAGCTGTTCGAGGCGCCGATCAGGTCGGGGAGCTGCCGGGCGGCTTCCTCCTGGCCGGTGGCTCGGGCGGGGCGGGTGGCCCGGCGCCGGGGTGTTGCAATGAAGTCTTCCACCTGCAGGAAGCTCAGGTGGGCTTCGGCGTCGTCGCATTCCTCCAGCGGCTGGCCGACGACGCGGCAGCGGGCATGGCCCATGGCCACGCACTCCACCTCGCGCCACAGGATGGGCCGCCCCATCAGTGCGGTGGTGAAACCGGTGGCGTAGCCCACCATCATCCAGCACGCCGGCGCACCGCTGACGCCAAACTGGGCGCGGTGGATGTCGGCCTCCCAGGATGACTCCCAGTAGTAGTCCCCCCAGAAATCCCCGGTCTCCTGGTTGAACTGGATCTGGTCCACCGCCTGGTTGCGCACAAAGCCC
Source organism: Parazoarcus communis SWub3 = DSM 12120 (assembly GCF_003226565.1). GTDB lineage: Bacteria > Pseudomonadota > Gammaproteobacteria > Burkholderiales > Rhodocyclaceae > Parazoarcus > Parazoarcus communis. The sequence goes on along the minus strand of NZ_QKOE01000002.1, from coordinate 241,431 downwards.
TGCATCTCTCGCAGGCGCGGGCCGTAGGCAAAGGTTCGCTTCAGGTCTCCGCTCTCGGCCGCATTGAGCCGGCGGGCATCTTCCATGCCCTGCTGGTAGCCCAGGCGGGTGAACAGCTGGCGGGTGGCCTCCACCCCCAGGCGCTCGATCAACTCGCGCCGCAGGGCAGCCAGGGTGAAGCCGTGGATGAGCAGCATGCGCTGATCCAGCACGGTGATCTGCCCGCTGTCGGGGTCGAAGCGCACGTACTTGGACAGCTCCCGGTCGTCGATTTCCCGGGGGATGGAGTGTAGATGGCCGGCGGCGGGGTGGGGCATGGGGAGATGTCTCCGGGTTTTGAAAAAAGCAAAATTACCGGTTTAAGAAAGTGCGTAAGTGCTGTTTTCAGAAACATGAATTCTAGCCTTGAACTTGACGTCAATAAGATTATTTATAAATCAATAAATTATTGTGATTGTCGACCTTGGCATGGGGATTGCGATGAGGTGAGGAAGAGCCCGCAGTGGCTCAGGCACTTTCACCCCAAAGGAGACCCCGGCTGTGTTGAGTCCTCAACCCACGCTCGCTGTTCGTGTGCTCGAAAAGCGCGACGCTGCAATTGATGTCCTGAGTCTTGTTCTGGTGTCGGCCGATGGCGCGCCGCTCCCCCCCTGTTCTGCCGGAGCCCACATCGACATCACCCTGCCCAACGGCATGGTCCGCCAGTACTCCCTGTGCCGGGTCGGGCCAGCCGGTAGCGCCTACGAGGTGGCGATCCTGCGCGACCCAGGCGGGCGAGGCGGTTCCGCTTGCGCCCACCGGGACATCCGGGTTGGCGACACGCTGGCCATCAGCCGCCCCCGCAACCTCTTTCCGCTGGTGCCGGCGGGGCATTCCGTGCTGTTTGCCGGCGGCATCGGCATCACCCCGATCCTGGCGATGGCCGACACCCTGCACGCCCGGGGCGAGTCCTTCGAGCTGCATTACTGCAGCCGCGCCCCCGAGCGGGCAGCCTACCGGGAAGCCCTGGAGGCGGCGGCCTATGCCCGGCAGGTCCGCTTCTATTTCGACAACGCCCCGGAGCAGGGCCGCCTGGATGCGGCGGGCGTGCTGGCGGCCCTCGACGGCGATGCTCATCTGTACGTGTGTGGCCCGGCGGGCTTCATCAGCTACATCTGCGAGGCGGCGCGTGGCGCGGGCTGGGGTGAGGGCCGCGTGCATTTCGAGCACTTCGCGGCGCCGGCCGCCGCCGCGCCGGCGAACGGGAACGGCAGTTTCGAGCTGGTCCTGGCCCGGCGCGGCCTGCGCATCCCGGTGGGGGCCGACCAGACGGCGGCCGAGGCCCTGCTGGCGGCGGGCGTGCCCATCAACCTCTCCTGCGAGCAGGGCATCTGCGGTGCCTGCGTGCTGCCGGTGCTGGAGGGCGTGCCCGAGCATCGCGACGTCTTCCTCAGTGCCGCCGAGCGGGATAGCCAGCGCTGCTTCACCCCGTGCTGCTCCCGCGCCCGCACGCCCCAACTGCTCATCGATTTGTAAGCGCGGCACCTGCTGTTGCCGCATTTCACCGACCAGGCATTTCGCCTGGCATTCACACCTGGAGAAGAAAAATGGAGACATCCAGAAACGTCACTTACCTCAGAAACGCGTGGTACGTCGCCGCGCTGTCGTCCGAGGTGAGCACAGAGGGGCTGTTCGCACGCACCTTGTTGAACACTCCGGTCCTGATCTACCGAACGCAGAACGGGAGCCCGGTGGCCATGCTGGATCGCTGCCCCCATCGTTTTGTGCCGCTCAGCATGGGGATGCGGGCGGGGGATGACGTTGTCTGCAAATACCACGGCCTCAAGTTCGACTGCAGCGGGGTGTGCAATCACAACCCCCACGGCAATGGCCATATCCCCCGCGCGGCGCGGGTGCGCACCTTTCCGCTGGTGGAGCGCTACGGCTTTGTGTGGATCTGGCCGGGCGATGCCCCCGCCGATGAATCGATACTGCCGGATGTCAGCCCGCTGACCGCAGGCCACCCCAACGGGGTCGGTTTTACCTACATGCACCGCAAGACCTACTACGAGCTCATCACCGACAACGTGATGGACCTGAGCCATGTGGACCACCTGCATGGCGAGATCATCTCGACCCGCGGCCAGCTCACCCCCCAGGTGCCCCAGGTGAAGGAGACGGACAGCACCGTGGCCACCCGCTGGGAGTGGAAGCAGACGCCACCCATCTTCATCCTCAACCAGTTTCTGCCCGAGCCCATGGCCGAGGCGCGGCACTTTGTGGAGGTGAAGTTCATGGCGCCCACCACCGTGCAGCTGCAGATCGGCGCCACCCAGGACGACCAGGCCGCGCTGGACTTGGCTGACTGTGTGGGCCAGTACGACCTGCACACCACCACCCCCGAGACCGACGGCACCACCCATTACTTCTTCGCCACCCGGCGCAATCACCTGGTGGAGGACGCCGACTACAACGCCGCCAAGATCAAGGGCATGCACGACGCCTTCGTGGATGAAGACGGGCCCTATGTGGACGCCCAGTACGTCAACATCGGCAATGCCGACCTGTTGAGCCTGAACCCGGTGCTGCTCAGCAGCGACGTGGGGGCAGTGCGGGCCCGGCGCATCCTGCGCAGCGTGATCGCCGAGGAAGTGCGGGGCAGTCAGGCCGACGCTGCGGACACCCGCGCCGTCGAGCGCGTCTGAGGGGGCCGAGCATGCAGATCAAGCTTCTTGCCAGCGCGGTGGCCTGGGCCTGTGCGGGCATGGTCCTGTCTGAGCCGGCCCTGTCCTTTACGGTGGACACGGACTCGCCGGACCTGGCCATCTCCTGGGACACTACCCTCAAGTACAGCACCGCCTGGCGCGTGCGCGGGGTGAGCGCCAGCGTGGCGCCGGAGGGCCTGGCCGGGCTCACGCCCCAGGTCAATACCAATGACGGCGACCGCAATTTCAGCCGCGGGCTCATCTCCAACCGCCTCGACATCCTCACCGAGCTGGGGGTGCGCTACAAGCGTGACAGCGGCTTTCGGGTGAGCGCGGCGGGGTGGTACGACGACGTCTATCAGCGCAGCAACGACCGTAGCGCCGCCGATGCCCCCGGCCTCAACCAGAGCGGCCCCTACGACCGCTTCAACAAGCACACGCGCATCACCCACGGGCGCAATGCCGAGGTCCTGGATGCCTTTGCGTATACCCGCCAGTCGGTGGGGGATATGAATCTCAACCTCAAGGCGGGCCGCTTCACCCAGCTTTACGGCGAGAGCCTGTTCTTCGGCAACAACGGCATCGCCGGTGCCCAGACGCCCCTGGACCTGGCCCGGGCCCTGTCGGTGCCCAACTCCCAGTTCAAGGAGGTGGCGCGGCCGGTGGGCCAGGTATCGGCCCAGCTGCAGATCACGCCCGACCTCCTGGTGGGCGCCTACATCCAGCCCGAATGGCGCAAGTCGCGCCTGCCGGCGGCGGGCAGCTACTTCAGTTTTGCCGACTTCGTGGATGACGGCGGGGAGCTGCTGTACACGCCCTACGGCCCGGCTCGGCGCGGCAAGGACATCGAGCCCGGCAACGCGGGACAGGGCGGGGTCCAGGTGCGCTTCAAGGCCAGCGACAGCGAGTACGGCCTGTATGCCGCGACCTTCCACGAAAAGCTGCCCCAGTTCTATGCCCGCTTCAACGCCGGCCCCGCTGGCGTGGTGCCGCAGGATTATGTGATGGTCTTCGGGCGCAACATCCGCACCGTGGGCGGCAGCTTCAGCACGCTGGTCGGCGATACCAACGTGGCGGGGGAGCTATCGGTGCGCAGCAACCAGCCCCTGGTGGCGGCGGGCAGTTTCATTTTCACCATCAACGACCCGGCCGCCGACGGGGGCAGCAACGCGCGCTTTCCCAAGGGCAACACCCTGCACCTCAACCTGTCGGCCATCAGCGTGCTGGGGGCCAACGCCCTGTGGGATGGGGCCTCGTTTCTCGGCGAGTTTGCCTTCAACCGTCGCCTGCGCGTAACCGACAACGCCGAGGCGCTGGACCCCAACGCCACCCGGGATGCGGGCGCCGTGCAGTTTGTGTTTACGCCCGAGTACTTCCAGGTACTGCCCGAGACCGATCTGCAGCTGCCCATCGGCGTGAGCTACGGCCTGTTCGGGCGCTCGTCGGTCAATGGTGTGCTGTTCCCGGCGGAGCAGGGCGGCAGCGTCAGCGTCGGGGCCAAGGTCGTGTACCAGAAGGCCTGGCACGTGGGTCTCAACTACACCCATTACATCGGCATAGCAGGGTCGGTGGCCACGCCGGCCGGCCTCAATTCCTACCAGAACTTCCACGGGGATCGCGACTTCGTGTCGCTGTCGATTCAGCGCAGCTTCTGATCACCCGCCCATAAGAGGAATCCCAACATGAAGAGCAAGACTATCATCCATCTGGTCGTGTTCGGTGCGCTGGCCCAGTTTCAGCCGGCTGTCGCCGCGGTTTCCGCCGACGAGGCAGCCCAGCTCAAGAGCGCCCTGACGCCCCTCGGTGGCGAGCGGGCGGGCAACAAGGACGGCAGCATCCCGGCCTGGAACGGCACGGTAACCAAGGCGGCCGGCGCCAGGGTGGGGGACATTCCGGTCAGCCTGTTTCCCGGTGAAAAGCCTGTCGTGCAGATCTCCGCGGCCAACATGGCCCAGTACGCCGACAAGCTGTCCGAAGGCACGGCGGCCCTCCTGGAGAAATACCCGGAGTCCTTCCGCGTCAATGTCTTCCCCACCCACCGCACGGCCGTTGCTCCCCAGCATGTGTACGACGCCACCGCCCGCAATGCGACCGCCTGCAGGACGGTGGAGGCCGGCCTGTCGGTGGAGGGCTGTTTTGGTGGGGTGCCCTTCCCGATCCCCAAGTCCGGCGTCGAGGTGATCTGGAACTACATCCTGCGCATCGAGCCCGAGTCGGTGGAGTTTGGCTCGAAGAACATCGTCGGCACCTCCAATGGCGCCCGCGCCATGGCCACGCGTACCGACAACTTCTTCCAGCACCCTTACTACTACAAGGACGGCTCGGCCCAGGACTGGAGCGGGGAGTACTTCCTGCAGCGCTTCAACACCACCGCGCCGCCGTTCAAGGCAGGGGAATCCCTGGTGCTGCGTGACAGCATCAACGCCAAGGTGCCGCGCCAGGCCTGGCAGTACCTGGTGGGCCAGCGCCGTGTGCGGCGGGCGCCGACGGTGGCCTACGACACGCCGGACTTCGTTTCGTCCGGCGCCAACTACTTCGACGAAGTGATGGGCTTCATGGGCCACCCCGACCGCTTCGAGTGGAAGCTGGTGGGCAAGCGGGAGATGTACATCCCCTACAACAACAACGAACTGGTGACGGCGAAGGAGGCCGAGGCCTTCGACAGGTTCCACCTCAACGCCGACAAGCTGCGCTGGGAGCTGCACCGCGTCTGGGAGGTGGAGGCCAGCGTGGTGTCGGGCAAGCGGCACGCCGTACCCAAGCGCCGCTACTACTTCGACGAGGACACCTGGCTGCTGACCCTGGTGGATGGCTACGACTCGGAAGGCAAGCTGTGGCGGACCTCGGTGGTGCCCAACTTCTTCGTCCCCGCGGTGCCCGCCGTCCTGGCCAAGCCCGTGACCATCTACAACCTGCAGGCCGGCACCATGAGCACCGTTCAAGGTCTGTTCCAGGATGAGACTTACCGGGTCGTCGCCCGCAAGAACGAGTCCTTCTTCACCGGCGACGCCGCCGCCGCCGACGCGGACCGGTAGGCACCGGCCCGCATCCCCGGCAAGAGGCCCGCCGTCTGCCCGGTGCAGCGGCGGGCCTCTTGCCGGGGATAGGAAATTCAACCGCGATCCCGTGAGTACCCCGGCGCTTGTCGCTCATCGTCAACCGGGCATTGCCGCAGGCCCTGTTCGATGCACCACATCAAGCGGGAGGAGCGTGGCAACTTTGGCTTCCATCTCGAAAGCTACACCGAGCGCGTCCGCGAACGCATGGAACTGGCCGCCCATGGCTGCGACCGCTTCCAGGGCGGGTTGTTTTCACCCGCAGTGCCCGCCAATCAGCTCGGCACACAGTTGCCATCCCTGACCGGAGAGCCTTGATCATCCCTCCCCAGTCAGCAGACCATAATTGCGTAGCTTTCGATACAGCGTGGCGCGGGCGATGCCGAGATTGCGTGCCGTGGCAGAAACATTACGATCATTTCGCAGAAAGGCAGACCGGACCACTTCCGCCTCAGCCTGACGCAGCGTTGCCTTGCCATCCGGGCAGTGGGTCTGCATATCGGCTGGGTCAGGCGGAAGCGCAGGCGGGGCAGCGGTCAGCTCTGTTGGCAGGTGAATAAGGTCAATGCTGTCTCCCTCGGCAAGCGCCACGCCAAGGCGAAGTACCTGCTGAAGTTCACGGATGTTGCCCGGCCAGTTATGACGGTACAGACAGTGGCGCGCGGCGAGGGTCAGCGGCGGAACCGCGGAAGCCATTTCCTGTGCAAGGAAATGATCGATAAGGTCATCGAGATCGCTGCGCTGACGCAGCGCAGGCAAAGTGATACGCAAGCCATTGATGCGGTAGTACAAATCCTCTCGAAACTCACCGCTGGCGACACGTTGTACGAGATCGCGGTGGGTCGCGCAGATCACTGAACAGTTGAGCGCAATGCTGCGAGCACTGCCCAGCCGGGTCAACGTACGTTCCTGCAGGACACGCAACAGGCGGGCCTGCAGCTCGAGCGGCATGTCGCCGATTTCGTCAAGGAACAAAGTGCCGCCATTGGCCTGCTCGAAACGCCCAGCCATACCGCCCCGCCGCGCACCGGTAAAGGCACCGCCATCGTAGCCAAACAGCTCGGACTCAATCAGGCTGGCCGGGATCGCCGAGCAATTGATGGCGACGAAGGGACCCGAGGCACGCGGGCCCACCTCGTGCAAATGACGTGCGAGTACCTCCTTGCCTGTACCGGTTTCACCATTGATGAGCACCGGAATATCGCGCGCGAAAGCACGTTCGACCTGCCGAACACGCTGCACGAGTTCCGGATCAAGCAACATCGGGGACATGCTGGTCCGGGCAACATCATACGATGCGGCAGGTGCCACTGACACCGCACGCGTGGGCGCAGCGTCAGCCAGACAAGCATGAATGCGCACGCCGTTGTGGCAGTGAATCGGCGTGGGAGTGCTACCGTGCCTACGCAACGTGTCGAGCAACAGGCCAACCTTCTGCTGGAATACCGTCTCCATGCACGGATCCGATTCAATCAGTGTGTCCAACTCAAGCAGTTGGCGTGCCAAAGGGTTCGCGCCAAGAATCTGGCCATCGCGGGAAACCGCCAGCAGACCGCACATCGGCGAGTTGACCAACTCGGCGCTGTAATGCAAGCGCAGGCGCAAGGGCGCGGACAGAGCGGCAACCATGCGGTTCTCGACTGCGCGGGCAGCCAGTGCAAGCGGCTCCATAATGCCAATGGATGCGCTGCGGTGATGGCGTGACGCGTTCAGCACCCCGGCCAATGCACCGGATGGCTCGAAGATCGGCACTGCGGCACAGGCACACATTTGGGCCTCTTCGAGAAAATGCTCGCTACCACGCACGGCAATGGCCCGCCTCTCCTCCAGGGCAAAGCCGGGCGCATTGGTGCCAGCCACGCGCTCACTCAGGTTCAACCCCGGACGCAAGACCGTGGCGATATCGCGCAACTCCGCACTCTGTCCGCCCAAAGTCTTGATGATGTTGCCCCCCACCTCCAGACAGGCAAGCACCCAATGGGCATTGTCCAGCGCGGAAAACAAGCGCTCCATCTCGGGTTCGGCGTGACCAAGCAAGGTGCGATGTACTTCGTTGATTCGGCGCAGTTGTGCCGCCGAAACCGGATTGAACAATACGCGGTCGCGTTCGCTCAGGCCATGCCGGATGGAGCGTGACCACGAGCGTTGCACGTCATCTGCCACCAAGCTGGGGGGAATGTCACGGGCCTCGCGCAGCAACTGGCGTGCGTGCAGCACCTTGCGGTCGAATTCCGTCCGGACGGGTCTCATGTCTCCTCCTGTGTCGGGGGTGGCGTGTATCGATCCAACAGCCGGAACAGCCTGACTTGAAACGATACAGCGCAGCTACCCCGTTATTGTTCAGGGTCGTACTCATAATCCATTAACCAACTGTTTTTGTTGTAGTTATTTTCATTGGCACGGCTTCTGCAAGAAGCCGCAGGGCCAGCTCCACGACATTGGAAAGCGGCCGCCGAATATTACTACTAATGGAGACAATGGAATGAAGCCACTCAAGTGGACAGCGAGGACGTACCAGAACAGCTGGTGCGGTCTTGGGGGCGCAGCGGCGCTGTGCATGGCGCTGACGATACCGCAAGCACACGCGGTTGACGTTGACGCAGGCGATTACACGGCCTTGCCCGCCGGTACCAACCTGGCAATGCTGTATTACCAATATGCCACCCGCGATGCACTCTATGCGAAGGGGCACAAGGCCCCGGGCGACATGCGACTGGATTCGCAGGTCGGCATCCTGCGCGGCGTACATTTCACCGAGATCGGCGGCTATATCGTCGATCCACAGTTTCTGCTTCCATTCGGCAGGCTGGAAGGCAAGGACGACCTGTCGGCGCTGGGCAGTACCAGTGGGGTGGGTGACCTGATCCTGGCAGCAACGGTGTGGCTGGTAAACCGCCCGCAAACAGGTACCTATTTTGGCATCACCCCCTTCATCTACGCACCGACCGGCAACTACGACAATGATGATGCCTTGAACCTGGGTGAAAACCGCTGGAAGTTCGCTCTGCAAGCGGGGTTCATCACCAAGCTATCGGACAGGGTTTCGCTCGATCTTGCGGGCGATATCACCTTGTACGGCAAGAACGACAAGTTCGGTGCTGCCAAGGTAACGATGAAGCAGAAGCCCTCAATGCAGTTCCAAGGCTATCTGCGGTATCACATATCCGATGCCTGGGATCTGCGCGCAGGAGTCTCCCATACCTTCGGCGGCGAAACCGAGATCGCCGGAGTCAATCAAGGCGACCGTCTGCGTACGACCAAGGTCAGTATCGGCACCGGCTGGTTCATTGCGCCAGACGTGCAACTATTGGCCAGCTACGGTCGTGACATATCGGTACATAACGGCTTCCGCGAAGACGATCGCCTGAACCTGCGCGTACTCAAGGTGTTCTGAGCGGAGCCGTCCGCTGGCAAGGGATCAGGCGTGTCGCGCCCCCCCCATTACAAGAGAGAAGAAAGGAGACACTATGTTGACGACGGTATTTGTGCAGCCGCGCAGTGGCATCGCCCCCGCGCGCAAGCGCCTGCAGCAAACAGCATTTGGTCTGGGCTGCCTGATGCTGAGTTCCGCCGCGTTCGCGGCGGGCGGAGAATGGCCCAGCCACGGCTATGATGATGCGGGTACACGCTTCAGCCCGCTTACCCAGATCACCCCGGACAATGTCAAGGAGATGGGCCTTGTCTGGTCTTACGACCTCGAGTCGACGCGTGGCGTTGAAGCCACGCCTATCGTGGTCGATGGCGTGATGTACGTGACGGCACCATGGAGCATCGTACATGCAGTAGACGTCCGAAGCGGACGGAACATCTGGACCTACGACCCGGGAGTCCCGCGTGAAAAAGGTAAGGACGCGTGTTGTGACGTAGTAAACAGGGGCGTGGCGGTGTATGGCGGCAAGGTCTTCGTCGGTTCGCTGGACGGCAGGCTGCTCGCAATCGACGCAAAAACCGGCAGGAAGCTGTGGGAGCAGAACACGCTGATCGACAGCAGCAAACCTTACACCATCACTGGCGCACCGCGCGTGATCAAGGGCAAAGTCATCATCGGCAACGGCGGCGCGGAGTATGGCGTACGTGGCTATATCACCGCCTACGACACCGACACCGGCAGGCAGGCCTGGCGCTGGTTCACGGTGCCGGGAAATCCGGATCAGCCCTTCGAAGACGCGTCCATGGCGGCGGCGGCCAAGACCTGGGACCCAGCGGGCAAGTACTGGGAGGCCGGAGGAGGTGGCACGGTGTGGAACTCGATGGTGTATGACGCCGAGCTTGATCTGATGTACATCGGCACCGGCAACCCTTCGCCATGGTCACACCGCAAACGCAGCCCGGCCGGTGGTGACAACCTGTACACCGCGTCCATCGTCGCACTCAAACCTGACACTGGCGAATACGTCTGGCATTATCAGCAAACGCCTGCAGACAACTGGGACTACACCTCTACACAGGACCTGATCCTGGCCGACATCAAACTGGAGGGCAAACCGCGCAAGGTCATCCTGCATGCGCCAAAGAACGGCTTCTTCTTCGTCATCGACCGCACCAATGGCAAGTTCATCTCGGCACAGAACTTTGTCCCGGTGAACTGGGCGACTGGATACGATGCCAATGGCCGCCCCATCGAGAATCCTGCCGCACGCGATCCAGACAAGCCCTTCGACGCGACGCCCGGGCCCTTCGGCGCACACAACTGGCATTCGATGTCCTACAGCCCGCAGACAGGCCTGGCCTACTTCCCGGCGCAAAACGTTCCACTGGTGCTTCAGGAGGACAAGAGCTGGGCATACAACAAAGCCAAGCCCGGGCAGGCGATGTCCGGCATCGGCTGGAACCTCGGAATGCTGGTCAATACCCGGCCCCCCACCAGTCAGCCTTTTGGCCGTCTGATCGCGTGGGATCCGGTTGCTCAGAAGGAGGTCTGGCGTAAAGAGCACGTCTCGCCCTGGAACGGCGGCACCCTGGTCACCGCCAGCAACGTGGTGTTTCAGGGTACGGCAGACGCACGCCTGATGGCCTTCGACGCACGTGACGGCAAGGAGTTATGGTCGGCACCAATGGGCACCGGTGTCATCGCCGCACCAGTAACCTACGAAGTCGACGGCAGGCAGTACGTATCCATTGCAGTCGGCTGGGGTGGGGTATATGGCCTGTCGGCCCGTGCCTCCGAGCGTCGCACGCCGGGTACGGTATATACCTTCGCCCTGGGCGGCAATGCGAAAATGCCTCCCTTCGTCGAGTATCAGGTCAACAACTTGGTTTCTGGCGTCAAATACAAGCCTGACGACGTGCCCGAAGGAACTGCGCTCTATGTGATGAATTGCGCCTTCTGCCACGGCGTCCCGGGCGTGGACAAAGGTGGCGCCATTCCCAACCTGGGGTATTCCGCGGCGACAACCATCGAACATCTCGATCGGTTCGTCTTCGAAGGACCGTTCGTATCGCGCGGCATGCCGGATTTCACCGGCAAGCTGACCCCCGGAGAAGTGGAGAAGATCAAGGCCTTCATTCTCGGCACAGCAGACGCGGTGCGACCGAAGAAGTAAGTAGGTTGGCTGCGGTGGTCGCTTGGCCGCCGCGGCCTTCAAAAGGATAGGATATTCAACCGCTATCCCGTGAGTACTCCGGCGCTTGTCGCTCATCGCCTGTCACTGACCGCCACAATAGAGCCACCGATGATCGGCATATAGAAGCCACTCGAGCCGGGCGCTAACGGACGTCGTTGGGGGTCAAGAATCGATGTTTTTGGGGTGCTGGCAAGGGCGCTCTTCGCCCGATTCGGACCCTGTCGGCGCGCGCGGCAAGAGACCCCGTCGAGGGTGAGACAATAGGCGTTGTGGCGTAGCCGGTCGACGGTGGCCGAGGCGAGCAGCCGGTTGCCGAACTTCTTCTGCTCGCGCCGGGCGATCTCGTCCTGGATCAGCAGCGCGAAAAGCGCCGTGCGGGCGCGCGCGGGTGATCACGCACTTGGCGTTGTCGATGACGAGCCGCGCGGGCACGGCGCCGAGCCACTCGAAGGCGCGACGGTAGCAGCCGAGTCAGGTGCGCACGCTCTGGTCCCAGACGAACTCCACGTCCTGGTGGCGCGAAAAACGGAGCGTCATCACGAACGCTCACGTGCAGCGGATCTCGCCCGTGGCGGGGTCGCCCCACTGGGGGCCGGCGGACCGCATCCGCGCCCGCTGATTCGACAGCGGTGACCGTCAATCGTGCGTGCGTCCGGCCTCACAGATCAAGGCTGGTGTCGAACTTGTTGCGAAAGCGCGAAACCATGCTGCGGAACTTGCGCATGTTGTCATCCGCGTAGAGTACCTCGTCGCAGAAGCGGTCGTAGGCATCCATGTCCGGTACTACCACGATCAGCACGAAATCGCTCTCTCCGGTGACCTGGTAGCACTGTTTGACTGCGCGGGCCGCGCGCACCCGCGCGAGGAAGCGCTCGTACAAGTCCTTGCGGTCGCGCTCCATCTGGACTTCCACCACCACGTGCAGCCACTGGCCCAGCTTCTCCGGTGCGAGGATGGCCACCTGACGGGCGACATAGCCTTCGGCCACGAGGCGCTTGACGCGCTTGAGGCAGGCCGGTGGCGACAGTCCGACTGCCTCGGCAAGGGCGAGGTTGGTGCGCGAACAGTCCTGCTGCAACAGGCTCAGTATGCGGTGGTCGATGCGGTCCAGGAAATGGGGCATTTCGGAAATTTCTTTTTGAGGAAATCATGTGAATTTTATGCAATGAATCGCTTGAAATGGTTGAAATATTTCTACGCCCCGTCGCTAGAATCTCCAACTGAGGCGCCCCTAGACACAGTTGGAGCAGGATTGTCCAAGCTCGCTCGAAGGCACTGCCGAGAGACGCCCTTCGGCAGGACTGTCCTGAGCACAGCCGAAGGGATCCGGGCGAACGGTGTCGCCTGTTTCATTGCTGGATAAATCCTTCGTCCTCGTACATCGACGTCCACACCCGCTGTTTTTTTCCAACCATTGCCCGTTGCCACGCTTGCCCGACATGAACATCGACTCCCGTCCTCCCCCCGCTCCCCCCTCTTGGATTCATCGCGGACGTGACTTCGTTCGTGACGTGCTGTCGGTCTATTTCACCCTCCTCAAGGTCATGATGCCGGCATTGATCGTGGTGAAGGCGCTGGACATGCTGGGCGCTACGGCCGCGCTCGCCTGCTTGCTGGCGCCGTTGATGGCGCTGGTGGGGCTACCCGACACGCTGGGGATCGTCTGGGCAGCGGCGATGCTCACCAACATCTACACCGCACTGGTGGTGTTTCTCGACTATGGCTTGCAGCAGCCGCTCAGCGTCGCGCAGGTCACAGTGCTGGGGGTGATGATTCTGGTGGCGCATTCGCTGCCGGTGGAGGGGGCCGTTGCCAAGGCCACCGGCGTGAGCTGGCGGGCCACGCTGTGCCTTCGCATTGGCGGCGCACTAGTCTTGGGTGGGTTGCTCAATCTGGTCTATACGCTGACCGACAGCCTGCAACACGACAGCCGCATGTTGTGGCAGCCGGCCGCAGTCGACGCCAGCCTGACCGGCTGGGCGCTGGATCAGGTGACCATGCTGGCGATGGTGCTGGTGGTGATCGCCGCCCTGATGGGTGGGCTGCGGCTGCTGCGGGTGCTGGGCGTGGAGCGCCTGATGCATGCGCTGCTCGCGCCTGTGCTCAAGCTCATCGGCATCCGCCGCGAAGCGGCCAACATCACCATCATCGGGACAACCTTGGGGCTGAGCTTCGGCGCCGGCCTGCTGATCCGCGAGGCGCGCTCGGGCGCGCTGACGCGCCGCGACGTGTTCCTGACCATGGGCTTTCTGGGCCTATGTCACAGCGTGATCGAGGACACCTTGTTGATTCTGCTACTGGGTGCAGACCTGTCCGGCATTCTGTGGGCGCGGCTGGGTTTCGCCGTGGTGGTGATTGCCTTGCTGGCCCGCCTGCCGCCCTTGAAACGCAGGCTGGCCGAGGCGCCCGCTCATTGACGTGTCGTGCCGTGGCGCCCCCCCACCCCCTCGCCACGACGGCCACCCGCCGACACGGCGGCGGCTTCGGTACTTAGCCAGTCCAGCAGTTCGCGTACTGAATCGCCCCGGATTCCGTGGTGGCTGGTTGGTTTAAGTCAGGCTTCAATGGCAGCACGACTGGCGGCCGCTAAAGGTCGGAAAGCTGACTCGAGCCGCCCACTCGTCTACTGCCCGCTTTCGGCCGATCATCTGCCTATGAAAGTTTCTCTCGGAGTGCCGCTGATGCTTCGCTTGCCGGTGCTAAGTGAGGTGAGGTAACTTTAGATCGCCCACTGGGCAATAAAGTCGGCGATTCTCTGTTCGATATGACTTTCGGTGGTGCGCAGACGCAGGATGGGGATGCCGCTTTTCGCCAGGATAGTGTTCTTCAAGGCGTCCCGCGCCGCCTGATCGGGCCGGTCGTGGGAGCCACCATCGACTTCGATCACCCCCAGCGGGGTCTTGCCCACCTTGAAATAGATCACGAAATCGCAACTGGCACGCGCCATGAAGGCCCGCTCGCGCGGCGTCCAAACTAGGTTAGTCGGCGACACGATCTGATCCAGCTTGATTTGGCCGTGGCAGGTCAGCGGCTGGCAGGACGGATCGGACAGCGCCTCGCGCAACAGTTGTGCCGCAATCTGCTCGGATCTGTAGCGTGAATCCTCTGACCGCAAGCGGGCGTTCAAGCGCGCCAGGGACTGGTCATACTCACGGTAAAGAAGGTCGAAGGCCGATACTACGGGGGCACGCACGATCTGCTCGTCCTGCGCGTAATAAGCGACGTAGCGCATCAAGGCCGCGATGTGACCGTTGTTGCCGGTGAACACTTCGTCGCCCGTCACCAGGGTGAAGCGGTGCTTGGCCCGCGACACCGCTACGTTGATCATGCGCGGATCATCGACGAAATCCAGGCGTTTACGCTCCTGGTTACAGCGTTTCTTGTCCAGCACGGTGCTAAAGACAATTTCGTCGCACTCCCGGCCTTGGAACTTGTGCACGGTGTCTTTGACGAAATCCGCTGGCAGGTGCGTGCGGGAGAGGTTGACCTGTGCCCGGAATGGCGCGATGAAACCACGGCCGTTGCCGTCCAGCCCGACAGGCGCGTCCTCATCGTCGAGCAACTTGAGCAGGGAGTCCAGCTCCCGCAGGTTGGTATTCTGGCGGGCATGGTTGCCCTTGGCGGTCACCACCAGGCGCAGTGGCGCTTCTCCCTTGTCCTCGATCATAGGCACCAGTGCGTTATCGTAGAACTGCTGGTTGCAGAACTGAATGATCCTAGGATGACAGCGGTAATGTTCCTTCAGCAGAGTTCTTGGCAGCTCCTCCTTGAACACGCTGATGCACGAATCAAGCAGGCTGTATCGTTCGCAATCGTAGGCGTCGGCGGGTGCCGGCAGGCCGAGCGCCACCGGAATGTGCGCCAACTGGCGGTTATCGCCGACGACGATCAGGTTCTTCGTGCAACCCAGCGCCAGGATGCCCGGAACGATATCCTGCTGAGAAGCCTCGTCGATGATTACATAGTCGAGAATCGCCCCAGACGCGATCGAATTGACGATGGAGTGTGTGCTACTGCCTAGGATCGGGAAGCGCTGTAAGAAGATGTCGAATTGTTGCTGATTCTGGTACGTCTTGGCATCGAAGCTGCCCGATGGCAGCACCTTTCGTTGCAGATGCTGCTTCAGATGGCGCATCGACGCCTTCTTCAACTCATCCAGCAAGGCCATGAAATGCCCACGCGCTAGTGACTCGCGGCACGCCTGCAACTCTGCTTCCTTGTCCCGCAGCGCTTTGTCGTAATAGTGCATCTGCAAAGCATGGAACACGGCCAGCCGCGCGTCGCCCTGGGTGAACGGCTTGGCACGGAAAATCCTGAAATTGAAAAGCAGTTCAATGCGATCTTTAAGGCGGATGCGCTGCTCACCGAGATGAGCCAGATAGGCCATCAGGTCCGCCGTCTTGCGCGGGCTCAACCCGTACTTGTCCAGCGAGGTGGCAGCCTGCACATCGCTGTCTACCTGCCACTGCTGCAAGTAGCGCCTCTCGACGGCCAACTCGTCGAGCTCGACCTGCAATTGCGCCGCCCGATTGTGGTCGTGCAGGTGCTGCTTCAAGCGGGCCAGCATGGCCTGGATTTCGTCCAAAGTTGGCGCGGGCTCGGGCTCGCTTGTTGGCCACAGCGGCAGGTCGGCGAAGAAGTCCTTGCGGTTGTCCTGATTGCCGAGCTTGGCGACCAAGTAACCCAGGCCGCATTTCTCCAGCTTCTCGTAAACGTTCTCCACCGCCGCATTGTTATTGGACAGCACCGCCACAGTCTGCCCGCGCAGTAGGATATTGGCCAGGATGTTAAGGATAGTCTGGGTCTTGCCGGTTCCCGGTGGCCCTTCGATCACGCTGACCTGCGCGCGGAAGGCCTGCTCGACCGCCACAAGCTGGCTCTCGTTCAGCCCGAACGGGTAGATCAGCCCCTGGCCCGGTGCCAGCGTGCCGTTGCGCCCCGTGCAGTAGGCCTGCAAAGCAGTGTCGGCACTGGCGGGCAGTTTTTCCAGTTGGCGCACAACGTTGGCGGCGATCTTACGGTCAGCCTGCGACTCGGCGTGATCCTTCCGGGCATTCGCCACGGTAGCGAAATAGTGGAAGACCGGCGCGTCCTTCATCGCCGTCGGCGCGGCAAAGCCGATATCATCCAACTTGAAGACGTAGGGCTTGTCGGCGTCCGGATAGTGTATGACGGCATACCGCTCGCCATAGATTGTCGCCTTGGCGATGGGCGTGACGATCGTGCTGTTGGGCTTGGTCAGCAACATCTCGCCCAACTCGCGGGTGGGAGAAATACTGCAGTCGCTGAGCGGGCGCGTGTAAGTTTTCTTGGAGGGGTAATAACACCTCAGCTGGAGGGCTTCGTACTTGTCGTTCCAGTAAATCGTCCAGTCGCTGATCTTCGCGGTTTTGTCCTCGCCACCCACCTGAATCGAAACCATACACCCCTTCTTTGTATGCGCGACATCCGGCTACGCCTCACGCCAAATATCGAGTGTCTGAACCGCCCCGGCTTCAGCCGACACCTAGTTACCGAATGAAATGCTGATCTTCGAACTTTACCGGATAAACGCCATTTGCATGAATCAGGAAGGATAGGAAATTCAACTGCTATCCCGTGAGTCCCCTGACGCTTGTCGCTCATCGTCAACCGGACAACGTATAATCCCAAATGCATTTTTTTGCGCATTTGACGGAGTAGTAGAATGAAATCAGGCACGTGGGTCGGTTTGCGGGAGTTCCTGCCTTCTGAGTTGATTTTCGATGATCGGGAGACGCGCGATATTCTCAAGTTCTTTTTCCCGAGGGATTTCCAGGTGATTGATGCCTCGGTGATAACAGACGCTGTTAGGGCATTCGCACAAGGACTGCTGATTGAGGCGATTGACGCCACAGCAGCACTGGGTTGGGTTGAGACGCTTTTCAGGTCCACGGCAAACCCAGGAGCAGGGGTGAAGCAGATACTGCGAAAGCTGGCGACGAGCAGTGCAAAGCGATGGTTCAAGAACTCGAAGGATATGGATCTGAGTTCCATCAAGATCTCCGAGCACGTGCGTAATCAACTCTCGCGCAGTTTCAGGTTCCAGCTTATCGGCCTTGTCGTCTCAGGCCGGGGTGGGTCCATACATCGTGCCTATGTGTGTTACGGGCCATACTCTCAGGGAGAGCGGGTGTGGGGATGAGAGCGGTGCGACGAATCGCGGTAGTGTCGGCGTTGGCGCTGCTCGGGGGATATGTTGCGGTTGCGGTTGGCCTGATAGGCAGGCAGGATGCACTGAGTTTGGTGCTTTGCGCCGACAAAGGGGGATGGCGGATTCCGTTCGACAACTTTCTTTGCAGGCAGTACCTGTTCCGCTTCCGCATCGATGCGCAGGACGTTGCCGATGTTCAACGCGCTGGGGGAGGCAGCTTTCTGATCCAGATCGAAGATGCGGTGCTCAGGGAGAAGGCACTTCGCGCTTTTGTCGAGCGCGGACTGGATCTCAATCTGGTCGATGATCTCCATGGCGGCTACCCGCTGCACGCGGCGGTGCTGTTCGGCGATACTGAAGCTGTGGGGCTATTGCTCGAACATGGCGCGCAAGTTGATGTGCTGGACGCCAAGCATGGGTTGACTCCGCTGCAACTGGCGAACCGTCTCGCGGCAGAACAGCGTGATACTGTGGATCGTAGCAAAATGATCCGCATGCTTGCCGAGGCGGAACGCCACTGATCGGGCTCGCCCTATGACATCCGCAGCGATATCGGTGCAATTGCCCACAAGGTCGCACCTCGAGACGGCGAGCCCATCGTGGTGAAGCATTACCCGAACGCCTTTGTCGGAACCGAGCTCGATGCCCGCCTCAAGGCGCTTGGCGTCACCCGTGTCGTGATTGCCGGCTTCATGACCCACATGTGCATCAACTCGACGGCACGTGGCGCCTTCAGTCTGGGCTACCAGGTCAGCGTACCGGCTGCAGCGACCGCGACCCGCGCCTTGCCTGCCCCTGACGGCAGCGTGATCGATGCTTCCACGGTACAGCGCGTGGCACTGGCCGCATTGGCAGACCTGTTTGCGGTCGTGGTGGCCGACAACGCGGCGATACCTGACTGACGCGGACAAGTCAGGTCAGTTCGACCTCGACGACGCCATCGACCACCCTCAGCGGGTAGCGCGCCAGGGTACAGTCCTCGCCCTGGCGGCATTCGCCACTACGCCCGTCGAACACCCAGTCGTGCGCAGTACAGGTCAGGTAGCGGCCATTGAACACACCGCGGGAGAACGGAATCCGTTGATGCGGGCACAAGCCATCGAAGGCCTGCAGTTCGCCGCCATCTGGCCACAACAACATGATCTCGCGGCCTTCGACATTGAACGGGGCGGCATCGCCCTCCATCAGGTTCCTGAGCTTGCACAGTGGGATGTAGGCCATTTTCGGATCTCCGTCGGGTCTGCGACAGGGTGACGGCAACTGCGCACCCCGGAGGCACGCGAGTTTGCAGGGCCCCAGGCCCGACCCGCGCACCTCAAGTCGATCAAAAGCAAATCCGGGGCCTGCATCAGGCCGGTCATCACTCGCGGAACCCCCGCTCAAGGTCGCCCGTCCGGCGCTCGCGCAGCCGCCAATCCTCTGCCAGCCTGACGATCTGCTTGCGCAGCACCTCGCCCATGCCGGTATCTGCGCTGTGGCTGAGTGCCTCCAGACTGCGCGCAATGGTGCGCGCATCGGCATGCGAGGTTGCCAGCGCCTGCCGCGACAGCAACGCGAGCAAGGCCGCCAGCGCAGGCTGATGCTCGATGCTCCCACCCCCGCACGCTGCCGTCCGCCCCCCACTGTCGAGCAGCGCGCCCAGCCGTACCAGCGCCCGGCGGCCATTCTCGGCCGAACGCCCGCTGCCGGTCGCAAGATAGTGGGCGATACTGTTGCGCAGGGTTTCAATCAAGGCATCGAGTTCAAGCGGAGAAGGCGGCGCTTCGTCATGGTGTGCAGTCATGAGGCAAGGGTCCGGTTGGCTGACAGGGCGATGTTGGCAAGCAAACTGCGGACCATCCATACACACTTTTCTGCTGTCGACTGCGCAGTACCGCACACCCACGACGCGCTTTTCACTGCGAGGATGCAAAACCAGAGCGCATCCGAACGCCAGCAATCAAATCAGACCGATACCCACCCCAACGCCCATGAGCTCCACACCGCCTTGCCCCTCCGCCGACGAAGACGTCTATAAGACACTACTCGAGTCCACCCGGGCCATTCCCTGGCGCATCGACTGGAAGACGATGCGCTTCACATACATCGGCCCCCAGATCGAAGCCCTCCTCGGCTGGACACCGGACAGCTGGGTCAGCGTCGAGGACTGGGCGAACCGCATGCACCCGGATGACCGGGACCGCGTCGTCGGATTCTGTGTCGCCCAGTCCCAGGCCGGTAGTGATCATGAAGCAGACTATCGCGCCCTGCGCCGGGACGGCGGGTATGTGTGGATACGCGACGTTGTCCATGTGATACGCCGCAACGGAGAAGTGGAAGCCCTGATCGGCTTCATGTTCGACATCAGCGAACGCAAGCAGACCGAGGACAAGCTGCTGCAACTACAGCGCGAACTCGAAGCGCTGTCGTACAAGGATGGCCTGACAGGGGTGGCCAACCGGCGCATGTTCGATTCGATCATGGAGCTCGAATGGACCAACGCCCGACGCAATCGCCAACCCTTGTCGGTGCTGCTGCTCGATATCGACTGCTTCAAGGAATACAACGACCGCTACGGGCATCTTCAAGGCGACGAATGCCTCAAACAGGTGGCCCAGGCACTCACCACGGTCGCCACCCGCGCACGCGACTTCTGCGCCCGTTTCGGCGGTGAGGAGTTCGTGCTCGTGCTGCCCGAGACCGACGCCCGTGCTGCGATGCTCGTTGCCGAACGTTGTCACCACACCATCGCCCAGCTGGCCATTGCCCACGCGGCATCAAGCGTCAGCCCCCAGCTCACCGTCAGCCTGGGCATCGGTACCTTGATCCCGGAAGCCGACGACGACCCGCTGCGCTTCATCGACCTCATTGACCAGCGCCTTTATCGCGCCAAGCATGCCGGCCGCAATCGCACCATGGCGGAATGACCCCGGCCGCCGGCTGTTCAATCGGATTCGATGCGGAACCCGACCTTCAGCGTGACCTGGAAATGCGCAACCTTGCCATCGGCAACATGCCCACGGGTTTCGACCACCTGGAACCAGTCGATGTGGCGGATCGACTGGCTGGCAGTCTCGATGGCGTTGCGGATGGCGTCGTCGATGCCGGTCTTCGATGACCCGACGAGCTCGACCAGCTTGTAGACATGATCGGACATGACGGTCTCCCTGCGGCTGAGTGTCATTCAGTATAGGCAGCCGCGCAAGCACCTGCCGAGGGGACTGCGCCCAACACCAGAGGCATAACACTGGTAAAGTAAGGACCCCGCAGCCGCGGGCTGTATCGTTCATTCTTCAAGGAAGCACCCATGCGCGCCACGTCCCCATCCGTCCGCTCCCGCCTGTTTGCCCTGCTGACGATCGCTGCGCTGTCCGGCCTGCTGGGCGGCTGCGGCTATAACGACTTCCAGCGTCTGGACGAACAGAGCAAGGCCGCCTGGGCCGAGGTGCTGAATCAGTACCAGCGCCGTGCCGACCTGATTCCCAACCTGGTCAATACCGTCAAGGGCGAGGCCAGCTTCGAGCAGGAGACCCTGTCACGGGTCATCGAGGCACGCTCGCGTGCCACCGCCATCCAGGTCACCCCGGAAACACTCAACGACCCGCAGGCCATGGAACGTTTCCAGCAGGCCCAGGGCCAGCTCGGCGGCGCACTGTCACGACTGCTGGCCGTCGCGGAGAACTACCCCAACCTGAAAGCCAATCAGGGCTTCCAGGACTTGCGCGTGCAACTCGAGGGTACCGAGAACCGGATCACCGTGGCCCGCAACAAGTACATCCAGACGGTGCAGGAATACAACGTCCTTGCCCGGAGCTTCCCCACCAACCTCATCGCCATGATGTTCAGCTACAGCCCGAAAGCCAGCTTCACCGTGGCCAACGAAGCCGAGATCTCGCGCCCGCCCACCGTGGACTTCGGCGGCCAGCCGGCGCGCTGAATACCACCACGCATGCGAGCAATCTTGCCACCGTCGCTGCCCATGACGCTCTGGCGCCTGTGGACCGCCGCTGTCCTGCTGTGCATTGGCGTACTGCCGGCATTGACCCAGGCGCAGGACCTCCAGCCGGTGCCGACACTCAACGCCCGGGTCATCGACCAGACCGCCACGCTGGACAACGCACAGCGCCAGGCCCTGGAGGCCCGCCTGGCGGCCTTTGAAGCTGAACGCGGCAGCCAGATCGTGGTCCTGCTGGTGCCGACGACTGCCCCCGAGGACATCGCCGCCTATGCCTACCGGGTGGCCGACCAGTGGAAGATCGGCCGCCGTGATGTGGGAGACGGCATCCTGCTGGTGGTGGCCAAGAATGACCGCACGGTGCGCATCGAAGTCGCACGCGCGCTCGAAGGCGCGGTGCCCGACCTTGCCGCCTACCGCATCATCGATGGCCTGATCACCCCCGCCTTCCGCCAGGGCGATTTCGCGGGCGGACTGCAGACTGGAACCGATGCACTGATGAAGCTGATCCGCGGCGAGGACCTGCCACTGCCTGCCTCACGTGGCGAAACCACGGGCGACTCGATGTCGCTGTACGACCTTGCCGTCTTCCTGTTCGTTGGTGTGCCGGTGCTGGGCGGCATCCTCAACAACATGCTGGGGCGCAAGCTTGGAACGGTCGCCACGGCCGGCGCCACCGGCCTGCTGGTCCAGTTGCTGACCGGCAGCCTGCTGCTGGCCGGGCTGGGTGCCGTACTTGCCTTCATCTTCGTGCTGGCCATGGGGGGTGGCGGAGGTGGGGGCTCCGGTCGCGGTCCCGGCGGACCGGTGATCTGGGGTGGCAGCGGACGCCGTGGTGGTTTTGGTGGAGGCGGCGGCGGGTTTCGCTCGGGTGGCGGCGGCAGCTTTGGAGGCGGCGGCGCCTCGGGTCGCTGGTAAGCCCATGCACAAGGATTGCAGCGCATGAACAGCCTGTCCCGCCTTTTCCGTCATCTCTGGCTCGACGCGGGCGATGCCCGGCATGTACTGAGCGACGAGGCACTGAGCCGCCTGGAAAAACGCATTGCTGCCAGCGAGACCCGCCATAGCGGCGAGATCTGCCTGCAGGTCGAGGCCACGCTGCCGGTCGGCTACCTGTGGCGCCATCTCCGACAGCGGGTACCGATCGAGACCGTGGTTCATGAGCGCGCACTGGCCCAGTTCGGTCGTCTGCGGGTCTGGGACACCGAGTACAACAACGGCGTGCTGATCTACGTGCAACTGGTCGAGCATCAGATCGAGATTGTCGCCGACCGGGGTCTGGCAAAGGAACTGAGCACCGATGACTGGCAGCATGTCATTGCCCAGATGCGCGAAGATTTTCGCCAGGGCCATTACGAGACCGGCCTCAATCGTGCGATCGACGCCGTCGATGACGCACTGACACGCCATTTCCCCAGCACGACGTCGCGCACCAATCAGCTGGACAACCGCCCCCGGATAGACTGACCCGCTGCGACAGGCGCGACAGGTGTCGCATCGTTCGCGCGACAGCTGTCTCAGCGCCGTATCGGCACATCTCTGTAACCACATGAATTACAAGGAAAAAAACAGACTCCCTTGGGTCAGGCCTTTGATCCTCGCCAGCAGAAATCTTAAAATATCAATAAAAACAATAATTTAACTTCGTGGCACCCAAATTGCTCTCCTTCCCCTGGCACGCCGACGACCGGCTGCAGTAGCGGCACTCGACGACGCGCCGGCACACCTGGCGCGACGTACAAACCAGAAAGGAGACAATCAGATGAAGAAGTCGAGAACCTCACGCGCCCATCCCACGGGCGTCCGCGGCGCACTCTGCCTCACCGCACTGCTCACCGCGATGAGCATGGCCTTTGCCGGCGATGACGGAAACTGGACCGAATACACCGGAGACAAGGCCGGTTCGCGCTATCTGGCGAGCAAGGGCGTGACTGCCGAAAGCGTGAAGTCGATGAAAGTCGCGTGGCGCTGGTCCATGCCTGACAACGCCGTCGCCGCGGACAACGCCGAGCTGCGTACCTGGGTCAACGAATCCACCCCGCTGGCAATCGACGGCATCCTGTACTCGACTTCGCCGATGAGCACGGTATCGGCCATTGACGGACAGACCGGCAAGACCTTGTGGACCTACGATCCGCAGGCCTATAAGGACGGTACCCCGCCCAATCTCGGCTTCATCAACCGCGGCCTGACCTACTGGGCCGACGGCGAGGACAAGCGCATCATCGTCGGCACCGGCGACGGCTACCTGATTGCGCTCGACGCCAAAAATGGCAAGCCGATCGAATCGTGGGGCGAAAAAGGCCGCGTCGACCTGACCAAGGGCATGCGCCGGCAGGTAGACCGCTCGCTGATCGCGGTCACCTCGCCCCCCATCGTCTGCGGCGATACCGTGGTGCCGAGCATCGCCGTGCTCGACTCCTTCGCCATCGGCCGCCAGCCGATGAAATACCACCCGCCCGGCGACGTCCAGGCCTTTGACGTGCGGACCGGCAAGCGGGTGTGGATCTTTGAACAGCCGCCGCAAAAGGGACAGGCCGGTAACGAGACCTGGGAAGACGAATCGTGGAAGACCACCGGCTCGGGCAATATGTGGGCGCGACCGGGGTGTGACGAAGAGCTCGGCCTGGTCTATTTGCCGTTCTCGACCCCGACCAATGACTTCTATGGTGGCCACCGCAAGGGTGATGGCCTGTTCGGCGAGTCGCTGGTGGCGGTCAATGCCAAGTCAGGCAAGCTGGCCTGGTATTACCAGATGGTGCGTCATGGCCTGTGGGATTACGACCTGCCAACCGCCCCCAACCTGATGGATCTCACCGTCAACGGCAAGAAGATCAAGGCCGTTGCCCAGGTCACCAAGCAGGGCTTTGTGTTCACCTTCGACCGCGCTACCGGCAAGCCGGTGTGGCCAATCGAAGATCGTCCGGTCCCGCAGTCCACCGTACCGGGCGAACGCTCCGCAGCGACCCAGCCGCATCCGACCGTGCCTGCACCCTTTGTCCAGCAAGGGGTGACCGAAGACGATCTGATCGACCTCACCCCCAAGCTCAAGGAAGAGGCGAAGAAGATCCTGGCGCGCTACAACTACGGTCCGCTCTACACCCCGCCCACGCTGGACAAGGCCGGAACGCTGCAGGTGCCTGGCGTGCTGGGTGGTGCAAGCTGGGCCGGCGCGGCCCACAACCCGAAGACCAATGTGCTGTACGTACCCTCGTTCACCATTCCGTTCGGGATCAAGATCAAGAAGGAAAACGCCAGCGTCTATGACTACACCGGCACCTGGGCCGGGGTGGGTGGTCCGCAGGGTCTGCCGCTGTTCAAGCCGCCGTTCTCCACCGTCACCGCGATCGACATGAACACCGGCAAGCACCTGTGGCAGATACCCGCCGGCAAAGGTCCGGTTGACCACCCGGCGATCAAGGACCTGAAACTTGACCGCGTTGGCGTACCGCGCGAGAGCTTCATCGCGCTGACCGACGAGATCCTGTTCCTTGCACCTGAGGGCACGCACGGCGTGATCGGCCTGTCCTCGCGCGGCAATGCGCTGATCACCCAGATCAGCCTGGAGGAGAAGGAGCCCTACCTCTACGCCCATGACGCCCGCACCGGCGATCTGGTCGGCGAGCTGCGCCTGCCGGGTGCTGCCTTCGGCGCGCTGATGACGTATCGCGCCGGTGACAAGCAGTACGTCGTGGTACCGATCGGCGGCGCAGGCCTGCCCGCCGAGCTGGTCGCGGTCCAGGTCAACTGACCGCAGGCGGCGGGACACCCGGCCCCTCCGGGTGTCCCGCATGCCGTTCGTCAACAGAACCAAGGTTCGAAGATCATGCAAACATATCGCCTCCTCCCCTTTGCGCTGACCCTGCTTGCAGCCCCGGCGCTGGCCTTCAATGCCGTGCTGCCCGAGGCCGCACCCGCACAGGAAGTCGTTGCGGACGCCGCCGGCGGCCCACCGTTCGACCTCACCGACAAGGCCCGGGTCGCGGCCGGCAAGGCGCGCTATCAATCCGGATGCGCCGACTTCTGTCATGGCCATCAACCCGCCCTGTTCATCGACCGCCAGGGGCTCGATCCCGATTACGTCTACAACACGATCCGTGAGGGTGGTCGTGGCGCCACGCCGATGCCCCCCTGGGGCGACGTGTTTTCACCCGAAGAGATCTGGGAACTGGTCGCCTACCTGAAGTCACTGGGGCAGTGGTAATCGACAGCTTTCTTGCCTGAGCCCAATGCATGACGCCGCCGGTCGCAAGACCCGGCGGCGTCATGCATTGGAGCCGGTCGCCACCCGGGAGCGGCGACCGGGCGTTTTACCAGGCGTAGGCGTACTTCAGATTGAAGCTGTTGGTCATGCCATGATCCTCACCGCTGACGCCACGTGAGTAGCGCACGGTAATCGACTGATTGCCGTAGTAACTGAACATGACCCCGATACCGGCCGTCGTTTCACGGCTGGCCGCCACCTTGACCCCGGTTGCTCGATTGGTCCATGAACCCTGACGTTCATAGTCAAGCGCGATGAAGGGCTGAACCGCATCGCTGAGCTTGTAACCCACGCGGTGGTTGGTGTGGAACACGGTCGCCGGCCGCGCATCGGCGGCAGTGGATTCGCCAAAGAACACGAAGCCGGCGTCGGCGGTGTAGCTGAAGCGCTGGAACTGGACATCCCAGAACAGGCTGGACAGGTTCTTCCAGACATCGCCACCGCCCACATCCTTGTTGCCCACCGGAATCTGGAAGAAGGTCTGAAAGCCGAGGGTGGAGTTCGGAGTTGGCTTGTACCAGATCGCCGGACCGGTCAGCGGATCGCCCAAGCCGCTGTTCGACGTATTGGTGGCGTCGTTGCTGACGCCAACCTCGGGCAGGATCACCTCGTAGGCCAGGCCGATGTTCGGGTTCGACTCCGGCGTCCAGAAGCGCACGTACTTGGACATGCCGACGATGGTCCGCGTCTTTTCCGCCGCGCGTCGGTCATCGCCGCGACTGTCCCATGCGCGTGAGCCGTTCTGGAAGGTGGCGTACTGCACGAATACGTTGAACGGCTTGAAACCCACCGGCAGGTCGTATTCGTGCGGTCCGATCACGTCCAGGGTGACCTGGGCCTGGGCTGGCAATGCCACGGCCAGCGCAGCACACAGGCTGGACAGGGCAAGGACACGCTTCGGGGCCCGACGCGATTGAGGAAAGGGGGTGTGCATGGGTGTCTCCTTTTGTTTTGGTGCGGATCATCAGGTTCGATATCGCGGCCATCACGCTGACCGTTCCCGGTGCAGCGGTGCCCACGTACCGAAGCTGCTCATTGCACTTTCGGTGCCATGAAGCCGCTCCTTTCCAAATCAATGCCTTAGCGCCAGACACCCGCAACACCCGGGTCGCAACTGTTGCGCCCCGCCTGCGACAGGTGTCGCTCGCGCTGCGACAGTCTTTCGCCCGCCGCAGCGACAGCGGGACCCGCCCCTTGTGTGACCTGAGCAACCATTCTCTTTATTTTCAATACCCTGCAAGCACTCCAATACAGCCGGCGCAACGGTGGCATCGAAGTTGCGATGTCAGCCTCAGACGCAGTGGCAAGGCAGAGCAGGCTGAGCGCCCCGCTCCCACCTATGACCGCAGCGCGAACACCACCCATCGACGAGGAGGCGTTGCAGCGATGCAAGCGACAACTGAACAATTGCTGTGGATGTACGAAAAAATGGTCGAGATCCGGGAGTACGAGGAGACCATGGCCAAGGTCTATCTCGAAGCCAAGCTCCCGCCAAAGATCCAGAAGGGACTGGCCTTCGACATCGGCGCCGGTCCGGTGCCCGGCGAAATGCACCTGGCTGCCGGCCAGGAACCGGTGGCCGTCGGGGTATGCGCCCACCTGCGCCGCGACGACACCGTGGTCGGGGCTCACCGCCCACACCATTTCGCCATTGCCAAGGATGTGGACCTGAACGCAATGACCGCCGAGATGTACGGCAAGGCCACCGGCCTGGGTCGTGGCAAAGGCGGCCACATGCACCTGTTCGACCCGGCGGTGAAGTTCTCCTGCAGCGGCATCGTCGGGGCGGGCGCACCGCAAGCCTGCGGCGCCGCGCTGGCGGCAAGGAAGCTGGGCACCGACGCGGTGGCGATTGCCTTTTTTGGCGAGGGCGCGGCGAATCAGGGCGCCTTCCATGAAGCGCTGAATCTTGCTGCGCTGTGGAAGCTGCCGGTGGTGTTCGTGGTCGAGGACAACAAGTACGGCATCTCGGTGGAGAAGTCCGCCTCCACCGCGATCGCGTCGAACGCAGACCGCGCGGTGGCCTACGGCATGCCAGGCGTGCTGGTCGAGAAGAACGACGCGGTGGCAGTGTTCGAAGCCGCTGGCGAGGCGGTGGCGCGCGCGCGCCGCGGCGAAGGCCCGACCCTGATCGAGGTCAAGACCGACCGCTACTACGGCCACTTCCAGGGCGACCCGGAAACCTACCGCCCCAAGGGCGAAGCAAAAGCCCTGCGCCAGCACGACCCCATTCCCGCGCTCGGCGCCCTGCTGCGCAGTCGCGACCTGCTCGACGACGAATCAGATGCTGCACTGCGCACCCGTGTCTCGGCACGCGTCCAGGCCGCCTACGACTTCGGTCGCAACAGCCCCTATCCGGAACCGCAGGACGCGCTGCTGCACGTCTTCGCCGACTGACCCCCAGGAGATCCGCATGAGCACGACCACTACCACCCGCCGCCTGACCATGGCGCAGGCGATCTCGGAAGCCACTGCGCAGGAGATGGCGCGCGATCCACGCGTCTTCGTCATGGGCGAGGACGTTGGCAAGTACGGTGGCATTTTCAGCGCCACGACCGGGTTGCTCGAGCAGTTCGGCCCGGAGCGCGTGATGGACACGCCAATTTCCGAAACCGGCTTCATGGGCGCGGCCCTCGGCGCCGCGGCTGAAGGGTTGCGGCCGATCTCGGAGCTGATGTTCGTCGACTTCTTCGGCGTCTGCTTCGACCAGATCTACAACCATATCGCCAAGAACCACTACATGTCGGGCGGCGCCTGCAAGTACCCGCTGGTGATCACCACCGGCATCGGCGGCGGCTACAACGATGCCGCACAGCACTCTCAGTGCCTGTACTCGATCTTCGCCCACGTACCTGGCCTGAAGGTCGTCGTGCCGTCGAATGCCTATGACGCCAAGGGCCTGATGACCACCGCAATCCGCGACGACAACCCGGTGATCTTCCTCTATCACAAGGGCATCATGGGTTTGAGCTGGATGTCCTATTTCGAGGGCAGCACCAACGAAGTCCCCGAAGCGCAATACACCATTCCCTTCGGCGAGGCCTGCGTGGTGCGCGAAGGCAGCGACGTGACCATCGTGACCCTGTCGCAGATGGTGCAGAAGTCGATGCTGGCCGCCGACCAGCTCGCCACCGAGGGCATCTCGGCCGAAATCCTCGACCTGCGCACCTTGGTCCCGCTGGACCGTGCCGCGGTACTCGCTTCGGTGGCCAAGACCGGGCGTCTGCTGGTCGCGGACGAGGACTACCTGAGCTACGGGCTGTCCGGCGAAATCGCCGCACTGGTGGCGGAGAACCTCGACACCCTGCGCCTCAAGGCACCGGTGCGCCGCCTTGCGGTGCCCGACGTTCCCATTCCCTTCAGCCATCCGCTGGAGCAGTTCGCCATTCCACAGGTGGACAACATCGTCGCCAGCGTGCGCGGGCTGATGACTTTCAAACTCGATTGACCCTTCAGGAGACACAACATGACAGACATCATCCTCGACGACGCGGTGTGGGCCGACGTCGATGAAGGCACCGAAGCCCTGCTGCAGGAATGGCAGGTGAAGGAAGGCGATCGCGTGGAGGCCGGTCAGGTGCTGGCCGTTGCCGAGCTGGTGAAGACCAGCCATGAGGTCTTCGCGCCCGCGGCAGGCCGTATCGTCAGGCTCAAGGTCGCCGAGCAGGACACCTTTGGCCGCGGCGCCGTACTCGCCGAGCTGGAGGCCTGAGCCATGACCACGAGTGTGGCGACCCACCCTCCAGGCGCCAGTGCAGCGGCACGCCAGACCGTGCCGCTGACCGGCCTGCGCGGCGCCATTGCACGCAACATGACGCAGGGCTGGCAGGCACCCCGGGTGGCGCATTCGGTGGACGTGGACCTGAGCCGCGTCGAGACCCTGCGGGGCGAACGTGCCGCTGCCGGCGACAAGCTCAGCCTCAATGCCTTCGTGCTACATGCGGTCGCTCAGGCACTGCGCGCCCATCCCCGCCTGAACGCACTGATCCGCGAGAAGGAGGTGGAGCTGATCGACGACATCAACATTGGCGTCGCAGTCGCGCTGGACGACGGCCTGATGGTGCCGGTGATCCGCCATGCCGACACCAAGCCGGTATCGGTGCTCGCTGCCGAAACCCGACAGCTCGCTGAAGGCGCCCGTGCCGGCGCCCTGACCGGCGGCGCCTACCAGCGCGGGACGTTCACCGTGACCAACCTGGGCAGCACCCCGATCGACCGCTTCAGTCCGGTACTCAACCCACCGCAGGTCGGCATCCTGGGGGTTGGCCGCACCCGTCAGCAAGCCGTGGTGAAGGACGGTGCCGTGGTCGCAGCCCCGGTCGTCAACCTGACCCTGGTGTTCGACCACCGCGCGGTGGATGGCTACCCCGCGGCCCTCTTCCTCGGCGAGATCGCGCGCCGGCTGGAACAGGCGGAGTTCGACTGATGCCCAGCGTTGCCCTCGCCCCTTCCGGCACGCGTCAGCGTACGACAGGCAGTTGCAGCGCGCTGACACTGGCCCATGCAACCGCCGAGCAGGACTGGAACACGCGCCAGCTTGCCGCACCGGTGACCGCACCGCGCGTACGCGTGTGGGCCTACCCGGTGCCGGGCGTGGTGTTCGGTTGCGCCCAGGCGGTGCTGCATGACGAAGCGGTGCAGGCAGCGCGCACCCAATGCGAGCTGGTGCAACGCC
Source organism: Parazoarcus communis SWub3 = DSM 12120 (assembly GCF_003226565.1). Classification (GTDB taxonomy): domain Bacteria; phylum Pseudomonadota; class Gammaproteobacteria; order Burkholderiales; family Rhodocyclaceae; genus Parazoarcus; species Parazoarcus communis. Next base: position 211,082 of record NZ_QKOE01000002.1, on the reverse strand, counting down.
GTGCGGGTGGCGGCGCCGTACTGACCGGTCCCTGGATGCTGTCATCCTCGGTGGTCCTGCCGCCTCACCACCGCCTGCTGGCCGGCGGTACCGTCACCAGCTATCGCTGGCTGGGCATCCTTCATGCCGGCCTGCTGCGCGACTTCGGCATCGCCGCGCATGCACTGGCGCCGGACGAACTGGCCCGGCGTCAATCCGACCCCGCCCTGGCCTGGGCCTGCTTCGGCGGCCTGTCGCCATGGGAAGTGATTGCCGATGGCCGCAAGCTGGTCGGGCTGGCACAGCTGCGCCGTCAGCATGGCGTGCTGTTGACCACCGGCACCCTGCTCCAGCGCCCGGACTGGTCCTTGCTGTGCCGCGCCCTCGGCCGCCCGGATGAGGACGTCGCCCGGCTCGACGCCGCCACCACCTCCTGCGCCGACCAGCTTGGCACCCCGATCCATATCGAAACCCTGGCCGACGGCCTGCAGCAAATGCTGACCGACGTCCTTGGTGAGTGCGAGGAGGAGAACGGCACCTGACACCGCACCACCCCCGATTCCGCAGAGAACCGGCCAAACGGCCTGAATAACAGCAAGGAGACAACCATGAGCAATACCTCATCGCGCCCACCGATGCGCGTCATTGAAAAACGCGTCACCCTCTCCCGTCGCGGCTTCCTCAAGGGGGGTGGCATGGCCGCCCTGGGTGTCGGCGCACTGTCCACCGCCACCCTGATGATGCCGGCCGATGAAGCCCTGGCCGCCAACTTCAAGGTACTGGGCGCCGCCAACGGCAAGACCCTGCTGCAACTGGCACGCGACATCTTCCCGCACGACCGTATCTCCGACCGCTACTACCTGCAGGCGCTCGAGCCACTGGAAGCGCAAGCGGCACAGGACGACAAGCTGAAGGCCTTGCTGACCGAGGGCGTGGCCGCGCTGGACCGGCTGGCAAAGCTGCGTTTCAAGAAGGCCTACACCGAACTGCCCAAGGAAAGCGACCGCCTCAGCCTGCTCTACGTCATCGAGCACGGCGCCTTCTTCCAGAAGGTGAAGGGGCACCTGGTCACCGGCTTCTACGACAACAAGGCGGTGTGGCCACTGTTTGGCTACGAGGGCTCGTCCTGGGAGAAGGGCGGCTACATCAACCGGGGCTTCGACGACATCGACTGGCTCGACAACGACGCCTGAAACCGGGCCCCCGATAACACCAAAGGAGACAAACCATGAAAGCGAAATTCTCGCTGGACGATGACGGCGTAGTGGTGATCATCGGCTCGGGCGCCGGCGGCGGCACCCTGGCCGACGAACTGACCCAGCGCGGGGTGAATGTGGTCATCCTCGAAGCCGGCAAGCACTACACCCAGGCCGACTTCGAGAACGACGAGTGGGCCATGTTCAAGAAGATCTCATGGCTGGACAAGCGCATCTCGGCTGGCGGCTGGCATCACACCGAAACCTATCCCAACCTGCCGGCGTGGATCGTCAAGGGTGTGGGCGGCTCGACCATGCACTTTTCCGGCCTGGCGCTGCGCTTCCTGCCGCACGACTTCAAGACTCGCAGCACCTACGGCGAGGTCAAGGGCGCCAACGTGATCGATTGGCCGATCAGCTACGACGAGCTCGCCCCCTACTACGACATCGCCGAACGCAAGATGGGCGTGGCCGGCACCAAGGCCAGCGGTCTGCCGGAGATGCCGCCCAACAACCACTACAAGGTGATCGCGGCCGGCGCGAAGAAGGTCGGCTACAAGGACATCAGCCGGCCGGTCGCCTCCAACACCCGGCCCAACGATGGTCGCCCGGCCTGTCAGCAGATCGGCTTCTGCATGCAGGGCTGCAAGATCGGCGCCAAGTGGTCGACGCTGTACTCGGAAATTCCGCGCGCCATCGAGACCGGCCGGGCCGAACTGCGTCCGCAGAGCATGGTGCTGAGGATCGAACACGACAAGTCGGGCAAGGTCAGCGGTGTGCTCTACGCCGACAAGGACGGCCGCCAGCACCTGCAGAAGGCGCGCGTGGTGTGCGTGGCCGGCAACTCGATCGAGTCGCCAAGGCTGCTGCTGAACTCTGCCTCCAGCCTGTTCCCCAACGGTCTGGCGAACTCCTCCGGTCAGGTCGGCAAGAACTACATGAACCATACCACCGCCGCCGCCGTGGCGATCCACAAGGGGCCGGTGTACATGTACCGTGGCTTCGACATTGCCGCGGTGATCTCGGACGAGGCGCAGCTCAACCCCGACCGCGGCTTCCTGGGCGGCTATCACCTTGAAGGCCTGGCGCTGCATCTGCCCTTCACCGCCGCCTTCATGAAGCCCGGAGGCTGGGGACGCGAGGTGACGTCGGCGCTGGAACAGTACGACCACATGAGCTGCGTATGGGTGTGCGGCGAAGACATGCCGCAGGAAGAGAACGGCATCACCCTGCACCCGACCGAGAAGGATCAGTACGGCCTGCCCATCCCCATCGTCACCAAGACCGACCACACCAATGACGCGGCAATGCGCCGTCATGGCCTGGCGGCCTGGCGCAAGGTGTCGGAGGCGGTGGGCGCGACCCGGGTGATCGACATGCCGCCCTACCCGGCCAGCCACAACATGGGGACCAACCGGATGAGCGCCAACGCCCGCGACGGCGTCCTGAACAAGTGGGGTCAGACCCACGACATCAAGAACCTGTTCGTGTCCGACGGCAGCCAGTTCACCTCCAGCTCGGCGGCCAATCCGACGCTGACCATCGTCGCACTGGCAGTGCGCCAGGCGGAGTACATCGCCGGCGCCATGCAACGCCGCGAAATCTGACCCACTTCACCCCGGCGGTCCGGCCAACGCTGCCGGACCGCGCTTCATCAACATCAAGGAGACACCCACCATGCCACGCCCCCTGTTCCAACGCCTGTGCGCCACGCTCGCCTGCGCCGCCACCCTGGCAGGCGCTACCGCAACCGCGCATGCCGCGCCGATTCCCGGCATGCGCGGCATGCAGCACATCGGCATCACGGTGCCCAACATGAAGGAAGCGGTCGCCTTCTTCAAGGATGTGCTGGCCTGCGAGCCGTCCTTCACCTTCGGTACCTTCAAGTTCGAGGACGACTGGATGAGCCGCCATCTCGACGTGCATCCGCGCGCCGTCATCAGTGACTTCCAGATGGTCCGCTGCGGTAACGGCACCAACCTCGAGGTATTCGAATACAGCTCGCCGGACCAGAACCGGCGCGGCCCGCGCAACAGCGACATCGGCGGACATCACCTTGCCTTCTACGTCGATGACATGGACGCCGCCGTCGCCGCGCTCAAGAGCAAGGGCGTCCGCGTACTCGGCACACCAAGCACCTTCACCGAAGGGCCCGCAGCCGGCCTGACCTGGGTCTACTTCCTGTCACCCTGGGGGCTGCAGCTGGAACTGGTCAGCGCGCCCAAAGGCATGGCCCATGAAAAGGACCTGAAGCGCAAGCTGTGGGATCCGCGCTTCCCCGAAAAGTAAGCCCGATGTCCCCGGACACCGCGGGTCCGGGGGCCACGATCCAGATGCCTGACTCCCTCCTCCAGGCGTTTTTCCGGGGTGTGCCTGACCGCCACCCCGCCTTTTTTCTTGAGTCGCCGTCGAGGGAGGAGTAACTTGTACCGTTACACGCAGAGACCGATACACGGTCCGCAACCGGGCAGGGTGATCACACCGCCTGCAGGAGGAGACAAGATGCTGGCCCCATCCCAGCGGGAACATATCGACAATGTGCTCGCCGTATCCCAGACCGGCGCCGCCGCATCCGACCCGATCCACAGCTCGTGGGTCCGTTGCGTGCGCGATTACGGCCTTGACCCCTGTCGGCCGACGCGCGCCCATATCGTCGAACACGCGCAACTGCGCGAACACAAGGACCAGATCGAAGAGTTCCTCGGTGTTGCCCGGACCGGCATGGAGCAGCTGTACAAGCGCATGGCCGGCATTGGCTATGTGCTGCTGCTGACCGACGCGCACGGCATTGCGGTGGACTTCATCGGCAACGATGCCTGGGCGCGCGAACTGAAGCAGTCGGGCCTGTATCTGGGTGCAGACTGGAGCGAAGTGCGCGCGGGCACCTGTGCGGTCGGCACCTGCATCGTCGAGAAGGCCCCGATCACGGTCCACCACACCGATCATTTCGACGCCACCCACATCAGCCTGACCTGCAATGCCGCACCGCTGTTCGACCCCACCGGCGGCTTTCTCGGCGTGCTCGACGTTTCCGCACTCACCTCCCCGTCGCCGCGCGAAAGCCAGCATCTGGCCCTGCAGATGGTGACCATGTATGCGCAGATGGTGGAGGATGCCAACTTCCTGCGCTACTTCCGCGACCGCTGGGTGCTGCGCCTGGGGTCGGCATGGTCGATGGTGGATGTGGCCGGCGAGATCATGCTCGCCTTCGATGGCGACGGGGTCATTGTCGGCACCAACAGTGGCGCACGCCGGGCACTGCGTCCGCTACGTAACGGGCCGGGCGCGGACACACTGATCGGCCGTCCGCTGAGCGACGTGTTCCGCGAAGGCATGGATGCCATCTGGCGGATTGCCCGAGCCGGCGCCAGTGCAGACCGGAGTGCACTGTCCACCGGCAGTGGCGAAGTCTATTTCGGCACCGTCCAGGCACCGCGGGTCACTCCACAGCGGATCATGCCGTCCACCGCCGACACCCCCTGCGCGCCTGCACTCGAACGTCTGGCCGGCGATGATCCGCAGATGCAGCGCCTGATCAGCCAGGCCTCACGTCTGGTCAATCGTCCGGTCAACATCCTGGTCCACGGCGAGACCGGCACCGGCAAGGAAGTGCTGGCCAAGGCCCTGCACGAGTCAAGCAGTCGCAGCAGCAAGCCTTTTGTTGCGGTCAACTGCGCTGCCATTCCCGAATCGCTGATCGAAAGCGAACTCTTCGGCTATACCGCCGGCACCTTTACCGGTGGCCGCAGCAAGGGCATGCGCGGATTGATCCAGCAGTCCGACGGCGGCACCCTGTTCCTGGACGAAATCGGCGACATGCCGCTGCATCTGCAGACCCGGCTGCTGCGTGTGCTGGCCGAGCGCGAAGTGCTGCCGCTCGGTGCAGAAAAGCCGGTGCCGGTCAGACTGACCGTGGTGGCAGCCTCGCATCGCGACTTGCGCAAACTGATTGCCGAAGGACGCTTCCGCGAGGACCTGTATTACCGGCTGTGTGGCGCCATCCTGTACCTGCCGCCGTTACGGGAGCGCCTCGACCGCGACTACCTGATCGAGCGCCTGCTGGCAGCCGAAAGCGCGGAACTCGACAGCCGGGCCCGGCTGGATCAGGCCGCACATGCCGCACTGCTGTCCTACGACTGGCCGGGCAATGTACGCCAGTTGCGCAACGTGCTGCGGTTTGCGCTTGCGGTATGCGACGGCACCACGATCAACATCGAGGACCTGCCCGCAGAGTTGATGACCCGCATCGAGCCTTCTCCCGTACCGGACGCATCCGCCCCGATCGCCCGCACCCACGATGAAGCGTCCGTGCTGCAGGCCGCCCTGCGCCGGCAACGCTGGAACGTCACCGCGGTCGCAGCCGAACTGGGCATCTGTCGGGCCACCGTCTATCGCCAGATGAAGCGTTACGGCATCGTGCCGCCCAACCAGGCCTGACGCACACCCCACTGCCCGGCACCCGGTCAATTCGTCATAATCCCGCTTCCCCAACCACCTCGAGAAAACGTGCGATGAAGCTCTACCTGAAGCCCGGCGCCTGCTCACTGTCACCCCACATCATCCTTGAGGAATGCGGCCTTCCACATCAGCTCGAGACCGTTGACCTGCAGACCAAGCTCACGGCCAGCGGCGCGGACTTCCTGCAGATCAACCCAAAGGGCTACGTACCGGCACTGCAACTGGACGACGGCACCTTGCTGACCGAAGGCCCCGCGATCGTGCAGTATCTCGCCGACCAGGTGCCGGACAAGAAGCTCGCGCCACCCAACGGCAGCCTCGAGCGTTACCAGCTGCAAGGCTGGCTGACCTTCATCGGTACCGAGCTGCACAAATCATGCTCGCCCTTCTTCAACCCCAACGCCAGCGCGGACTGGCGCGCGGCAGCCATGGCCAACCTGGAGCGCCGCCTGGCATATGTCGCGCAGCATCTTGAAAACCGCAACTACCTGATGGGTGCCGACTTCAGCGTGGCCGATGCCTATCTCTACACCGTGCTGAGCTGGATGAAGTTCGTCCAGCTCGACCTCAGCCGCTGGCCCGCCATTACCGCCTTCCAGGCCCGCGTCACCGCGCGCCCGGCCGTTCAGGCTGCACTGAAGGCCGAAGGGCTGATCTGATCCCTGCCCGGCAGGTTGCCACCCTGCACGGGTGGCAGTCGGTCAGGCCTTCCTGACGAACTCCGACTTCAACTGCATCGCGCCAAAGCCGTCGATCTTGCAGTCAATGTCGTGATCGCCATCGACCAGGCGGATGTTCTTGACCTTGGTGCCAACCTTGACCACCGAGGACGAGCCCTTGACCTTCAGATCCTTGATCACGGTCACGCTGTCGCCATCCTGCAGCACATTGCCGTTGGCATCGCGCACCACCTTCACCTCATCGGCCACCACCGCAGCAAGCTTGGGCCATTCGTGAGCGCACTCGGGACAGACGAAGTTGTCGCCGTCTTCGTAGGTATATTGGGACGCGCACTGCGGACAGGCGGGCAGGGTGCTCATGCGAACTCCTTGAATCGACGCGGACCATCGCCCGCCGGAAAAGAGGCCGCACTATACGCCCCTGCTGCGAGCAGGGGAAATACCGCAACCAGGCACGGACGATGCTCAGTGCTGGCGCCCCGCCTGTCCGTCCACCGCAACCGGACTGCGACGCAGAAACACCGCTGCAATCACTGCCGTCGCCACCATGATCACCGCACCGATGACCGCATTCACGTGAAGCGCTTCAGAAAACGCGTTGCGGGCTGCATTCAGCAAGGCCTCAGCAAGTGGCGGCGGGAGCTGCTGCACCGCACCCAGGGCGCCGCCCAGGGTATCGACGGCCGCTGCGGCCAGCATGGGCGGCAGCTCCGCAGGCAGGGTGTCGAGCATCTGGCGACGGTAGACCGCGGCCCCCACGCTACCAATGATGGCGATACCCAGGGCCATGCCAAGTTCGGATGCGGTCTCCGACGTCGCTGCGGCCGCACCGGTCTTGGTCGGTGGTGCTGCACCGACAACCAGATCGGTGCCCAGGATCATCATCGGCATCACCCCGACCCCCATCAGCAGCGCCCCACCCACCAGCAACCATACCGAAGCCGGCCCGCCGACAAGCATCATCGCAACGAATCCGGGCAGCGCCAGCAACAGACCGGCACTGACCAGCTGCGCAGGCGGAAAGCGGCGTGCCAGCCGCGGCACCCACATCGATGCGGCCACCTGCATCAGCGCGGGCGGCAACATCACAATGCCGGCCTCCAGCGGCGACAGCCCCAGCACGCCCTGCAAGTACTGGAAGATCATCAACCAGGTGCCCGACAGCGCCAGGATGGTCAGCAACATTGCCGTCACCGACGCCGAGAAACCACGGTTTGCAAACAAGGCCAGATCGAACATCGGCTGCGCGAGACACCGCTGACGACGCACGAACAGCACACCGATCACCACGCCAAGGGCGATCGCCCCACCTGCCAGCAGGCTGACTCCGTCGCGCGCAATCGACTTGATGCCGAAGATCACCGTCAGCATCATCGTCACGCATTGCAACGCACTCGGCAGATCCAGCGCACCGGCTGCCTCGTCACGGAACTCCGGCAACAGCAACGGGCCGGCGATCAGCAACACCAGCATCACCGGCACCCCCAGCAGGAACACCGCCCCCCACGGAAAGAACTGCAACAACGCACCGCCAACCAGGGGACCGATGGCGCTGCCGACAATGAAACCGGTCATCCACACCGTGATCGCCACGGTCCGCTCGCGCTCGACATGAAACATGTTGCGGATCAGCGAGAGCGTGGACGGCATCAGGGTCGCGCCAGCGATGCCCAGCAGCGCACGGGTGACGATCAGCATGCTCGCGCTGGTCGACATCGCCGCCAGCACCGAGGCCACACCAAACGCAAACGCCCCCGCCAGCAACAGCCGTCGCCGGCCAATACGATCGCCCAGGGTGCCCATGGTGATCAGGAAGCCCGCAATCATGAAGCCGTAGATGTCGAGTATCCACAGCAACTCGGTACTGCTCGGCTGCAGGTCTGCACTCAGATGCGGCGCCGCCAGATGCAGCACGGTCATGTCCAGCGCGAGCAGCAAGGTGGGCAGCACCAGCACGGCCAGCCCCCACCATTCCCGACGGGTCGCGGGACGGGGTGAAACATTGGAAACAGCAGAAGACATCGACATCGATGGAACCTGAAACGAATCGCCGATTATCGCGCCGGGATCATGACAATGCCACCATCGAAAATCTCCACAACCCAACAAAAGGATGCTCGGGCTTGGCGCCGCTGCTTGTCTGGCCCCGATGCGGGAGCTTGATGATGCGCGCCTCCAGCTCAGCGACGGTACGTAGTGGTTGTGCCACCGGTCTCCACCATCTCCACATACAGCGCCTCCACTTGCTCACGCGCCCACGGCGTGCGACGCAGGAACTTCAGGCTGGATGCAATGCTGGGATCGTGGGTGAAGCAGCGGATCGACACCCGACGGCCGAGTTCAGCCCAGCCGTGGTGCTCGACCAGGGCCGTGAGCAGGCGCTCGAGGGTGATGCCATGCAGGGGGTTGTTGGCTTGAGTAGACATGAAAGACCTCAATGATCGAGCTGCAGCGCGGCCAGGCGCGCGTAGAGCCCGCCCTGGCGACGCAGGTCTGCCGGGGTACCGACTTCGACGATGCGCCCGCCATCGAGCACGACGATACGATCCACGCGCTGCACGGTGGCCAGGCGGTGGGCGATGATCAGCGTGGTGCGACCCTGCATCGCCACGTCCAGTCCGCGTTGCACCAGGATCTCGGATTCAGCATCCAGCGCACTGGTCGCTTCGTCGAGCAACAGCAGACGGGCGTTCTTGAGGATGGCGCGGGCAATCGCGATGCGCTGGCGCTGACCACCGGACAGCCGCGTGCCACGCTCACCCAGGAAAGTGTCATAGCCCTCCGGCAGACGGGCGATGAAGTCGTCCGCACCGGCCGCCCTTGCCGCTGCGCGCACCGCATCGTCGTCCGCATCGGGGCGACCGTAGCGGATGTTCTCCAGCGCGCTGGCAGAGAAGATCACCGGATCCTGCGGCACCAGCGCAATATCGCCGCGCAATGCACCCAGCGCCAGGCTGCGGATGTCCTGGCCATCGATCAGGATGGCCCCGGCGGAAATCTCGTAGTAGCGCAGCAACAGCTGGAACAGGCTGGTCTTGCCCGCCCCCGACGGCCCGACCAGAGCCACCCGTTCACCTGCGGCAATCTCCAGACTGATGTCGTCGAGCGCACGGGTCTGCTGACGTGCAGGATAGGCAAAGCCGACGTGGTCGAACCGGATCGTCATCTGCGGCGGACGGCGCGCGGGCTGTGCAAGTGCCGGCTCGCGGATCGCGGGTTCGGCATGCAGCAGTTCGAGCAGCCGGCCGGTGGCACCGGCCGCGCGCATCACGTCGCCCCACACCTCGGCCAAGGTACCGGCCCCTCCGGCCACCAGCGCCGCATACAGGACGAAGGCCGCCAGCTCGCCACCGCTGAGGCTGCCGGCCCGGACCTGCTGGGCGCCGACCCAGAGTACGAAGATGATCGTACCCATCACCGCCGCAATGATCATTGCCGTCAACGCCGCACGCACCCGGGTACGGCGGATGGCGGTGGCAAAGCCGGTCTCGCAACGTTCGGCGAAGCGACCCGCCTCGCGCGCCTCCTGGGTGAAGGCCTGCACCGTGGGCATGGCGTTGAGGATCTCGCCAGCCAGCGCCGAGGCATCGGCAATGCGGTCCTGCGACTCGCGTGACAGCCGCCGCACGCGGCGCCCGATCAGCACGATGGGCAAGGCCAGTAAGGCCATCAAGCCGAAATTGAGCGCGAACAGGCTGAAACTGGTGATCGCCAGCATCACCATGCCACCCACGAACTGGAACAGGCTGCGCAAGCCCATCGAGACCGAACTGCCGACCACGGTCTGGATCAGCGTGGTGTCGCCGGTCAGGCGCGACAACACCTCACCCGTCTGCAAGGTCTCGAAAAACTGCGGCGACTGCTTCAGCACCCGTGCATACACGGCGCTGCGCAGGTCCGCCGTCACCCGCTCTCCGATCCAGGATACGGTGTAGTAGCGCGCCGCCACCACCACGCCCCAGAACGCCGCCAGCGCGAACAGCAGCAGGAAGTGGCCATCGAGCGCCCCGGCAGGCGCCTGGCCGCCGGCACTGCCAAACCCGAAATCGATCAGATCGCGAAACGCCAGCGGTACCAGCAGCAAGGTGGCCGAACCAAGGCACAGCAGCACAAAGGCCAGCGCGATGCGTGCGCGATAGGGGCGCAAGAAGGGCAGCAAGCCACGGAGTGAGGACACCTGGCGCGCCGGCGCGACATCGGGCGCGGCGGCAAGCGTTGGAGCGGTTTGGGCAGTTTGGGGCATGGCCGATTATCGTCGATCCACCCGCCGCTGTCCCGGACCATGACTGCCAGCAAGCCTTGCGCATCGCCAGTCAACACGGCAACACATCGTCCACCTCGTGCGCAAGGCGCGCGGGCGGGGCCGTTCTGCTGGGGCAAATCCGGAACGAAAGAACCGGGTATGAAGTTTGCTAAAAGCCTCATACAATAAATCATACGAATTTTTTTAACGTTCACACTAAACACGCACATGGCCTCCAACCGTTCCGCCTTGCGGGTGAAATCCTGTTACGCCATCCTGGTCGCCAGTCTGGGCCTCGGCCCCGCCGCTGCTCACGATGGTCGCGAAGCGGCGCTGGCCAGCATTGAAGTCAAGGGCCAGGCCATGGCCGGTGGCAGCGCCACCTTCACCAGCACCCGGCTGGAAACCGACGACATCCGTGCGCGCGGCGTCAATCAGGTGCAGCAGTTGTACCGTCAGGTGCCGGGTATGGACATCCGCGGCCTCGGCCTGACCGGTGTCGCCGACTCCATCGTACTGCGCGGTTTTGGCGGCGGCGGCCACGGAGGCGATATCGCCTTCAGCGTCGATGGCATTCCACTCAACGAAGCGATGTCGCACGCTGACGGTTATGCCGATCTCAACGTCATCGTGCCGCTCGAGTTGCGCACCATGACGGTGCGCAAGGGCCCGGTTTCGGCGCTGTACGGCAACTTCAACCGCGCCGGCAGCGTCGAGCTTGAAACCCGCAAGGGGGGCGAATACCGCGAGGTCGACCTGGCCACAGGCAGCTTCGGCACCGTCGATGCGCAGACCGCACTCGGCATCAAGCTGTCCGACACTCAGCATCTGAATCTGGCCGCGCAGCGATGGCGCAGCGATGGCTTTCGCGAGCAGTCCGATTCGTGGCGCGGTACGCTGGCCGGACGCTGGAGCGTGGATCTGACCGGTGGTCTGCGCATTGCGCTGTCGGCCCGGGTACACAAGGCCGAGGCAGATAACCCCGGTTACCTCAACAAAGCCCAGTTCAAGGCGGACCCCTACGCCAAGGCGGCGGGCGTGCAGAACGATGGGGCCGAGAAGAACTTCGCCACATTCCGCACCGACATTCATTACGCGATCAACGACGAACTGAAGCTGCTCGGCTTTGCTTACGCCACCCGGCAGGATTTCAGCCGCTGGTTTACCCGACCGGTCAGCGGCGTGATGCGCCAGCGCGAGGAAAGCTATGACCGCAAGGTCGAAGGCGCTGGCCTCAACCTCAACGGACACCACCACAACGGTATTCCACTGCACTGGGTGGCGGGCATCGAAGGTTTCCGCGAATCCACCGACTACGAATATTACGACGGCCTGAACAACCGCCGCCGCGTCACACCGGCCGCCAACGACCGCAACTCCCGCCTGAACAGCCTGTCGATGTTCGGCGAGGCAGAAGCGGTGGTGCACGCCTTGTTCAAGCCCAGCGTCGGCATCCGCTGGGATCGCTTTACCGGCAAGTGCTCTTTCAACGGCCCCGAAACCGACACCTCGCCCTGCATACGCATGGCCCCGGTCGAACACACCTCACCCAAATTCGGTGTGCGCTCGGAAGTGGCCAGAGGTATCGAACTGCGTGCGAGCTGGGCTGAGGGTTTCGCGCTGCCGAGCAACTTTGCCAAGTACGCGCTGGGCGCCGCCGATCTCGATCCCAATGTGTTCCGCCAGACCGAAATCGGCACCCGCATCACTGCACTGCCAGGACTGGTCATCGACCTGTCGGCCTACCGCATGAAGTCGTCCGACGAGATCCGTACCGTGTCGCCCGGCGTGTATGAGAACTTCGGCAACACCCGCCGCACCGGTTACGAGCTCGAGCTCAACTGGCTGGCGCACGACGACCTCGACTTCCGCCTCGCACTGGGTACCGCCGACTCGAAGATCACCCGCAACGGCAATGCGGCGCTGGTCGGCAACCGGGTCACCGGTGTGCCGCGCCACACCGCCACGCTGGAAACCAACTGGCGTCCCCTGCCGGGCTGGCAAGGCACGCTGACCTGGCAAAGCATCGGCCGCTACGAAGTGGATGCCGCCAATACCCAGCACTACGGCGGCTATGACGTGCTCGACCTGCGCCTGGCCTACACCCCCGCGGGCAATCAGCCCTATACGCTGTACGCCGCCATCGACAACCTGACCGACCGCGAATACGCCACCGCCGTCAATACCATCGGCTACGCCTCGGGTGCGCCCCGCACCTTGCGTGTTGGTGCCCAATTCAGCTTCTGATCGGAGACAATACGCCCATGAAACTTCATACGCTGCTCTCAAAAGGTGTGATTGCGGTCGCCCTGGTCGGCACCGCCGGTACCGTGCTCGCCCACACCGCCTGGCTCGAACCCGCCGGAGGCGACGGGCAGTACCGCGTCGTGTTCGGTGGTCATGAGGGCAAGACCGAGCCCTACGCCGCCAGCAAGGTGGGCGCAGTCAGCGCGTTTGCCACCAATGGCGCAGCACTGGCGGTCGAGCGCCGGGACACGGCAGAGGGGGTGCAACTGCAGGTCGGTGGCAAGGCCGCGGTACTGCTGATGCGCTTCGACAACGGCATCTGGAGCAAGCCCGACGGCGGGCGCAGCGTCAATAAGCCGATGAATGAGGTTGCCGGCGCCACCAGCGGCGTCCATGCGATGAAGTACCACAAGACCATCGCACAATGGACCGACAGTGCCACCCGAGCCTGGGGCCAGCCTTTCGAGCTGGTGCCGGTCGAGCCGCTCCAGCCGCAAGCCGGTGTGCCCCTGAAATTGCGCGTACTGGTCGACGGCAAACCTGCCGCTGGCATCAAGCTGGCCATTGACGAGGACGCCCCGGGGGTGACCAGCGATGCCGAGGGGCTCGCCTCCATCGTGCCCAGCGCCGGCTTCAACAAGATCTGGGCCGGCCAGCGCACCGAGGTCAAGGGCGACCCGCGCTACACCACCGTCTCCATCGAGTACATCCTCAGTTTCCAGGTCCCGCCGTCGCGATGATGTCCGCCCGCCCCACCCTTGCCAATATGGTGTGCCGCGCCACGCTGGCGCTGGGTCTGCTTGCGGGCAGTGCCCAAACATTTGCTCACGGCCTGCGGGTCAGCGCACAGGCCGAAGGCGGGGCGGTCGTCGGTCAGGCCCTTTACTCCGACCTGTCACCAGCCAGCGGCTTGTTTGTCGACATTCATGATCCGGGCAATGACGCAAAACTGGCCGAGGGCACCACGGGCGACGATGGTCGTTTCCGCATCCTGGCACCACCGCTCGCCGCGTACCGGGTCGTGGTGGAGGGCGAGGAAGGCCATCGCGCCGAAACCCAGGCGCTGCGGCTTGCGGCAGGCAGCACGCTGGACGCCGACACCGTGCGCCTGCTGCGTGAGGATATCGCCCGGCTGGAGGCACGCATCCGGCTGCAGGACATCCTCGGCGGCCTGGGCTACATACTGGGCCTGGCCGGGCTGAGCGCCTGGTTCATGGCAAAGCGGAGGCGCTGATGCATCTGGCCGATGGCGTGCTCAGCGCACCGGTGCTGCTGGTCAGCGCCACCCTGGCCGTGGGCGGGGTGGCCATCGGCCTGCGCCGGCTGAACGAAGCGCAGCTGCCCCTGGCCGCACTGCTGGGCGCGGTGTTCTTTGTCGCCAGCACCGTCCATCTGCCGGTCGGTGTCGGCAGCGTGCATCTGATCCTCAATGGACTGGCCGGGCTGCTGCTGGGCTGGGCGGTGTTTCCGGTGCTGTGCGTGGCCCTGCTGCTGCAGGCAGCCTTGTTCTCGTTTGGTGGGTTCGCGGTACTCGGCGCCAACCTGTTGATCATGGCCCTGCCCGGCGTCATCGCCCACTATCTGCTGCACGCCCAGGTCGGCCCAAAGGCCTCGCGGCGCCAGGCCTTGCTGGCCGGCGCGGGTTGCGGCGTGATCGGCATCGGTGGTGCTGCACTGCTGGCGGGTGGTCTGCTGACCTTGTCCGGTGGCCGGATGTTTGGCGAACTGATCGTGTTGTTTGGCCTCGCCCACCTGCCGGTCATGGCCGCAGATGGCGCAATTGGTGCGTTCACCGTGGCGACGCTGGTGCGCATGATGCCGCAGGCCCTGGCGCCCTTGCGATCATGAACGCGCACCCACAAACCCTTCCCCCCCCTCCGCGCGCACCCCGCCTGCGTCTGGCGCTGGCAGTCATCGCAAGTACGATCATCTCCTTGCTGGCTGACCCGCGATGGCTGGTGGTGGGCCTTGCAGGCGGTGCAGCGCTCATGTCGATTGCGCTCTGGCAATCGTCCGAGCGCCTGCACTTGTTGCGCCGCATGCTGGTGGTCAACCTGTTTGTCGCCATGCTGTGGCTGACCTTGCCCTGGAGTCTCAGCCTGGATGGCATCACGGCCTCTGCCGCTGGACGCGAACTGGCCGGGTTGATCTCGTTGCGCACCAACGCCATCGCACTGTGGTGCATCGGCCTGCTCACCGGTATGGACGCTTTCGCCATCGGCCGGGCAGCGGCAGGCCTGGGCCTGCCGCACAAGATGGCACGCTTGCTGACCCTGATGGTGCGCTACTTCAGCCTGCTCGACGACAGTCGCCGCCGCATCGACCGCGCGATGCGTGCACGCGGCTTTCAGGCACGCTGCGATCGCCGCAGCGTGCAGGTGCTGGCACAACAAGTCGCACTGTTGCTGGTGCACGCCATGTTGCGCGCGGAACGGATTGGCATCGCAATGCGCGCTCGCGGGTTTGCGCCGCACGTGGCGCCACGGCCTCAAACCGAAGACCGTATTGCCGGACGCCCCCGGCCGGCCATGGGCCAGGCGGCAACGCTGGCATTTGCCGTGCTTCTGGCCAGCACCAGCATCGTTGGTGCCGGCTGGTTGTTGATCACATGACTCAAGGCGCCGCATCCTCGTCCCTACCCGACACGCCGCTGATCGAAGCCCGTGGGCTCAGCGTCAGTCGTCGTGGACGTACCGTGTTTGGCAAGCTCGACATTGATGTGCATGCGGGAGAACGTCTGTTCGTGCTCGGCCCCTGCGGTGCCGGCAAATCCACGCTGCTGCAAAGCCTGCTGGGCTTCGTGGCGATCGATGCGGGCCACATCCGCCTGCTCGGCCGGGATTGCCGGCGGGAGGCGGATTTTGCGCCTTTGCGCGGTCCCATCGGCATGCTGTTCCAGGACTCCAACGATCAGTTGTTCGGCCCGACCGTGCTCGAGGATGCCGCCTTCGGCCCACTCAACCAGGGGCTCGACCCCGCCGCGGCGCAGGCACGCGCCATTGAAGCACTGCTGCAGGTCGGCATTGGCGACCTTGCCGAACGTCCGGTCCATGCGCTGTCCGGCGGCGAACAACGGCTGGCCGCACTGGCCGGCGTGCTGGCAATGCAGCCTCGCGTACTGCTGCTGGATGAGCCCACCGCCTCGCTCGATGCGCGCAGCGCCGACCATATCACCACGGTCCTGGCGAGCAGTGGCCTGACCATGATCGTCGCCTCTCATGACGACGCCCTGATCGCACGGCTGGCAACACGGCGCCTGTCGCTCGACGCCCCGCGCTGACGCCGGGTCGGCACACACCACGGCCCTCCCGCGTGAGACACCCCGCGCCGGGCAGTACGCCCACTGAGCACACGCCCGCCAACGTGCTAAGCTCACGACACAATACGAACGATGACGCGGAGACGTCGATGGAACGCATCACCATCTCCCTGGATGAGGATCTGGCCAGCGCTTTCGATGCGCTGATTGCCGAACGAGGCTATCGCAACCGCTCCGAGGCCATGCGCGACCTGCTGCGGCGCGAGCTCGAAAGCGCACGTCAGCGCAGCGAAGCCGACGGTGAATGCGTCGCCACGCTGAGCTACCTGTACAACCATCACGAACGCGATCTGGCCGAACGCCTGACCGGGCTGCAGCACGACCACCACGACCTCACCGTGTCCACGCTGCATGCCCATCTCGACCACGACAACTGTATTGAATGCGCCATCCTGCGCGGCCCGACCGCCGGGGTGCGACGCTTTGCCGAATCGATCATGGCCGAAAGCGGCGTGCGCCATGGCAGCCTCAACCTGATCAGCGTCGAGGTCAGTGCCTCGTCGCAGGCACATGGTCACAGCCATCCGCACCCGCATAGCGCCCACCACGTGCACTACCGACCTCGGAGCTGACCCGAATAAATCAATACATCGACCGGTAACAGAACCCTGCAGACTGCCGTGAAACCAGAGTGCATCCACGCACCAGACGCGACAGCCCACCAAGACAGGATACCGGTCACCTGGCGGAGGGGGAGACAAGATGGACTGCAGTGCAAGAATGCTGCCCGGCCTGAGCAAGGCCTTGGGCGGTACGGCCGTTTCAGCGGCTCAGGCAAAGGAGTTGCTGTGGGGGCGACTGGCCGAAGGCGGACACGTCGTACTGATGCGCCATGCCTCCGTCGCCTCGGGTCCCGGCAGCGGCAGCGCGCTGTTGCGCGACCCAAGCTGCCTGCGCGAGCGGCGGCTGTCGGATCATGGCAAGGCCGAGGCACGGGCATTGGGCCAGAGCTTCCGGCGCCGCGGCATCCCGGTGGGCGAAGTGCTGCACAGCCCCTACTGCCGCACCACCGCCACCGCGCACCTGGCGTTTGAATCCGGCACCCCACTGGCCGAACTGACCTTGCTCGATGCCCTGGACCCGGACGACGCCTCCCGTCACACCGCCACGCTGCGTACCCTGATCGCCAGCCATCACGGCAGGCGTAATCTGATCCTGGTGACACACGAGCCGAATATCGTCGCCCTCACACGCGAGCACCTCGCCCCCGCCGCCTTTCTGGTGCTGCAGCCCAGGAGTGGAGATTTCGAAGCGCTGGGACTGATCGGGATACACCCCAGCAATCAGTAGCGGAACTTCGCCACCACCCGCTCCAGATCGGCCGCAATCTGCTCCAGCGCCTTGGCCGAATCCGCCGTACTGACCACGGTTGCGCTGGTCTCCTCGACCATCTGCGCGACTGCCTCGACCTGTTGCGATATCGCGGTGCTGGCGGCCGTCTGCTCGCGGGTGGCCAGGGCCACCTCACGGGCACGTTCCAGCGTACCACCGACACCGGTCCGGATGGTATGCAAGGCCTCGGCAGCCTCCTGGGTGAGCCCCACGCCCCGCTGCACCAAGGGCATCGCGAGCTTCATCCCCTCCACCGCATCGCCCGTTTCGGCCTGCATGGCAGTGATCATCTGCTCGATCTGCACCGTCGCTGCCGCGGTTCGCTCAGCCAGCCCGCGCACCTCGTCGGCCACCACGGCAAAGCCACGCCCCTGCTCACCTGCGCGCGCCGCTTCAATGGCCGCATTGAGCGCCAGCAGATTGGTCTGGGCTGCAATATCCTTGATCACGCCTGCAATGGTCGAGATCTCGTCCGCCCGTCCGCTCAGGCTACTGATGCGAACCGCCGTCGCACCGGCAGCTTCGGCAATACGTCCGATCTCCTCGGCCGCACGGCGAACCGTTTCCTCGCCATTGCCCGCGAGACTGACCGCCTCCTGCGAATTGGTCTCGGTATCGAGCGCGCTCTCGGAGATATGGGTCACGCTGACGGTCAATTCCTCGATGGCAGCGGCCATCGCCGCCGTAGCGTCCGACTGGGTACGCGAGGCAATCGAGACCTGTTCGGCCGCGGTCGAGATCTGCTCGGCATTGGTGACCAGGCCTCTTGCGCTCTGCCCCAGCTCACGCATCACCTGACGCAAACCGCCCAGCATGTTGCCCAGCGACGCCAGTACGCTACCCGCCGGCGCATTGTTCAGCTCCAGCGTCAGATCGCCCCGGCTGGCGATCTCCATCAGACGCATCACCTCGGCGGGCTCGCCTCCGATCTGGCGCAGGATGGAGCGCGCAATCATCCACGTCACCCCGATCACCACAAGCAGCACCAGCACGATGACGACCGCCGCCTTGGCAAGCTGCTCGTAGAACAACGCATCCAGATCGTCCACGTAAAGCCCGGTGCCGATCATCCAGTCCCACGGGCCAAAAAAGCGCAGATGCTGCAGCTTCTCGACTGGCACATCGCTACCCGGCTTGGGTGTCAGCGTGCTGGTGAAACCGCTGCCCTGTGCAGCCGCCAACAGGTCGCGGACGGTGTAGCGCCCCGCCTTGTCCTTGCGCTCCCAATGGCTGGCCCCTTCATACTCGGGGCGCACCGGATGCACCACCCCCATCGCCTTGCTGTCGTAAACGTAGTAATACTCCGTACCCAGATAGCGCATGCTGCGCAACACCTCCTTGGCACGCTTCTGGGCTTCGTCGCGCGACAGCTCGCCCTTGGTCTCGCGGGCATGAAAATCAGCCACCGTCGACGCTGCAATGTCCACCGCTGCACGCAAGGTTGCCTTGCGATCCTCAAGCAACTGCGTACGCAGGTGGGAGATCTGGAAGGCGGCCAGCGCCAGCATGCCGATCACCGCGATGGCGACCGAAACCAGCAGCCTCGACTTCAGGCTCATCGAATTGAACATGTCTCACTCCTCCCGATCGTTATACGCGCTACCGAACCGGGATCCTGCCCGGCCATCACATCCACAGCCCACCAATACGCCAGTCCGCCGTACGCTCTTATCGGCAGCGGCGGTATTCAACTTTAGACGCATCGGGCAAGCAGTGTGCCGCTATTGCATGACAGCGCGCAGGCGGCGAACCGCACCATCGGCCATGTCCTCAGCCAGCGTCCCGTAGCCCAGCACCAGTCCGTTGCAGGATGAGGGGGAACGCGCATAGTCTGACAATGGGCGCGGCCCCAGACCCAGAGCCAGGGCCCGCCGCACCACCTCCTGATCCGGCAGTGCCGGCGGCAACCACAGCACCAGATGCAAGCCGGCGGCACCGCCGGTAATCCTCAACTCCGGCCCGGGATGGCGTGCCAGTGCAGTGCGCAGCGCAGCCTGACGCCGTGCATAGTGCGTGCGCATCTGCCGCAGGTGGCGGGTGTAGTGGCCACGGCGGATGAAGTCGGCAAGCGCCATCTGCTCGATCCCCTGCCCGGGTCGGGTAGCCTGCCCTGCAGCGCGGACAAAGGTTTCCGCGATGGCCATCGGCACCACCAGATAGGCGATACGCAAGCCGGGATACATCGTCTTGCTGAATGTGCCGGCGTACACGACAGGTGCATCGAACTGCAGGCCGTAGAGCGCGGGCAGTGCCGCGCCATCACGACGAAACTCGCTGTCATAGTCGTCCTCGATGATCCACGCACCGGCCCCTCGGGCGTGCTGCAGCAGCGCCAGCCGACGGGCCAGCGACATCACCCGCCCAGTCGGATACTGATGCGACGGCGTCACCATGATCAGGCGGGGCGGATGGCATGCCCAGTCCTCCGCAGAGGGCGCCAGGCCTTCGTCATCCACCCCGACATCATGCAGGTTCAGGCCCGCCAGGCCGAGCGCCGTGCGCGCTGCCGGATATCCCGGATTTTCCACCCAGGCGATCTGCGCCGGGTCGGCCAGCAGGCGGGCACACAATTCCAGTCCGGACTGCATGCCGGCGGTGATGATCACCTGCTGCGGCGTGACCGCAAAGCCCCTGACGCTGGCCAGATGCTCGGCCAGCGCCTCGCGCAGCAGGGGCTCGCCACCGTCGCGGGCATACGCGAGCTGTCGCCATCCCGCCTCACGCCACGCTCGCTCGAGACAGGCCCGCCAGGCGCGGAACGGAAAGGCGCCCAGATCCGGCAAGCCTGGGCAGAACGGCAGATTCGAGAGCTCACCCGTGGTTTCACGCTCCAGTGCAAACGCCGCCCGTGCCGACAAGCCCGGCCCATCAGGCGGCGCAGCAGGCCTGACAGGCATCGCGGATACCGGCAGGTCCGCCACCCGGGTACCGTGGCGACCGGCAAGCAGACAGCCTTCAGCCACCAACTGCTCGTAGGCGAACAACACCGTGTTGCGCGCAATGCCCAGACTGGCGGCAAGCTGCCGGGTGGAGGGCAGCCGCGTACCAGCAGCCAGGCGGCGGGTCAGGATGGCGTCACGCAAACTACGGTACAGCGCCTGCTGTCGTGACATGCCAGGGGGCGGCAGCGCTTCGCTCAGCAACCAGTCGAGCACCACGGTGGCTCCATAAAGTGAATGATCTGTGGCCCTTACGCAGGAGCCACTGCAAGCATACGCTGACATCCCGCTCATCTGCACAGGATCACCGCATGTCCTCCACCGCCGCCCCCTCCGCCCGTACCCGCCTGCATCGCCTGCCGGATCGCGGCCATCATGACTTCGCTACCATCGCCGCCATCGTGGATGCCTGCCACATCTGCACCGTGGCTTTTCAGTGGAACGGTTCGGTCCACGCCATCCCGACCTCACACTGGCGCGAAGAAGGGCATCTGTACATTCACGGCGCGAAGGCCTCACGCCTGCTCAAGGCCCTGTGCGAGGGCGAGGCCTGCATCACGCTGGCCCGGGTCGATGGTCTGGTGCTGGCGCGCTCGGCCATGCATCACTCGATGAACTATCGTTCTGTGGTGATCTATGGCCGCTTTGAGGAGATCGTCGATCCCGAACACAAGCGCCATAGCCTGCAGCGCTTCATCGACGGTATCGTGCCCGGGCGCTGGGACACCCTGCGCCCGATCCACGACAAGGAACTCAATGCCACCCGGTTGCTGCGCATCGCGCTGGACGAGGCTTCGGCCAAGGTGCGGGCCTGGGGCGTGAAGGACGATGAAGAGGACCTGGACTGGCCGGTCTGGGCCGGCGTCATTCCACTGCAGACACATTTCGGCCCGGCCCTTGCCGAGGTCGACAGCGTGGTGCAGACACCCGCGACACCGGTGCTGAAATAGGGGGTGCTCGCCGGATCGATCAGATCCGGCGGGAAACCCGGACTACTTGAAGAAACGGCGGAACCATCCGCCGGTTTCCTTCTTCTTCTCTTTCTCGGCAATGATACCGACCATGTTGGACTTCACCGCAGCCACATAGTCGGCATCGTCACGCTTGATGTGGTTGATCAGCCAGGCGCTGAGCAGGGTATGGAGCTCCACACCGATATCCTCGCCAGCGCGGTAGCGTTCGACGTACTCACCGACACGACGGACGAAAAGTTCATGCACCCGTTTGTGCGGCTTGCAGTACTGATAGCCCGCTTCTTCCTGCAGGCTCTCTTCAAAAGCAAAGTGGGACAGGGTGTAGTCCACCAGGTCATCGAGGATGCGACCCACCAGGCCACGGTCGTGCCCCGTGTTGGCGACTTCGAGATCGTTGATGTAATCGACGATCCGGCGATGCTGTTGATCAATGACCGGAATGTCGGTATTCAGATCGAGGGTCCAGGCAATAGGCAATTGGGGCTCCGGCAAGATGACGGAAAAAATGAAGGCCGCCCTGTCACATGGACGGGTGGCTTCGCGAGTGGGCAAACGACGGTATACCGCGCATAGCCACGTTTGTAATAGGGACAAGCGTGCGCAATCCGGCTTCGATTAACGCGACGCCCGAAACATTACGACTTTGTCATCATTCGGTCAATCACTCGTGGCAAGACCACCCGAGCCATGCCCACCCCTTGCAAGCAAGCAGCTCAACGACGCCAGACGCCCGGAACCAGGCCTAACTCCGGCACGCCGACAAGGTATCCTGTGCGACCTCGAGTGCCGCCTTGGCTTCGGCAACCGGTAATACGCGCTCAGCCACCACTCCGTTCTTGACTGCAACCAGTTCGGCCGCAATCGATACCGCGATCTCACCCGGCGTACGACTACCGATATAGAGCCCCGCCGGACCTCTGAGGGCGGCAACCTGGGCCTCGTCGAGATCGAACTCCCGCAGGCGCTCGCGCCGCAGGGCATTGTTGCGGCGCGAACCCAGGGCCGCCACATAGAATGCCGGCGAACGCAGTGCTTCCATCAGCGCGAGGTCGTCCAGCTTGGGGTCGTGGGTGAGTGCAAGCACCGCAGTACGGGCATCCGGCTTCATTGCCATCACCACGTCGTCGGGCATTTCACGGGTCAGTGTGGTACCGGGGACGCTCCACTCCTCGAACCATTCCTCGCGCGGATCACATACCGTCACCGCAAAATCGAGGCTCAAC
This sequence comes from Parazoarcus communis SWub3 = DSM 12120, assembly GCF_003226565.1. GTDB lineage: Bacteria > Pseudomonadota > Gammaproteobacteria > Burkholderiales > Rhodocyclaceae > Parazoarcus > Parazoarcus communis. The sequence goes on along the minus strand of NZ_QKOE01000002.1, from coordinate 188,492 downwards.
GCGATGCGTGCAAGGCTGGCCGACAGCTGCCCCGCACCGATCAGCAACAAGCGGTAGCGCGGGCCGAATACACTGGTCAACACCTCACCGTCAAAAGACAGGCCCTGCTCCGCGTGCGCTGTCCCAATGCTGACCTTGCCATCGGCCAGCCTCAGCCGGCGTTCAATCAGCTCCCCGGCGGCCAGACGATCGAGCAATGCCGTCAGGCTCCCGGCCTCCGACAAGGGCTCAAGCACCAACTCCATCGTTCCACCGCAGGGCAGGCCGAAGCGACGCGCCTCCTCGGCCCCGACCCCATAGCTGACCAACTGAGCCCGCGTCGGCATGCCTTCCGCGCGCAGGCGGTGAATCAGGTCATCCTCGATGCACCCCCCGGATACCGAACCCACTGCGCGACCATCGTCCCGCAAGGCCAGCAATGCGCCCGGCGGACGTGGCGATGAACCCCAGGTGCGCACCACGGTGGCCAGCAGCACCTGCCGGCCGGCACTCAGCCAGGCGCGAGCGCGCTGCAACACTTCCAGATCCAGACTATCCATGTTCTCGATACATCCTTGCATTCACCTTGGACTCACCCTCGCGACAAGCAGGAACCGGACCTGCCAGCCCGGGCGCCTGCACGCAGTCCCGCCACTCAGGTTTTCAACTGCTCGCCGATCGGCAAGGTCCGGATGCGCTTGCCAGTCGCGGCGAACAGGGCATTGACCAGCGCCGGTGCCAGCGGTGGCACCCCGGGTTCCCCCACCCCGGACGGCTTTGCTGCCGAAGGCACGATATACACCTCGACCAACGGCATCTCGTTGATGCGCAACACCGGATAATCATGAAAGTTGGACTGCTCGACCTGCCCGTCCTTGAGCGTGATCTCGCCGCTGAGCGCCGCCGCCAGCGCAAAGCCGATGCTGCCCTCCATCTGCGCACGGATCACATCCGGATTGATGGCGATGCCGCAATCGACCGCGCACACGACCCGGTCAACCTTGAAGCTGCCATCTGCCGCAACCGTGGTTTCCACCACCTGGGCGACAAAGCTGCTGAAGGATTCATGCACTGCCACGCCGCGACCCCGCTTGCCGCCGGCTGCCGCTGACAATGGACGCGACCAGCCCGCCTTGTCGGACGCAAGCTTCAGCACCGCGGCATGGCGCGGGTGCGATTCCAGCAAGGCCAGCCGGTACGCCACCGGATCGGCGCCGGCTGCCGCCGCCAGTTCGTCAATGAAGACCTCGGTAGAAAAACCGGTATGCGTCGAGCCCACCGAACGCCACCATTGCACCGGTACCTTCACCGTGGCGTTGGTGGTGTGCAGATCCACGGTCAGATTCGGAATCGCATACGGCAGATTGGCGGCGCCTTCGACCGAGATCGCATCGACCCCGTCCTTGATCATCATCGACTCAAAGGGCGAGCCCAGCGCAATCGACTGGCCGACGATGCGTTGTGCCCAGGCCAGCGGCCGGCCCTTCTCGTCCAGTACCGCACGCAAACGGTGCAGGTAAGCCGGACGGTAATAGCCGGCACGCATGTCATCCTCGCGCGACCACACCAGCTTGACCGGCGCCCGCCCACCAATCGCCTTGACGATATGGGCAGTCTCGACCAGATAGTCGGATTGCGGATTGGCACGACGGCCGAAACTGCCACCGGCATAAAGCATGTTCAGTTTGACCTGCTCGGGCTTGAGGCCAAGGATCGCCGCCAACGTCGCCTGATCGACGGTCTGGAACTGCTCGCCGTTCCACACCTCGCAGCCATTCGCATCCAGCCGCATCACGCAGTTGAGCGGCTCCATTGCCGCGTGCGCAAGGTAGGGAAAAACGAACTCTGCCTCAATCACCCTGGCCGCGTTGCCCAGTGCTTTGTCGGCATCGCCATCGCGGCGCGCCACCGCACCCGGCCCGGCGGCGAGCTTGCGATAATCGGCAAACATCTGACCGGAGCTGCCGCGCCAGGCCTTGGATTCGTCCCAATCGATCTTCAACACCTCACGGGCGCGCTTCGCCGTCCAGTAATCGCCAGCCAGCACCGCCACCCCGGACGGAATCCGCACCACCTCGGCGACCCCGGGAAGGGCGCGCGCCGCCTTGTCATCCACCTCACGTACGACCGCACCAAAGCGCGGCGGATGGGCAACGACGGCGACCAGCATGCCGGGCAGCTTGACGTCCTGGGTGAACATCGCCCGTCCGGTGGTCTTGGCCACACTGTCGGTACGCGGCGCACGACGACCGATCAGTTTGAAATCCTTCGGATCCTTCAACACCACGTTTTCGGGTACTGGCAGGCGACCAGCCGCCTCGGCCAGCTCACCGAAACCGGCGCGCCGCCCACTGGCCGGGTGGCTGACGACGCCTTCGGCAACCACGATCTCGGCCACCGGCACTGACCAGCGCGCCGCGGCCGCCTGGACCAGCATCGCCCGTGCCGCCGCACCCGCCTGACGCAGTTGTTCGAAAGAGTTGGCAATGGCCGTGCTACCGCCCGTGCCTTGCACCGCGCCCCAGAACAGGTTGTTGTAGCGCACCGCGTCGGCCGGTGCGCCTTCGACGACCAGCTTGCTCCAATCAGCGTCAAGCTCCTCCGCAACCAGCGTGGCCAGTCCGGTATACACCCCCTGGCCCATCTCCAGATGCTTGGACAGCACGGTCACAACACCATCGGTGCCAATGCCGACAAAGGCATTGGGGCTGAAACTGCCCGCCGCCAGCGGGCCGCTGCCCGCAATGCCCGGGCCGGCGACACCGGCTGGCGCCGCGTGTGCCAGCGGCAGCACCATGGCCAGGGTGAGGCCACTGCCGGCCTTCAGGAAGTTGCGGCGGGAAACGTTATGCAGGGTCAGATTCGTCATGTCGCGCTCCTTCATGCCAGGGCCTGAGCGGCTTCGTGGATGGCGGCGCGAATGCGCACATAGGTGGCGCAGCGACAGAGGTTGCCGCTCATCGCCGCGTCGATGTCGGCATCGCTGGGCTTGGGATTGGATGCCAGCAGGGCGACCGCCGACATGATCTGGCCAGACTGGCAATAGCCGCACTGGACCACATCGAGCTTCTGCCAGGCCGCCTGCACCGCTGCGCCGATACGCGCCTCGCCGATGCCTTCGATGGTGGTCAGCGACTTGCCGGCCGCGGCCGACAAGGGCGTGGAACAGGAGCGGATGGGCTCGCCGTCCAGGTGCATGGTACAGGCACCGCACAAGGCCATGCCGCAGCCGAACTTGGTGCCGGTGAGATCGAGGTGGTCGCGGACCACCCACAGCAGCGGGGTATCGTCGGGCAGGTCGGCGCTGACCGGCCGGCCATTGAGGGTGAAGGACGTCATGCGAAGAATCTCCCAGGGGCAAATGCGGGGGCGATCGTCCGCTCATCTGGCAGACGGACCGAATACAGCAGACTAGACCCTTATTCCGTTAAGATCGACCGCGTAATGATGGAAAAGTCATGAAGCCATACTTAACAATAGACCCCGCGCTCCTGCCCGCGCTAGCCGCCTTCGAATGCATCGCCCGCCACGCCAGCTTCAGCCGCGCGGCGGCCGAGATGGGCCTCTCCACCTCTGCCCTGTCGCAATCGATGCGTGCGCTGGAGCAGCGCCTGGGGGTGCGCCTGCTGGCGCGCACGACCCGCCGGGTGGGCCTGACCGAAGAAGGCAGCCGCATGCTCGATGGCGTGCGCCGCGGGCTGGACACACTGGGTAGCGCAATCAATGCGCTGGACGACCACCGCGACCGCCCCACCGGACGGGTGCGCATCACCTTGCCACGGATGGCTTTCGCCCGTCTGTTCGCCGAGCACATTCCGGGTTTTGCCGAACGCTATCCGGAAATTGGTCTGGAATTCGCGCTGGATGACGGCCTGAGCGACATTGTCGCGGCCGGTTTCGATGCCGGGGTGCGCTTCGCCGGCAATATCGAGGCGGACATGATTGCCGTGCCCATCGGCCAGCCCGAACGCCTGATCACCGTCGCCACCCCGGCCTACCTCGCCCGCCATCCCGCACCACAGACGCTCGAGGACCTGGCGCAGCATGACTGCAGCCGCTTTCGCTACCCGACCAGCGGCCGGCTGTCGCGCTGGTACTTTCAGCGCGATGGTGAGTCGATCGAGGTGGAGGTGGACGGGCGCTTCATCGTCAACGACGTGGACGCAGAGCTGCACCTGGTGCGCCGCGATCTGGTGCTGGCCCAGGTGGTCGAATCAATGGTGGTCGACGACCTGCGCGATGGCCGTCTGCGCAGCGTGCTGGATGCACACGCCCCCAGCCTGAACCGCGCCCACCTCTACTTTCCCAGTCGCGCACAGATGCCCGCGCGCCTGCGGGTATTCATCGATCACTTCCAGCAGGCCAATGCGCCGCCTCCGCATGATCAACCCCTGATCGAAGCGCTGGAGACGGGCAAGGGAAAGCCCTTGCGATAAAGTGTCAAGGATGTGCCCACCAGCAACTGACGGGCCACACCCTCCGTGGCATCACACCCGGTAGCGGGACACTTCGGCTTGCATTTCCCGCGCCAGCCCGGTCAGCACATGAGCGGTGTCCGAGGTACTGCCCGCCGCGGCGCTGTTCTCGTCGGTCATCTGCGCCACCCGTTCCACCTGTTGTGCAATGTTGGAGCTGGCGACGCTCTGTTCGCGTATCGCATCCGAGATTTCCGCAACCATCTCCACGGTACGTGCCGACCCGTCTTCGATCTGGCGAATCGACTCTTCCGCCTGTTGGGCGTGCACCACCCCACGCTCAACCTGCTCCACCGCCTGGTCCATGCCGGACACCGCGTTGCGCGCCCCTGACTGCATCGCCTCCATGGTGGAGGAGATCTCCTGTGTCGACTGCGCAGTACGTTCGGCCAGTTTGCGCACCTCGTCCGCCACCACGGCGAATCCACGTCCCTGCTCACCCGCACGTGCCGCCTCGATCGCCGCATTGAGCGCCAGCAGGTTGGTCTGGTCAGCCACCTCCTTGATCACCGTCACCACCGCATTGACCTTGGCACTGTCGGCATCAAGCTGACGCACGCGGTCTGCCGCCTTGCGCACCGCTTCGTCGATGCGCCGGATATCGGCCAGCGTCAGTCCAATCACCTCGGCCCCGCTATGCGCATCCTCGCCTGCTCGCGTAGCCAGCTTATTGGCGTCGGCTGCGCGCTCGGCAACATGATTGATGCTGACCGTCATTTCCTCGACCGCCGCAGCCATCGCCGACGCCGCTTCGCTCTGCTCACTCGACCCGATCGAAACCTGCTGTGCCGAGGTCGCCAGGCTGGTGCCAGCCGAGGACACCTTGCCCGCATGATCGGCCATCGCGTGCAGGCTTTGCTGTACGCGCTCGATCAGCTGATTGAAGGCACGCCCTGTATCAGCCACTTCGTCACTACCTTGCACCGTCACCCGACGGGTGAAGTCCAGTGAGGAGGCAATCTGTTGAATGACCTCGTTCATCGACTTCAGTGAGCCGACCACCCGGCGATAGGTCAGCATGCCGAACACACCGCCACCAATCGCTGCCGCCAGCACCAGACCGACCGTCATCATGAAGCTGGACTGATAGCTTGACTCTGCCTCTTTCTCGAAGTCGGAAGCCATCTTCTCGTTGAAATCCATATGACGACGCAGGGTTTCAATCAATTCGCGTGCGCGCGTCGCACCATCGCCCAATACCTGGGCCTGGGCCTCTTCGTTGCGATTGTCCCGGGACAGCGCAAGCGCGCGATCAGCCGACTCCAGATAGGCCTTGAGCGCCGCCCGGTCAGCCTCAAGCAAGCGCCGATCCTCATCGTTGCTGATGAGGGGCTCGTAGGCCTTGAGCGCCTGCTCCGCCGCGCTGCGGGTCTCGGCGAGCCTGGCCTCGACCTTGCCCATCGCTTCGGCATCCGTCGCCAGCACATGCAGCAATACCAGGCCCCGGAAATTGAGCACCTGGTGATCCGCCAGGGCCAGCGTCTCGATACTGGGCAGGATGTTCTCGCCCTGATACACCACCATGCCGTTGATACGGCTCATCTGAACCAGGCCTGCCGCCCCGACCACCACCAGGGCGGTGATCAGGATGGCCAGCAGCAGTTGCATTCTGTTGGCGATTGTCATGTTGCTCTCCTGGCTGGGCCTGCGTCCGGTCTCTTGGGCAGGCCTGGCTGTAGCCGACGTTCGTTATGTGGATGGTTGCAGCGGACAACCCTTTTCCGCCCAGATCGAAGCACGCGTGCATATTGCGCGCTAACGACCCGGTTTCAGCAAACTTGAATGAATTTTTTCGAACGACGGAAGATCAGGCTACAGCCCTCAAGCCGCGCAAGGCGTCAATCAACTGATCCCGCAGTGCCGACAAGCGATCGAGCCCCGCGCTCAAGTCGTCCGGTGCAGTCTTCGGATCACTTGCGAGCAAGGCGGCCAGCTGGTGGATTTCACCGTGCACACGACACAGTTCTGCGTATGCCGGCTTGTCACCATGCCGCTTGATCGTCGCAGTACTGGCCAACCAGCGACTGAAGCGGCAACGCTGACCATCGAGCGCCGGCGGCTGAGACTGGGTACCCCTGAGGTAGGACTGCAGCGCCAGCAGCCAGGCACGGTGCTCGACCTCGGCGATCAGCACGGAAACGTCATCGTGGCGGATGGCTTCGGTATGCACCCAAGATGCAGGCGGTTGCCACGCAGCAATCCAGTCGGGTACGGCAGCAGCAGGCATGGGCCGAGCAATGCCATAGCCCTGGCCGATCTGACAGCCGAGTTGCAGCAACATCTCGCCATGTGCTTCAGTTTCGATGCCCTCGGCGACCACACGACGTCCGAAGGTTCTTGCGAGACCGAGGACACTGTCGATGATTGCCACATGTTCGGGGTCATCGAGCATGCCGCGGACGAAACTCTGGTCGATCTTGATTGTTTGCGCCCCAAGTCGCTTCAGATAGGTCAGCGACGAATAGCCGGTACCGAAATCGTCCAGCGCGAACTCGACCTCGAAGCTGTGACAGCGTTCGATCAGGGAGGAGACATGCGCCATGTCTTCGAGCGCACCCGTCTCCAGAATCTCGAGTTCGAGCTGGGTGGGTGCGACCTCGGGGCATGCTGCCAGCTGCCTCTGCAGTCGGTCGGCAAAGCCTGGATCCTGCAGTTGCTCACCACTGATGTTGACACTGACCGACGTGCGCAAACCTTGGGCACGCCATTGTGCCAGTTGCGCCAGCGCGGTTTCGATCACCCAGTCACCCACCTGCACCGACAGCGCGTGGGACTCGATCACCGGAATGAAGGCCGCGGGCGGCAGCAGGCCGCGTTCGGGATGCTGCCAGCGAATCAGGGCCTCGAAGCCCAGCAACTCGCCGGTATGCATATTGACCTTGGGCTGGTAGTGCAGCACAAACTCACCGGCCACCAGCGCATGGCGGATCGCCTCAAGACTCTCGTGACGACCGCGGAGCGTGCGATCGTGCTCCGGGTCGAACACATGAAACCGGTTCTTGCCGGCAAGCTTGGCCTGGTACATCGCCTGGTCGGCCTGGCGGATCAGCTGTTCGGCATCCACCGCGGTCACCTGCGGGAAGGTCGACACGCCGATGCTTGCCGACACGGACAAGGTATCACTGCCAATCTGCATCGGGCGGGACACGATGTCGAGCAGCCTGGCCACTGCAGGCAAGCAGTCGTCAGCTCGCATCAGGCCGTTGATCACCACGGCAAACTCATCGCCACCAATGCGCGCCAGGCTGTTGCTCTCGCGTAATTGCTCGCGCAAACGGCCGGTCAGCGTGATCAACAACTCATCGGCCGCATGGCGTCCATAACGTGCATTGATGTCGGCAAAACCATCCAGATCAATATAGGCCACGGCCAGGGCTTGCCCGGTGCGCCGACACTCGGCAAGCGCCATCGACAAGCGGTCGGTGATCAGGCTGCGATTGGGCAGGCGGGTCAATACGTCATGATGGGCGACGAAATCAAGTTGCTGCTGGTGCAGCTTGTCCGCGGTCACATCGACATGAACACCCGCCATCCACGCGGGTTGCCCCTGCGCATGCCAGCGGATGACCCGCCCCTGCGCCCGAACCCATACCCAGTGGCCTGCCCGGTGACGCATGCGGAACTCGACCTCATAGTGGTCATCATGCCCATCGAAGTGCCGCGACAGCCGGCGCATGGCCTCGGCCAGATCATCCGGATGGGTCAGACGCTCCCACGTCCCGATATCGGCGGGAGCGAGCTCATCCAGGTGATAACCGATCATGCCCGCCCAGCGCTCGTCAATACGCAGCTCTCCGCTATCGACATTCCAGTCCCAGGTACCGGCTTCGATCGCATCGATTGCGTTCTGCAGTCGCTCGCGCTGCTCCTGCAGATCCGCCTCGTCACGCAGCCTGGTGGTGATGTCGCGAAAGACGCCGACATGGAAACGCCGCCCGCCCAGTTCGAAACGGCGCCCACTGCTCAGCTCCACCGGCACCTCGTGGCCGTCGGCACGCAGGATCACCGAGCGGTGGACGAAAAGCTCATCACGTTGGTTCAAGGCACGGGAGAAATCCGCGCGTTCGGCATCGAGTCGCGCCGGCGGATGGAGTTCAGTGAAATGCCGGCCGACCAACTCGTGGGCAGGACAGGCGAACAAGGTCTCGGCCTGCCGATTGACCTGGGTCACACGGCCCGAGACATCGTCCGCCACGATCACTGCATCCGCAATCGACTCGAACAAGGCCTGATAGCGCGCCAGACTGGCCTGGCTGTCACGCTCGGAACGTCGGCGCAACAGTGCCGACGTCACCATGCCGGCGACCAGACGCAGCAGTTCGATGTCATCGTCGCTCCAGTCGCGAGCCCGATGAACCGCATCCACACTGAGAAAACCGATGTCGTCATTGCCCTGGCGCAAGGGCACCGCACACAGGGACTTCACCTGGGCATCCCGGATCTGCTGGGCGGAGTAGGCGGCTTCCGGCGGCAAGGACTCGGGATCGGACAAGACGATCAAGCCTTTCCGCGCCAGGGTGTCCATCCACCATCCGATGCGTGACAGGGGCTGACGCGCCATGCTGGCAACCAGGGCACGCGTGCCGCTACTGCACCATTCGTAGGCGTTTCCGAAATACTGACCATCGTCCGCCACCAGGAAGACCAGCACCCGGTCGACTGCAAGCGTTTCACCCACCCGCCGCAGGGCAGCGTTCAAGGCGGAATCGAACGCCTCACCCTTGCACGCCAGCAAGCCCCGGGCAAGCTCCCCCGCCAGCGCCTGCCGGTCGTGAGCACGCTGCAATGCGGCCTGGTCCTGAAGCGCCGCTTCTGCCCGGTTGCGTGCAAATTTCTCCCGCATCAACGCCAGCGCCTGAGCCGAAACACGCTCGTACATCGACAGCACGGTGCGGACCAGCACCCCGGCCGCCCCGCTCAAGGCCTGTTCGGCCCGCACATGCGCCTCATCGAAGGAGCACCCCTCGCGTACGGCCCGCAAAGCCGTCGCCATGCGGTTGTCACTTTCCAGGATGTGATAGGCCAGCCACTGCGTCAGATAGGCAAACAGGCTGTCGACCCGCTGAGCGAAGGGCTCCTGCCCGGCACGCAGGATCTGTATCCGGGCAAAGAAGGCGCCGTGACTGTCGACATGTGAATCGAACCAGGCATCGCCTTCCAGTCCGCTGCGCCATACCGCTTCCTCGGTGCGAAAGTGGTAATCGGCATAGTCGGCAAGCCCATCGAGAATGCGCGTCACCTCGACTTCGTTAGCACCTTCGACATACTGTTGCGCAAGCCGGTTGAGCAGATCGACCAGCTTGTGATGCTGCTCGTCGATCTCCTGGATACCCGTCTCAAGATTGCTGCTCCAAGGGAAGATCTCGAACGCGTCGGGGACGGGATGTGGCAGGTTGGCAGTCATGAAGGGACTCGGCTCGGCATGTTCGCATGCGTGGCAGATATCGTACCCGTCTGTTACCGCTGACGGGTGCACACACGAGCCCATTCTACACCTAAAGTTATAGTATATTTATTGATTATGTCACTTTTGACGTTCATTCATCCTGTTCGGGCTACGCAGCGGCACCGGCGGAGGGCACACTGAAGCGCAGCGTCACCCGCAAGCCGCCGTCAGGCAATCTGCTGGCCTGAATATCTCCGCCATGCTGGGCACAGATGCGCGCAGCAATCGCCAGCCCCAGCCCGAAACCCTCATGCGGACCTGCCCGCTCACCCCTGCGAAAGGGCAGGAATATCGCGGGCAGCTCATCCACCGCAACCCCCGGCCCCTGATCCTCGACCGTGACCACGGCATGCGCGCTCACCACTGCAGCACGTACCCGGACATGCCCGCCCGAAGGCGAATGCTGCAAGGCGTTTCGAACCACATTTTCCACCGCCCGCTGCAGCAGGGCCGCATGCCCCACCATGGGCAGATGAGGTGGCGCATCAAGCTCGACATGGCAGGCCAGTCGCTCTGCCTCAACCCCAGCGTCCGCGCACAGCTGCGTCAGCACCTGGACCAGATCCAGCGGATCACCGGCCGCAGCGCCCCCGCCGGCCTCCAACCTCGCCAGGCTCAACAACTCACCGACCAGACGATCCATCCTGTCGGTCTCACGCTCAAGCCGTTCGAGCAGTTCGGCAGAACGCTCGGGACGCTGGCGCAGCAGATCGGCCATGGCCTGAAGACGGGCCAGTGGAGAGCGCATCTCGTGAGAGACGTCGTGCAACAGGCTGCGCTGGCTGTCCAGTAGTTGCTGCAAGCGCTCGGCCATGCGGTCGAAGTCAGCGCCCAGGTCGGCCAGGTCGTCGCGACGCCCAGCAAAGGCGGCCCCCACCCGGGTATCGAGGCGACCGTCCGCCAGGTCCTCGAAGGCCGCACGCAGCCGCCTGATCGGGCGTGCGAAGTGAACCGCCAATGCCGCGGCAAACAGCAGACTGACCACGCCACCTGCAAGCAGCGGCAGTAGTGGAAACGGCAGCCCGCCCGGCGGCGGCATGGGCGGCGGAGGTGGCGGTGCGCGACCCGCGCCAGGCGTCACCCACTCGGGCGGCGGACCGCCACGCCCCTGCTGAGGTCCGGGATCATCGCGATGTGTCAGCCAGATCGTCGCCCCGACGCCGATCGAGGTCAGCACCTGCGCCAGCCAGAAATACACGAAGAACTTCCAGAACAGTCTGCCCATGTTCAGCTCCCTGCCCGACAGCCCCGTGACAACACCTGGACAGGCACCCTGACGGTCCTGGCTCGATCCCGCCATCGGTGCAGCAAACTCATCATCAAGACACGTCCTCAGATCACCAGCAACTGATAGCCCTTGCGGACCACGGTCTGGATGGACGAGCGACCATCGGCCAGCGGTCCCATCTTCTGGCGGATACGGCTGACATGTACATCGATGCTGCGATCGTAGGGTGAAAGCGGCTTGCCAAGCGCCTGCTCGGACAAGGTCGCCTTGTCGACCGGTCGCCCCGCGTTACGCACCAGCACCTCCAGCAAGCTGAATTCGGTTCCAGTCAGATCCAGCCGGCGTCCCAGGAATTCGGCACGGCGGGCACCGGGCCACAACTGCAGGCCACCCGCACTCAACACCGCGGCTGGGGCATCCCGACGCCCGCCTGCGCGCTTCAGGATGGAGCGCAAGCGCGCGACCAGCTCGCGCGGTGTGCACGGTTTGGCTACATAGTCGTCGGCCCCCAGCTCGAGTCCGACGATGCGATCGGTATCGTCGCCACGCGCGGTCAGCATCAGCACCGGGACCTGGCTGGCCGCGCGGATACGGGTCAAGGCCTGCAAACCATTGACCCTTGGCATCATCACGTCAAGCACGACAATGTCGTAGTGACCGGACAGTGCCGCATTCGCGCCGGCTTCGCCGTCATGGGTGGCCGTCACGGCAAAGCCTTCGCCTTCCAGATAGTCGTGCAGCAAGCCCACGAGCTCGACATCGTCGTCGACAAGCAGTACGCAAGGGGGCGTTTCGGTGGGGCTTTCCGGGTTCATCCCGCTGATCATAGGGGATCATGCCTCGCCTTTTGCACGCCTTTACGTGCATTTACGCGTTGCAACAGCACACTGCCTGTCGGCAATGATTGCCGCACCGGACGCCACGACCTGCCGCGTGCGGCAAATCCTGCCGGCAGCCGGACGCGCAATCACGAAATTGACCCGCCAGCTCTTCACGCCACCGGACAGACCTGCCGGATCAGCGCATATGGCATATCTTCTTTACATCACTTTGCATTGATTTACCCATTTTTCCCTGTATCGACGCGGTATCTGGCTGCGATCTTGCTCAATATCGAGGGTGTGCACACACCCATTCTGACCGGATCGATACCCAGGAGATTTTCATGAGCAGCATAGGAAGCGTCGGCAGCACTGCCGCGATGATGCAAAGCATGAGCGCCATGCGCCGGCCCAGTGCCGCCGACATGGCCAACAAGCTGTTTTCCGCACTCGACACCCAGGGCCAGGGTTATCTCGAGAAATCCGACCTGGCATCGGCGCTGAGCCAGATCGGCAGCACAGGCGAAAGCGAGCTGGACGAGGTTTTTGCGCAACTCGACGCCGACAGCGACGGCAAGCTGACGCAGACCGAGCTGACCGACTCGTTGCAGCGCCTGTCGGATCAGCTCGACCAGCAGTTCGACAGCCTGCGCATGCAGGGTGCAATGGGCGGCATGGGCGGCATGCCGCCACCTCCCCCGCCGGCCCAGGACAGCGGATTCACCGAAGACGAACTGAACGCGCAGCTTGCCGAGATTGGCGACACCGACGATGTCCGAGCCGACTTGCTCGAAACCGTGCTCAACAACTTCTCTGCGGCCGACACCGACGGGGATGGCAAGGTCAGCTTCACCGAAGCAATGGCCGCCAAGCAGGCCGCGGACGGCAGCGCCGCGGCGACAGGTACGGGCACCAGCACGGCAGCGGCCAGCGGTGCAAGCAGCGACGATGGATTGAAGGTGATGATGCAGATCATGCGCTTGATGCAGGCCTACGGCGACAGCGAACAGGGCACCCGTCCCGCTGCCGCCATCTCGGTCAACGCCTGATCGGACGCCGCGCCCACTGCACGCACTTACAGGGGCGGCAAGGGGACTTCCTCTCCGGGCGGCACAGTGACGCCGCGAACGGCCAGCTCGATGCGTCGGCTGGCCGCCTCGAGTTCGCGCTCGGCCTGCAGCAACAGGCGCTCGCTGATGCGGGCGGCGATCTCCTTCTCGACGGCTTCCCGTTGTTCGGGCGGAAGGGCCTCCAGTTGCTCCTCGGTCAGCCCCATCTCACGCAGGATCACATCGCGCATGCGCTCCGCGGGCGACTTGTCCATGTATTCGCGGAATTCGGCGTACGCCGCCTCGTTGGCCGCGCGGATCCGCTCGGCGCGAGTCATCGGTTTCTCAGTGCTGACCTCGGGGGACGCTTCGGCGGGCGCGACACGGGTAGCGGCACGTGCCCGGTCCAGGGCTGCGGCAAACCCGGAAGCTGCCCCGGCAGCCACCGCACCGGACGCACGCTGCACCGCGCGCCCGTCATACAGACCATCGATCTTCATGACCAGGCTCCTGATTCAGGAAATGAGCACCTCGTCACGCAAATTACATACCACCGGCAAACAGCCCCCACCCATCACAAGGCATGCTCAGGAGGGCGCACCCCCGTCGCCCGGCGATTGCCGCGGACGCCCCACCGGATCAAACGGAAACAGCCCGGCACGAAAGCTCTCGGCCATGAATTCAGCACGACCGATCGCCTGACGCGCAGCGGCCGGCGGCAACACCTCCACCGCCGTCTCCCGGAACAAGCTCAACCACTGTTCGAAATGCTGACGCTCGATCGGCAGGCGCATGTGCGCCGGAAAGGGGTGGCGGCCATAGCGCTGGGTCCCGAGCAGCGCATTGGACCAGAAGTCACGGATGACCGCGAGGTGGTGATCCCAGTCACCTACCGCATTGTTGAACACCGGTCCCAGTTCGTCGTGCAGACGGGCACGATCGTAAAAGCGTTGCACCAGCAGCGCGATCTCGTCTTCGGTTGGCGGTCTTTCGTCGTTCATGATGGGCTCCATACGCATGGCACAGACGATACCTCAGACAACCCGCCTGCCGGTGGGCACACTCAAGCCAGCGCGGCGCACATCAGTTCTGCCACATGCTGCGGCCGCCGCGCCACCCCTTCGACAATCTGGTGGCGACAGGAAAAGCCATTGGCCAGCACCGGCGCATCGGGCAAGGCACGTAGCGCGGGCAGCAGATCGAGTTCCGCCATCTGCCGTGAAATCGCGGCATGCTCGGCATCCAGACCAAAACTGCCGGCCATGCCACAGCAACTGGATTCGACGAACTCGAACTCGAGATCCGGAATCAGTCGCAGCACCTTACGCAGGGACTTCATCGCCCCCACCGCCTTCTGGTGGCAATGCCCGTGCACCAGCAATTTCTCGCCGCCCAGTGGCTTCAGTGCCAGGCTGAGACGTTTGCGGTCGTGCTCGCGAGCGATGAACTCCTCGAACAGCCACACCTGCTTCGCCAGCACTTCGGCCTCCGGCCCCAGACCAAGCTTCAGGTGGTCGTCGCGCAAGGACAGGATGCACGAGGGCTCCAGCCCAATGATGGGCAAGCCGGTCGCAAGCGCGGGACGCAGCGCGGCCTGCATGCGGCGGGCCTCGTTGCGGGCGGCCTCGACCTGTCCCAGCGACAACCAGGTACGGCCACAGCACAAGGGGCGTGCGGGCTCGGCATCGTCGGCCGCGGGGGCAAGCACCTGCACCCGGTAGCCCGCGGCCCGCAACACGGCCAGCGCGGCATCGGCAATTCCGGGTTCAAAGTGGCGGGCAAAGGTATCGACAAACAGCACCACATCCCGACCGTCGGCCGCCATCATGTCCGTATCCGCCGCTCGGGCCGGTGTGACAAAAGGCCGGGCTGCAGGTTCGGGCAGGCGACGGTCGGCGGCAATGCCGGTATAGGCTTCGAGCAGGCGCGCCAGTAATGGCACCCGGTTGCGCAACTTGACTCCCCAACGCAGCAGATGCGGATACTGCAACCAGCGCGGCAGGCCGGCAAACAGGCGGTCGCGCAGCGGCACACCCGTCAGTGCATTACGCTGGGCCTGCCATTCGATCTTGATCGCCGCCATGTCCACCTGATTGGCACACTCGCGCTTGCACCCCTTGCAGCCCACACACAGGTCCATGGCCTCAGCCAGCCGCGGGTCGGCAAACGGCGTCGGGCCAAACTCGCCATTGAGCGCGGCCTTCAGCACCAGCACCCGGCCGCCGGGCGACTGCACCGCGTCGTCGCTGACGCGAAAACTCGGGCACATGACCCCTTTGGGCTTGCGCTGGCACAGCCGGTCGCTGATGCATACCGCCACCGCCTTGGCAAAATCGCCCCCCGTGGCGGGAATGCCGGCATAGGCGTCGCCCTGGCCGGCGGTCTCGTACGATGACCAATCGAGATGATGTTTCATGCTTGCCTCCAGGCCGAGGGGCAAGCAAATCAAGGGCCAGGCTCAAGCCATTGAAAACAAAGCCACCTTCAACGCGCACGAATGACGCGTGTCCGACAATGCCACTGTTCCGGCACACATCCTGCCCTAACCTCGGGACCGGCCTGCGGACGCTCCAACCAATCAAAGAACATGTGGATCATCTATCGGGGGTGGTCAGAAGCACTCCGCTTCAAGCTGCTCCAGCAGCGCCAGTGCCGCCTCGTCCCGATGGTTCTCGAACAGCTCGCGGATCGGATTGACGAAGCTCGCCAGCAACAGCAGGTTGTCACACTGCACGCCACGCGTGGCCACCCGCCGCTCCTGCAACAACCGGATCAGCGCCCGTTCGTCGGCATCGTCGGTCTGCAGGCGGTCGAGCATCTCCATCATGCGACGGGCGTTGCCATCGCAGTCGATGCCCTTGAAGCTGATGTAGCGGTCGGGGCCCTGGGTGCAGGGGCAGGAAGTTTGCGGATTCATGGCGGCGGCGTGACCATTCGGGTTTGAAGAGGCCCCGATGTTCGCGGCAAGACCGCCATCCTGTCTGTCGGCCAGCCGACGAATCGTGATCAGCCGGGATCGCTGCTGCGCCAGCCCTCGAGCCGATCCAGGCGATGAACGCACAGGCCATGACGCCCCTTGCGTTCGAGAATGCCCTGCCGCGCCATCGCACTGAGATGGAAGGACACCGTCTGCCGGGTGGTGCCAAGCAGGAGCGCAATATCGCTTGCCGACAACCCCAGAGGCACCTGCCACACCACACCGTCGAAGCGACCACGCTGACGGGTAGCTTCGGCCAGGAATCCGGCCACCCGAGCGCCCACATCCTGTAGCGACAAGCTTTCGATGCGGTGGATTGCGTCGTTGAGCAGTTTGCCCAAGGCACGCATCAGGAAGGGCGTCAGACCAGGCTGGGATGCCATGCGCTCGGCAAAGCGCCGGGTTTCCATCGCGACAATGCTTGATGCCCCCACACTGGCCAGATAGGTCGGCGTATGCGTACTGAAGATGTCCCCGGGCTCGAGAAAGGACAAGGTCAGCTCACGCTCATCATTGGCCAGATAGGCCCGCACCCGCCCGCTCAGCACAATGAACACGCGGTCCAGACTGCTACCCGGGGTCGCAATCAACTGCCCCTTGGCGTAGGACACACGTTCGAAGCCCTGCAGAAAGCCGCGGCCTGCCTCCGTCTGCAAAAAAGCCAGAAAGCCTGGCAAGGCAGCCGTCGGCGGATGATCGGGCTGCAAGCGACCGACCGGATGGGAGGGGCGTGAAGACATGGCAAACCATTATGCCCGCGTTGGGCACGGACAACGCACATCCACTCGGCCACAAACACGATCCGCCCGCAACCACCTCGCCCAAACCCCCGGCCCAGCAACGGACTTGACCCGCAGCAAGGGTTTCCGGCTATAATCCGCGCCCTTTCGCATCATTTGCACGTGCTCTACGTGCATCAATCGATGCCGATGCCTTGGTGGTGAAATTGGTAGACACGCTATCTTGAGGGGGTAGTGTCGCAAGACGTGCGAGTTCGAGTCTCGCCCAAGGCACCAATACCTATTCAGAGCCAAGCGCCGTGACGATCCGGCGCCAGGCCCATCCGCAGGTCAGCCCCATCGGCCACCGTCTCCGGCGGGCGCTTGCTCAGCGCGACAATCCACCCTGAAGCTCCCGATCTGACACCTGTGCTCGTGCAGGATGGTCACGAGACGGTCTTTCGTCTGTCCGGGCGTCCAGCCCGGACAGACCGTCAACGCCCCTGCAATGCAGCGATGCGCTGCTCGATCGGCGGATGGCTGGAAAACAGCGCCATCCAGCCCGGACGACCGTTGATACCGGCAGTCGCGACGTTGTTCGGCAGTTCGCCTGCCTGCATGCCACCCAGACGACGCAAGGCGCCTACCATGGGTTGCGCACTCCCCATCAGCTGCGCAGCACCGGCATCCGCCCGAAACTCACGCTGACGCGAGAACCAGGCCACAATGATGCTGGCCAGCACGCCGAACAGGATGTCACAGACGATGGTGGTGACGAAGTAACCGATACCGGGACCGCTGGACTCCTGATCGTTGCGGCGCAGGAAGGAATCCACCAGGTAGCCGACCACACGCGACAGGAAGACCACGAAGGTGTTGACCACCCCCTGGATCAGGGTCAGCGTCACCATGTCGCCATTGGCGACGTGTGCCACCTCGTGGGCCAGCACGGCCTCGGCCTCTTCGCGTGACATTGACTGCAGCAGGCCGGTGGACACCGCCACCAGCGAGTTGCGCTTGCTCGGGCCGGTGGCGAAGGCATTGGGCTCACCCTCATAAATTGCCACCTCAGGCATCGGAATGCCGGCGGCCTTGGACAGACGGGCCACCGAATCCACCAACCACTGCTCGGTGGCATTGCGCGGCTGCTCGATGACCTGCGCGCCGGTACTCCACTTGGCGATCATCTTGGACATCAGCAACGAGATGAAGGCGCCACCAAAACCCATGATCGCAGCAAAGCCAAGCAAGGCGCCAAAGTTCAGCCCATTGGCACTCATGAATCGGTTGACGCCAAGCAGGTTGGCCACAATGCCCAACACCAGCACGATGGCCAGGTTGGTCATCAGGAAAAGGGCGATACGTTTCATCTTGACTCCGTGTAAAGCGGGGATGGGGTGCCGTTATTGGGGACGATCCGACACATCGGCTGTCCGGTCGGCTTCGACGGGAAATTCGGCTTCGGGTTCCGGTAGACGGCTGGCCAGCACCTTGTCGATGCGTTTGCCGTCGAGATCGACGACTTCGAAGCGCCAGCCCTCCCAGGTGGCGATATCGCCCGTGCCCGGCAAGCGACCGAGCAACCACATCACCATGCCGGACAGGGTGTGATAACGGCCCTTTTCCTCCTCCGGAACCGCCTTCAGACCCAGCCGGTCCTTGAGTTCGAGGATGGGAATCAGGCCATCGAGCAACCACGAGCCATCCTCACGCTGCACCGCCCAGGCTTCATCCAGATCCTGGGTCTGGAACTCGCCTGTGACCGACTCGATCAAGTCCTGCAGCGTCACCATACCCTGCACCTCGCCATACTCGTCGATGACGAAAACCATGTGTGTGCCGCTGCTGCGAAACTGGCTGAGAAGCTCCATGCCCGTCAGCGATTCGGGCACGTAGACCGGCGCCTGCAAGGCCTCGGTCAGATCGACCTCGGTGCCGCGCAGCGTCTGATTGAATAGTTGCTTCGATCCGACAATACCCAGGATGTCATCCAGCCCGCCACGGCAGACCGGAAAGCGCGAGTGGTCGGATTCGGCCATCAGTGCGAGGTTCTGCGCCATCGGCCGGTTCAGGTCGAGCCAGACGATATCCGAACGCGGCACCATCAACGAGCCGATCTGGCGGTCGTCGAGACGGAACACATTGCGCACCATCTCATGCTCGCTCTTCTCGATCACACCGGCCTCCGACCCTTCGGTCAGCATGGCGTGGATCTCTTCCTCGGTCACGCTCGGCCCATTGACCTCGCGCTGTCCCATCACGCGCAACAACAGCGCCGTTGACCCGGCCAGCAGGTGCACAAAGGGACGTGAGGCGATCGACAACATGTTCATCGGCCGCGCCACCAGACGGGCAATGCCTTCCGGGTTGATCTGCCCAATGCGCTTGGGCACCAGTTCGCCGACCACGATGGACACATAGGTGATCACTACCACGACCAGCACGGTCGAGCCGATCTCGCTGAAACGCTGCTCCAGTCCCAGGCCTTGCAACCAGAGTGCAAGCGGCCCGGCCAGCGCCGCTTCACCAACGATACCGTTGAGGATGCCAATCGAGGTAATGCCGATCTGGATGGTGGACAGAAAGCGGGTGGGATCTTCACCAAGCTTGATCGCCACCTCCGCAGCACCGTCTCCATCCTCGGCAAGACGGGCCAGGCGGGCCCGCCGCGCGGTGACAAGGGCAATCTCCGACATGGCGAAGAGGCCGTTCAGGATGATCAGGGCAACAAGAACAAGGATTTCCATGGTGTCGTGAATTCAGGGCAAGGCATAGGGACGTGCGCCGGCCTGCCACAAGGCATCGCCAGAAAAAAGCGCAGGAACATGCAGAAAACGCGATGGGAGCCGGAAAGGTGAATGACCACCGGCTGCATCGAAGGGGGAGCGATACGACCCGGCCCAACATCGGTCCGGGGATTCATCTCCCGCCAGGGGCGCCTCATCGTCGCCTGAAGGCGGCTCGATGTGGGCAGATGATAGGCAAAGACAACTCATAGCGCGGAGTCAGGGGACCCCGCCGCATCCTTTATTTGTTGTGACAAATGCAAGCATGCCGCACAACTCCAGTTTTGTCACGATGTGTGTCTCCCGGCTTCCATTACGACCTTGACTTTGCCGAGCGACCGCCTACACTCGCTTCCATCAAGGGGAGTAGCTTTTCACGCCGCATCATCGTCATCACGGCCACGACATGCAGCCATGTCGTACCCGGTGTTGCGGGCAGTCCGTTCCAGCGGTACGGATTGCAAGCGAGACCTTGCCCGATGGGCAAGGTCCGTGCGTAGTGCGCATGCAAGGGTCTGTGTCCTTCGGGAACAGGCCCTTTTTGCCTTCTATGCGGAGCGTTTCGTGGAATCGATTGGTACGTGGTGGTTATGGGTGGCGTTTGCAGCCATTGTGGTCGTGATGTTGTTGCTGGATCTGCTGGTCTTCAAGGGGGGACAGCAGCACCGGGTCTCGTTGAAGGAAGCCGGCGCCTGGTCGATCGCCTGGGTCAGTGTGGCCCTGATGTTCGCTGGCGGCTTGTGGTGGTACCTGGACGCGGAGTTCGGCCGTACGATCGCCAACGACAAGACCATTGCCTTTCTGACCGGCTACCTGGTCGAGAAATCGTTGGCGGTGGACAACGTCTTCGTCTGGATGATGATCTTCAGCTTCTTCGCAGTACCGCTTGAACTACAGCGCCGCGTACTGCTGTATGGCATCGTCGGCGCAATCGTGCTGCGTACGGTCATGATCTTCGCCGGCAGCTGGCTGATCTCGGAGTTCCATTGGCTGCTCTACGTGTTTGGCGCCTTCCTCATCGTCACCGGCATCAAGATGGTCTGGTTTGCCGAACACGATCCGGATCTCGAAAAGAACCCCTTGATCCGCTGGATCCGCAACCACTACCCGATCACCGAACGTCTGGAAGGAGAACGCTTCTTCGTCATGCGCGACGGCGTGAGGATGATGACGCCACTGTTCCTTGCCCTGGTACTGGTCGAGATCTCCGACGTGATCTTTGCGGTCGACAGCATCCCTGCGATCTTCGCCATCACCACTGATCCGTTCATCGTGCTCACCTCCAACCTGTTCGCCATCCTCGGGCTGCGCGCGATGTACTTCCTGCTCGCCGACCTTGGCGACCGGTTCGAATTGCTCAAGTACGGCCTTGCCGCCATCCTGGTGTTCATCGGCACCAAGATGCTGATCGTCGATTGGGTGAAGATTCCGGTGATGGTGTCGCTTGCAGTGGTCGCTACCCTGCTGGCCTGCGCCGTTTTTGCCAGTCTGTGGTATTCGGCGCGGAAACGCGCTGAAGCGAGCTGACGCAGGCAGAGTGACACCCGTGTCGGCACAAGACCCCGCCGTAACAGCGTTGTCGCGAAGCCAACACTCGTGAATGTTTCAATACATTGAATTAAATGGATATTTAATCTGGTACGACACTTGCAGATCCCGGTCCGACCCAGCCCATCGGGGTCATGGTCGAGAACCGGGAGAAGCCAAATGAAGCTGCAGATCGAACGTGTGGTCGCCGAAGCGATGTGTGCCCGCTTTCCCGCCTGGCAGGTTTACCTGGAACAGCTCAAGATCGCCAACCGCATGGAAGTGCCGGTCGAGGCGCTTGACGCAGCGCGGCTGGACGCGTTGATCGGACTGACCCGCCAGCGCCCGAACAACTCCGCCCGAGTGGCCATGCTCGAGGCGCTGCAGCCGCTTTTCGACTGCAACGCACCGACGTTCGAGGAAAGCGAGATCGAGCCGATGATTCCAGCCCTGGTCGACTGGCTGTCGCGCGGCAGCCGCGGCTGGCTGTTCCATCTCGACCCCGGTGGCATGCTCAAGCCTTATGTCGTGTCACGCATCGACTACACCCCCGCCGGCACCGAAGAGCGTGCACGCATCGTCATCGACCTCAAGGCCAACAGCTGCGGCAAGGTGGCCCATACCAACGTTTTCATTTCCGAACGCGACCTGGGCGGACGCTCGATTGCACGCATCCTCGCCGCCAAGGGCTATCTGGCCGAAACCCCGACCCTGATCGCCGCCTACGACGAATCACTGGCGCGCTATCACCAGTGGCGCGGTGACTACTCCGCGCAGTTCTCCGCCATCGGCACCGGCCTGCTCGCCGAAGACCCCAATGCCAGCCACCGCAACACCGACTGGGCGCGCAAGAACGTGGTCGTGCTCTCCACCAGCGGCCAACCGGCGCGCCTGGTCAACGACGAAGCCATCCTGCAGAACCGCGAGCTCACCCTCGAGATCGCCGGCAACCCACTGGTTCAGTTGCTCAAACGCGCCGAGCGCAAGTCGATGTTCACCCGCCCGGTCGAACAGGCCCTGGACCGCATCGCCGAATCCCTGTCGCCACAGCTGTTCTCCCAGGTGCCGATCCACGGTTATGTGCTGATGTTCCATCTTGAACTGCATCACCACGTCTGGGTGGATGTGGATCAGATGCAGCCCTACCGCTACCAGCCCGAACTCAAGGACAAGCTGGTATTACCGTCCGAGCAGGTGGACCTGATCGACATCCTCACCGCCGAGATGGATGTGTTGATGGACGACATCGTCGAAGGCAAGTCCGGCGGCACCACCGTGTTGTGCACCGGCCCGGCGGGGGTCGGCAAGACACTGACGGCCGAGGTCTACGCCGAAATCATCCAGCGCCCGCTCTACCGCGTACATTCCGGCCAGCTCGGGCTGAATGTGGCCGACATGGAGCGCATCCTGCGCGAAGCACTGATCCGTGCCCAGCGCTGGGGCGCCGTAATGCTGATCGACGAGGCCGACGTCTACATCCGCCGCCGTGACGACCAGCTCACTACCAATGCGGTGGTCGGCGTCTTCCTGCGTGTGCTGGAATACTTCAACGGCCTGCTTTTCCTCACCACCAACCGCATGGACGACATCGACGAAGCGGTGGTATCGCGCTGCATCGCAATGATCCGCTACACCCCACCCTCCGAGACCGAACGCACCCGCATCTGGGGGGTCATGGCAGCGCAGTTCGGCCTGGACGTGGATGCGGCACACCTGTCCGAACTTGCCCGACGGTTTCCGCAGGCCACCGGTCGCGACATCAAGGGCCTGGCCAAGCTGGTCGCCAAGTACTGCGGCCACAAACAGGTGGCCCCCAGCCTGGCGGTGTTCGACCGTTGCGCGGTATTCCGTGGCATGAACCTGGGACAGGCTGCCTGAGCGGGTGTGTGAACGCATCGTCGCGCACGGGTCAGGCGGGCAAGGCCGCTATCGACCTGCGCAAACGATGCGCTTCCGGGTGCAGTGAGCGATCAACCCTCCACACGTTCGATCGTCAGGTACACCAGGGTCTGGTTGAGCAACTGCCAGGCAATCTCGCCAAACGTCATCGGCCCGGTGAAACGACCGGTGCGCCGCCCCTCCAGCTTGTCGTTGATGTAGTTGAGGATACAGTTGCACGAAAAGGCGACGGCGCGCCCATCCTGCAGCGCCGCACCACCAAGCCGCTGAGGGGCCGCCAGCCGATAGTCGACGCCGGCAAACACAGGGGCAAAGAAATCCACCCGCCCATGTGTCTGGTCAATGCCCTTGAACGAGACGTTGATCATTGCCCCGGCGTAATCGGCCACCAGCGGCAGACTCAGATCCGTCCCCGCGCGTTCCAGATACTCGGCCAGTCGCGCCCTGGTGCCATTCACCCAGCATTCGCCGGCGGAAAAGCCGGTCTCATCGAAGCGGAAACGATCACCCTCGCCCGGTCGCTGCAGGTTGATGATCTCCACCGCTGCATAACACTCCTCCGGCAAGGGCACATGCATGACGATGGCACGATCGTGATCCAGCTCGCCCGTCTGGCCGTTGATGACAGCCGGCAAACCGGCGTCACGCGCACCCGGCTCCGTGCCCGACACCCAGCCAACCAGAGGCTTGACGAACATGTCGTCGAACTCGGGCGCATGCTGCGCATAGTGGGCATGAATCGCCGAAAACGCCGGCAGAATGATGATCGAATAGCCATTGTCCGGCGCGTCAACACACACCTGCCCGATCGAGCCCAGATCATAAAAGCGGACCTGCGGACGGGCATCCAGCACCTCCGCCTCACACACGAACACCTGATCGCGGCTATGCTGCCCACCCTGCTGCGCCATGAAGTAACAGATCGTCCCGCCAATCCAGTTGCCGCGCGGCAACTGACGCAACAGCGCTTCGTCACCCGCGATGCTGAAGAAGCCACCCTGCTCGATCCGGCGCGCCGCCTCGGCCACGCTCATCAGCTGCCCGCCCTGCGGCCGCACGGGTGATGGTTCGGTCAGCAGCATGTTCATGCCTCCTCCAGTTGCGCCAACTCATGCGTCAGCAGGCGCCGGTTCTTGACGAAATAGCGATGCAGTTCCTGCAGCTTGAGCAGGCGCACCTCGTCATCGGCAATCACTTCGAACTGGGTGCGCAAGCGGCTCAGCAACAACCTGAGCCCCAGCACCCGGATATCCAGCGCCCGCGAACCATGCACCAGATCCAGCCAGACCGGATCGCTCACATCCGGCACCCCACCTCCCGTAGCTGACACCGTGCCGGCAGCGGCATCCAGGCCGGACTCACCAGATACTGCAGCCACAGGGCTCGGGGCGGCCACGACGTCACCCGCCAGCCAGCGACCATTGTCGATGGCATAGCGGAAGCGCCAGAGTTCGGCAATCGGAAGACGCAACAGGGTACAGATACTCTGCAGGCTGCACCCTTCACGCAGGTAGGCAAAAACCTGCTGGCTCAGTTCGCGGGTAAAGGGCAGATCCGGCTCACCCGCCCAAGACAGGGTAGGCAGGGTGACATCTGCCGGCGCCATCAGGCTGACACGCACGTCCCAGTTACCAAAGTTGACGTGCCGCCAGGACAGTTCACGCGTCGCCGGCTGAATTCGCTTCGACAGGCCGAACCACCCACGCGGCGCTTCAAGCGCAATTGACACCTCACACTGTCGGCGGGCTTCATCCACTCGAGACTCGACAACCGTCCACGGCGCCCCGACGCCCAGCAGCCTGCACCAGACACTACGTTCATCATTCATCTTTCGACACGCTCCTGCAGCCGATGACACGGAGGGCAGTCAACTCCCGGCCCCCAAATCAACACCAGCATTTGCACAATGCATGCCAAAAGACTCAATCAACTAGGCATAGTGCATCGCATCATCCGCTTATCATCAAGCGTTTCCATGCCATCGCACTCTGCAGAAGCGGCAGTTCACCTGCAGTGCAGCATGCGTCGCCTGTACGCACCCCGGCGGATCGAGCGATTCAACTCTGAACAGCGTGTCACGGAATGAACCATGTCAGCAGGGTGCGGACGCCCTCTGGCAAGACGGCAGGCAATGCGCAACATCACGCTCGAACAAGGCATGCATGCCATCAAAGACACGGATGGCTCCGTCACAGGCGCGCCCGATCTGCGCCTCATCCCTGAGCGAGCACCTCAGCGCATGGACGACATGCATCCAGTGCTCCCGGCTGTCCCGCCCGAAACGGCGGAAGTACTCGAGCGCAGGCCCGGCCTCGGCACCCAGTCTGGCACGCAGATGCTGATCGATGACCGCCGCCCCCAGCGACGAGCCTTCGACGGTATAGATCACACCGAGCAAGGCGGCCTCATCCTCCATCCAGTTTCCGGTGTCGGCAGCAGACGGCAAGACCAGGCCGCGCGCAGTCAATGCCTCCCCAAGGGCCAGACTGCGGGTACGATAGAGCGGCGAAGCACTCAGGGCATGACCGAGCGCCCGCTCCAGCCCGGTGAAGAAGCGATAAGACAAGCAGAGAAATGCATCGACATCGCCAAGACCGACGGTAGCGGCCATCAGGCGCCGCACCGGTGGCGTGGTCTCCAGGGCGCGATGCGCATCGCGTGTGCGCTCGCGCAGCACCTGCACAGGATCAATATCGGTTGGCGACATCCAGCAGCATCTCCCGCAGACGCAACCCAAGCAGGCGGGTTTCGTTTTCCCAGGGCCGGCTGTGCCCCATGCGTTTTTCAATCCACTTCTCGAAGGACCGCCGCGGCGCAATCCCCAGCTGGCCATCATGATGCTCGACCGGCTTGTCGGGATTGCCTCCCCAGGCCACCTCGTGAATGTGTTCCTGGCGGGTCAGATACACCCGCAACATGCGGCCATCGGCGGCTCGCCCCTTGATTGCCACCATGCCGGCAATCCGGCTCATCGGCATGCCAGGCAACTCGCTACTCAAGGTATCGGACAACCACAGGGCGTCGGCCAGCTCATCGCAGAACCACTCATCGACGCGGGCCAACGCCTCAGGTTCAAAGGTTTCTCCAAACGCCACCTGCTCAGCATCGAGCAAGAGATGCACCCCTTCGCTCTCCAGTTCGTCCGCGAGCAAGGGGCCGAGCGTGTCCCAGGCGGCGAGCAGCCCTCCCGCCCGGGTGACAATATCCTCGATCCCCGAAAACCGCCGGACCAGACCATCCACCAGCCGGATCCGGTGCTGGGCAATGAAGGCGGTCAGAACCAGACCATGCGTGCGTACCTCTCCGGCCGCAGCCTCAAGCACGGCCAGCGACAACAGCCGGGGCTGATGGTGATGACAGGCAATCAGGCCATGCAGGTGACCGGCTACCATCACCGGCAACGACAACGAAGCCTGCACCCCCATGTTCGCAAGATAGACCAGATGCACCGGCGACACGCTGCGCAGATCGGCCAGCCCCAGATCCGGCACACCGTCAATGCCCTCCACGGCCACCGGCGCCGCACTGGCATCGGGAATCAAACGCCAGGGGCTCTGCCGATACAGCTCGCGCGCGATCTGGGGAATATCGCTCGCAGGAAAACGCAAGCCAAGATAGCTACCATATACATCGGGATTGCGCGCCTCTGCGATCACCTCACCATCCCCATCCTGGCGGAAACGGTAATACATCACCCGGCAGAATCCCGTAATTCCGGCGATCCGCTCGACCAGCGCCTGTTTGCGCGCGGCCAGTTCGTCATGATCCCGGGGCTGGCCGACAACCTTTGCCGGCAAGCCCTGCCAGTCCAGGTCGTCGTCCGGTGCAGGCGTCAGTTCAAGCACCCGCTCGCCTGCCGCATTACGACTGATGGTCAGATCGAACGACAGGCCGGCACTACTGAGGGCGTGACGGACGTGCAGGCGGGCGCCGGCCTGCCCGGGCAGCGTATCGCAGTGCGCAGCCAGCACCGGCGGCAACAGATCACCCGGGGCAAGGATCTCATCCCCCAGGACAGCCGGGAAATTGCACGAGCGATGCGTTATCCGCGCGGCCTGATCCACCACCAGCAAGGCCCCGTGTGGCTGAATGTGGCCGGAAAGATGCAGGCGTTCACGTTCGCACTCGGCCAGAAATCGCTTATTCATCGTGATGTCGTTGTTCCATCATGGCTTCGAAACTTCCCGCCTCCAGCGGTCTGGAGAACAGATATCCCTGCACCGCCTTGCAGCCATGCCGACGCAGCCATTCGAGCTGACGCTCGGTCTCCACCCCCTCGGCAACGGTATCCAGTCCAAGCGAGTGGGCCAGCCCGAGAATGGCCTCGGCAATCGCCTCGTCATCCTGATCTTCACCCAGCCCATCGACAAAACTCTTATCGACCTTGAGTTCGGACAAGGGCAGACGCTTCAGGTAGATCAATGACGAGTAGCCAGTACCAAAGTCATCGACACTGATCCTGATGCCATGCCGTGCAAGGGTGCCGAGGTTGTCGGTAACGTGCTGCGTGTTCTCGAGCAGAGCCCCTTCGGTAATCTCGATACACAGCAATTCGGCCGGCACCGCCGCACGCTTGAGCGCAGAGATCAGGCGCAGCGCCATATCCGGCTCGCGCATACTGCGCGGCGAGCAGTTCAGCGAGATCGGTGGCGGTGACATCCCGGCGGTGATCCACAGGTGCAGATGCTCGATCAGCAGGCGTTCGACTTCCTTCGACACCTCCAGAATCAGCCCGCTGCTCTCACTCATCGGAATGAACTCCGCCGGCGACACTTCACCGAGCACCGGATCCTTCCAGCGCACCAGCGCCTCGGCACCAATCAGACGGCGCTCACTACAGGCCGTGAACTGGGGCTGAAACACCAGACGCAAGCGCTTCTGCTCCAGCGCCGCACGCAGCGCACTCTCCAGCGTCGCGCGCTTGAGCAGGCGCACATGCAGATCGGGCACGAAGAACTCCACCCGGTTGCGCCCCAGCTCCTTGGCACGGTACATCGCGGTATCAGCCGCTTTCACCAGGGTGTTGCTGTCCTGCCCGTCTTCCGGATAGAAGGCGATCCCGACACTGGCCGACACGAAGAGCTTGCGCCCCTCGATGTCGAACGAGGTGGACAACTCGTCGACAACCCGCTTGGCGACCAGGCTTGCGCCATCTGCGTCGCAGTCACCCAGGATGGCGGTGAATTCGTCACCCCCCAGACGAGCCACGGTATCGAAATCACGCACCACCTGTTGCAGGCGCAATGCAGCCGCCTTCAGCAACTCGTCGCCGATATCGTGGCCCAGCGTGTCGTTGATGGTCTTGAAATTGTCCAGATCGATGAACATCAGCGCCACGCGCGCACCATGCCGGCGTGCATGCGCGAGTGACTGACGGAGACGGTCCTGAAACAGGGAACGGTTGGGCAGGCGGGTCAGCGGATCGTGAGTGGCCAGATACTCTGCACGACGTTGGGCATTCTTGATGTCGCTGATGTCCGAAAACACCGCAACGAAATGCTCGATCTGACCTTCGGCACCCTCCACCCGGTTGATGGTCAGCCACTCGGGAAAGATCTCGCCATTCTTGCGCTTGTTCCAGATTTCTCCTTGCCAGAAGCCGTTACCCTTCAGGGCCTGCCACATCGCCTCGTAGAACTCGCGACTATGACGGCCAGAACGCAACAGGCGGCCGATCTGCCGGCCCATCGCATCGCCAACCCCGTAACCGGTAATGCGGCAGAAAGCGCTATTGACGGTCTGGATGAAGCCGTCCGGATCAGTCACCACAATGGCCTCACCGGCATGGTCGAACACCTTGGCGGTGATCCGCAGCTGTTCCTCCGCATGCCGGCTGGCAGTGACATCCTCGGCCTCGAAGATCAGCGCAACAGGTTGCCCCGCCTCATCACTCAGTGTCTGATGGACGGCGCGCAGGTAGCGTGTTTCCGCTTCCCGTTCCAGGCGATGGTCGACGACGATGTTGCTACGCGTGCGCATGGACTCGACGGTTGCCCCCCAGATATCACCGGCCAGGGTTTTATCGAACAGGCTGAAATCATTGGCGCCGACGACCTCCCTGCCCTCCAGGCCAAAAAACTCGACAAAGCGGCGATTGACATACAGGTACTGACCCGCCAGATTGCGCATCGCAAACATCACCGTTGTCTTGTCCATCAGGGCATGCAGCCGCTGCTCCGATTCCGACAAAGCAACCTGGGTACGGACAATGTCGCTGACATCGATGAAGCTGGCTACCAGGGACCGGACATCACCACGCTTGTTCAGCCCGGGGGTGACGATGATGCGCAAGTGCCGATCCTCGACCATGACCATCTCCTGCTCGCGGTCACCATGAGCCATTGCCCGGCCCAGCAAGGTTTCGAGCACCGGTAGGGGAACCGGCAGCTTCAGGCGCGCAAGGTGCTGACGCAGCGCCGTGGTGCGCAGGTCGAAGCGCCGCGCCGCAGGCGCATTGAAGCGGGTCAGCTGCAGTTCACGGTCGAACACCAGCACTGGAAACTCGAGCGCATCGTAAAGATGGGCATACTCCTCATACAGTCCGGACAGCTCGACGGTCTTGACATTGAGCTCTTCGTTGAGACTGACGAGTTCCTCGTTGGTCGCCTGCATTTCCTCGTTGGCGGCCTCGAGCTCCTCATTGGTGGCCTGCAGTTCCTCATTCGATGCCTGGGCTTCTTCATTGAGGGCCTGCATCTCCTCATTGGCCGTGGCCATCTCCTCGATCAGCGCCTGCAGATGCTCACGCGTGGCCATCAACTCATCGGCGAGCGCCTGTTCACCACGGGCGTCGGTCTCGCCGGCATGGACGTCGGCAGCACCGCCCGGAACCGGCGCCACCTCCGGCTCGGGGCAGAAGATGAACAGGTAGAACACTTCGTCCGCGCTCGACACACGCTCGGCCACGAGCTTGATCCAGTGCTCGCCGACGCGTCGCGGCCGGCTGCACTGGACCTGTGCCTGCTGATCGCAGCGCCGCATCAGGGCAATGACTTCGGCCCGCAAGGCGGGGGAAACCAGATCCGGCAGGCTCAAGCGTGAGGCCCCCGCAGGAAAATGCAGGAAGCGCTCGGTATCCCCAGCGGCATGCAGCACGTTGGCATGGCGATCACACATCACCACGGTCACACCCAGACCCGACACCAGCCCCTTCAGCAGGATCTCGTGCTGCGATTCGCGGCGCTTTTCGCGCGGTCTCGAGGCCAGTGCCACTGTCGCCTGTGGCGACCTGGCCGCGACCTCACCCGAAGCATGGAACAAGCGCTCCCGGCGATTGAGCGGCACAAACAATTGTTCGGCTTGCGCAATGCTCTCGGACCGGCCGAGAAACAGGACGCCCTCCTTGTTCATGCCAAAGTGGAAGGTCTGCAGGACCTTGGCCTGAAGGGGGGCATCGAAGTAGATCAACACATTGCGGCATGAGACCAGATCGAGCCGCAGGAAGGGCGGATCACTCACCAGGTTGTGGCGCGCAAACACGATCATGTCGCGCAACTGCTTGCCCGCCTCATAGGTATTGCCGGTATGGCGGAAGAAACGCTCCAGCAACTCGGCCGGCACCTCGGTGGTCGATGCCGCAGGGTACACGCCGCGGCGTGCCACATTGAGTGCGTCGTCGTCGATATCGGTCGCAAAGATCTGGATGCGGTAGAGCATCAGCCGGTCACCCAGTGCCTCGGCGAACAGCATCGCGATCGAGTACGCTTCCTCGCCACTTGCACAACCCGCTACCCAGACACGAATCTCGCTGCCCGCCGGCTTGCGCGCCACGATGTCGGCGACGCTCTGGCGCAGTGCAACAAAGGCATCGCGATCACGGAAGAAAGCCGTCACCGAGATCAGGATGTCGCGTGCGAGGTGGTCGAGCTCCTCGGGGTTGGACTCCACCCACTTCAGATAGGCCGGCATGTCCGAACAGCCAGTGGCAAACTGACGACGCCGGATGCGTCGCATCAGCGTCCCCATCTTGTAGCCGGAAAAATCGAAATCCAGCCGTTCGCGCAACTGCTTGAACAGGCTCGCAAGCAGATCGACAGGCGCCTCCACGTCATTGTGCTCGGCTGGCAACTCAAGCAAACGGGCGATCTGTGCCGCGATGTCATCCGGGGCCAGCACGTGATCGGCCACCCCGGCCTCGATCGCCGCACGTGGCATACCGTCGTACTTGGCGGTGTCCGGCTGCTGCACCAGCGTGAAGCCGCCGGCTGCCTGTATCGCACGCAAGCCCGCAACCCCGTCCGACCCGGTGCCTGAAAGGATCACGCCAATGGCCGACTCGCCTTCCTCTGCAGCAAGGGAGATGAAGAACTGATTGATCGAGGGCTTGGGCACGACTTCGGGTGGCGCATGGACCAGCACCAGACGTCCGTCCTTGAGCAAGGCATTGGCGTTGGACGGCACCACATACACCACCCCCGGCTCAGGCACGTCACCCTGTTCCAGCTCCTTCACCCTGAGATCGGTCTCACGACCGAGAATCTCCGCCATCATGCTGCGATAGCTGGGGGACAGATGCTGCAGGACCACATACGCACAGGACAGACCCGGCCTCAACTGGCCGATCAGCTGCGTCAACGCCTCCAGGCCGCCAGCGGAAGCGCCGATACCGGCAATGAAGGTCTTGCGGCCAGCCGGCGTCGGCGGCACAGGATGCGGATTTTTCTTGTTCTTCATGTTGCCTGTCATCTGGTCATGCCAGAAGGCCGTCAAACCGGCGATCTGCCGCACCTGTCAAGAAACACGCCCTCATTCCGCTGTTTCCCGCCCGGCACGCGACCCTCACCTGGTTCCGGCAATCTTCCGGTCCTAATCAACGAACGCCCTCTCCCCATCCAGCTCTGGATGCTGAGGAATGTCCGTACACTGATACCGTTACATTGCGGTGCCGCATCAGCCGTTGCCGATACGCAGTGTATCGCGACTTGTGCGCGGTTTGCCGCGCTGAGACACGTCCGTTCGGGCAGAAATTCCACCTTGTGCCGCAGAACGACGCCGGACTGTGTCAAACATCACGCAATTGACAGGCGCGCTTCCAGCCCCCCCACTGCACCGATTGCGCGTAACATCACGACTGTTCCGTCCGTATCGGAGGCGCCATCGATGCCGACACCCACCCTTCACGCAAGACTCCTCCGCCTGGTACTCGTTACCAGCCTGACCCTTGCGGGCAGCTTGCCCGCCGCGGCCCAGCATGGCGAGCCGGTGACTGGCGACCGTGGCAGCGACATGGCGGTGGATCTGATCGTGGTGCGCCCGCTCGGGCTGGTTGCCACCGTGATCGGCACCGCCGGCTTCATTCTCGCGCTGCCTTTCACGCTGCCCACCGGCACCGTCGGCGAAACCGCCAAAGAGTGGATCGGCGATCCGCTGGAGTACACCTTCGACCGCCCATTGGGCGAGTTCGACCGCTGCGGGGCCGAGCGCCGGCCTTGCGGGCGCTAAGCACCGCTCGGCTACAGTGGATCTGCCTCCGCTTCACACCCTGGCGGCGTTCGAGGCCGCCGCGCGCTGCGGCAGCTTCCTGGCCGCGGCACAGACGCTGAACCTGACCCCATCGGCAATCAGCCACCGCATCAAGACGCTGGAAAACTGGCTGGGCCAGCCCTTGTTCGAACGCCGCCACCGTGAGGTTGTGCTGACCGAGACCGGACGCGCCTATCTGGCCGAGGTACAGGCCGCACTGGGGCGGCTGACGCATGCCAGCACCCGCCTGCGCGGCACCCACACCCGCAGCCTGCGCCTGTCGGTGGCACCCGCCCTGGGCGCAAAATGGTTCGTCGCTCAGTTGGCCGACTATCGCGCAACCCAGCCCGGCATCGAATTCGTGCTGTCCTCCGCCTCCACCCTGGAACCGGTCGCCAGCGGTCGCGCCGATGTCGCCATCTATTATGGCGACCCTCCATGGCCCGGGCTGGAGGCCTATGCCCTGCGCCAGGAAAGCGTCTTTCCCGTCTGCAGCCCGGCACTTGCCGCCCGTCTGGGCACGCCACCCGATCCGGCCAGACTCGACACCCTCGCGCTGTTGCGCCACCCCTTGCTGCAATGGCAACCCTGGTTCGAGGCCGCTGGCCTGAAGCGCGCCGAACCCGCCGACGGCCTGTTGTTCGAGGATTCGATGCTGATGCTCGAAGCCGCCGCCGCCGGCGTCGGCATTGCGCTGACAGTGGGCCTGCTAGCACGCGGGTACCTGGCCGACGGCACGCTGGTCCGGCCCTTCGACACGACCATCGCCGGCAAGGGTTTCCATGCAGTCTTGCGCCCGGAAGCCTATGCCCAAGCGTGGATCCGGCAGTTCGTCCGCTGGTTGCAGGTACGCGCACGCGAGGACAGCAGCACCTGAGCGGTGCACAGCAGGGTCGCATTTGAAGTGAATCACGTTCACCTCAAACCCCACTGTTTTCGTTTGAGCCAGCGGACGCCAATCGGCAATCTGCCTCCATACGCACTGCTCGATTTCCACACGGCCACGCGACCACCCTCGCCCCGCCGCTGAAACCCATAGCCGTTTCGTCACGTGGATCGAACGCACCGCCAACCGTGGTGTGCCACGACGCCCGGCATCGCCGGATCAGCGCCCTATCGATCGACTGAGGAACACACCATGAGCATGGCAAACCGCGACGGCTGGATCTGGATGGACGGGCAATGGTTGCCCTGGCGCGACGCCACCGTCCACGCAATGACCCACACCCTGCATTACGGCCTGGGCTGCTTCGAAGGCCTCCGCGCCTACGACACCCCGGCCGGTCCAGCCATCTTCCGGCTGGACGAACACATCGAGCGGTTGTTCGACTCGGCTCACATCCTCGGCCTGGACATGCCATTCGATCGCCCCACGCTGAAGCAGGCCTGCATGTCGGCGGTGCACCGCAACGGCCTGCGGCAGGCCTACATTCGCCCACTGGTGTTCCTGGGCGCGGAAAAAGCCGGTATCGACCCACTGGGGGCGGCCACCCATGTGATGGTGGCCGCCTGGGTGATGAACGCCTACCTCGGTGAGGATGGCCTGAACCGCGGCATCCGGGTCAAGGTCTCGAGTTTTGCCCGACATCACGTCAATGTGCAGATGTGCCGGGCAAAGTCGGTGTCGACCTACACCAACTCCATCCTCGCCTGCCGCGAGGCCCGCGCCGAAGGCTACGACGAAGCCCTGTTGCTGGACACCGACGGCTTTGTCGCCGAGGGGCCGGGCGAGAATGTGTTCCTGGTAAAACGCGGGGTGATCCACGAACCCGAGATCACCTCCGCACTCGACGGCATCACCCGTCGCACGCTGCATACCCTCGCCGCCGACGCCGGCTTCGAGATCCGCACCCGCCGCATCACCCGCGACGAACTCTATGTCGCCGACGAAGTGTTCTTTACCGGTACGGCGGCCGAACTGACACCGGTGATCGAATTGGACCGCAGACGGATCGGCAATGGCAGACCAGGCCCGGTGACCCGAGAACTGCAAAGACGCTTCTTTGCCTGCGTGCGTGGCGAACCGGGTAACGGCCATCCGGACTGGCTGACACCCAGTAGGGCGGGGTGACAACCCCGCCGGCCCCGGCACCTCACCCGACAAGGCCACACACCCCGCCCCATCAACACCACCACCCCGGCGGGATGCCATCCCGCCTACAACATACAGGCCTCAGGGGTACAGACCGCGCTCGGCGCGTGCTTCCAGCACCCGGTGGCAGGCGATGACAAAGGCGGCGGTGCGCAAGGAGATGCGCTTGTCCGCAGCAACCTGCCAGATCGCATCGAAGGCACTGACCATGATGCGCTCCAGGCGAGCGTTGATCTCGTCCTCGGTCCAGAAGAAGCTGGAGAAATCCTGCACCCACTCGAAGTAGGACACGGTCACGCCGCCAGCATTGGCCAGCACGTCCGGTACCACCAGGATGCCACGCTCGCGCAGGATGTCGTCTGCTGCCGGCGTCGTCGGGCCGTTGGCGCCTTCCACCACCACCTTCGCACGGATGCCGTTGGCGCGGGCTTCGGTGATCTGGCCCTCGAGCGCGGCCGGTACCAGAAAATCGCACGCCAGCTGCCAGAAATCCTCGATGTCGATCGACGCAGCACCGCCAAAGCCGGCCAGCCCGCCGGTTGCCGCCACATGCGCCAGCGCAGCCGGAATATCGATCCCTGCTTCGTTGACCAGCGTGGCTGTGTGGTCGGCCACCGCGATCACCTTCGCACCGGCCTCGTGAAACAGGCGGGCACCGATACCGCCCACATTGCCAAAACCCTGTACCACCACCCTTGCGCCCTCGATCGGCAGCTTCAGGTGCCGACCCGCCTCGCGTGCGGCGATGAACACCCCGCGACCGGTCGCCTCCTTGCGCCCCAGGCTACCGCCCAGTGCAATGGGCTTGCCGGTGACCACACCGGTGGCGGTGCCGCCTCGGTTCATCGAGAAGGTATCCATCATCACCGCCATGGTCATCTCGTTGGTGCCGACATCCGGTGCCGGAATGTCGCGATCGGGGCCGATGATGATGCCGATCTCGGAAGTGAAGCGGCGGGTGATGCGCTGCAGCTCGCCTTTGCTGACGCTGCTCGGATCAACCCGGATGCCCCCCTTGGCGCCACCAAAAGGCAGGCCGACGGCAGCATTCTTCACCGTCATCCAGCCCGCCAGCGCCATCACCTCGTTGAGGGTGACAGCCGGGTGAAAGCGGATACCGCCTTTGCCGGGGCCGCGCGACAGGTTGTGCTGCACGCGATAGCCCTCGTAGTGGGCAATGGTGCCGTCATCGCGTTCGATCGGCACGTCGACGATCAAGGTGCGCTTGGGGTGCTTGAGGGTTTCGATCCAGCGTTCGAGCGCGCCGAGATGGGGGCGGACGCGCTCGATCTGCTCAACAAAACTCGCCCACGGTTCGGGCGCAGCCGGATTGAGATAGGACAAGCCGGCAAGGCGGGCAGACGCTTGATCGGTATTGGGCAGTGCAGTCATCGCGGGTCTCCGTGTTGGCGATGACGCATTCTGCGAGCCCGTGCGCTGCAGCATGATGCTGTTGCCTCATCGGGTCATGCGTTGCACGCATAACCTTGCCATACCTCGACATGGGTCCGGTTTTCACCCGCTCGAGATGAGCTTCACGATATCACCGTGTAAATGAAAAACTCCCGAACACCCCGCCGTGCGGAGGGTTCGGGGGTCGCTGTCCGGGCAGGCTCAGACGGCAGCCGGCTTGCTCGCCAGCTCACGCTGACGCCGGGCTCGCTGCGTGAACCACACCAGGGCCAGCAAGGCCAGGGTGGGGATGAAGATCCACTCCTTGTCCGGACGCTCCGGCGACGGTATCTCGATCGCGGTAAAGGTGAAGCCCTGCTCCAGCCCCAGCTTCTCGGCCCGGCTGCCAAAGCGCACGGCAGCAATCTGCACATCATCGCCCAATGCCATCACCGTCAAGCCCATCGCCGCCAGGCGTTCACGCGCACTGCCCGCCGTGTCACCCAGCGGCAGCAGCACGCCCTTGGCAATGTCACGGCCTTCAATCGTGGTGCCTTCGACCCACACGCGCAGATTGGCATTGCGTGGCGCCTCCTCGACCATGCGGGTCAGTTCGGTCGCCGGCAATTCCTGATAGGGCGGATAGAGCATGTCCATCCAGAAACCGGGCCGGAACAGGCTGAAGGTCACCAGCAACAGGATCAGGGTCTCGTGAATGCGGTTGCGGGTCACGAAGAAGCCCTGGGTCGCCGCGGCAAACATCAGGCTGGCCAAGGTTGCACTGCCGATGGTCAGCACCAGATGGAAGATGTCCGTGATCCCGATCAGCAGCAACTGGGTGTTGAAGATGAACATGAAGGGCAGGATCGCCGTCCGCGCGCTATAGCCGAAGGCCGTGAAGCCCGTCTTGATCGGATCGCTCTTGGCGATGCCGGCGGCGGCATAGGACGCCAGCCCCACAGGCGGCGTCACATCCGCCATCAAGCCAAAATAGAACACGAACAGATGCACCGCAATCAAGGGCACCAGCAAGCCGGTCTGCGCGCCCAGCTCGACGATCACCGGCGCCATCAGCGTGGACACCACGATGTAGTTCGCCGTGGTTGGCAGGCCCATGCCCAGGATCAGGCAGATCACCGCCACCAGGCACAGCATCACCATCAGGTTGCCGCCCGACAGCACTTCGACCAGTTCGGTCATTGCCAGACCGATGCCAGTCAGCGTCACCGTGCCGACGATGACACCGGCGGTCGCTGTGGCGATGCCGATGCCGATCATGTTGCGCGCCCCGGTCACCAGACCGTCGAACAGATCGCGGAAGCCCTGACGCAGCGCCGGCGCGAAGGCGCCCGTACCGCGGAACAGCGCAAACAGCGGACGCTGGGTGACAAGGATGAAGATCAGGAACAGCGTGGCCCAGAACGCCGACAGCGCAGGCGAGAGCTGCTCGACCATCAGGTTCCAGATCAAGGCCGCGACCGGCAAGAGGTAATGCAGGCCGGACTTCAGCGTGGCGCCGATCTCGGGCAGGTATTCCATCTTCTCGCCCGGTGCATCCATGTGCAGTTCGGGGTAGTTGGCCGCATAGCGCACGATGGCGATATAGGCACCGAGCATCAGCAGGCCCACCACGGCAAAGGCGTAATCGCCCACCAAGGTCTTGATCCAGCCAAAGCCCCAGTACACGATGGCAGCCAGGATGATCACCCCGGACACCGTCATCAAGGTGCTGATCATCGCGCGCTGCCAGGGCAGCGGTTCGCGTCGCGGCAGACCTTGCAGGTTCATCTTGAGCGCTTCAAGGTGCACGATGTAGAACAGTGCGATATACGAAATCAAGGCCGGCACAATGGCATGCTTCATGACCTCGATGTAGCTGATACCCACATATTCGACCATCAGGAAGGCTGCAGCGCCCATCACCGGCGGCATCAACTGGCCATTGACCGAGGAGGCCACCTCGACCGAGGCGGCCTTGTCGGCGCGGTAGCCCACGCTCTTCATCAGCGGAATGGTGAAGGTACCCGTCGTCACCACGTTGGCAATCGACGAGCCCGAGATCACCCCGGTACTGGCCGACGCCACCACGGCCGCCTTGGCCGGACCACCCTTCATGTGGCCCAGCAGCGCAATGGCCGACTTGATGAAGTAGTTGCCCGCCCCGGCCGTCTCGAGCAAGGCGCCAAACAGCACGAACAGGAAGATGAAACTCGCCGACACGCCCAGGGCCACCCCGAACACCCCCTCGGTCGTCAGCCACAGATGGCTCATGCCCTTGGACAGCGAGGCTCCACGGTGGGCGATGACATCCGGCATGTACTGGCCGAAGAAGATATACACCAGGAAGACCACCGCAAGAATCACCATCGGCAGACCCAATGCACGACGTGCCGCTTCCAGCAGCAAGGCCAGGCCGACCACGGCAATGGCAAGGTCGAAATCGGTGGGAGAGCCGGGCCGGGAAGCCAGCTCGCGGTAGAACAGGAAGAGATAAGCCGCGCAGAACGCCGCAACCAGCGCAAACACCCAGTCCACAATCGGCACATAGGCCCGTGGCGAACGCTTGAAGGCGGGATAGGCGGCATACGCCATGAACACCGCAAAAGCCAGGTGAATGGCCCTGGACTCGGTGTCGTTGAGTACGAAGATGCCCAGCGAGAACGGCAGCGGCGAGGCGATCCAGAGCTGGAACAGCGACCACGCCAGCGCCACCATCAGCAGCAGTCCGGCTGCAAAGCCGGTGGGTTTGCGGCCACCAGTGTCCGCTTCGGCGACGATCTGCTTGAGCTGTTCGTCGGTCAGTTCATGTACGGGTTTTGCCTGGTCCGCTGAAGCCATGTGCCGGATCTCCGTATTTTAGTATTTTCCGAGCCCATCTCGATCAGGACAGGGCCGACGGACGGCCCCGCCCCGTGCAGGATTACATCCAGCCCTTTTCTTTGTAGTACTTCACCGCACCATTGTGCAGCGGCGCCGACAGGCCGCCCTTGATCATGTCCTTGGGCTCGAGGTTGGCAAAGGCCGGGTGCAGCTTCTTGAAGTCCTCGAAGTTGTCGAAGACCGCCTTCACCA
The DNA here is from genome assembly GCF_003226565.1 of Parazoarcus communis SWub3 = DSM 12120. GTDB lineage: Bacteria > Pseudomonadota > Gammaproteobacteria > Burkholderiales > Rhodocyclaceae > Parazoarcus > Parazoarcus communis. The sequence continues at coordinate 149,568 of NZ_QKOE01000002.1, read as the reverse complement.
TGGTGTAGACCACGTCGTCGCCCACCTTGGCCGAGGTCACGAAGCTGGCCACGACGCCGAAGGTCTTGGTCGCATCCGGGTTGCCTGCGTACATGCTAGCGGGGATGGTGGCGGTGGCGTAGTAGGGGTATTCGGCAATCAGCTTGTCCACTGCCGGGCCGGTGATCGACACCAGCTTGGCACCGCAGGTGGTGGTCGGGTCCTGGATGTTGGCAGCCGGGTGGCCGACCACATAGGCAAAGCCGTCGATCTTGTTGTCGCACAGGGCAGCGCCATGCTCGTCAGGCTTGAGTTCGGACGACAGCGAGAAATCGGCGGTCTTCATGCCCAGGCTGGCCAGCAACTGGTCCATGGTGGCGCGGGTGCCCGAGCCCGGGTTGCCGACGTTGAAGCGCTTGCCCTTGAAGTCTTCAAACCTGGTGATGCCGGCTTCCTTGCGTGCCAGCACGGTCAGCGGCTCGGGATGCAGCGCGAACACGGCACGCAGATCGGACACCGCACCATCCTTGAACTGGGCCAGGCCCTTGATCGCGTTGAACTGGGCATCGGACTGGGCAACGCCAAAGTCGAGCTCACCCGCCTTGATGGTGTTGATGTTGTATACCGAACCGCCGGTGCTCTCGACCGAACAGCGGATACCGTGCTGGGCGCGGTCCTTGTTCATCAGCCGGCAGATCGCCCCGCCTGCGGCGTAATACACGCCGGTGACGCCACCCGTACCGATGGTGACGAACTTCTGCTGGGCATGCGCCGCCCCGGAAAAACCACCACCGACAACGGCCAGCATCGCCGCGATTGCACCAAGCTTGATCATTCTCTCGTCTCCTGGACATACAACACGAAGGTGTAAACAAGGCTACCACCCCAGCGCAGATACCTTGGCGCGCTGTCAGCAGTCCGTCATCCTTCAGCACGAAGCACGCCAGCCGGTAACAATCAGTAACGCTTTGAATCGTCGATAAAAAATGCCTCGCTTATCGGCAAGATGTTCGGAAAACCGGATTTCCGGCCGAATTCGCGTTCGGAAATCCGAACAAACAGGCTCAAACTTCACCCAGCCGTCCACCCAACCCATACTTGCGCACCTTGTCGTGCAAGGTGGTCTTGGCCACCCTCAGACGTTCAGCCGCACGGGTCAGATTACCGCCCTGGCGGCGCAGTTCCTCGCCGATCAGGCTACGCTCGAAAGCCTCCACCGCCTCCGCCAGCGAAGGGCCTTCACCGCAGGCCGCGTCGACCCGCGCATGGGGAATGCCCAGCACCATGCAGTCGGCGACATTGCGCAGCTCGCGTACATTGCCTGGCCAGTCCTGCGCCATCAGGTGGCGCAGATCGGCCGGCGACAGCTCGGGCAAGGGCAGCTCATGCCGGCGCGCCGCCTGCTGCATGAAGTTCTCAAGCAGCAAGGGGATGTCCTCGCGACGCTCACGCAGGGGCGGCAGCTCAATGGTGACGACGTTCAAGCGGTAGTACAGGTCGGCACGAAACTGCTGCGCCTCGGCCCTTTGCTTCAGATCATCCTTGGTGGCCGCCACCACCCGGGTATCGACCCGCACCTGCTGGTTGCCCCCCAGACGTTCCACCACCCGCTCCTGCAGCACCCGCAGCAACTTGACCTGCACCCCCACCGGCATGCTCTCGACCTCGTCGAGAAACAGCGTGCCACCGTGGGCATGCTCCACCTTGCCCACACGACGCCGTGTCGCGCCAGTAAACGCCCCCGGCTCATGGCCGAACAGTTCGCTGTCGATCAGGTTGTCGGGCAGGCCGCCGCAATTGAGTGCGACAAAATTGCCCTTGGCACGCGGACCCAGGTCATGCAGGCAGCGCGCCACCAGCTCCTTGCCCGTGCCGGTCTCGCCGTGGATCAACACATCCACCGCCTTGCCCGCCACATCCGCCACCAGCTGACGCACCCGCGCCATCTGCGGCGAACGGCCAATCAGGCTGGCTTCCGCCCCCTCGCGCTGGGCCAGGCGGCGACGCAGCTCGGCCACCTCCAGCGTCAGGCTGCGTTTCTCCAGCGCCCGCCGCACCACCTCCACCAGGTGGTCGGACGCAAACGGTTTGGTGATGAAATCGTAGGCACCGCTGCGCATCGCCTCCACCGCCAGGGTGACATCACCATGCCCGGTGACCATGATCACCGGCAGATTGGCATCGCGGGCCTGGCTCCAGCGCAGCAAGTGCAGGCCATCTGCCCCACCCAGGCGCATATCGGTCACGATGACCGCGGGCGGGTTGTGCTCGATCTCGCGCTGCGCCGCCTCTGCCGACGGCACCGAGGCCGCCGGGATGCCAGACAGTTCAAAAGCCTGTTCGCACCCCAGGCGCATATTGGGGTCGTCCTCCACCAGCAGGACGTTCAGCGTGTTCATGTCGGAGTCTCCAGGTGTGGCACCGGCAAGGTGATGCAGAAACAGGCGCCGCCACCGGGCGCATTCGACGCGCTCAGTTCGCCGCCAAATTCACGCACGATATCGCGCGAGATCGGCAGACCCAGGCCCAGGCCCTCACCGACCGGCTTGGTGGTAAAGAAGGGCTCGAACACACGAGCCAGTACTTCTGGCGCCAGCCCGGGACCATTGTCGGTCACGCACAACAACAGCCGCCCGGCGTCATCGGTGTGCGTACTCAACACCAGCCGGCGCTCACCCGCCTGGCTGGCCATGGCGTCAGCAGCGTTGCCGATCAGATTCACCAGCACCTGTTCGAGCCGGATCGGGTCGCACCAGGCAATCGCCGTCTCCGCCGCCACCCGGTTGTCCAGCTCAATCGCGTTACGCTGCAACTTCTGATCGAGCAGCAACAGCGCATTGGCAACGGCGTGCGCCACATCCACCCGTGCCGGCACCGCAGGCGACTTGCGTGCAAAGGTGCGCAGCGGCGAAATGATGGCGCCCATCTGGTCGGCCAGCCGGCTGATGATCGACAGGTTCTTCGCGGTGGTCTCCACGCTGCCCCGCCGCAGGAACTCGGCCGCATTGCCGGACAAGGTGCGGATCGCCCCCAGCGGTTGGGTCAGCTCATGAGTGATGCCGGTGGCGAGCTGCCCCAGCACCGCAAGCTTGGCTGCCTGCACCAGCTCGTCCTGTGCCGCACGCAGTGTGCGTTCGGCATTGCGACGCTCGACGATCTCCTCGCGCAGGCGGGCATTGGTGGTGGACAGATCCTGCGTGCGCCGCTGCACGGTCTCCTCCAGTTCAAGGTTGGCCTGCTCCAGCATGGCCTGGTTTTCCAGCTTCTGGCGCACGATGCGCCGCCGCTGTGCCAGATAGAGCGACAGCATCAGCAGCAAGCCGCCCATCGTCACGGCCAGCGCGGCATGCGCCAGCGCCTGACGATGCACCGCCGACAGATCGGAGAACAACACCAGCCACCAACCCACCCGCTCCAGCGGGCGCGACACCATCTGATGACGCACCATCTGCGTCCGGCCACGCGGCGGGTGCAAGGCTGGCACCGGCAGGCTGACGGTGGCGTCCGCCGACCAGTTGCGGAACGGTACCGCCACCGGAAACGGCCGGATCGGCCGGTTGTCGTACAGACGGCTGCGTTCGATGTCGGCCTGCAGCGAGGGGCGCATCGGCTCGAGCGCGGTATACCGCCAGTCTTCCCGCGGGCTCATGATCACCACGCCATTGCTGTCGGCAACCAGGGCCGGCTCGCTGAGTGCGCCCAGCGCCAGATCGATGTCACCCAGCCCGATCTTGACCACGGTGACACCGACCACCACGCCCTCGCTGTCGCGTACAGGACGCGATACGTAGTACCCCGGCTCGCCCTGCGCGGTGCCAACGGCAAAGTGGCGTCCGGTCAGGCCGGCATAGGCCCAGCGGAAATAGGTGCGGTAGGACAGGTCCAGCCCCATGAAGCTGGTGACATCGTTCCAGTTCGACGCTGCCACCACAACGCCATCGTGATCGAGCACGAAGATCGCAATCGCGCCCACCTGCCGGCTCATGACCTCGAGATAGGCATTGACACGCATGCGGGTGACGACTTCAGGCGCCACCAGCAGGGCACGCACATCCGGGTTCAGCTCGACCGTTGACGGCACGTGCTCCAGGCGGCGGATCACCCCATCGACCGCCGCCGCAAACAGCTCCAGCCGGTGGCCGGCTTCTACACGCGCCAACTGCATGGCGCGCGATTCGCTGTAGCGATAGGTGGTCACCGCAAGCACCAGCAACACCAGTACGACACCCACCAGACGCAGCAGGCGCATGCGCCCGGCACGCAGTTCATCGACCGAAAAGGGCTGGCGCATGCTCACGCGTCGGGCGCCTTATCAGCAGCACCCGCCGTGATCAGGTGCTGCCACAAGCGCAGCAGGCCAGGACGCATGTTGGCGCGGTCGCGATAGAGGCGCACCTCCATCTGCAGCGACCACGCTGCCCCACCGCCGCTCACCACCTCGCCCCGCTCCAGTTCGCGTGCCACCGCACTTGTCGGCAGAAAGGCCAGACCATGGCCGGCCAGCAACATGGCTTTCAGGCTCTCGGCCATGTCCGACTCGTACTGCAGCGCCAGTTCGGCGGGCGGACTCGCACGATCAAGGATGATGTCGGTCATGCGCCGCAGATAGGTATTGGGTCCATAACGCAGGAAGGGAATCGGCGCATCGGGACGGCCTGGCAACTGCCAGCGCGGATTGTCGGCCATCTGCCGCGGAATGAAGGGGCGCACCTGCTCCACCCCCAGGCTGAGACCCTCGAAACGTGCTGGATCCAGCCATACCGGATGGGAAGGGTGGTGATAACACAGCAACAGATCACAGCCACCCTCGACCAGGGTGGTCACCACATCGTGCACATTGCCGGCCATCAGGCGTGTCGGCACCTCGCCGAAAGTCCGTTTGAGCCGGCCCAGCCAGGCAGGAAAGAAGGCAAACGCCAGGGTGTGCGGCACTGCAAACACCAGCGCATCACCCGCGGCCGGCTGCTGGCCACGCGCCAGGGTACGGGCTGCATGCAGACGGCTGACCAGATCCGCCGCCGGTCCCTTGAAGGCCTCGCCCGCCGCCGTCAGCCGGGTAGGGTAGGTACTTCGATCGACCACCGCCACCCCAAGCCAGGCCTCAAGTGCGCGGATCCGGCGCGAGAACGCCGACTGGGTGACATGGCGCTGCTCGGCCGAGCGCGAAAAGCTGCCGGTCTCGGCGAGACTGAGGAAATCCTCCAGCCATTTGAGTTCCATCGTCGATCATTCCGTTGAACGCGGCAGACCGGCACCCGTGGCCCGGTCGGGCTCCGCATTCTAGGAGCGGGGCCGCAGCGAAGCCAAGCCCGGAATCAAAGACGGATCTCGGTCATCGGCTCTTCACCCTCGAGCTCGGGCACCCGTTCGGCCGGATACATCACCAGCAGGTTCAAGCGCGGCCGCTGTTCGGCCAGGCGCTCGGGCAGCATCGCTGCCCGCGCATCCCAGGCCAGGCCACCGGCACGCACGCCGTACACCACCAGCAGATCGCCATCGCCCACCAGCCCCGGCAGGGCCTCGAGCACCGACTTCCACTGCGGCAACGACTGCAGCCGTACGTCGCAGGCCGGCTTGATGCGTTCGAATGCGCGCTGCACCCGCGCCTCACCCGCCTGCGCCCCCACCAGCACCACCGGCGCCCCCAGTTGCTGGGCAAGCCGCTTGATCGTGCCGGCAGCCTGAACGAAACCCTCCTCACGCTCGGCGTTGGGCGGCACAGCGACCACAATGCGGTGATTGGTGTTGAGCGGCTCGGGCAGACGGGCGATGGTGAGGTTGAAGTGGCGGTCGCGCAGCATCTGCTCCATCAGCGAGCCAAAGAACAACTCATGCGGCGTGGACCGCCCACGCCAGCCGATGATCACATCGCTGCCCCGCAGCTCACGCCGTGCCCGCAGGATGCCGGAGGTCACGTTGAACGCGATCCGCGTCACCGGCTGGGCCGGCACCGCAGCAGCCGACAGCATTGCCACCATCTTGCCAAGTTCGGCTTCGGCACGGGCCACGTCCTCCATGCTGCTGCGCCCGTCCTCAACCACGGTCAACGGAAACACCGGCTGTTGCTGGGCCGTATCCCGGGTCAGCATCGCCAGCTCCAGCAAGGGTCGCGCCGACGCCAGCGTGGAGCACGCCACGACGATGCGCTGCTGCGGCCCGACTGCCTCCACCGGCTCGGCCTCGGCCGCCAGCGCCAGGGCGCGGCCGTGGCGATCGACCATGATCGGTGCAATCAGGCAACTGCCCAGGATCATCAGGATCGCGCCATTGACCACCGCATCATCGAACAGGCCCAGATCGTAGCCAACAATGGTGGCGGCCAGCGTCGCCGCCGCCTGCGGCACGCTCAGGCCGAACACCAGCCGCGCCTGGTCCTTGCTGTAACGCAGCAACACGCGGGTGGCCTCGGCGGCCAGCCATTTCGTCACCAGCACCGTCGCGACCATGGCAAACGCCACCGCCCATGCACGCGGACCGCTGAGGAAGATGTGCAGGTCCAGCAGCATGCCCACCGACAGCAGGAAAAAGGGGATGAAGATCGCCTCGCCAGTGAACTGAATGCGGTTCATCAGCGTGCCGTGGTGCGGAATCAAGCGGTTGAGCGCCAGACCCGCAAGGAAAGCGCCAACAATGGGCTCGGACCCCGCCAGGTGGGACGCTGCCGCCACCGCAAACACCGCCGCCAGCACAAAGACGAATTCGGCCACCCCATCGCGCGCCACATTGCGGAAGAACCAGCGCGCCATGATCGGCAATCCGATCAGGATCGCCAGCACATAAACCAGCAGGCTGGCCCCCAGGCGATACCAGAAGAACTCATCGATCTCCCCCCGGGTGGAGCTGGCAATGACCGCCAGCACCAGCAGTGCCAGCGTGTCGGTAACAATGGTACCGCCCACCGCGGCCGTCACCGCGCGGTTGCGGGTGATGCCCAGACGACTGGCGATCGGATACGTCAGCAAGGTATGCGAGGCAAAGGTACTGGCCAGCAGGATCGCCCCCGGCCACTCGAAACCCAGCAGATGACGCGCCACAACCAGGCCAACCCCCATCGGAATGGTGAAGGTCAGCAGGCCGAACACCACACTGTGCACACCGTAACGCTTGAGCACCGTCATGTCGATCTCGAGCGCAGCGCTGAACATGATGTAGAGCAGACCCACGGTGCCGAACAGCACGAAGGACGAATCGCGCTCGAGCACGCCCAGGGCATTCGGCCCCAGCAAGGCGCCCGCAAGCAGCAGCCCGATCATGCCGGGCAGGCGCCAGCGCCCCATGACGATAGGGGCGAGCAGTATCAACAACGCAACAATGGCGAAGACGAGAACCGGGTTGCTGATCGGCAGATGATCGATCATGGGCGTCGTGGTACGGGCTTGCGCAAGGCGCTCGGAGTGCCAGTATGCACACTTTTTTGCATCGCACAATGCCTCAGGCCAGCAGGACCGGCCGGCCGCCGCAGGCGCCACAACGTCCCCAACCGGTCAAAAAAGCCCCCTTGTCCATGCGCCATCCCGCAAGCAAGCGCGATCACAACCACCGGCGGGATTCCATCCCGCCCTTCCCAGCAACACCACCCAACAGCCCCACGAAGGGTGGGGTGCCAACCCCGCCGGCATCGGTATCACACATCAACGAGCAGAAGCTCGACAAGTAATGCGGGTGCTATTTCAGCCGGTACAGATTGCGCGCAGCCTCGAAGCGCAGGCCGTCCTCGGCCGTTTCGCCATTGAAGGCGGCCTGGAAGAAACGCTTGACCCGCTCGTTCTTCAGCGGCTCGCCCTCGAAATAGGCATGCGAAGTACCCACGCTCGGCTGGCCGGTGAAATCCACATAGACCGCCTGGCGGGAATCCAGCTTGTGCGGGTAATGCCCCAACCTGGCCAGCTGCTGTTCCCCCAGCTTCATGCGTGATGCGCTGAGTGCGCTGTCGCGCTCGTTGAGGGTGATATAGACCCGGTTGCGACACTGGATCTTGTCCACCCACTCGGCATGGCCCTCGTTGTTGGTGTCGGCTGCCACCATGACGACGTTGTCGAACAACAGGCGGTCGCCGCGGTAGATGGACGATTTCAGCAGATGCTTGAACAGGTAGTTGCCCATGCTGTGGGTCATCATGCTGACGCTGAACGGGCACCATTTCTGCGACTGCTCGGTAAAGAAACGATCCCACTGCTCGGCATCGATCTTGTCGCCGCTACCGTAGCGCTTGTTGGCCAGTGCCTCGACACGCTGCACATGCTCTTCGTGAATGGCATGCAGGATCTGCTCGAGCCGCCCCAGGCAGCGGTCGAACGCGCCAGTGGAAGCCAGCGCGTCACGCTTGTCGCTCTTGTAGCTGACCACCCCGTGCACGCCGCCACCATTGGCCGGCCAGGTAAAGGGCAACACTTCCACCCCATAGGTCTGTTCAAGCTGCTCGGCGCGGTCCAGCACCGCCTCGACGTTGTTATTGAAACCATGCACGAAAAACAGCAGGTTGCGACCCTTGCCTGTGCCACCGGCCATCTTCGGGTTGACCCGCGCCAGGATGCGGCGCGCCACATAGCTGCTGGCAAAGATCGGCTGCGGCTTGCCTGCCGCATCGAGCGTGGGCTCCAGCCCCACCTCCTTGGCCATCTTGTCGGTGATCTGGTCGGGCAGGATGCGCACCTTCCATTTGCCGCCTTCGCGCACTGCCTCGGCCAGCCGCAACTCATTGGGGCCACGTGCGTTGGCTTGCGACTTGAAGGCATCCTTGACGGTGGTCCGGGCTTCGTCCACCTCGCGATTGGTCACGATGAACATGCTTGTCTCCTCCCTGTTGGTATCGGCTCCGGCACACTCAAGGACTCGCACTCGCGCATGCAGGATGAATGCAATATAGCGTAGCGGGCCGCACATTCAAGCACTGCCGGAGAAGACAACAGGTGCCATGAACCGCATACGGGGCTGCCCCAGTCGCCGAAATCCCGGGGACGCTTTAAACTCGCCCCCGCTAGGCAGCTTGCCGGCACAATGCCGGTCTCGAGCACCGCATACAGCCACCACGGCAAAAAGAGGAGAGAACAATGAATTTCATCAAGTCACCCAAGATGCTGATTGGTGCGATGGCCCTGGCCTGCGCACTGGTGCCGCCAGCCATGGCGCAACAAAAGTCCGTGGCGATCACCGCCATCGTCGAGCACCCGGCGCTCGACGCGGTACGCGACGGCGTCAAGGAAGGCCTGGCCAGCGCCGGCTTCGAGGAGGGCAAGAACCTCAAGTGGCAGTACCAGAGCGCCCAGGGCAACACCGGCACGGCCGCACAGATCGCGCGCAAGTTCGTTGGCGACAAGTCGGACGTCATCGTCGCCATCGCCACCCCCTCGGCACAGGCCGTGGTCGCCGCCACCAAGAACATTCCGCTGGTGTATTCGGCTGTCACCGACCCGGTGGCCGCCAAGCTGGTGCCGTCGATGGCCGCCTCCGGCACCAATGTCACCGGCGTCTCCGACATGCTCGAACTCGACAAGCAGGTCGACCTGATCAAGCGCGTCAGCCCCAACGCCAAGCGCGTCGGCATCGTCTACAACCCGGGCGAAGCCAACTCGGTGGTGGTGATCCAGCAACTGCGCGAGCTGCTGCCCAAGCACGGCATGAGTCTGGTAGAAGCCGCCGCGCCGCGTTCGGTGGACGTCGGCTCGGCCGCGCGCAGCCTGATCGGCAAGGTCGACGTGTTCTACACCAACACCGACAACAATGTGGTGTCGGCCTATGAGTCGCTGGTCAAGGTGGGCATGGATGCCAAGATTCCCCTGGTCGCCGCCGACACCGACAGCGTCGCGCGCGGCGCCGTGGCCGCCTACGGCATCGACTATCGCTCGCTGGGCGTGCAGACCGGGCAGATCGTCGCCCGCATCCTGAAAGGCGAACAGCCCGGCACCATCCCGTCGGAAACCAGCTCGAAGCTCGAGCTTCACGTCAATCCGTCGGCCGCGCAGAAGCAGGGCATCACCCTGTCCGACGAGCTGGTCAAGTCGGCCTCCAAAGTGGTGCAGTAAGCCGTCCAGCACCTCTCGTGATTCGCGTGCGGCGCCACAAGCGCCGTACGTCCGTAAGGGCGGGGCGGATGTCCCGCCGCCAACCGGTTGTTCCCCATGTCCACCTACACCCTGCTCGGGGCGCTGGAAATCGGGCTGATCTTCAGCCTGGTCGCCCTTGGCGTCTACATCTCGTTCCGCCTGCTGCGCTTTCCGGACCTGACCGTTGATGGCAGTTTTCCGCTGGGCGGTGCCGTCGCCGCCACGCTGATCGCCAGCGGCAGCGACCCCTTCACCGCCACCATCGCCGCCACCGTGGCCGGCGCCTGTGCCGGCTTCATCACCGGCTGGCTCAATGTGCGGCTGAAGATCATGGACCTGCTCGCCAGCATCCTGATGATGATCGCACTGTACTCGATCAACCTGCGCATCATGGGCAAGCCCAACGTCCCGCTGATCGCCGAACCCACCGTGTTCAACCTGCTGCAGCCCGAGATGCTGGTGGACTATGTCTTCCGCCCCCTGCTGCTGGTGTTTGTCGTGCTGGCGGTCAAGCTGCTGCTGGACGGCTTCTTTGCCACCCAGACCGGGCTGGCAATCCGCGCCACTGGCTCCAACGCACGCATGGCGCGTGCCCAGGGCGTCAATACCGGGCTGGCGGTGCTGGCCGGCATGGCGCTGTCCAATGCACTGGTCGGCCTGGCCGGCGCGCTGTTTGCCCAGACTCAGGGGGGCGCCGACATCTCGATGGGCGTCGGCACCATCGTCATTGGCCTGGCTGCGGTCATCGTCGGCGAAAGCCTGCTGCCTTCGCGCAAACTCTACCTGGCGACGCTTGCCGTCATCCTAGGCGCCATCGTCTATCGCTTCTTCATCGCGCTTGCGCTCAACTCCGACTTCATCGGACTGCAGGCGCAGGACCTGAACCTGGTCACCGCGCTGCTGGTCACCGTCGCCCTGGTCCTGCCCAGGCTGCGCCAGCGCAACGCCGGCAAGAAGGGAGGCTAGAGTGACGCCCCCCACGCTCACCTCGTTCGTCACCCGGCGGGAGACCTGACATGCTGAAAGCCCAAGACCTGCGCCTGACCTTCAACCCCGGCACGCCGATCGAAACACAGGCCCTGCGCGGCCTGTCGCTGGAGATCCCGTCCGGTCAGTTCGTCACCGTGATCGGCTCCAATGGCGCCGGCAAATCCACCTTTCTCAATGCGGTATCGGGCGAACAGCGTGTCGACAGCGGCAGCATCGAGATCGACGGCATCGACATGACCCGGCAACCGGTCTGGGTCCGGGCACGTCACGTTGCGCGTGTGTTCCAGGACCCGCTCGCCGGCACCTGCGAAGACCTGACCATCGAAGAGAACATGGCCCTGGCCAAGATGCGCGGCCAACGGCGCGGCTTTTCGTTTGCGGTCAAACCGGCACTGCGCGAGGCGTTTCGCGAACAGATCGCCACGCTGGGCCTGGGCCTGGAAAACCGCCTCTCGGACCGCATCGGCCTGTTGTCCGGTGGCCAGCGCCAGGCCGTCAGCCTGCTGATGGCCGCACTGCAGCCCTCACGCCTGCTGCTGCTCGACGAGCATACCGCCGCGCTCGACCCGCGCACCGCTGATTTCGTCATCCAGTTGACCGCCCGCATCGTTGCCGAACACAAGCTCACCACCATGATGGTGACGCACAGCATGCGTCAGGCGCTGGACGTGGGCGAACGCACGGTGATGCTGCACCAGGGCCGTGTGGTGCTGGACGTCTCCGGCAAGGAGCGCGAGGGGATGGACGTGCATCACCTGCTGGAAATGTTCGAGAAGGTGCGTGGCGAGGCACTCGACGACGACGCCCTGCTGCTGGGCTGATCCCGCACAGCGCACCTTGGCGATGCCGTCCGGGCGGGTCTTGCGGCCCGAACGGATGGCATCGTCGTCACGCCACCCCGTACGCTAACCGTAGCGCCCATCCCACCCCGGCAGCAGCACCGCTGCGCCCTGCAAACGCCCGGCGCGCAAGGCATCCAGCGCATCGTTGGCCTGCTCGAGTGCAAACGGGGTGACATGCGTGCGCACCGGCGATTCCGCCACAATGCGCAAGAAGGCATCACCATCGGCACGGGTCAGGTTGGCCACCGAGCGCAACACCCGCTCACCCCATAACAGATCGTAGGGAAAGGCCGGAATATCGCTCATGTGGATGCCGGCACACACCACCGTTCCCCCTTTGCGCACCGCACGCAAGGCCGCCGGCACCAGCTCGCCAGCCGGCGCAAAGATCAGGGCCGCATCCAGCGCCACGGGCGGTAATTCGTCCGCCGCTCCACACCACGCCGCCCCCAGCTCAGCCGCAAACGCCTGGCTGGCATCGTCACCACGCCGGGTAAAGGCATAGAACGCCCGCCCCTGATGGCGCAGTACCTGGGCCACAATATGTGCCGCCGCACCAAAACCGTAGATACCGACACGGCGCGCATCACCCGCCATCGCCAGCGCCCGGTAACCGATCAGGCCCGCACACAGCAGCGGCGCCAGCTCGGCAGCGGGCAATGGATCGGGCAGGGCAAAGCAGTAACGCTGATCGGCCACGGTGAATTCCGCATAGCCACCATCCAGCGTGTAGCCGGTAAAACGGGCCGCATCACACAGGTTCTCCTGCCCGGACAGGCAGTACTCACACTCGCCGCAGGTCCACCCCAACCAGGGCACACCCACCCGCTGGCCCACCGCAAAACCCACCACCCCTTCACCCAGCGCCGCCACCCGGCCAACGATCTCGTGCCCGGGAATCACTGGCAGCATCGGCGACGGCAACTCGCCATCGACCAGATGCAGATCCGTGCGGCACACCCCACAGGCCTCCACCCGAATCAGCATCTGCCCGGCACCCGGCCTGGGCACCGCACGCTCGGTCAGGCGTAGCGGATTGTTGGGTACATCAAGCACCATGGCGCGCATTTCGAAGCCCCTTGAGGAAACCCGGTGTGTAGATGATACGCGCGATGCATGGAGAGGCTGAACAGGTGTGGAGGCGGACGCGACGCCACATGGTTCCGGCGTCAACGCGACTCCGCAGGAGCTCAAGTCAATCGATGCATTTCAGAGGATCAACAAGAGTCGCGACGGAAACATCTAACGACCATCGGTCAAAACGTCGTTGTCGTCAGTTCGACCCAATACCGACACCACACACGCTTATGAACAATCAGCAGCCATTAAAGACCGCTGCGCGCAAGCTCGCCAACCCGACGGCTGTAGGCCAAGAAAACGTCGTCACGAATCCATCCCAAGGACTCGTACAGCAATTGGGCGGCCTTATTTGTGCGCGCTGTGGTGAGGTCCATGCGTACCTTGCCCTCACGAGCAGCGTTCTCTTCAGCAGCCAACAGAAGCATGCGGCCAAGCCCGGAGCGTCGGGCGGATGGAATAACGAACAGGTCGTAGAGCGAATAGATCGGTTGAGCCTCGACCGAGCAGAATGTCGGGTACAACTGGCAGAAGCCGAGCAAGCCAGATGATGACGACTCCGCCATCAGCACGACAGACTCTCTACCGCTTAAGCGATTGAAGATAAACTGCCGAGACAGCTCTGGATCAGGCCGCTGCTCATAGAACTGCCGATACAGATCGAACAGCGATGCCACCGCGGCTACGTCAGCTGTGCCTGCCTGCCGAATAGTGATGCTCACCCTGCGTTCCTGATGTTGAGAGTTGCGAATGTACAGGGCAAGGGTCGCCCCGTCGCACAGCTTGAAGGGTGTCAAGCGAACAGAATCAAGGATCAGTGCCGCATCACGCTACCCGGGAACCCAAGCTTGACCATTGCTGAAACGTACCAACAGAAAATAACCCACCAATAAACAGACAAATACCTGAGCTGACGATCCAGAACGTCAGGCTGTTCTCCGGGAACAGCGGCATCAAACTCACAAATGCGGCTCCCCGGGCCAGAAACACGGCTGCAATGGCGATCAGGATATACCGTGTTAGCGGCAAACGCCTTATCACGCCGGCCCCGGAAAGAGCGTAAAGGGTCCAGATCAGCAGCACGGCAACAATGGTAGAAGTCACCATCGTGGGGTACCAGAGACCTTGGTCAGCCATCTGGGCCATCTGCTCACCCGCCCCAAGAAAACGGTAGCAGTCTCCGCCGAACACGATACAACCCAGGTGAGCAAGTGCTGCCAACGAGCACGAAAGTGCAGCAGCGAGCAGCAAGGTATTGCCATCAGATTTCAATTCTCATCCTCAGTCGACGGGTGCCAACTACTACATCAGCCCAAGGTAAGCGGCACCGGAAGGAAAACAGCAAGTGAAGGACACCGATAAGGGCCATGATAATACCAATCGCATTATTTTTGTCGGTATTCGCTTGACCATGACGTCAGGCCACATGCGATTGCCCACGGCGTCGGGATGTCCCACCATGCAATCGTTCTTCTTGCATTGAGGGTCGCCATGCCAACCGCCCTTAACCTGAAGAATACGAAACATTCCTGACGCTGGGTACGATGCAGGCTTACTACTTGATTTTATATGCAACCTCTTGGCAGGCCAGGGCTAACCCATCACCTTTTCATCATCGAATGGATATCCCGAGATTGAATCGCCCCATCTTGTCGGTCCAGTAAGCCAAACAGCCTACGAAACCTGCGCCACCCGCGCATCAGGATGTAACGCGATTTCGCTGTAATCCAGCCCTCTCCTCCTGGATTCAGTGATCATGACTTTGCCTGCCGCTATCGCGCGACGGCTTCGCGTCGCCGCTGCGGCGCTGGTATGCGGCTGCGCCGCATTGAACGCCAGCGCTGAAGATATTACACCCTATCTGCAAACCCCCACCGCGAACTCGATCTGGGTCAGCTGGAAAACCGCCGAAGGCGACGCATCCATCGTCGAGTACGGCGTAGATGGCGAACCGCTGGACCGAACGGCGTCCGGTGCGACGCAGACACTGGCATCGAACTACCGCCTGCACGGCGTACAACTCACAGGCCTGCAACCGGAAACGCTATACACCTACCGCGTGCGCACCGGCAGCCAGGTGTCGCCGGTGTTCCGCTTCCGAACCCAGCCCACTGCGGCACGCAAGAGCGGGCACTTCCGCATCCTGGTGACTGGTGACCACCAGTTGCGCAACGACGATCGCCACACGCCGCTGCTGCAGGCAGCCAAGGCCAAGATCGAATCCCTGACCGGCCTGCCGCTGGAAGAGTCGGTGCAGCTGATGCTGAACAACGGCGACCAGGTCGACGTCGGCACACTGGACCACTACGAATTCGTGCACATGAAGCCGTCCGCCGTGGTATCCGGCAATCTGGCCATCATGACGGCGCTGGGCAACCACGAAACGTATTACGACCCTGGCCTGGTCAACTGGCGCGCGCACAACTTCTACGACCAGATCAGCTACAAGGGCATCGCCGCTGCAGCCGACGAAACCTATTATGCGCACCAGGTCGGCCGTGTGCTGCTGGTGTATCTGAACTCCGAGTCGGGCTTTTCGGCGCAGGCCGAATGGCTGCGCAAGGTAGTGGCTGCGGCCAACACCGATCCGGACGTCGACTGGGTGATCAGCGTCGTGCATCGTCCATATCAGGCCGAGCAGTACGTCGGTGACATCTCTCAGTGGTTCCGCGACACGGCGATGCCGATACTGGCCGGCACCCGCAAGCATGTGCTGAACATCGGAGCCCATCACCACCTGTACGCACGCGGGCAGACTCGCGACTGGCCGATCTACCACATCATCAGCGGCGGTACCGCCTGGGACCAGTTCTGGGGCCAGTCGACCGAACGCGACATGGATGACGTGCAAAAAACCATCGCGAACTGGACCTGGCAATTGATCGAATTCGATCTCGACGCCGGTTCGATGAAAGTGTCAACCTATGCCGAAGGCCACCCGAAACTGGGCTTCGCCTACAACAGCCGCCTGATCGACGAATTCGAACGCCGCCTGGACGCCGCCGCGCCGGAAAAACCCGAGCTGAATGGTGCGGCCTCTGGTGCAACCGTCACGCTGCCTCAGTCCTTCAGCCTGTCGCCCTTCATGTCGACATCGGGCATGGCGATGAATAGTACGCAATTCCAGATCTCGCGTGATGCAGCCTTCTCCAGCACCGTGGTCGACCTGATCCGCGACGTCGAGAACCTTTACGGCGATACCGGCTCGCCAGACTATGAACCGGTGGACATCCACGCCGGCGTGGATATCGAAACCTATACCGTGCAGCAGTACGGTCTGAACAACGGCAGCTACTACATCCGTGCCCGCCACCGCGACGCCAATGCCGAATGGTCTTCGTGGTCGGACGCTCGAAGCTTCAAGGTCGAAGGCAGCGCCGACGGAGACCCGGCCCTACGCATGGCGAAAAAGGTCTGGGCACCAAATGAACCGGTCACCGTCGAGTATCTGAACGGCCGCAGCAAGGCGAAGGACTGGGTCGCCATCTATCGCAAGGGGCAGACGCCGGGTTCTGCCACGCCGTCCATCAAGTGGGCTTATGTGTCGGGCGTAAGCGGGCAGATGGCATTTACGGGGCTGGCCGCGGGCGTCGAGTACTACGCGGCCTTCCTGACCGACGACAGCTATGTCGAAATCGCGCCACGCCTGGCTTTCTATGTCGGCAATATGCCCGAACTTGCAGTCAACAAGACCCAGTTCAATGTCGGCGAACGCCCCACCTTCAACTGGAGCGGCGCACCAGCCGGCAGCAAGGACTGGATCGGTGTGTATCGCGTCGGCCAGACACCGGGCGGGATCGGTTCCACCACCTGGGCCTACACGCCGACCGAATCCGGGACGGTCACGCTCGGCGCGCTGAACAAGGGTTATTACTACGCGGCCTTCTTCATCAACGACGCCTACTTCGAAATTTCCGACCGCGTGCCCTTCGCGGTGGGTAGCGAGATCGCGAGCGTCAGTCTGGTCAACACCGCACTGGCCAGCGGCGAGCGTCTGGACATCCGCTTCTCCGACGGTCCCGCTACGGCGAAGGACTACATCGGCGTATTCCGCAAAGGCGCTGTGCCGGGCATCGACCTGCTGGTGAACTACTACTACGTCGATGGCCGCGCCAGCGGCAGCCTGTCGCCGCTGGAAGCACTTCCTGATGGTGAGTACTTCCTCGCGCTCTACATCAATGATTCCTACACCGAAGTGTCGAACCGCGTCGAATTCACAGTGGGTGCCGGCAACACGCCCGAACCGGATCCGCGCGCACTGGGGGTCACCCTCAATCTCATCCGCACCGGCGACGCGTTGGAGGTGACTTGGTCGGGCATGCCCGGCAATGCGAAAGACTGGTTAGGCATCTACCGCTCGACTCAGACGCCGGGCAGCAGCAGCCCGTCAGTGCAGTGGCGTTATGCGGGTGGAGCCGCGGGCACTGCGTCGTTCAGCGGCCTGGCTGTCGGCGAATACTACGTCGCCTTCCTGCTGAACGACGGCTACGAGGAGGCAGCCACCCGAGTGCCCTTCTCGGTGCGTAAGCGTGGCGACATCAACGGTGACGGCATCATCAACGTGGCCGACCGCGACACCCAGCGCGCCGCGCTGGGCAGTTGTGACGGCGACGCGCGGTATCAGCCGCTGGCCGATTTCGACAACGACCACTGCATCACCCAGGCCGACTACAAGCTCTGGTACGCACTGTTCGTCAAGCAGTAAGCAGCCGATAAACGAATGAGGGCGGGGCCTGAAGGCACCGCCCCACAAGGAGAATCACATGATGATCAAAACCCTCTTCGCCGCGCTGTTTGCCGCCAGCACCCTGTCGGCACAAGCCGCCACTGTGGAACTGTCAGGCAGCGCGGTCGCCTCGATCGGCCAGACCTTCACGCTGGATGTGCTGCTGCTCCAACCCTTCGACGGCGAGCGTGCCGGTGACGAACTACTGACTTTCGGCATGGACCTGTCCTTCGATAGCGGACTGCTGAAGTTGCTGGGAGTCTCTCTCGGGTCAGGCTGGGACGACGATTCGGCCTTCACCGGCCTCATTCTGTCCGGTTCGGCCTTCCCCGGCGTGGCCGATAACGGCCAGACCTCGCTGACACTGGCCACCCTGTCTTTCGAAGTGCTGGGGGCGGGTAGCACCTCGGTCGGTCTGTCCGGTCTTTCGGCAAACAGCTTCGATCAAGGGCTCATCTACCAGATGTCACCCACGCTGGACATACAGGCTACCCATGCACTGGCGCTTGCCGTGCCGGAACCCGGCAGCTACGCAATGATGCTGGCTGGCCTCGGCCTGCTGTCGCTGGCGGTGCGCCGCCGAGGCTGATCCGCATCCCTGGTCACCATCCCTGCGCGGACTGACCACCTCGGCACCCCGAGGCCGGGGTGCCATGTCGTCGGCCATCCGCGCAGGGCACGGAAGTTAAGGGCCGGAGCGGGGAGTCGATGGCGAAATCGATGGAGTCTGACCCCATTGACCCTGAGCGCTGCCCGCTCACTTCCTGCCATAGGTGGCATCGTGATCGGGCGCGATGGTGAGCAGACGGATGAAATCCCCATCACGGTATGCGGTCGCCCGGCGTGCCTGGGTGATGCGAAGGGAGTAGATCGCGTCGATGCCCTGGGACGGCCTGATGCTGGTGATCTTCTCCCATTTCAGGCCCTGGTCGCGGTACAGCTGGTTCCAGCTTAGCTGGCGGATCTTGTGCAGCGTATCCAGGGCTGCATGACGTTCGGGCTTTTGCAGCGTGAGCAAGTTGTCCTGAAACACCGGGTTGTTCAGGTCGAGCCTGACCTTGGCTTCAACGCTCGCCATGGCCAAGACGTTTGAGCGTGTCTTCGGTATCGGCATCCGATGCGGCATGGGCCACGGACCAGGCCATGGCCGCTTGCAGATCGGTGGCGGCCTGGGGCGCGTGCAACCAGCGCTCGTTGTCAGGAACGACGGTGGCCGTGCGCACCAGCCAGACGCCAGGCTCGTATTCTTCCACCAGTACCTGGCGACCAGCGTACTGCTTGCCCAGCGAGATTTGGCCGTTGGCGCCAACGACCTTGACGGTGGGAGAGTGTGCAGTGATGGCCATCATGAGGCTCCTTGGTCACAATGCACGAAATTATAATTTTCGTGCAGCACGAATTCAAGGTGCGTAATGAAGGCGCTCGAGCAGCGCTACGTCCATTATTCTGGGTTACGCTGATGGCTGAGCGCATAGCCAGGAGCCCGCGATGCCCCCAGACATCTCCACCGACGCCCCTTATTTTGCCCCGACCCGTTTTGACGACGCCGACGCTGCGATGGCGCGGGTGCGGGACATCTACCAGAGCAGCGTCGATTACCTGCGCCAGGCGCTGCAGCGCTATGTTGCTGGCGAGGATGTGGGGCGCCATGTGCGCGCCTGCTATCCTTTTGTACGCGTGCGCACCGACACCGTGGCACGGGCGGATTCGCGTCTGTCTTATGGCTTTGTGGCCGGGGCGGGCATTTACGAGACCACGCTGACACGGCCGGATCTGTTTGCCGACTACTATCCCGAACAGTTCCGCCTGTTGTTGCAGAACCATGGGGTTTCGCTGGAGATCGGTAGCAGTACGCAGCCGATACCGGTGCATTTTTCGCTGAAGGATCATGACCACGTAGAAGGCCAGCTGGATGCCGCGCAGCGCCAGCGCCTGCGCGATGTGTTCGACCTGCCGGACCTTGGCGCGATGGACGACGGCATTGCCAACGGCACGTGCGAGCCGCTGCCGGGCGAGCCGCATCCACTGGCGCTGTTTACCGCGCCGCGGGTGGATTATTCGCTGCACCGGCTGCGCCACTACACGGGCACCGCGCCAGAGCATTTCCAGAATTTCGTGCTGTTCACCAACTACCAGTTCTACATCGACGAGTTCATCAAGCTGGGGCATACCCTGATGGAGGATGCCAAGGCCGACCATGGCTACACCACCTTCGTCGAGCCGGGCAATGTGATCAGCCGCTGGGTGGGGGATCCGCCGCAGCCGGGCGATGAGCTGGGCAGCGCCCCGCCCCGCCTGCCGCAGATGCCGGCCTACCACCTGACCCGCGACGACCGCAGCGGCATCACCATGGTGAATATCGGCG
The DNA here is from genome assembly GCF_003226565.1 of Parazoarcus communis SWub3 = DSM 12120. Classification (GTDB taxonomy): domain Bacteria; phylum Pseudomonadota; class Gammaproteobacteria; order Burkholderiales; family Rhodocyclaceae; genus Parazoarcus; species Parazoarcus communis. The sequence continues at coordinate 129,546 of NZ_QKOE01000002.1, read as the reverse complement.
TGGGCCCGGCCAATGCCAAGACCATTACCGACCACATCGCGGTACTGCGCCCACATGCGTGGATCATGCTGGGTCACTGCGCTGGCCTGCGCAACACCCAGGAACTGGGCGACTATGTGCTGGCCCACGGTTATGTGCGCGAGGACCACGTGCTGGACGAGGAGCTGCCGCTGTGGGTGCCGATTCCGCCGCTGGCCGAAGTGCAGCTTGCGCTCGAGGCCGCGGTGGCGGACATCACCCAATTGTCGGGCTACGAGCTGAAGCGCCTGATGCGCACCGGCACCGTGGCCAGCACCGACAACCGCAACTGGGAGCTGCTGCCCTCGCAGGGCGCCAGCAGCCCCGAGCGACGCTTCAGCCAGAGCCGGGCGATTGCGCTGGACATGGAATCCGCCACCATTGCCGCCAACGGTTTTCGTTTTCGCGTACCGTATGGCACCTTGCTGTGCGTCAGCGACAAGCCGCTGCATGGCGAAATCAAGCTGCCCGGCATGGCCAACCAGTTTTACCGCGAGCGCGTCGACCAGCACTTGCGCATTGGCATTCGCGCCATCGAGCGCCTGCGCCAGCAAGGAGTCGACAAGCTGCACAGCCGCAAGCTGCGCAGCTTTGCCGAGGTGGCGTTCCAGTAGGGCGCAGACACAACAGGACGAGGAGAATCAACCATGAGTTTTGGCAATCTGCTGGGACAGATCCTGCAGCAAGGTATGGCGCAACAGGGACGGCAGCGGCTGGAACACGCAGCCAGTGCAGGCGGCATTGGCGACCTGCTGGGCGCAGTGCTGGGTGGTCAGACGGGTGGCCGTGGCGCCGCGGCGGGCGGGCTGGCCGATGCCTTGGGTGGTTTGCTGGGCGGCGCTAGCCGGGCTGGGGGTGGGGCAGCGGCCACGGGTGGCCTGGGCGATCTGCTAGGCGGGATGCTGGGCGGTGGTGGCCGGGCCGGCGGCAACCCGCTGGGCGACCTGTTGGGTGGTGCGCTGGGCGGCACCCTTGGCGGACGTGGCGGAGCCAGTGCCAGCCGGGGGCAGGGCAATACCGGCATGGCCATCCTGGCCACGATCGCGATGGCCGCGCTGAAGAACTGGACCGACGGCCAGCGGGCGCAGGCGGCATTTGCCGGCAAGGAGAGCGGCTTTTCAGCGCAGGAGCTGGCTGCGGTCAGTGCCCCCGAAACCGAACAGCTGATCCTGCGGGCGATGGTCTCGGCGGCGAAGGCCGACGGACAGGTCAGCGAGGATGAGATTCAGCGCATTATTGGCAAGATCGACGACGATGGTGTCAGTGCAGACGAAAAACGCTTCCTGATCGAAGCGCTGCGCCAACCGCTGGACATGGCCGGCCTGATTGCCGATGTGCCCAACCCGGTGGTGGCCGCCGAAGTCTATGCGGCCAGCCTGCTCGCCATTGAACTGGACACGCCAGCCGAGGCAGCCTACCTGCGCCAGTTGGGCAACGGACTGGGGCTGGATGCGCCCACGATCAGCCGCCTGCATCAGATTACCGGCGCACCTCAGGTCTGACCCTGACGTCAGCACGCCGACACAGCCCTTCGGTCAATCGGCCTTGACCAGAAAGGGCAGGTTGGCGGTGGCGGCCTTGCCGTTTTCGTCGCGCACGGTAATGAACAGGCGGTAGGCGCCGGGCTGCCGGGGCGCGTGAAAGCGGATGTGCCCGGCGTCAGCCGCCAGCAGTGGCACTTCGACCTTGGGCGGGGGGGGTTCGGCGTCCCCCCCCAGACGCAGGTCGGTGGCTTCGCCATGAACCTGCCATTCGGTGCGCAAGCGGGTGCCGTTGTGGCTGCGCGCATCGACGCCAGCCGATACCAGACTGCCGGGCGCAAATACATCGGCAGAGATGCCGATGCCCATGATCGTGGGCGCCGGGCTGGATACCGGCTGCCCCCAGCTTGCGCTCAGCGCGTCGGTCATTTCGGTCAGGCTGCCGTCGGCCAGCAGCAAGCCATGCCAGGTGGCAGTCTGCTCTTGCTTGGCACCCCACAAAAAGGGAAACACGCCGCGAATCTGTGGCTGATCGCGCAGAAAAGGCAGCGCCGCACGGAAGAAGTCGGCCTTTTGCCGGCTGGTCAGCTCCACCGGCGCGCCCCAGGGCTTGCGCCCGGCCTGCCATTGCCCCAGCGGGCCCAGCTCGGTGACCACCACCGGCTTGCGGATGCCGGCATCGCGCAGGCGCTGGGGCAGGTCAAATACCGCACCGGCGTAGAGATTGATGCCGATCATGTCGACATGGGCGCAGCAGTCGGCCAACTGCTTGAGATGGTCCAGACTGGTATCAGCCACCACCATCAGCGTGGGGCGCGTGGCGTCGAGTTGCTTGACCACGGCCGCCATGCGGTCGACTTCCCGCCAGGCGGGGCGCGGATCACGCTGGTCGGTTTCCACCTCATTGCCGACCCCCCAGGCAACAATGGACGGGTGACTCTGGTGCTGTCTGACGAATGCGCGGATGCGCGACTCCTGCTCGCGCAAGGCCTTGGCGTCATCCAGCCGGAAACCATGGCGTGGGTGCTCCAGCCACAGCCCCATGACCACCTTGAGGCCCAGCCGGCGTGCTTCGTCCAGCACCCAGGCATCGGATTCGCGATACACCCGGATCACCTTGGCGCCGGCATCGGCCAGTTGCTGCAGGGAGGCGCGGCTGCCTTCGAAGGCCGCGCCCTGCCACTGGGGATCTGCGGCCACGGGTGCAGTCAGGCTGAAGGTCAGGGCGAAGGCCGCGCACAGGCGCAGGCAAAGACGGGAAGGTGGGACGATCTGGGGCATGCGGGGCTCCGACGTGGAAGGTCGGCACTGCATCTTGGGGCAGCTACCGGGCGGTATGACCGCCACCGGTCGGGTGCGTTCCGGAACCCGGGTCGATCCGTTCCCGCAAACCGCCCCAGGCGGGACGGCTTGCGGACGACTGCGATCAGGACGGGGTGATGACCCCACGGCGGATCTGGTCGCGCTCGATGGACTCGAACAAGGCCTTGAAATTGCCTTCGCCAAAGCCTTCGTCGCCCTTGCGCTGGATGAACTCGAAGAACACCGGGCCCAGCAAGGTGCCAGAGAAAATCTGCAACAACAGACGCGGATGGCCGCCCTCGGTGCTGCCATCAAGCAGAATGCCGCGCGATTGCAACTCGGCCACCGGCTGGCCATGGCCTGGCAGGCGCTCGGCCAGCATCTCGTAGTAAGTGGCGGGCGGGGCACTCATGAACGGCAGACCCGCACGCTTGAGCCCATCCCAGGTGGCGATGAGGTCGTCGGTGTACAGGGCAATGTGCTGGATGCCCTCGCCGTTGAACTGCATCAGGAACTCCTCGATCTGCCCGGTCTTGCCCGAAGCCTCCTCGTTGAGCGGGATGCGGATGCGGCCATCGGGTGCGGTCATCGCCTTGGAGGTGAGGCCGGTATATTCGCCCTTGATGTCGAAATAGCGAAGTTCGCGGAAGTTGAACAGTCTTTCGTAGAAGTTGGCCCAGTACGCCATACGGCCCCGATAGACGTTGTGGGTCAGGTGGTCGATGAACTTCAGTCCATGACCGACCGGACGGCGATCCACCCCGTCGATGAAGCGGAAATCGATGTCATAGATCGACTGGCCGTCCTCGAAGCGGTCGATCAGGTACAAGGGCGCACCGCCAATGCCCTTGATGGCCGGCAGCCGCAACTCCATCGGCCCGGTTGGAATCTCCACCGCCTGGGCGCCCAGTTCCAGCGCGCGGTCATAGGCAATATGCGAATCACGCACCCGGAAACCCATGCTGCAGGCCGAAGGGCCGTGCTCGGCGGCAAAGTAGGCGGCATTGCTGCGCGGTTCTTCGTTGAGAATGAAGTTGATCTCGCCCTGGCGGTACAGCTTTACCCGCTTGGAGCGATGATGGGCCACCAGCGTGAAACCGAGCATCTCGAACACCGGTTCGAGCGTATTGGGAACGGGCGATGCGAACTCGACAAACTCGAAGCCCATCAGCCCCATGGGATTTTCAAACAGATCAGCCATCTTGGCACTCCTGATTTCGGTAAGGGAACAGACACGAAAGGCAGGAGACCGCCCGACCCACCGTCGACGGCAGGACGCTGCGGGTCAGGCCTTGGCCCGGTTGCCCGCAGGACATGCGTCGATCAGGCGAGCCTGACCGCCTCCGCTGACACCGTCTGCGGCGGAGGCGCCCCCGGCACCCCGCGCGTGCTGCGCGCGAGGTGATCACCGATGAAGATCAGGCAACGGCCGGAAACCGGTAGCCGGGCCGGACGGCCGGTGCAGGCGGAAGGACGGCGGGTCATCGCGGCGGGTGTCGCCGGTTGACCGGCTCAGCCCAGCGCCGCGAGCGCAGCGGCGTAGTTGGGTTCGTCCTTGATCTCGGGCACGAGTTCGGCGTGCAGCACCTTGTCGTCGACATCGAGCACCACCACCGCACGCGCGGTCAGGCCAGCGAGCGGGCCGGCCGTAATGGCCACACCGTAATCGGTGGCAAAACCCAGACTGCGGAAGGTGGACAGGGTGTGCACGTTCTCCAGGCCTTCGGCTACGCAGAAGCGCTTGGCGGCAAACGGCAGGTCGGCCGATACCACCAGCACCACGGTATCGGTCAGGCCGGCAGCCTCGGCGTTGAACTTGCGGGTGGACGTTGCGCAGGTGGGAGTATCCAGGCTGGGCACGATGTTCAGCACCTTGCGCTTGCCGGCAAAGGCCTCCAGCCCCACATCCTTCAGGTCGGCTGCGGTCAGCGAGAACGCGGGTGCGGCCGCGCCCTGTTGCGGAAAGCGGCCGGCGACTTCGATCGGGTTTCCACCCAGGGTTACTGTGCTCATTGTCTTCCTCCGAGGGATGAAGCTGCCGGCACTCTGAAGGCGGGACCGGTCAGCGAATGTAGTAGCCTACACCAACCAGCTTGCCGTCGACCGCTCGAAAATACGTATGCTTGCTTTCCACCTTGGACGTGGTGGGGTTGCGCCAGGCGTAGTCGATCTCGCCCGCCCCCTTGCGGCTGGCCACATTGATCATGTCGGTGATGATCGCCTTACCCTTGGGATCGCGCAGTTCGTGGCCATTGCGGCCGACCAGTGCGGGCGTGGCGCCGTGAGCAAGGAAGCGTCCGTCCTTCATGTCGACGACGAACACATACAGGTCGTCCTGGGTGTAGTTGCCGCCGATTTTCTGGAAATCGGCCAGCGCGGCATTGGCATCCAGCGCCAGTGCCGCCACCGCCTGCTCCAGCATGGCCTGGGCCTGGGCCGCCGTTGCCCGCGGTGCGTAGAAACCCACCGCCACCACGGTGTCGCCCACCTTGCGGAACAGCGTGACCTTGGGCTCCTCGCGGTTCTGCACCGGGTTCAGCCAGCGGTATTCCACCCGGCCACCGCCTTGTGCGGCAGCCTTGTCCAGCAGTTCGCGAAAGAAGGGCTTGCCGGCTGCATCGGTACGCTCGGCCACGTTCTGCCCGATCAATGCAGCCGACGAGCCACCACTGGCGAGAAAACGCCCATCCATGGCCATGGCGTAAACATACAGGTCGCGGTCGATGAACTCGCCCTGCCGGCTGAAATCCGCCAGCGCTGCCTCACCCTTGGCCTCGACATGCTTGACCGCACGTTCAAGCAAGGCGGTGGCCCGCTTTTCGTCCCAACGCTCGGACAAACGCACGGTCTCGCCACCCTGCGCCAGCACTGGCGGCGACATCGCCCCGCCAAGCAGGGCAAGCGATAAGGCCAATCCAAGGGTGGTGCGGGAAGCGCTGGGCATGGGTGTCTCCTGACTTATTGAACGAGTGTACAGAAAGATAGACAAATCGGGATGGAAAGTCGAGATTTGTCTAACGCGTGATTCCGGACCCTCTTCAAGAGCATTTCCGCTCAAAGCACACGGCGCTTACCAGGTATAACGTAACCCTGCAATCAGGGTGTGCTGGGTCTGACGTCTGTCCACACCCAGGTTGTAGTCCAGTTCCAAGCTGAGACTGTCGCTGGTCCGCCCCTTTAACCCCAGACCAACAACAGCGCTGTCACGCTCTTGCGACACGCCTGTCACCCGGAAACTGGATCCAGGGGCGCCTTGGAAGGCAACCTCCATCTCGCTACCACGATCCGCCCACTGACGACGCCAGAACGCGCGCAGTTCGGCGCTCAGGCCGGTCTGTGCCAATGACAGTTGCAGACGGCCACCCAGCATCGACACCAGCGACCGTGTAGTCTGGCTATCGGCTTCCAGGCCCAGCGCACCAGCCCCCTTTTCTCGGAACCCGTCCTGCTTCAGCACGACGTTCTGCAAGGACAGCGCTGGCTCGAGAACATGATTGCCGCGGTCGATACGATAGGCCGCTTCGAGGAAAACACCGAGTTCGCGACCATCGTATTCGGCTCGGGCCCGGCTCGAAGCTTCGCCGATGGTGATGTCGCGATCAGTCGAATAGGCATTCCATCCGTAAGCCGCAATTGCCTGCAGACGCCAGTCGTCCACCACATGGCTGCCATACGCTGCCAACTGGTGCCCCCGCACACGAGCATCATCGTGGCCAGCACTGGCGTAATCCAGCCGGGTGTCCCCGTACTGATAAGCCAAGCCAACGGCGGTACGATCGTTCAGTTTGCTGTCTGCACCCAGCAGCACGCCGCTGGTGTCACTTTTATAACCAACGGCATTGCCATCGGAGCGGGTATTACCATGCCCCCCCAGCAGTTGTGCCCACAAACCCCGATCACGACGCTTCGGCCACAGTTGCAGCCCGACACTTGCATCACTGGCCGTGTCCGCATGAGTACTGGTCGCCAGCAACACTGGCTCCCCCCCCGCATATGCGAATCCCGACCCACCTGCTCCGCTGTTTCCGATGTCTCCAATCGTACGCCGGCCCAAGGTCTGCATGGTTGAGGACAACACCCCCAACGTACCCAGGCCCAAGTGGGCACGACCGCTCATACTATTGAAGGCGGCACGTGCCTGCCCGGCAGACAAGGTGTTGATCCGCATCAGAGCTTGGTCGAACTCGCTACTCGTTCCAGTGTTCAGCGCAGCCGACTTCAATGCCTCAGCTACCCCTGACTCGTTGGACGTCTGGCTGACCGAGGTGTAGCTGGCGCCATTGGGCGTGAGGGTCAACTCGACGGTCTGTGCCTCATAATTCAGGCTTGGGGTAACGAAGGCAAAATCACTGATGACAGTATCGAAGGTGCCGGAAACCAGCCCGCCTGCGCTCAGAATGGTGTATTGCGTACTGGCGGCATATTTCGACATTCCCGCGCGGATACTCAGCACACCGGCCAGCTCGGCATTACCGGTAACGACGAGGCGATCCGACTCACCCTCCGCCGTGGTCTGCACTCGATAGGTCGAACCCGCTTCCAGGGCCAGGTTGCCGTTAACACGCAGCATTCCACCCAGTGCATCCGGCGCCAAGGTGCCACCCGACGCCACCGTGGTATTCCCCACAGTTCCGCTTCCCGACAAGGTTCCCCCAGCTATCACATTCAAAGCACCGCCCAAGGTGCCATCTACACGCAGTCTGCCGCCACTCATCGTCGTCGTGCCGGTGAAGGCCGACGAGTCACCGGACAGCGTGGTGTTGCCGCCCAGTTGTCTCACGTTCCCCCTGCCAGACAACGCCGCCGCCAGCGTGTAGTCTGCATTGTGATTGAAGTTCAGCGTACCGCTGCCTGCACCGAACACAATGGAAGCCGTATCAAGCCAGCCCGCACCATGGGGCGCCGAACCAGCTGCTGCACCCACATTGACTACAGCAGTGGCCCCCGATTGAGCCGCGATCTCCAGTCTTGGGGTACTCACCTTGCCACCATCGACCACCGTCAATGCTGCCTGTCCTACACCACCCACATGCAAGGTACCTATGCTGGCGAGCGTGCTGCCCATGCCGGATATTGTTGCCGACGCCCGACCGCTGGCAAACTGGCCAAGCTCAACACTTGACGCCCTTACCTGTCCCCCGTCACGCACGACCAGAACACCACTGCCCCTGCTACCGACACGCAAGCCTGAATCAGCCTCCAACCGAGCACCACCGGATACGTCGATCACGCCGGAGCCGCCGCTTTCGACACCAAGCGACACCAGACCCGCAGACGTCACCGTCGCACCGCCACTCACATTCAGGCGACCAGTGCCCGAGTTACCTAGGATCAGTACGCTGCTGTTCTGGATCGACGCCCCACTGCCGCTGGCGGCAATCTCCCCGCTGGATCCCATCCCATTGCCGGCCACCAACGTTCCGGAAGCTAATGCGCCATTAACAGTCAACCCCCCTGTTGCCGTGGCACCGACGATCAGAGTCTCGACCGCACCACTTCCGTCCAACACTGGCATGCGGGTGCCACTAGCCACATCAATCGTGGCATTGCTGCCGGCAGCAGGCACAACGCCATCCCAGCCCCAGTTGGCTGCATTGTTCCAATCACTACTTGCCAAGCCTGTCCAAGACGATACAGAGGTTTCCTCGATCGCATTGAGCGTCAGGTAAACTGCATTTCCACTGTAGGTCACCACTGGGTTCATGAAGTTGAAGTTGCTCGCGACGCTCGCAAACAGACCGCTGAGCGTGCCTCCAGTACTGAGGATGACGTACTGGGTACCGGGAACATAGGAGGAAGAGCCGGCAATCACATTCAAGTTACCCGCCAACGAGGCATTGCCGCTAACGGAAATGCGATCAGCGCCTGTCGTAGTCGCCTGCACCCGGTAGATCGACCCACTTGCCAAAACCAGGTCGCCATTCACCATCAGCTCGCCCGTGGTATCGCCGGGTGCAATCGTGCCGCCGCTTGCAACCGTGGTACTACCCACCGTTCCAACCCCGGACAAGGTTCCTCCCGATGACACCTGCAAGGTGCCCCCTAGGCTGCCACCGACCGTCAGCACCCCTCCACTGATCGTGGTATTGCCAGCGAAAGCCAGAGAGTTCCCGCTGAAAATGGTGTTACCGGAGAGCTGATTTACCGTCCCGTTACCAGTCAAGGCGGCTGCCAAGCTGTAGTCGCCACTATGGTTGAAGTTCAGGGTTCCGTTACCTGCACCAAACACGATGGCCGGGCTATCGAGCACACCCGCAAGCTGAGGCGCGGAAACGGCGTTGGCACCAACGTTGAGCACCCCGGTTGAACCCGCTTGAGTGGCGATACCCAGTTCGGTCGCGCTGACGGTACCCCCATCGGCCACGGTCAGTTCGCCGCTCCCGCCAAGACCAACATGAAGCTTGTTGGTGGAGGTCCATTGCGAGTTGCTGCCTGAAACCACCGCCTCGCCACTACTGCCGTTCTCGTTGGCAATGAAGATACGATTACCACTAGCCTGACCACCCGCATTGATCGACAGGATCCCCGAACCAAAACGGCCGACATTGAAGTCCGAACTTGCGGTCATCGTGGATCCGGCACCAGTAACAGTCAGTGTGCCTTGCGAACCCGCCAGATCCCCGAGAATGTTCTGCAGGCTGGACAGACTTCCACCACCGCTGACAGTGACCTCGCCCACAGCCCCACCGCTCTGCCCGACTAATAGATCTCCGCTATTTATCCAGCTTGCGCCTGTGGTGATCACAGCCTCACCTTGCGCGCCATTGGCAACACCGACATATCCATCAGTACTGGTCACGGCAGCGCCCGCCGACACCGTGAGCGCCCCTTCGCCTTCGTTGCCCACATACAGTACCCCGCTGTTGTGCCAAGCGCTGCCAGCACCGGAAACCGTGACTGTTCCGTCGCCACTGGCCAGATGACCAACCAAGCCCCCCGTACTGCTCACCACCGCGCCGTTGGTCAGCGACAAAATGCCACTGCCGCCAAACCCGACAGAAATCCGGTCACTCGCCACCCAGCTGGCATCATTCAAATTCACTGTACCGGTGCCGCCATCAACGGCACCCAACCAAGCATCAGCAGTGTTCAGCGTGCCGCTGGCCTGCACAATCAGGGTTGCTGTGCCACCTGTTGAAAGGACGTCAAACGGATCGCCCCCCATGATCAGGCGACCTGTTGTCCATGTGCCTCCGGTCACCGTGGCCGAACTCGTGGAGGTGCTGTATCGGGAAATCAAGGTCTCACCCGAGCTGATCGCTGCGCCAGTGCCAAGGGTCAAGGTCGCGTTGCCATAAAGACCCAGGTAGAAGGAGAAGGCACCATTGATCGTCAGCATGCTGTTGATACCGGACACACCGATTGAGCTGGATGTACCTGCTGTACTTGCAACGGCTGCACCATTGGTGCTCGCCGTCGCACCTGCGGTAAGTGTCAGCGTGCCGGTGCCTCCACCACCAACATCAAGCCATCCGGCATTGGTCCAACTACTGCCAACACCGGTCAGGCTCACCTCGCCAACGCTGCCAAGGCCATCTCCCAGGCGCGCACCATCGCTATGCAATTGCCCTTCGGTGATCCCGACATTACCGCTGCCGCCGAAGCCCACGTACAGCAACGAGGTACCGGCATCGAAACTACCTCCGGTCTGCAAGATGAGATTTCCGTTGCCCCCCGGGGCACCACCGATATATACCGAACCTGCAGATGACGAAGCACTGGCCGCGTTTTGCACCGTCAGGGTGCCGGTACCGGCCTGGCCCAGCGTCAGTGCCCCACCCGAAACAACGAACGCTGCACCATTTCCACTAACGGTCAGCTCACCCGTTGAACCCGAACTGTTGGCGATCAGCGCAGCCCCGGTAGTCAATGAGCCAGTGATGTTTAGCCGACCTACGCTGGCGCCACCCAACACGAGCATGTTGATCGAGGTGGTCGTCGACAGCCGCGCAACCGGTGCCGCCAGTAGATCGAACGTAGCCGTATCCGCAGGCCCAGGGGGGGCAAACCCATCCCAATCCCAATTACCTGAGGTTTCCCATTGATCGTTGGTACTACCCGTCCAACGGAAATTTCCGGCAGCGGCCTGCTGGCTGAACGTCAGACTTAGCGCCAGCGCAAGAATGCTGAGGCGAGGGCGGCAGGACAAAGGACTGGACATAATCGGGCACAACTCCGAAATGATCGTTCCCACTGCCCTTCGGGCTAGTCGGCAGATGCATCCGGGGCTGACCCGACGCAATCCGGGAACATCAGGATTATCGAATGAAAGCATGCACATGCTATCACCAACATATCGTAACAAATGCGCCTGAAAAGGCTGAAATGACGCAATAACGCACGATCCGGGCAATAAGAAGCAATTCCATTGTGTTTTTTCTTCGCTTCAAAAGCCCGTGCAGCCCGAAGAACCCTGACTGAGTTTCAGCCGAAAGTTATAGCTCTGACCTCTCCAGTCTGGGCAACAGCGCCGCCGACAGCGCGACCATGATCAGCGCGGCGGCCATCATGTCCTGCACGTGCGGTGTCTCGCCGGTGATCGGCATGGCTGACAGCAGGCCGATCACCGGAATCATCATTACCGACAACGCGCTGGCCACCGGTGGCAGGCTGCGGGCAATGGAGAACCACAGCACCTGGGCCGCAGCACAGGCAATGACCACACCGTAAACCAGGGCGAGCCACATGCGTGGCGAGAAGTCGAAGGACGGAACCGGCTCGATCACCACCGCCAGCGTCCACAACGCGGGCAGGGCGCAGGCCAGCATGGCGACGGTCAGTGCTTCGGTGGAAACCGCCGGCCCCAGGCGCTTCAGGAGCAAGGTGCCGGTCGCCCACGATGCCGCGGCAGCCAGCATCCAGGCCATGCCGACCGGACTGCCTGACAATTGGCCCAGTTCATGCCACAGCAGCAGCAACACCGCACCGGCGGCGCAGGCGGTTGCCAGCCACAGGCGCGGACTCATCCGCTCCCGGAAGAACAGCACGCCGAGCAACACCGTCCAGATCGGCATGGTGAAGCCCAGGATGGCCGCTCGTCCGGAAGCCAGTGCCTGCAGGCCAAAGATGGAAAAGCAATGCCAGCCGATGATATTGGGCAAGGCCAGCACCAGCACCCGCCCCCACTGGCTGCGCGGCACACGCAGGCTGATGCCACGCGAGGGAAACCACACCAGCAGCAACAGCAGGCCACCGGTAATGGTGATGGCGCGGAAATAAAGCGGCGTGATCTCGCCCAGCGACAGCTTCATCACCGGCCAGTTGACGCCCCAGAACAAGGTCAGCAGGACGAGGGCGACAAGGGTGCGGGTGGGCAGCAAGACAGACGACTCCGGTCGGCAAACGAACAGCCTACACGACAACGACTGCCACCGCTGCCAGACCGCGATACGGCAAGACACGGCGGGATGTCGTGATCCGCTGCATCAGCGTGACCCCTGCACACGACGTGGAACAAAGTTGATGGGCTGCGCCTTGACCGGGCGCGATGGCGCGCCATGCTCGCGCAGCACCTGGTCAAACGTGGTGCCGGCCTCGTCGGCAAGGGCCGCCTCGCGGGCACGGCGTACCGCCTCGGCGCGGACGGCCGCCGGCTGTGCGCCGACCGCGAGGTGGGTCAGGATGTGGGCCAGATTGTCGCGGCCGCGATCATTGGTCGCTCCATAGCCCTTGATGAGCCGGCCGCACAGCGCCAACTCGTGGGCCAGCCCCCAGTCGCCCGTGTCGACGATGCAGGCCAGCCACTGCTCGATCATCGCCTGCTCGCGGGCAAACCGCATACCATGCGGGCGCAACCAGCGCAGACCGCCAACCAGACGCAAGGCCAGGAAGCCACGGATGCGGGTCACATCGAGATGAAGGGCAAGCTCCAGCGGTGCCTTGCCGTTCGCACGGCGCCGCGCCGCCCAACGCAGCAAAGGCGCCTCGAGCCGGGCGGGCAACAGACCGGCAAGCTCGGGAACGCCCGGCTTGAAGTGATCGACGATGCGCAGCAAATCATCGTCGCCCGCACCGGCCTCGCGACGCACGCGGGCAAAGCGGGTAGCGCTGCACTTGAGGCGTGCGACCCGGACGATGTCATCGAACGCCATCCACAATGCGAGAAAACGTGCCGTTTCCCGCGTCAGGGCGTAACCCTGGGCCACCTCGGGATCGAGACGGCGCTCGCAGGCCAGCACGGCACGGACACGCGCCAGGTAACGCTCGCCATATGCGGCATCCTGATAGTCACGGACACGTGCCAGACCCAAATTCACGATGTCGGCAACCTCGGCAGGAAACCCGGCGGCTGCGTTGGCGGGCAAGGACTGCGGCGGCTGCACGAACCCGGCCGCCGGGGCAAATGCGCCACCCACGTTTTGCCAGGCGCGATCGAAGCCGCGCAGACTGGCCTCGACGCCACGGCCGGAGGCACGGATCACCGCTTCCCAGGCTTCGCGCGGAAAAGGCAGGCGACCACTGGCGGCCAGGGCACCAAACATGACCGCGCTGGGCACCGTTGCGCAGGCACGCGCAGTACCGGCGATGTCGAAGGCCACACAGGCCAGACTGTGCTCACGCACCGTGCGCAGCAGGTGCTCACCATCGCTGCGGCCATCGCCCATCTGCATGCGTTCGGCAGTAGTGAGGCTGCGCGAGGTGGAGGCGATGACCAGGGTCCGCGCCGGATCGAGCATGCCATTGCCGGCATGGCGCGCCGCCTCGAGCAACTCGGAGGCAATGAAGACATCCACCGCCCCCGGAACCGCAGCCAGCCCCAGCACCGGCCGGCGCCCCGCCAGTTCGCTGATTGGCTGGGGATGGATCTCCACGTAATAGGTGGTGGCGCCGGTACGCTGGGCCACACCGGGAATCGACGTGCTCTGGGCAACATAGCCACATCGGGTGGCCAGTTCGACCAGCCACTCGGCGAGCACGCCACCGCCCTCACCGCCCAGTGCGGCAATGAGAATTGTCAGCGGCCGGGTGCCGGCCTGGGGGTCGGCGGCAGCGTGGAGGGAATCAAAAGCAGGGACGGAAGCGAACGCGGGCACGGCAGTCATGGCGGGAGTCTCCGAAACAGGTTCAGGCGGGTTGCAGCAGGCCGATGACGCCTTGGCGCAGACGGGCAAGCAGACGCTCGAATACCCCTGGGTTGCTCACCACCTCGGCACGGTAAAAAGAGGGGCACAGGGTGGCCGCATGCGCATTCTCGCCACACAGGCCACAGCCCACGCAGCCGTCGATGACGGTGGCCACAGGATCGACCCGCAGCGGATCGCTGCTGTCCTTGAGGGTCAGCGTCGGGCAGCCCGACAGGCGGATGCAGGCGTGATCGCCGGAACAGACATCCTCGTCCACCCCGTACTTGACCCGCTGCACCCGTTCGCCGCGCTTGAGCCGTCCGGCCACCCAGGGCTTGACCCGGCGCTGGCGTTCGAGCTGGCACTCACCCTCGGCAACGATGACCTTGAGCCCGTCAAAGTCGGTGCTGAAGGCTTCTTCCAGCGTCGCCTTCATGCGTGCCACTTCGTAGCTCGGCACCACCCGCAGCCATTTCACGCCAACGCCGCGCAGCGTGTGCTCGATGGTGACATTGCGGTCCACCAGGCTCTGGTGCTTGTCGGCGGTCTGCGCCTTGATTTCGTCGTCGGGGGTGGAAATGATCTCCTGCGTACCGGTGGCCGAGGTGTAGCCGTTCTTCATGATCAGCAACACTGCATCGTCACAGTTGAACAGCGCGGATTCCACCCCGGTGAGCAGGCCGTTGTGCCAGAAACCACCGTCGCCCATCACCGCCAGCGTGCGTCGCTGCATCATGGGCGAGACCCCGGCCCGGCTGGCCAGACTCATGCCATAGCCGAGAATGGTGTGGCCAAAGGAGAAGGGCTCGAAGGTGGCGAAGGAATGGCAGCCGATGTCCGCGGCGTAGTGCACCTTGCCAACCGTCTGCTGGGCAAGCTTGATCGCAGAGAAGACCGGGCGCTCGGGACACCCCACGCAGAAGCCCGGCGGGCGTGCCGGCAGAGGAGCACCCAGCGCGGCAGAGACCATTTCGCGCCGCGCGGCAATCGCTGCCAGCCAGTCGCGCCCGCCCGCCAGCGGCAGCTCGGGCGCATGCTCGCCGATAAAGGTGGCAAGACCACCAGCGATGGCCTCGACACTGTATTCGCCTGCCATCGGCAGCACATCCTTGCCATGCAGGCGGGTCGCGATGCCGGCGCGGTGCAGGATCAACGCAATCTCCTGCTCGATGAACTCGGGCTGCCCCTCCTCGACCACCAGCACCGCGCGCTTGCTGCGGCAGAAATCTTCGATCTGCTGCGGTGCCAGCGGATAAGCCACATTAAGGTTGAGGATGGGCAGCTCGCCGGCCCCAAACGCGTCGGCCAGGCCAAACTGCTGCAAGGCGCGGATCAGCGCGTTGTACACGCCACCCTGAACGATGATGCCAAGGTCGTCGCGGCGGCCGTCGAACAGCTCGTTCAGACCCTGCTCGACGATGTAGCGTCGCGCCGCCGGCAGGCGCGCCTCGCTCTTGAGCTTTTCGTGGCGGAAAGTGGCAGGCGGATGGGCCAGCCGCCCATAGTCGAAGGCTGCGGGGTCTGCCATCAGGTGGCGGCGCGAGACTGCAGGGGCGATATTGTCCTTGCACTCGAAACGGCCACGCAGGTGGCAGGCACGGATGCGCAGTTGCAGAAAGGCGGGCGTGTTGGCTGCTTCGGAGAGCGCGAAGCCCTCCTCCACCATGCGCACCATGACTTCGAGATCAGGTCGCGGATCAATCAGGATCATCGACGACTTCAGCGCAAAGGCGTAGGTGCGCTCCTGAATCACACTGGCGCCCTCGCCATAGTCTTCGCCCACCACGATCAACGCGCCTCCGGTCACCCCGGGCGAGCACAGGTTGGACAGCGCATCGGCCGCCACATTGGTTCCCACTACCGATTTCCAGGTTACTGCACCGCGCAGGGGGTAGTGGATCGACGCACCGAGCATGGCCGCAGCCGACGCTTCGTTGGAGCAGGCTTCGACATGCACGCCCAGTTCGGCCAGGTAGTCCTCGGCCTGCACCATGACGTCCAGCAGATGCGATACCGGTGCCCCCTGATAGCCGCCGACATAGGACACCCCCGACTGCAACAGGGCCTTGGTGATGGCTAGAATGCCCTCGCCATGGAAAGTAGTGCCCGCGCCCTGGCGCAGCTGGCTGACCTCCTTGCTGAACGATACTTCCATGCTGTGGTCTCCTTTCTGGTCTTTGTGCCCCGGCCATGGCCAGTGCAAACATCACGGTGGCGACGATCACCTTCATGACCAGCGAATTGACGCCAGACGCGAGGGGTCAGCGGAGGGTGGGCGCATGCGCCCCCTCCGGCCACTTGGGTCGGAAAAAAGATGCCCGTCCATGCGGGCACCAAGAGGCCGGTGCGGGGAGGAGGGAATGCAGGGCGCACCGGCCCGAAAAAGTCAGGTCACGGCATGACGGCTCACCGCATCCTCATTCCAGGCAACCCCGGTTCCTGGTTCGTCACTGGGGCAGGCCATCCCGTCACGAAAGACGAGCGGACGTGCAAGGATGGGGGCAGCCAGATCCATGCGCTCTAGCCAGTGCGCAGTGGGCGTTACCGCCAGCAGATGGGCACTGATTTCCTGAAAGATATGGCTGGACATCGGAACGCCACGAACCTGGGCAAGCGTGGCGGCCTTCAACCAGCCAGTGACGCCGCCAATCTTCATCACATCAGGCATGGCAAAGTCGCAGGCGCCCACATCCAGTGCCCGCTGCATCTCCTCGGGGCCACACCAGTTCTCGCCCATCTGTATCGCCAGACCCGCAGTGCCACGCAGACGTGCATGGCCGGCGTAGTCTTCCTGTACCGTCGGCTCCTCGACCCAGGCCGGCGCATACGCCGCCAGTGCCTGCATGCGGCGGGCAGCCTCGGGTACGGACAACGACTGGTTGTAGTCGACCATCAACTGCACCTGATCACCAATGCAATTGCGGATGGCCTCGACGATACGACAGTCCTCGGACAGCTCGCGGTAACCGATCTTGACCTTGATCGCACCAAAACCGGCTTCCACCGCGCGGCGCGCGCGCAGAATACCAATTTCCATCCCGTCCATGCTGTGACTGTCATAGGCGGGCAACGCCCGCACCCGTCCTCCAAGCAGTTCAGCCAATGGCACCCCCCGCACCTTGGCCAGCGCATCCCAGGCCGACATATCGAGCCCGGCGCTGGCCATCATCGCCACACCCTGGCGTCCAATGAGACGCAGTCGGCCAGCCAGCAGACGGTCGAGCTCGAAGGGTGCCAGCGCCTCACCAATCAGCAGTTGGCCCAAACTCTCAACCATTTTCCGTACGCTTGCCAATGCCAACGGGGTATAGGTAAACACATAGGCGTGACCCACCGTGCCATCGTCGAGATGAAGATCGATCAGCACCAGTGGCGAGGCGTCAACCGAGCCGACACTGGTGTGGACCGGATACTCGAGCGGTGCATTGACCGCACGGGCACAGATGCGCGCAATACGGCGCATGGTGGCAGGAGGGTTCATAAGGGATCTCCGGAAGCGAGCAGGTTACGGTCGAGAGCCGCCACCGTGGGGGCACCAGTCAATGTCATCGTGCGTTCGAGTTCGCTGCCGAACTGATCGAGCACCGCTGCCGCACCCGCCTCGCCACCATGAGCCAGGCCGTATAACAAGGGCCGGCCAAGGAAGACCGCACGCGCGCCGAGGGCCAGTGCGCGGGCGACATCGAGACCACTGCGAAACCCGCTGTCAACAAACACCGGAATGCGATCCTCAATCGCATCGAGCACCCTGCGCAGGGCATCAATGGACGATGGTGCGGCATCGAGCTGGCGACCGCCGTGGTTGGACACGATCACCCCGTCCACGCCACGCCGGCAGGCCTCACGCGCATCGTCAGGGTGCAGCACACCCTTCAGCACCAGCGGACCGTCCCATTCGCGGCGCAACCAGGCCAGGCCATCCCAGTCCAGGCTGCGGTCCATGTCACGACTGAGCAACGCAGCCTGCAGCGCCAGGGTGTCAGTTCCTTCGGTCTCCGCAAGGTTGACGAAAGCCGGCATGCCACTGCCAAGAAAACGCAGCAACCAGCGCGGATGCAGCGCGATATCGGCAAGCGTGGCCAGCGGCGGCCGGAATGGCAGCCGGAAGCCATTACGGACATCACGCTCGCGGTATCCACTGACCGGTACATCAACGGTCAGTACCAGTGCCTTGAAACCGGCGGCACGCGCGCGCCGGATCATCTGCCCGGCAATGGCACGATCGCGCATGACATAAAGCTGGAACCAGCCAAGCGCCGAGCCGGGTTGGGCCACGGCCTCGATGCGGCTGTTCGATGCGGTCGACAATACGAAGGGCACACCGGCTGCGGCCGCCGCACGCGCCAGCATGACGTCGCCCCCCGGACGGGTCAGGCCGGTGAATCCCATCGGCGCGATGCCGAAGGGACGCCGCCAGGTTTCGCCGAACACCTCGATGCGGGTGTCGAGCACGGTGCTGTCACGCAAAACACGGGGATTCAACAGCACCCGGTCGAGGTCACCCCGATTACGCGCCAGACAGCATTGACGCTCGGCGCCGCCGTCGAGAAATTCGAACACGAAACGGGGTAGGTGGCGGCGGGCAGCACGCCGGTGGTCTTCGGTATTGAGCTTCATCATCATCGCAATCGGTCAGGTCAGCATGGCCGGCAGCCACAGCGACAGCGCCGGAAAGACGCACAATACGACGAGTCGGACGATGTCGACTGCCACGAAGGGGGCGATGCCACGGTAGATCGTGCCCAGTGGAATATCACGTGCAATCGAGTTGATGACGAACACATTGATGCCCACTGGCGGCGTGATCATGCCGAAAGTCACCGCCATTACCGTGATGACGCCAAACCACACCGGATCGAAGCCCAGCTCCATCATCGCCGGAAACACGATGGGCACAGTCAGCAGGATCATGGCCAGCTCGTCCATCACCGCACCGAGCACGAAGTAGCCGACCAGTACCAGTGCCAGCACACCGTAGGCGCCGATGGGCAGATGCACCAGGAAGTCGACCGCCTGCTGGGTGAACTGGGTGATGGTCAGGAAGTAGCCAAACAGATAGGCACCGACAACGATGGTCATGATCGATGACGAGATGCGCAGGGCATCGATCAATGCCGCGCGGATCGCCACAATGCCAAGCTTGCGCCGGACCACCCCGATTGCCAGCGTGCCGATGGCGCCGACCCCTGCACCTTCCTGCACAGTAAACAGGCCGGCATAGATACCGCCGAGTACCATCAGGAACAGCAGAATCACCGGCCACAGGCCAATCGAACTGCGGATGCGCTCACCCCAGCCATGACGTGCGCCCACCGGCACGCTGGCCGGCTTGCGCCAGGCGATGAACTGCACCAGCGCAAAGTAGAAGGCGACACCGAGCAGACCCGGCACCACCCCGGCAGCGAACAGCTGGGTGATGTCGGTGTCGGTCATGATGCCGTAGAGCACGAAGATGACCGAGGGCGGAATCATGATGCCCAACGTGCCGCCTGCGGCAATGAGGCCAGCGGAAAAGCAGGGGGCGTAGCCGGCCTTGCGCATTTCCGGCAACGCCACCTGGGTCATCGTCGCCGCGGTGGCCACCGACGACCCGTTGATCGCGGCAAAGCCGCCACAGGCCGCAATCGACGCATAGGCCAGGCCTCCGCGACGATGGCCGAACCACATCCGCCCGGACTCGAACAATTCCCGGCTCATGCCCGAATTGGCGGCAAACGCGCCCATCAGGATGAACATCGGGATCACCGCCAGGTTGTAATCGGTGAGCACCGACAAGGGGACATTGGCCAGGAGGTTCAGCGCCGGCGTGGTGCCGGCCAGCATGCCGAAGCCCAGCACACCGACCACCCCCATCGCGACGCCAACCGGCACCCGCAGCACCATCAGCACGAACATCAGTACGAAGCCGCAAAGGGCAACCAGATCACGATCCATGACCCAACTCCCCTGCCCGCGGCGCGCGTGCCAGTACGACCAGACGGGCCAGTGCGGCAAATGCACCGGCGGTAGCACCGGCCGCCGCCACCGACTGGAACCAGAACAGCGGCAGACGCAGGTCGGAGGTCGCCTGGGCGCCCAGGCCGCCGACCTTGACCCATACCATCCAGGCCAGCGGTGCAAACAGGGCCAGGGTGATGGCACCCGCGATCAGGTCTAGACGGTGTTGCCAGCGCGGCCCGACGTGCTCCCACAACAGATCCACACAAATATGGCCGCCGCGGTAAGTCGCCAGCGCAATCCCCCAGAACAGGGCAATGCCCAGCAGCAGGCGCGAACCGTCGAACCAGTCCGGTATGGTGACGCCAAAGAACTCCCGAGCGACCACGTTGCACGTGGTCAGCAGGGCGATGGCGAGCAGGAAGACGGCCGCGACCGTCTCCGTCATCGACAGAAGTCGTTTCATGGGCTGAGGTCCGCCGCGATCAGAGCTTGCCGCCGCGACTGGCCAGTTCGTCCTGGTACGCCTTGAGCACCTGCTGGGCATCCGGACCACCCGCGGGCATGGAGCGCGCCCACTGGTCATAGACCGGCCTGACCGCCTGTTTCCACTTGTCGAGCTGTTCGGGCGTCAGCGCCACGATGGTCTGGTCCTTCATCGCGGCGATCTTGTCTCGGCCCGCATCTTCCTCACCGCCCCAGTCCTTGCCGACACGGGCCGCCCAGGTATTGGAACAGTGATCGTCGATGACCGAGCGCTGCTTGTCGGACAGCCGCTGATACCAGGCCTTGTTCATCACCCATACGAAACTGGCGTTGTACAGGCGCATGTCGGTGTGGAAGCTGGCCGCGCGATGAACGTTGAAGGCCACCGTCGAGTTCCACGGGAAGGTAATGGCATCGGCCACACCCTTGTCGAGGGCGTCGCGCGACTCCGGTGCGGACACCTGTACGTTGGAGCCGCCGAGCGTGGTCACCATCTGTGCCACCGTGCCGTTGGCAGGGCGAATCTTCATGCCCCGGATCTGCTCGGGATCGGTGATCGGCTTCTTCGAATGCAGGGTACCGATGTGCATGTGGGCAAAGCAGAACTTCACATCGCTCATCTCCTGCTCGGCGTACTTGCGGTACCAGCCATCGAGTGCCGCCGAGCCAGGGCCGGGATCGGCGGCCTGGAAAGGCAGCTCGCTGGCGGCAAATATGGGGAAGCGGCCGGCCTGATAACCGGGGCTGACCCAACTCATGTCGGCGATGCCGTCACGTGCCATGTCATAGTGGTCGGCTGCCTTGCCCAATTGCTGGGCAGGAAACAGCATCACCTTGATGGTGCCGTCCGAAGCAGCCTCCACCGACTTTGCCCAAGGCTCAAAACCGGTCTTGGCAAGTGCGTGCTGCGCGGGCAACCAGTTGGCGAAGCGCAGCTCGACCTTGCGCTCCTGCGCATTCGCGGCTGACGCCGCGAGCATGGTCGACAACGCGAGGGCCAGTACGCCACAGGGCCGATGGGCAAACAGCTTTGTTTTCATGTCGTGTCTCCTCCTTGCAGTCAAACGAATGCGCGCCGGCACGTCCGGTATGACCGGACGCGAAAGCCCGCGG
The DNA here is from genome assembly GCF_003226565.1 of Parazoarcus communis SWub3 = DSM 12120. Taxonomy (GTDB): domain Bacteria; phylum Pseudomonadota; class Gammaproteobacteria; order Burkholderiales; family Rhodocyclaceae; genus Parazoarcus; species Parazoarcus communis. The sequence continues at coordinate 108,146 of NZ_QKOE01000002.1, read as the reverse complement.
GGCGAACCAGATCAGCGTATCGAGGAGAAATTTGGCACGGCACGGATGCCGGGCTCGGGACATGGGCCGTGTGGTGACGCTTGTGCGCCAAAGGGCAGGGTGGGGCTCATGCCGGTCTCCTCCGTTATCGGGGTGCGGCCCTCATCTGTCGCGGGGCCGTTCTGTGAAGACAAGCGTAGTCCTGCGTCAGTATCGATCCAACCGATACCGTTTATGTTACAAATCGATGGAATCTATAACTAAAGAAAAAGTCCCATGGAGCGCTTCGATCTCAACCTGATCCGCGTGTTCGTTTCGATCTACGAAACCCGCAGCGTCACCGCGGCGGCCGAGCGGCTGGACCTGACCCAACCCACGGTCAGCTATGGCCTGGGCAAGTTGCGCGACATGATCGGCGACAACCTGTTCGTGCGCGAACAGCGCTTCTTCAAACCGACCCCTTGTGCCGACGCGCTGTACGCCCGTTTTCGCGACGCACTGTCACTGATCGGCGAGGCGGTGGAGGAGACGCGCCACTTCGATCCGGTTTCGACGAGCCGGACATTCAACTTCGCGATGTCCGATATCGGCAGCATGTCCTTTCTGCCGCCACTGGAACGCGAACTGCTGCGCGAGGCGCCACGGATCTCGATCGAGATCCGCCAGGTGCCGGTCAATGAACTGGTCGACCAGCTGGCGGCCGGCAAGATCGACGCCGCACTTGGCAACCTGCCACAGATCCGCGGCCAGACCCGCAGCGCAACCTTGTTCCGGGAGTACTACGTCTGCCTGCTGGGCCGCGCACATGCCGAACGTCTGGGCAAGTTCGACCTGGAGGCCTTCCGGCATGCACGCCATGCAGTGGTTTCGTCCACCTATTCCGGGCACCAGTTGGCGGAGGATGCATTGTCGGATCTTGGCATCGTCCGCCCGGTGGCGATCCGCACGCCGTATTTCACCGCCTTGCCACAACTGATCGCGGACAGCGAACTGGTCGTCATCCTGCCTTCGGTGGTTGCACGCACTTTCTGTACCCAGAGCGACGTTGTCGCCCGCCCGGTACCGGTTGCCCTGCCGAGCTTCGATGTCAAACTGCACTGGCATCCACGGCATGAATCGACGCCCGCCATCCGCTGGATGATCGACCGGGTACAGCGCATTCTATCGGCTGCTTGATCAAAGCGTGGCCAGCTTCGCCCCTGCTATGACGGCAACGCCCGGTCGACATTCACGCGACCAGACGCTGCCGACCGGGTGGATCAGCTGAACAGGTCCTCGTAAATGAGGCGCGCCCAGTTGAAGTCCTCCGGAATGGTTGCCGGGGAGCGCTCGTTGAAGTCCATCTGGCGCTGTTCGATGATGCCCTGGTCGTTGACCTTGTAGTCGAACTGCACCGAGATGCCCTCCTGCGGCTGGGTGTTGACCATCATGAAGCAGAGGTTGTCGGGCAGGGCGAAGTCGGGCGTGCGCCCGGCCTCGCGTTCGGCGATGTAGCGGGCAACAATACGGGCCTGGCGGTTGGCGACGTGGCCAGCCTTGGGGTAGAAGGCAAACTGCGGCGAGACGAAGCCGACTGCATCGCCGATCACGTAGACATCCTTGTCATTGCGGTCGTGCAGGAACAGTGGATCGACATCGGCCCAGCCGCCCGGTTTGCCCTGTCCAGCTTGCGGCACGACACCGGCCTTCCATGCCAGATCGCCGGCCTGGTGCGGTGCCATCAGGATGGCATGGTCGAAGTCGAAGTCACCCGCAGCGGTCTTGATGTGCTTGCGGAAGGGGTCGACCTCCTGCACATGGGCGTTGGGCACATAGGTGATGATGTCCTTGTACAACTCCTCGAAGGCGCTGCGGAAACCAGGGCCGATGGGCCGGACGCCGTCCTTGTGGTCAAGGATGAGGATGCGCCCGGGGATGTTCTTGTGCTTGAACATCGAGGCAATCAGGCAAGCGCGCTCGTAGGGACTGGGCGGACAGCGCTGCGGCGGAGGCGGCAGTGTCATCACCAGGGTGCCACCCTTGAAGTCCTGCAGCGACTGCTTGAGGCGAAAGTGTTCGGCACTGGGAATGTAGGCCGCTGGGAAACGTGCCTTGGTGGCTTCTGCCATGCGCCGGTCATTGCCGAACCAGGCTTCGTAGTTGTAGCGGATACCCGGGGACAGGATCAGGTAATGGTAGTCCAGTGCCCCGGCCGCGGTGATGACCCGCTTGCGGTCGCGCTCGATCTCCAGGATCTCGGTCTGAATGAAGCGATAGCCGTACTTCTCGGATACGGCCAGGTAGTCGTGCGTGAGGTAAGCGGTGTCGACCACGTCGACCAGCCACTTGTTGCTCATCGGGCAGGAGAAGAACACCGGGTTGCGCTCGAGCAACACCACCTCGAGATGCGGTGCGTACTGGCGCAGGTACTTGGCCGCAGTCACGCCGCCCCAGCCACCGCCGCAAATCACCACCCGCGGCACCTTGCCGCGCGGGATGAGGGTGTCAGTGCTGCGACCGATCAAGGGTGGCAGCGAAGGTGCGGCGGCAGTGCCCTGTGCCAGCGCCGGTGTGATCACCGTTGCGGCAGCCAGGCCGCCGGCCGCAGCCAGAAACTGGCGGCGCGAGCCGTGTATGTCCTGAGTCATGGATGAATCTCCCGGTTTGTTGTAACCACACCGGTGCGGGATGCCGCCGGCGCTGACAATGCCCGCAGCATGGCAGGCAGTTTGGATGACGGTACGCTGACCGTCAGACTACGACCGATGGATGATCGGCCCCGAACCGGATTCTATGGGATGCAAAGACAATCGGGGCAAAGGTCCGCACTGGACACCTTGCCCCGACAGGTCGGCAGCCGGCTGATGGCGCCGGCACTGCAGGATCAGCGCATCGCGCGCAGCTTGGCGATCCGCTCCTGGGTGGAGGGATGGGTGGAGAACAGCCCGCGCAAGCCACCGCCCGACAGCGGGTTCATGATCATCATCTGCGCGGTCTCGGGATGCGCTTCGGCAGCATGCATCGGGATTCCCTTGGCGTAGGCCTCGATCTTGGCCAGCGCGCTGGCAAGCGCTTCCGGATCGCCGGAGATCTCTGCGCCACCGCGATCGGCACCAAACTCGCGGGTGCGGCTGATCGCCATCTGGATCAGCATGCCGGCGATCGGCGCCATGATCATGATGATGATGGAAACGATGGGATTGGGCCGGTTCTCGCCGTCACGGCCACCGAAGAACATGCCGAACTGGGCGAGCGAGGAGATCGCACCGGCGACGGTGGCCGAAATGGTGGAGATCAGGATGTCGCGGTTCTTGACGTGGGCCAGTTCGTGCGCCATGACGCCGCGCAGTTCGCGCTCGGACAGCATGCGCATGATGCCGGTGGTAGCCGCCACCGCGGCGTGGTCGGGATTGCGCCCGGTGGCAAAGGCGTTGGGCTGGGCCTCGTCGATGATGTACACCTTGGGCATCGGCAGGTTGGCACGTTGCGCCAGCTCGCGCACCATGTTGTACAGATAGGGCGAGGTACTGGCATCGACCTGGCGGGCGTTGTACATCTTGAGCACCGCCTTGTCGGAGAACCAGTAGGCCCACAGGTTCATGCCGCCCCCCAGCAGCAAGGCAATCAGCATGCCCTGCTGGCCGCCGATGGCACCGCCGACGACGCCGAACAAGGCGACGATGCCGGCCATCAGAATGGACGTCTTCAGCCAGTTTCCAAACATTGTCGGGTTCCTCTGTAATCGTAGGTCAGCCCTTCAGATGAGGGCAAGTGTCTAAAAATCAAGAATCTGCAGGTTCAGGCAGGGTAAAGCGCTCACCGCCATTGACTGCGAATCCACGCAGGAATTCCCCCGCAGCCATACGTCGGCTACCCGGCCGCTGCAGTTCGGTAAAACGCAGACCACCCTGCCCGCAAGCCACCACCACCCCCTGCTCATCAGCCTGCATCACGACACCCGGTTCGCCGGTGACCGCCGGTACCACCTGCGCCGTCCACAGCTTGATTGCGGTATCGCGCAGGTGTCCGACCGCACCAGGAAACGGGTTGAAGGCACGCACCGCACAGGCCAGTTCGGCCGCCGGCCGCCGCCAGTCGAGTTCGGCATCGGCGCGGCCAATCTTGCTGGCATAGGTCACGCCCTCGAGCGGCTGCACCTGAGCGGACAGCTCGCCTCGGGGCAGGCGCCGCAGGGCATCGACGATGCACGCTGCACCCAGCGCAGCCAGCTTGTCGTGCAGGCTGCCGGTGGTATCGTCGGCCTGGATCGGCAACGCGCGGCTCAGCAGCATCGGCCCGGTATCCAGGCCTTCGTCCATCTGCATGATGGTGATGCCGGTCTCGGCATCACCCGCCTCGATGGCGCGGTGGATGGGTGCCGCTCCGCGCCAGCGCGGCAGCAGCGAGGCATGGATGTTGAGGCAACCCAGACGCGGCAGTTGCAACACTGCCGGCGGCAGGATCAGCCCATAAGCCGCCACCACCAGCACGTCGGGCGTACAGGCGGCCAGGCGGGCGCGTTGTTCCTCGGTGCGCAGGCGCTCGGGCTGGTCGACCTCGATACCACGCGCCAGCGCCACCTGCTTGACCGCACTGGGGGTCAGCTTCATGCCACGCCCGGCGGGACGGTCGGGCTGGGTCAGCACCAAGGGCACTTCGTAGCCAGCGTCGATAATGGCGTCGAGCGCGCATGCGGCAAATTCGGGCGTGCCGGCAAAGGCCACCCGCAGAGGAGAATTCATCGATTCGTTTCCGTCAGGTTCAAGCGGTGATGCGGGCCTTCTTGGCCAGGCGCGTCTTGATGCGGTTGAGCTTGAGCTGCGACAGGTATTCGACGAACACCTTGCCGTCGAGGTGGTCGATCTCGTGCTGGATGCAGACCGCCAGCAATCCGTCGGCCTCCAGCTCGAAAGGCTTGCCGTCGGCATCGAGCGCACGCACCCGGACATGCTCGGCGCGGGTGACCTTCTCGTAGATGCCGGGTACCGACAGGCAGCCTTCCTCGCACACCTGCTCGCCGTCACGCTCGACGATTTCGGGGTTGATGAAGACCATCAGGCCGGATTTGTCCTCGCTGACGTCAATCACGACGACCCGTTTATGCACGTCCACCTGGGTGGCAGCCAGGCCGATGCCAGGTGCTTCGTACATGGTCTCGGCCATGTCGGCGACGAGCTTGCGGATGCCATCGTTCACCTCGGCGACCGGAACGGCGCGTGTGTGAAGTCGTGGATCGGGGAAACGGAGTATCGGTAGTAGAGCCATAAATGCTTGCCGCGTTAAGCCTTTAAGTGCAGAATTTCAAGCGCTTTGACATGAATGACCATGTACTGCGCCTGTCGTCGTGAATGCGTTGTGTTTCGACACCCGCCAGCCAGTGGCGTTCCGGGTCGGCAGGTGCCGACCCGCATCAACCGGAAGCGAGCAATGATACGAATTATATTCCCTCTCATCGTCAGCATCGCGACCCTTGTCAGCAGCGCTGCCACCGCACAGGGCGTCACGCTGGCCGAGGACGCGCCCGACTCGTACACCGTAGTCAGGGGCGACACCTTGTGGGGCATCTCCGGCCGCTTCCTTCAGCAACCCTGGCGCTGGCCTGAAGTCTGGCGCCTGAACCGCGATCAGATCCGTAATCCACATCTGATCTATCCGGGCCAGATCATCCACCTCGACCGCAGCGGCCCGTGGCTGAGCATCGGGCGCCGTATTGGCCAGGACAAGCTGGTGCCCCAGGTCTACGAAGAGGCCCTGGGCAGCGAGATTCCCAGCATCCCGCTGCAGGCCATCGCCCCCTTCCTGACCCGCCCGCTGGTGGTGGACCAGGCCCGCATCGACGGTGCAGCCACCATCGTCGCGACTGAAACCAGCCGCGTGTACATGGCCACTGGTGACACCATCTTCGGCAAGAACGTACGCGAAGATGCCGACGTGTGGCAGATCTTCCGGCCGGCCAAGCCGCTGCGGGATCCTGTCACCAACGAAGTCATCGCCTACGAGGCCGACTATCTGGGCTCCGCCCGCGTGAGCGAGCGCAGCGACCCGGTCACGCTCGAGATCGTCGATGCAGTCGAGGAAATCGGCGTGGGCGATCTGATGCTGCCAAGCGAACAGCCATCCGTGTTCTCCTTCGTACCGCATGCACCCGCCGAAGCGATCGAAGGCCGCATCGCCGGCATCTACCGTGGCGTTGTCGAGACCGGCCGCCATCATGTGGTCACGCTGAACGTCGGTGAGCGTGACGGGCTGGAGCGCGGACACGTGCTGGCGCTGTACCGCAACCGGGGGGTTGCCGAGTACAAGGGTGAAGAGGGCAAGGAAACCTTCCAGCTGCCTGAGAAACGTTATGGCCTGGCCTTTGTGTTCCGCACCTTCGACCGTGTCGCCTACGCGCTGATCATGGAGTCCGACGGGCCGGTTTCGGTCAACGACGTCGTACGCAAGCCCTGAGCCCCTTGAACACCGGGGACGATCCCGACGACCTCTCTGCGTGGCTTCGACTGGCGCTGGCCCCCGGGTTGGGACCCGAGCGCCAGCGCCATTTGCTGTCTGCGTTCGGACTGCCCGGCGCCATCTTTGCGCAAAGCCGCAGCGCCCTGAATGCGGTCGTAGGGGGCGAAGCCGCCGATGCACTGCTTGCCACACCGGATAAGGCTGCAATCGAGACCGCGCTGGCCTGGCACGACGAGGCCGGCAACCGCATCCTGACGCTGGCCGACGCCGACTACCCGCCCGCACTGCTCCAATCCGCCGACCCGCCGATCCTGCTGTACATCAAGGGCGATGCCGCACTACTGCGAACGCCGGCGCTTGCCATGGTAGGCGCTCGCTCCGCCACTGCGCAGGGTGAAGCCAATGCCGAAGCCTTTGCCCGCAGCCTGAGCGAAGCGGGTCTGACCATCGTCAGCGGACTGGCCCAGGGAATCGATGCGGCAGCCCATCGCGGTGCGCTGGCGGCCGGCAGTGGCAGCACTGTCGCCTTCATCGGCACCGGGGCCGACCGCATCTACCCGGCCGCCAATGCCGCCCTCGCACGCGAGATCGCCGCCCATGGCGTCATCGTCAGCGAGTTTGCACTGGGCACACCACCGTTACGCCACAACTTTCCACGCCGTAACCGCCTGATCGCAGGCCTCAGCCACGGCGTGCTGGTGGTGGAGGCGGCACTTGGCAGCGGTTCCCTGATCACCGCGCGACTGGCAACCGAGATCGGACGCGAGGTCTTTGCGATTCCGGGGTCCATCCATTCACCGCTTGCACGTGGCTGTCACCGGCTGATCCGGGAGGGTGCCAAGCTGGTTGAAACCGCCGAGGATGTGCTCGAAGAGCTACGCAACCGGGTCGAGGGTCTGCCGGCGCCCGCTCTGCGCAAGACGCGCGGGCGGTCCTCCGGACGCACCCAACGCGCGTTGCCGGTCGCCAGCACCGACGTGGGGACAACCTCGCCCGAAGCGGCAACGGTGCTCGAGATACTCGGCGAGGATTGCGTCGATATCGACACCCTGGCGCTGCGTTCCGGCTTGACGGTGGATGCGCTGTACGCCATTCTGCTGCCCATGGAACTCGACGGCAGCATTGCCCGTGCTGCCGGTAACCGGTTCCAGCGCCTTCGCAGACCTTAGGCGTCCGTTCGGGAGTCGGTCTCCCGCCGTCCGCATCCATTGCCAGGACGGCTTGTTGAACCATCATGTTCATGCCGGGAGGTCATCATGTTCGACGTTCTTGTATACCTCTTCGAAAGCTACATCCACGCCGATGCCTGCCCCGAAACCGATCAGCTTGCACGCAAGCTGTCTGCGGCAGGTTTCGAGGATGAGGAAATCAACGAGGCCCTCGACTGGCTGGCCGGCCTGCGCCGCGTCAGCGAAAGCACCCTGCCGTGCATCCCGCCGGCGGCCGGCTCGATGCGGATCTACGCCGACGAGGAAATCGCTCACCTGAGTCAGGCCTGTCGCGGTTTCATCGCCTTTCTCGAGTCGGCCGGTGTCGTCGACACCGCGCAACGCGAGTTGATCATCGAACGGGCCATGGCGCTGGATGGCTTTGCCGTCACCCTGAACCGGCTCAAGGTCATCGTGCTGATGGTGCTGTGGCAGCAGGAGCAGCCGGTCGACAGCCTGATCATCGACGAACTGCTGTCGATTGACGATGAAGAGTGGCAACCCGTATTTCATTGAGCACGGACGGATCGCGGCTCGCTTGCAAGTCAGCCGGCGGGCTCTTTATCATCCGCCGCTTCACCACCCAACAGTCGGGCGCCGCATGCGGCGTGCCGCAATAGCCAGGCCGGCATGAGCAAGCAACTGATCATCGCGGAAAAACCCTCGGTCGCACAGGATATCGCCCGTGCGCTGGGCGGCTTCACCAAGGAAAAGGACTACTTCGAGTCGGAGCACTACGTGCTGTCGTCGGCCGTCGGCCACCTGCTCGAACTGGCCGTGCCCGAGGAATACGAAGTCAAGCGCGGCAAATGGACCTTTGCCCATCTGCCGGTGATCCCACCGCATTTCGCGCTCAAGCCGATCGAGAAAACCGACGACCGCCTGAAGCTGCTGACCCGGCTGATCAAGCGCAAGGACGTTACCGGCCTGATCAACGCCTGTGACGCGGGACGTGAGGGCGAGCTGATCTTCAACTTCATTGCAGAGCATGCGGGCACCAAGAAGCCGATGCAGCGCCTGTGGCTGCAATCGATGACCGCACAGGCGATCCGCGATGGCTTTGCCAGCCTGCGCGCCGCCCACGAAGTCGAGGGCCTGCGCAATGCTGCAGTTTGCAGGGCCGAATCCGACTGGCTGATCGGCATCAACGGCACCCGGGCGATGACCGCCTTCAACTCCAAGACCGGCGGCTTTCACCTGACCACAGTCGGTCGGGTGCAGACCCCCACGCTAGCGCTGGTGGTGGAACGCGAGGATCGCATCCGCAAGTTCAAGTCCCGCGACTACTGGGAACTCGAAGCACGCTTCGGCTGCGCCAAAGGCGAATACCCGGGGCGCTGGTTTGACGAGAAGTTCAAGAAGCCCGAGGGCGACGAGCATGCGACCGCCTTCCGCATGTGGGACAAGGCGCAGGCCGAAGCCATCCGCACAAAGTGTGCAGGCAAGCCCGGTGTGGTTACCGAAGAGGCCAAGCCTTCAACCCAGCTGTCGCCCTTGCTGTTCGATCTGACCAGCCTGCAGCGCGAAGCCAACGGCCGCTTTGGTTTTTCCGCGCGGGTCACCTTGCAGCTGGCCCAGGCGCTGTATGAAAAGCACAAGGTGCTGACCTATCCGCGAACCGATGCACGCGCACTGCCAGAGGACTATCTCGGCACGGTGAAGGATGTGATTCGCGCGCTGCCCGATCAATACGCGCCCTTTGCCAACGAGATCGTCAAGCAGGGCTGGGTCAAGCCGAACAAGCGCATCTTCAACAACGCCAAGATCTCCGACCACTTCGCCATCATCCCCACCGGCACGCTGCCCAAGACCCTGTCCGAGGCCGAACACAAGATCTACGACCTGGTCACACGCCGCTTCCTGGCCGTGTTCTACCCTGCTGCCGAGTATCAGATCACCACCCGTATCACCCGCGTCGAAGGCGAGGCCTTCAAGACCGAGGGCAAGGTGCTGGTCAATCCCGGCTGGCTTGCGGTGTATGGCAAGGAAGCCGCCAACGAGGACAAGGACGCCAAGGAAGGCAGCAGCCCGCAACTGGTAGCGGTCACGCCCAACGAGAAGGTCAGCACCGAGGACATCCTGCTCAAGTCCTTGCAGACCAAGCCACCGGCACGCTTCAACGAAGCCACGCTGCTGTCGGCGATGGAAGGTGCGGGCAAGATGGTGGATGACGAGGAACTGCGTGCGGCGATGGCCGAACGCGGTCTCGGCACGCCAGCCACCCGGGCGCAGATCATTGAAGGCCTGATTGCCGAACAGTACATCCACCGCGACGGCCGCGAGCTGATCCCCAGTGCCAAGGCCTTTTCGCTGATCACCCTGCTGAAGGGCCTGGGCGTCAGTGCGCTGACCTCGCCGGAGCTCACCGGCGGCTGGGAGTACAAGCTGGCGCAGATGGAGCGCGGTGAATTGTCGCGTGAAGCCTTCATGCGCGAGATCGCGGAGATGGCGCGTGAAGTGGTGGAACGCGCCAAAAGTTTCGAATCCGACACCGTGCCGGGTGACTTCGTCACGCTTCAGACCCCGTGCCCGAAATGCGGCGGGGTGGTCAAGGAGAACTACAAGAAGTTTGCCTGCCAGTCCTGCGACTGGAGCACCTGGAAGATCGTCGCCGGCCGTCAGTTCGAGATCCCCGAGATCGAGGCCTTGCTGCGCGAAGGCAAGGTCGGCCCGCTGCTTGGCTTCCGCAACAAGATGGGCCGGCTGTTCAATGCCGACATCGTGCTCAACGAGGACAAGCAGCCCACGTTCGATTTCGGCCAGCCCAAGGAAGGCGAGGAAGCCGAAGCGGTCGACTTCTCCGACCAGGCACCGATCGGCGCCTGCCCCAAGTGCCAGTCGAACGTCTTCGAACACGGCATGGCCTATGTGTGCGAGAAATCGGTCGGCCCGGGCAAGAGCTGCGATTTCCGCTCCGGCAAGATCATCCTGCAGCAGCCGATCGAGCGCGAGCAGATGGTGAAACTGCTGACCGAAGGCAAGACCGAACTGCTCAAGGGCTTCGTCTCCGCACGTACCCGGCGCAAGTTCTCGGCCTTCCTGGTGCGTGGCAAGGATGGCAAGGTTGGCTTCGAATTCGAGGCCAAGGCACCCAAAGCCACCACGGCAAAGACAAGCAAGGCCAATGGCGCCGACGAGACCGCCGCCACCGCACCTGCAGAAGCCACCGAAAAGAAGCCTGCCGCACGCAAGCGGGCGCCCGCCAAGAGCAAGAGCGCGGAATAGGCGCTGTCGCCAGCCATGCCGACACATCAGACTCCAGTGTCGGCATGGTGACCCACACACCGCGTGTACGGATTGACCGTCAACCTGCAAGCTGCCGGCACCTCCTTGCTGATGACCCGAAAGCCAGATGAACACGACGTTCTACGCCTTCGCCAAGTGTCACCAGTGCGGTAAACGCGCGACGCACCCGGTTGTGGCGACCAGGTTCGATCCTGCTCGTCACCTGCTGGCGGCGGCTCGCCGGCACATGCATCCATTCTCCACGCAAAGCGAACCGGAACATCTGGCGCTTGCATGAACACGAACATTGAACAGCGCATCCCCAACTTCATCGACCTGTTGCTCGACATGGTTTTTCTGGTCGACGAAACCGGCCGGATCGTGTTTGCCAACGCAGCGTGTGAGCGCATCCTGGGGTATCCGCCGTCGTCGCTGATCGGTCATCCGATGATCGAACTGGTATTGCCTGAAGACCGCGAACGCACCCGGGCTGAGGCAGCCAAGGTGATGGGCGGTGAAGGCCGCATCGGTTTCGAGAACCGATATCGCCACAAGGACGGGCATGTGGTCCATCTGACCTGGTCCGCACGCTGGGTCGACGGAGACCGCCTTCGGCTGGGCGTGGCGAGGGATATCACCCGGCAGAAACGCGTGGAGACCATGCAGGCTGCCGTCTATGCCGTCTCGGAAGCGACTCAGAATGCAGCCGATGCAGACGCCCTGTTTGCCGAGCTGCACCACATCGTCGCCAGCCTGATACCCGTCACCGCCGTTGCTGTTGCCACCTGCCACGGCACATCAGACGAGTTGTCCTTCAGCTACCGCCATCTTTGGCCAGATGATGAAGCAGGCACCCCGGTTGGCAGTAGCCTGTGCACGGATGTGCTGGCTGGCGGTAAAGCGCGGATGCTGGAGGGCAAGGCACTTCCCGCCTGCTGGAAAGATGACGGATACCTGCTGATCCTGCCACTGACAACCCGCAACGGCCCAGTCGGCGTTGCGATGCTCAAAACTCCACCAGGTGAGACTTACTCGGGCATCGACCGCGAACTCATGGAATTCATCGCCGCACAGGCCGCAATCGCCATCGAACGCACCCGACTCAAGGCCGAGTTGCTGCAGGCGGCCTTGTACGATGAACTGACCCGGCTACCGAATCGCCGGCTGCTTTACGACCGCACCCGGCAAGCACTTGCACGCTGCCAGCGAAAACAGTCCCGCCTGGGATTGCTTTATGTGGATGTCGACGACTTCAAGCAGATCAACGACAGCTTTGGCCATGCCAGTGGTGACCTGCTCCTGCGCGAGTTTGCCACCCGGCTGGCAGGTACAGTACGCGCCAGCGATACCGTCGCCCGGCTTGCCGGGGACGAATTCGTGGTCCTGATGGAAGATGTGAGTGACGAAACCGATGTCCTGGCCGTAATAGCGAAGATACGCGAAGCGCTTGCACCCGCCATCACGCTGGAGAACGCCGAGGCCCGCATCACGGCCAGCGTCGGCATCGCCCTGTACCCCGATCATGGCAATGACATCGAACAACTGCTACGGCACGCCGATCAGGCGATGTATCGGGCAAAACAGGATCTTTGACGCTCGAGGAAATTCCTCAAGCCATCATATACCAGCAGGCCGTACCCCTTATCTCATTGGGTTGTAGTACGCCAGCGCCGGATCACGCGTTGAAAGAACAGGCTGTTGGGTACCTGCAGCACGGTATCACTGCCGTCTGCGAGACGCTCCTGCAAGGTGGTATAGATCAGGTTGATGTCGGTCACCTGGCCTTTCAAGCCAGGTTTCTCGCCGTTCTCGAGCAATTCGATGTGGTCGTACAGGCGAAATGGCCGGGTGGTGAAGATCAACAGGGTGCAGAAAATGTTCGACAGCACGCTCCAGGCAGCGAAGAACGCCACCGCGGCGACCGCGGCGAAACCGGTGAAGGCGGTCCACAACACCATGCCCGATACGCCGAAGCGGTCCAGCGCCATCAGCAAGGCGCCGGCATAGATGACAAAACCACCCACGCGACGGGCACCGATCACAAGCTCGGGCGGCAGGCTGTAGCGCTCGCCGACCCGGCGAACGATGCGCCGCATGATCATTGTCAGTAACCAGGCCCCCAGCAGGATCAGCACGATCTGCAGGCCAAGGACGATGAATTCCAGCCAGGGTTCGGCCCAGTCGGGCAGGATCTGTTTCATGAATCAGCTCGTTCGCACAGGCGAGGAAGTTCGATATGGGCAGACTTACCGGGACGGGCGGCTCAACATCCAGAGCGCGACCGGCAGGGCAATCAGTCCGGGAAGATAGCGCAGCGAGTCGGGCAAACTGAACCACCCGAGTACAGCGCTGATGACCAGGCAGACCAGGGCAAATCCTTTTGCCAGTGGTGGGATGGCACGATGCGCCCGCCAGGCGCGGATCGCCGGTCCGACCTGGGGATGGTCCAGCAACCGGGCCTCCCATTCCGGGTGGGAACGGGAAAAGCAGTACGCCGCCAGGATCAGGAAAGGTGTTGTCGGTAGCAAGGGCAGGGCCACACCCAAGCCGCCGAGGCCGAGCGCAAACAGACCGCAGGCACGATAGACGGGTTTTCTCATCGTCGCCAGACTGAGATGGGTGAGTGGGAGAGCGCTATTGTTGCACAGCCCGACGAGCCTGAATGCGCCTGGGCCGTATCAGACCCACGTACTGACAGCAGAAAAAAGTACCAGCAGCCAGCCAAGCGCCTGCACGCGGCAGGATATCGGTGTTGCCCGCACCATCCCCTGGGCAAGATGGTCGAAACGAACATGCTTGCAGCAGTCTCGACGGCGGGCTCACGCTCACTGTTCAGTTCGATGGTGGCTCAGGGTTTCGTTTCGTGTCCATCCTGTGTCTGAACCAACCATGCCAACTTCAAGGCACACTCCAGGACACTTGAATTCGATTCCGGGCTCCCGACGTCCTTAACTTGATCTACGACAGCCTGAAGCGCAATGGCCGCACGGCTGGCCAGGGTGGCGCGCTGTTCCACCGTCAAGGTATGAGGCAGCCAGTCGCATTCGTGCGTGTAGATTCCGAGGCGCAGCGCGAGGTGCTGAAGACCGACGCCGACGGGATACTTGGATTGCCGCGTCTTGCTCACTTCTGCGATCAACTGCGGAAGATGTGCACCAGACGCCTTTTCGTACAAGCGCCGTACCCTGGCTGCACGCACTTCATCCTCGGTGACGGTTTCACCACGCTGCTGTCGCTGTATCAACTCGAGCAGGCGCGGCGGCGGTGTATATTCCCTTCGCATACCTCCACGCCCCCGCCCAGGATACTCCTGGTAAGGCCACCCTTCGTTGATCGCGATCGTCCGCCAGCCTTCCGAACTGGTCGGCATGCCGGGCAACCCGAGTCGGGCCAGGACTTGTGTAGAAAAAGCAGTTTCTTTCAAGAAAGCAACTTCTGTTTTTTAGTGGTAATCACAAGTTCCATGCTCTTTGGTGTTGACCAACTGGTATATGCTGCTTTATATTTGGATTAACTCAAAAAGCATTTAATAGAACTTCACTAGAACCCAACGGAGTATTGATATAGCATCACCAACCCTTGAAAAGGCCCTACGTCATGCTCCGCCAATACATCCGCTGTCACCCGCAATACAGCCTCTTCACGCCCTTGGCTTCGGTCGCAAGGCAGCTGATGCACCGCTATTACCGGTCGCCCCGACCCAGCCGTGCAATCTGCAAATATTCCGATTCTAACCCAGTGCACGTATCCCCTGCGCCTTCAAGCAGGCGACTCGCTTCATTACATCGTCATCATTCGTCCAGGGGCTTTCTTCGTCGCGGTCGGCGGACCCGCCATACCCCCCGGAAACGAACCGAATCTACACACGGAACCGGCATTCTTCATCGCATGCGGATACGTCTGCGTTACAGGTCCAGACATGCTGCAAGCCTCGGTCGAGCAGCGTGGCCCAAGACATAAACACGCACCAGGACTGGATTCAACAAACTCACATGCCGGATTGAATCGAGCTGGCAGGGCTGCCATGCGCATGATCAGACCCCCTGCACGATTGCGCTTCTGATTCTGGATGCGGATACCCCCATCGGCAACCGTAACGACAGTGCTCGCGACGGGCCTCGTGCGACCACAAAGACACTGGTACCCATGTTGAACAACGATAACAGCATGCGCCTGGCAATCGCCCTTGGGCTGATCACGGCATCCTCGCTTGGCCTGGTGATTGTGCAAGGCAGTGCTATTGCCATCTTCGTCAGCCTGATCGGACTTTCGATGGGGCTGCTCGGCACCCTCCATACCGTCAGGCGCCTCATGCCCGCCGAAACGGAGCTTCGCAGCCTTTCCCGTCGCTATGGCGAGTTGCAGCGTACCTACGAGAACATATTCTGCGACCTGCCTGCCGGCCTGATCAAGGTCAGTGATGATGGCCGGATTCTCGCCTGCAACCATCGACTGCTCGATCAACTGGGCTATTTCGACGAGATCGCCCTCGTCGGGCTGCAGGTCGACACCCTGTTTCCGGTGTCCGGGCCAGGCTTCCCCAAGATCGGCAGCAAGGACGTACATGCCATGATCCGGCGAAGCAGCGGAGACCTTCACCCGGTACGGATCGGTGTGGTGTCGGTCCCCATGGAATCCTCCACTTCGATCCTGATCTTCGTCGACGACGAGCAGGAAGTGGTTCGGCTGGACAACGAACGGCTGGCCTGGCTCGCCGTGGTTGAAGCTGCATCCACATGGGTGCTGCAGTTCAACGCCAACCATCAGCTGATCTACCTGAACCCGGCCGCGCGCCGCGCGCTCGGCAACAGCCTTCGTAGCGCAGGACGGACAGGTCCGGTGGACCTGGATGAGGTCATCACCATCACCGACGCCAACGAGGTCAAGGCGCTGATATCGGCAACCGAGACCGGATCGCACAGCAATCGCAAACTTTACTTCAGAACCGATACCGGGCAGTTCCGGACGCTTGTCGACGTCATCGTGCATCGTTGTGACGGTGAAGGAACCGCATGGTATTCGCTGGTTGCCTCCCCCTATCCCACCGCGCACGGAGAAGGTCCCGCCTGCGTCTGCCAGGGGGCCACGGTTCATGCATGTCCGCACCAGCCGTCCACACATGATCCGGTCGACTCACCACAACAGGACGAGATCATGTCCTCCCTGAGCAATCTGCTGCAGACCGGCCAGCAGGAACTTGACCTGTACTTCCAACCCCAGGTGGAATGCCCCGGGAACAGGATCGTCGGTGTCGAATGCCTGCTGCGATGGCGCCACCCGGAATTCGGCACCATTTCACCGCTCTGCTTCGTCCCGCTTGCCGAACATGCCGGCCTGGCCTACTGGCTGGACAACTGGGTGCTGGACACGGCGCTTGGCCACTACAGCAACTGGCAGGCATCCGGCATCCGGACACGGATGGCGATCAACATCTCGGCATGTTCCCTGTCCAACCCGGACTTTGCCGATGCGGTCGACCGCCTGCTGGACAAACACCGGGTTCCGGCTTCGCTGATCGAACTCGAGATCACTGAATCGGCGCTGATCGAACATCACGATCTCGCTACCCGCAATGTCCAGCAACTCCGGCAGAAAGGCATAGGCCTTGCACTGGATGATTTTGGTACAGGCTTCGCCTCGTTTGCGCGCTTGCAGTCCCTTTGCTTCGATCGCCTCAAGATCGACCGACGCTTCGTCAATGGCATGGCCTCCAGAAGTTGCAACGCCGCCATTGTCGATGCCACGCTGATGCTGGGCCGGTTACTCGGACAGGAGGTCGTGGCTGAAGGCGTCGAAAACCTCGACGATCTTGCATTGCTCGAGCGCATGGGTTGTACCTGCATGCAGGGATGGCTGTTCTATCCCGCCATGGACTCAGCCAGCTGCCAGGCGCTGCTGCTCAAGCAACAGGCCAGCACCGTCTCGTTCAGCCCTGACACATCTGCCGCTTCCGTATCCTGATGGACTATAAGCGTTTCACTATTGTCATTTTTTGATCCATAATGAGTACATACATGAACCCCGGAAGCGTCGGGCCTTCACCATGAAAATGAGACGTCATCATGCGCGCAGACATGCTGAATTCACTGCTCAGCCAACTCAACAGCAGTTCTACCGACATTGAAGCCTCCGCAATCATCTCGACAGACGGCTTGATCATTGCTTCCTTGCTGCCGGCAAGCATGGACGAAGATCGGGTGGGTGCCATGAGCGCAGCCATGCTGTCACTGGGAGACCGCACCGCACAGGAACTGGCACGCGGCACCATGGAACAGGTTCTGGTCAAGGGTGACAAGGGTTTCGTGCTGATGACCTACGCGGGTGAAAACGCCGTGCTCACCGTCCTGACCCGACCGGGTGCCAAGCTTGGCCTGGTTTTTCTCGACGTCAAGCGGACCGCACAGGAAGTTGCCCGAATGGTGGGCTGACGGAGACACCCGATATGGCTCAAGGCGCATTCTTCCTGCAGCGGCTGAACGACCATATCCGCTACTTGAACAACATCGAGGCCACACTGGCCGGTCGCGGCGACTTTACCGGCTGCCCTCATACCGCCTGCAAACTTGGTAGCTGGATGCACGGCACAGGCATGCAGGAGGTTGCGACTTGCGGCGACGACGCAACGAATATCTTCAAACAGTTGTTCGGACCGCACGAGGCATTCCATGAAGCCAGTCATCGCGCCCTTGCACTCAAGGAAAAGGGCGACCTCGAAGGCGCCGAACAAGCCGTCACCGAAATGCATCGACTGTCGTTTCAACTGGTGAATCTGCTGATCGAGCTGGATAAGGCCGGCACCCAATCCAGCCGCAGCCCCAAATAGCATTCCCTCACCACCGCCTGCAAACTTCGTAAGCCTACTCTGGACACCCGATGATGAGAGCTGACGTTGGATTCGTGCTGCCTGGACGCAAACATCTGCATCGTGCAGGTCGCGGACTGGATGTCGAGGAAACCAATCGCTGGTTTGCATTCCGGGTTGCCCGCCAGCCCCACGAACTACGCAGCCACGTGCAGCGCATCCTTCATCTTTACGACAAAGGCACTCCGACCCAGCTGGCAGGTGCGCTTGTCGATCTGTACCTGGTGCTCGGCAAGCGGGGTTGCGGACTGCGCCGCCACATGCTTGAACGGTGTTCCGATCGGCTGGACGAGATCGTGGCCCAGTGGCTGCAATTGAAGCTGGATCCAGGACTTGATCCACATGAGCCCATTCCCCCCGGTCTCGGATCCGTACTTGCCAGTGGGACCAGCGGTAACACCCGCTTTTCCATCGCGGACGATGGCACCGGAGAAGCCAGGCCAAGCAATGTCCTCAACATGGACGGCAGCACAGTCCAGGATCTGCTTTCGCAAGCCAGCGACCACATTCTTGAAGGACGAACCGATTCCGGACGTCATCTGCTCTCGCTCGGACTAAAAAAATGGCCTTCGGATCCGGCGCTATTCACCGCCTTGAGAAAGCTCGAGCACTTCCTCGATGAGGCCGATGCCCGGGCCTCAGCCAGACGACGATCATGAGCAAGGCGAGATGTGCCTTGCTTGGTATGGATCTTCAGACTCGCTACGCCTATGAGTATTTCTTCAGACAGTTCGGCGAGAATCGATACCTGCTTGCGGAGGAT
Source organism: Parazoarcus communis SWub3 = DSM 12120 (assembly GCF_003226565.1). Classification (GTDB taxonomy): domain Bacteria; phylum Pseudomonadota; class Gammaproteobacteria; order Burkholderiales; family Rhodocyclaceae; genus Parazoarcus; species Parazoarcus communis. Next base: position 89,677 of record NZ_QKOE01000002.1, on the reverse strand, counting down.
CCATCTCAAGCCAATATCCTGTTGATCGACATCGACACGCAGGAAGGCAGACGCCTGGCTCAGCACGACCTGAACTCGACCCCGATCAACTCGGTCGTGGTCGTCATCAGTGCCAATCGCGCACATCCCGAAAACGTACTGTTCCTGCAGAAGCCAGTCAGCCCCTCAGCGCTTTCCGCCACGCTCGAGCATGCAATCGAGCGCCTGCTGGCACAGGAGCGAGCCTCAGTCACGACAATACAACAGATCGCCGAGCCATCCCGCCTCGGACACGATCATTCGACCCGGGTCGCGGGAGTGGCGCTGGCCATGGACGATAGAGCGTTCAACCACTATCTGTTCCAGTCGGATAACACGACCGAAGGTAGCGCCACCACCTTTCAGCCCGACAACTACCTGTTCGGCGCCATGATGCAGGCCAGGCGCCTGTCGCGGGCACAAGGCAAGCCGGTCGAGATTCGCTGGGACCTCCCCGCCGTCAAGGTCGATGCATCGTCCCGCTGTGCCTGCACCGGAATGACGGACAAAGTTCTACGCTCCATCGCCCTGACACGCATACGCTTTCACCTTGTCCCCCTCGATCACGGCACCATCACTCGACCTACCGGCAGCGCAGCAGAAGCGCTGGATCCCCTGTTGTGGCGTCTTGCCATCTGGACCTCGCGCGGACGCCTCATCGAAGGCACCTCCGGGGACACACCGGTACGCCTGCGTCATTGGCCAAACCTGACGCGCCTGCTCGCCACACCGCACGCCATGCAGATCGTCCCCCTCTGGCTATCGGGCCAATGCTCCATCGATGAAACCGCACGCAAGCTGATGATCTCAGCCAGCGACATCCACGTCTTTCACACGGCATGCACTGCGCTCGAGCTGATCGATTCGCAAGATGAACAACGCATCCTGAAGCCCTCAGCCCCCAGACCGGACCTTGCAGGCGGCCAGCCCGACAGGCGCAAGCTGCTGTCCCGCATCCTGAAGCGGATCTTTTCGAGCCGCTCGGCAAACGAATACTCATGAGTCATCACAAGATCATTTTTACCGGCCCGGTGGGCGCGGGAAAGACAACCGCCATTTCATCACTTTCCGATATCGACCCTGTCAGAACGGATGCGCAGGCCTCCGATGAGACCGCCCGGCTCAAGCTGACCACCACCGTCGCGATGGATTACGGCCGGATCGATCTCGACGGCAATGGGCACATTCACCTGTACGGGACGCCCGGCCAGGCGCGATTCGATTTCATGTGGGAGATCCTCAGCGAGGGCTGCATCGGACTGGTCGTGCTGATCAACAACAATCGCCCCTCTCCACTGGATGAAGTCGAGTTCTTCCTGAAGGCGTTCCACACCTTGATCGAACAGACACGTTTTGTCGTTGGCGTGAGTCATATGGACCTGGCACCGCATCCATATATCGAGGACTACCACGCACATCTTGCAAGACTGGGATGGAATGTCCCGGTGTTCGAGGTCGACGCTCGCTCCAATGAAGACATGCGGACCTTGCTCAAAGCCCTGCTGTATTCAATCGATCCTGGCCTGATGGAGCCCGATGATGAATGAAGGTACCCGGGTCACGGGCTACTTCCTGCCCAGTCCGGCAGGTGCATACCACGCAGTCAGCATGAACAGGCCTGAACCGGCAGCGCAGTTCATCCTGCAAATACTGCAATGCGATCGCAGTCCGCGTGCCGAGCTGAACACGATCATGTCACTCAGCGGCCTCGACCGTACCGATACGACGACACTCATCCGGTCCATGCAGCAGGCAGGGTGGCTGGAAGGTTTCGACAGGCCGCTTACCGTACCCAATGAACCCTTCGAGATCCTGCTCCCCGATCTGCTGCCGGCACTCTCGACCACAGGCAAGGTTGTGCTGGCCGATCCCCAAGGCTTCTGCGTAGCCAATACGGGCTATCCGGAAGCCGTTGCCGAAGAGCTTGCCGCCCTTTCAGCCAGTCTGTGTTCCATTCACGACCGGAACATCGCCCTGCTTCAGGATGCGCTGGGCCTGGGTACATCCGCCTGGGGGGTGGTCAATGCATCAGGCAACAGCCAGGTAGGATTCTGGCCGGTTCACATTGGGATAAACCGTTTTGTACTGATCATTGACGCGATGCCTCGCTTGCATCACCCCTCAACCACTCGCCTGCTGTGGGCGCTGGTGCATCGCTACGGTCGGACTTGACCGCAGCGCCTCCTCGACCCCACGCCCTTGATGTCGACACAGGGTCTTGAAGATCCGCCTGCTCAACGTTTGCGGAGCATGCCCACCGCAACCAGCAAGACCACCGCACCCACGACCGAACCGATAAAGCCAGCCCCCTGTCCTGCGTGGTAAAGACCCAGCGCCTGGCCACCGTAGGTTGCAATCATCGATCCGCCAATACCCAGCAACGCGGTCATGATCAAACCCATCGGGTCATTGCCCGGTTTCACCATACGTGCAATCAGGCCAACAATCAGACCAATTAAAATCGTCGAGATAATGCCCATTCCTGACCTCCGGATGCATTGAAGTAAGTTGCACAGCCAGTCCATTACAGGCTCTCATTGCGCACGGACAGACGTTTTCCTGATCTCCGGCAGCCCATCCATTATTCACCCACAGGGCACAGGAATGCGTGTCGGTTTGAAACGGCTTGCCCCGCCACCAGGCCAGATCTGCAGATCAAGCACGATTTACCGCGGCCTGTCTGAAGCCTGAGCAACATCTCCGGTCATGATCCGCGATAATCCCTCCTTTAATGCCGCCAGATCCACATTCAGATGCCTACCTACGCCGTCATCGACTTCGAAACCACCGGCATGGCACCCAATCTTGGCGCACGGCCGACTGAAATCGGCGTGGTGCTGGTACGCGACGGCCAGATCGTCGATCGTTACCAGAGCCTGATGAATGCCGGCCTGTCAGTCCCCTGGGAGATTCAGCAACTGACGGGCATCACAACGGCGATGGTGCGGGCCGCCCCCCGGGTGGAGCAGGTCATGGCCGAAGCCGCCGAGTTCGTCGGTGCGCATCCCCTGGTTGCCCACAATGCCGCTTTCGACAGCAAGTTCTGGGATGCAGAGCTGGCCCGTGTCGGCCGCAGCCGTCCGGCAGACTTCATCTGCTCGCTGCTGCTGTCGCGGCGGATCTTTCCCGATGCACCCAATCACAAGCTGGGCACCCTGGTCAGCAGCCTGCGTCTGCCCGACACCGGGCGCTTTCACCGTGCGCTGGCCGATGCCGAAGCGACTGCGCACCTCTTCATGCGACTGGATGAAACCCTGCGTCAGCGTTACCAGCTGAAACGGGTGGAACATGATCTGTTGCTGGCCATCCAGAAGACGCCACGCAGTGGATTGGCGCGTTGCATCGGTCGATATTGCGGGCAGGCTGCCTGAGTCCGTTGCACACGCACCCGCCTGCCAACATGTGACAAGCACGTGGCAAGACTACGGAAGCACCTGATTGCTTGGTAGAATCCTGCCACCCGGCCGCTTTGATGCCATACATCCGGCCTGCCTCCCCGTTCACTACTGGCTGTCATCCCTTGTCCACTCCGTATCCACCCGAGCTCGTGCGCGACGTCCAGAAACGCCGCACCTTCGCCATCATTTCCCACCCCGACGCGGGCAAGACCACGCTGACCGAAAAGCTGCTGCTGTACGGCGGCGCAATCCAGCTTGCCGGTACGGTGAAGGCACGCAAGTCTGCACGCCATGCCACTTCGGACTGGATGGAAGTCGAAAAGCAGCGCGGCATCTCGGTCACCAGCTCGGTGATGCAGTTCGAATACCAGGGCAATACCATCAACCTGCTCGACACCCCGGGCCACGAGGATTTCTCCGAAGACACCTATCGCGTGCTGACTGCAGTGGATGCGGCGGTGATGGTGATCGACGCTGCCAAGGGTGTGGAAGCGCAGACCATCAAGCTGCTCGATGTCTGCCGCCTGCGCAACACGCCGATCATCACCTTCGTCAACAAGATGGACCGCGAGGTACGCGAGCCCTTCGAGCTGCTTGCCGAGATCGAAGACGTGCTCAAGATCAGCTGCGCACCGGTGACCTGGCCAATCGGCATGGGCAAGGCCTTCCGCGGTGTGTATCACCTGCTGCAGGACCAGGTGCTGACCTTCACCGCCGGCGAAGAACGCAAGAGTGATGCCGAAGTCCTGAAAGGCCTGCGCAACCCCGAGCTGGATCAGCGCTATCCGATGGAAATCGGCAAGATGCGCGACGATGTCGACCTCTTGAACGAGGCTTCGCCTCCTTTCGCTCTGGACGAGTTTCTTGCCGGCACCCAAAGCCCGGTGTTTTTCGGTTCGGGTATCAACAACTTTGGCGTTCAGGAAATCCTGCAGGCGCTGATCGACTGGGCCCCGCCGCCGCAAGCGCGCGACACAGGCAAGCGCATGGTGCAACCGGCCGAGCCCGCATTCACCGGCTTCGTGTTCAAGATCCAGGCCAATATGGATCCCAAGCATCGCGACCGTATCGCCTTCTTCCGCATCTGCTCGGGGCGCTACAGCTCGGGCATGAAGGTCAGGCATGTGCGCGCCGGCCGCGACATGAAGCTGGCCAACGCGCTGACCTTCATGGCCAACGAACGCGTGCTGAAGGAAGACGGCGTGGCTGGCGACATCATCGGCATCCACAACCACGGCCAGCTGCAGATCGGCGATACCCTGACCGAAGGCGAGGTGATCGGTTTCAAGGGCATTCCCTATTTCTCGCCGGAAATGTTCCGCGCCGCGCGCCTGCGCGATCCGCTCAAGTCCAAGCAGTTGCAGAAGGGCCTGCAGGAGCTGGGCGAAGAAGGTGCAATCCAGGTGTTCGAGCAGGAAGGCGGACAAATGCTGCTCGGTGCCGTTGGCCAGCTGCAGTTCGAAGTCGTCGCCCAGCGCCTGAAGGACGAGTACAAGGTCGATGCGATCTTCGAATCGGCCGACATCCACACCGCCCGCTGGCTGACCTTCCCGGATGAACTGACCCGGCGCAATTTCGAGCGTGAACAGGCCTTGCGTCTGGGCAAGGACGTCGATGGCAACCTGGTCTACCTGGCCAGCAGCCGCTACAACCTGGCGGTCACGATGGAGAAATGGCCCAAGGTCGGCTTCCACGCCACTCGCGAGCACGGCCAGGTGCTCGAGTAATGCCTTGCACATGATGGTGCTGCACCCTATCCCATCCAAGGTGCTGCCCTACCCTGGCGTAGGGCGGGGTGCCAACCCCGCCGCCACTGGTGCATGGCCTGCAAAATCGGTATGGCTGACGCCAGCCAGCGTACCCGCGCGGCCACAGACGGGATTTCATTCCGCCCTACACGCGATCCGGATTGATCAATCACACATCAAACACTTGACCGCATTGATCATCAGCACAAGGCTTGACCGGTCTGAACACATCATTCAGGCTCCCCAAATGGTGAGTGACGCTTGCAGGTGGAGCCAATGAGCGCCCCCGAGCACGATACCCGGCGCATCGGCCGGGTCATGAGCTGGCTGGCAGCGCTGGCGCTGCTGGGCGTGCTCTGGCTGTTCTTTGACGGCAAGGTGCAGGACCAGCACAACCCCAACCGCAACATCGTGGTCGAGCCCGGCAGCCAGGAACTGGTACTGCAGCGCAACCGCATGGGTCACTACGTGGCACCGGGCACGATCAACGGCCGTCCGGTCACCTTCCTGCTCGATACCGGCGCCACCCAGGTGTCGGTACCCGCTCACCTCGGTCCCGAACTCGGCCTGCAAGCAGGCGCCGCGGCACAGGTCATGACCGCCAACGGCACCGTTACCGTGCGCACCACGCTGATTGACGAGCTGGGTCTCGGCCCCTTCCGCGTGCGTCAGGTCCGCAGCCACCTGAACCCCGGCATGCGCGACGATCAGGTGCTGCTTGGCATGAGCGTACTCAAGCACCTGGAGTTCATCCAGCGCGGCGATACCCTGATCCTGCGGATGCCGGGTTAGACCAAACACCTTGCAAGCCTTGCGCAGTGTGCCGGTGCCCGGCAAGCTGACATCTGCCACGCGCCCGCCATGACCGTGACGGCGTAAATCTCCGCGTCCTGAATGCCAGCCTCCGGCCGTCGTGCCAGGACGTCCCGTGATCGCACATCTCAAGAGGACATGCCATGCAACTCAAGGACCCCACCCTGCTCCGCCAACACGCCTGGATCGATGGCCACTGGATCGAGGCTGACGACGGCAGCCACTTTGCGGTAACCAACCCGGCCGATGGCAGTGTGCTGGCACAGGTGCCTGACCTGGGCGCCCGCGAGACCCGACGCGCCGTCGCTGCGGCCAATGCCGCGCTGCCCGCATGGCGGGCACGTACGGCCAAGGAGCGTGCAGCGGTGCTGCGCAAGTGGTTCGAGCTGATCATGGCCAACCAGGACGACCTGGCCGTGCTGATGACTGCCGAACAGGGCAAGCCACTGGCTGAGGCACGTGGCGAAGTGGCCTACGGTGCCTCCTTCATCGAATGGTTTGCCGAGGAAGGCAAGCGCATCTACGGCGATGTGATTCCCTCACACGGTGCCGACAAACGCATCATCGTGCTGAAGGAGCCGATAGGCGTGGTGGCGGCAGTCACGCCATGGAACTTTCCGATTGCAATGATCACCCGCAAGGCTGGGCCGGCATTGGCCGCAGGCTGCACCATGGTGATCAAGCCCGCTGAGGACACCCCGCTGAGTGCGCTGGCGCTGGCGGTACTGGCCGAGCGTGCAGGGCTGCCGGCAGGCGTGCTCAACGTCGTCACGACGCTGAAGGCACCCGAAGTCGGTGGCGAACTGACCGCCAACCCCACGGTACGCAAGTTGTCCTTTACCGGTTCGACCGAAGTCGGCAAGTTGCTGATGAAGCAATGCGCCGGTACGGTGAAGAAGGTTTCACTGGAACTTGGCGGCAACGCCCCATTCATCGTGTTCGACGATGCCGACCTCGACGCCGCGGTCGCTGGTGCCATGGCGTCGAAGTACCGCAACGCCGGTCAGACCTGCGTGTGTGCCAACCGCCTGCTGGTGCAGGACGGCATCTACGACGCCTTTGCCGCCAGACTGGCCGAAGCCGTTGGCCAGCTCAAGGTCGGACCCGGATTGTCGGGAGAGGTCCAACAAGGCCCGCTGATCAACGACGAGGCGGTCGCAAAGGTCGAGACCTTGGTTGCCGATGCGCTTGCCAAGGGAGCAGGGCTGGCTTGCGGCGGCAAACGCCATGCCTTGGGTGGCACCTTCTACGAACCTACCATCCTGACCGACGTGACCCCACAGATGCGCGTCGCGCGTGAAGAGATCTTCGGCCCGGTGGCACCGCTGTTCCGCTTCCACACTGAAGACGAAGCGATCCGTATGGCCAACGATACCGAGTTCGGTCTGGCAGCCTATTTTTACGCCAGTCACATCGCCCGCATCTGGCGGGTGGCCGAGCGCCTGGAGTACGGCATCGTCGGCATCAACGAGGGCATCATCTCGACCGAAGTCGCGCCCTTTGGCGGGGTCAAGGAATCCGGTATCGGCCGCGAAGGTTCGAAGTACGGCATCGAGGATTACGTCGAAATGAAGTACCTGTGCATGGGCGGCATCCGCTGATCCACGGCGTGGAGACCCCGGTTTTTCCACCTGAATGGTGTGAGCAAACCGGGGGATGGCTGCCTGTATAAGCTGTGACCAGCCGTAGGGCAAAATTGTGGATAAGCGTGGAAAAGAGGACGAGGTCCGGAACCATCAACAATTCGTCCGTCGTAAACAGACAACTTGTTTACAGGGTTTAATTTTTTTAAACACCTGTTTTAAAAGTTTAAAACGACTTATCCACAGTTTTTTGCTGACTATTGTCTTTATAGTCTTTTAAATCTTTAAATACTGTGTACACCCTTTAAGACGGGCTGCCGCCTGCTGGCAGCAGCACTACTTATGGGGCCTGCCTGTCGGCAGATATCAGAACGGTGGGTCGTATGGCACCGCACTTGCCTCAGCAGCAGGGCTGATCGCAGTCGCCGCTGCAGGCACTGGCGTGGGCGCAACCGGTGCCTGCGAGATCGGATCGCTGTTCAACTCACCACCCAGTGCAGCAACCACCGCCGGCAGCAGATGACCCAGTTCGCCAGTCATCAGCGCAAACTCGGCGTTGAACAGCATCTCGGCGTCTTCTGCCTGACCTTCGATCTGATCACGGACCACATCGAGAAAATCCAGGCGCTTGATCTCGAGCTTCTCGGTCAGCACGAAGCTGACGCGATCATCAAACGTCAGCGCCAGCCGGGTTGGCAACTTGCCGGCTTCGAGGTGGCCCTTGACCTCGTCACCTTCGAGGGAATGACGGACATAGCGCACTGCTGCCTTGTCCTCGGTCACCGAACGCAGCTCGCAATCCTGATCGATGGTGAAACCCGCCGGCGCTTCGTTGCCAGCCAGCCAGTCGGCCATGGCCGACATCGGCGAGCGTTCGGTACGCAAGAGGGTGAGGGGAAAGCTGTCCAGGGTATGGCGCAGCTGCTCGAGCACATCTTCCGCACGTGCCGGGCTGGAAGCGTCGATGACCAGCCAGCCGCCCACCGGATCGATCCAGGCAAACATGCGACGACGGCGGGTGAAGGCGCGTGGCATCAGCTCTTGCGTGATCTGCTCGCGCAACTCCTTGAGCTGCTTGCGGCCAAGCTTGTAACCCTGCTGTTCAGCCAGCTCTTCCGCACGCTCGTCGGCCACCTGCTTGACCACCGAGGAGGGCAGCAGGCGGCTTTCGAAGCCAAGCGATACCAGCCACTGACCACCGACCGCATGAACGAGCACATCGTTGCCCAACGGTGACAGCCAGCCCCGGCTTTCCATATCCTGACTGCCGCAGGGATGGAACGGCTTTTTCGCCAGCTGTTCTTCGAGTTTCTCGATACTCATGTCCCAGTTGGCGGGCAGGCGATAGATTTGCAGATTCTTGAACCACATAGGTTTTTTCCTGTTTTGCAATGAAAGCCGTCGGCTGCCTGGCAACCGGCGGCGAATCGTGAAAGGTTTCAGTGAGGGCGACCGTTCTCGGCCAGGCGGCGGATCACCTGGACGGTATCGAGATCGGAGGCGTGATAAGCGGAGCGGACAAAGTCCGCGTACTGGCCATCTTCGCTACCGGCCCCCTCGGGCAGCGTGGTGACATAGCTGAAGCGCAGGAACAGGGCATCGACCTGCGGCTCTTCGATGGAGATGGTCAGACGGCCGCCTGCATGCTGTTCGGTCGCACGGGATTCAAAGCGTATCCACGACTGTGGGCACAGCGTGACTTCATCGTGAATCACCGCGCTACCGAAGCGCAGTTCCCGCGTGAGTACGGTGTCGGTGCGCTGCAGGATCACGCAGGCATCGAGACCTGGCAGAAAGGGGCGTGCGTCTTCGGCACGGTACAGCAGGCCGAACCATAGGGCATCGCGGGTGAGGCGGAATTGCAGGGGATTGGCGAGATCATTGACCTCGATCAGGTGTTCGAACTTCAAGAGGGACTCCCGAACCGGTCGGACGCATAGTTTACCCCGAGCACAAGACCGGCGTCCGTCTTGTCTGACGTGCCCTGGAGTCTTGCAAGGGCTTGATGCGACAGGTACTTGCGCTACCATGCCGGGCATGCAACTCGAACGACTTCTCCATGCTCAAGGGTTCGGCAGCCGTAAGGAATGCCGGGCCCTCATTCGTGCCGGCCTGGTTTCGGTGGCCGGCGTTCCCTGTGAAGACCCCAATGCCGACTTCGATCCGGGTTCCAGCAATGGTTCTCCAGGTCTGGAATTCAGCGTCGATGACGAAGTCTGGCACTTTCGCGCTCAACGCTACCTGATGCTGCATAAACCGGCAGGTTACGAATGTTCGCACAAACCGACATTCCACCCTGCCGTGTTCCGTCTGCTGCCGCCGCAGTTCTTGCCGATCAACGTGCAGTGCGTCGGTCGGCTGGACCAGGACACGACCGGCCTGCTGCTGCTGTCCGACGATGGTCAGTTCATCCACCACTGGAGCTCGGGCAAGAAGCGTACGCCCAAGGTTTATGAAGTGACGCTCAAGCACCCCGTGACTGATGACCTGGTCCGGCAACTGCTGGCCGGTGTCGAACTGCACGAGGACAACGAAGTGGTTGCTGCAGTCGCCTGCAGCCAGACGGGCGACCACACCTTGCAGCTGACTTTGTGCGAGGGCAAGTATCACCAGGTCAAGCGGATGATCGGTGCTGCCGGCAACCGGGTAGAGGGTCTGCATCGATCCCAGGTTGGCGGCCTGATCCTGGATCCGGCGCTGGCTCCCGGTCAATGGCGTTACCTGGAAGCCGCGGATCTGCAGCAACTGGCAGATCACCCCGAGTACTGAACCTGAACACAAGCCGGCCAGGATGACCGGCTTTTTTTCTGCATGGCTTCCGGCTTACTGCTGTTGGTGCGGTCTCGTAGGCCGAGTGTTTTGTTGTTCTAAGTTTCTATTAAATATAAAGATAAAGAAGTAAACAGTGCCCCGTTTTCTGTGGATAACTTGGCTCTGCCCAGGCGCTTCATGCGATGCAGGGCTTGATGGTTTGGTTGATAAATACTGTTCACAGGTGTGGATGAAATGTCCATGATTTTTACCGCTTTCGGTCGCGAAGCCTTTATCCACAAGCTCTCCCGGTTTGCTCCCATGAGTTGTGCACCGTCATGAGCTTTTCTGACCCATGTCGCATTGCACAATGGGCGATCTTCTGCCGGGTTGTGGATAATTTTGGGGATATCGGCGTGTGCTGGCGGCTTGCGCGCTGTTTGTCAAGTGAACACGGGCTGCAGCCGACACTCTGGGTGGATGACTGGGCAGCGCTCCGACGCCTGGTGCCCGCGGCTGAAATGCCGGATTCCATCGTCGATGGTGTCCGTCTGCGTCACTGGAGGGACGACTTTCCCGAGGTGGACGCCGCGGATGTGGTGATCGAAGCCTTTGCCTGCGAATTGCCTGCGTCCTACATCGACAAGATGGCGAGGAGGGTGCCGGCACCGCAATGGATCAACCTTGAGTACCTGTCGGCCGAACCCTGGGTGGAGGCGTGTCATGGACTGGGGTCGCCGCATCCCCGGCTGCCCTTGACCAAGCATTTCTTCTTTCCGGGATTCGATCCCAAGACCGGCGGTCTGTTGCGTGAGTGCGACCTGCTTGCCGAACGTGCAGCGTTTCGCGCGCAAGGCAGGGCGGCCCCCGCCTGGTTGGCGGCCATGGGGCTTGCCGATCTGCCTGCCGAGGCCTTGCTGGTCTCGCTGTTTGCCTATGAGCAGCCTGATCTGCCGCGGTTGCTCGAGCAGTGGCAGCAGTCCGGGACGCCGGTCGTGGTGCTGGTACCTGAAGGACGGGTGTTGCCCGATCTTGCCCGAGCCCTCGGTCGCGAACGGATCAAGGCCGGCGATCATGTTCAGCTGGACAGCCTGCGTGTGCAGGTGCTGCCGTTTTCCGAGCCATCGGCCTACGACCGCCTGCTGTGGGCCTGCGACCTGAACTTTGTCCGCGGCGAGGATTCCTTCGTCCGGGCGCAATGGGCCGGTCGGCCGCTGGTGTGGCAGATTTACCACCAGGATGAAGGTGTGCACCTGGACAAGCTCGAGGCATTTCTCGACCGTTATTGCAGGGGGCTGGGAAAGGAAGCAGAGATCGCGCTGCGCACCTTCTGGCGGGCCTGGAACGGCGTTGGCACGCCCGCAGAGGCATGGTCGGCTTACGTCGCTGTGCTGCCTGAACTGCGTGGCCATGCCGAGCGCTGGTGTGACGAGCTTGCACTTTGTGACGATCTTGCGACGGCCTTGACAAAATTCTGTTCCCACAGCGGGCGAACGGCGGGGTAGAATCCCGCGCCTAAATTTCAGTCCGTCCTGCGGCCTTTGCCGCGACGTCCAATTCTCGGGAAACAGCATGAAAACCGCTCAGGAACTCCGCTCCGGCAACGTCATCATGGTCGGCAGCGACCCGCTGGTGGTCCAGAAGTCCGAATACAACAAGTCCGGCCGCAACGCTGCAGTCGTGAAGATGAAGCTCAAGAACCTGCTCACCGGCGCACCGTCGGAATCGGTCTACAAGGCCGACGACAAGTTCGAAGTGGTTCAGCTCGACCGCAAGGAAGTCACCTACTCCTACTTCGCCGATCCGATGTACGTGTTCATGGATGCCGACTACGAGCAGTACGAAGTCGAAGCCGAGAACATGACCGATGCACTGAAGTACCTGGAAGATGGCTTGGCCTGCGAAGTGGTGTTCTACAACGGCAAGGCGATTTCGGTTGAACTGCCGAACAGCGTGGTGCGTGAAGTGATCTACACCGAACCCGCCGTCAAGGGCGACACCTCGGGCAAGGTCATGAAGCCGGCCAAGATCTCCACCGGTTTCGAGCTGCCGGTACCGGCGTTTGTCGAAATCGGTGACAAGATCGAAATCGACACGCGTACCGACGAGTACAAGAACCGCGTGAAGTAATTCTCGCGCAGTGTTCGCCAGGGGCCCCGAGTGGGCCCCTTGTTTTTTCATTTGTCGGAACTTGTTTGCAGTCTCTGTGGGTCTGATCCGGTATCGTCCCAGTTCCTTGTGTCGTCCATGTTGAAGTCGATGAAATCCCCTTACCTCGCCGCCCTGTCCCTGACTGCCCTGCTACTTGCCGGTTGTGCGCAGGAAACCCCGACCGAAAAGGCCGAACGTTCCGCCAAGGAGGCAGCCACTGCCGCAAAGGAAGCGCTGGACAAGGCTGGCGAGGCGGCACAGAAGGCGGGTGAGGCGGGCAAGGCCATCGTCGAGGCGGTGACCGCAACCGCGACCGAAAAGGTTGAAGCGGGCAGTGAACAGGCTTCTGAAGCCGCCGGTGTGGCCAGCGAGTCCGCCCGCGATGCCAAGGAGGCCGCCGAACAGGCCGCCCGGCGCATTGCCGACGCCACCCGTGAAGCTGCGCTGAAACTCAAGGATGCGGGCAAGGACGTGGTTGATGCGGTGCGAAAGCGGCCGGATGATGCTGCCGCGGAGCAGTAAATCCTGACCTGGGGCCGCGGGAGGCGGTGACTTTTCAAGTCGTCACCAAACGGTCCGCCGCGGTTTCGGGGATCAAGCCATGGCGGGCAGGGCTGACGCACCTACAATAGCGTCCTGCCACCGATTTCCCCATTCCCATGTCCGAAGCTGATCCCCGTTCCACCCCTGACGCCATCCGCATCCGCGGTGCGCGCCAGAACAATCTGCGCAATCTGTCGCTCGATCTGCCCCTCAACCAGCTGACGGTAGTGACCGGGGTGTCCGGCTCCGGCAAGTCCTCGCTGGTGTTCGATACCTTGTATGCCGAGGGTCAGCGTCGCTATGTCGAGACCTTTTCGCCGTATGCGCGGCAGTTTCTGGACCGGATGGACAAGCCGCAGGTGGATCGTATCGAGGGCGTGCCGCCGGCGATTGCGATCGATCAGACCAGCCAGGTAAGGACCTCGCGCTCGACGGTGGGCACGATGACCGAGCTCGCCGACCATTTCAAGCTGCTGTATGCACGTGCCGCGCGTCTGCATTGTCGCAGTTGCGGTGAGCCGGTACGTCGGGATTCCACAGACAGCATTGCGGCAGATCTGCAGCAACGCTGTGCGGCGGCGGGTGATCCGCGACTGGTGATCTGTTTTGCAGTGACGATACCGAAGGCCTACACCGAGGCTGAAGTCACCGCCTTGCTCAATGTACAGGGCTACACCCGCATCCACCGCCGGGACGAAGGTAGCGATGGAGATGTGCTGCAGGTGGTGCAAGACCGTTTCCGCTTGTCGTCAGCAGAGCCGTCACGCCTGGCAGAAGCGCTGGAAGCTGCCTTGCGGCTGGGGCATGGACGGCTGACCGTGTTTGCCAGTGGTGACGGCGTGGTGCAGGGGGAGGTGGCCTGGCGCTACTCCGATGGGCTGCACTGTGCCGACTGCGACATTCATTACAACGACCCCAGCCCGGGTCTGTTCTCGTTCAATTCGGCAATCGGTGCGTGCGAGACCTGCCGGGGTTTCGGTCGGGTGATCGGGGTGGATTTCGGGCTGGTGGTGCCGGATGAGTCCAAGACTCTGGCCGAAGGCGCGATCAAACCCTGGCAGACCGAGAGCTACAAGGAATGTCAGCAGGACCTGGCCAAGATGGCGAAGAAGGCCGGGGTGGCGATGGACATTCCTTTCCGCGACCTGCCGCCGGAGCACCGGCGCTGGGTGCTGGAAGGCGACGAGAAGTGGAAGAACTGGGACAGCTCCTGGCCGCGCTACTGGTATGGCGTGCGTCACTTCTTTGCCTGGCTCGAGACCAAGGCTTACAAGATGCACATCCGGGTGCTGCTGTCGCGTTATCGCAGCTACACCGAATGTCCGGCTTGCCACGGTGCCCGACTCAAACCCGAAGCGCTGTTGTGGCGCTTGCCGATGCAGGATGGTCCGGGCCTGGCGATACACCAGTTGATGGCGCTGCCGGTGGATCGTATCCGTCAGGCCGTGGATGCGCTGGTCTTTCCGGGAATCGCCGATGAGGCGACTGAACTGGTGCTGGGCGAGATCCGCAGCCGGCTGACCTATCTGGCCGATGTGGGACTGGGGTACCTGACCCTGGACCGGCAGTCACGCACCTTGTCGGGCGGTGAAGTGCAGCGCATCAACCTGACGACGGCGCTGGGTACCTCGCTGGTGAATACCCTGTTCGTGCTCGATGAGCCGTCGATCGGCCTGCATCCGCGTGATATCGGGCGGATTCTTGGGGTGATGACGCGTCTGCGCGATGCCGGCAATACCCTGGTGGTGGTGGAGCACGACCCGCAGGTGATGGTGGCTGCGGATGAACTGCTGGAGATCGGACCGGGGCCGGGCGAGCGTGGCGGCAATATCGTTGCGCGCGGCACGCCGGCCGAAATCACCGCCAATCCTGACTCCATTACCGGGCCCTGGCTGGCTGGCAGCAAGCGTATCGATGTGCAGCGTCCGCCGCGACCGGTTTGCGATGACACGCCGCGGCTGCGTCTTGTCGGGGCCTGCGAGCACAATCTGCGCAACCTGACGGTGGATTTTCCGCTCGGCCGCATGACCTGTCTGACGGGCGTATCGGGGTCGGGCAAGTCGACGCTGATCCAGGACGTACTGTATCCGGCACTGGCCAAACATTTTGGCGAGGCCGTCGAGACGCCGGGGGCATTCGAGCGCCTCGAAGGTGTGGATAAGTTGCGTGGTGTGGTGATGGTCGATCAGTCGGCGATCGGCAAGAGTTCGCGTTCCAATCCCGTGAGCTATGTGGGTGCCTGGGATTCGATCCGCAACCTGTACGCCGCACTGCCGCAGGCCAAGGAGCGTGGCTATTCGCCGGGCACCTTCAGTTTCAACTCGGGCCACGGTCGTTGCCCGACCTGTACCGGTTCGGGTTTCGAGCATGTCGAGATGCAGTTCCTGTCCGATGTGTGGCTGCGTTGTCCGGATTGCGATGGCAAGCGCTATCGCCCGGAAATCCTCGAGTTGCAGTGGCGTGGCAAGTCGGTTGCAGATGTGCTGGACATGACGGTGCGTGAGGCGCTGCAGTTTTTTGATGATCAGCCCAAGGTACTGGCTGCACTGGCGCCGTTGGCTGATGTCGGGCTGGATTACCTGCGCTTGGGGCAACCGGTGCCGACCTTGTCCGGTGGCGAGGCGCAGCGCCTGAAGCTGGCAGGTCATCTTGCCGAGGCGGCGCAGAAGAAGTCCGCGCGCAAGGTCCGGCCTGTGGATAACCTTGTTGAGAAATTTGTGGACAAGGTGGAGCCCGGTCTGCTCTTCCTGTTCGACGAACCGACTACCGGCCTGCATTTCGAGGATGTCGCCACCTTGCTGGGCGCCTTCGACAAGCTGTTGCAGGCGGGGCATTCGCTGATCGTCATCGAGCACAATCTCGATGTGATTGCAGCCGCCGACTGGATCATCGACCTGGGGCCGGAAGGAGGCGAGGCGGGTGGACAGATCGTGGCCGAGGGCCCGGTGGACGTGCTGCGCGCGCATCGGCTGTCGCACACTGCTGCAGCCTTGCGCGACTACGCCGAAGCGCTGGCGCGAACACGGGCGGCACCTTTGATCCTGGCCGAGCCAGCGGTTGCTTATCGGACGCTGGCGGCACCCGAGATCGAGATCCGCCATGCCCGTGAGCACAATCTGAAGAACATCAGCGTGTCGATTCCACGTGACCGTTTCACCGTGGTGACGGGCTTGTCTGGCTCGGGCAAATCCACACTGGCTTTCGACATCGTGTTTGGCGAGGGGCAGCGTCGCTATCTGGAGTCGCTCAATGCCTATGCGCGCCAGTTCGTGCAACCGGCAAGCCGTCCGGATGTGGATGGCCTGTTCGGCATTCCGCCCACGGTGGCGATCGAGCAGCGTACCAGCCGTGGCGGGCGCAAGAGCACGGTAGCGACGCTGACCGAGATCCATCCCTTCCTGCGCCTGATGTACGTCAAGCTTGGCACCCAGTACTGCCCCGACTGCAATGTGCCGGTCACGCCGCAAAGCTTCGAGGCCATTGTCGGCCAGATCCTGCGTGAACACCGTGATACATCGGTCGAAGTGCTGGCGCCGCTGGTCAGTAACCGCAAGGGTTTGTATACCGATCTTGCGAAATGGGCACGCGGAAAGGGGCACACCCAGTTGCGCGTCGATGGCGAGTACCTGCCGACTGCCAAGTGGCCACGGCTGGATCGCTACAAGGAACACACCATCGAGTTGCCGGTTGGCATGGTGGTGGTGCAGCCGGCGTCGGAAACCACACTGCGCGAGTTCGTGCAGGTCGCGCTCGAGCACGGCAAGGGTGTGTTGAAGGTGCTGGAACTGGGTAAGCTTGGCGCCCAGCCGGTCACCTTTTCGACGCTGCGTGCCTGCCCGGATTGCGGCACGGGTTTTCCGGAGCCGGATCCGCGCCTGTTCTCGTACAACGCCAAACATGGCTGGTGTCCGAAATGTTATGGCACCGGCCTGAAGACCACCAGCCGGATCGAGGATCCGGATGCGCTCGATCTGGGTGATGCCGAAGAGATGGTGAGCGAGGACGAAGCCTGTCCGGCCTGTGAAGGTGCGCGCCTGAATCCGGTTGCGCGTGCAGTGCGCTTCCGTGACCGCGGCCTGCATCAGCTGGCTGCGTTGCCGGTGGATAAGGCAGCGGGCTTCTTCAGTGAATTGGAACTGAATGCACGCGAAACCGATATTGCCCGCGATCTGATCAGCGAGATCCGTGGCCGGCTGGATTTTCTCCGTCACGTCGGGTTGGGCTACCTCGCACTGGACCGGGCTGCACCGACCTTGTCCGGGGGCGAGGCTCAGCGCATCCGGCTGGCGGCCCAGCTGGGCTCCAACTTGCGTGGCGTCTGCTATATCCTCGACGAGCCGACCATTGGCCTGCATCCGCGTGACAACCGTCTGTTGCTCGACACGCTGGAGGCCTTGCGCGACCGTGGCAACACCCTGCTGGTGGTGGAGCATGATGAGGACACCATCCGCCGTGCCGATCATGTCATCGACCTTGGTCCGGGTGCGGGGGTGCGCGGTGGCCGGGTGGTGGCCGAAGGTGACGTGGCAGCCTTGCTGGCCGCGCCGGAGTCGGCGACCGGCGCTTGCTTCCGTCAGCCCTTGCAGCATCCGATGCGACCACGCCGTGAGGTGGCTGAGCGTCATCCGGCGATCCGGGTGGAGGGGGCCGATCTGCACAACCTGAGCGATGTGACGGTGCAAATTCCCTTGGCACGGCTGACGGTGGTGACCGGCGTGTCCGGGTCGGGCAAGTCCTCGCTGGCGCGCGATGTGATCCATGCCAACTTGCGTGCCCGTCTGGGCGATCCGGAGGCGACGCGGGCGCGGCGGAGAGGTCAGGCGCAACCGGACGAGGTGGATCAGCCGCTGGTGGGTTGCCGTGCGCTGCAGGGCTGGCAGCAGGTTGGTCGCGTGCTGGAAGTGGACCAGACGCCCATCGGCAAGACGCCACGCTCCTGCCCGGCAACCTATGTGGGTTTCTGGGATGCGATCCGCAAGCTGTTTGCCGACACCTTCGACGCCCGTACCCGGGGCTGGAATGCATCGCGCTTCTCCTTCAATACCGGGGCTGGGCGGTGTCCGGTATGCGATGGTGCGGGTCAGACGACGGTGGAGATGAATTTCCTGCCCGATGTGAAGACCCCTTGCGAAGCCTGTGGTGGCGCACGTTTCAACCCGGAAACATTGTCAGTGCGCTGGCGCGACAAGACCGTGGCCGAGGTTCTGGCGATGCCGGTAGACGAAGCGGTGGGCTTTTTCGCCGCACATCCGGCAATCGCCCACCCCTTGCAGCTGCTGCAGGATGTCGGCCTGGGTTACCTGACCCTGGGGCAGCCCAGTCCGACCTTGTCGGGCGGAGAGGCGCAGCGCATCAAACTGGTGACCGAGCTTGCCAAGGTGCGCAGACGTCCAGGAGAGGCGAGCGATACCGGAGGCGTACCCTTGCCGGCCGACAAGCACAGCCTTTATGTGCTGGATGAGCCGACGGTGGGCTTGCACATGGCCGATGTGGATAAGTTGATCCATGTGCTGCACAGGCTGACTGATGCCGGCCATACCGTGCTGGTGATCGAGCATGACCTGGACGTGATGGCCGAGGCCGACTGGTTGATCGACCTGGGGCCGGAAGGTGGGGATGGAGGTGGCCGGGTGGTGGCTGAAGGGCCGCCCGAGGTGGCAATGGCGATACCGGCTTCGCACACCGGGCGTCACCTGAGGGAGTTTCTCGACTTGCGTCGCGGAGGGGATTGAGCCGGTTTCGGCTCAGGCGTCGTGCCTGTGTTCCGAAACCATTTCAGGCTAAAGGGGTCTTTAGCCCCGACGCTTTCTTTTTTCTGAGATTTTTCAATGAATACCAAACATGTCCGGGTATGGGACCTGCCTACCCGATTGTTTCACTGGTTACTGGTGGTGTTGATGATTGGCGTGTTCGTCACTGGTCTGGAAGGTGGCAACCTGATCGTCTGGCACGGGCGTCTGGGGGTTGCGATTGCCGGTCTGCTGGCCTTCCGGCTGGTATGGGGGTTTGTCGGTTCGACCTATGCGCGCTTTGCCCATTTCGTTCCTGGCCCCGGCCGGATCAGGGCCTACCTGAAGGGCGAATGGGAAGGCCTGGGGCACAATCCGCTGGGCGCCTTGTCGGTGCTGGCACTACTGGCGGTCGCAACGTTCCAGGTGGTCAGCGGGCTGATGTCGAACGACGACATTGCCTTTGAAGGGCCGCTGTACGCGCTGGTCAGCAAGGACACCAGCGATTGGCTGACAGGCTTGCATCGGCTCAACATCTGGTTGATTGGGGCCCTGGTTGCGCTGCATGTGGCTGCCATCCTCTTCTATGTTCATGTAAAGAAGGACAACCTGGTCAAACCAATGATCACCGGGGTCAAGGCCGTCGAGGATCCTGCCGCGCAAGCGGCCAAGGGCGGTGGGCTGGTGGCTTTCATTATCGCGCTTGTGTTTGCGAGCGGAACGGTATGGGCCGCAACGGGCGGTTTGTTGTCGCCTCCCCCTCCCCCTCCGCCGGCCCAGGCCGCGCCCGCCTGGTGAGGATTCGGAGACTCCAAAATAAAAAAGCCGCACCAGTGAGTGCGGCTTTTTTTACCACGCTGTCCAGACTGGGCAGCTGGCGGGGCAGGATCAGTCCATGCGGAACTGGTCGTGGCAAGCCTTACAGGTCTTGCCAACTTCTCCGAAAGCGACCTTGACGGCCGCTGCGTCGCCAGTGGCGGCGGCCTTGGCCAGTTCGGTGGTGGCTGCATTGAAGTTGGTGGCGAGCTTGCCGACTTCAGGCATGTTCTGGAACAGTTCAGGCTTCACGCGGGTCTTCTGGTCGCCAATCGACTTGTCGGTACCCGGACCATACAGTGCGCCCATGCCGGAGTTGGCAATGGCGGCGATCGCGTTGGCAGCGGCAGTGACCTGGGCGGCATCATAGCTGCCATCGAGGTTGGCCTTGATCTTGCCCATGTTCCAGCTCATGAAGCTGTAACCGGCCTTGCGGAACTTGATCTGGTCTTCCGGTTTGACCTGGGCGGAAGCTGCAGTGGCAAGGGAGAAGGCAAGAATGCCGAGCGTGGCGCGAGCGAAGGATTTTTTCATGTTTGGCCTCTAGTAGGATGGATCGACGGATTCACATACGGAAAATCTGAATCCCGCACTGCGACAATCGATCGGATCTTTTGGTTCAACGAGTTTATCGTCATTGAATGATATTCCCTTTGCGTGACAACTCAAATTACCTTCGATGCGCTGATCCGGATCGACGAATAATCGGCTAAAGCTTTGGCGGAAGTTGGCCGTAGTCCCTGAGTACAATGGAAGAGATGACACCCCTCAGGGTGTCGTATCGAGGAGTGAGTCATGGGTCGGTTGTCCGACACACCAATCTGGGTACGTCTGACCGGGGCGATCTGGCTGATGCTGATCCTTGCCTGGGGCAGCATGATTGCCTGGGAGACCAAGGTGAATCGCGATACCGCGATTGACCAGGCCAAGGATTTCGCCAGTACGGTCAATGAGATGACGATGGCTGGGCTGACGGGAATGATGATTACCGGTACGGTCGATCAGCGCGATGTGTTTCTCGACCAGATCAAGGAGTTGTCGTCGGTTCGCGATCTCAAGGTGGTCCGTGGCGAGGCGGTAAGCAAGGTGTATGGGCCCGGATCGGCCAGTGAGCAAATGCTCGATGAGACCGAACGCAAGGTACTGGCGAATGGACAGCCCTTCATCGAGGTTCAGCGTGATGAGCGCTACGGCGATCATTTGCGGGTGGTGATTCCGTCACCGGCTGCCCGGAATTACCTGGGCAAGGATTGCACGCTCTGCCATCAGGTGCCGGAAGGAACGCCCCTGGGCGTCGTCAGCATGCGGATCTCGCTCGACAAGGTCAATGCCGCAGTCAGTGCATTCCGTAACCAGAGCATCCTGTTTGCACTGCTGGTGTCCTTGCCACTGATCGGTTTTGTCTATCTTTTCATCCGTCGTTTCGTGACCCGGCCCTTGTCGCACCTGACCGACAGCCTGTCGGAGATTGCTGCAGGAGGGGGGGATCTGACCCGTCGTCTGGAGGCGGAGGGCAAGGATGAGATCGGCAGGACCGCCGATACCTTCAATCGCATGCTCGCGACCATTGGTGGCCTGGTGCGTCAGGTCAGCACATCGGCCGATGCGGTGACCGGCTCGGCACGAAATCTGGTTCAGGGTGCGTCGCGGCTGGCAGAGAGTTCGCACCGGCAGAATGACAGTTCGGTGCGTGCGGCCGAGTCGGTGGATGAGCTCAATGCCGGAATTTCGCGCATTGCGAGCAATACCGAATCCGTCCGGGCACGGTCGCGCGAGAGTCTGGCGCGCTCGCAGGAGGGACAGCGCAGTCTGGAGCAGTTGATCGGTGAGGTTTCGCACGTCGAGCAGGCGGTCAGGCATATGGCGGAATCGGTCGGTGCCTTTGTCGATTCGACCCGGTCGATCACCAACATGACGAAAGAGGTTCGTGAGATCGCCGAACAGACCAACCTGCTTGCGCTCAATGCCGCGATCGAGGCGGCGCGCGCGGGCGAGCAGGGGCGCGGTTTTGCGGTGGTGGCGGATGAAGTCCGCAAGCTGGCGGAAAAGTCGGCACGATCAGCTGGCGAGATCGACTCGATCACCCAGGAGATCAGCCGGCAGTCGACCTCGGTGCAGGATTCGATTGCACGCGGGCTGGATCATCTGAGTTCCAGCCGTCGGGCAGCCGACGTGGTGTCGGATGTGCTGGTTGCTGCCAACTCTTCGGTGACGGAAGTGGGTGAAGGCCTGGATCTGATCGCTGGCGCAACAGGCGACCAGCATCGTGCCAGCGAGTCGGTGACCGCCAGTATCGACGCGATTGCCGGCATGGCGCGGGAAAACAATGCGGCGATCGAGAATACGGTGGAGGCGGCTCGCGAATTGGAGCAGCTTGCTGCCCGACTGCAGGATCTGGTGTCGCGTTTCAGGGTGTGAAGGTGTTTGCCGGCCAGGTGTCGGCAAGTTCCACCCGATTACGACCACATGACTTGGCGCGATAGAGTGCCGCATCCGCAGCAATGAACAGTTCGCGGGCACTGTCGCCGTGGTCAGGGAATACCGCGATGCCGAAACTGGCGGTGACCTTGCCCAGCGCGGGCAGGGTGTCCCAGGTTTTGGACTCGAGCAGGGTGCGCAGCCCTTCGACACGCTGCTGAAGTTGTTCCAGCGTGGTGTCGACACAGATCAGCATGAACTCTTCACCGCCCCAGCGGAACAGGTAGTCTGCGCTGCGGACGTGCTGATTGAATAGTTCGGCGACGCCGGCGAGGACCTGATCGCCGCACAGGTGACCGTGGACGTCATTGATCGACTTGAAGTTGTCGAGGTCGAACAGGCAGATGCCCAGCGGTAGTTGCAGGCGTCGACACAGGCTGATCTGGGTTTCGAGGATGATCTCGCTCTCCCGCCGGTTCAACAAGCCGGTCAGGCTGTCGTGCGAGGCCAGGCGCTGCAGTCGGAGTTCGAGGTTCTTGCGGTCGGTGACGTTATGCACCATGCCGACCATGCGCAAGGGGCGTCCATCCGGATCGCGTTCGCAGATGCGGCCGCGATCATGAACCCATAGATAGTGGCCATTGCGGTTGCGCAGGCGGTATTCGGCTTCGAAACGCTCGCGCCGGCCGGCGAGGTGGTCATCGATGACGGATCGGACCCAGACCACGTCGTCCGGATGGATGTTGTCGGCCCAGCTCGACAGATGGGGGGCTAGCTCTTCGGGGCCGTAGCCCAGCATGCGTTTGAGTTGTGGGCTGAAGAACACCGATCCGCTGATGATGTCCCAATCCCAAAGCCCGTCGCTGGCTTCATTCAGTGCAAAGCGCAACTGTGCATCGCGTGCGCTGAGTTCGCGTTCCAGCTGGGTACGGGTGGTGATGTCGCGGGCAACCGACAGGAAGTAATCACGACCGTCGAACTCGAAGCAGCTGGTATAGACCTCGACCGGCAGTTCCCAGCCCTGGCGGTGGCGGTGGCGACCGATGAAGACATAAGGCGAGCGCGCGCGGATCTCGATCGCGATGCTGCGCCATTGCTCCGGCCCGATGACGTCTTTCTGCAGGCTGAGTACCGAGTGGTCGAGCAGGTCGCTTGCCTGGTCGTAGCCCAGATCGGACCAAGCGGCTCGATTGCAATAGACGATGCGGGAAGTGTCGGGGTCGATCAGGAACACACTGTCGGGCAGTGCGTCGAAGACGGTTTCGAGCAACGCGGTCGGGCTGTGGGCCAGGGTGTCCGAGAACGGCATCAGTGATCGCCTGAGTGTTTGAGAGTCATGCATGACTCCCCAAACCCGACATCATAAACCCTCTGTGTAACAAGGAGAATCCGGAAAGGCGAGCAGCGTCGCCACTGACCATGTTGTACCGGCCATGAACATGGCACCCGTCGGATGATATGCATGCCCACATGCCGATCCGACGGGTGCCATCGAGTACTTACTCGATCCGGACGGGAACGAAGATTCGCGCTTCGCCGCGCTGGATCAGTAATGCGAAGCGATTGCCGGCGCGTTCGATCTGCTGGCGGAACTGTTCCAGTGATCCGACGGGCTGGTTGTTGATCGCCAGGATCACATCGCCACGGCGCAAGCCCGCACGTGCAGCCGGTCCACTTGCGCCTTCGACGACGATACCGTTGCTCACGCCAAGTTGGGACGCTTCCTGGCTGGTGAGCATGCGCGCGTTGAGGCCAAGTTTGCCGCCTGCAGGTTCGCCGCCGCTGCGGCGGGCCGTGGTGGTGGGTTCGGGGGTCAGTTCGTCCAGTGTTGCGGTGACTTCGCGGGCCTTGCCGTCTCGCCAGATTTCGAGTCTGACGCGGTTGCCGGGGCGCTTTTCACCGATGATGCGCGGCAGGTCGGCAGAATCGACCACACGGGTGCCATCTACGGTCAGGACGACATCACCGGCTTTCAGACCGGCCTTGTCGGCCGCACTGCCCGGTTCGACGCTGGCAACGAGGGCGCCACGTGCATCGCTCAGGCCAAAGGTCTGGGCAAGTTCCTTGTCGACGCCCTGGATGGCGATGCCGAGCCGACCGCGCTGGACCCTGCCGTGGGTGACGAGCTGGTCCTTGACCGTCATCGCGACGTCGATCGGGATGGCAAAGGAAATGCCCATGAATCCACCAGACCGTGAGTAGATCTGTGAATTGATGCCGACCACCTCACCCGCCAGGTTGAACAGCGGGCCGCCGGAGTTGCCCGGGTTGATGGCGACGTCGGTCTGGATGAAGGGGACATAGTTTTCGTCAGGCAGCCGGCGCGCCTTTGCCGAGATGATGCCGGCGGTGACCGTGTTGTCGAAGCCGAAGGGTGAGCCCATTGCAACGACCCATTCGCCTACCCGCGCGCGGTCGGCATTGCCAATCTTGACCGTCGGCAGGTTGCTGGCTTCGATCTTGAGTACGGCAACGTCAGTACGCTTGTCGGTGCCCACCACCCTGGCCTTGAATTCGCGCTTGTCGATCAGGCGGACGGTGACCTCTGCGCCACTGTCGCCGACAACGTGGGCATTGGTCAGCACGTAGCCGTCGGAACTGACGATGAAACCCGAGCCGATCCCGCGGTTGATGCGGGGGGTGCCTCCGGGTTGTCCCGGCATGTCGGGCATGGGTACACCGAAGCGACGCAGGAAGTCGTAGAACGGATCGTTGCCGAATGGGTTGTCTGTCATGCCCACCTGGCGCTCTTCCACTACGCTGATGTTGACCACTGCCGGGCCAACTTGCTCGACCAGATCGCCAAAGTCGGGCAGGCCGTAGCGATTGGGGCTGACCATCGACGTCGCCGCGCTACCTTGAGTGACCTGTGCGTGAGCCGGAGTGATCAGGCCGCTGCCGGAAATGGCGGCGGTCAGGGCAAGAATCAGGGTGCTTGCAGCCAGAGTGTTTCGCATGAGCAGTCCTTTCAGTCAAAGACGATCGACCGGGTGTTGACGCCAGAATCGGTGTCCTGTTCCCGGGAGCTTGCAGGCAACATGAGGGCCATCGGTTCCGGAATCAAGCCCATGGGCTATTCAGAAGGTCGTCCGCATCGAGATCCAGACCTGGGGTTCCATCGGATTGGCTGCCTTGTTACCCGCATATTGCGGCAGGGTTTCGGCTGGACGATGGATCAGTTCCTGGTGCTTGCCCAGCAGATTGATGCCGGTCAGCCGGACTTCGACCGGCTGTCGTCCAAACAGCAGCCTGCGCGATACGCTCCAGTCCAGCGTAGTGTATGCCTTCATGCTAAGGGATTCGCCTTCGGTGTAACCGGTACCCGCATCCGACGGACCCATGCGAAACAGGCTGAGCATGGATTGCCAGGGGCCGATCTGCTGCAACCAGCTCAGGCTCGCAACATAGGGCGCAACGCTGCCGGTGACTGCTGCGTCCGAGCTGCGGGCCCTGATCATGCTGTGGTTGAGGATCAGCTCACCGTTCTGCCATGGGCGTGTCCGTAGCTGGTATTCGAGACCGGTCAGCCTGACAGTTCCTCTGGCATTGTCCCAGCGGGTGCTCCCCAGCAGGTTCTGGAACAGGTAGGTCGTATCGATGCCGGGAACCACCGGGAAATAGGTGTCGAGCGTGTTGTCGAGCGCAAACGAAGTCGGCCGCCGGACGATGAAGTCCTTGACGCGTTCATGGAACACACGCACATCGACGCTTCCCTGGGCGCGCGGCAGCAGCCCCAGGAAGCCGATCTCGACGGCGTCAATACGTTGTGGCCGAAGGTCGGGGTTGCCTTGATGGCGGATCTGCAGCTCACCCTGGGTGGCATGAACGATACGGACATCGGCATGGCGTTCGAACAGCGAGGGCTGGCGCCAGCCGGCGGAGTAACCGGCCCGCCAGGTGAGATCCGGTGAGGGCTGCCAGTTCAGGAAGACACGTGGCGCGATACGGGCGCGGTCGTCTTCGATGTACTCGAGCATGGTGCCGGCATTGAGCAGCCAGTTGGGTGAAAAACGCCACTCGGCATTGCCGAACATGCGCCATTCCTGCTGACTGTAGGCTTCTCCCGAGTAGAACAGCGAGTCGGCCTCCAGCCAGTCCTGGCGCCATTCCACACCCCACAGCAGGTGCAGGTTCTCGGAGCTGCGCAGACGGTGCTGAAGTTCGATGTTGTTGCGGCGGCTGTCGCGATTGTTATCGACATCGATGATCAGGGCTGGAACCGAGCGCAGCATGGCAATGAGCGCGGGGGCACTGCCCAGGCTGCCTTCCAGGTTGGCATGCGAGTTTACCTGCCAGGGATCGCGAGTGCGCTCGTGGTTGGTGAACCACGACAGGGACCATTCTTCCTGGTCTGAAGGGGTGTGGCGCCAGCGCAGATGCAGATGGCTGTCCTGATGCCTGGCGTCGCGCGTTGCACTGCCATCGAAAAGCACACCCTCGAAGCCCTGACCACGTCGCCCCTGGGTGTGTCCACCAATGATGGAGAGTTCGTCCGTGTCGCTGAGCCGGAGGTCGCCGCGAAGGTTCAGTACGTTGATCCTGCGGTTGTCCTTGACTGCGCTGATGCCTTCGTCCTGTTGGTGAGAGGCGCTGATACGGATACCGAGCGGGCCGCTCTGGCTGATCATGCGTGCGCTGGCGTCGGCAATGCCGCGGCTGCCCAGATTGACATTGACGGTGCTGCCGGTTTCGGTCGCGGTGTGCCGGGTCAGGATATTGACCACGCCGAGGAACGCGTTTGCGCCGTAAGTTGCCGAATTGGTTCCGCGCACGATTTCGATGCGCTCGATGTCTTCCGGTCGGACGGGAAGCGCACCCCAGTCGGCGCCGCCGAAGAAGTAGGGACTGTATACCGATCGCCCATCGACCAGAACCTGCATCTGGTTGGGATAATCACCGCCCAGCCCATGATAGGTGACCCACTGGTCGTGTCCCCGCTCCTGGGCCACCTGCATCCCCGGTACCAGGCGGAACAGCCGCCCCAGATCGCGATACCCGGTGGCGGCGATCATGTCAGCATCGATGACGCTGACCGCAGCCGGCGTATCCTGCAGCGTCTGTGGCAGGCGCGAGGGGGTCAGCACGACCGGCAAGGCCTCGAAGAAGCTGCGTTCGCTGGCTTCTTCATGCGCCGACACGGTTGCAGCAAAGCCTGCGAGAAGGCATCCTGCAACTCGGCGGGAAATGAGACGGACCGGCATGCTGGCTTGGCGGGATAATGATCTTGGAGTGCTGGATTATATCCTTCAGCCAAACGCGAATTCATTATCGATGCAAGATTGATTTGGCGGCTGCCACCGGACACGTTTCAAGCCTGACGCTGCATCCTCGATAGACTGGTATGCCTGATGACTCTGACCGATCTGCGTTACCTCGTTGCCCTGGCCCATGAACGCCACTTTGGCCGTGCGGCCGAAAAGTGCCATGTCTCCCAGCCCACCTTGTCGGTGGCGATCAAGAAGGTGGAGGAGGAACTGGGCATCCAGTTGTTCGAGCGCAGTGCGTCCGAGGTCAAGATCACCGAAACCGGCCGCCGCATCGTTGCCCAGGCCGAGAAGGTGCTGGTCGAGGCCGGCCAGATCCACGAGATTGCCGCGGCCGGCAAGGATCCGCTGGCCGGCCCCTTGCGTGTCGGCGTGATCTACACCATCGGTCCCTACCTGCTGCCGCGGCTGATCCCGCGAGTGCATCAGCTGGCGCCGCGCATGCCGCTGATCATTCAGGAAAACTACACCACCCGGCTGGCCGAGGCGCTCAAGCGTGGCGAACTCGACGTCATCATCATCAGCCTGCCGTTCGAAGAAGCCGGCATCGTCACCCAGCCGGTTTACGACGAACCGTTCCGCGTGCTGCTGCCGGCCTCGCATCCGTGGACTGCGGACAAGGAAATCGATCCGGTCCACCTGGCGGACGATCAATTGCTGCTGCTCGGATCCGGCAACTGCTTCCGTGACCAGGTGCTGGAGGTGTGTCCGCACTGTCGCAATGTCGGTGGCTTGCAACGCACGCTGGAAGGCAGCTCGCTCGAGACCATCCGCCATATGGTGGCGACCGGGTTGGGGGTGACCGTTCTGCCCAGCTCCGCCGCGGACGAGATGGGAACGCAGAATCCGCTGGTGGCGGTGCGTCCGTTCTCGCAGCCGGAACCCTCGCGCCGGGTTGCGCTGGCTTGGCGGGTCACCTACCCGCGCAGTGGTGCGATCGACATCCTGCGTACGGCGGTCTTCGAGAGCGAGCTGCCCGGCGTTCGCCCTGTAGGTCGTTTGCCCGCTTTCGAGTTGGGCTGAGCCTGCTCACATAGGGTTTTTCCATATGGTGAATAGGGCTATTGAATTGGATAGGATGAATCGGTTGGCTTAGCATTCGATCATGGCGGCACGGTATCCGTGCCGGACTGAGAGAACCACGCGACAAGGAGAACAGTATGGAAATCGATATCGGCATCAACAAGGACGATCGCGCTGCCATCGCCAACGGGCTGTCCCGCCTGCTCGCCGACAGCTACACGCTGTACCTGACCACGCACAACTTTCACTGGAACGTGACCGGCCCGATGTTCAACACCCTGCACCTGATGTTCGAGGCGCAGTACAACGAACTCGCACTGGCGGTGGACCTGATCGCCGAGCGTATCCGTGCGCTGGGCTTCCCGGCACCGGGCACCTACAAGGAGTTCCAGAAGCTCACCAGCATGAGCGAGCCGGAAGGCGTGCCGAGCGCAACCGACATGATCAAGCTGCTGGTGCAAGGTCAGGAAGCCGTGGTGCGCACCGCACGCAGCGTGGCCCCGCTGGCTGACAAGGTCAGTGATGAACCGACCCTGGATCTGCTGACCCAGCGCATGCAGGTGCATGAAAAGAATGCGTGGATGCTGCGCAGCCTGCTCGAAAGCTGATTCGTCCGGCTATTGGCACAATGCTAAGGCCCTGCGGGGCCTTTTTGCATTGTGTGCCAACGGGTTCATTGCTGAACCGGGCATTGCGGTATCGTCGTCGTCCACAACTTTCAACATCGATCATGGCCACCGAGACTTTCCCCGCCTATCGTGTGCTTGACGCGGGTGATGCCGCCCTGACGATCGAGTTCGGCAATGCCATCGATCCGGCACTACTGGCCCGGGTAGATGCCCTGGACCGGGCGATCCAGGCGCTGAGCGTGGCAGGCGCCCTGCCCGGTCTGATCGAGACCATGCCTACCTTCCGTTCGCTGACGGTGTTTTTCGACCCCTTGGTGACCGGTCGCCAGGCGCTGCTGTCGGTGTTGCGGCCGGTGTTGGCGGCATCTGCCGAACCTGCACCCGACATTCAGCAACGGTGCTGGCGTCTGCCAGTCTGTTACGAAGGCGATGCCGGGCCAGACCTGGCAGAGACGGCGGCGGCAATCGGCGTGTCGGAGGACGAGGTGGTGGCCTTGCACAGTGGCGCCGAGTATTGCGTCTACATGATGGGCTTTCTCCCCGGATTTCCTTTCATGGGGGATCTGCCGGACCTGCTGCGTCTGCCACGACGGGCACAACCTCGCGTGCGGGTCCCGGCCGGTAGCGTCGCGATTGCGACCGGGCTGACTGCAATCTACCCATGGGAAAGCCCGGGCGGCTGGCACCTGCTCGGGCGCTGTCCGGTCAGCCTGTTCGACGTCCGGCGTCGCGCGCCCGCCTTGCTGGCCGCTGGTGATCGTGTGTGCTTCGAGCCGGTGTCGATCAGCGAGTACCTCAGGCTTGATGCCGCGTGCGCGGCAGGTGACATCGATCCTGCGCAATGGCTGATACGGGTCGCGGAGGATGGGCAATGAATGCAGCGCGGATCGAGGTTCTGGCGCCAGGGGCGTATGCGTCGGTGCAGGATCGCGGGCGGCGTGGCTTTCGCCGCATTGGTGTGCCCTGGGCGGGGGTACTCGATCCGAGACTGATGCGTATCGCCAATGCGCTGGTTGGCAACCCTGAAACCCATGCCGTGATCGAGTGTTTCGATGGTGGCCTGGTCTTGCTTGCTCACGGCGGGCCCATCCGGGTGGCGGTTGCGGGCGACGCGGTGGTCGAACTGGAAGTGGCAGGTGAGCGTCGCCCCTTGCCGCCATGGCGATCCACCATGCTGGCTGATGGTGATCAGTTGCGGATTCGCAAGCTGCTTGCTGGCGGGCGGATTGCGGTGGTGGCGATCGAAGGCCTGGCCTTGCCTGAGACCCTGGGCAGCGTGTCAACCTATGCCCGCGCGGTGTTGGGTGGCGTTGACGGGCGGGCGCTGGCTGCGGGCATGCAGTTGCCGGTCGTGAGTCATGGCGAGGGTGTGGACCGGGTCCTGAGGCATGTGCCCTTAACCGATCCGTCGCCGATCCGCGTGGTGCTGGGACCGCAGGCCGACCATTTCAGCGCAGCGGCGCTGCATACCTTGATCAGCGCCGATTACCGTATCAGTACCGAGGCCGACCGTATGGGCATCCGCCTGGAAGGTCCGGCACTGGAACACGCAGGCACCCGAGAAATTGTGTCGGATGCCACCGTGCCCGGCTCCATCCAGGTGCCGGGCAATGGACAGCCCATTGTGCTGCTGGCCGACGCCCAGACTGCCGGCGGTTATCCGAAGATCGCTACCGTGATCAGTGCCGACCTACCGCGTCTGGCGGCTTGCCGGCCGGGTCAGATACTGCGTTTTGCACGTGTTGCTGCGTTTGAAGCAGAGGAGTCTGCCCGCCGCGCCGAGGCCGAGACTCGTGCGCTGATCGATGCCATCCGCCCCTTGCTACCGGATGGCATCGATCTTGACACCCTGTACAGTGTCAACCTGGTGGGTGGCGTGGTGCACGCCCTGTCGCCCGAACACCGGCCGCAGTGGTGGCCTGTTGACTGAATGGGTGCAAGGGAGAACTCGATGAAGCGGATCAACCTCAACGCCGATCTCGGCGAATCCTTCGGCGCCTGGACCATGGGCGAGGATGCGGCGCTGTTGCAGGTGATCTGTTCAGCCAACATTGCATGCGGCTTTCATGCTGGCGATCCGCTGGTGATGCGGCAGACGGTGCACACCGCGCTTGCCGCCGGTGTGAGTCTGGGCGCGCATCCGGCCTATCCCGACCTGCAGGGCTTTGGCCGGCGTCCGATGAAGCTGGCGGCGGCCGAGCTGGAGGCGATGATTCTTTATCAGGTCGGTGCGCTGGCAGGCATTGCGGCGGCCGAGGGGGGCAGGCTGACCCATGTGAAGCCGCACGGCGCACTCAGCAATCAGGCCTGTGAGGACGCTGATCTGGCCTGGACGGTCGTGCGTGCGGTGCGCGCCTTCGACCGTGACCTGATCCTGCTGGCACCGGTGTTGTCCGAACTGTACCGCGCTGCGGAGGCTGCCGACTTGCCGGTAGCGGGTGAGATCTTTGCCGACCGTGCCTATACCGATACCGGCATGCTGGTGCCACGCAAGCAGCCGGGTGCGGTGATCCATGACCCGGATGCGCTGGTCGATCATGTGCTGCGCATGCTTGATGCGGGTGGTGTGGTGTCGCAATCCGGCAAGGTGCTGTCGGCGACCATGGACAGCATCTGTGTGCATGGTGACACCCCCGGCGCGGTCGACAGTGCGCGCCGACTGCGTCACGCGCTCGAGACGGCAGGCTGGCAACTGGCTGGGTTGACTGCGGTGGTGGCGGGCCGCGCTTGAGCGATCCTGTCCCGGCACACAGGTGCCGGGATGCTGCGGCTGCATGACAAATTGGTACCGAAGCGAGTCTGTTGGGTTGGCGGCAACCGATTGCGATGATGTTGCCGCCATGCTGATGGTGTATCAACGTCCCGGAACACAGCGTTGAGGGTGGATTCCTCCAGTCCCGGCCTGAGCGGGCGCGCCTTGGGTACGCAGCGTCCATACCGTGGCCCACAGCAGCGCGCCGGCCCCCAGCCAGTAGGTGTCGCTCATGCTGCCGCCCTGCTCCAGCCACATCCGTGCCAGCCACGGACCGGTCAGCTGGGCGCAGCCGTATAGCGTGATCAGCGCGGCGGAGATGCGTGGGCCCTGGTGGGGGTGCAGCGCGCGGGCCAGGCGCTGGGTCAGCAGCACGCTGCCGAGAAAGGTCGAGCCTACCAGCAAGGCGCAGGCGAACACCCCGATCTCGCCCGGCCACAACAGCGGGCCGGCTACGCCCAGACCCTGCACCACATAGTTCAGCACCAGCGCATTGCGGTCACCCATGCGGCTACCAAGCTTGTTCCATAGCCAGGCGGCACCCAGTGTGGACAGCGCCAGGATCAACCATGCACCGTTCAGCAGCCAGTGCCCGGCTTCCAGCTGTTCGCGTGCGACCACCGGCAGGAAGGTGGTGGGCAGGATGTAGCCCAGTCCCGCGCCGGCGTAGGCGAGAAAGACCGGCAGGCTGGCGCGGTCAAGCAAGCGGCCAGTCGGGCTGGCTGCAGGGGGCACACTGCCGGCAGCGGGACGGTCGAGATGGCTCAGTTGGTGCGCGCTCCATAGTGCCAGCGGCACTGCGGCAAGTGCCATCGGCCACCAGCGTGCGGCGCCCTGCAGCCATTCGGCCGGAAAGCTGGCAAGCCCGTTGGACAGCAGCAGGCCGGCGCCAACGCCGAAATACATCAGTCCACTCATCGCTGCCAGGCCGTGACGCGCCAGCCACTCCAGCACCAGTGCCGGGGCCTGCACGAACACCACGCCGTTGCTGATGCCGTTGATCAGACGCAGAGCAAGGAACAGGTCCGGTTGGGTGACGAAGCCCTGGGCAACGGTGCACAAGGCATTGACGATCAGTGCGGCGGGCAGGATGCGGCGGATCTGGTCGGGCTGGTGCAGGCGGATCGCCAGCATGGCGCCGAGCAGGTAGCCGACATAGTTCCAGGTGGCGAAGGCAGCGGCTGCATCCAGCCCCATGAATCCGTCGCTGACCAGCATCGGCAGCAGCGGCGTGTAGGCAAAGCGCCCCAGGCCATGGACCACGACGAGCGCCACGGCAGCGGCAAGCAGCGGAATCCACAGACGGTTGGGTGGATTGGGGGCGTTGATGGAAGACATGGGGGGACTCCTGATGGGAAGCGGTGCGGCGACGCCCGATGATGTGTGGTATAGCGGGATGAGGTGCACTCTAAGGGCGGGAATGTATTCCTTGTTAGTGAAAAGTAGTAATCTTCAATTTCACTTTAAGAGAAAGGTGGCGCCGTGCTCGCACCCTCCCGCTTCAATCCGCAGTTGTTGCGCTATTTCAGTGCGGTGGTGACACATGGCAGCCTCAGTGCGGCTGCGCGTCATCTGCACTGCGTGCCGTCCAATGTCTCGGCGCGGCTGCGCCAGCTCGAGGAGCAGCTCGGTAGCGTACTGCTTGAGCGCAACGGGCCGCAGTTCACCCTGACCGCGGCTGGCGAGCGTCTGTTGCCGCATGCGCGCCAGCTCGACGTGCTGTGCTCGGCGGCGTGGCAGAGCGTGCACCTGGATACCTTGCAGGGGCGGCTGCGACTGGGGTCGATGGAAACCACCGCGGCCATGCGCCTGCCCGTCGTGCTGGCACGGTTCCACCGCCATGCGCCACGGGTGGCGATGGAGCTGGAGACGGGTTCCAGCGCGGTACTGATCGAGCGGGTGCTGGGCCACGACCTGGATGCCGCACTTGTCGCCGGTCCGCTGGAACACCCGCGCCTGATTGCCGATGAGGTCTGGCGAGAGGAGTTGCGATTGGTGCTGCCGGCCGACATGCGCCTGCCACGTCGCGGTGACGAGGTCGGCCTGATCGTGTTTCCGGAGGGCTGCCACTACCGTGCCCGCTTGCTCAGCTGGGCGCAGGAGAGTGGTCTGACGGTGACCGGCCTGCAGAGCTACGCCTCGGTCGAGGCCATCATCGGCTGTGTGGCGGCCGGGCTGGGGGTGGGGGTGTTGCCGGCCAGCCTGCTGGCGGCGCATCCGCGTGGTGATCAGGTGCTCAGCCATCCGTTGCCGGTGCATCTGGCGTCGTCGCCAACCATGCTGATCCGGCGGCGCCAGGCCGAAGCCCATCCAGCGCTCGATGCCTGGGTGGAGGTGCTGCTGGGTGAACATGGGGTTGTGGAAGATCCGGGCTCACACAAACACGCGGCCTGAGTCAGAATGTTGCGGTGCGTCATTCCTGCTCGACACATTCATCGACCCGTTTACGGAAAACAACATGAAGCTCAAACCCCAGCACATCCAGCCGGTGATCATGGCCGGCATCATGGCCTTTCTGATGACCGGATTCATCACCTGGCTCAACCTCGGCCTGCCCTCCAACTTCATCGCCTTGTGGGCACGCGCCTTCATCATCGCCTGGCCGCTTGCGGCCATGGCGGCCTA
The DNA here is from genome assembly GCF_003226565.1 of Parazoarcus communis SWub3 = DSM 12120. Taxonomy (GTDB): domain Bacteria; phylum Pseudomonadota; class Gammaproteobacteria; order Burkholderiales; family Rhodocyclaceae; genus Parazoarcus; species Parazoarcus communis. The sequence goes on along the minus strand of NZ_QKOE01000002.1, from coordinate 55,416 downwards.
TATCGCGATTCCGATCGCACAGAAGGCGACCCGCAAGATACTGACCGCGCTGTACGGTACTGCCTGAGCCGGCTGGGTGCGCTTTCGCCGCAGTCGGGTCAGAATGCGCGGGTGATCGAAACCGTGCCGTGGCAGGCACCCGGAGAGCTGTCTCGATGAGTGCAAGTCGTGTGCTGTTGCTGACCGTGGTGGCGATGCTCGCCTTTGCCGCCAATTCCCTGTTGTGCCGCATTGCCCTGCGCGAAACCGGCATCGATGCGGCCAGTTTCACGACCTTGCGGATCGCGTCCGGTGCCCTGGTGTTGTGGTTGATCGTCCGGGCGCGGCGGGGGGATATCGGCCGGCAGGGCAGTTGGGGATCTGCGGCGGCCTTGTTCGTCTATGCCGCCGCCTTCTCGTATGCCTATCTGTCGCTGCCGGCGGCGGTCGGGGCCTTGTTGTTGTTCGGTGCGGTGCAGGCGACGATGATCGGCTATGGGTTGGTACGGGGGGAGCGCTTCAGTGGCCGGCAGACGGTGGGTCTGGTGCTGGCCGCTGGCGGCCTGCTTGGCCTGCTGTTGCCTGGTGTGTCCGCGCCGCCTTTGCAGGGTGCGGTGCTGATGATTGTGGCGGGCGTGGCCTGGGGCCTGTATTCGCTGCGCGGCCGGCGCGGTGGCGATCCGACTGCGAGTACGGCGGGCAATTTTGTTCGTGCCCTGCCTTTTGCGCTGGTGCTCAGTCTGTCAATGCTGCCGCATGCCAGTCTGGCGGCCGATGGTGTGCTGTATGCGCTTGCGTCCGGTGCGTTTGCATCCGGTCTGGGCTACGCGATCTGGTATGCCGCCCTGCCCGGCTTGCGCGCCACTCAGGCGGCGACCGTGCAGTTGAGCGTGCCGGTGATTGCCGCGTTTGGCGGTGCGCTGTTCCTCGGCGAGGCCATCACCCTGCGTCTGGTGCTGGCCTCGGTGGCGGTACTGGGTGGGATTGCGCTGGTGATCGGGCTGCGGCGGTCGGGATCCTGATGGGCGTACTGGTGGTATCCGAACCCGCCCGTATTGTGGCCATGGTCGGTCGTTCGAAACCCGGAGTTCCATCATGAAGATCGTCATTGCCCCCGATTCGTACAAGGAGAGCCTGAGCGCGCTGGAGGTTGCCCGCGCGATTGAGGCGGGTTTCCGTGCGGTGCTGCCACAGGCCGACTACGTCTGCATTCCGGTCGCTGACGGGGGCGAAGGCACGGTGGAGGCGATGGTGGCCGCAACGGGCGGCCGCCGTGTGCCCGTGACCGTCAGCGGACCGCTGGGGACACCGGTCGAAGCGTTCTACGGCATGACCGGAGATGGTCGTACGGTCATCATCGAGATGGCGGCGGCCAGTGGCTTGATGTGGGTTCCGGTCGCAGCACGTAATCCGCTGCTGACCAGTTCGCGTGGTACGGGTGAGTTGATCCGGGCTGCGCTGGATGCGGGTGTCCGCCACCTGATCCTCGGCATTGGCGGCAGTGCCACCAATGATGCGGGTGCGGGCATGCTGCAGGCGCTGGGTGTCCGCCTGCTTGATGCGGAGGGGCGCGATCTGGCACCGGGTGGTGGCGCGCTGGCCGGACTGGCGCGCATCGACTGCACCGGACTGGATGCGCGTCTGGCGGCTTGCCGGATCGAGGTGGCCTGCGATGTCGACAACCCGCTGATCGGTGTGCGTGGAGCATCGGCGGTGTTCGGTCCGCAAAAAGGGGCGACGCCGGACATGGTCAGCCGTCTGGATGCCAGCCTGGCGCATTTTGCCGATATCGTCGAACGTGATCTCGGTGTTGCGGTGGCCACGGTGGCGGGTGCCGGCGCTGCGGGGGGCATGGGTGCGGCGATGCTGGCCTTCTTTGGCGCGTCGCTCCGCCCCGGGGTGGATATTGTGACCGCTGCGCTTGGGCTGGAGGCTCAACTGATCGATGCCGATCTGGTGATCACCGGCGAAGGACGTATCGACAGTCAGACCCTGCGTGGCAAGACGCCGATCGGGGTCGCACGGTTGGCCAGGCGCTATGGCAAGCCGGTGATTGCCATTGCTGGCAGTGTCGGTGCTGACGCCGATGCGCTATACGAGCATGGTATCGATGCAGTGTTCGGCACGGTGCCAGGCCCGTGTTCACTGGAGCAGGCGCTGGCGGATGCGGCGGTCAATGTCGAGCGTACTGCGCGGAACATCGCGGCGATGCTGCGGATGGGGCCGCCGAGATGACGGTGTGCGATCCACGGCCGGACGATCGCGGGGGTTCGACCGGTGACGAGGGGCAAGGTGGGGCCACTGTGCAGCGCAATCCGCAGTTTTCCGGGTTCATCCGGCTGCCGGGCAGGTGCATCATGTATGCCTCAAGCGGTGCAGGCGCATGGCCGGCCGCATACCGTTTCAAGCTCAACCCCGGGCGTGGCATGTACTGGCACGGGGACATCTTCAATGCCATCTGGCGGCAGGCGCCTGAATCGGCACGCACGGTGCGCTGCACCCCTCCGCCAGGTCGTCACCTGAACCGGATCGGACGGCAAGCCGGGCAGGCGGATTGGGGCTGACGCGGGGCGACCCGATCGGACACGAAACTTGGACATCATCTTTGGCATCATCCTGCCGGTATTCGGTACGCTCGGGCTGGGCTATGTCGCCGCCCGTTTCGGTGCTTTCGACGAGGCGGCCAACCGTGGCCTGTCGCTGTTCGTATTCAATTTCGCACTGCCCCTGATGCTGTTCCGCGCCATCGCCCAGGCCGAACTGCCGGATGCGATGCCGTGGGGCTATCTGCTGTCCTACTACATCGGTGCCTTTGTCGTGTTCGGTCTGGCGATGCTGGCCGGACGCATGATGTTTGCGCGCCGTCTCGACGAGCAGGGGGTGATCGGACTGGGGGCGGCTTTCTCCAATACCGGCATGCTGGGCATTCCGCTGGTGATGACAGCCTACGGTCCTTCGGCCGCCCTGCCCCTGTTCGTGATGATCGCCTGCCACAGCCTGCTGTTGCTGCCACCCACCACGGCCTTGATCGAAGCCGCACAAGGCGGCAAGCGGCCGACCCGCGAGTTGCTCGTCAACCTTTCGAAAAGCATCCTGGCCACGCCGATCATCTGGGGTCTGTCCGCAGGCCTGGTGTTTGCCTTGTCCAGCATCGAGATACCCGGGCCGCTCGATGTCGTGGTCAAGGGTCTGGGCAGCGCGGCGACGCCGTGTGCCCTGTTTGCACTTGGCGCCTCGCTGACGCGTTACAGCCTGGCCGGCAACCTGCGCGAGCCCATGGTATTGGTGGCGCTGAAGACGGTGATTCATCCGCTGCTGGTCTGGATGCTGGCAGCGCATGTGTTCGAGGTACCGCAGTTGTGGGTGATGACTGCGGTTTTGCTGGCGGCGCTGCCTGCCGGGATTACGCCCTATCTGTTTGCGCAGCGCTACGGCGTCTGTCAGCAGGCGGTGGCCTCGTCGGTCTTTCTGTCCACACTGCTTTCGGTGCTGACCTTGTCGGTCTTGCTCTTCCTGTTGCGCGCCTAGGAGGCTGTCGGGCTTGAGGCCGATCTGCTTCGCCAGTGGGAGAAACGGTCCATATCCGCCCGTTTTTTCGTTGCATGGAATGACTATGCGCCTCAAAAACGGCCAAATCTGTCCTCGTTTTCCTCCTCGGCTCGCTACGATCGCTCAAGCCCGACAGCCTCCTCGGAGGCGGCCGGTCCTTTCCCCTTTTTCCTTGCCTCACCTCAGGTCATGACCGCATTCCTTGAAGTCCTGTCGTTTTCGTTTTCGGTCACCGGACCGATCTTCGTGCTGTTGGCGCTGGGGGTGCTGTTGCGGCGAACCGGCATGTTGACCGACGGCTTCATCGATGCCGGATCGCGGCTGGTATTCACCATTGCCCTGCCGGTGCTGCTGTTCATGAGCATCGCGAAGACGCAGATCGGAGATTCGGTCAATCTGGGCATGATTGCTTACGGGTTGGTGGCGACGCTGGTCATCTACCTGTTGCTCGAGTGGGGCGCGAAGCACTGTGTGCAACCCGCGCAGGATCGTGGAGTCGTGGTTCAGGGCGGATTTCGGTCCAACTTTGGGGTGGTGGGTCTGGCGTATTGCCTGAACGCCTATGGGGATGAGGGCCTGGCAGTGGTGTCGCTGTACCTCGGTCTGGTGACGATTCTGGTGAATGTGCTGGCGGTCGTCACCCTGAGCCGTTCTTTGCACCGCCGTCAGGGGGCTGGCAAGATTGCACGCGGCATTGCCACCAATCCGCTGATCATTGGTATCCTGCTGGCCTTGCCGGTGTCATGGTTGCAGCTTCCGCTGCCTGAGGTGTTGTGGCAGTCCGGGCGTTATGTGGCCGACATGACGCTGCCACTGGCCCTGTTGTGTACCGGCGCGGCGCTCAACTTCCGCAGTCTGCGTTCGGAGATCGGCAATACCGTACTCGCAAGTCTGAGCAAGCTGGTGCTGGTGCCGGTGCTGCTCGGCGTGGGGGGTATTGCGCTGGGTTTTCGCGGTACCGAACTGGGTGTGCTGTTCCTGATGGCATCGGCGCCATCGGCAGCGGCAGGCTATGTGATGGTGCGGGCGATGGGGGGGAATGCGAGCCTGGCGGCCAACATCATTGCGCTTACTACATTGGGGTCCATCCTGACCACCAGTGCGGGTGTGATGGTGCTGCGATGGCTGGGTGTCATCTGAGACAACGTCGAGCCAGTGTTATATCTTTCGTCCGAGTCATTCGACACGCTGGAACGATGCCAGCGAGTGTAATAATCTGCCGCTTCCTGTCCGTACCGGTGCGGACACTGCCTGTCTGATTTCATATCTATAACGTAATGGAGACCCGCGATCCGTGGTCGCTGTGCTGTTTCAGCCCTTCAGGCGTTGTGCCAGTCGGCCACTCTGTGTGATCAGGGTGCTGGCAGCACTCGCCTGTCTGGTGACGCTCACGGTGATGTGGCTGGAGTCGGTTAACTCCGTTCAGCACAATGAACAGGCTGCGATGGAACGCATCCGCAGTCAGGCTGGCGTTCGGGTCAGGGCTGCAGCCGATACCCTGCAGGCGTCGATCGATCGGTTCGACTACGCATTGCGGGCAGTCAGGGCGGCGGCGGCCGATCAGCCGGAGATGCTGGCCAAGCACGGCCGCATCGTCATCGAGGCCTTGCCTTCAGCGCTGGTCCTGCAGCTTTTTCATATCGATGCGGATGGCTACCTCAGTTATTCGTCGCTTGGCCCTGCGCCACGCAACTTTCTGGGTGATCGCGATTATTTTCGCCGTCTTGCAGCAAGCGAATCCGATCCGCTGGTGGTCAGCAATCCGGTGCTTGGGCGGCTGACCGGCAAGTGGAGCATCCAGTTTGCGCGGGGTGTCAGGCACGACGGTGTGTTTGCCGGGGTGGTGTCGATCGCAATCTCGGCCGATGAATGGATGACGCAGTTGCGGCGTTATGAGGTGGGGCCGCACGACACACTGACCCTGCTTTCGAGCGACGGACACTACCTGTTGCGCTCACTGGGCAGTTCGAGCTACTTCGGCAAACGCGTTCCGGAAGATCGCCCCTTTCTGCTTGAGCCCAATGTGCTGGAAGGAGACTATGTGGCGTCCGGTGCCATCGATGGTGTGACCCGACTGTACTCCTGGCGGCGCCTGCCCTCCGGCTTGATCATGGCCGCGGGGATTGCAATCGGGGACGAGATGTTGCCGACAGTCAACATCAATCATGGGATCCTGTTGCGTACCGGTATTTCCACCGTGCTCATCCTGCTTGCCACTTGTGTGTTGCTATACGCTTTGTGGCGTTACGAACAGGTGGTGCGTGCGCTTGAGGTTCGCAACCAGCACCACCGCAGTGTGCTCGACAACATTGGCGAAGGCGTCATGGTGGTGGACGCCGACGATCGCATCGTAGGCATCAATCCTGCCGTGTCGGTGCTGACCGGATACTCGGAGGCAGAGCTGCTTGGCCAGCGCTGCGACGTGCTGTCGCCCGCATTCGAAGGTGCCCGGAAACTGGCCGAGATCATTCACGAAAAGGGTGGCAGCCGGTGGGTGGAGGATTTTGACGGGCTGCGCAAGAACGGTAATGCCTATACGGGCCGCGTGCTATTGACCGTGATGCAGCCCACATTGCCTGACGAAGCGGCGCATCGGGTGGTGGTGCTGTCCGATGTCACCGAACTGCGGCGCAAGGCAGACGAGGTGTGGCGCCAGGCCAACTTCGATGCCTTGACCGGGCTGGCCAACCGCTCACTGATGATCGACCGTCTCGAGCGCATGATCACCCACGCCCGCCGACAGGCCGAAGAGGTGGTGGTGCTGTTTGTCGATCTCGACCGGTTCAAGCCGGTCAACGATCTCCATGGTCACGAGGTGGGCGACCTGGTGCTGTGCGAAGTGGCTCGTCGGCTGGAAACGATGTTCCGCGACGAGGACACCGTCGCCCGCCTGGGTGGCGACGAGTTCGTCGTGCTGCTGACCGGCGGCGACACCCGAACTACGCCCGAATCGGCGGCGGCGCGGGTGGTCGAGAGTCTGTCGGCGCCGTACGAGCTCGCTTCCCTGCGGATCGAGATCTCCTGTTGCGTGGGGATTGCCCGCTTCCCGGTCGATGGCGACTCGGCCAGCACGCTCATTCATGCGGCAGACATGGCGATGTACCGGGCCAAGGACGCGGGACGCTCGACCTGGAGCGTGTAGCGGGTGATCTGTCGCGGCTTGCAGGTCAGCGCCGCTTGGCGGGCGGCGAAGTGGCCATCTTGATCGTGCATGGAGGCCTCCGGTGGTGAATCAGTATGGTGGTGTGGTGGCGAGCGTGTTCAGGATGTCGGCAGCGCGGCGTGCCAGCGGTTTGAGCTGCCCTCGCGCACCGAGGCTGAGCAGGTAGTGACCGGCATGCACGCGTGCGGCGTGCAGGGCGTAAATCCGCCCCTCGATTACATGCGGGCGTGCTGCCAGGGTGTTGAGCAGCACCGGTCCAGCGCCGGCGATACAGGCTTCGAGTGCAGTCAGTGGGTCGTCGACGGTGATCGCATAGTGCAGGTCGGGACACTGACCAAATACGGTCTGCAGCCAGTGCGGCCAGTCGGCACCGGCATGGCGTACCAATGGCTGTGCCTGCAGCCATTCAAGGGTGATCGGCGTGGCGAGTGCCAGATGACATGCTGCGTACAGACCGATATGGGCAGCAAACAGGGGGCGGACGTCGCTCGGCAAGGTTCCGGTGACGAGCTCGATGACCAGATCGGCGCGCGGATCGGGCGGCGTATCGACCAAGCGACTGGTAGCCAGCTCGACCTGAAGGCCGGTAACAGCGAGGCGGCGATGCAGTTCGGGTAGCTGGCGCGTCAGCCATTCGGTGCCGAGTACCGGCGTGGTGTCGATCTGCAGGTGCTGGTGCGCATCGTTGCGCAGTGTGTGCGAGAGGGCGCGGAAGTCGGCCACCAGGCGGCTAAGTTCGGTCTGGCAGCTTTGGCCTGCGGCACTGGGTCCGACTCCGCGACCTTGTCGTTCGATCAAGGCGACGCCGAGGCGTTGTTCGATCTGTCGGATTCGGTGACTGATTGCCGATGGCGTGACCGAAAGTTCGTCTGCGGCACGGGTCAGGCTGCCCAGGCGCAAGGTGGCTTCGAGCGCGAGCAGTTCCAGCAGGGGCAGATCACGCAATAATGAACGACTCATGAGGATTCTCCATGCTGCCTGCGAACACCCCCCCTGCTCCGCTGCCACCACTGCACGCCCTGGTTGCCTTCGAGGCGCTGGTGCGGCATGGCTCGGTAGCGCGTGCTCTGGCCGAACTGGGGGTGAGCAAGGCCGCGTTGTGTGCGTCGATTGCGCTGCTCGAGGAACGCACCGGTCTGCGTCTGCTGATCCGCCCCTTGCCCGACGTCGAGCTCAGTAACGAAGGTCGTGCCTACTACCAGGGGGTGGCGACCTTTGCCCGGGGAGCGGCAGATGCACTTCACGGACTGGGCAAGGACTTTGTCACCGAGTTGCGCCTGTCGGCCAGCCCGGGCATCGCCCGCCTGTGGCTGGCGCCGCGACTTGCATCCTTGCGTGCCGCCTGTCCTGGGGTGGCCGTGACGCTGTCAGCCACCGAGTCGCTGTCTGATCTGGAGCGGGGTGAGTGTGACATCGCAGTGCGTTACTGTCACCCGGGCCAGCATGAGGGGGCGATTCCGTTGTGGCAGGAGACCTTGGTGATGCTGGCCCCCGCCGCCCGGGTGACCGCGCTCGAACTGCGTACCCTGCCGGACGTGCTCACCAGTGAGGCCCTGATCGAGCATCCATCGATACCCTGGCTGCGCCTGGCACAAGGGCATGGTCTGGAGGGGCTGCCACGTGCGCCCGCGCTGGTCTGTCACGACCTCTATGCGATTCTGGCTGCGTGCGCGCGCGGCGAAGGCCTGGCCTGGTTGCCCTGGCGCCTGACCGCAAGTTACTGCCGGCGCCATCATCTGCGTGCCTTGCGCCGTTGGCAGAGGGTGGACAAGCAGTATGTGCTGCTGCACTCAGCGCAGGGGCAGGGGCGCCCGGTCGTCCAGGCCTGCACTGCAGCCCTTCTCGACCTCGCCACCGAGCTGCAGACGGATCCTGAGATCAGCTAGGTTCTCGAAAAATGCACTTAGCGTGGTGTGCATGCTCAAGCCACCTACCGGACTGACGGCAATCAGCGCCCGATGCCGGCTGCTGATCACGACCGCGCCACCGTGGTTCACAAGGTGACACTCTCCGGCGGCAAGGATCACGTCCTTGCCGGGCCGGTACTCGGTCAGCCAGACGCAGCCACTGCGGCAACAGAGGGTGGTGCCCGGACGCAGTGTCAGGTTGAGGTGGGCGCCATGATCGAGTTCCATGATCCAGCGCGTGTCGTGGTGGGGCATGAGTGGCTCCTTGACCGACGATCTCCCGGGGACACGTTTCGGCAAAAAAGACCGCCCCCGAAGGGGCGGAGCCACAGGGATGCGGCGTGTCGGGAGGAACGACGCCGCGGAGAGGGCGTGTCCAGATTAGGCGGCTGCGCTTTTGCGATGGTTGAATTTTGCTGTGCGCTCCCACAGCGTTGTTCAAGCAAGCCTGCTTCGGCGGGCCTCAACATGCAGCCGTGCAACCTGGATTGGAGACAACAAGCATGCGCACTCCCCCGCCCCTTATCGAGTTCTGGTTCGATCTTGCCAGTACCTACTCCTATGTGGCCGCTGCCGACGTGGCCCGGCTTGAGGATGAAGGCCGGGCACGGATCGATTACCGCCCTTTCCTGCTGGGGCCGGTCTTTGCAGCCCAGGGTTGGCAGGACTCGCCATTCAACCTGTATCCGGCCAAGGGCGACTACATGTGGCAGGACCTTGCCCGCCTCTGCGAAGAACGCGGCCTGCCGCTGCGGCGGCCTGCGGTGTTTCCGCGCAACAGCGTGTTGCCCGCCTGTGTGACCCTGGCAGGACTCGACCAGGGATGGGGCAAGCGCTTCGTGCTCAGTGCCTATACAGCGAGCTTTGGCTATGACATCGACATCGCCGGGGCCAATGGTTTGCGCATGATGCTTGAAGGCTTGCAGGTCGAACCGGATGCGGTCCTGGTCCTGGCTGCCAGCCAGGCAGTACGTGCGCGCCTGCGCGAGAACACCGCCGAAGCGATGCGGCGCGGCGTCTTTGGTGCGCCCAGCTTCTTCGCCGGCGACACCCTGTTCTGGGGCACCGACCGTTTGGCCCATGCGCTGCGTCATGCAACGCGGCAGAAGGTGGAGGACGGACAATGAGTCTGCATGCCGAATTCAGCTATCTGCTGCCGATGCAGGACAAACCATACACCTATCTGTACCCGCCTCCTGCCGGCATCAAGCGCGAGACGGCGCGCTATCAGTCCTGTCTGTGCGAGGTACGGGATGCCCGCCAGGGACCGGAGACCTCGCTGGATGTGGAGGGGTTTCGTCTGGTGGAGCAGCGCAGCGAGGTGGCTGACTTTTTCGATTGGGCCGAGGTCAAGTCGCTTTACTACCGCGAATGCGCGACGCTGGCGCGGCAACTGACCGGGGCGCGGCTGGCAATCGTGTTCGACCATCTTGTACGTGAGCGAGAGGCGGGTCGGCCGGCGCTGGGCTTTGGTCGCGCTGATGACGGTAGTCCGCCTGCTGCGGTGGGGCGGGTGCATAACGACTACACGGCCGCTTCTGGCCGGCGGCGCCTGGGCATGCAGTGCCCGGGCATGGATGGCGATACCTGGGATGGCCGGTTTTCCATTCTCAACATCTGGCGGCCATTGGTGGGCGAAGTGCTCGATACCCCACTGGGCGTCTGCGATGCGAGTAGTGTGGCGAGCGAGGATCTGGTGGCGACCGACATCCACTACCCGTCGCGCAGCGGCGAGATCTATCTGTGTACCCATGCTCAAGGACATCGCTGGCACTACTACCCACGCATGCGGCGCGACGAGGCGCTGGTGTTCAAGTCCTTCGACTCTGCTGCCGACGTGGCGTCATTCACGCCCCACGCAGCGTTCGACCTTCCGCAGGTGCCGCCCGACGCGCCGCTGCGCAAGAGCATCGAGACCCGGGTGTTGCTGATTTACTGAACGCCACCGAGCCCGAGCTCGTCGAGCGCCAAGGTGCTGCTTGGCCCGCATCCCGTTCAGGGCAGATCGAACAACAGGGCCTCGGCGCCCGCTTGCGCGGATACCGTCAAGGCGGTTTCGGCGGCAAGCGTCATTCCGTCACCTGCACTCATGCTCACGCCATTGACCGTCAGTGTGCCGTGCACCGCGTGAACATAGTAGGTCCGGTCGGCGTGCAGCGTCCGGGTCAGCCCGGATGCGGCCGGCCGCAGCAGGTGGATGAAGGCATTCTGATGGATTGACAGTGAGCCATCGCGACCATCCGGCGACACCAGCAGGGTGGCGCCCTCGCCCGGTGGCACATCCTGTTGGGCATAGCGCGGCTCGACCCCGCGGCGATCCGGCTGGATCCAGATCTGCAGGAAGTGCAGGCCGGTGCTGTCGTCCGGGTTGTATTCGCTGTGGACGATGCCGGTACCGGCGCTCATCACCTGGATCTGCCCGGCGTTCAGGCGGGTGTGGCTGCCCATGCTGTCCTTGTGCTCGATGCTGCCTTCGAGCACATAGCTGATGATCTCCATGTCGCGGTGTGGATGGGCGCCGAAACCGGCACCGGGTGTCACCCGGTCGTCGTTGATCACGCGCAGGGCGGACACACCCATGTGTGCGGGGTCGTGGTAGCTGCCGAAAGAGAAGGTGTGGTGGCTGTCGAGCCAGCCGAAGTTGGCATGGCCGCGGTCGGCCGCGGGGCGCAGGGTGATCATGTGTGCTCTCCTGGATGAGGCCCGGCGGGCATGGCCCGCGGGCGTTGTGCTGGGTCTGGCGGGCGGCTTAGCGATACATGGCGGCAAGGCGGTTGTCGAGCGCGAGCCGGCCACCGCCACTGATTGCCAGCGATACGGAGATTGCCAGCAGCGCCAGGCCGAACTCATAGCCGTTGTTGCTCATGAACAGGCCGTTGCCGATATGCACGCTGAAGATCGCCACCAGCATTGCAAATGCCAGCACTACGGCCGCCGGTCTGACCAGCAGGCCGATCAGCAAGGCCAGACCGCCGAAGAATTCGGCACTGCCGGCCATCAGCGCCATCAGGTAGCCGGGCTGCAGGCCGATCGAAGCCATCCACTGGCCGGTGCCCTCCAGACCGTAGCCGCCAAACCAGCCGAACAGTTTCTGGGCGCCGTGTGCGGCAAAGATGATGCCGACGGGAATGCGCAGCGCAAGGGTGGCGAATCCGGCGTTGGACGACAGGATGCGTTGGATCAGGGTGTTCATGAGAGTCTCTCCTGGGGTAATTGGTCAGTTCGTATGACTGATGGAGCGATCTTAGTTAAAGGAGAAAGCAAAAAATAACGGTTAATATTGATCTGAATGTTCAATGGAATCGAACAATGATCTCGCCCATCACCCTGGATGCCCTTCGCGTGCTCGACGCCATCGATCGCAAGCACAGTTTTGCCGCAGCGGCCGACGCCCTGTTCCGGGTGCCTTCGGCGGTGTCCTATACCGTCAGCAAACTTGAGGAAGACCTTGGCGTGGCCTTGTTCGACCGTAGCCGGCGGCGTGCGGTGCTGACGCCGGTGGGTCGTCTGGTGCTGGATCAGGGGCGGCATATCCTCGACGCGGTCGATGCACTGACCCGGGTGGTGCAGTCGGTGGCCGACGGCTGGGAGGCGGAGCTGCGCATCGGCGTGGACAACGTGCTCGATCCCGAGCCGATTTATCACCTGATTGGTGCCTTCAACAGGCTGCGCCCGCAGACCGAGATCCGTGTGGTCGAAGAGGTGCTGGGCGGTACCTGGGATGCGCTGACCAGCGGGCGCTGCGATCTGGTCGTCGGTGCGGCCGGTGAAGGGCCGCCGGGTCATATCGCCACTATGCCGCTGGGGGCGGTGGAGTTCGTGTTCGCGGTGGCTGCCGATCACCCCCTGTGTGAGGCCGAGCGACCATTGGCCGCAGCGGCGATCCGTCCCTGGCCCACGGTGGTGGTGGCCGACAGCTCACGCTACCTGCCAGCCCGCTCCAGTGGTCTGCTCGATGGCCGTTCGCGTATCGTCGTGCCGACCTTCGCCCACAAAGTTGAGGCCCAGCGCCAGGGGGTGGGGGTAGGCTTCCTGCCCCGTCACCGCATCGTGGACGAGCTGGCTGCCGGGCACCTGCGTGAGCTGCCGCTGGCCGAGCCCCGCTTGCCACAGCCGATTTCGGTGGCCTGGCAGGCCGCAAACAAGGGCAAGGCCCTGGCCTGGTTCATTGCCGAGCTCGGCCGCTTGCGCTTTGATGCAGGCGTGGGACTGGTGGCGAACGGGACGTCGGCAAACCCTTTGTAGACAAAAAAAGGCCCGGCGACAGGCCGGGCCAAGAGGAGGGGCACCATTTCCCCTGTTCGTCGGTCAGGCGACGGTCAGGCCGCCATCTGCAACCAGTGCGTGACCATGGACCAGCGAGGCGCGCGGCGACATCAGCCAGGCCACGGTTTCGGCAAGTTCCTCCGGCGTGCCCATGCGGCCGATCGGCTGCAGCTTGTTCCATTCTTCTTCCGCACCGGGCTGACCGGCAATCACCTGGTCCACCATGGGCGTGCGGATCACGCCGGGGCACACTGCATTGACCCGGACACCGCGGCTGCCGTATTCCAGCGCGGCGGTCTTGGTCAGGCCGATCACCGCATGTTTGGTGGCGCAATACACCGATAGTCCGGGTTTGCCGACGATGCCGCCGACCGAGGCGGTATTGACGATGGCACCGCCGCCACGCGGCAGCATCAGCTCGATCTGGCGCTTCATGCCGTACCACACGGCTTTCAGATTGATTGCGATCAGCGCATCGAAGGCGGCTTCATCATGGTCGGCCAGGGCGCTGCCCGGCCCCGGAATGCCGGCATTGTTGAAGGCACCGTCGAGTCGGCCGAATTCGCCGATGGTCAGTGCGTGGAGCGCGTCGAGCTCACCCAGCCGGGATACATCGGTGCGGGTGGCGATGGCCCGTCCGCCTGCGGTGACGATGCGGTGCGCCGTTTCTTCCACAGTGTCCAGCTTCAGGTCACTGGCAATGATGATCGCCCCCTCGCGTGCCATCACCTCGGCGGCGGCGCGGCCGATTCCCGATCCGGCACCGGTCACGATCACCACGCGTTGTTCCAGCATTCCCTGCATTGTCGTCTCCTGTCGTTCGGCGGCCCTCGTCCGGGGCGGCTCCGTGGTCGGCACTGTAGCCTTGTGGCGTCTCCGGCGGCGCGCGGCGGGATAACTTTCGCGATATCTGCAAAGTCCCCAGCTGTAATTGGAAAACAGCACGCCTACAATGGCTTGCATAACAAAAGCGGTATCCGGACAGAGGAGACAAGAATGGGAATGCTGGTATCCACCCCGGAGCTGGTTGCGCGCGCGACCGCATCGGGGCCCGACTACGTGATGCAGGCGCATAGCGGCACCATCTTTGGCGCACGCTGGAACCACCCCGCTGGCGAGTCACAGCTGCGCCGCAATGCGGAACATGTGCTTGTCTATCACCTGTCGGGCAACACCGATGTCGAACGCCTGCAGCAGGGCATGGTTACCGGCTTCCGGTCGCGGGTGGGATCGGTCACCTTCATGCCGCGCGATTCGGAGTCGGACTGGCGGCTGGGTGGCAACACCCAGGTCTTCCATCTCTACCTGCCTCAATCCCTGCTCGATGCTTTCGCCCGCGACACCCTGGAGCGCGACGCCTGTCCGCCGATCGACGATTTCTTCTCGGTCAGCGATAGCTGGCTGGATGGCTTCTTCCGCATGCTGGCAAGCGAAGCCCCGCCGGCTGCCGGACAGGGTACCCGGCTGGAAACCCTTGTGCTGGACCAGATCCAGAGCCTGCTGGTCCGCCACCTGGTGACCCATTACACCCGCGAACGACGCATCGAAACCGAGCGTGTGCTGACTCGCAGCAATGCCGGAAACCAGTTACGTCAGAGCGTTCTGAAGAAGATCACCGCCTTGATCCACGAACGCCTGCACGAGGACATCTGCCTGCAGGACCTGGCCGACCTGGCCTGCATCTCCAAGGACCATTTCCTGCGTGCCTTCCGCGACACCGTCGGCCAGACGCCCTATCACTACGTGCTGTCGCAGCGGCTGGAGCGCGCACGCATGCTGCTGCGCGAGGAACCCGCCCTGTCCGTGGCAGAAGTCGCCCGCCGCTGCGGCTTCAGAAACCTGAGCCACTTCTCGGCGACTTTCCGCAGGGTGATCGGGGTGAGTCCGAAAGCGTATCGGGGGTAAGGGGCCAGGTCCTTCGACCCCATGGTTGGCAGGCTGTCGTCAATGGGGCGTTGGGCCCCCCTTCAGCGCTGGATCATTTTCGTGACGCCACGAAAATGATCCTCAACCGGATTACAGCGTGCCTCGCAGGCCTTGTGCGGTCATGCGATCCTTTGTGCGCGCGTACCCGAGCGACTCCACGAGATCGTGGACGAACCGTGATCTCATATTGTCGTCCCGGGCAAGCAGACTGAGCCTTATTGTGGTGACATCCGAAATGACCTGTGGCCGGACTCATCCTAGCCAAAATGTGATGGCGCAATTCCGGCGGTCTGACCGCCATCCACGAACAGTTCGGTACCGGTAATCATGGTGGCTGCGTCAGATGCCAGAAACACCACGGCTGCGGCGATGTCGGCCGGCTTGGCAAGTCTGCCTGCCGGTACCAGCCGCGACATTGCCTGCACCATCGCATCGCGGCTGCCATAGTGCGCCGCGATGGGGTCGAGCATTTCGCTATCCACATAGGTCGGGTGGATGGCGTTGCAGCGGATCGGGTAGCCCTTGTGCGCGCAGTACAGCGCCACTGATTTGCTCAGCATGCGCATGGCGCCCTTGCTGGCGCAGTAGCCGGCAAGGTCCGGCGCGGCGTGGGTGGCGGCAATCGAGCCGACGTTGACGATGGCGCCGGGTCGGCCGCTGCCGGACATGGCGCGGATCGCGTGTTTGCAGCCGAGGAAGGGGCCGGTGGCGTTGACTGCGATGAGGCGGTTCCAGTCGCTCAGTGTCAGGTCCTCGAAGTCGCCACCCAGGCCGATGCCGGCAACGTTGGCGAGGATGTCGAGATGCTGCTCGGTCGAGACGACGTAGTCGAGGGCGCGGCACCAGGCGGTCTCGTCGCTGACGTCCAGGTGAACAAAACTGGCAGCGGAGCCTATGGCGTCGGCCGTTTCCCAGCCGCCGGCTTCGTTGATGTCGGCGACGATGACGCGTGCGCCTTGTGCTGCCAGGGCGTGGGCGGTGGCGCGGCCGATGCCGGAAGCGCCACCGGTGACGAGGGCGACACGGCCGCTGAGGTCCATCAGGCGGGTTTCGATCGGGTTCATGGGTTCAGCTCCTGTGGGCTTCGGCAAGGGTGAGTTGGGGTGGGGGCGACGATGCGGAAGGTGTCCCGGCGGGTGTCGTGGTGGCGGGCGTCGCTGCCTGCGCCGGGAGCAGCAGCCTGGCGAGCGCCGGCAGCAGCACCAGCGCACCGACCATGTTCCACAGGAACATGAAGGTCAGCAGCAGGCCCATGTCGGCCTGGAACTTGATGGTCGAGCCCATCCAGGTGAGCACCCCCACCGCCAGCGTGAGGCCGGTGAAAGCGACTGCGCGGCCGGTGGTGGAGACGGTCATCAGATAGGCCTCGGTTAGCGGCAGGCCACGGTCGAGGTAGGACTGAAGGCGGTTGTAGATGTAGATCCCGTAGTCCACGCCGATGCCGACCCCGAGCGCGATGACCGGCAGGGTGGCGACCTTCACCCCAAGACCCATCCAGGCCATGACCGCTTCACACAGTACTGAGGTGATGTACAGCGGCACCACGATGCAGAGGGTGACCCGAAGTGAGCGGAATTCGATCAGCACCAGCAGCGCGACGATGGCGTACACCAGGATCAGCATGGTGCGTTCGGCGTTGCCGATGACCTCGTTGGTGGCGGCCTCGATGCCGGCATTGCCACCGACCAGGGTGAAGCGCACCGCGTCCGAGTCGTGGCGGGCGGCGAAGTCGCGCACCGTGGCCATCACGGCCGACAGCGTGGCGGCCTTGTGATCGTTGAGGTAGACCACGAAGGGCGTCATCGCGCAGCCGTTGCCGATGTACTCCTTGGGGGTCTTCTGGAAGGCGCCGCCAAGCGCGTACTTGTTGCGGCTGATGGCGTACCACTTTGGGTTGCCCTCATTGTTGCCGGCGAGTACGCGGTAGGCAAAGTCGGACATCGACACCGTACGCTGAACGCCGGGCACGCGCTCCAGTTCGGCAGCGAGCAGGTCCATGCCGGCCAGCACCTGGTAGTCGCGGCAACCCTGGGGTGGGGTTTCGGCCATCACGACGAACACATCGGTGCTGGTGGTGTAGTGCCGTACCAGATAAGCGGCGTCGCGGTTGTAGCGGGAGTCGGTGCGCAGTTCGGGCGCGCCCGGGTCGAGGTCGCCGATCTGCAGGTCGCGTGCACCCCAGTAGCCAAGCGCCAGCAAGGCTGCACCGGCCAGCGTCACGACCATTGCCGGGCGTGGCTGCGCGCAGCGCGCCACCTGCTGCCAGAGCCAGGGGAGGTGTTCACGGCGTTTGCGGGCATGGATGACGGCAGCGGGGGAGACGCCGGTCCATGACATCAGCACCGGCAGCAGGAACATCTTGCTGAAGATGATGACGGCCACCCCAATGCTGGCCGAGATCGCCAGCTCCTGGATGACGCCGATGCGGATGATCAGCAACGTGGCAAAGCCTACCGCATCGCACAGCAGGGCCACCGTGCCGGCGACGAACAGGCTGCGGAACGAGCGTCGGGCGGCTTCGATACGGTCGGCACCGTCGAGGGCGGCATTGGCGGTGGCGTTGATGTTCTGCACCGCATGGCTGATGCCGATGGCGAAGGTGAGGAAGGGCACCAGGATGGAGTAAGGGTCCAGCCCGTAGCCCAGCAGGCGGACGATGCCCAGCTGCCAGACCACCGCGATCAGGCAGCACAGCAGCGTGGTGGCCGTGCTGCGCAGGCAACGCGAATACCAGAACAGCAGGGCTGCGGTCAGCACCAGGGTCAGCAGGAAGTAACCGAGGATGGGCACTGCGCCGTCGATCAGTTCGCCGATGACCTTGGCAAAGCCGACGATGTGGATACCGGTGGTGGTGCTTTCATGGCGGGCACGGATCCTTTCTTCCAGGTCGGTGGCGAAGCGGCCGTAGTCCAGACGTTCGCCAGTCTCGGGGTTGCGCTCCATCAGCGGGACCAGTACCAGCGCCGAGCGCAGGTCATTGGCAACCAGGGTGCCGACTTCGCCCGACCGGAAAACGTTGGCACGCAACTGCTCGATGGCCTGCGCCGAGCCGTCGTAGCCATCGGGGATCACCGGGCCGGCTTCGAAGCCTTCGGCAGTGACTTCGCCCCACATCACGTTGGGTGTCCAGAGCGAGCGCATGCCGGCGCGGTCGACCCCAGGAATGTAGAAGACCTCGTCGTTGACCTTGCGCAGGATGTCCTGGAAAGCGGGGTCGAAGATGTCACCCTGACGGTTCTCGACCACGACCCGCACCACGTTGGAGAGACCGCGCAGGTTGTCCTCATGCACCAGATAGTTGGCGATGGCCGGATGGTGAGTGGGGATCATCTTCTCGAAGCTGGCGTCCGGGCGAAGGCCGAGTGCGACCCAGCCCAGCCAGACCGTCAGCACGGCGAAGATGACGACGGTGGCGCCGCGATGGCGGAACAGCGCACCTTCGAGCCGGCGCTCAAGGCGTTTGAGCAAGCCGTCGTGGGGGCGGCGGGAGGACGTCTCATTCATGGCGGGTGGCTCCTGATGCGGCGGCGGAGTCATGGGCGAGACCACCCCAGCCAGCCAGGATCCAGCCCCTGGCGCCGTGGGCGGCAGTGGTCAGGGGACGGCCGTCCCCCGCAGGCAGAGGATCGAAGCGGTGACCATTCAGGCGCAGACGGGTACCGTTGTTGCCGACCAGCAGCAGTTCGTCGCCCGCAGTCGCTGCGCCGTAGAGTGCGCTGCGGGTGCCACTGTCGAGCGTTTGCCAGCTGGCACCCAGGTCAGTGCTGCGCAGTACGATGCCGTCGAAACCGTACGCGAGTACGGCACCGTCCTGTGGCGCCGTGATCAGGCCGTATAACCCGCCTTCGGCAAGATCGGGTTCCGCCTGCCAGTGCTGGCCTGCATCGGTGGAGCGCAGGATCAGGCCGCGTTCGCCGGCGATCAGCAAGACATTGGGGCTGGGTGATGCAATGGCGTACAGGTGCAGGGCTTCGGGATTGGGCAGCCGGTCGGCGAACAGGGTCCAGTGCTCGCCGCCGTCGGTGGTGGCAAAGGCCATGCCGAAAGCGCCTACGGCGTACCCTTCGCGTGGGTTGCGGAACCAGACGCTCATGAATGGCTGGGAGGGGCCGAAGGCGACAGCCTGTTCGGCGCCAGCCAGGACATCTTCGGCATCGGCAAGGCGGTCTTCGGCGGCTGCACGTTCGGCCTCGCCCGCCTGCTGCAGCGCCAGCCTTGCCTGGCTGACCCGGGCTTTCGCCCAGGCGAGCATCTGTGTGTTGGCCTGGTCGCCGTCGAACTGGCGCTGCCAGTGGGCGCCGCCGTCGCGACTGTGCAGGATGACGCCGTCGTGGCCCACGGCCCAGCCCAGCTCAGGGGTGGGAAAGTGCAGCGCGGTCAGCATGACGGCGACGGGAACCTCGGCCTGGATCCAGCTGTGGCCGTCGTCGTCGGAATGGACAATGGTGCCGCGCGCGCCGGCGGCGACCATGCGCGGACCGGCATGAACGAGGCTGTTCATCAGCTGGCTGGCGGCCCGAGGGCTTTGAGGGGCGGGGGTTTCCAACAGGTCGATGGGTGTACTGGCGGGGCGGGGCGCAAGGCCGGCTGCAGCACTGGCGGCAATGGCCAGCACCGCGGCCGTGGCCAGGGTGGCGAGGGGCAGGCGTGTCATGATGGTGTTCCCTGTGGGTGGGGGCGCACGCCTTGAATCTGGTGCGCCCCGTGCGCGCGGTCGTGGCCGCTGCTTACTTGGTGCCGCTGCGGCGCAGGGCGTCGGGGTCGAAGTCGGCACGTCGTGCCTTGGCACCGAAGCGCCACGGGCCTTCTTCGTTGCTGAGGCCGGCGACGTAGTAGCGCCCGTCCTGCAGGTCGTACATGTTCTCGAAGGCGTAGTAGGGCAATGGCAGGTCGTAGTACTGCATCAACTGCGCCTCTCCCACACGCCAGAGCTGGCCGCGCCCGTCATACTGTTCCTTGACTGCGATCGTCCAGCTGTCCTCGTCAAGATAGAACACGCGTTTGCCGTAGATGTGGCGCATGCCGTCCTTCAGCGTGGCTTCCACGACCCAGACGCGATGCAGCTCGTAGCGTGTCAGGGCGGGGTCGAGGTGTCTGGGCTTGACCACATCGCGTGCCTTGAGCTTCTTCGAGTGGATGGCATAGCTGTTGTAGGGGATCAGCATCTCGCGCTTGCCTACCAGCTTCCACTCGTAGCGGTCGGTGGGGCCGTTGAACATGTCGTAGTCGTCTTCGGTGCGGGTGCCTTCGGAGAAGCTGCCCGGTGAGTCGTAGATGATCTGCGGTGCGCGGCGTACACGGCGCAGGCCGGCGTTGTACACCCAGGCCAGACGCCCGTCGCGCGCGGCGTCGAGCGGCTCGTGCACCATCACCACCTCGCCGGTGACGTCGGCTGGCGAGTACATGCGTGCCATGAAGTACCAGAAGCGGTTGGGTTCCTGGCGGTCCATGTTCTGCGCGAAGATCCAGCTTTCATCGACGCCGTAGGCGTTGAAACTGCCGTTGGGGTTGACGGCGCCGATGAGATGACGGCGTTCGATGCCGCCTGCGCGGGAACGTACCTGATGGTTCCAGATGGCCTCGAGCCCGTTCTTTGGAATGGGAAAGGGCACTGCGCTGCGGTCCCAGTTCTCCAGCCCGGTGCCGCTCGCGGTGAGGGTGATGGCGCCGGCCTGTTCGCGGATGCGGTCATATTCGGCCTGCGGCAGTGCGGCGCTGCGGTGCGTGGGATAGACCTCCAGACGATAGGTATCCGGGTAGCGTTTGAGCATGGCGACATGGCCGTCGGAGAGTACATTCCGGTACTGCTCCCAGTTCTGTGCGGTGACGGTGTACAGCGGTTTCTCGCCGGCATAGGGGTTGGCATGGCCCTGCGTGATGTCAAAGTCGGCCGGCGGCTTGGTGAGGCCGCCCGTCCATGCGGGAATGGTGCCGGCCGCGTTGCCGGCGCGTTCGGCACCCACCGGGGTCAGGTCCTTGCCGAGACGGGCGATCTCTTCAGCGCTCAGGGCAGCATGTGCGCTACCGATGGCGAGCGGCAGCAGGATCAGGCCGGCGAGGCGGCAGGCGGGGTGAAGTCGGTTCATGTCTGTTCTCCTTAGAACGCCACGCTGATGCTGGCGGCGAGGAAGTCCTTGTCGCGGTTGGTGTCCCAGCGCGCGGCGTCGATGAAGCGGGTGTAGGCCAGGTCCACGGTCCATCGCCGGCCGCTCTCCAGGCGCGATAGCGCAACGCCGGTACCGAGGGTGCGGCGGTTCTCCAGGAACACGCCGTCGGCAGCGTTGCCTTTGACGTCGTGGGACCAGTACAGACGAGGCTTTGCGGTCCAGCCAGCGACGGCGTTGGGGTATTCCAGTTCCCCGAACAGGCGGTATCCCCACGAGAACGGGGTGACGAAGCCGTCCTGTGAACAGTTGGCGGGTGTGACCTTGTTTGCGATGTTGGCTGCGTCACACCCCGCGCGGCTGGCCAGCGCCGGATCGGTGTAGCCCGGATGCCAGGCGGTGCCGAAGGTGAAGGCACGACCGTAGCGCACCCCGGTCTTGGGGTTGGGCAGATCGGGTACCCAGCTGAAGCCGACTTCACCCACGGTGAGCAGTGACTGGGCGCCCAGCACCTGGCTGAAGACGTTGATCGCACCCAGTTGCAGCTGGATCTTGTCCATCCGGTCATAGCCGCGGATGTTCGCACCGGCCGGGTCGTAGATGCGATGACCCACCAGGGGGCCCTGGGTGCCGCCGGAAATGCCGAATTGCACCAGGTCACCGCCATTGATCTGCACCGGCAGGTCGCGGGTATAGGACAGTTCGGCCATGACCGAGGCGCCGCCCAGGGTGTTCGACAGGCTCAGGCCGAAGGTCTTGATGTCCTCTGCCGAATAGTCGAGGCGGTAGGACAGCGGCGCCAGGGTGCCGTAAAGCGAGCTGGGTTCGGACGGCACGCTCGACAGCGTCAGGAAGGGTGTGCGGGTGTGGTAGTTGATGTAGTACAGGCCGATGTCGGTCTCCGTATTGGGTTCGAGCCAGTGCAAGGCCAGACCGTACTGGCCGCCATCGGACGGCTTCTCGTCGTTGAGCCGCATCGACCGCACGTTGAGACCACCCAGTGCGGGAATGCCTTCGTAATGCTCACGGTCGGAAAAGGCGTCGGGGCCGAACTGCGAACCCCCACAGTTGATGACGTCGGCGGGAGAGAAGAAGGTGCCGCAGCCGTCGATGACGGTCTTCTTCCATTTCAACTGGTAGAAGGCTTCCAGGCTGACGCCGCCGGGCAGGCCAAGGTTGCCGTAGAGCAGCGGTACCGGCAGCAGGATCTCGCGTACCTGGGCACCCGCGCGTCGGGCGGCCGGCACGTCGACCGGGTTCACCACGTTCACGCCCTGGATGAAGATGCTTTCTCCCCAGTTCACCACCTGGCTGCCCAGGCGCATGTTCAGCCGGGCGTTCTCACCCAGTTCCCAGTCGCCGTAGATGAAGGCGTCGAGCAGCTCCGCACCGGAGAACTTGGCGGCGTCGTCAAAATGGCGATCGTCCAGGCGTTCACCGGGAACGTAGCCGTTGTCGAAGTGACCATGGTCGACTTTCTTGGTGGACAGGGTGAAGTCGTGCCATGCCTTGGCACGTAACAGGGCGCCGTAGTTGCGGTAGCGCAGTTCGACATCACCGACCACCTTGAGGGTGGTGGAGGTGATGTCGTGACGGTCGAAGTTGAGATCGCCGTCATCGGTACTGCCACCACCGGTACCGGGCTTGCCGCCGTTGTGGTTGGCATTGCCGAACGACGTAAGCGCGGCGTCGCGGCCCTGCATGCGGACATTGGTGCCGAGGCTGGCGTTAAGTGTCCACATGCCGGTCAGTTCATCGCCAAGACGGAAGTCGTTGGCCTGTGCGGTGTGGCCCAGTCCGGCGATGGCGACGGCGAGACAGGCCCGGCGCAGGCCATGCCTGCGAGCTGTGTTGTGCATGATTGCCTCCTGAGAAGGGGGAGGTGCAGGGGCTCAGTGCCCGGAGATGACTCGGACGACGTGGTCGGCGGTGCCGCTGGCCTCGGCCAGTTTCAGCATCAGCCGGCAGTCGACGACGGCGGATACCGAACCGTCGGGATTGCAGCCGGCGAGCGGGCCATGGGTGACGGCAAACATCACACAGCCTTCGTGAGACACCGGTTGATGAACCGAGCCACCGCGTTCATAGGTGTAGTCGCCGGCGCAGCCGGGGTCGTCCGCCTCGTAGTAGAAGCCGCCTTCCACCAGATAGGCTTCGGCGGACCCGAGGTGGGCGTGGACCGGTGCCTGCACACCGGGATCCACCTTGAGCAGCATCGAGAAGCCACCGCTGAGTTCGTTGATCGCGAGCAGCTTGAAATGGGTGCCTTCCATCACCCATGGCGTCCAGGGAATGGTGTCGAGCTTGATGAAATCCTTGCCGGCACGTTGGCTGAGCGGGGCATGGACAGGGGATGAAGCGTTGAGGATTGCTGCGGTCATGCGTGTCTCCTGAGTGTTTTTATTGACCGGCCGGTCGACCGATGAGGCGCAATCTAGCGGGGTGTGCGGTGCACAAGCGCAGCCCGCGGCGAATCTCAGCGATATCCCGACAGCGCAGCGCTTTTTTGAAAAAGGTGCGTGAACGTCGGCTATTACTGTCGATTTATCGATGTTTTGCAGTAGTCGCGGCGATTTCCGGGCCGGCCGGCATGGCCTCGGCTGCTCGGCCTAGTATCGGCATCCGGGGCGGGCGGAAGGCCGGCCCCGGATGCCACATACCGACAACCATCAGGAGACATGCAATGACCGCAATGCTGTGTAGCGCAGAGCATCAGAAGGGCCAGAGTGGCGCACACGACCGCATCACCCGACCCTACCCCCGGTTTCAGAAGCTCGACCCCATTCCCTGGAAGCCCTGGGTCATGGAGGGCGTGATGTACAAGCTGCTGAGCGTGAATCGCCGCACAGGGGGGTTCACCTGCATGCTGAAGGTGCTGCCCGGGGTGGAGGCGCCGGTACATCACCACCTGGGCGCGATCGAGGTGATGGTGCTGGAAGGTGACATCTGTTACGAGGAGGCGGATATCGGCCGGCCGGGCGACTACATGTTCGAACCCGCCGGCGATATTCACCAGCCGCGTACCGCCAGTGGTTGCGTGCTGTTCTGCGTGTTCGAGGGACCGATTGCCGGACTGGCGCCCGATGGGTCGGTCGCGGGAATCGTCGACTACAAGGTGATGCTGGAAATGGCCGAGCGTGACGGTGTGCTGGCCGAGGTGCACCGCTGAGCGCGTGAGCGCTCAGCGTGCTGCCTGCCCTGCACCGTCGCCGGCAGGCGCGGCATGAGCAGCGCCTTCGGAGGTCATGGTGGCAAGCAGCTGACCGAGGCAGTCATGGATGGCGTCGGCGTTGGCACGCTGTTGAGCCGGATCATCGGTGGCAAGGTCGAAACGGCCCTGCTCGTACCAGTATTCCATGATCTGGTAGCGGGGCAGCAGGCCGACGTCTTCCTGGCGGGACTTCCACCACAGATAGCCGCGGTAGCTATTGAAGTCAGCCATCATCAGCGTGTAAGGGGCGTACTGCATGTCCATCAGGATGACGTCGGCGCCACGGTTGCGGATGCTGCGCAAGCCGGTGGAAATGGCCTGACCGAAGGACTGCAGCGACAGCTTGCGGGCGGCGTCAGCCGAGCCGGTCTGCCAGATCACCAGGTCGGTCTGATGACGCAGCAAGGTGGGCAGGATGCGTTGCAGCTGCTGTGCGGTTTGCCCAGGGTGGCTGGCGACCTGGATGTGCAGCTCGAGCCCTGGGTGGGCGTCGGCTAGATGCTGGCGCAGGCGCTCGGGGTAGGCGTGCTGCGAGTCGCTGGTGCCGGCACCGGCGGTCGAGCCTGTGCCCAGGATGAGGATGTCCAGCCGGCCCTCGGCCAAGGCCTTATGGACCCGGTGCAGCGGCGGGTTGTGGTACAGCAGTTCGGCAGGAACGTCGCACGCGCGCTCGGTTCCGCCTGCGGCGGCAGTGCCGGCAAGCGGTAGTAGCGCAAGCAATACGCCGGTACATAGCCGGTGCAAGTGTGGGGCGGGTGTGGCGGGGTGAGGCATGAGCTTCCTGTCGTTCATCCGCTGCGGCGGCCAGCGGCTGCGCGGCTACCGTACCAGTGCAAAACATACGCGAGGCTGGCCATGATGCCAATGCCTGTGCCGCTGACCGCGCATTGCAGCCACACGTCGTTGCCCAGCTCGATCAACACCAGGTGGCCGACGAAGGACAGGAAGATGCCGAGGCAGAACACCTCCAGTGACTTGCGTCCGCACAACATCACTGGCCAGACCCAGGTTCGTTGCAGCCAGCCCGCCTCGCGCGGGACCAGGCGTAACGTGAGATGGGCCAGGGCGAGGAAGTGCACCAGGCGCAGGGTGTCGAGGTTGGTCTTGTCGATCGGGTACATCCAGATCGCCAGGTTTTCCGGCACCCATCGCTCCAGCTGGGGAAGATGCCAGGTCGCAACGATGAAGCCCGCACCCAGCACATAGGCGAGGGCGAGCAGATCGATGACGGGTGTCAGGCGTACCGGGTAGTTGCGCAGCTTGGGATACAGCGCCAGCAGGGCGCCGAGCACGAACAGCAACTGCCAGGCAAAGGGGTTGAAGATCCAGCTGTTGCCGGGCGGATGCGCGGGCAGGTTGATTTCGAACACCCGCGCCACCATATACAGGCCTATCGAGAGCAGCGAGGCAATGACCGGCACGCGCAGCAGCATCCAGAGCATGGCCGGAAACGCCAGCAACAGTACGATGTACATCGGCAGTACATCCATGTTCACGGGCCGGAAAGTCAGCATCAGCGCGTCGAGCAGGGCCAGGTGCGGGGTGTCGAGCAAGGGGGTGACGTTCATCTCCTCCATGTACATCGGGTTGCCGAAGCGTTCGGCAACATAGGCAATCTGGGCGGTGAAGAACAGGAACAGGATCAGATGGGCAACATAGAGTTGCCAGCAGCGCCGCCACACATGCAGGGTGGTAAATACCATGCCTTGCTGCAGCATCGGCCGTCGATAGGCCAGCGCTGCGGCATAGCCGGAGATGAACACGAAGATCTCGGTAGCATCGGAAAAACCGTAGTTGCGCACCGTGGCCCAGCTGAAGATGTTGTCCGGGATGTGGTTCAGGAAGATCCACCATAGCGCCAGGCCCCGAAAGAAATCGAGGCGCAGGTCGCGTGAGGTGGTGGGAGCTTGGCTGGGAGACGGCATACGGGCAGGTTAGTGGCGATCAGGGCGATATGCCACATGGCTGTCGTTGCAGGATGTGTGCACGCAGGGTCGCCCGGGCGCAACAGACTGCATTGCCGGTTGCGAGTTCCACGAGCGCGGCGATGCCGATCCGGCTCCCGGTGGCGGAACTCTTGTGGGGCATCAGGGGACTCATGGTGGCGACACCGCCGTTTTGCAAGGAAAGCTCATCGATGATCCGCACCCTGAAAGAACTGTTTGCCTCCCTGGCCGCGCCTGCAGAGGCTGCGCCGGCGGCGCGCGAGCATACCCTGCAACTGGCCACTGCGGTGCTGCTGGTGGAGATGATGCGTGCGGACGCCCGGATTGACCCCGACGAGCGCGGTGCGGTGATCAAGGCACTGCAAGGCAAGTTCGGTCTGGGTGAAGACGAGGTGGCCAGATTGCTTGAACTGGCGCAGGCGACGGCCAATGATGCGCCTGACCTGTTCGCGTTTACGTCGCAACTCAATCGCGGTTTCGATCTGACGCAAAAGCTGCGCATGACCGAGTACCTGTGGCAGGTGGCTTATGCCGATGGTCATCTGAGTCACCATGAGAACCAGTTGATGCTCAAGCTGGGTGATCTGCTCTACATCCCACGGGGTGAGTTTGTTGCCGCCAAGCAGCGAGCGCGTGCGGCCGCCGGGCTCGAGGCACCTGCACTGCCGCAGGGTTCAGGCGGTGTCGATGGCTTGGATTTGAGCGGAACGCGCGCTTGAGCCCTTGGGCGTCCGGAATCTTTTCGGTCGCGGTGGTTCATACTTCCGATTTGCCGATTTTCGGCACTGTTTCAGCGTGATCGCTGTAAAGGATTTGCTTGATGTATACCGACCGTCGCAGGACGAATTTCTTCCGCCAGTTCGGGCGTCAACCCGCGCAGCCGCGCAGCCCCTTGCAAAAGCTGCTGGCGGTGGTCGTCGCCGGTGGCGTGTTCGTGCTGGCGCTGATGTTCTCGGTGGTGCTGTTTGCCGTGGTGCTGACCGTGGGTGCCGTGGCCTGGGGGTATTTGTGGTGGAAGTCGCGGGCCATCCGCAAACAGATGCGTGACAACCCGCCGGGTGGACTGGTGCTGGAGGGTGAGGTCATTCGCGAGGTAAACCCCTCGCGTAACGACAAGCCGGACAATGGTGTCTGAGTACCGTTGCAGGCGGGAAGTGGCGCGGTGAAATCCCTGTTTCGGTGCATATTGGCGGATTTTGCACGCACGATCGTGGTGCATTAAAGAAATTCTGGCGTGCAAGACCGCTTTTATGGTGTGGTCTTTGGGTGGCTTGCGTATCATCGACGCATTGCCGTTTTCTGCCCTTGCCGCCATGAAAAAGATTGGAATGTTCTTTGGTACCGAGACTGGTACCACCCGCCTGATCGCCAAGAAGATCCACAAGAAGCTGGGTGACGAACTGGCCGACAAGCCGGTCAACGTCAATCGCATCGAGCCGGCCGCGATGCTCGCATACGATGTGCTGATTCTCGGCACTCCCAGCTATGGCCAGGAACAGATCCCCGGCCGCAGTGCCGGTTGTCTGGAGCCGAACTGGGAAGAGTTTCTCGCCAAGATGGCGCAGCCGGATTTTTCCGGCAAGCGCATTGCACTGTTCGGCCTGGGCGCACAGGAGCGCTATTCAGAACGCTTTGCCAGTTCGCTGATGCGGCTCCATGAGGTGTTTGCAGCTTATGGCGCCGAAATTGTGGGTAGCTGGAGCACCGAGGGGTACACCTTTCAACAATCTGCCGCGGTCCGGGACGGGCGTTTTGTCGGCTTGGTGATCGACGAGCGCACCCAGGGCATGCATACCAACGAGCGTATCGACGCCTGGTTGGCCGAAGTGAAACCCTTGTTGCTGGAAAAGCTGGGTTGATCGATGACACCCAGGGGCGGGTCAGGTCGAAAGATCTGGCCTGTTTTGCCATTGAACCGCTGGGCAGTGACACTTGTGATGGCTTGGTGACTGACCATCAGCGGAAACAGGACTGCAAAAAAGAAAAGGCCCGATCACTTGAGTGTTCGGGCCTAAATCCACACCAAAGGAGGAGGGTGGAGGAGACGGTTCAAATACTATACGAACACCTTGTGCGTCGCAACAATACCGCATTCGAATGTTTCTATGAAACCATAAGTTTTATGAATGATTGAGGTTTCATCGGTGTATTCGGGGGATAATTTAATGCGATACGGGTTTTTGCAATGCGCAACACGAGATTGCGTACGTCATGGTTTGCAGTCTTGTCCGAAGCCGGGGATGTTGCCGCCGGTATGCCTGTGCGACGCTGAAGCAGTGGCGGTGCCCGACGCCAGATGCAAGGCCGACCGGTTCTGCTAGCGGTAAGATGCTGTCCCGCACCATGACCCGACCGAGCCATGTCCGACATTTTGCTGTCCGCTGCGGCGACTGCCGCCTGCCTGCCCTACCCCGCCTTGGCCGATGAACTGGCCGCCTCGCTCACCGACAGCGCAGTCACTGTGCCGCCGCGCCTGGTGCAGCCCTTGCCCGGTGGTGCCAGCCTGTTCGTGATGCCGGCCAACGATGCCACGGTGGCCATGACCAAGTTGATCACCTTCACCCCCGCCAACGCGGGAACCGGCAGGCCGACGATACAGGGCGATGTGGTGGTGTTCGATATCGCAACCGGTACGCGCCGGCTGGTGCTGGATGGCCCCACCGTCACCGCTCACCGAACTGCTGCGGTGTCCCTGCTGGCGGCGCAGCGACTGGCTCCGAACACCCGTGGTCCCTTGCTGGTGCTGGGGGCGGGTGTTCAGGGGCGCGCGCATGTGGAGGCCTTTGTTGCCGGCCTGGGAGTTCGGGAGGTGTGGATCTGCTCACGCAGCCCGGCGAGCGCCGAGGCGCTTGCGGCGCATGTCCGTACGCTGGGTGCTCAGGCCCGGGTGGTGGACAACGCGGCGGCGGCCTTGCCGGACTGCCCGTTGGTCGTCACCGCCACGCCGGCCAGTGGCGTGGTATTGGATGCCCGCCCGCGTGAGGATGCCTTCATTGCCGCAGTGGGCGCCTTTACCCCAAGCATGGTGGAACTGGGGCCGGCAATGTGCCGTGACTTGATGGCTTGCGGCACGGTGGTGGTGGATACCCGTGATGCCGAACATGAGGCGGGCGACCTGCTGCAGGCCGGCGTCGACATCACCGCCCTGCCCTCCTTGGCTGAGATCGTGCGGGAGTCGCGTCCGCGTCCGGCGGGGCCGGTGCTGTTCAAGAGCTGCGGTTGGGGTGGGTGGGATCTGGCTGCGGCAAGGCTGGCGATGCTTAGGGTGTGCGCCGAAGCCTGAGCCGGCTTTGCCAGATCGTCGACGCAATCAGGGCAATGTGAGTTTTGACGGGGTCACGGGGGTCAGTGCAGTCGCGACCCTTGTTGCCCCTTGCGTTGGCGCTTGATCGCGTACATACGCTGATCGGCCAGTTCGAGCAGGGTGTCGATCGCGTGACCGTCGTCCGGAAAACGGGCGGCACCAATGCTGGCGTAAAGCTGGTAGCTGCGGTCTTCAAACAGAAAGGGGGCTTCCAGCGCTGACTGGATGCGCTTGATCGCCGCGCCAACACCATCCGGCAGGTCGACCGGATTCAGGATGATGGCGAACTCGTCACCACCCAGGCGGGCGACGGTGTCGGAACTGCGGGCACAGCTCTTGGTACGGGTGGCAAATTCGCGGATGACCGCGTCGCCGGCACGGTGGCCGCAGGTGTCGTTGATCTCCTTGAGACCGTCCATGTCGATCATCAGTACGCCCACCCCGCGCGATTGTTGAGGCAGGTGGATCAGGCTGCTGCGCAGCCGGTCCATGAACAGCGACCGGTTGGCCAGGCCCGTCAGGTCGTCGTGGGTCGCCTTGTACACCAGATCGCTGTTGTCGTCGTGCGTGGCATGGTACATGGCGGCCGCCACCAGACTGGACAGCAGCTTGAGCAGTTCGACGTCGTGGTCGGTAAAGTGTGCAGGCGCTGCCGCCATGGCTTTCAGCACGCCGACGGTCGATTCGTTGTGTTGCAAGGGCATGACGATCATGGACCGGATACCTACCTTGCGGCAGGCCTCACGATCAGCGCGCGGGTCGGTTTCGGCGTCGTCGCAGCGCAGGATCTGGCCGGTTTGAGTGCACAGCCCCGACAGGCTGGCGTCGCGCTTGAGGCGGATGCCGAGATGGCCATTGGCCATGCCGGCGGTTGCCCGGTAGACCATGTCGTCGCCTTCGGCCAGTTCGATGGCCACGCCGTCGGCGCGAACCAGGCTGAGCGTCCGTTCGGTGACCCGCTTCATGACGTCACCGAGATTGCGGCCCAGCTTCGCAATCTCGGTCTGTATATCGATGATCTCAAGCAACTCCTGCTCGGACGGCATGACCTTGCCCATTGACGGGTGAAATCGTAATGCTGATCAGGTTAACTTTCGTCTGATTGAAAAGCAATGCTCCAGCAAGGGTTTATGAGTGCTTGCATCGCGGCTTTTGGCACCGCTCGGCGGGTCGGCCGACGATGCCACCGCATACGACGTCCGTATCAGTCCTTCACCGGGCGCACCTTGCTTGCCGCCAGGCGGGCCCGATCGCGTGCTTCGTCGACACTCGTGCCATTGGCCACGGCGACGCCCATGCGGCGCTTCAGGAAGGATTCGGGTTTGCCGAACAGGCGCAGATCGCTGCGCGGTACGGTCAGTGCGTCGGCTACGCCTTCGAAAGCGATGCCGGTTTCGTCCATGCCGCCATAGATCACCGCCGAGGCGCCGGGCTCGCGCAAGGCGACATCCACCGGCAGGCCGAGAATGGCGCGGGCATGGAGTTCGAACTCGGACAGGCGCTGGGTGCACAGTGTGACCAGGCCGGTGTCGTGCGGGCGCGGGCTGACTTCGGAGAACCAGACTTCGTCGCCCCGCACGAACAGTTCGACGCCAAACACGCCGCGTCCGCCCAGATTGCCGGTGACCGCAGCGGCAATCTCCTGCGCGCGCTTCAGGGCTGCCGGGCGCATTGCTTGCGGCTGCCAGGATTCGACATAGTCGCCCGACACCTGCAGGTGGCCGATCGGCTCGCAGAAGTAGGTCTGAACGGCGCCGCTGGCGTCGCAGGCGCGGACGGTGAGCAGGGTGATCTCGAATTCGAAGTCGACAAAGCCTTCGACGATGACGCGGCCCTGGTTCACCCGGCCGCCTGCCGCCGCATAGTCCCAGGCCTTGCGGACGTCGTCCGGACCGCGCAGGGTGGACTGGCCCTTACCGGAGGACGACATCACCGGTTTGACGATGCAGGGGTAGCCGATGCCGCCGTCGATCGCGGCCTGCAGTTCTTCCAGCGAACTGGCAAAGCAGTAAGGCGAGGTCGGCAGGCCGAGTTCTTCTGCGGCCAGGCGGCGGATGCCTTCGCGGTTCATCGTCAGCTGGGTGGTACGCGCGGTGGGGATGACCTCGGCCAGACCGGCCGCTTCGATTTCGGCCAGCATGTCGGTGGCGATGGCCTCGATCTCGGGCACGATCAGGTGCGGGCGCTCGGCCTCGACCAGCGCCCGCAGCGCGGTACCGTCGGTCATCGGGATGACGTGGGCACGATGGGCAACCTGGTGGCCGGGGGCATTGGCGTAGCGGTCGACGGCAATGACTTCCACGCCCAGGCGTTGCAGGGCGATGACGACCTCCTTGCCGAGTTCGCCGGCACCGAGCAGCATGACGCGCAGTGCGCTGGGGGACAGGGGGGTGCCGAGCTTCATCGTCTCTCTCCTTGGGGGCGTGGTGCCCGATTTGTCGAGCGCGAAGTGTAATCCCACAGACCGCCGTTGGCTGCCTGCCGATGCATCGAAAGCCGACGGACGGCACTTTCCGTGCCTTCGTTGAGGTCGTCGGGTCGAAAGCCGGCGGGAGCGGCGCGTGATGCGTGCGCCCTGCCGGGTTTGCCGGAAGCGGCGTCTGAAGCCGGGCGCTATGGGCCCGCTACCGCTGCTTCAGGAATATCCGGCGCGACGCAGGCGCGCGGCAACCGCGCCCGGGCCGAATTCTGCATTCAGGTCGTCACGATTGTCTGCCGCCCAGTCGACGGCGCGCTGGGCGTTGTCGATGCGGCGCGCAAGCAGATGGCCGTCGGCCGAGAGCATTTCGGCCGCATCGCCAAAGGCGCGTGCGACATTGCTCAAGGTCTGTACTGCTGCCGCGCGGTCACTGCCCAGCGCGGCGTCGAAGCTGGCCTCGTCAAAGCGCAGTTGCCCGTCACTGCCGAAGCTGACGCCCATCGCCGTCAGGCCGCGGTCGAAACCGCCATTGCCGGCCCCGTGGAAGATCGAGCCGACTTCACGGCGCAGCGAGAAGCGGGCGGTCTCGCCAGCCTGCACGTCGTCCAGCAGGGCACCGTCCTCAAAGTAGGGGTCGAACTCGCTGTCCCACGCGTTGTAGCGGGCGATGAAGTCCTGCAAGGCGGCCTTGATGTCGGTATCCGCACTGTCGACACGCAGGCCACTCAGCTCCTGACTGGCAGTACCGAGTTCGGCGACACGTTCGCGCAGCCGGGTGAGAACCTGCGCCTCGTCACCGATTGCATCCACCCGCGCGTTGTAACGGCGCAGGAAGGCGGCGTTGCTGGCCTCCAGCTGGGACAGTACCGACTGCATCTGCGATCCGGTATCGCCCAGCAGCGAGATGGCGCCGGTCGCGCCAGCGGCGTCGGGCAGGTTTCCCATTCTGGCGTTGAGCAGGGCGCTGAGGAAGTCGGTATTGCTGCTGCCCTTGCTGTCGTTGGCCGTCAGGGTGCTGAGCGCGTTGAGGCGGAATGCGGCAAGATCGATCTTCAAGGCGGGCTCCGGTGGCGCAGGAATGTTCTCAGTCTAGACCGGAGATGACCGAAGGTTAAGGGGGCGATCAACGCTGGCCGCTCAGTTTCAGGCTGCGCTGGGCAGAGACCTCGTCGTGCAGGTCGTAATCCCTGAGTTTCTGGTAGAGCGTGCTCTTGGCAATGGCCAGCTTGCTCGCGGTCAGTGTCAGGTTGCCGCCGGTGGCCGCAATGGTGCGGCGGATCAACTCGGCCTCGACTTCGCTGATGCGCTGTACGGCATGCAGTGGGGTCACGCTCGCGGGATGGGTATCGGGGGTGGTGGGGGTATCGGCTTCCAGTTCGGCCGGCAGGCAGTCCAGGCTCAGGCGCGGGCCTTCGCACACCAGCAGCATGCTCTCCACCACATTGCGCAGCTCCCGGACGTTGCCCGGCCAGGTGTAGGCTGTGAGCCGTTCGAGTACGGCGTGATCGATGACCGGCAAGGGCTTGCGATGGCGTTCGGCAAAGTGGGCAAGGAAATGCTGTACCAGCCGTTCGACGTCGCCTTGCCGGTCGCGCAGTGCCGGGATGCGGATCGAGGTGACGGCGACGCGGTAGTAGAGATCCATGCGGAAGCGGCCGGCCGCAACCTCCTGGCGCAGGTCGCGGTTGGTTGCGGCGACCAGCCGGAAATCGGTCTTGCGCGGCGCGTTTTCGCCCAGGCGATAGATCTCGCCGTGTTCGAGCACGCGCAACAGGTGGGGTTGAAGGTCCATCGGCATCTCGCCGATTTCATCCAGGAACAAGGTTCCCCCATTGGCGGCTTCGATCTTGCCGATCAGACCGCCGCGGCGGGCGCCAGTGAAGGCGCCGTCTACATAGCCGAAGAGTTCGCTGGCGAGCAGCTCTCGTGACAGGCCGCCACAGTTGAGTGGGACGAAGGGGCCTGCGGAGAACGGGCTGGCGCGGTGTATGCCCTGGGCGAATTCCTCCTTGCCGACACCGGTTTCGCCGAGCAGCAGCACCGGTACGCGAGAGCTTGCCAACTGGCGGGCCTTTCTCAGTACGGTTTTCAACCCGGGGTCCACGGTGATGATGTGTTCGAAGCCGCCCGGCGGGCGTTCGATCTCCTCGCGATCCGGTTTGCTGCGGCGATGCACGAGGGCGGGCAGCGGCAGGATGAGCAGCGTGCCGATGCGTTCGCCGCGCTCCGAAACCGGGGCCAGCCACTCTGCGCGCATCCAGGGCGGCAACTGGGTCAGGCTGTTGTCCAGTGCAAGGGCCGGAATGCGACGGGGCCGGCTGAGGTCGAGATCGGCGCCGAGCGAGGCGAGCACCGCCTGTGCGTTGCCATTGGCCTTGATCGGGTAGCCGCGACGGTCGAACAGCACGACGCTGTCGGTGGTGGAGGACAGGTTGGGGAGGGCGGCTTCGAGCAGGCGCAGACGCAGCTCGGTTTCACGCATCGTCAGCCGGCTTTCGATCCGGTTGGCGGTGGTGACGACAAGGGCGAGGCTTTGCCGGTTGTAGGTTTCCGAAAGCCCGGAGACATCCACGACACCGAGGGTCTCACCGTCGATCGGATGACGTATGACCATGGCCGAACAGGTCCAGCGCTTGATGCCCGCGCAGTAGTGCTCGGCGGAGTGGATCTGCACCGGTTCGCCCACCGCGAGCGCGGTACCGATGGCGTTGGTGCCGCAGATGCGTTCGCTCCAGGCGACCCCGGGCAGCAGGTGGATGTTCTCTGCGGCGCCCAGGGTGCGGGTGTCGCCCTCCATGCTGAGGATGGTGCAGTTGACGTCGGCGAGCGCCATGACGGTACCGGTCTCGGCGAGGAAGTCGCGTGCGCAGGCCATGATCGGCGCGCTTGCCCGCAGCAGTTCGTCGTGGGTGTTGCGTAGTGATTCGAGCCTGGACTCGGTCAGGGGCGGTGGGGCACTACGTTTGTCCGGGTCGACGTTGTGATCCCGGCAGCGTTGCCAGGACCCTTCCACCAGGCTGCGCAGGGCATCGCCCGCTTGCCCGCTGCCGTTGAGAAAGCGCTCCCAGGCTGCCATGACATCGGCGTCTTTTCCAGGCTCGGAAAAGCGCTGTCCATCGGATGTACCGGTCATTGCGTTGATCTCCTCCTTGGCGAACTCCAGCGCCCGGCTGCTCTGCTGGCAGCATGCGATCGGCAGTACCGTCGCGCATGGTGGGTGGATTCGTGATGTGTGCCCGTGGTGGTCGGCCAAGGGGCCGACCGGTTTGCGGGCCTCTTTAGCTTAGCAAAGGAAATGCCTGCCTGTGCCACCGGGGCGCAAATGACGCTGTCAGGTGTGTCGGCCAGCCTGGGTGTGCAGCGCGACGTTCGGTTTCCGTACGTTCGGCGTCTGAGCAGCGTACGGAAACCGAACGGTTCAGGCATCGGCCTCGAGCGTCTCGCGGCATTGACGCAGGGCGTCGAGAGCCTCGGGGTTCTCCAGTGCGGCCGTATCGCCAAGGGCCTGATCAAGCCAGATCGCCTTGACCATGCGGCGCAGGATCTTGCCGTTGCGTGTGCGCGGCAGTGTGCTGACCTGATGGATCCGCGCGGGGGCAAGTGCCTTGCCCAGGCGGGCTGCAAGGTGGGCGATGAGGTCGGTTTCGAGCTCGCGCCAGCGGCGGCTGCCCCGGCCAATGGGGGCGACCAGGGTGACGAAGCAGTGCGCGGCTTCTCCCTTCACTTCATCGGGTACGCCGATTGCGACGGCTTCGGCTACCGCGGGGTGGGTGACCAGGGCGGATTCATAATCAGCGGGGCCAACGCGCTTGCCGGCGATCTTCAGTGTGTCGTCGCTGCGTCCCTGGATGAACCAGTGTCCGTCGACGTCCACCCGCGCCCAGTCACCATGCACCCAGATACCGGGAAATCGCGACCAGTAGGCGTCGAGATAGCGCGCATCGTCACGCCAGAAACCCTGTGGCATCCCGGGCCACGGTGCGCGCAGGACGAGCTCGCCGACCTCGTCCGCAGGGCCGCCGGCATGGCGCGAATGGCCCGCAGCATCGACCACGTCGGCAATCATGCCCGGGATAGGTGCGGTGAAACCACAGGGCTTCTGCGGCAGCCCGGCAAAGCACGCGAGGATGCCGCCACCTATTTCAGTGCCGCCCGAGTAGTTGATGATCGGGCAGCGCTGCCCGCCCACCTGCTCGAACAGCCAGTGCCACGGATCGTCGTTCCAGGGTTCGCCAGTGGAGCCGAAGATGCGCAGGCTGTCGAGCTGTCCGGGTTCGGGCAGACCGGCGTCGCCGCTTGTCATCAGCAGGCGTACCAGGGTGGGGGACAGGCCGAGGTGGGTGAGACGGTGGTGTGCGACCAGTTCCCAGATGCGCCGGGGATGCGGGTAGTCGGGGGTGCCTTCGAAGAGCACCAGCGTGGCACCGCGCAGCAGGCCGCCGAAGACCAGCCACGGACCCATCATCCAGCCCATGTCGGTGATCCACAGCAGGCGGTCGGCGGGGTTCAGGTCAAAAGCCATCAGCATGTCCTGCGCAGCTTTCAAGGGAAAGCCGGCATGGGTGTGCACCACCCCTTTTGGGCGCCCGGTGGTGCCGGAGGTGTACAGGATCAGCAGTGGCGTGTCGGCGGGGTGAGTGGCTGGGCCCGGTGCCGGATCGCTGTCTGCGAGCAGATCGGCCCAGCTCGATTCCGTCCAGTGCGACACATCGGGTGGGGTCAGGTTCGTCCCGAGGCGAGGCACGACGAGCAAATGTGCGAGAGGGGCGGTCATGGCGGCAGCGCGGCGGGCTTCCGCCAGCATGTCGACCTGTCGCCCCCTGCGCATGAAGCCGTCCGCACAGACCAGCAGCTGGGCGCCGCTGTCGGCGAGCCGGCTGGCCACGGCGTCGGCGCCATAGCCGGAGAACAGTGGCAGCACGATGGCGCCGAGGCGTGCCGCGGCAAGGAAGAGGACGGCAGTTTCGGGGACCATTGGCAGGTACATCGCGATGCGGTCACCTGCGCCGATACCCAGGCGGGACAGTCCGGTGGCCAGCCGTCGTGCGGCATGATCGAGTTCGGCATAGCTCAGCTCGCGATGGCTGCCGTCGTCGCCTTCCCAGATCAGCGCCGGGCGTTGTGGATGGGTGCTGGCAGTACGGCCGACAAGATTGTCATGAAGGTCGAGTTCGCCGTCGACGAACCAGCGCGGCCAGGCTGGCCCGGCAGACAGGTCGCACACCTGGCGGTAGCGGCGTGTCCAGCGCAGGCCCAGGGCGTCTTCCACCTCTGCCCAGAAGCGGCCGGGTTCCTCGCGGGCGCACAGTTGCAATGCGTCGAGGTCGGCATGGCCGTAGTGCTGGAGGAATCGAAACAGCGCAGTGTCGGCAAAACGGGGGGCGCTGGCGAGATAGGTGTTCATGCTGGTGTCCTTGTTGTCTGTCCCGCAGACCTTGCGTGGTAGGGGTGTTGGCGTACATCCGAAAAAATGCCGGTACACCGCGTTGCCGCGCCGTACCGGCCGGAGGGGAAGCACCTTGGCGCGCGGTCAGGCGCGCCGGACGGGATCAGGCCGCTTTTTCAGGGATGGGCAGGCCGAGCCAGTCGCGATAGAAGGCCTCGATGTCGGGCTCGAAGTCGTGGATCACCGGATACCACGGGGTGGGGGCCTCGACATCGTGCATGGCGCCGCAGCTGGGGCAGTAGTACTCGCGATAGACCTGCCACTGGGTGTCCGGCGCCATCAGCCGCGGATACACTTCGGTCATGGCTTCTTCGGTGTCGCGCACATAGACGGCCGCGTTGAGCTTCCAGTTTTCGCGGTAGTCGCCGAACACATGGCCGCAATCGCACTGGGTGACCCACTGCTTTGCGGCGTTCTGCACGATGTAGAGGTGGGGGCCGAGCGGCAGCACGATCCGCTCCTTGAAGGGCACTTTGGCCTGCAGCGCCTTCAGGTACTGCTCGAAACGGCTGTGGTCCTTGGGCATCGACAGCATGCGGAAGGTGGTTTCCCAGTCGAGCGAGCCTTCGGTGAGGTGCGCGACCTGTTCATCGGTGTAGGTAGTCATTTTTCAGCTCCTTGATGCGGTGATCATTCTTCGACCTGGACGACGGTGGTGACGTCGGGCAGCAGCGAAAGGTCCATGCGGTGGGTGGCGCCGTAGGACGGCACGCCGAGTTCGGATTCCAGCAACTGCCAGTCGGCCGGCAGGCTCCAGAAGTCCTTGAACTGCTGCGTGAACTTCTCGGACAGGGCGAAGCTGGTGGCGAACATGTGCTTCACCTGCACCGCGGCGTGCTTGTTCACGATGCGTTCGCGCTCTTCCTTCATCCATTCACGGGTCGGCAGGGCGCGGGCGAGGCGCTCCTTGCGGATCTCCGCACGACGCGCCTGGGTCTTGGCGGCATCGACGGTGAAGACCCCTTTGGCATCCTGGGTGAAGACCGCGCCATAGACCTTTTGCGCGTACTCCGGCAGCAGGAATGTCTGGTTGAGGTCGTTCTCGATGGCCTTCGGGTCACGGTCGATCGGGTCGCCAAAGCCGGGGCCGCCGCGCAGGTAGTTGAGGTACAGATCGTGGTTGGCGTAGCAGTCTTCGGTGGTGATGCACTGCTTGTCGCGTTTGACGCTTGCGGTGGCGTCGATGTGGCGTTCGTAGTCCGGGTTGTCCGGATCGAGATCGCCGCCCAGCGGCAGCGAATCGCCAATGGCAATGCGCTGTTCCAGCCCGGTCTTGTGCGCTTCGAAACGGTAGCCGGTGGCCGAGGGGTAGCCGCCCATCATGCCCCAGTCGCTGTTCATGAAGCCGTTGCCCATGAAGAACATGGTCCAGTCCTGCGCGTTCCACACCATGCGCAGGGTTTCGAAGCCGCAACCGCCGCGGTACTTGCCGTAGCCGCCGGAGTTGGCCTTGACGTTGCGCCCGAGGTAAAGCAGGGGTTCGGCCATCTCCCAGATCTCGATGTCGCCCATGTCGCCTTCGGGGTTCCAGATCGCGGCGGCGTGGTTGAGACCGTCCTTGATCGCGCAGGCGCCGGTGCCGCAGCTCGATGCTTCGAAACTATTCACCGCGTGGATTTCGCCGTCCTGGTTGATGCCGCCGCCCTGCAGCCAGTTGGAGGTGTTGGCATTGCCGGCGTTGACCTCTTCCAGAAAGCCGCGGCTGAAGTAGGACTGCGACAGCCCGCGCCACAGCGCCGCCCAGCCCGAGACCAGGAAGTGCCACGCGTAGGCGTGGCCGGTGCGGCGGTCGTCCGGGTTGCACCAGGTGCCCTTGGGCAGGCGGAACTCGGTGGCAAAGTAGGCGCCGTCGTTGATGCGCTGGGTGGGCACCAGGGTCTGGCACATCATCACCCAGATGCCGGAGGTGAAGGCCACCTGGTGGGCGTTGAAGGTGTGCCAGCCCCAACGGCTGGCGCCTTCGAAGTCGAGCCGCCACTTGCCGTCAGGCTTGATCGTCATCTCGCACGGCGAGTGCATGATCGAGTCGAGCTTGGCGAAGGCGTTGGAGACCTGTACGTCGTCGTGCTTGTACGGTACGTCAACAAAGGACACCTTGCGATACTTGCCGGGCAGGGTCATGGCCTTGATGCGGCTCTGCAGTCCGCGGCGTCCTTCCTCGATCACCTCATAGGCGAACTTCTCATAGGCCTCGATGCCGTCGGCGCGGATCACCTCTTCGACCAGGTCGCGGATCATGTGGCAGCCGGCAATGCGGGTGCGCTCGTCCAGGATCCAGTACTTGGGCGTGCGTACCGAGCGCTGCGACTCGTGCAGCCAGTCGCGCAGCGGCTCGTCGTTGATGCCGGTCTTGCGGCAGGTGATCATGTAGCCGTCGCCAAAGCGCTGGGTCTGGCCGGTGGACATCGATCCCGGCGTGACCGCGCCGGTGTCGATGACGTGGGTCACGCCGCCCACCCAGCCGATCAGCCGCCCTTCCCAGAAGATCGGCACGATGGTGGCGATGTCGCAGGGGTGGACGTTGCCGATCGAGCAGTCGTTGTTGGTGAACATGTCGCCTGGGTTGATGCCGGGGTTGGCCTCCCAGTTGTTTTCGATCATGTACTTGATCGCCGCGCCCATGGTGCCGACGTGGATGATGATGCCGGTGGAGGTCAGCACGCAGTCGCCGACCGCGTTGTACAGCGTGAAGCACAGCTCGCCTTCCTGCTCGACGATCGGGCTGGCGGCGATCTTCTTGGCGGTTTCGCGTGCATGGACCAGACCGCCACGCAGCTTCGAGAACAGCTTCTCGTAGCCAATCGGGTCACTGTCGCGAAACGCCAGTGTGGTCTGGCCGTTGTAGTGGCCGGTGGCATTGGTGCGTTCGATGATGCCGTCGCGGAACTGCTTCAGCGTCTGACCGTTCTTCAGCAGGTCGGCGAAGCCGATTTCCTTGTTGCTCATTTTCATGATCGGGATGTCCTCAGAATTGGTTGTGTCCCGGGCGTTTCATGACCTTGCCCCCTGGGGGAGCCGGTCGTCCCGGGGCTGCCCGGCGACTACCGGATTTCCTTCAGGTGGAAGAGGCGATGCTTGTCGACCCGGGTTTCGAAGCCGTCAGGTACGACGAAGGTGGTGGCATCCGATTCGATGATCGCGGGGCCCACGATGTGGTTGCCGGCCTTGAGCGCCTCCATCCTCCACAGGGCGGCGTTGACCCATTTCTTGTGACGATAGAAAGGACGGGTGCCGAGATAGGCTTCCGGCGGCGGCGTCGGGCCGGCGTCGGGGTCTTCGGGCAACACGGGTTTCTGCGTCACCACCGTGCCGCGCAGGATTGCGCCCGTGATCGAGAAGCCCAGTTCCGGAGAGCGCGCCGAGCTGGCATAGACGCGGCCATAGGTGTTTTCGAACGCCTCGACGATGCGGTCCCAGTCGGCAGCGGTTGCAGCGGTCGTGACCGGTGACGCGATCTCGAGATCGTTCAGCTGACCCATGTACTGCATCTTGTAGCCCGGGATCAGGATCACGTCTTCGGCCTTGTAGCCATTGATCACGAACTCATCGATGACTTTCACCGCAAGCTCGCTCCAGGCGTCCTGCAAGGTGCTGCAGGCGGCGGCCTTGTCGGCGTCGCCCGCATGCTGGCTGACGCCAAGGTCCACCGACTTGTCATAGCGGTACTCGAAGTCGGCGCAGGCGCAACCAAAGGCGGAGAAGCCGGCCGCCCATGCCGGTACCACGACGTCCTTGAAGCCGACGCCTTCGGTGTAGCCGTAGGTGTGTACCGGGCCAGCGCCACCGTAGGAGAAGCAGGTGAACTCGGCCGGGTTGTAGCCCTTGGCACTGATGTTCGCGCGCAGGTACTCGGACAGGGTCAGGTCCAGCAGCTCGATCACGCCCGCTGCGGCGTCTTCGACGGACAGGCCCAGCGGGTCGGCGATCTGCGCCTTGATGTGGTCGCGTGCGCGCTGCACATCGAGCTTGATCGCACCGCCCAGGAAGTTGTTGGGGTTGAGGTAACCGAGCACCACATGGCAGTCGGACACCGACACCGTATCCAGGCCGCTTTCCGGCCAGCAGGTGCCGACCCGGTAGCCTGCGCTGTCGGGTCCCAGCTTGATTGCCTTGCTATAGGGGTCGAGGCGTACGAAGCTGCCGGCCCCGGCGCCGACCGAATCCATGGCCACCAGGGGCAGCGACAGCACCAGCCGTGCCATGTCGGGGTCGGACTTGATGGCGAAGTTGCCCTTGGTGATCAGTGCCACGTCGAAGCTGGTGCCACCGATATCCGAGCAGGCAATGTTCTCGTCGCCCAGACATTCGCCAAGCAGCTTGGAGCCGATGACGCCGCCGATTGGACCGGAGACGATGGTGCGGGCCAGTTCCTTGGCTTTCCAGCTGATGGTGCCGCCGTGGGTGGCCATCACGCGCAGGTCGAACTTGGCGCCGTGCTTCTTGAAGCGATCGCTGACCTTCTTCAGTGTCTGGCGCGACGGCTCGGCGCCATAGGCTTCGAGAATCGTGGTGTTCATGCGGTGGCTTTCCTTGCGCGATGGGTAGTAGTCCACCGACGCGAACACCGGGATGTCGACCTTGAGGCGCTGCAACTCGTCGCGTACGACGTCGCGTGCGCGTACTTCGCTGGATTCGTTCTTGTGTGATTGCAGCAGGCAGATCACGATGGCCTGCGATCCGGCTTCCACCAGTTCGCGGGTGGCCTGGCGCACATCCGCCTCGCGCAGCGGAATCACCACCTTGCCCTGTACGTCGGTCCGCTCGGTGACCCCGCGTGTGCGCGACACCGGCACCAGCGGTTCGTCGTAGCGGTGGGTGTTGAGGTGGATGCGGTCTTCCAGCGCATAGCCCAGGTAGCTTTGTAGTGCGCGACCCATCGAGTGGATCTGCTCGAAGCCCTTGTTGCAGATCAGGCCAACATCGAGCCCCTTGCGCATCAGGATGCGGTTGAGCATGGCGGTGCCGGAATACACGCCGGTGACCAGTTCGGGAAAGACCTCCTCCACGGTCCGATCCCAGTGGGCGAGGGCGTCCTGCGACGAGTTGAAGATGGCGAGCGATTCATCGGCCGGGTTGCTTTGTGCCTTGCCGACAACGAAGCGGCCGTCTTCACGCACGAAGAAGGTATCGGTCATCGTGCCACCGGCATCGATTCCCAGCACCTGTACGCGTGATGCGGTTTGAACTTCCATGTTTGTCTCCGTTCCTTGTTGTGGATGGTGGTGCCCGCCAGGCGGTGCGCCACTTCTCCCTTTGCAACGCCTGTGCCCGAGGTGCGGGTGCTGCGATGCGAGATGACGAAGAAGGCGGTCAGGACAAGGACGGAAGGGGGCGGTCCGTTCATGGGGTGCTGCGCTGCGAAGCCGGTGAAGGCCCGGCAACGGGCGAGCGGTAAGACGATGAACGTATGGAAAACGAACGTCAGTACGCGGGCGTGGCAGCGTCAGGAAGGGAAGACTGGCAGCGGGGCGGTTTGCTGCGATGCAATAGATTGATTTTTGTCAAACTTAGAGCTTGAATAGTTTCAGGCAATTGACCCTATTGCTTCAATATTCATCGTGTTTTGCTAACCTGAGGCTGTGAGCGGATGATTCAAGCCACTCGATAGCCCCGGAAACAGCCCCCCGACAAGGCGTGGGCGGGCAGGTGTCGGGTTGTGGATGTCATAAGCCAGCGTGGGCCAATACTGCGATACATGAGGAGATCGATATGAGCGAACACAACACCCCGGGCAAGTGCCCGGTGATGCACGGCGGCAATACGGCAAGCAGCAACTCGGTGATGGCCTGGTGGCCAAACGCATTGAACCTGGACATCCTGCACCAGCACGACGCCAAGACCGATCCGATGGGTCCGGGCTTCAACTACCGCGAAGAACTCAAGAAACTCGACGTGCAGGCGCTGAAGGCCGACCTCAAGGCCTTGATGACCGACAGCCAGGCGTGGTGGCCGGCCGACTGGGGCCACTATGGCGGCCTGATGATCCGCATGGCCTGGCACGCGGCCGGGACCTATCGCGTGGCCGACGGTCGTGGTGGTGGTGGTACCGGCAACCAGCGTTTTGCCCCGCTGAACTCGTGGCCGGACAACGGCAACCTCGACAAGGCCCGTCGCCTGTTGTGGCCGATCAAGAAGAAGTACGGCAACAAGATCAGCTGGGCCGACCTGATCATCCTCGCCGGCAACATGGCGTATGAGTCGATGGGCTTCAAGACGTTTGGCTTTGGCTTTGGCCGCGAAGACATCTGGCACCCCGAGAAGGACATCTACTGGGGTTCGGAAAAGGAATGGCTGGCACCCAGCGGTGGTGAGGGATCGCGCTATTCGGGCGAACGCGACCTCGAGAACCCGCTGGCCGCGGTGATGATGGGCCTGATCTATGTGAACCCGGAAGGGGTCGATGGCAAGCCGGATCCGCTCAAGACCGCCCGGGACATGCGTGTGACCTTCGCCCGCATGGCCATGAACGACGAGGAAACCGTGGCCCTGACCGCTGGCGGTCACACCGTGGGCAAGGCACACGGCAATGGCAACGCGGCCAATCTTGGCCCGGCGCCCGAAGGTGCCGGCATCGAGGACCAGGGTTTTGGCTGGGTCAACCACAAGGCCCGTGGCATTGGCCGTGATACCGTGACCAGCGGCATCGAGGGCGCATGGACCACCCATCCCACCCGATGGGACAACGGCTACTTTGACATGCTGTTCAAGCACGACTGGTGGTTGCAGAAGTCGCCGGCCGGTGCCTGGCAGTGGGAGCCGGTGAATATCGCCGAGGCGGACATGCCGGTGGATGTCGAGGATGCGTCGATCCGCTGCAAGCCGATGATGACCGATGCCGACATGGCGCTGAAGTTTGACCCTGAATACCGCAAGATCGCCGAGCGTTTCCGTGACGATCAGGCCTATTTCGAGGACGTCTTCGCCCGTGCCTGGTTCAAGCTGACCCACCGCGACATGGGCCCGAAGGCGCGTTATTTTGGCCCCGATGTTCCGGCTGAAGACCTGATCTGGCAGGACCCGGTACCCGCCGGCCGCAAGGATTACGATGTGGCTGCGGTCAAGGCCCGGATTGCGGCTGCCGGCCTGTCGGTCAGCGACATGGTGAGCACGGCCTGGGACAGCGCCCGCACCTTCCGCGGTTCGGACAAGCGCGGCGGCGCCAATGGCGCACGTATCCGCCTTGCGCCGCAGAAGGACTGGGAAGGCAACGAGCCGGCACGTCTGGCCCGGGTGCTGGCGGCGTACGACAAGATTGCCGCCGACACAGGCGTCAGCGTGGCCGACGTGATCGTGCTGGGTGGCAATGTTGGACTGGAGCAGGCGATCAAGGCGGCCGGGTTCAATGTCGAGGTGCCGTTCGCCCCGGGTCGGGGGGATGCCAGCCAGGCGCAGACCGATGTCGAATCCTTCGAGGTGCTGGAGCCGCTGCACGATGGCTTCCGCAACTGGCAGAAGAAGGACTACGTCGTGCAGCCCGAGGAGATGCTGCTCGACCGTGCGCAATTGATGGGGCTGACGGCACACGAGATGACGGTGTTGATCGGCGGCATGCGGGTG
This sequence comes from Parazoarcus communis SWub3 = DSM 12120, assembly GCF_003226565.1. GTDB lineage: Bacteria > Pseudomonadota > Gammaproteobacteria > Burkholderiales > Rhodocyclaceae > Parazoarcus > Parazoarcus communis. Next base: position 10,639 of record NZ_QKOE01000002.1, on the reverse strand, counting down.
CTGGGTACCAATCACGGCGGCAGTGCGCACGGCGTGTTGACCGATCGGGTCGGGGCATTGACCAACGACTTCTTCGTCAATCTGACTGATATGGCTTACAGCTGGAAGCCGACCGGGCGCAACAGCTACGCCATCGTCGATCGCAAGTCGGGGGCGACGCGGTGGACGGCAACCCGGGTCGATCTGGTGTTCGGCTCCAACGCCATCCTGCGCGCCTATGCCGAGGTGTATGCCCAGGATGACAATCAGGAGAAGTTCGTGCGCGACTTCGTCGCCGCCTGGACCAAGGTGATGAATGCCGACCGCTTCGATCTGAGCTAAGCTGAAGCTGCACGTCGTGTCCGCGCCCTCACCGTGCTTGTGCACGGTGGGGGCGTTTTGAGTTTACGCTGGGCCCTGCCGGTGGGCCCGCCCCCTTGCTATCGGGTTCAGTCCGCCAGGTTTGAGGTGGAGGGAATGGATCTGAAAATGGAGAGTCCGATGAATCAGGAAAGCATCTGGAGTGCCCGTTACCGTGATGCCGGCGACGACTATCTGTTCGGTACCGCGCCCAACCGCTTCCTGGCCCACCGCGCCGGGTTGCTGCAGGACGGGCGGACGGCGTTGTCCGTTGCCGATGGCGAAGGGCGCAACTCGGTGTGGCTGGCCGAGCAGGGGCTGGAGGTGACGGCGATCGAGATCTCCGCAGTGGCCATCGAAAAGGCGCAGCGGCTGGCTCGTGGGCGCAATGTCGATGTCCACTGCCTGCAGGCCGACATGCTGGCCCCCGGCTGGCCGCCGGCTTCGATGCACGACGCCTTCGACTGGGTGATCGGCATCTTCATCCAGTTTGTCGGTCCGGAATGGCGCGAACGTCAGTTTGACGCAATGAAGCAGCTCACCCGGCCGGGTGGTCGCATCCTGCTGCAGGGCTACACCCCAAAGCAGCTGGAATACCGCACCGGCGGCCCCTCGGCGGTGGAAAACCTCTACACCACCGAGCTGCTGCGCGAGGCTTTTGCCGATTGGGTCATCGAGGAGCTGACCGAATACGAGGACGACGTCGACGAGGGCCACGGCCATCGCGGCCGCTCGGCACTGATCGGCATGGTCGCGCGCAAGCCGGGGGGCTGAGCGCGCAGGCTCAAAGCCCGCGTTGCCAGGCAGCCCGCAGCGGGGCGGCGTCCGGACGCTCGATGGCGGCGCGGACGTCGGCCAGCAGACGGGCCTTGTCGGCCCCCAGGTTGCCCTTGAGTACCAGCCAGTTCGACGCATGGTCGGAGCGGAATACCGTGCGTCGCAGTTCGAGCGCAGACAGAAAGCGCTCCATCTCGACGAACAGACCCTGTGGGTCCAGCGCCTGCCACGCTGGCCAGGCCTCCATGAAGCGCCGGCCCTGGTCGTGCAGGGTGACGACCAGCGTCGACAGGTACTCGGGCTGGGTGGCATTGGCCAGCCGTGCCGAGTTGTCGGCATGCTGTCTGCTGAGTGCCTGGCCGCCAAGCCCGTTGAGGATCATCACCGAGCGGGAGATGCCCGCTTCGCCCAGCTTGTCCAGCGCAGCGCGGGTGGATTCGAAGGTTTCGCCCTTGTTGACCCGCGCAAGCACCTCGTCGTCACCCGATTCCGCGCCCAGGTAAGCCAGCTTGAGCCCCGCTTCAGCCAGCGTACGCAGCTCGGCCACGGTCTTCCTGGCCAGGTTGCGCGCCAGGCAGTAGCTGGACACCCGATGCACCGCCGGCAGGTGCTCGCGGATGGCTTCCAGGTAGCTCAGCAGGCGCCGGGTGGGCAACACCAGTGCATCACCATCGGCCAGAAACACCCTGCGCACCTGATTGCCATAGCGCTCGCCCGTGCGCCGGATCGACTCCAGCACCTCGTCCTCGCCACGCGCCCGAAAAGCCTTCTGCGGCGCGGTGTACATCTCGCAGAAGGTGCATTTGTTCCACGAACAGCCATCGGTGACCGGCAGGATCAGGGAATCCGCCTCGCTGGGCGGACGGAATACGGGCTCGACGTAGCGGATGGGAAGCATGATGCTCAGGCTGGGCGACGCAGCAACAAATGATTGACGATGAAGCTCAGCACCACCTCGTCGCGCTGGTTGCGTGCCTCGTAGCGCAGGCGGGCAATGCCACGGTCTGCCTTGCTGCGCGAGGGGCGCAGGTCGAGCACCTCGATCCGGCTGTGCAGGGTATCGCCGGGCCGCACCGGCGCGAGCCAGCGCAATTCGTCAATGCCCGGCGAGCCGATGCTCGACTGCAGGAACACCCCGCTCTGGATGAACAGCCGGAAGCACAGCGCCAGGGACTGGAAGCCGCTGGCGATCAAGCCGCCATACGGCGACGCCGCCGCCGCGCCAACGTCGAGGTGAAAGGGTTGCGGGTCGTAGCGCCAGGCAAAGTCGATGATCTCTGCCTCGGTCAGCGTCAGGCCATTGGTGGTAAATACCTCGCCCAGTGCGAGGTCGTCGAGGTAGCGGGTCGTCATGTGGGCGATTGTACTGGGTTTGCGCGTGGTGTTGCCCTGGCCATCAGACGCTTCGACCGAGCGCAAGGCAGGCGATTGCCTGCGCTGTCAGCCCATGCAGCGGCTGTTGAGCTGTCCTACCCCAATCTGGCTCAACTCCTGCGCCGCCGGGGAGACGTGGAGATTCATCGTTCGCAGATGCATGAGCTGTTCCGGCGCCTGGTGTTCAACATCCTCATCGACAACACCGACAACCATGAAAAGAACCATGTCCTGCTGGTCGGCCAAGCGCAGCAGTATGTGCTCGCTCCTGCTTTCGATGTGCTACCCATGGCACATTCGCTGGGCTATCAGGCGATGGCGGTAGGCGAGCGGGGGACCGAGTCCAGCATCGAGAATGTGCTTTCTGCTGCAGGGCAATACTGGCTGGCGCCTGCAGCCGCAATGCGACAGAAACCTGTCGCTAACCTGCTCCCTCCCGGGAACAGGTGCTCCTGCCACGGGAGGGAGCAGGTCATGTCCGTACGTACGGGGATAGATTCCCGCACCGGTTAATCGAGCAAAGCGGGCTCATCGTGACGGTGGGAGCGTGCATCCAAGCCCACAGACAGCCGGTTTAATGGCAGACTGTGCCATTAATTGACATTTACTGGAGCGCGCCATGTCCCTCAACGTCTCCTTACCCCCCGAGCTGGAAAATCGGGTGCGCCAGCACGTGGAATCTGGCCTCTACAGCTCTGCGAGTGAAGTCATCCGCGAAGCATTGCGATTATTCGAGGCCTATCAAGGCGTGCAGGCGGCAAACCTCGCTAGCCTGAAAGCTGACATCGCCCAAGGCGTCGCCGACATCGAGGCGGGCCGGGTGCGCGAGCTCGACATGAACGAAATCAAGCAACGCGGCCGGGCAACACTGGCCGCACGGCGACCCGCGTAGTAGCAGCGTGAGCCAGGTTCGACATTCCGCCAGTGCGGAAAACGATTTGTTCGAGGCTTGGCTTTTCGTCGCCGAGGACAGCATCGAAGCCGCCGACCGGTTGCTCGATCAGATCCAGGCCGATTCGCGAACGCTGCTTTTGCAGCCGAGAATGGGTCGGGCTCGGGACGAACTGGCGGTCGGTTTGCGCAGTTGGCCGACGTCGACGCCCTATCTCCTCTTTTATTTCGTTGACGACGATGGGATCACGGTTGTGCGCGTCCTGCACCACGCCCGGGATGTTCCCGCGATCTGGAACTGGCCAAAGCACTGAAAACGCGCGGCAGAGGCCATGTTTTGAATCGTTTCGCGATCGCCTTCCGCAAGCGTCCAGCTTGAGAATTGGTGCGAAATACCAGGCCGAAGGCGGGAATAGAATCCTGAGAGTAGGTTCAACGCCTCGGTCGCATCCAGATAAGAGCACAGGATGGATAAGCTCTCGTTCACCGTCGCCGAACGACAGCTGAGTAGCACATTGCGGTCTGACTTCACGTATCACGGCAACGGCAGGTCAGGTCGACCTCCTGCAGTTCGGAGCTGAGATCGTGCGGCTTGCCTGCCAACTCCAGGGTTTCCGGCATCGGAGAGTGATGATCGCACGAAGAGCCTTGTGATCTATTCGCGCCTAGTGGACTACGCATTCCATTCACAGCTGCCGCCCCTTGCCAGTAATGAAGTCGAACGAGAATGTGTGCTCAACCGGATTGCGGCCACATTCGCCAACGAGCCGTCCGCGTTGCCCTCGTCGTCCTTTCTCGATCGTGATGTCACCGTCACAGATCGGGCATTTCGCGGTAAATCGCACCATCCGTAGTACACGATTTTCGCCCTCGCGGCGGAGCACGAGGACGTGGCCGAGCGGGAGAGTTGCTTCTAGTAGCGTCGGCGCACGAACGATCCGGTCGTTGATCAGCACATAGAAGGGGTGGCAGATCCACGCGATCATGCCCGCGACAACGCAGGTAAGAATCGTCCATTGGAAGAGGACGCGCGGCGCCTCGTTGGACATCCATAGCGTAAGTAGGAGCCACGCCAGAAAACCGCCCGTGACGAGTGCACCGATGATTGGCGCCACGAGGATAAGGGCGCGCCAGCCTGGAAGTGAAAGCTTCAAGGGGCGCTTGAGGCCGGGAATGGGGTAGACCTCCATTTCCTCCTGATAAATGATCTCCAACGGTGCCGTTCCCGATCGGTTTGCTTCGGCGGCTGCGGAGGGTTGTTCCACGGTCGGCTGTGCTGCGGGAAGCTCGATCGGTCGGACGCTCAAACCATAGCCCATCGCGTTTGTTGTGCCCAGGCGTGCCGGAGCATTGAGCACGATCTGCCCCGCCACTCGGTTCATCATCGCCCGTCCGCGAAGGTGCCCATCCAGGCGATGGAAATCGTTTTCCAGCACCTTCCATGCGTTTGCGAATTTCTTCCGCACGGAATCGGAATCGTCCGACCACCACTGTGCGTCCGGAGCACCGAGGATTGATGCAATTTCCTCGCGGAGCCGCTCGGCGGTGAAAAGCGGGGTGGGTTCGCCAGCCGCGGCCTGTCGTGCGGTGAGGCTGCACAACGCCTGTAAAAGCACCAGCCAGTCTCCCCTCCAGCCACTTTCTCGGCTGCTTGCTGCAGCTTCCGCGCCCAGTTCGGCCGCACGGGCAAGCAGTATGGTATGCGAAAAAAGTTGTTCCGTTTCAGATATTTCCGCATTCTTTCCAGACTCTTCCCTCGATCTTCCCTCGTTTTGCTGGGGCTCGGCGTCGAGCATGGGTGCCTCTTTGGCAGTCATGGAGCATTCCAATGAAAAATGACGAAGGTCTCGATTTTGCCCTATCCCTCAAGACCGGCCGCGTGGTTGATATCCGGATGGTGGAGCGCGGATTGGCGTGCGGATGTGTGTGCCCGAACTGCGGCGCCGAACTGCAGGCACGGAAAGGTCGGAAGAATCGCCATCACTTCGCCCATCACATTGCCGGTCGAGCGCGTCCGACTTGCGACGGAGGGCGCGAAAGCGCATTGCATCGGGCGGCTCGACAGATCATCGGGGGGTGGCAGTCACTTGAACTGCCCGCACTGCTCGTTCACGAAGGGAGACGGCAAGGTGCGCTACCAGGTCGAATCCTGTCTGTGCGTCGATCAGAACTTCCCGACGAGTGCGGTGAGCGCTCGCCATGGTCGAACCTTCGCGTACGGCCTGATGTGGTCTTTCATGGCGAGGAAGAGCAGATCTGGTGCGAGGTGAAGGTCGCGCACGCAGTCGATGATACGAAGCGGAGCCGACTTCAAGGCTACCGGGTGTCGACGCTTGAGTTCGATTTGTCGCAGATGTACCGCAGCGGGGACTGGAACCTCACGACATTGGAGCTTAGCTTGCGCACCGATATGAGCATCCGGCAATGGGTGTTCCATGTGGGCGAGGAGCAATTGCGGCACAGGCTGTAGCAGGAGATGCGCGAAGCCGAAGCGCTGCGACGGAAGCACCTTGCCGGAAGCTGGTCCCGCGTCAGCATGGTCGCTGACGCTCAAGCCGAGAATGCGGTTGAGGACGACGACTTGGGGGCGGTGGAGATGGTCTTTCACCCCGCCTTGGGACTCATTCCCAAAGACCCTGCGCGGCGCCTCGCCGTGCTGGCGCGCGCCTATCCCGACCCCAAGGTGTTTCACCTCGCCCATGCGATCGCTTTTCTGCGCCGTCACCCTCATGGCGATCGCTCCTGTCTCGTGACCTTAGGGAGTTCCGGCTCCGGCTCACGCGTCAGTGAGTACGACGCAGCGCTGTCGGAGTTTGCCCGCGCCGCGGGGCTCCATTGCGTGTACTTCGGAATCGCGGAATCCCGCCTGCTGCGCGGTGAGGAATGCTACGAACGCCTCGACCAGTTTTTGACCGACTTGCAGGCGCGTGAGGACTCCGCGCACGGGGGGCCCTTAATTCCGCGGCGAAATTCACACCTTTGACCATTCCCGTGACACCTTCTCTCATTGCTTTGAGCATAATCACACGCCATGAATCGACGTTACCGCAAAACCCGTCGCGAACCGGGGCTGATCGAGATCGCACTCACTTCGGACTGGAAGGTCTCCGCAGGCATGTCCGCCTTCTGCATAGTAGGTGCCTTGGTGATCGTGCCTGTCCTCTTTGGGGGACAGCCATTACTGCGCGGGGTGGCTGCGCTCGTCACCCCCTTGGCTTGGACGATGGCCACCGTGTTCGGCTGCATTTCCCTGCTTCGCTTCTCCAGGCAGCAGGCGAAGAGCTCATTGTCGAGCGTGGGCGTCGGGGCGCTGAGGCGGACTGAGCCGGTGTCGGCAGCGGTCAATCCGCCGCTCTCGGCGCTTGACGAGACCCTCATGCCTGCGCGCAGCGCCCTCGGCGTCCCAGAGCGCCCGACGGAGTGGACACGGGAGGTTATCGATCGGCTCGAGTGGAAGCGCTTCGAAGATGTGTGCTGCGAGTTTTACCGGATTAAGGGGATACGGGCCGAGACCACGGACTTGGGCGCTGACGGCGGCGTCGACATCCGGCTGTTCCAGGATGATGGCGATCCCGGTCGTTGTACGGCGATCGTTCAATGCAAGGCATGGAGCCAGGCGGCTGGCGTCAAGCTGATTCGCGAGCTGCGTGGTGTCATGGCGCACCAGAGCGTCGAGAAGGGGTTTTTCATGGCGCCGAATGGCTTCACCGATGATGCGCGAGCATTCGCAGCCGAGAATCGGATCACCTTGGTCGACGGCCGACTCTTTCTAGCAATGTTGGAGCGTCTGACCGAGACCTCTCGTGCGGAGCTTCTGGCGTTTGCTACGGCGGGAGACTGGACTACGCCGACCTGCCCGGGCTGCGGTACCAAGATGGTGGCGCGCGATAGCAAGCGCGGGCCCTTCTGGGGCTGCCCAAGCTTCCCGAGGTGTCGTTCGATGTTGCCCATGCGTGCGGCCGACAAGCGCACGTATCGTCACGGCGTGGAGGGTTAGCGCCGATGTCCGGATTCGAGATGCCCTTCAACGTCTACGACGCGGCGTTTGAGCGAATGCAGGCGTCGGGAAGAGCCCCCGAGGATGCCCAGCGGCTTGTGTTTGAAGACTATCTGGATGGCAAGCCACGTCTGCGCGGGAAAAAGAAGATTTCGAAGGCTGAGCGGGACGAGACCTTTTGGAGCAGTGCCGTCGTGTGTGCCGTGCCCACCGAGCGGTGGGCCGCAGAGCCCTTCACGTTGGCCTTGGTGCGGTACTTCTCGCAGGATCGCGTCGCCAATATCCCGCTCCTCTCGAGGCTCGCGCAGTCGTTGCCCGACACCGTGTGTTACGCGGTGCGGCGTTCGGGACTCGTCTTGCGTTCGACATCCCCGCGATTCGCGGAGTTGGCTGGGGTGGCCGAACTTGCGCCTGAGATCGCGGAGCTTTGCCGTGTCCTTGAAATTTTCGAGGCGGCTCATCAATTACGCATTGCCGAGCTCGAGAAAAGTCGGGCGAGGCTATCCGAACTGACACCATTCGAACTTCTCATATACGCGAGTCTTCATGCTTTCCACACACTCGTCCCGCGAAGCGTGGGGACGACTACCCTGGACGAGGGAGACGAGTACCCGTCGGACCAGGAGTTCTGGGATGCCGTCACGGACCTCGTGCGTTGGAAGCTCGCCACTGCGCCGGAGCACACACTGCGCGTTTCGGAAACTGACGCTGCAAGGTCAATCGGGAAACATTTGTCTCCGCTGATCTTTCCGTCTTCGTCCGGGTCGCAGCCACGGCACGATATCGTCGAGGCCTTCGCGCTGGTCATGGCAGACCAGGTGGAGCTCAATGGATTCCTCTCGCGCTCGGCGGAGGCGTTTTGCTACGACGACGCAATCCGCTTCGTGCGGCACGACTACCGGCTGGAGATCGAACAGATCAATCCGGATTTGCGGGCGGCGTGGTCGAGGGATGGTCGAAAACTCGATTGCCTGCACCTCTACTGGCTCTACCGGGCGATGGATACCTTCGCATCGTCGGAGAAGGCAGGAAAGATCATCGGTCGCCCCGAAAATCATGAGGCCAACCAGTCTGCCTACATCGCTGCCATGCGGACCCATCTTCGGCTGACAGAGGTGTATGGCGTCGATGAGACGGTGACCGCCGACACCGGCGAGCAAGTGCATCTCTTTACGGCGCTGCTGTCGCTTGAACTGATGTCCGCGTTCTTCCAACGAGACTTTCTGCTGGTGTTTGCCGGGCACCTTGAGGACAGCAGGAACACGCTCGCGGCGTTGAGTCGCCTTGCATTCTTTGGCCTTGCTGACGGGCTCCAGAATCGATTCCCCCTGACGTGGTCCGATCGGTCAGAGAAGATCGCAAAGATCCTTGGTTGGACGGTGCGCGATGACTGTCCCAACGGCAGCCTGCAGATGGCGGCAGCGATTCTGGACTTCTGGACCAGCGACTGGGGGCAACTGGGCAAGCGGATGCGCGAGGGCGGAGGCGGCTTGCAGCCGGAGCTATTTGAGCGGCCTGTCTTGAAGCTTGGCTCGCTCCTCGTACAACTGCCATGGGTCGTGGGGGTACAGAACAACAGCTCCGCCGCGATTAACAACCTGCGTCGCTTGGGGGCGCGTCGCGACGAAGCCCGGCAGGAGACGCAACGAATCGAGGAGCGGCTCGGCCAGCTATTCGAATCGAGGGGGTTCCGTATCGTCCTGAATTGGACGCCGCCGCCTACCGACTCGGAGGTCCCCGGCGAAGTCGATCTAGTCTGCGCCCGTGACGGCGTAGTGCTCGTGCTTGAGCTTAAATCCACTTACCTGAGGCGATCAAGCCGCGACGCGTGGCTGCATTCGACAACGACGCTCCGCAAGGCCGGCATCCAGTTGCGGCGGAAGGTGGCGGCGGTCCAGCGGGCGCTAACGGATATCCAGTTCTCAGAAATGCTCGCGCTGAATGGTGGCGAGGAGGAGCTGTGTATTCAAGGATGGATCGTCGATACCTCCATCGAGTGCGACCACCAGCGGTTCGAGGGGTTTTTCAAGGTGTCGCTGGAAGAGGTGTTGATCGCACTGCGGGATGATTCGTACCTCCTGCAGGATCCGGCCGGCCTCCTGCGCGGCAAGTTTGGTGAGAGCGCTCTTGCGGACATGGAGGATCCAGTGTCGAAGAGTTTGTATCCAGAGGGGTTCAGTGCTCCTCGATTTGTAGAAGTGATCGAGCGTGCGGAGGTGTGGAAAGGGGTGGATGGGTGTTGGGCGACCGTGAGCTAGCGGCGAGATGGCCGACTGCTGTATTCCGGAACCTGGCGGAGAGCTAAGTCACACAAATTGGCCTGACCTGCCGGTGGCTTGACGGGCAGAGTCAGGCCGCAATGTTCCCGTTACCCGAGCTTCAATCGGCAGAGATTGAAGCTCGGAGTGAGACTGCAGGCGGATCTGTCGATCGATGGCCTGGGCGTGGCGACCGACACTACCGCAAGTCTCAAGAATGGACTGGCGTTGCGGAGATCTTCACGCCCAGGGCATGCAGCAGCTTGAGCACCGTGTCATAGCGTGGCTTGGCTCCGGGCGTAAGTGCCTTATAGAGGCTCTCTCGGCCAAGACCCGCATCTTTGGCAAGTTGCGCCATGCCACGGGCGCGCGCTACATCACGAACGGCAGCGAGGAACACGTCAGGGTTTGGGTCTTCCAGGGCCGCCGTCAGATACTCCGCGATGGTTTCCTCATCGTTCAGGTAGTCGGCAGCATCAAAGGTGGCAGTTTTGACCATCGTTCACTCCTTGTCCAAGGCTCGCGCCATCTCGATCGCACGTTTGATGTCGCGCTTTTGCGACGACTTGTCCCCGCCCAGCAGAAGCAGATAGATCGCTGCCCCACGTCGCGTGTAGTAAACGCGATACCCGGGACCGACATGGATGCGCATTTCCGAAACGCCTTCGCCAACCGGCTCGCAGTCGCCGAAATTTCCATGTTCAGCAGACCGGATGCGATGGACGATGCGAGCGCGTGCCAGATTGTCTTTCAAACCGACAAGCCAAGCGTCGAAATCGTCCGTACGCAGGAAGGTGTTCATGGCAGAAGTGTATCCATACGGATACGTCCGCGCAAGCGGGAAGCGGTGGCGAAGACCGAGAGCCCACCCTTGGACATCGAAGCGGCCGAAGCCTTCCTCGCCCGGGTCAGCGGCCACGACCCCTGTCGTTGCACGTACTGTTTGCATGGGCGCTGGCACCCCATCGCCGTGCTCGCCCCGGCCCCACGGTGCCGGGATGGG